>NZ_JFHD01000038.1 GCF_000698575.1 Caballeronia zhejiangensis
CATGGGAACAACGTTTATTCTTTCTGTCTGCCTGTGCCGGCGCACAGGGTTGATCGGACACAGATATGCATCGAACATCTGTACCACGATGATTTCCTTTTTCAGAAAGACACTCAAGGAAGAAGGTTGTTTGCGCGAGAAGAGTTTGAACAGGACGGAAATCATGTGCGCCATGAAGACGTTTTCTGTCGATACTCGAAAGCGACGCTCATAGTCGACTCGAACGTGTCAGGAATCGGCTCATTGCGCGGGAAACCCGTCGTCTTGAGTAAAAAGCAGTTCGCGGACTACGTTGAACAGGCAGTAGCTCCATTTCAGTCGCCTTCACTGGATGGATTCCAAGGAGTGTTCGAAGTCCTGCAGCAGTTCGTGCATAATCAAATCCAAGGTGATGCATAGTACTGGACGTTATCACTCGAGCGACTTGCTTGATTGCATCCAAAAAACGTCGATTAGAGCCCAGCAAATCTCTGGTGATCGTTCGAGCCGCCCTTTATTTCTTACAGCGTTTTCTGCGCTGCTATCGCATCGCGCGATGCCCATAAAGGCGTTCAGCGATAGTACGGTCTAATACGACATTACTGCTTTTCAATAATCTCTATCTTTAACTCACATTAATGTGACGGCGACTTGTCAAATCAGAAATCGTCGCGCAAGAGTTATTGTCCACCTCGCAACAGTGCGTTGTCGCATTAAGAGTACAGTAGCGCCGTGCTAAGCCGTTAAGAAGTATTAGCCGCGTGAGGCTTAGCCCTTGTGCAAACAGTCATGCTTCTCGACGCACCGAGCGGATCGACTCGAAGCGTTGCGCGTGATGTTCTAAGCCAAGGCATCAAGAAAACAATAAGAGTGTTGACCATGAAATTTCTGCAAAAGATGAGAGTTTGGACCCAACTGATGTTTGGGTTCTCAATAGTTATCGCCATGCTCGTCAGTCTTGGGGTCTTTAGTCTCATAGAGGTCCATGCTGAGAATGATCACGTTGCTCAGATGCGGGATAGATGGCTGCCTGCAGTGCGCAGTACTCTGCAGATTCAAGCCGGAATGCGCGACATCCGTCTTGGTGAGTTTCGGATTGTCACGGCTCAAACACCAGATGAGGTCGCAGAGGGCGACCGACGGATTGACATCGGTATTGCAAACTATGACAAGGCACGCGTCGAATATGAGAAGTTGATGTCGACTGTTGACGAGAAGGCCCAGTACGCCGACTTGCAGGCGCTCATGTCGAAATATTTGGCGACCGACCGAGACGTGCGCGCGATGGCCAGAGGCGGTAAGTCCGCTGAAGCGATGACCTTGGTACGGAGTCAAGTGACGCTTCGCGATGAATTAGATAAAAACATTGCATCTATCGTCGCTCTTAACACCTCGGGAGCGACGGCAGTTGGGATCGCGGCGGAGGCGTCCTACTCTAGATCCATTGTCATGTCCATTTTGTTGATTTTGGCGGCAACCGTGGTCGCAATGATTGTAGCCTCAGTCATCGCACGCGGGCTGGGAGCGCAGCTTGGAGGTGAACCCACCGATGCTGCGAGGATTGCGCATGCTATAGCGATTGGTGAGCTGGGTACCGCGGTAAGCCTTAAAGGTGGGGATCAGAGCAGTCTGATGTATTCCCTCAGCGCTATGAAAGAGCAACTGACGATAATTGTTCGCGGTATTCAGACGTCCAGTGAATCCATCTCGGTCGCAGCAGGTCAACTGGCGCAAGGGAATACAGATTTGTCGCAGCGGACCGAAGAGCAGGCAGCCTCGCTCGAAGAGACTGCGTCGAGTATGGAAGAGTTAACGAGCACCGTTCGCCACAATGCGGACAACGCGAAGCAAGCATCGACCCTTGCAGGGACTGCTACGGCAATCGCTGAGCGTGGAGGCGAGGTTGTGGGACGCGTGGTTGACACGATGCAAGGAATCTCAAGCAGTTCGGCCAAAATGGCTGAAATTATCAGTGTGATCGAGGGCATCGCATTTCAGACCAACATACTTGCACTGAACGCTGCAGTTGAGGCCGCTCGTGCTGGCGAGCAGGGCCGCGGTTTCGCAGTCGTCGCGGGAGAGGTTCGAACGCTCGCTCAACGAAGCGCCTCCGCCGCGCGTGAGATCAAAGATCTCATCAGTGAATCGGTCAGTCGCGTGCAAACCGGGTCCGAACTTGTTCAGGAAGCCGGAAGCACGATGCACGAAATCGTAGATTCGGTGAAGCGCGTGATGGATATCGTAGGCGAGATCTCCTCGGCATCCGAAGAACAGAGCACTGGAATCGAGCATGTCAACACTGCTGTCAGTCAGATGGATGAAGTGACTCAACAGAATGCTGCCTTGGTAGAAGAGGCCGCAGCTGCCACGCAAGCGATGGCTCAACAAGCCCGCGATCTGCAAGACGCGGTGGCGATCTTCAATGTGGCCGATTCCGCGCGTCCGGCATCTGTGCCGATGCCTGCGCGAAGCGCGGTCCGTCCAGTACAGGTGAAAAAAGTTTCTGCAGCAGCTATAGGTCAAAGTCCGTCCGCAACAAATTTCAACCGTCGGAGCGAGCGAGTTGCGACGGCAGCAGATGCGGATGCATGGCAATCATTTTGAGTCAAACTATTAAATGAACGAAGCTGAAAAGGTTTTGAGCGAGATGGCGATGGTTGTTTTCTCCAACACTCAATCGCTTAGCAGACTTGGCGCACGGAGCGTGGTGCTGGAGAAATTCGTCGAAGCAGTTCTTCCTCAACTAACGTGGTTGCAGCGCTCTGAAGTCACCCACAAGTTTCGTGAAGGGGTCGAAGACGTTCTCTCGTTTATGGACGACGTAACCCTACCTGGCGAGTACCATTCAGCGCTCTTGCAACTGGTAAATGAACTGCTCGGAAAGCTCGAGCGGGGCTGCGACGTGCAGGGATAGTCGGTAAACGAGCAGGGGCCAATGCTGGTGTGCAATCGCGGTGCCTTCAACGTCAACGCTTAAGCACAAACTTGCCCGTGATAGGCGCTGCGTCCAAGGCTTTTTGATCAGACGAAGAGTGTTGGACCGCAAGCGCCTTTCGATTTTTTGGAAGCCCTTATGTCCACTCAGAACGCCGAGTTCGTCGCTCGGTCTAGTCCTATCTACGTCTCAGCGCTCCGGCGCTTGCTGAACGACCCCACCGGAAACTTTTGGGAAGGCGTTCGCTCTGCACTATCCGTGCTAGCAATCCTAGCCGCAATTGGGACAAGCACCTTCCTTGCTCTGAAGCAGACCGCTGAGCAAGATGTCGCCATGACTGCGCTCCAATCGTCGAGTCGGCTGAAACGCGATCTCGATCGGTTCCAACAGTTGATGCTGGAAGAGCACGGAGACCTTTATACGCTGATTGCCACAAAGCCGTTCTATCACAGGCAAGATTATAGGTTCCATCTGGACGAGTTACTTGCGTTGTTGAAGGATGCACGCGCCGCATGTAGTGGTCGAATCGGGTGTCAGCCACAACTGGCTGACTTGGAGGGAATGCTGCACCTTATCGCTCAGCGAAGCAACGAGTTGGGCGAGGTGGTCCGAGACCATCCTGATGGTGTCAGGCTGGGCGACTCCTCGCTGAGCGAGATAGACGCATGCTTCTACAGCATGATGCAGCATGTCGTTGCGGCCCGTATTCAGGCAGATATATCACTGGACTCTGTCATAGCTGGCTCCTCTAACAGTGTCAAATGGGTGTCGGCGGTTCTTCTCGCTTGCGGTTTCATTGCGGCTGTACTGCTCCTCATCGTCATGCGTCGCAGTGCTCGGTTCGCACAGGACCTCAGAGTAGCGTTGGCGTCGGCGGATTTAGCAAAGAATGAGCTTTACCAATCGAAGCAAACGCTCGAATTCGTGCTCGACCATGTTCCGCAAGGCATCGCTTGGAAGGACGTGGGTCATCGTTACGTCGGTGGGAATCAGATTTTTGCAGCAGACGCCGGCTTACCAAACAAGCACAAGCTTGTTGGGCTCACTGATTTCGATTTGCGATGGGGCGATGATCCGAGCGCGGCGCAGGAAGAGGATAGGCGCGTGATGGCAGGTGAACTCTCCTGCGCGCACGTAGAGCGTCGAGCTTTCGGCGCCGACGGTCAGGAAGTGTGGATTTCAGAGACAAAAGTACCTCTGGAGGATCAAAGCGGCGAGATTATCGGAGTTCTTAGAGCCTACGAACACATCACTCAGCGACGCAAGGTAGAGGTCGCGCTGCGATTGCAAGGTCGAGCCATAGAAGCGAGCATTAACGGAATTATTATCTCGGAGGTCCGTGGTGACCGGCATATTGTCATTTTCGCGAATCAAGCCTTTGAGCAAATGACGGGATATAGCGAAAACGATGTGCTCGATGCTGATTGTGAGCAGTTGTTCGCGCTCGATGGTCAACCAGATAACTGGGAAGTAGTTCGGAACGCACTTGCCACCAAAAGTGAAGCGAACACGACCCTGCGAAGCAAACGAAAAGACGGCCAACTTTACTGGAACCACGTATTCGTAGCGCCCGTTCGTGACGAGAACAATTGTGTCACACACCACGTTGGCGTCATGACGGACGTGACTGCGCTCGTCGACTACCGGGAGCGCTTAGAGCACCAGGCAAAGTACGACTCGCTGACGGGTCTACCCGTTCGCACAAGTTTGGATGAGTCGCTGGAAAGCGCCATCTTGCGGGCAAAAACCACTGGTAAGCAGGTGTGGCTATTTTTCCTTGATCTTGACAGATTCAAGGAAGTCAACGATTCGCTGGGGCATCGCGTGGGCGATGCGCTGCTAAAACTCGTTGCAAACAGACTGCGTGGCCTTGTTCGACCTTCCGATCTTGTCGCTCGATACGGCGGTGACGAGTTCATCATGGTTATTGAGCGCTCCGGCGCACATGAAGTGGTCTCATTGCTCGAGCTAATCGTTGCCGCGATGGAAGAGCCTTTTAATCTAGAGGAGCGAGAACTTTATGTCGAAGCAAGCATTGGCATCAGCTCTTATCCGAAAGACGGACTTGACTCCGACACGCTTCTCCGAAATGCAGATGCTGCGATGTATTCTGCCAAAGCAAGCGGCCGTAACGGGTACCAGTTCTATCGACCTGAGTTCAATATCGCTGCCGCGGAGCGTTTGCGGATGTCTACCAATCTCCGCCGCGCGGTGAAGGCTCAAGGATTACGCGTGGTTTATCAGCCGCAGGTCGACATGCTCACCGGACTGGTAATTGGCGCGGAAGCGCTGGTGCGCTGGGATGACGAAGAGCTGGGAAGTGTGTCGCCGGCAGTGTTCATTCCTGTGGCTGAAGAAACGGGCTTGATTGAAAGCATCGGAGAATGGGTTCTCCGCACAGCGTGTTACCAGGCCAAAAGCTGGTTAGACGAAGGGCTGCGAGCAATAAGGATCTCAGTGAACGTGTCTCCCCGGCAGCTCGAGCGTTCGAACATCGTCGATGTTGTGCGAAATGCGTTGCATGATGCCTGTTTGCCTGCCAGCAGTCTTGAGCTTGAAGTTACAGAGGGAGCGCTCATGCGCAACGTTGAAGATGTGGCAAAAACGCTCTGCGAGCTCCGGTCATTGGGTGTGAGGATCGCCATCGACGATTTTGGCACTGGCTATTCGAGCTTGAGCTATCTAAAAAAATTTAGTGTTGACCGCATCAAGATTGACCGGGCCTTTGTGCGAGAAGTTGGCATGGACGAGGGGTCTGAGGCCCTAGCCCTTGCGGTCATTGGAATCGCCAACGCGCTTAAGTTCGAGGTTCTCGCAGAAGGGGTCGAGCAGGATGTTCACAGAAGCTTCCTGGTCAGCCATGGTTGTACTGCGGCACAAGGGTTTTTGTACAGCGCGCCAACCTCTCCTATGAAAGTGGCCGAAATGTTGGGAGGGCGGAAGGGAGAAAAGGTCTGCGAGCAGAAACTGATAGACGCGGCAGCACGATAGAAAAAAGAGGCGGTGACCTGTCTCACCGCTTCCGCTGGCTTTTGCGCTGAGCCGAGAGTATCCGCTTCCAAATTTTTGCGGCCGGAGTCGGCCATCAAGCGTCATTCGACGCTAGCCCAAAGGCGACATCCGAATGACTCATCGATCTTCGAAAGCGGTCACCAAGGTTCAATTCGCCACGCGTGATCCCCGATAGGTGCCCACAACGATGACGTGTCACGCCATTCCTCCCGGCCTACGTAGACGCTCGCCGAGAAAGTCGACGAATGTCCTGAGCTTGACCGAAAGCTGATTACGCTCCAGGTAGATCGCGTGGATATCCGTCGTAGGCGTTTCACTTGCCGATGGAGCGGTATTGGGAATTTGGCGAAGCATCGAAGGGATGCTTCAATAGGACGGTGGAACCAATTAACGATTTCTTATCGGAGGCGACAGAAATTAGTCGTTGGACATGGATTTTCGGCTGCCGGCACTCGAATCGTGCTGAAAACCTGTCAACTCACATCTCTCAGAGGTAAAACGTGAAACATTCCCATGTTCGAGCTTCCGTCGTCTACGCACCGATCGCATTGATACTTACGGCGTTGCTCGCCCCGATTTCTGCTAATGCAGATGCCGACGCAGTCGTTCTAATAGGGCATGTTGCGCCATTGACCGGTCAACTCGCCAACATCGGAAAAGATAGCGAAAATGCGGCGCGAATGCGCGGAGGTGGAAGCGTGCCATTGCACGCAAAAACTCATTTCCAGTAATTCGCTGCACAGCAGGGAATACGGCGGCAAGCGCCTGAATTAAACTAACCGTGACGTTATTGCGATAGATGTTATAAGAAGTGGCTTCGCTCATTCGGACAAGAATCTGAGATTTTTAAGTGGAACGTCCAGGGCAATCATGCTGCCGATTTGATCGCAGGCAGCGTCGCGAAGTACGCCTCGTCTGGCGTGCGGTCCGCCAGGCTTGAATGAGGCCGTTTTGTGTTGTACAGATCGATATAGTCGCCGATGGAGCGTCGGGCATCACTGACCGATTCGTAAGCTCGCAGGTACACTTCTTCGTACTTGATGCTGCGCCACACGCGCTCGACAAACACGTTGTCGCGCCACGCACCCTTGCCGTCCATCGATAGACGCACGCCCCGGCCCAACACGGCCTCGGTGAACGCCGCCGCCGTGAACTGGCTGCCCTGATCGGTGTTCACGATGTCGGGCAGTCCGTAGCGGGCAAACGCTTCTTCCAGCGCATCGACGGCATGTACCGCTTCCAGCGTAATGGCCACCCGGTGCGCGAGTACCTTGCGACTGGCCCAATCCACCACCGCCGTCAGGTACACGAAGCCGCGGGCCATCGGAATGTAGGTCGTGTCGAGTGCCCAAGCCTGGTTGGCTCGCTCGATTTTCATGCCGCGCAGCAGATACGGCCAGACCTTGTGCTGCGCGTGGCGTCGACTCGTGTTTGGCTTGCAGTACAGCGCCTCCACACCCATGCGCTTCATGAGCGTGCGCACGCGGCGGCGGCCAACCTCGCGGTCTTCCCGGCGCAGTAGGCGCGCCAGCATCCGTGCACCGGCAAACGGGAACTCCAGATGCAGCGCGTCGATCCTGCGCATCAGCCGTTGATCGACTTCGCTCACAGGCTGCGCCCGGTAATACGCGCTCGATCTCGCGATACCGACCAGCCGGACTTGTTGTGAAACCGGCAACGCGTGACTACGGTCGATCATCGCTTTGCGCTCAGCAATCCCGCCTTGTTGAGCGCGCCGCTTAAAAAATCATTCTCCAGCGTGAGCTGGCCGATCTTGGCGTGCAACGTCGTCACGTCTACTGGTGGCTCGTTCGACACCGGGCCGGCCGAGCCGAACACGTCGGCCGCGCGCTCCTGCAACTGCCGTTTCCACTCCGTGATCTGGTTCGGATGTACATCGAACTGCTGCGCCAGTTCTGCAAGCGTGCACTCGCCCTTGACTGCCGCAAGGGCTACCTTCGCTTTGAACGCCGCTGAGTGCGTGCGTCGGGTTCTCTTCGTCATTTCCTCGGTTCCTTTGCCTGCATTATCGCTGGCTCAGGCCCAGGCCCTGATGGGCGGGCAAATTCCCCCACCTGTGGGCACCTCGAAATCCCCCACCTAGAGACACGCGGAGCATGATGCTGACGCGGTCTGGCAGGACGTTACCTTGCACCTCTCGAAGAATGAACAAGAGAGGTGGCTGGAGTGAACGTCTTGAAGCCGCATCTGCAAACAACCATCGCCACACTCGTCGCCGCGGGCAAATGTCAGCGGGAAATCGCCCGGGTTACCGGGGTGGATCGGAAGACGATTCGCAAGTACCAAGAGCAATTCGCAGCGGCGCAAGCAAATTCCCCCACGGTGCCCACCGGCTCCGCGCTGCAAATTCCTCCACCATGCCCACCGACAAAGGGCAGCCAGATATCAGCTTGCGAGCCTCACCGGGGGTTCATAGAGGCTCAGTTGCGGCTTCGGCGCAATGCCATGGCCATCTACCAGGATCTGGTGGACCGATTCGGCTTTGCCGCCGGATACGACAGCGTCAAGCGATTCGTCCGGACAATGCGTCGGCACGAGCCGGCCCAGTTCGACCGGTTGAACTTCATGCCTGGCGAAGAGGCGCAGGTTGACTATGGCGAAGGCGCCCTGACCAGGGTGCCGGGCACCAACCGATACCGCAAGCCCCGGCTGTTCGTGATGACGCTGCGTTACTCGCGGCGCAGCTTCCGCCGCGTCGTGTGGAAGTCCAGCAAACAGGTCTGGGCTGAACTGCACGAGCAGGCCTGGCGTCACTTTGGTGGCGTCACGCAGTACGTCGTTCTGGACAATCTGAAGGAAGGCGTAGTCAAACCGGATTTGTACGAGCCGGAGCTCAATCCAGTGTATGCCGCCATGCTCGCTCACTACGGCGTAGTGGCGGACCCAGCCCGCGTACGGGATCCGAATCGCAAGGGCACCGTCGAGAGCGCAATCCAGCACACCCAGGGCACGGCCCTGAAGGGGCGACGATTCGAATCGATCGAGGAGCAAAACGCCTTCCTTGATCAATGGGAATCGAACTGGGCGGCCAGAAGGATCCACGGCAGCACCCGCCGCCAGGTTCAGGCGATGTTCGAGGAAGAGCGCCCCCATCTGCGCGCCTTGCCCGCACGCGGTTTCGAATACTTCATCGACAAGGTCTACACGGTCTGCGACGACACATGCGTACGGGTGGATCACAGCAGTTACGCCGCCCGACCAGCTCCCATCGGCAGCCGGGTGCTCGTGCGCAAGTTTGCCCGTCGCCTGGAAGTCCGTAACCTCCAGACACAGGCATTGCTGCGCACGCACGTTCTGGCCGACAAGCCGGGATCGGTGGTGTTGCCCCAGGATGAGCGACCGTTCAATCCCTCTCGGGAAACGCGCCGCATCCTGTTTCAGGCAAAGGCGATCGGGCCGTCCGCCGAGCGTTTGTGTCAGCAACTGTTCGACACCGAAGGGCGAATCGGTCAGCGCAAGCTCTGGGGCATCGTCGGTCTCGTGCGTCGGTACCCCCGCCGCCTGATCGATTCGGCGTGCGAGATCGCCATGAAAGAAGGTGTGACCAGCTACAAGCAGGTCAAAGCGCTGACCGAGCGGCTGCTGGAGCAGGCGCTGGCTGACATGGACACGCCCCTTCAGGGCGAACTGCCCTTGACTCAGGAACATCACCTCATCCGGGACGGCGACGACTATGCCGACCTGTTCACCCTCGGCGCCAGTCATAGCGCCGCCATGTCATCACCCAACGGAGATCTCCCTTGAGCATGAGCCTCGCTGAAATTGACCGCGCCCTGCGCGAACTGCGTCTGTCTGGCATCAGCGCGACGCTGGAAACCAGGGTGCTGCAAGCCCAGGCCAGCCAGCAGCCGTTCCTCGAAACCTTCTCCATGATTCTGCAGGACGAGCTCGATCGGCGGCAATCCAGGCTTCTCGAACGACGTTACCAGCAGTCCGGTCTGGACGAGCGAAAAACCTTGAGTGACTTCGACTGGTCCTTCAACCCCAAAGTACCTCGTCAGGCTTGCTTCGAGTTACACACCCTGAAGTTCGTCGCCGACAGCGACAACGCATTGCTGATAGGAAAAACGGGCACCGGCAAAAGCCACGTCGCCAAGGCCATCGCCTACAACGCCACCCTGCAGGGAATGAAGGTACGCTACGTCGAGTCCGACACCGTGTTCGCCGGCTATGCTGTGGAAACACGGGCCGATCAGGACCGTCTGCTCAAGGCACTCGTTGAGCCCGAACTCCTCGTGCTTGACGATCTGTTCCTCGCCAAACGCATCCCTGATGCCGCGGCCGAACTGCTGCAGACCCTTGTTCACCAACGATACAAGCATCGCCGCAGCATTCTCGTCACATCCAACCGCATCGTCCAAGACTGGGGGCGCTACCTTCGCGACAGCACCATGGCCTCGACGATTCTTGACCGTCTCCTGCATCGCTCCAAGCTCCTCGAGTTTGAAGGAAAGAGTTATCGCCTCCGGGAAGCAGCGACCAGGCTTGCCGTCACTGAGGAATCCGACGCATAATCCACTGGTCCTGCCTGGGGGAATTTAGCCGCCCACAGGTGGAGGAGTTTGAACTGCCCATCCGGGCCCAGGTCGCTCCACTTATCCGACTGTCTGAATTTGCGCGGCCATCTCTATATCGCACACGGTAACGGCAGAAGGTCGTTAAAGTAGGTGCCCGCATCATCCTCTCCTGCTGACGTTTTAGGTTAGGACTTCACGGGGGAAAGCGAGCCGTGACCGCCGCTTGGGGTCTGGATACTCGCGCATTCACCACCCTGCACGAACTTCCACGAATTGCCTTGGAAATCAACCGTTGAAGTTCCTTGGCACGTAGTTCCCGGGCCCGCGGCGCAGTCGTTCATTCTCTTGAGGGCCACGCCATAGCATTTCTCTTTGTGAGCAGCAGTGGCAGCGCTTACCTCCGCCTCTGTCAGAGGCGCAGCATGAGCGACCGATGTCATTACGCTCGCAACGGCGCCTGCCAAGAGAGCGGTCGTGACAGAAGTCTTCGAAGACATTGGGATTCTCCAGTGGCTTATCTAGACGGTACCTGTGGGAGGTACGCTAGTTAGTTCGCACTGGACGGTGGCACGGTTACACCTCATTGTCATCGGCACCTGTAAATTGATACACCGTCGGCACTGAGGAATTGATACACCTCGACGAAGGGATAATGGCTGCTTTGAGCGGCGATGATCTCGTACGAGGGATACATGCAGATCAGGATATTGCACAAGCAGGGCAAGAGCCTGCGTGCCATTGCTTGCGAGGTTGGCTGCTCGGTCAACACGGTGAGGAAGTATCTGGCGACGCAGGACGCGCCTACGTTTCGGCCCACGGCTACTCCGCGCGAGTCGATACTGAAACCGTTCGAAGCCTATCTTCGGGAGCGGATCGCGTCAGCGGCACCGGACTGGATTCCAGCGACAGTGCTGTGGCGCGAGATTCAGTCAAAGGGCTTCGATGGCGGCGACGCTCTCAAACGGTTCGTTAACCCGTACAGGCTGTTGATCATCGATGAAATCGGCTATCTCCCGATGAGCCGTGAGCAAGCCAATCTGTTCTTCCAGGTCATCGCCAAACGATACGAGCGCGGCAGTCTGATCGTGACCAGCAATCTTCCCTTTGGACAATGGGACCAGACGTTCGCCGATGACGCGACACTCACCGCCGCGATGCTCGACCGGCTGTTGCATCACGCCCACGTCGTAGCCATCCAGGGCGAGAGCTATCGACTACGCGACAAGCGGCGAGCCGGACTGGTTGCGAAGAGATTGACCACGACGAAGGAGAACACCGCTAACGCAGTGCGGTCGGCACCGCAATAACACTACAAACCGGTGTATCAAAACTGAAATGCCGATGCCGGTAGAAGCCGTATCAATTCCAGAGTGCCGTTGACATCATCGAAAATATATTGGTCAAGCTGTCTCGCGGTCCTAAATCCGCGGCTGCGCCCAGCGTATGATCGCTGACGGGATGTTATGTGCTGCATCAGGCTCAACTTCGATATGCAACTCCTTCACCGTGCTAGCTCGTAAAATTGCGTTTCGAGCGTGTAGAGTCCTGACGGTTTGGGAAGATCGACGGGATGATATCCATTGAGCGATTACAAATCGAATGTCGTACGGTCACGTAGTACAGCGCTGCGCCTCTGTACGCGGGATGTCTGCAGAATTTTTCGCTTTTTTGAAGTGTCACATTTGACGCAAGAGCGTGCATGCGCGAGGATCGGCGCTGTCCTTTGCTTCTTGAGTACCTTCGCTAGGGTTATTTCGATTGTTCAAGGAGGACCGAGGATACTCTTAAAGCGGACCTCGGATTCCTCTAGAGATTCGAGCCATTAGGCTTCAACATTACAGCAGAATACTCGTGGACGAAATCGGGAAAGAAGGGTACGCATGAGCGCATTAGACCTCGAGGTTGTCTCGTGGATGATTCAAGACTCCTTAAAGACAGCCTCAAGTCGATTTAAGTTGGCGGTGAGCGTCGCGGTTTGTGATCGTCGAGGGTTTCTAATCGGCTTCGCACGAGATCGTGAAGCAAAAATTAGCACGATCGATTCGGCGCAGAGGAAGGCTTTCACCGCGGTTCAACTGGGGAGCAGTACGTTAGACAGTATAGAAGCCTGGAAGCGTAATGACGCTCGAAACCTTGGTTACTACGATTTCTTGTTAAGTTCTATCCCGGGCGGCGCGCCTGTGCGGGACAGCGGCGGGGCCATCATCGGCGGCATAGGGGTAAGCAGCGACCTTTCTGCGTCGGATGATCAAAAAATTGCGGATCTATCCGCAGAGGTTCTCTCAAATATCGTCTCCGGTACTCAACGGCTCGATGTCCAAGTGCGGTTTGACAGCAAAGGTCGGGCGCAAGTTTAATTGCTGGGATCTATCAGTGTACGCAAAGACTCTACTCTCAGGTTCGTCAGCTAGCATTGGCGACCTTTAACGCTGACTCCCCGGTCAGCGTTTTTTTTGTCCGATCCACTGTTCATTGGCAGTCGAGTAGCGAAGCCAGCGTCTAACAGCGAAAGATGGCGCATGTTCCGGAGCGGCATATTCCGCAGGAAGCGACGCATCGGAGTGCTTTCAGCAAGTTCTTGTTGTGGTTTGACGCGGCAATACAGGCAGTCAGTGCCACGACTTTGGCAGTGGGCAGGTGATGAGTTGTTAGCGCTCGCGCTTCGGTTCTAGATGTCCAGTTGCCAAGACACTTAGGAACGTGACTACCCGTCGGTCTCGTCTATTGATAGGAAACGCGTAGCACTCGTCTTTTTTGAAAAAAACAGGCCGGGCTGTGATGTCAACAAGGGTAAACCGCCGCGTCGGCGTATTCGAGGGCATAAATCGCCGATCGAACTGTTCGTGATATGCAAACCTCATTGCATTGCCTTCGGAAATTCAGTTGGTTACGCTTACTTCCATTATTCGGCCCCACAGTGAAGTCTGAGCGAAGGCCGGTTTTTTGAAAACGCGTTGTGACAGGAGACTGAAAAATGGAAACGCTTGAAGGAGTGGTCGTTGTTGGTGGAGGTCCCGTTGGCCTGCTCACCGCGCTCAAACTGGGTCGCGCTGGCGTTAAGGTCATTGTGCTCGAATCGGAGGCTTGCGTTTCGCCGTCGCCCCGCGCTGTCGCGTATATGCCCCCAACCATCGCTGCGATGCAGCGGTTTGGCGTGCTTGAGGATATTCGCAAGCGTGCAGTGTATTGCCCGAGCATCAACTATCGTCACGGCGACGGCACGCTTTTCAGTACGCTGGAATGGAGTGCTGTTGCTGAGGACACCGAGTTCCCGTACATGTTGCTTCTGGGCCAGAACCATGTATCCAACGTCATTAAGCAGCACCTTCAAACGTTGCCCAACGTAGATATTCGCTGGAATCACCGCGTTGAGAGTATCGATCAAGACGCCAACTACGTGACGATTGAAACGCGTTGTCCGGGTGGCATTTCGCGATTGCGTGCTCGCTGGGTGGCGGCGACCGATGGGGCACGCAGCACGGTGCGCGAGAAGATTGGCCTGAGCTTTGACGGTATCACTTGGGCAGAGCGACTCGTCGCAACGAATGTCTTCTATGACTTCACCGTCCATGGCTATTCGCGTGCCAATTTCGTGCATGACCCGCTTGACTGGGCAGTGGTGGTGCAGCTTGACCAAAGCGGCTTGTGGCGCGTCTGTTACGGCGAAGATCCGTCGATCTCGATGGAGGAGGTGCGTCGTCGTATGCCTGAGCGTTTCAAGCGTCTCTTGCCGGGAGCCCCGACACCTGACCGTTATCGCGTCGACCACCTGAATCCGTACCGCGTACATCAGCGCTGTGCTGCCGAGTTTCGCCGAGGCCGTGTGATTCTCGCGGGTGACGCCGCGCACGCAACAAATCCGATGGGTGGTCTGGGTTTGTCCGGTGGTGTGCTTGATGCAGAACATCTGGCTCGTGCGCTGATCTCGGTCGTCAACGACTCCGCATCGGTCAAGGTGCTCGACGACTACTCGGTTGATCGTCGAAAGGTCTTCCTTGAGTTCACGTCGCCGACGGCAACGCAGAACTTCAACTGGATGAAGGAAAGCGACCCTGCGCAACGCGCCCGTGATACCGAACTGCTTACACACGCAGGCACAGACCGCGCTGTGATGCGCGAGGTTCTTCTGAGCTTCGAGAAGCTCAACGGCAGCAGCCGCCCGGCCCCGCCCCTTAAGCTTGCAGCGTAAATTTTGACCGCGATTCAGGACGGCATGAATGTCTGCCGTTCCGTGCGACTTTCGGTCCGACGCACCTCGCACTACGAAGGGGCGAGAAAATTGGCCTCCTCTGCCTTCGACAGTGTGGTTGAGCTAGCGACCAGCGCGATTGAGTCGCTTAAAGATTGTGGCGGCACATATTAGGTTGATAGGCCACGACTGTCATGCTGGGTGTGGCGCCGCGTGTGATGCTGTTCGTGTTTGGCGATCGACTCGTTCGCGAAACCGGAACGAACCAGGAATGCAATTTCTCTATGATTTTTAGGTTTCGCGATTTGCGAACAGGAAGAGGTCTACCTGCATTTGTCTTTCGCGCAACCGTCAAACGCGTGTTGAGTCACCACAGCGTACAAAGTCAGTCGCCGCTACACATGAAGTTCGTCTGAACTTGAGTTTTGTCTCTTAAGAGAACCAACCCGGAGAAACGATATGGCAACTAAGATTCAGATTGTTTTTTACAGCGGCTACGGCCACATCTACAAGATGGCCGAAGCGATCGCGGCAGGCGTCAGAGAAGTTGAAGACGTTGAAGTGAAGTTGCTCCAGGTTCCGGAACTCGTGCCCGAAGAAGTCTTGGTTAAGAGCGGGATGAAGGGCTATCGCGCTGCATTCGAAAGTGTTCAGGTTGCTACGCCAGAGATTCTCGCGGAAGCCGATGGCATCATCTTCGGTACGCCGACGCGATTCGGCAACATGTGCGCTCAAATGCGCAACTTCCTGGACCAAACGGGTGGTCTGTGGATGAACGGTGGCCTGATTGGCAAGGTTGGTAGCGTCTTCACGAGCACCGCTTCGCAACACGGTGGTCAAGAAACGACCATCAGCAGCTTCCATACGACCCTGCTTCACCACGGTATGGTCATCGTTGGTGTGCCGTATTCGGAGCAGCGACTGGTCAACATGAGCGAGATTTCCGGTGGCACGCCCTACGGTGCGTCGACGCTTGCGGGTGCAGATGGTTCGCGTCAACCGAGCGAAAACGAACTGGCAATCGCTCGCTTCCAAGGTCAGCATGTTGCCACGATCACCAAGAAGCTGGTCGCGCAGTCCAAGTAAGTAGGCTGGCCGGTAGCCAATGATTTGCGTGCCGGCCGAAAAAAGGGTGCTTCGCGCATAGGCCGTCGATATGCCCGAATGCACTCTTGAACGAATCACCAAAGGTAGGCGGAATGAGTAAAACGGCCTCACCTCGATAAGCATGCTGCAGTTGTCCTCCTAACGCAAAACAATATTGGGGCACATGGGCAGTGAAGGACGGTAGCGTCAAGCCGTTCATTAATCGCATGAGTACCTATATCGATCTGCTAAAGCCGATTTCGCGGTTTGACATCCGGCATCTAGACGCAAAGATCGATAGCCGTGTCGCGCTCAAACGCTCGGCACTTTGCAGAAGGAAACACTGTAGGTTATTTGGTTTGAACACGCGCGACATAGCCCATTCAGAGGCTATTTTCCTTGAGAAACGCGTGTTTAAAGGAGACACATGATGGAGACGCTAGAAGGCGTGGTCGTAGTTGGCGGAGGTCCCGTCGGCTTGCTCACCGCCCTGAAACTTGGCCGTGCCGGGGTAAAAGTGGTGGTGTTGGAATCGGAGCCTAGCGTCTCGCCATCTCCGCGAGCAGTAGCCTACATGCCGCCCACCGTCGCCGCTTTAGAGCGCTTTGGGCTGCTAGACGATGTGCGAAAACGTGCTGTTTGGTCCCCGGAGATTAACTACCGCCACGGCGACGGTACGTTGTTTTCCACTTTGGATTGGGGTGTGCTCGACGAGGATACGGAGCACCCGTATATGCTCTTGTTGGGACAGAATCACGTCTCCAACGTGATTGTCGAACACCTTCAGGCGCTACCTAACGTTGATATCCGTTGGAATCATCGCGTCGAAAGCATCAAGCAAGATACTGCCTATGTAACGATTGAAACCCGCATGCCTGGCGGGCTATCCCGCATTCGAACACGGTGGGTCGCGGCAACCGATGGTGCGCGCAGCACGGTGCGTGAGCAGCTGGGGTTAACTTTTGATGGCACCACCTGGGATGAAAGGCTGGTGGCAACGAACATATTCTACGATTTCTCTTTCCATGGGTACTCTCGTGCGAATTTTGTGCATGACCCTGTGGATTGGGCCGTAGTGGTGCAGCTTGATCAGAGCGGATTGTGGAGAGTCTGCTACGGTGAGGATCCAGATATCTCGATGGACGAAGTGCGCCGCCGCATGCCCGAGCGATTTAGGAAGATCTTGCCGGGTGCGCCGAATCCTGACCAATATCGCGTTGACCACATTAATCCATACCGGGTACATCAACGTTGCGCATCTGAGTTCCGTCGCGGTCGCGTGCTCTTAGCGGGTGATGCAGCGCACATCACGAATCCGATTGGAGGACTCGGGCTTTCTGGCGGAGTGCTCGATGCGGAACACTTGGCAACTGCTCTAATCGCAGTCATCAAAGAGTCGGCATCGAAGAGAGTACTGGACAAGTACGCGGCAGAACGCAGAAGAGTCTTCTTAGACTTCACATCGCCCACGGCGACAGCGAATTTCAACTGGATGAAGGAAAGTGACCCCGCTAAGCGGGCGCAGGACACAGCGATGCTGCAATCCGCCACTGCAGATCGAGCTGTCATGCGGGAGATGCTCCTTAACTTTGAAAAGCTCAACGGCGTGCCACGACCGTCGCGGCTGTGCGCGCCGGAAGTCGGATCGAATATTCGTAAGTTCGTTGAATCGATGTCAGTCAGAGTAATGACGTCGCTTCGTCGTCTTAAACCGAATTTTTGGAAAACATTCAGAGCAGAGTCTTTGAATACGCAAGTCGTCCTGAAGTGAGCGTTTGCCTTCGGAACGAATGCCCTTTCGTATTCAGTCCACTCGCAGGCAACTCAGAGTGCTGTCGATGTCAGGCCAGAACTGGTGATTGCCATACCCGTGTGGGCAACGCTTAGAAATCGCGTCCGTCAGCGGCGAGCGCAGCGCTGCAAGGCAATCTCGATGCCCTTAGGCAGGCAGCAGGTGTAAGTAGGGAGCAGGACTGGAGGCTTTTTACGGACATTCGGTTCGCGATTCCAGAACAGCTTGAACATTGATATGGCGGCCTTCACGACTTACCCTGTATTTACGCATCTCATAACTTAACTGGAGGCACATCATGCAAGAAACGGTGTTCGGAAGTCTGAACGGTTACTCGAAAGGCTCGATCGAAATCATCACAGGCAAGGCAGAGCACTACGCGAAGTCGAACGTGTTTGCCGTGGCCGCTGGCGCACTGCCTTATGAGAAGGTGGTTGTCGCGAAGAACCTGAAGTACGTCATCGAAACGCTTCGTGCGGAAGGTACGTCGCCGTGGTTCAGCGCAGCGCATGATGAGTTCGCTGTGGTCATGGACGGCGAGGTCGACGTTCAGTTCATCGATCCGACGGATGGCCCGCTTGTCGACAGTGCTAAAGAGGGAACCCTACGTCTTGATGGTGAGCCGAAGGGAAAGCCGATGGGGCGTGTTCACCTGCAACGCGGCCATCAAGTGTTGCTTCCCGCTGGCGCGGCCTATCGATTCACTGCCGTCAAGATGGGCGTACTTCTCCTGCAAACCATCCTTGGCGAGAATTCGGTGGAACGCTGGGCCGATATCTGCGATCGCTAAGCTCACCACTCACTAGCACATTACGGAGTTCATAACGGTACAGAAAAGCATTCAAGCAGATGTCGTTGCGAGCGAACCGCATGAAGTCACTGGCTATCGCGCTTTCAAACTCGGCGAGTTTGAATTCAGCCGTGATTCGTACTTTGCCACCATCAAGTGGCCGTCGAATGGACAAATTCGGACGCACCAGATTTACGTTGATGAGTTCCTTCGTGCGATGATGCGCGACGTCGCTTGGGGCTTCTTTTACGGTTGGGTCAACTTCGACCCGGTGATTGGTACCCGCAACCACTACGGTAAAGTCGATTTATACGCTGGCTCGTACAACGCCAGCTTCAAGGCGGCCGGCATCGACTACACCGAGCAATTCGAAACGCCGCTGATCATGGCGACGTTCAAGGCAATTCTGGCTGATTGGGTCAATGAAGGCTTCGATCCGTTCGCAGCACCTGGCGAAACCGGCTCGGCTTACGGTAGCAAGCATGGCGACAACTTCGAAGCAATCGAGCGCTTCCGGATTGCGACCAAGCGCATGCCTGGCCTCGAAGGCGATTCGCCGCTGCGCGAAGACCTGCCGGTAAATCGTCACTTCGCCGACGTGTCGCAGTCGGAGCCGGAGATTCACGCTGAGCCGGGTTACGAGAAGTCGCTCCACGCATTCAGCCTCTTCAAGTATCTGTCGCGCTCGGACGTTACGTGGAATCCGTCGGTGACGTCTGTTTGCCAGCAGAGCCTGTTCTGCCCGACCACCGAAGAGTTCGTGCTCCCGGTCTTCCATGGCAATGACCGTGTTGAATGGTTCCTGCAACTCTCCGACCAAATCATCTGGGACATCGCTGACAAGGATACGGGCGAGCCGCGTGCGCGCATTACGATGAATCCGGGTGACGTCGCTGCAATGCCGGCAGATATCCGCCACAAGGGTTTCTCCCAAAAGCGCTCGATGTTGCTGGTTTGGGAAAACGCAACGCCTGACCTGCCGAAGCGTTACGAAAGCGGTGAACTGCCTGCCAATCCGATCCAGTTCTAAGGATCCGGTTCTACTTCCTCCGCTGCCCCAGTCTTTAACCAACGGCGCCACAAGTTTGTGGCGCCGTGGGGCAATTGCGTCTCGGCAATATAACAAGTAGGACTGTCATGCAAACCCAACTCTTCATTGACGGCAATTTCGTTCCGTCGCTCTCAGGCGAAACGCTTGCAACGCTGAATCCGCACGACAACACGGTAATCGCGGATATCGCGATGGCGAATCACGCCGACATCGACCGTGCCGTAACTGCGGCAAAAGCCGCTTACCCCGCATGGAAGAATATGGCGGCGGCGGATCGCGGCCGCTTGCTGCTCAAACTCGCAGACGCAATCGAGGCAAATGCGGACCGTCTCGCGCAACTCGAGTCGATCGATACTGGTCATCCGATTCGTGACACGCGCTTTCTTGACGTCCCACGTACTGCCGCAACTTTCCGCTATTTTGGCGGTATGGCTGATAAGTTCGAAGGGTCAGTCATCCCGGTTGACGCGGGTTTTCTGAACTACTTGACACGTGAACCGGTTGGCATCGTCGGTCAAGTCGTGCCTTGGAATTTCCCGTTGATGTTCACAAGCTGGAAGATGGCACCGGCACTCGCCGCAGGCAACTGCGTGGTCATGAAGCCAGCAGAGCTCACGCCGCTTTCAAGCTTGGCAATTGCTGAACTAATGGCAGAGGTCGGCTTCCCGAAAGGCGTGGTCAATATTTTGCCGGGGCTCGGCCATATTGCTGGCCAGTACATTGCAGAGCATCCGGAAATTAGCAAGGTCGCATTTACGGGTTCGACGGCTGTGGGTCGTAAAGTGGTCCAAGCTTCGAGCGGCAATCTGAAAAAAGTGCAGCTCGAGCTTGGCGGGAAGGGTGCGAATATCGTGTTCGCTGATGCGAACATCGCTGCGGTCGTCCAAGGTTCGGCCTTTGGTATCTTCCATAACCAAGGTCAGGCGTGCATTGCTGCGTCCCGAATGATTGTCCACGAGTCGGTGGCTGACGAAGTGCTCGAGAAGTTCGTGGCGCTCACCCGGTCCATCAAGCTGGGCAATCCGCTCGATCCCAAGACCGAAATGGGTCCTCTTACGTCTCTCCAACATCGCGACCGCGTGTTGTCCTATGTTGACATCGCTCGCGAACAGGGCGGTGACGTGTTGACTGGAGGCAAGACACCCGATGGTGAGGGATTCGCGAAAGGCTGCTACGTCGAACCGACGATCGTCCACGCCAAACCGACCGATCGCGTCTCGCAAGAAGAGGTGTTCGGGCCGTTCATGACCGTGACGACCTTCCGCACCGATGAAGAAGCGCTTGCTATTGCGAACGGTACGGAATATGGACTTGGGGCAGGACTGTGGACGCGAGATCTTCAACGAGCCCATCAAATGGCACGTGAAATCCGAAGCGGCATGGTGTGGATCAACTGCTACAAGCGAGTCAGCCCTGGTTCGCCTTTTGGCGGAGTGGGTGCAAGCGGATACGGCCGGGAGATGGGTTTCGAAGTAATGCGCGAATACACCCAGGCGAAGTCGGTTTGGGTGAACGTCGACGCAAAGATCCCCCCGTACTTCCCCCGCTGATAGATCACGGAGCGCTAGTTCTATGGAACCTTTCGTATATCAAAGCCTAAGCTCACGCGTGGTGTTCGGTGTTGGCAGTCTGGACCACCTTAGCCGTGAGATTGATCTGCTTGGCGCGAGGCGAGCGATTGTGCTTTCGACGCCGGAGCAGCGTGCACAAGCAGAGCAGCTTGCCGAACGACTCGGCAAGGGAGCCGCCGGGGTGTTTGCCGAAGCCGTCATGCATGTTCCCATCGAGACTGCGCGCAAGGCGCGCGAATTCGCGGCGAGCGTCAAGGCAGACTGTGCCATTGCCATCGGTGGAGGATCGACAACAGGCCTTGGTAAAGCGATTGCCCTTGAGACGGCGCTCCCTATCATTGCGATCCCGACTACGTACGCCGGTTCGGAGATGACCCCCATCTACGGATTGACGGAAAACGGAATCAAGAAGACAGGGCGCGATGCTCGTGTTTTGCCGAAGACGGTGATTTATGACCCGGCGCTAACGGTATCGCTGCCGAAAGGTCTTTCAGTCACAAGCGGCATCAATGCAATCGCGCACGCTGCGGAAGGCCTGTACTCGCAAGACGCTAATCCCATCATGAACCTCATTGCTGAAGAGGGAATTCGTGCGTTGGGAGAGGGTCTGCCAGGGGTGGTGGATCAGCCGAACGATCTTGACGCACGTGGTGCTTGCTTGTACGGCGCGTGGTTGTGTGGTGCGGTCTTGGGTAGTGTTGGCATGTCATTGCATCACAAGCTATGTCATACGCTAGGAGGCAGCTTTAACTTGCCTCACGCTGAGACCCATACGATCGTGCTGCCTCACGCATTGGCATACAACCGCGAGGCCGCCCCGGAGGCGATGTCGCGGATTGCTCGCGCGCTTCATGCCGAAGATGGTCCGCAGGCTGTTTTCGAACTGGCGCGCAAGAACGGAGCGCCCACTGCATTGAAAGACATCGGGATGAAAGAGTCCGATATAGATGTCGCATTGAACATCGCACTGGACAAGCCTTATTGGAATCCTCGTGCGATTGAGCGTGAGCCGCTGCGTGCGCTGCTTGTTGACGCTTATGAAGGGCGGGCACCGAGTTAGTCGCGGCAAACGCATGAGCAAAGCGGGTAGGCGGGATTGTTGTGCCAGCATCGGATGCATTGAGGCGGTAGGGTTCGTCGCGCTCAGTGAGTGAATCATCAATCGGCGCCGCTTTCCGAGGTTCCGGTTGAAAGTAACAACATGTTGGGTAGGGTTAGACGATCGTGTCATCGAAGGACGTTTGGTTCTCATCGGTTGGCATGCGTCTAAAGCAGGACGGAGACGATTCACAATTACACAAACGCGTCGATCGCGTGAGGACATCATGAATACGACAACTGAGCGCCCCATGGCCGGGCAAGCAGTGCACCCCATTACCGACACTGTGCTGGCGACACTGTCAAGTTGTACCGATGCCCGCGTGCGGCAGTTGATGACAGCTCTCATTCGACATCTGCATGCTTTTGCCCAAGAGGTCCAGTTGACAGGCGAAGAATGGCGCAAAGGTATTGAATTCCTGACCGCAACTGGGAAGAAGTGCGACGGCATTCGGCAGGAATTCATTCTGCTGTCAGACACGCTCGGCTTGTCCATCATGCTCGATGAAATCAATCAACGGGATGGCGTTGCGGATTCAGCGACAACCGAAAGCAGTCTCTTGGGGCCGTTCTATCGAGAGGGCGCATTCGACGAAGAATATGGTGCGAACATCGCGCGTACCGAAGGCGAGCCGACGCTGTTTCATGGTCGTGTGGTGGACGACGGCGGTGAGCCGGTCGCCGACGCTCTCATCGAAGTGTGGGAAACCGCGAACAACGGAATGTACGAAGGGCAGGACCCGGACCAACCGGAGAGTAACCTCCGCGGCCGCTTCCGGTCCGGGCCGGAAGGCGAGTTCGCGTTTCGCGCAATCAAGCCTACGGCTTACCCAATTCCGACCGACGGGCCAGTTGGGCAAATGCTGTTGGCAGTAGGTCGTCATCCGATGCGACCGGGACACGTGCATTTTCTTATTCAAGCACCCGGATACGACACTCTGACTACTGCGCTGTACAGCGCAGACGACCCATATGTCCGTTCGGATGCAGTCTTCGGCGTGAAATCGTCGTTGGTGGTCGATTACGTACGGAATGTTAGCCGGGAAGAGGCGAAGAAATGGGATCTGTCGAGTCCCTTTTTCGACGTCAAGCGGGATTTCGTGCTCAGTCGAGCAAACGCTTAAAGAGACGAAGAGATGAGCTCTATTAGCGGCGAACCACAAGTGCTTCTTTGTGCTCTTGACGACGTACCGGACAACGGTGCCATTGAGATCAAGGCGACTGATCCCGCAACGACAGACGTCGTCATCATTCGCCGCGGCGATGAAGTCTGGGCATATCAGAACCTATGTCCACATTTCTCGGTTCCCTTGAACTACGAGCCAAATACTTTCTGGACCTACGACAGCGAAGTCATCATGTGCGCACATCACAGCGCCATGTTTCGATTCGAAGACGGATTGTGCGTCGATGGACCTTGCAAAGGGGCGACTCTCCGGCCAGTTCAAATCGTCATCGAGGATCGAAAGATCTATGGCGAGATGCCTCGTCGTGCTAGCTCCATGATTCCGCTCAAACGTTGAGACTATCGCGCATCGAGCGTTGAGCTAGATAGTCGACGCCCGGCTGCTTCGTCGAGGCGTGGCGTGCGGCTAATTGGAGAAAATACTCGCCATGGCTCGTGTCTTGCTGCTTAAAGTTGGAGTGCATCGCTTGATGCAGTCCTGTCGCTAAGGCGACCTCATCATGTCCATCCTATTAGGGAGAAGCCCATGTCGGAGCATGTCTACAAGCAGGTTGAACTCACCGGTTCGTCGCCGCAGTCGAGCGATGAGGCTGTCCGTATCGCGTTGGCGAAGGCGGCAAAGACCCTCCATAACATCCACTGGTTCGAAGTTGTGGAAACGCGAGGTCATGTAGAGGATGGAAAGATTCTGCACTGGCAAGTGACCATCAAGGCCGGCTTGCGTATCGACGACTGATTGCTAACGAAACTGAGTGTATGGTTCTCCGCCACACGTTGCGGTGTCCTGCCTCTAAGAGTTCTCAGCGCCACCGAACCACAGCGTCCTGCTGATGTTCCGGTGGCGATTTTCTCGCGGTAAGACAGTTTGATTGACTGACGCAACCAGAGAATTTAGAACATATGGCGGATGCCCAGGGTTACGCCGTTAGTGCTACCGGCTGGTGCGTACAGCGCGCCGTTGGTCGACAGCCCAATATGTTCTGCACCCTTGTTATTGACAAAGCCGTACTGCCCGTACAGTGCGGTCGCTTTCGACAAGGAGTAGACGACGCCGGCGGCAGCCATAATCGACCGGTTGTTGGAATCGTTCCCGTCTCGGATAAACCAACCACCAGCATTAACGTTCAGGGAAGGGGTGATGTTGTAGTTGAAGCCGGCACCGAAGACCCGATTGTCAAACGAGCCCTGCAGCTTATAGTTGACGAACACTGCTCTGACGCCCCAACTTCCCCAGTCGTAACCAGCGCCGATGGTACGTCCAATGAACGGAACCGTACTCGGGATGGGAGTCGTTGCGGCTGAGCCCCCTGCGTTTCCGTCATAGTACGAGGCGGTGAGCAAAACGCCACTATTGGCATAAGTAAGGCTTCCTGCGTACTGTCTACCAGCTTGAAAGTTTCCCGCCGTGCCGCCCAGAGCCAGCATCGCTCGCCCCTGCAAACCAAAGAATGAAGGGCTTGTATAACCGATTGCGTTGGGATTGTAGGCGCCGGTAGCGAAAAGCTGTCCGGTGTAAATCGGAACTTCACTGCCGAACAAGGAAATGTTGCGCGGATCGGAAGCAATCAGTGACAGCACGAACGGGGAATATTGAACGCCGACCTGTACCCGTCCGAAGCCGCCTTCCAAGCCAACCCAAGCCTGACGTCCGAATAGGTTTCCGGTGGAGTCTGCGAAGCCGCCATTCGAGATATCGATACCGCTTTCCAAGTTGAAGATTGCGTGAAGGCCTCCACCCAAGTCTTCAGTTCCCAATAAGCCGAACGTGGACGACTGCAGATTCCCGTTTGTGAAAGAAAACTGTTTTCCACCATTCTGCCCTGTCTTTTCATTGAGCGTTTTGCTGACGTACATAACGCCACCATCGACGACACCGTAGAGCGTGACTGAGCTTTGTGCCTTGGCAATCGTTGCAATACCTGAGCCAAGTAAAAGTGCGACAAGGAGGCGGAGTTTAGGTTTGAACGTCATTTAGAAAGTCTCCAATAAAACTTATTGTGCATATCCGCCTCAAGCAATATGACATGCTCCCGTGCATTCAACCGAGCAATGCCAGTGCTCAACTTTGGAAAGCAGCGTTTCTAGAAAATCCAGTGCGTTGCTGGCGCGCTGGTGTGAGTCAAAGATGACGACCGTCGATGGATACTGGTATCAATGGGCGCAATTAATCCTCCTACGCCTCACGAAAGGCATCAGGACAACAACTCGGTACGGCTTGACGGCTTTTCGGGTATGCGATTCGCCTACGCGCCAGATGGCTGAGATTCAAGACAAGAGCGCGCGGTTATACGAGTAGGTCGCCAAATATCCCTCTGACCCTGACGAACTACCCCTGCAGAGAGCGGGATTGGTTCATGGTCTAGATTGACATAGCGAACGTAGACGCGACTTTTAGTTTCGCTGACGATGGTTCTCGCGGTGCGTTCGAAAATTTGACGAATGACGCGACCGATATTTGGGCGTAATTCGATACTTTCGTTTTAAGCTGAACATGATCTTGTCTCCATTCAAAATCATTCGGCACCGGAAGTTTTGTATTCGTTTATTGCCCACCAACGCCGAACATAGGGCATCTAGTTCAATTTCGACTGCCCTAAGCCGAGTCTAGACGAGCGACGAACTAAGCTAAAAGTTGACCTAATTCGTCGACGCATCTGATTGCTCACTCTTGTTGGGGAAGCTCAACAGCAGGAAATGTTTGCTTGATTTGACGGGCGCGTTTGGGTGCCGTCTCAACTAGAAAGAGGCAGACCAGGAAGCCGAGCAGGACTCCGTAAATCGGAAGCCAAACGATGTTGTGAATTCCGAAATGAGTCGCTACAAATCCGGCTAACGCTGGCGCGACGCCCCCACCAAAAATTTCACCGGCACCTACAACCAGGCCGATTGACGTCGAAACCATTCCGGCAGGTGCCGCTTCCGTAGCAATCGGGCCAGACAGCAATGCGACGAGACCCAGAGTGAAGAAAGAAATCACGAAGAGAACGGCGAAGAGGAGCACAGGCTGCGCGCCGATGCCTCGGAAGAAGAAAAGCATGAACGCCGTGGCGACGAACCCTATGATACCTGCCGTGCGACGACCGATGATGTCCGAAATTCCCGGAAGACCGAATTGACCAAAGAATCCGCCAAAACCAATCGCAGACGCGACGAAGCCCATGCTCCGCATGTCCAACATCAGGTATTGCGTAAGATAGAGCGGCAACATTGCTCCAAGCACGAAGACAGCAGTCATCGCACAGAAAAGTGCGATCATCGCGAGCATGACGTTGCGGCTTTTGATGACATCTTTCCAGCTTCCAGCGCGAGTCGGAAACTCGCTTTCAGTCACCTGCTGCGTTTTCGGCTCGCGGATGACGACATACATTAATAAGCCAAGAATGAGTCCCGGAACGGCAACAAGCGCAAAGACCCATCGCCACGACATTACGCCTAGAAGTTGCGTGGCAATGATAGGTGCGAGTGCAAGTCCAAAGAGGGCAAAGCCACTCTGTTGCAAGCCCAGATTGAATCCGCGTCGCTTTGCATGCGACGCGTCAGCCGTCGCCGCGAAGCTTGTTGGGCAGAACGATCCCTCAGCGACGCCCATCAGCGCGCGAATTGCAAGCAACGAAGCCAGTCCACCGGAGACGCCCGAGAACCCGGACAACAGCGAAAAAGCGATGATCGAAGGGATCAGTACTTTGCGTCGGCCGATCTTGTCGGATAAGCCACCCATGATGATTGCGAACACACCCCAAGACAAACCGAGGATGCCAATACAGTTCCCGACATCCTGAGCGGTCAGCCCCAAATCCTTCATAATTGAGGGGAACAATGGTGCAATGAGCCACCGATCGAGACCGACGAGGCCAAATCCAAGCGCCAGCAGTGTCACTGCTTTCCATTCATAGGATGTGTCCCACTCTTTTCCTTGCATGTCTCCTCCCAAATCTACATCGTTGCGTAAATTGCATTAGTCCTTTGCTAACGAGCCTAGAATAGTGGGAAGCGCTTATCGGAAATAATCAGATTGCGCGAACGGGTCATTCGCAAAAACCAAACGATCAGGCTCGCGAACATTCGATTGTGTGAGGGAGACCTCCCGTGGGACATGATCTTTCGTCGGCGCTGTCAATCGTTCGTGTTATGTCGCAGGAGCAGAACGAAGCAACAACGGTTGGAAGAACCAACGAAACGGAGAGGTCTAGAGGGGCACGACTGCACGTCGAGCAAAATGTGGTCAGCAAGTGGTGGTGCGTACAGTGTCGGTGCGATCAACACGTTCGCTCATTGATCCGCGCGCTACGCGATGTCGTCTGAGTGCGTAGGACAGTTTGCGCGGAAGGCGATTTCGTAGACTTTTCTTCGAATACGTTCGCGACAGCGATTCAGACGCGTCGCTTGGGGGATTTACTTAGGGAAGGCAAACAACACTGCCAGAGACACTGATTGACTTCCAGGTACTCTGTTCGCTGTACGCCAACAATAACGTTCGAAGATGCTTGCTCAGGCGCCGATTGAACTGCGTCCAATCTCCGCCTGTAGGATTTCCTTTAAGCGAAGTGCCCGGTCTGCGTAAAGTTCTCGCTGCTCGACGGCGCGCGCTGTTGGCGCGACTATGCAGATAGCATAAGGTCCAAGGACCGTGTCGATCGCAATTGCCACCGAGGACACACCTTCGATGGACTCATTCGACTCCCAGGCGTAGCCCTGAGCGCGGATCCGAGCCAATGCGCGCAGAAGTCCGCTCGCGGAATGGACCGTGCTCTGGGTGACTTGCTTGTAGTCGTCGCCGAGCAGAGCTTTTACATCGAGGTCAGTATGCAGAGCCAACAAGGCTCGGCCCCCGCTTGTGCTGTGGAGCGGAAGATCGCCACCTACGCGAGGCATCACGCGCAGAACGTGTTCGGCGACCACAATATGAATGAAGGCCATATCGCGCCCACTCATGCGCGCCAAAACGGTTGTCTCGTTTATCTCCGCCGATAGCTGTTCCAAATGCGGCCGCACGATCGAGATGACGTCCGTATGCACGCGACCGACCAGCCGAAGTAGCGCTGGTCCGAGACGTACTCCGTCACTTCGATCTGCACGCACGAGGTTTTCTTGGCCAAGAGCCGCGACAATCCGCTGGACCGTCGATCGAGGCAACTCTACCTCCTTGGCAATCTCGGCGAGGCTCATGCCGCCGGGTCTCTCGCTAAGAGCATTGAGAATCTTTGCGGTTCGGGCAATCACCTGAATACCGCCCGTCTTGTCCTCGCCCGTTGCGTCGCTCACGGTTTCCCCATTGATGAATT
Organism: Caballeronia zhejiangensis; assembly: GCF_000698575.1. GTDB lineage: Bacteria > Pseudomonadota > Gammaproteobacteria > Burkholderiales > Burkholderiaceae > Caballeronia > Caballeronia zhejiangensis. The sequence continues at coordinate 28,510 of NZ_JFHD01000038.1, forward strand.
AAGGACCCTCCCGGCGCATCTCGCTTAGAAGGCACCCAATGTTGTTTCTTACCACGATGTGGAATTTTATCGCACCGTGCGACATGTATTCCAAAACCCGCAATGCAGTACATTGAATCGCGTTGTAGAATCCAGTCTACTGCATCGCATGGTGGTTTGGGTGTCTGCCATGCGGGTGATGTGCCAATTTCTCTTAGGTGGGTGGATGAGTACGCTAGCGGAACCGACGACAGTGAGTGCCCCCGCGCCTGCGAGCAGTCCGAAGCCCGCTGCTGCGCCGACGCATGTGTTCAATGCCCGGTTGATGGTCGGACTGCTTGGCATCCTTATCGCGTCCCTGGCTTCAGGACTGAATGATCGGGTGACCGACATCGCCTCCGTTGATTGGCGCGGCCAGATTGGGATGGGTCACGACGAAGGGACGTGGATCGCTGCGGTCTATGAGGCAGGCGAGGTTGCGGGGATGATGATTTCGGCCTGGTTTGCCGTCACGCTGTCGTTCAGGCGCTTTGCAGTTGGGGTGTCGGTCGCCTTTGCGGCCTTGGCCGTCGTCTTTCCTTTTGTTAGCGACTACGGGACATTGCTGGCTTTGAGAGTGGTGCAGGGGGGGGTCGGTGGACTACTCCCTCCGTTGCTGATGACTGCGGCACTTCGGTTCTTGCCGCCGAAAATCAAGCTTTACGGCATGAGCGCCTACGCGCTGACGGCGACCTTCGGCCCAAATCTCGCAACTCCCTTGGCTGCCCTTTGGACCGACACGGTCGGTTGGCAGTTTGTGTACTGGCAGGTGATTCCCCCGTGTCTGCTTGCTGCCTTGCTGATGGGGTGGGGCCTGCCGCAGGACCCTGTTCGCCTCGAGCGATTCCGTCAATTTGATTGGCGCGGCGTGCTCAGCGGATGTGGTGGCGTGGCGATGCTCGTGCTTGCACTTGAGCAAGGCGAGCGCCTCGACTGGCTTGCTTCGCCTCTGATATGCACGTTACTCATTTGCGGTACGGCCTCGCTGGTTCTCTTCTTCATCAACGAATGGAACCATCCGCTGCCTTTGTTCAAGCTACAGATGCTTGGTCGACGCAATTTCGCTCATGGATTGCTCACGCTTGCGGGCATCTTGATCATTTTCTTGTCTGCATCGATGCTACCGGCCACTTATCTGGCCGAGGTGCGCGGTTATCGTCCGCTTGAGATCGGGCCTCTCGCCTTGACGATCGCGATTCCGCAGCTGGTGGCGTCCCCGTTCGCAGCGATGCTTTGCAATATCAGATGGCTGGATAGTCGCATTGTGCTGGCTACAGGCCTAGCGTTGCTCCTGGCCGCTTGCATCGGCGGCTCATTCCTAACCGATGATTGGGTACGCGACAACTTCTATCTGCTTCAGGCGATGCATGCGCTCGGGCAGCCGATGACCGTGCTGCCAGTGCTCATGGGCGCCACCGGCGCGGTGCAGCCTCCAGAGGGGCCATTTGCCTCGGCGATGTTCAACACGACCCGTGGGATGGCAACCGTGATTGGGGCAGCGTTTGTCGAATCGCTTCTTACGCATCGGGAGCATTTTCATTCGAACGTGCTCCTCGACCAGATTGGCCGCAGGGTTCATCTGCTTGCCCGCTCGGACATCTTGAGTCGACCTAATGTCCTGCATCTTGAACCTGGTCGGCCTATGTCCGGAGAAGGACTCGGTGCGCTGGCTGAGCAAATCAGAAGTCAGGCCCTCCTCATGGGCGTTGCCGACGTGTACCTCGTCCTTGGGGCAATGGCAGTTGTGCTCGCACTGGTGCTCGTCTTACTGCCTCAACGTACATATCCGCCGGGTACAGATCCTCGGCTCACCAAGTGAACGCAATTATGAAGAAATGGATAGTTATCGGCGTGGTTGCCGTCGTTGTCGTAATCGGAACGGTTGCCATGTTCCGCGTGGCCGGGTTGTTCGAGCGAGGCATGCAGTCGACCGACGACGCTTACATCACCGCAGACTTCACGCTCGTCGCCCCGAAAGTGTCAGGGTTAATTTCAAAGGTGGCGGTCGAAGACAACCAGCCTGTGCGAGCGGGTGACCTTCTTGCGTCGATTGATGACCGCGACTACCAGGTGGCGCTCGAAACGGCGCAGAGTCAGCTGAGTGCGGCGCAAGCACGACTCAAGAATGCTCAGGCCCGCGAGACAAGACAGCACGCGACCATCGATCAGGCACGAGCAGCCGTTCGCGCCGATGACGCTGCCGTCGTGTTCGCAGGTCAGAACGCCCAGCGCTATGCAGACCTTTCGCGACAAGGCGCCGGCACGCAGGAGCAACAGCAACAGACGAGCTTCGCTCAGCGTCAGCAAGCGGCTATCCGCGATCGCGACGCCGCAGCACTTACCGCTGCCGAAAAGGAACTTGGCGTGTTGGCTAGCGAAGACGCAGAGGCGCAAGCGGCGGTAACGCTGGCAGGCGCGGCGGTACATCAGGCCGAACTCAACCTCTCGTACACCAAGATTTTGGCGCCGTTTGACGGCGTGATTGGACAACGTTCGGTGCGTGTCGGTGCGTACGTTGGCCCGAATACCACCCTGCTCGCGGTCGTACCTCTGTCCGAAGCTTACGTCGTCGCCAACTTTCGCGAGGTTCAGCTCACGCATATGCGACCGGGTCAATTGGCTCGCGTGAAGATCGACGCGTTGCCGGGTGTGGAACTGACTGGACACGTCGACAGCGTGTCGCCAGCAACGGGTCTGACGTTCGCGCCCGTGGCCCCTGATAATGCGACGGGCAACTTCACAAAGGTAGTGCAGCGTCTGCCAGTGAAGATCGTGCTTGACGCAAATCAACCGGCAGCAGGTCTGCTGAAGGTCGGTATGTCCGTCGTGCCGAAGGTCGATGTCAGCGCGCGTAGTGGAGCTGCGAGATGATGAACTTCAAGCCGCTGTGCGCGACCATCATAGCAGTCCAGATTGCCACGCTGCTCGGAGGATGCATGGTGGGTCCGGACTTCGTCAAACCCGACCCGAAGCCGCCTGAAGCATGGCGCGATCACGTGGTGGACAGTAGCGAGAGCCACCCAACGAACGCCGCCGCTCTGGCAACCTGGTGGAAGATCTTCGATGACCCAATCCTCAACGGTTTGGTAGACCGAGCGGCAGCCCAAAACCTCGATATTCAAGTCGCAGCGAGCCGGCTGCAACAGAGTCGATGGCAGAGGCGAATCGTAAGCTCCGCGGGGCTGCCGTCGATTGGAGCAAACGCAAGTGCGCAACGGATGGGTGCCAGTGAAAACGGTCTGATGAGCTTGACCGGTGTGGGTTCGCAGCCCCCGGCGTCGAGCCTTGCCAATGGCGTTGGGAATGGCAATGCGGGCATCAGCGGAGCGGACATCAGTGCTCCCATGAATCTATATCAATACGGATTCGATGCTTCGTGGGAGTTAGATATTTGGGGGAAGACGCGTCGCTCGGTTGAGGCCGCCGATGCATTGACCTCGGCGTCAGACGAAACGCGCCACGGAGTGATACTCGCGGTGCTTAGCGAAACCGCGTCCAACTATGTTCAATTGCGGACTGTTCAGGCAACACTGAAAAATACGACCGAGACCCTTGGGTTGGTTAAGCATAGTCTCGAGCTCACGCAAGCGCGTCAGAAAGCCGGAGCAACCACGTCGCTTGAGGTCTCCGAGGCTGCCGCACAGGTGCAAGCAGTATCGGCGCGTATCCCTGACCTCGAGTCGCAGGAAGATAAGCTGATCAACGCCTTGAGCCTGCTCGTCGCTGCTGAACCGGGCGCCTTGGCGGATGAGCTCGAAACAGCCAAGCCCATACCCCCTGTGCCCTCAGAGGTGCCGATGGGCCTGCCGTCTGAGCTGGCCAAGCGTCGCCCAGATATACGGGAGGCTGAAGCGCGTCTTCACGCGGCAACTGCGGGGATTGGCGCCGCGAAGGCCGACTTTTATCCGTCCGTCACCTTGAGTGGAAGCTTTGGCATGCAGTCGCTGAACTTCGCAACCTTGGGTACATGGGCTGCCCGACAGTTTGCGATTGGCCCCACGCTAAATCTGCCGATCTTCCAAGGCGGTCGTCTCACAGGGATGTTGCACCTGCGTGAGGCGCAGCAACAAGAGGCTGCGCTCGAGTATCAAAAGACTGTCTTAGGCGCGTGGCATGAAATCGATGATGCGTTAATCGATTTCGATGCGCGTCAACGCAAGCGCAAGAATCTGGCCTCAGCTCTCGACCACAGTCGTGCTGCTTATGACGCGGCGATCTACCGATACAAGGCGGGTGCGAGTACCTTCCTCGATGTCCTTGTGTTACAGCAGGCTCTTCTCGACGCACAGACGCGCTGGGTCAGCGCGAATGGTGATGTGTCGTTGACAGCGATACGGCTTTTCAATGCGTTGGGCGGCGGCTGGGAAACCGACTCAGCCGTTAGTACGGTGAGCAGCACTAGTGAAGGTAATAGACAAACGGACGTCACAAGTCCGCAATAGGAGCGGGGAATGAGTGGTTGGTGCTGTAGTGAAGAGGCAGATTTTCCGTCGTGGATACGAGAGCTTGATCCTAATTTGCACTCGATGGCCCATCGACGCGCCTGCGTTTGGCAGGACGAGTTGACAGGTGAATGGTGCTGGGAGATCGAATCGTTTCACGGCAGCGGGAATGTCGCCAGTGGAAGAGCGCTATCGCGCGAAGAGGCGATGGCAGCAGCAGATGCAGTCGTTGCTACCGCGGTAAAGACCGGCGAACGCTCGTAGCAGCGGAATTGAATTTGGACTTGGTGAGAGTGTCAGCGCGTCAAGGACACACTCTGGTCTTAGTTGGGCGCTTTAACGCGAATGCGACGAAGCCCTACAACGTTCGGCAACTACCGCAAACACGTGAAGCTTACTGTTCTCAGCGGACGTGACGTAGCGACCTGTCGAACCTAGAGACACCTCAGATATCGGCGAGGATTTATGTCCGCATCCACTCTGAATATGTCGCATCCCAAACAGGGAACCTCTGCGTTGGCATTTGGTGCCATCGGAGTCGTTTTCGGAGATATCGGTACGAGCCCGCTTTACACGCTGCGGGAGTGTTTAAAGGCCGCAGGAGGGGTTTCTCAGACGAACGTGTTCGGAGTGGTATCGCTGATCCTTTGGTCGATACTCGTCGTCGTCACATTCAAATATGTTTGTTTCGTGATGCGCGCCGATAGTGGCGGGGAGGGAGGCATACTTACGTTGGCCACCCTGTCTTCACGAGCAGCCCCTCGGCATCTACGAAGCGTGCTCCTCGTCGTTGGAGTCTTCGGTGCGGCGATGTTCTACGGAGACTCGATGATCACGCCCGCCGTGTCAGTGGTCTCGGCCGTGGAGGGGCTTTCGCTTGTAAGCAGGTCGCTGACGCATTGGATTGTTCCGGTATCCCTTGCGATTCTCATCTGTCTGTTTGCTATTCAAAGGTTTGGAACGGGGTTGGTAGGCAAGTTGTTTGCCCCAGTGATGGTCACGTGGTTCCTGATCCTCGCTGCGCTTGGCGTGTTACACGTGGTTCAGCATCCCACGGTGCTTGAGGCCGCTTTGCCCAGTTACGCTTTCAATTTCGTAGCGGACAACCCGAAGACGGCGTTTGTCGTTTTGGGATCGGTGTTCCTTGCGCTGACTGGTGGCGAAGCGCTCTATGCTGACATGGGACATTTCGGGAAGAAGCCAATCCGCCTAGTGTGGCTTGCGCTGGTCCTTCCTAGTCTTGTCATCAATTACTTCGGCCAGGCGGCATTGGTGTTAAGCGAACCATCTGCCGCTCAGCAGCCCTTCTTCATGTCGGCGCCTGGTTGGGCTCTGATACCGCTCGTAGCTTTAGCGGCTGGTGCCACAGTCATCGCTTCGCAAGCGGTCATCTCCGGTGCGTTCTCCATGACCAATCAAGCGGTGCAACTCGGTCTGCTTCCTCGATTGTCGGTGGTACACACTTCTACGCAAGCCTTGGGGCAGGTTTTCGTTCCATTCGTGAATCGCTCGCTGTGTTTGGCTGTGATCTTATTGGTGTTGTTGTTCCGCTCGTCGGGCAGTCTTGCCTCGGCCTACGGCATCGCCGTGGCTTCGACAATGCTTCTCACCACTGTTCTCATGTTCGTCATCGCGCGAACCTCATGGTGCTGGAGTCGCCGCAAGGCTTTAGGAATCATCGGCCCCTTGGCAATGGTTGACGTGCTTTTTGTCTCGAGCAACGCGAGGAAAGTGGTCGAAGGGGGCTGGTTTCCGCTGCTCGCTGGGACCGTGTTGTTCACAGTCCTCATGACATGGCATCACGGGCGTGCGATCCTTATTGCGCACATCAAAAAAGAGAACCCGCCGCTGCGAGTAGTCCTGCGCTCGCTGCTTCATGGCAGTGATAGACCGACGCGGGTGGAGGGTACCGCTGTATTTCCGACCAGCGTCGTCGGCGTGACCCCAACCGCGTTCATGCACAACCTGAAACATAACCGTGTCCTTCATGATACGAACATCTTCATCGCAGGAACAACCGAGGCGATGCCATTCGTTGACGGACCAGACAAGGCCATCGTTGAAAGTCTCGGCCGAGGATGCTTTGGGGTCAGAGTTCGCCACGGTTGGATGGAAGTTCCGGATCTACCAGCCGCGCTGCGCCTCGTGGAAGGACGTATCCCGTGTTGGCATTACGACGTCGCCGATACATCGTTCTTCCTCGCACGAGATTCAATTCGGGCTCAAGGCGGAACCTCGGTGGTGACCTCGTGTCGAGAAAAGCTTTTCGCATTTCTCGCCCGTAACACTGCTCATGCCGCCGAGTACTACAGTTTGCCTGCAAGCCGGGTAGTGGAGCTCGGTGGCCAAATCAATCTCTCGCTGCGGAAAGCATCTGAGCCGCGGTGACCGCGCTGTACGACATATATACGAAAAATCGAGGGCTCCAGCAGAGTGAACTCGAACAGAAGGAAAAAATGAGACAGCAAAGAGTCAAGAGGGACCCTAAGGGGACACGAAAGCGCATCCTTGACGCGGCTATAACCCAATTTGCGATGTTTGGGTTAGCTGGTGCACGGATTGACGGCATTGCAGAAGCAGCAGAAGAAAACGAGCGGATGCTCTACGACTACTTCGGAAACAAAGAAGGACTCTACATCGCCGTCCTCGACGCGATGTACACCGAATTTTCTGCAAGAGAAGCAATGTTGGATCTTCAGGTTGTCTCACCTGCGATCGCTATTCGTAAGCTTGCGCTGTCAATGTGGGCGCATCTTCGAGACAATCCGCACTGGACAAGTCTGATAAACAACGAGAATCTGCACGAAGGGCAATATTTAAAGAAATCGACGCAGGTTCGCGAAGCAATATCGCCGCTGGTGCGAACCATTCGTGTGACCATCGCTCGTGGTGTGGCGATGCGTGAATTCCGGGCAGGAGTTGATGCGCTGGACTTCGCTGTGACGATGATTGGAATGGGGTATTTCACTGTATCGAACAGATCCAGTCTGCTTGCTTTGGTAGGTCGAGACTACTCGGACAAGGCCAGACATGAGAAAGTTTCGACAATGCATGTGGAGATGTTGTTGTCATATCTGCAACCACATGCAGATTGTTCAAGCGGTGCCGATTTGACCTCTTAGTAACGTGAGCTACGCACTTTCCCCTCTTCGGCAAGCATGTTGGAATGACTTGCTTGTAGCGGCAGCGGCAACCTCGAGGCGCGTACGAAAAGCGCGCCTGCAATCTCTCGACTAACCTCCGTGCACAGCCTACGGACTGCATGACGAGCATCTCTCGGAGCTGAAAATCGTGCCGTATTTCGATTTACGCCGCTGGTTGCGAGGGTTCATCCCCGCCCCGGTTACTCTTCGGTGGACCGAACGTTTGCGCGCCGGAGTTGGTGCGCTCGTCGGCATCGCTCTTACAGGTGGTATCGCTCACCTGCTGGTCCGCGATGCGTCGGTCATCCCATTTTTGATCGCGCCGATGGGCGCTTCTGCCGTGCTCTTATTTGCGGTACCTACAAGCCCACTTGCGCAGCCTTGGTCCATCATCGGAGGAAATCTTGTTTCAGCGACGGTGGGCGTCACCTGTGCGATGTTGATTCATGATCCTGTCGCTGCCGCAGCGCTTGCGATAGGAATGGCTATCTGCGCAATGTTCGCATTGCGCTGTGTACATCCGCCCTCCGGCGCTGTCGCGCTGACGGCAGTGCTGGGCGGACAGTCAATCCATACACTCGGCTACGGGTTCGTAGTTGCTCCAGTGGGCGTTCAATCAGTTGTTCTCTTGTTGAGTGCAATCGAGTTTCATGCGTTGACGGGGCATCGTTACCCGCATGGCCACGCAGTGCCCAAAACCGATGGGGGTTCTAACCTAGTGCAAGGCAACGTACCAGACGCAGCTGCATTTCTAAGAGCAGATCTGGAAGCCGTGCTCGCACGTCAAAAGGACTGGTTAGACGTCGACCCCGACGACCTGGAGACATTGCTACGAGAGACGCAACTTCAGGCTTACGCACGTCGCTTCAAAGAGTTCACGTGTGCGGACATTATGACCCGCCAGGTGGTCTCAGTAGGTCTCGACACAAGTGCCCGCAGCGCGCTGCGCTTATTGGCGCGCCATCGAGTGAAAGCACTCCCTGTGATAGATGCCTCGAATCGTTTGCGAGGGATCGTAACTCGGCCAGATCTTGTGGTTGTCCCGCGTAGCAGAGGAGCGAGCATTGTTGAGCGCCTTTTCGGTCGCTCCTCGAGAACCGACGCAGTCGTTAGTTCGCTCACGACCACGGAGGTTCGTTCTGTCGATACGAACACCGCGATCGCAGAGTTGGTACCTATGTTCGCTCATTTCGGACACCACCATGTGCCCGTGGTTGATCAGGAGGAGCACTTGGTCGGAATGATCACTGAGACGGACCTCATCTCAGGTCTGTATCGCCAAACTCTCACGGCTAAACAACAGTCCGCTTGATGAAGCGAAAACTTGTTCATCAGCTGTGTCGAACAATTTTGGTGGGTTAGCCTACGTCACCGCTTGCGCAATTGACGACAACGATCTCGGCGCAAAGATCCGTTGCGTCAGAAATTCTGGCTTGCTTGCCTTTCGAGGATGATACGCGTGAGCTATGCGCGAGTGATGAGTGCTGTCCCTGTGGATCGGCGTTCCCGTAGCTAGACCAGTCCTTCTCAACTTGCACTTAGAGACCGTGTAGACGCCAATTGCGGCGGCCGTTTCGAAGACGTTTTTACCTCAAAGGCGCCACTAACGCGGGACATCGAGCATAGCGAGCGATATTCCGACGTGGTAAGGTTTTCATTTAATCGTCACGAAGCTTACGACGGTCGACGCGCTGAAATCGGCGCGATCCTAGCGCAATGAGTACTGACGAACACAACAATAGCAGGAGACTACGGTGGACCTATATTTAAGCATTGAGGCGTTCGTGAGGGTTACCGAATCCGGTAGTTTCGGATCGGCAGCGCAGCAGCTCAATGTAGCAAAGTCCGTCATCAGCACGCGCGTGCAGCAGCTCGAAGAACATCTTGGCGTGTCGCTGTTTCACCGCTCGAGCAGAGCTGTTAAGTTATCAGAGATTGGCCTGTCATACTACGGAGATTGCCATGATTTGATGGAGCGCATGCAAGCGCTTTCTCAGCGATCAAAAAATATTACCGCAGCACTTACGGGCACGCTACGCGTCGCTGCGCTCAATGGATTCGCGCTACAGCACTTACCCGCTGTGATTGAAACATTCCGAAAAAGTCATCCGCATGTCGAATTTGACATCTTCGCAAACGATCAAGTTGTCGATCCAGTGCAGGAAGGTTTCGACCTTGTGCTACAGATTTTTCCGCCAGCGTCCGAGTCGTTGATAGAACGCCGACTTTTCAGAATGCGAGGTGTATTTGTCGCTTCACCGGAATATCTAAGGAACATCGCACCTATTTCGAGCCCAGATGATCTTTGTGTGCATGATTTCGCTTGTTATCGTTACTATCCGTGGCGAAATCGATGGATCCTGCACCATGGGTCTCAGCACGAGGAGGTGACGTTAACCCCCGCACTTCGTTCCAATAGCGTCCACTTAGTCAACCAATTTGCTCATCGCGCGATGGGAATTGCATATCTTCCAACCATGATAGTCTGGAAAGACTTACTGGACGGAACTCTCGTGAGAGTTTTGCCCGAGTATCGGACTGAGGTTCCCTACTTTTCGGCGGTGTACCCAACTTCGCATCGCGCGACAGCGAAGGTCAAGTTATTTTTGGATCTTTTGTCAGCTACTTTCGCCATGGAGCCTGAATGGGACCGCGCGCTGGGACTGTCCGAAGATGTAGCGTGACAGCACCAAAGGTAGGCGGATGCGACGCACGCATTCGCGGAGCGTTTGGCATACGTAATTAGGTGTTCCATGGACCCGTCCTGTCCCATCACCCAGCACAGACGCGTCTTTTTAGTCGTTCGCAACAGTAATACACAAAAAATATAATTAAAACAGAGATGTACACCCAAATATCCTCTGAAAAAGACGGGTGTGCGCGACACTCTATGGCGCGACGCTTACGATTAAGCGACTGAATAAACGAGGTCATTTTGGTCACGAGAACGCCGCACTTGCGCACCTTGGTTCAGAACCCTTCAAGACAAACGGTTGTGCCATCGTTAGCCAGACGTCTCTTAAATTTTTGATCTCTGTGGTTGTGCACGGGCTAGCAATGCCGCTGTGTAATGTGATATCTCGCGATTTCTTAGAGAGGAAGAAATTATGTATGACGATGGCGCCGAAGGTGACAACCTGCTTTCCTCAGCATCTCAGCATGGCGTATCAAGAGGAAATAAGTGGCCGGACAAGCCGATCCGTCTTTATTCGATGACTTACTCCGGGCACGGGCATCGCGTCGAGTTGTTCCTGTCGCTTTTAGGTCTTCCATATGAAAAGATAAATGTAGACCCGAAGAGTGGTTTTCTAAAACAGCTCGAATACCGTCGACTTAATCCACATTCTCTCGTGCCGGTAATAGTTGACGGAGACGTCACACTGCATGAGTCCACCGCCATTCTTGTTTATCTCGCGCGCACCTACGGCGACAACTGGTTGCCCGATGACCCGGTGCGCGAAGCGTTAGTTCAACAATGGTTTTCTTACTGCTCCGGACCAATAGCGTACGGACCCTGCGCTGCACGGCGCCTGGTGGTTTACGATGAAGAGTTGGTCCCGTTCGTCACTGCCATCGATATTGCGACCAAATTCTTCTCGGTTGCTGAGGAGCATTTTTCAAAGCACGTTTATGCCATTGGAGATATGTTGACAGTAGCCGACATCGCTGCCTACACATACATCGCTCACGCACCCGAAGGCGGCATTTCATTGGAACCATATCCGAATCTAACGGATTGGCTTAATCGCATTGAAGATTTGCCGGGATTTGTCCGGATGCCTCGGGCACCAGAGCCATCGCTTGAAGATGCATGAAGAGGCCGATTGTCTGTCTGCACTGGCCAGAAGTTCACCGCGTCGGACTTACGCGTTGTTGTCTAAGAACCGCTTACTGGTTAGTTAGGTAAATGTTCGTGACGCCCCTGCGGTATGCCACTCTGTCAGTGGATCGATAGAATTGCTAGTCGAGAAACATCGTCACGCGGGCGGACGATCGAAGACTAGCACTACGGCAGGCTCCTGAGACTCAATTCGCTGCGTTCTTCATCGGGCGTGCTAGAAGCCCAGAGAATCTCAAAAAAATTCGTTTGAAACGCACAGAGTTCCGCGCTCTGGATCGATAGAGCGTAATGTTCGGCTTTTGACGAGATAAAAGCAACCCTATCGTCATAGAGGTAGGTGGTGACGCCGGCGTCAAAGGATTCAGGGGCGAATCTCAACGTCCGGCGTTCTCGCTGCGAACTACGCCAGAGGTCACGATTGTCAGGCGGCCCGCAGCGAATAATCCGAAGCGGGATCCCGGACTTGACGCGCTTGGCAACAACGCTCGCGATGGTCTCGTAACCCGGCATTCTGAACAGTTCGCTATTCGACATGATTGCACGAAGCTCTTGAGTTCCGGACTCGACCATTTCGTCGAGGACAGTCTTGATACCTTCGACACCGACAAAGAAGCGAACTTGAGGTTTCCCTCCGGAGGAATTATGCAAAGCACGCAACTGTGGCAACACGTCTTGCACAACTTGGCGCTGGCATTCAACGCGTCGAAGAAGCGCTATCGGATCTTGTGGAATGACATAGCTGCGAGCACCTTTTTGAACAGTTGCAACAAGGCCTGTTGCGAGAAGACGGTCGAGCACTTCATAAGCATTTGTGCGACCGATCCCCGCCTTTTGCGCGATGGTGGCAACGGTCGCTTCTCCGAGCTCCAGCGATGCGAGATAAAAATCAGCCTTGTGACCATCTACGCCTGCCGCCTGTAGCATTTCCACTAGATTCATCGCAAGTTCCTACGTATATAAGGGCGATATCTTTCAATATTTGTCAATCAAAAAACGACGAACGGGTCGTTCTGAATTTCCGAACACGAGCGAATTTATTGGCTTGTCAATTCGTTGTCCGATGGCTTTATAACATGCTTATGAGCCCGGCAGCATGGGGCATTGTTCTCAGGCGAACTGTGGAGAAGCCGGTAACGCATCCGATGACTTACATGCCTTGTGGGATAAGCCGCGAGCGTGGAGGGATGAAGGGCCGACTCGGCGGTGTAACGTAAGCGGCCTGGAAACTCACCTTGATCGTGGTTGAAGCGCTTGGGAGTATCGTGTCCATCAAAGCGAATAAGCAGACACGTGAACACTATTGAAGAAGAGGCTTTACCGACGCGTCGCCGTCGCCGGCGCTACACCGAAGAATTCAAGGCGCGCGTTGTCGCCGCTTGCTTGGGCACCGGCGTGTCGGTGTCGGCCGTCGCGCTGGAACATCGGCTCAACGCGAATCTATTGCGCCGTTGGCTTGATCAGGCAGAAGGCAGACTTCCGAAGCGGTTGTCTGAAAGCCCCGTAGAAGCTCAATCGACACCACTGCCAGCGTTCGTTCCCGTTGCGATGGGGGCAAAGGAGGTAGCCTCGCCCGAAATCCGGGTCGAAGTTCGCCGGGGCAATCAGTCGATAACAGTGAGCCGGCCAGTCTCCGAAGCCGCGCAATGCGCGACATGGTTGCGCGAGTGGCTGCGGTGATTCGTGTCGACGAGATCTGGCTAGCAGTCGATCCGCTGGACATGCGGGCCGGCTTCGACACGGCGTTGGGGCGCGTGGTGAAGGTGTTCGGCGCCGCGCATCCGCACCACGCCTATCTGTTCACCAACCGCCGCGCCAATCGACTGAAAGTTCTCGTCCACGACGGCATCGGCATCTGGTTGGCAGCGCGCCGGCTGAACGAGGGGCAGTTCGCCTGGCCTCACGCTGGCAGCGAACCCAAGCAGCAGGTACTCACGCATGAGCAACTGGCGGGCTTGGTGCTCGGGCTGCCGTGGCAGCGGATCGGCCAAGATGGCGTGATACGCATAATCTGACGTCTCGGCGGCGACGTATACAGTTGTGCTTCTCGCGTTTGCGGGGTTCTGGCAGACTGGTCTGCATGAACCCGCCGGCCGACCTCGACGACCTCAGTCCAGAGCAGTTGCGCGCCCTCGCGCCGCAACTGCTCGCCGAGGTCCACTCCAAGGATCTGGAGGTGACGGAGAAACGGCGAGAGGTCCGTGAGCTAGAACGGGAGCTGCATTACCCGCAAACTCGCATCGACCAACTGACTCACGAGATCTACTCATCGCGCCAACGACATCTCGCAATTGCTTCCGCACCGTTGGGCGCCCACCATTGGTTAAGCATTCGTACCGAAACCAGGTGCGCAGACAAGCAGCTACCGGCGCGCGGCAACGACTCTAAGACCAAGGGAGGAAGCCAGCGCTGTCGCCTCCTCTTGCGTCTGGCAGCAATCAATCCAAAAAGCGGTACCCGCAACGGCAATTGCGTAGGGCAGGACATCGCTGCCGCATTCATCCTGCTTGTAGATCACCACTTCCGCACCTGCCTCGAGGAAATCGGTCATCTCAGCCGGGCACTATGGGAAAACCTTCGCAACGTGGTTGGTTTGGGCAACGGAAAGAGGCATGGATAACTCACAGGAATCGAACGATCCGAAAGAGAAATTCGGGTACACCGACACGCTATCACATCGAGTCAGTTTGGCAACCTGATGGGCGTTGCGACTACAGGCCGTCTAGATGCCTTCCCTGGGCGCTTACGATGTAACTGAAAAGCCTGCAATCAATTGGCGCGTCAGCGAGCGTTCGACATGCGCCTAGATGCACTTGCTGTGTTAAGCTGCGTTCGCCTTACAGACCGAAGTTCTATCGGCTCAAAAGGCTTAGTTTCTTGATACTGGATGCAGAGATGGACCTCGATTTCCTTCCTGAGCATATCGTTCATCATTACCATTTGCTCAATTTTGATCTGGCGCGTTTGCACGCCAGACTTTTCGAGGGAACACCAATCGAACGGCGCAACGCTAAGTTGACCACACTCGTTGTCGCTTCCCTCAATCCTGGTGTGACTCAGTCCGTTTTTGCAAAGCTAATTGGGCAAGACAGCTCTGCAATGACGCGGATCGTGGATGACCTTGTCAGCGACGGGTTACTGGTGCGGGCACCTTCTCCGCACGGTCGTCGCGCAATTGCCCTCGACATTACTGTGGAAGGTCGTGCGGCGTTGGCTGAGTACAGACAGATCGCGAAGCAGTGCGAGCAGGAATTCACTGCGCCGCTCACGGCGGAAGAAAAGAAACAGGCGTTGCATATTCTGCGCAAGCTTCGTCGATATCACTCTCCCTGTACTGACGCGATCGGACAAGACGGCACTTAGGCTCAAAGCACCGCATCTTGCAGTTAAAGGTTGAGTCGACACGCTCTCCACTGCCGCGCCGATTGTGCATTCGTTTGACGAGCGCGAGTAAAGCGAAAAACGCTTAAGGCGGTTTGTTCCTCTCCGAATCCGTTTTGTACGGCTTTTTACGCGATGCGAAAGCGGCCAACAGCATCCGTCAACTCGGTCGCTTGCGATTGCAGAGCGGAAGCGGCTGCCGCCGATTGCTCAACAAGCGCTGCGTTCTGCTGAACCATTTCGTCGAGCTGAGCGACAGCACGGTTCACCTCGTCTATACCTCGGGTTTGTTCGTCCGCAGCGTTAGTAATCTCGCTCATCATTCTAGTGACATTCGTTACGCGGCCGACGATCTCGTTCATGGTTTCGCCAGCCTGCTGCACCAGCGATGCGCCTGCCGTGACGCTAACGACGCTCGAATCAATCAACTCCTTGATCTCCTTGGCAGCTTGGGCGCTTCGCTGAGCAAGCGTACGTACCTCACCTGCGACAACGGCGAAGCCGCGGCCATCTTCGCCTGCACGTGCCGCCTCAACCGCGGCATTCAGCGCAAGGATATTGGTCTGAAAGGCAATACCCTCGATTACACCGATGATGTCGCTGATTTTCCCCGATGCGCCTTCAATGGTCCGCATGGTTGAAACGACGTCCGCGACTACCGAACCGCCCCGAGACGCTGCAGTTGCAGCAGTCGCTGCGGTCTGGTCCGCCTGGCGCGCTGCACTTGCGGACTGCTTCACAGTGGTCGTGATTTCTTCCATGGACGCAGCAGTTTCCTCAAGACTTGCAGCGGCCGACTCAGTGCGCCGAGACAAGTCGTGATTTCCGGATGCAATCTCATCCGCCGCATGGCGTACAGCGTCGCTGGTGTCTCGGATTTGCACCATGACTTCGTTAATCTTGCCTACAAAGGAGTTGAACGAGCGGGCAATTTGAGCGACTTCGTCGTCACCAGCGGCAGGCAAGCGCTGCGTCAAGTCGCCCGTGCCTGAGCCAATAGCCTGCATCGCGTCGCGAATCCGAGCGAGGCCTTTAAAGGCTGCGCCCGTGACGGCGCCGATGATTGCTGCCGTAAGGAGGGTCATCAGTGCCAACGAGCCGAACGATGCAAGCAAGGTGGAGTGCATGCCCGCATTGGCTTCCGCTTTATCAAGCGCTACTAGGGTTACCCAGTCGCTTCCTGGTACCGCACGTGCGCGCACCAGTTTGGGCGCACCCCCGACGGTAGCTTCAAGGGTCGGGGCATTTGCGTCCGCGGCGGCAGATGCAAGTGCATTCGCCGATAGTTCGGGCGCAACGTCAGTCGTAGGCTTAAGCGTAAGTTTGGCGTCGGCGGCCGCAATGATGGTACCGGTTCGGTCGACCAAGAGGCCAAAGCTCGCGGGTGTCGGTTGAATCGATTTGACGCTTGCAACCACGCTGTCCATAGCAACGTCGCCCGACACGACTCCTTTGACCGCACCGTTGCGCACAATCGGCGCAGCGAACGTCACAACCAGTTTGCCAGTTGCGACGTCTACATAGGGCGGCGTAATGACCGGCCTATTTGCTTCGACCGCCTGCCGATACCATGGTCGTCCGGTCGGATCATAGTCCCCAGGGATACCGGTTGCGTCTGCAAATTTCGCCGTTTTGTCCGCATACCCGGCGTACACGTTCGTAAAGCCGCCCGACGCCGCCAATTGCTTGAACGCAGGTACAGGATCTGCACTCAACGCAGCGTCTTCCACTGACACGATCATTTTCGTCTTTGATGCAACCCATTCCTCGATGCCAACTTCATGTCCGGTGAGTACGGCACCTAGCGCGTCATGAATGGTTTGGGTGTTGTACCGTTGAGCAACTAGGTAGTTGACCCCCGTATTGACCGACAGAGCGCCGACGACGATAGACACTGATGCGGCGAGGATTCGATTGCGGATGGAAGAGAACATGGCACCTTACGTATTAAGAGAGAATCTCTCCGTTAACGACAGGTCGCGACTGCTCTTTACGATAGCGTTTCGGCACGCATGCACGGGCTTTCTCAAACGGACGCACGAAAACAGTTCAAGTGCCTTTTCCCCGCGTTGCCACGCACCGTTGATCCTCTGGGTGAGCCTCGCACAAATACAAATGCTTCAAAGAGTTATCGACGAAGTAGCCTTTGTGTATGTCGTGACAGTAATACACCTCAAGGTCTTAAATTATTTTGGACAATTGGGCCAAATTTTTTTGCAGACGGACGCTGCTGGCAAGAAATGTAGCCCACTCGAACACCGAGAAAGTCCCTTTGAACTGAAGGAACTCTCATTTTTCAGAAAGTGAGTGGACAGCCGAGGAAACCTAAATGTGAATGCCGAACACTGTCGGATGAAAACTGCGCGCGTGACGGCACTTTTAGCGCGAGCGGGTCGCGTCGTTCGTCTTGGGTTCACCACTTAGACTGAAGCTCGTGAGAGCGAGCGCATGTCCGGCGGCGATCGGTGGTTCCCCAAATGAGCGGTGACGAAAAAAACTGCAAAGCGAGCAATCTGCTTTGCAGTTTGAGCGCATGGGTCGGCCGACAATCCTCTTGGGCCAGTCGTTCCTCGTCAACTCGTGTTTGCCTCAAGCGAGATCGAACAGTAGCACTTCCGAGCTCTCTCCTTTATCAAGAGTCACCTTAGTCGTGTCTTCGATCTTGGCAGCGTCGCCGGCCTTCAATGACTTGCCATTGACGTTCACGTTTCCTCGCGCCACATGGACATACACTCGGCGGCCGGCCGGCACATCGAATTCTGCTCGCTCGCTGCCATTGAAAAGTCCTGCGAAGATGCGCGCGTCAGCGCCAATCTTTACCGAACCGTCGTCGCCAGCTGGAGACGCAATCAGGCGGAGCAGGCCACGCTTTTCCTCTTCAGTAAATCGCTTCTCTTCATAGCCAGGTGCGTTCCCGGGAACATCCGGAAGGATCCAAATTTGCAGAAAGTGTGCAGTTTCCGTCTCGGACCCATTGAATTCGCTATGCTGCACGCCCGTACCCGCGCTCATACGCTGAACGTCACCAGGGCGAATCGTAGAGCCATTGCCCATGCTGTCACGATGTGCAAGCGCGCCGTCGAGCACGTAACTCACGATTTCCATGTCACGGTGCCCATGGGTGCCGAAACCTTGTCCACCAGCTACGCGGTCTTCGTTGATAACTCGCAACGCGCCGAACTGCATGTGCTCAGCATCAAAGTAGCCGGCAAACGAAAAGCTGTGATACGAATCGAGCCATCCGTGATTGGCGTGACCTCGTTCGTTACTACGGCGAATTTCAAACATGTTTGTCCCTCTTGCTCAAGGCGTTGATATCCACTACCAAGAATTTAAACGTCCCTGATAAGGGGAACAACGCGCACAGATGCACTACACCATCCCGCCAATCGGTGTAATCGAGGGGGCAACTATCCTTGCCAAAAAGCCGGTTCGTTATGCGAACCTAAACTCGAACGGCGACCTACTTATTATGTCGGGAGCGAACGACACACGACAACTCCATGGGCATATCCACATTGCGGACTGACGAGGCCAATACCGAAGCCCTGCACTGAATTAGATTTTTGTCTGCGGATGGGGAGAATAGGTAAGCTCCACGTCCGAATTTTCGTCACGACCCGAACGATCAAATCCAGCAAGACTTTTGAAGGCCAGAAGCGGGAAGCCTCTTCCTCAAGTTAACCAAACATTCAAGCGTCTTAAGGAGGCCAACCGTTAACCCTGAAAATGTTGCGATGCGAAAGACTTCTAGCCGATTTCGTTCGCTCAAATGGTACATAAAAAAATCAGTGTTTTCAGCAATTTATCTCAATTTATCCAAAGAATGTCCGGTTTTTGTGACTGCAGGTTTCCTGTCGCCTAGCATCTCTACTTCGAACAAGAGCTTGAGCTCGAGGAGGAGGCGATGAAGATGCGAAGTGTCGTGTCAGATCGCTTGTCGCGCTCTTCGGTTTGGTAATGGGCGTGACGACCGTGTCGTACACAGGTCAGACATATTCGCTCTTCTTTCTCACGCAGACGCTGCACCTCGACATTGGAACGGCGAGTTTCTTAAGTGGGACTGCGTTGTTGATGTGTCTCCCCATCATGTGGACGGCCGCGGCGATCTTAGACCGGATCGGTCGCAAGAAAGTGATCTTAACTGGCTGTCTCCTGTTCGCACTGACATCGTTTCCAATATTTCATAGCATCACGCACTTTGCCAATCCAGCGCTCGAGTCGGCGACGGTCCCTAATCGGGTGACAGTCCGTGCCGCCGCTGGTGAGTGCAGGTTTCAGATTAATCTTTTAGGTAACACACCTCCTGTTGGCGAATGCGACAAGATCAAAGAGGCGCTTGCTCGTGCCGGCGTACCCTACTTAAATATCACGGATGAGTCGACTTCGGTGCCGAGCGTCCAAATAGGTCAAAAGTTCTTACAAGGCTACGATGCGCAGGCGCTCCAAAGTGCGATCCGTGCCGCTGGTTACGCTCAGAAGGCGGACCCCGCACAAGTCAATAAGCCGATGGTTGTAGTAATGCTGTTGATACTCTGCACCTATTTCGCAATGGTCTATTCGCCGCTGGCTGCAGCATTGGTTTCGATGTTTCCTGTCAGAGTCCGCTATACCGCTCTCTCGTTTCCGTATCACCTAGGAAACGGGATTTTTGGTGGATTTTTCGCTGCTGTGGCATTTGCGATGGTCACTGCAACCGGCGACATCTATTTCGGAATTTGGTACCCAGTGGTTTTCGCAGCATTGACACGCATAGTCGGTGCTCTTTTTCTCCGGGAACATGCGCAGCAGGAAGAGAGCCCGACAACTTCGACACGTGCAGCAGTAAAAAATTGAAGCAAGGAGAAACTCATGCCGAAAAATCGTCGCGTTGCAGTCGTTCAAGCCGCACCTGTTTCCTTCAACCTTCCGGAAAGTCTTGCTAAAGTACGAGATCTAACTGAAAACGCAGCGCGCCAGGGCGCCCAATTGGTCGTCTTTCCGGAAGCGTTTTTGTCGGCCTATCCGCGAGGCATAACGTTCAACACGGTCGTCGGCCACCGTGACCCTGAAGGCCGCGAATGGTACCGCCGATATTGGGACAGTTCCGTCGACATCCCTGGACCGGCAGTAAAAACGCTGTGCGATATCGCGAAGGAGAATCGCGTGCACCTCGTGATCGGGGTGATTGAGCGCGACGGAGGAACGCTATATTGCACCGCGCTTTTCCTTGGCCCGGATGGCGCTTATCTTGGAAAGCATCGAAAACTCGGACCTACGGGGGCAGAGCGTCTGGTATGGGGGCGTGGCGATGGCTCCACCATGCCCGTGTTTTCCACTGAGGTGGGAAAAATCGGCGCATCGATTTGCTGGGAAAACTATATGCCGCTTTTTCGTGCCGCGATGTACCAAAAGGGAGTCGAAGTTTTGTGTGTTCCCACGGCCGACGGTCGCGAGACATGGCTTCCTACAATGCGACATATCGCGCTCGAAGGGCGTTGTTTCGTTCTGTCCAGTAACCAATTCGCTCGACGTTCGGATTATCCGGAGGACTACCTGGCGTTCCAGAATCAAGCGAGTGATAGCATCGTGACTGTGGGCGGTAGCTGCATCATCGATCCCTTGGGAAACGTGCTAGCCGGTCCAAACTTCGATGGAGAAGCTGTCTTGATCGCAGACATCGATCTTGACGACATTACACGAGCAAAATTTGATCTCGATGCAGTCGGTCACTATTCTCGACCGGATGTATTCCGGCTGCTAGTCAACGAATCGAGCCAAAAGCTCGGCACGCCTGGTTGGCCTCAATCTCCGACGACGGAGAGTGAAGAATGAGCTTTCACTTTGAGTATCCACGAGTCATTGACCCGAGGCGTCCGGGAGACTTCAAACCAGCTACGCCAAAATATCAAGTTCGCTGGCGCACTCCGGTGACCACCATCGTTTGCGACTACTTAGCGATTCAGAGGAAGTCAGACGATGTCGCTGCCGAGCAAGCCTTCTTTGAGCGGATGCGTGCCGCCTATGGGAGCGTATACGGACCCGATTGTTTTGAAGAGATGCGCGAAGTCGACGCAGAAGGAGTGGTCAACTCAATCGCTGTCGCATACTGGACTGAACTGACGCGTTTCGCACTTTGGAAGAACTCAAACCCGGTCAATGCATGGTTCAAGTCGGCCGATCGTGAGACGGAAGGGTGCGGCTATTGGCGAGAAACACTTGCTATTCCCTATGACAGAATGGAAACTATCTTCTCTGAGCCGTACTATTCCGGTGGTGTTGCTCGTACGAACGATTGCGAACTGGAGGCGATGTATGTCGCGGGGTACTTCGGTCAATGCGCGACCGACTTCCGATTTCAGCGATCGACGAGTTGAATTCGCCTTACGGCGACAACGTACCTGTGGGCAACTTTAGGGACAGCGCGCGCAAACGAGTTCGCGTGGATGTACCACCTAACGTCGTGAGCATTCGGTCGGGACAGTTTTGGGCACAAGCTAAGGGAGAGCAGTTTGACGACTACTATGAAAACATGCGCCCAAAACTCGAGACTGGAATGTCGTATCTCTCCGAACACCCGGAGGAGACTGGATGTTTGTCGATGCGTCATATCACTCATCTGAACGAGAAGGGCGACGAACTCAGGGAGACATGCAAGCACGTCTACATCCTCTCGCTCAAGCATCTCGAGGACTGGACTGAGAGTCACAAAAGCCATCTTGATATTTGGAAACATGCGTTGGCCATGCGTCGTAAATATGGCGCGGAAAGAGATTTTGTGTCGTGGCATGAGGTCTTCGTCATTGGGACGACCCCATCTTTCGAATACGTGAACTGTCACGCCGGAACCGGCCTTCTCCGCTTCGCAGACATCTGGGGCACCTTCTAGAGAGCGCTTAATTCATTTGACTTGGGCGCGGGGCGAGGGTGCCACGTCCACAAGCCGCCGTGCCTGTAGGATCTTCAGCTTTTTGATGCCCGCTGCCGTTGCGTCTTCCCCTCGTCCTAAAGACGACCATCCTGCTGCTCATTAATGTACAAAAACCCTGTCCAGTTGGACCGGACAGGATAAGTACTTTCAGAGCCAGAGGGCCTCCCACTTGAACAGGCTAATTGTATAGTTTTTCTAAACAATAATTAGCGCGGACCCGTCGTCGGGGGGCAGCGTCGCCCTAAAACATATGCGGATTCGGCAACGGGTTAGCACCTGCTGGTGGGAGCTTTCGCAGGCTCCACGAAGGCGCTGACCGCTTCTCTGCACCAATGCGTTGTTCCCTGCAGGTCCCTACAAGAGGCCATATACTCGGGACAATCAATTCGCAACGAGCAGAGCCATGCGTTGGGCTTTTCTAATTTTTTTTCTAACGTGTGCTGCCTACACGCACTTTCGAGGCAGGGCACGGCACGGCAGTTTCTTCAGGCAAATTTTTGACCATTCCACATTTACTGCGCCAATAAACTGTTTCGCTTATTTGTTCTCGAAGGTACCGAACACACCTTATGTTTCACCGGCGGCGTTCACCGAGTTGGCCATCCTGAGAGCTAACTGGCGTGTGTTTCGTGAAGAAGCACTGGCTCTCGAAGACGCGAAACGCATTCAAGCTGCGGAAAAATACAACGATATCGGCTTCAACTCCTTCTTTCGGACGGGATGGAAGCGCTTCTATCTGAAGTGGTATGACGAACCTCATCCGTCTGCCTCGGCATTGTGCCCACGTTCGGTGGAGATACTGCAGAACATTCCCTCGGTCAAGGCGGCTATGTTCGCTATGCTTCCCGCCGGGGGGAAGCTTAATCCGCACCGAGATCCCTTTGCAGGTTCGCTGCGATACCATCTTGGTCTGGTTACACCGAACGATGAGGGCTGCGCGATTGTGGTCGACGGGATTCCCTACTCGTGGCGTGACGGCGAGGATGTGGTATTCGACGAAACCTACATGCACCACGCGGCAAACACCACTAACGACGATCGCATTATCCTTTTCTGCGATATTGCACGCCCAATGAGGTACTGCTGGACGCAGAGTGTCATCAATGTTGTCGGCAGCTTTCTAATGCGCTCCGCGGCGTCACCAAATGAAATTGGTGACCGCACGGGTGGCTTGAATCGTGCGTTCCGTTACATCTATGCCGTTCGACGTGCCGGGAAGTCATTGAAAGCGTGGAACCGCACAGTCTATTATGTAGTGAAATGGTGCTTGTTCGGCGGCGTCGCTTTAGCCATTTTCTGGCATTGAGACGACAAGCATGAACGGGCATAAAAGGAGGCTCGGCGTAGGGCACGGTTCGGGATGACTTTGCGTTCCGGTGGAGATACCGACCGCTTTCTCCGTATCGACGTCTATGCGCCGTTGCTCTCTCCTTCGGCAAGCTCAAACCAGGTGGTGAGTCTGTCAACCGTCCTCTCGTGAGCGAAGTAGTTGCAATGATGAACCGCGTGCTCGCGCTGAAATTCAAAACGGTCGTCCTTCAGAACTTGGAGCCCGGTTGGGGTGACGAGGCTGCTGCTAGGCACATACATCGAAATGGTATCAACCACCATGTCATTCGATCCGGGGAAAAGCTTCTCCGATACGTTGTGGGCGACTTGCCATGGCATTTTTCGAATGCGCTCCCAGAGCGTAAGAGCTTCCGTGCCGACTGCTGGAGCATAATCCGATGTGATTACGAAGGTTTTGACGGATGCTAAGGAACGGGAGGGCGTATTCCAGAGTCTGTTCAACTCTCCATTGTTGCTCACTCTTGACATGCTATTGAGACCCGGCACGAGTCCGATAGCAGCGTCGGCAAAAGGTGTGGCGGAGAATGCTCCGGTCACTCCACCCAACACGCCTGCGAGTCCGCTTGCTCCCATCATCAGGCTGCTAGCGAATGAAGGCACCGCCGCTGCCGATGCCAACCCCATGCTGATGACCTTCGAGAAATTCGCGAAATAGTCGAGCAAGTAGCGGATTCGATACGGTGAGGCGAGACTTGTGCCTTGTAGGGGCGACGCCACTGCTACCATGCGCTCCACCTTGAACTTGGTAGTGCGCAACCACCAACTTGCCACCAATCCTCCGCGGCTGTGACAAATAACGTCTATCGGCGTTGACGAATCAAGCTCTGCTTGGCTCAATGCAAACTCCAAGTCGATTGCGTTGAGAACCGGGCTAACATGCAGAGTTGGATGATCGAAAGAAACAACGTGACTGTACTTCTTCTCGATAGCTTTTAGAAAGTCGAGTCCGTGCGTCGTTGCCGAAAATTCTTCAAAATACATATCTCCCTTGCTAAACGTTCCATGAATGAACAGGAGTATCCGGGACGCCTGTTTCAGCCCCTGCTGCGCAACATAGTCTTCGCGAAGGATTCCGTCCGCGTACTGACGTAGCCCTTGACGGGGCGTCAGCAACCGATCAAGCCCTTCAAGCGCAGCGTTTACTTTGTTGACGCCGATCTCGGCTACGGTGGTGCTGGCTACTACGGACCCTGCCTTCTGACTCGCGCGATATTGACCCCTGGCAGAACTTCCTCGGATACCAGTGGTTGTCAGACCACGTTCCGCATGGGTGGACTCATAGTCCCAATGCAGGAGCCCCTGACTGTCTTCTACCAACCGAACTTGGGCAGTGGGTGCCCCCAAGTTTGCGGAACCCCGACGCCGTAGCTTTTGAGGCGACTGGATCGTTTGATTGCTAGCAGAGGTCGCAGCGATGGCGTAAGTGACGGTCGCGCTTTGCGCGAGCGACACGTTCGCCATGTTTTGAAAGAGAGCGGCACTCGCAGCTGAATTCTCTTCTGCTGATGTAGTCATCGTTTTCAGACCGCATGTAGCGGTAAGGGAGTGATCTGGGCCGCTCTTGCACTCAGAAGATCTATCATGTAGTCAAAATCTACTGCGTCGGTGACATTTCGCGCACCCGTTAGCATAGCTCGTTCGAAGCCTTCCGAGGCCGTAAGAAGAGTTGTCTCCAATGCAATTAGCTCGCCGCTTTCGAGATAGCTAAGTATTTCCTCGGACGACGATGAAAGAAACATCCCGTTCGTATCTGCGTGAGAATTTACTTCCCAGTCAGTTGGATCGGTATCGCCTCGACGATCCATTCGAATAAAACTGTCGTGTGCTTCGGGACTGCGCCAGTAACCCACCAATGCATGAGCTTCGAAGACGAAGATGACGGGGTAAATGTCGACTAATTCCAACGCTGCCGCGAACAACAGCGCTAGATCTACACACGTGCCCCATCCGCCTGTAAGGACCATAGTAGGAGTGCGCAACCGTTGGCTATCGGACTGCTGGCTGTATGCGGGAGGTGGGTTGATATAGCCGAGACGATATTCGTGCAACAGCGCAGACCAAATGGCTCGCACTTGTAGATCGACTCCAGCGACGTCAGAGGCCTGGTACCCGTCAAACCCGGCCATCGGATCGTCACGCAGAACACGAACATACTTCTGCGCGTTTAGGATCAATCGCTCTGTCTCCGCGTCACGAGGAAATACAAAAGATGCAAGGGTGTACGCGCTTCCCTCAGCGAAGCGCCATTGGTCGGCGGGGAGCAGTCGCGTAGGATACGTATCGCTGTGCAGAACGCGGTCGCCTTTTGCAACCGTTACGGAAAGAGTGGTCGCCACGCTCTCGCGGCATGAGCGTGAGAGCGGTGCCGTCAAAGGAAATTCAATCTTCTCTCGAAGATCTTCGAACGGCGCGGTGATACTGAGGGTAGTTCGATAACACAACTCGCGGTCTTCGCCGTTCAGCTTCACCTCGAGGTCGACATCAGAGAGTTTCTGCCCTTTACCTAAATAAATTCGAAATCGGCTAAAAGGGTACTGTTTTTGGTGGAGCTGTGCATAGTTCAAACCACCTTCTGGCACCTTAACATCAATGGAGAAGCCATCAGGCTTGTTCGGCGATGCCGGCAGGCATTCAATCTCGGTCGTCTCTGTCGGCTCTGCCAGAGCGCGCGCGTTGGCCCGCTCCAGATCCTCAACGTTTGACTGTGACGTCCAAAACACGATGCCGGAACCATTGAGGCTGAACTTCATTCGCAACACGGCTTGCCAGCCTCGTACGTGTGCGAGCGCCACGGCTCCCTTCGTTGCCACCAAGCCGCGATAGAATTCGTCGAAGTATTCTTCTGCAAGTCCGTCATCGATGCTGTCTTGAAATCCAACTGATGTACACACTTTGCCTAGGCCAACCGCTGACGCCGCAATCTGTCCGGAATGGTACAAATTCCAGCAAACCAGAAAGGGCTTATGCTGATCGAAGAGCTTCCATAGTCGATCCTGAGAGACTAGGTCGATTTGGGCCTGACCTCCCTGCAGAACAGGCGAGTCTTTATGTAGAAGGGCATACCCGTCAAGTTCGACGACTGCGCGTGGCCTAAGAACGTCGGGGTTATCAGCGAATCGCATCTGGTTGATTCGCATCTCGTGTTCCCGGGTGTACGGAGTTGCCGTCAGCTCGATCGCTTGGCGAATGTCGCAGCCTGCAAAGTGGACAATGTCGGGTTCAAATGCCACGAGTTCTTCGACAATTTCGTCGAATGTCGGTGTCCACAGCGTCTTAAAGCAATCGGTGTCTGGAGACGAGGTGTCTGACTTTGTCTCGGATGAAGTCTCGGAACAAAAGATCTCGTAAAGAAAGTCGCGCTCAGATTTGAGGTGGTATTCTGAACTAATGAAGCCTGGGGCTGAGAGTACGACAAGTATCTTCCAGTCGCGCGGATTTTCTGGAAGTGATGTCCGTCGCTGTGCACCGGGTTTGCTCCAATGACGGAGCACGGGTACTCGATGCTCTCTTTCGGATTCAGCCGGCCGATAGGCTTGGATAACCGAGTCGACGACAAATTCCCATGGCATCACACGCAGATGCGTGTTGTCGTGCTCAGAAGTCGAATGCAGGTCGACCTCGATTGCAATCGGCAGCGGTCGATTAAGGCTGAAAGCATTAGACGTTTCGAAATACTCGCTCCAAAGCTTCATGGCACGAGACTGCTGTGCTTCCTTTAGATACTTTGTTCCAGACCAACGTCCTCGATTCAAGAGAGCGTATTTCCACCACGCCGCTTGCTGTTCAACATCCGGTTTCTTCGAGAACAGTTCTGAATTCGATTTGATCGAGCACGGCCCCGTGTGGCAATCGTAGGGAAGCTGAATGACGACAGGCGTCAGGGCACTGCTCCGCTCACGGACAATTGAGCAGGCGTCGTCATCGGACTTTTCCATATGTTCATACCATTTGCGTTAACTTGGATGAATCGAGCGATCGTCGAAGCAACTCGGCGAGTATTCCACACTAAGCGACACATGGACAACCGGCGGCGGTATGGCAAAGAGTTGGTGAGCGGGAGTCTTTCACTCGGGCAATTGGCGACGGACTGCAGCAGCTAAGCGGCTAGCGGACGGCGCGACACTCGCTTGAACGTTTGTTTTGTGGCAAAAGTCCGAATGTCGCTTTGTTACGAGAATTCGAATTGGCGCAATATCTGCGTATTCGACACGAAAGCAGCTGTGTCACTTTTGCACTCGGTCAGCTTTTTGCGACTTGTTCCAGCGTCTTAAACTGAGCACTGTTACCAGTTCGCACGCGTTCAACAAAGCGCTCAAGCATGAGCAACGGCTCGAGATGGCGAAGTACCGATAGCTTGACCCAGAACGTTATGTTTGCTTCGCTCCCACTATCGCCGAGGTATGCAATCTGAGATTGCCAGACCTTGATGATGTCTGCTATGTCACGCGTGCCATGGTGGTCGCCACTGTGCTTGAACTCGTGCGCGCTGGAAAGCTCGTCGAGACACCAATTGGCGGGAATTGTCATGACTGCTGTCTCTAGGTTTCGGTGAACATCGCGTCGCCACGGATGCCCAGCTTTTGCGTCAACGAGGTGCCAGCGCTCACTCGACCGGATTTCAGCGCAGGAGTAGTAGCCATACCGCCTCGAAAAAGAGTACATGAAGGCATATGTACGCCAAGCGCCGCGCGCCGTCGGTGTTGCCGCGATCGTGGGCTCGGTGAACCCCACGGGCGCACGCCCACTTAGGCGGATAACGCTCGCGATATTTTCGCTCATCCAATCGGCTTCGAGAGAGGCTTCAGAGGCGTCTGGGATTCGGACGGCGATTTCATGTCCGCGGATGACAACCTCATGAATTGGCAGCAATTCGATGGAACGCGTATTGACGAACCACGTAGACCTGATGGCATACCTATGAAAAAGGTCAAGTATGGCCAGCACGTTCGTCTGTGATTCGGACGATTGCAGCAGGTCTGCGCCTGAAAGCGCTCCTGATGCCGTCGATTTGTCGTGCGCACGGACTATTTCCGTGTCAATGCCAAAGGAAATCGAAACACGTGCTTTCATGATGTTGGTTCTAGGGTCCTTACCTAACACGTGACGGTGCTGGCGATGCGTAAGCTGTCTCAAATCAACTATTTCTCGATTGATAGAAGCTCCGACACCAACGCTAGCTACTCTCGATGTGGCTAGCGGCGTAGCAAGGCCGCGAGTATTTCAGGCCCTCGCCTTAGTACCCGGTCGGTTCGAGAAGCGGCACTGCGAGGACGAGTCGCTGATTCGGCGCCTACTTCTGGCGTAAGGATGCTTACGCGGCCGTGAAGACAAATCCAGTCCATTGACATACCGTTACCGTCATCGACTTCTTGTATCCAATGTGCCTTGCAGTGTTTACATTCAAAGTGTCGTACTGTGATGACGGGCCTGCCGAGCGAGCGCAGCCGCGAGCCTTTTCCAAACGGAACCAGTTCTTTGTGTTGTGAAGGGTGTATCTGATGATACATATCACTGCATTGATCGCAGAGATCCACGTTATGCATCACCTTCATTGAGAACATTCAACCTGGCATTTGACAACCTGGCTGGTAGGCAAATCGCACGTTGTGCAAGATACCACTGCACAATATTCAATTCAGCTTAGCGCATCATATGACAGTTACGAGCGGTGCGACAACGCTCGGTACAGGTCATCGACTATATTCGTCGATAGGCGGAGAGTAAGAACTCCGAGTGACTTCACGCCTTGAGATTGGCGGCGCAGATGTATCGATCCCTGCTTGCTGAACCGGCGAAATTTGGATTGACGAGCTTCCGGCCGAGATCGCAGAAGCAGCGGGCGGGTTCGTTGCCTCTAGATGCTGGCCTGCGTTGATAGTGGGTTCGGTTGCGTGTGCAGGGACGGATGAGTTTGGCGCGAACGCTGCAATAACAAGCATGAGCATTGAGCAACTGATAAGGCGGTTCATTTCCTTGTACCTCGACGTGGAAAGTCGACATCGCGTGTTTCACATCGTCAACACGACATCGTCTTGCTTGGTTGTTTCGAATCGCTAACGCACTAGCGTCGGCGGCTTAGCGCAGTCCCGCTCGCCGGCGCTAAAACAACGGTTTCGGTGTTCTCCCGAGAAGTGTATAAGCCCCTGTATGACAAAGAAATCTGTCAAACTAGCTCGTGCTCGCGTGCTGATAAAGATCCAGGCGACACTACGCTTTTGTAAAGGTTATCCGTTAGTCATCGAAATTTCGCGGAACGTTCGACGTTTGAAGAGAATCGTCGATAACTCGATGATTTATTAAGGGCTTCTGTGTACTACGGTGGCGAACGAATGTCGGGCTCTCATAGATGTGTCAAGATGCGAAGCGGTTCGTATGTCGACAATCTCCTGATGATCTGGATGTCTGGAAGGGAAAAACAATGGCGAATGAAGAGTCTATCCGCGGCTATGTTCAGCGTTACCTTGACGAGGTGCCCGCGTTTACTCAAGACAGGGACAAGGCCATTCATGCTGGTTGCGCGGTCCACGATTATGTATCGGTCAACGTCAAGGACGCTGGTGGCCATCCCACTGCGTCGTTGACCCGGAACTACGCTCACCCGCGCGAGAATTGGCGCCCTTTGCGCAGTTCGTTCGATATTTTGTTTGTCAGAGGACACTGGAAGGTTCGCTGCTCCTCAGGCTTGCCTGGCGGAGGCTTGGATTGAAGCTGGCTATTCCTAGTTTCAACATGTCGCACCGGTGTAGGAAATAACGTGGACGCGCTTTCAGACTTACTCTCGACGATAGTGACCCGTAACGCCCATTACGCTGGTCTGCAAGCGGGAGGGGAGTGGGCTGTCGACTTCCCCGCGCCGAGTGGATTGAAGTTTGTCGCCGTGGTGACCGGTGAATGTTTGCTTCAAGTGGTTGGGGAAGTTCCGGTGCTGTTGTCGGCAGGAGATTGCTTTTTGCTCGCAGAGCGCAAGCCGTTTCGACTTGCAAGCGATATGTTGGCACCGACCGTGGACGCAGCAAGCCTGTTTGCTCAAAATCCGGACGGCGTGGCGCGGCTTTGCGGATCGGATGTTTTTCTTATCGGTGGCGAGTTCGACTTCTGTGAAGAAATCGAGCGAGCCGTTGGAGAACTCGAACCTGCGACGGTTGTGCGCGATGGAACGAGTGAAGCCCCAGTGATCCGATGGGCGTTAGATCAACTCTCTCGTGAGCTTGCATTTCCATCGCTTGGAACCGTTTTGATGCGTCAGCACCTAGGTCAAATTCTCCTGCTACAAGTCTTACGCGTTACCGTAAGTAGAGACGGAGACCGACCACCGGGCTGGCTGGGCGCGCTCCGGGATGAGAAGTGTCGTAAGGCGATTGAGGCCATTCATGACCGCCCACACGCAGCTTGGAGCGTAGAGTCTCTAGCTGCGGCGGCTGGCGTGTCACGATCGACATTCGCATTCCAATTTAAGAAAAATGTAGGAATGGCCCCTCTCGAATACGTTATTGAGCATCGCATGCGCCTAGCGCGACGACACCTTCGTCAGAGCGAACGACCAATATCCTGGATCGCTGAAAAGCTCGGCTATGTATCGGATAGCGCCTTTAGCAGTGCGTTCAAGCGGAGTGCATCTTGTTCGCCAACAGACTACAGAAAGCGTGCGAGGAATGATCCTGGCTCCGAGGTCACGATGAACGTGATGCGTTGATCGATTTGCTTTTGGACGATCGCGACAAAATCTCGGACGGTAGTGCATTCCGCTGATCGCTCGGAGCAGCGAAACTCGTGATGTCATACAACCAAGTGCACATCATGAGCGAATTTTCGAAACAAGTACCACTGCAATCTGGGTTCGGGGAAGCGACGAACGCACGGGAGGTCGTGGCGGGGCTCGATTTAGCAGGCAAAACTGCCATCGTTACTGGCGGATCCTCGGGCTTGGGGTTTGAAATTGTGAGCACCCTCGCTTCGGCAGGGGCGAACGTTGTTGTGCCGGCTCGCAATACGGCCAATGCTGAGCGAGTACTTCTCGGCATAAAAAATGTGAGCGTTGCCGCATTGGATCTCCTCGATCCAAGCTCAATCCAGTCTTTTGCGCGCAGCTTTCTGTCGAAGGGATGCTCACTTGCCTGGTTGATCAACAATGCTGGCGTGATGGCTGCACCTCTCCACCGCGACAATCGCGGCGTTGAGCGTAAGCGGCTCGGCTGGGCCGTGTCCTCATGCGCGCGCGAGTGAGGCAAGATGGTGTTGGTGATGGCGTGATGGAATTCGTGTCGATCACGAGAGATCGTGCCCACGATTGGCGATCATGGACACGATCTATCCAAATCTATTTAGATCTAGCCGGTTGATAGTGTGAGCGGGTTGGCTGGTTTCAGCTTGTCGGCCACGTTCCAGGGTAGCAGTTCGTCGATGCGAGAGATCTTGTGATCAGCGATGTGGGTCAGGACGTATTCCAGGTAGGCACGCGGGTTAATTTCGTTGAGCTTGCACGTTCCGATCAAGCTATACATCGCGGCGGCCCGCTCGCCCCCGCTGTCGGAGCCAACGAACAGATAATTTTTGCGTCAATGCAATTATGTGCATTGACGCAATAATGCACAGCTGCAAATTATGCGGAGTTACTCATTGTCGAAGAGTGCCCTGCGAGTCGCCGACGCGATCCGCAGGGATTCGCGGTTCGGGGAGCTACGCATAATTACAGCGACTCAAGGAACTGGAGGATGCGGTCCGGTGGTCGATAACGACGGTTCTTCACTTCCGGTGGCTGAATCCTGCTCAACGCTCGCTGCTTCATCGTGAGATCGGCCTCCATATAGCAGTGTGTTGTCGATGGGCTTTCGTGTCCCAGCCACAAGGCGATGACCGAGAGGTCGACGCCTGATTGAAGTAGATGCATGGCAGTCGCGTGACGAACCAGATGCGGAGAAACACGTCGTTTGGCGAGTTGAGGACATTGGTCCTTCGCGCGCGTTACGGCAATTCTCATTCGATCGGCGACATTGGAGCGTGTCATCGCGTTTCCCGATCGATTTGGAAAGAGCCTCTGACTTGATGCATCCTGGATCTGCGGCAACCACCCCTTGATGAGCCTGGCCGTGGATCGCCATAAAGGCACCGTTCGTTCCTTGCGTCCTTTGCCAACAATATGAACGAAGGGTGATGTACCCAGCACGACATCACTGATGCGTAGTGCCAACATCTCCGAGACGCGCGCCCCCGTGTTATACATCGTTGCCAGCAGAACCCTGTCGCGTTGACCCGACCAGGTGTCTGGGTCAGGTGCCGTCAACAGTTGCTGAATCTCTTCACGTGACAGGAATCCGACCATAGGTTTATCGCACCGCTTCATCGGCACGGAGAGTGCGCGCTGTATAACGGCCAACGACGCGACGTCACGGTGTGCCGCGTACTTCAAGAACGAGCGCAACGCTGCGAGTCGAACGTTGCGGGTCCGCGTGCTGTTGCGCCGCTCAACCTCGAGATGTCGCAGAAACGCCAAGATTAGCGGCGCATCCATGTCCGACATCTTCAGATCAGTTGGGCACCTGCCAAGGCGATCTGATGCGAACTGAAGAAACAGACGAAACGAATCGCGGTAGCTCGATATCGTCTCCGGGCTCACCGCGCGTTGCTGCATCAACCGTTCGACGAAGAAGTCCTGCAGGAGCGTCGCGAAGGAAGGAACTAGGCAGGCTTTAGTCATGACGTACCCCTTCGGCAAAGCACGCAAATTTCCGGCTCACGATTTCCATGAGATCGGGAACCGCAGTCAGATACCAGTAGGTATCGCTCGGCTTCACGTGCCCCAGATATGTCGACAGCGCAATCATCCGGTTGTCGACGTTCACGCCGTCCCGATACCACTTGAGGATGCACCGGCACACGAACGTGTGGCGAAGATCATGGATTCGAGGCAACGCGTGGTCACCCCGAGAAGTCCACCCGAGTTGCTCGCGAAGGCGACCGAACACCCAGTGCACCGTTCGGGCCTGCAACTTCCTTCCATCAAGATTCACAAAGAACGAATCGCACGGCTCTGCGGCGACGACCAGCGCACGGCGAGCAGCGTAACGCTTCATGGCCAGAGTTACGGTAGGATGCATCGGAATAAGGCGCGACTTGTGAAACTTCGTCTCGCGCACCGTGAGCGTCCCCTCAGCAAGGTTCACGTCGTCTCGAGAGAGATTGATGGCTTCCGAGATACGCAAGCCGGTTGCCGCGATCAAACCAAACAGCGCTTCATATGTAAGCGGTCTTATCGAACCGACGGGTAACATCGCCGCCGACGCCGTGAGGAGTTCGCCGAGTTCCCGCTCCGTGTAGATGTGCGGCGCCAGACGACGATGGGCCCGCCCGCACAAGTCGCGTCGCGGAACAACCGTATCGGGATAGAACTGCCTGAGGTACTTCGCGAAGGGGCGCACTACCTCGATCCGACGCGCCCAGGTGATGGACCTTTGGCTTGGTGTCGAGTGTGCCCAGGCAAGGGCCATACTTTCGGTGATCGGACCGCGATCGTGCGCCGTATCCGCGAAGCGGGCGAAGTTCATCAGCACCTGCCCCGAGATCGCAAGGTCGAAGCCGAGACAGCGTCGCTCTGCGAGATACGTTTCCACCAGCGATACCATTGTGTGTGCCGATTTGACGGGACGTTTCATGATTCGCTCCCCGGCCAGGGAAGCGCCACGGCCTCCAGGCTTCGCAGGTCGATCTTCGTGTAGATCGCGGTGGTGTCGATGCTCTGATGGCGCATTACGTCAGCCACTTCCTTCAACGACGAGCCGGAACGAAGCAGCCGTCGGGCCACGCTGTGCCTCAGAAGATGGGTTCCAGATTGTTTAGTCCAGCCGCAGCGAACATATGCGGCATGCACGGCCTGATGGACGCGCCCGGTTCCCAACGGAACGTCGGCGGGTGCGTAATGCCGGACAAAGAGAGCACGGGAGGTCGCCGTCTTCCTTCGGGCTAACCGGATATAGTCGGCGATCGCACGACCTGTTGGCTCGGGCAACGGAATGACGTAGCCCCGTCGCGATTTGGTGCGACGGATTTGCAGCGTGCCTTCGCGCCAGTTTAAATCGTCGAGTTGGATTTGCACGACTTCCGCAGCCCGCAACCCGAGATCAGCCAGACAGCGCGCCATTGCGTAATCACGTAAGCTGGACGCAGTCGCGAGATCGAAGGACTTCAGGAACTGCTCAATCGCTGCATCCGAAAGCGTTTCAGGCAGCGCCGCCAACCTCCATCCAGCCACGTTCGGTACTGCCGCGATCAGGTCTTCGACCTGATCGTTATATTGCATGGTCCTGAATCGCAGATAACTGCGCAACGTCACGCCCGCTACGTGAGCGGCTCCAGCATTGCACCCGTCAGGGTAGCGCGTAACGAAACGACGGATATCCCGAATCGTTAGCTGCTCCATGTCGATGTGTTTGCGACCAAAGCGCTGACGCAAGAAATCGCGAATGATTCGACCACGCTGATATCGCGTGCATTCGGCTAGGCCGCAAACGTCCTTGAGGTGGTCAGTAAAGCCACACACCTCCTGTTGCACCGAATCCGGTTCTGCCTGCAGAAACCGAGGGACATTGCACGCGCCCAACACGACCAGCAAATGCCGAAGTGCAGCACTCACGTCTGTCCGACACCTCGGAATCGGATCTGGGCAGGTACATCGCCGCAAATGGTCGTTCACGAACCTGAAGACAAGTCGATCGTCGACACTTGCTACGGCTATACGGTGTGTTGTAAGCCAATATGCAAAGTGCGCGGCGCACCTCACGTAGCGGTTGACGGTGCCGGCCGCGTAGCCGGCATCAACAAGATATTCGCAGTAGCGCTCTGCGAAAGGAGAAAGGACGCTGCGCCACAACCACGCCTGAGGCTGCGGTCGAAGAGGAACCAAGCCGATCATGATGATTCTCCTGAATGTGTAACAACCCAAACAGGAAAGCATCTTTTTTATGTGCAGTTTGCTGCACGCCACAGATCCCTGCAAGGCGCGTCGCACTGGCGCGCGTGACGAGCCGTACGATGCAAACTCCGCATAATTTGC
>NZ_JFHD01000039.1 GCF_000698575.1 Caballeronia zhejiangensis
CACTTCGCCCGCGATGCGTCGCGCGAGATGCGGCGCGAGTGCGTCGTCGCCCTGAGCGAAGGCGGGCGCGGACGCGGTGCGGGTCAACGTGAGCTGCACGTAGCTGTCGAGATTGATGCACGGATCGACGCTCTGCGCGACGCCGTGCAGCGTCTGCATGTCGCGCAGAATCACGCACGCGCGCGCGGCGACCTTCGCAAAGGGCGCGTTCGGCGCGCGCACCAGCGCGGCGGCGAGCGCCGACTCGCGTTCGTCGAGACCGGAAGGGGCCTTGCCGAACAGCGTCTGCGATAGCGCCGACAACCCGACGATCTCGCCGCGAAACGGCACGAGATTCAGATACGCCTCGAGAATCTGATCCTTGCGCCAGGTGCGTTCGAGCCACAGCGCGCCGATTGTCTGCCCGGCCTTTTCGCCGATCGAACGGCGGCCGGCGCGCTTGCCGTCATCGTCGATGAGACCGGTGAGTTGCATCGTCACCGTCGATGCACCGCGCGTACGCGTGTTCCACAAATTGCCCCACGCGGCTGCCGCGGCGCCGCGCCAGTCGACGCCCGCGTGCTGGTAGAAACGCCTGTCCTCCGATACGACGATCGCTTCGCGCAAGGCGGGCGACACGTCGGACAACGCGATCCAGTCGCCGCGCCGCGCGCTCTTGTCGACGCGCGTGCGCGCGAGCGGCTCGCCGTCGCGCGAGAGCAGCACCCAGTCGGAGCTGCGCCAGTTCGCGCGCACTTCGTCGAAGCCCGGCTGCGCCTGCGCCGGCATCGATAGCGCGCATGCGATCAGAAGGCAGGCGGCGCGTTTCATCGGATCACTTCGCGGCGAGCGGCTTGACGACCACCGGCGCATTCGGCAGCGCGCCGAACGCCGACGGCGCGTAGAGCGCTTCGACGCGCGTCGGCGGCAGGCCGAACGTGCCCGGATTGTTCAGGCGGATCGTGTATTCGACGCTCAGCTTGCCCTTCGGCAGATAGTCGTAATACGCGCGATAACCATCGAAGCCACGCTCGACGAACGCGGGCCACGCGCCGTCATCCCGCTTCTCGCCTTCGGTCGCCGCAGCCGAATCGCGTCCGAGACCGGAGCCGAGGATCGTCGCGCCCGCGGGAATCGGATCGTTGACGACGACCCACGTCATGTCGCTTTGCGCGTCGATGTCGAGATGCACGCGGACGATATCGCCGCGCGAAAGCACGCCTTTCACGGCGGGATCGATCGGCGTGACGGTTTTCGCGATGCGATAGCCCGCCGCGAACGGCGCCTTCAACGCGACAGCCGCGAGACTTTCGATCGTCGCCCACGGCTTGCCCGTGCCGTCCTGCGAGAGCGTGAGCGAACCGCTGCTCCACGGCAGCATCACGCTGCGCGCGTTCGCGTTCTTCGTCGCGGGCGTGGCCGAGGCGGGCGCGGGCGTGGACATGACAGCGGCGCTCCAATTCACGCTTTGCGCCGATGCGCCCAGCTGGATCGACGCGTGACCCGTCACCGGCGTGCTCTCGAAGAGTTGCGAGAATCGGCCGACGGCGAGCGCGCCCCACAGATTGGCGGTCGTCGTTTGCCACGCGCCGTGCTTCTGCAACGCGAGCAGGCCCGCGACGACGCGCGGCATTTCGTCCTTCCAGCCGGGCGCATCTGCGAAGATGAGCGCGGTGCGCGCGGCGTTGGTTTCCGTGCCGGTCATGAGCCACCAGAGATCGTCGTCGCGCTCGGTCGAGAACGTGAGTCGCGTGCCCTGATACGTCAGACGCGCGCGAATGATCTGCTCCGCCTGCGCACGCTTCTCGTCGCGATTCGGAATGCCGTCGACGCGCGACAGGATTGCGTAGTAGTCCAGCACCGCGGATGTCGGCCACTGATCCGGCGCGACCGTGATCGAGCCGAGCATGCGCGGCTGTGCAAGGCCATAGCGCGAGAGCGCTTCGATCGCGGCGAGCTTCCTATCGTCGAGATCGTTGCGCGGCGCCCAGAACTTGCGCTCGAGCTTGCCGTCGACGAAATTCGCGAGGCCCGCCGCCATCTGATTGCGCAAATCGTCGGGCAGCGCGAAACGGCGATCCTGTTTCGCGGCTTCATCGGTGACGGCGAGCAGATAGGCCGTGAGGGCGGGGCTGCCGGTCGGGCGCTCGTCGTCGGCGGGCGGGAAGTAGTTCGCGAGGCCGTCGCGATCGAGATACGACGGCATCCGCGCGAGCACGCCTTGCCAAAGCGCTGCGTCCATCAGGCCGAGCGCGCGCGAAGTCTGCTGTTCGAGGCAACTGTACGGATAGCGCTCGAACCAGCGACGCACGCCGGGCAGTCCTTCGGCGAGCTTCGATTGCAACGACACCGCGATGCCGCCGCGCACGGCGCCGTCGCTCGACTTGATTGCATCGGCGGGCGGCGCGACGGGCAGCGTGAGCGTGCCGTCGACTTGCGCGAGGGTCGCCTGCTGGACATTGACGGGAATCGCCGCGACGACTTTCTGCGTCAGTTTGACGGCATCGCTCGCCCTGGGTCCGGCCTGTTCGGACGCGGTCACGTTCCATTCCAACGCTGCGGATGAATTCGCGCCGAGCACATCGGGCGTCGTGACCTCCCACGCGACTTCCTGCGACGATTCCGGCGCAAGCTCGACCGTGCGCGCATCGAGCGCCAGCGCGCCGGCATGCGGCGTGATGACGACGCGCATCGTCCGCGCGGTCGTGTTGCGCAGCGTGAACTGCGCGCGGAACGAATCGCCGACACGCACGAGCGGCGGCAATCCCGATATCAGTTGCAAGTCCTGCGTGCTCTGAATCGATGCGCTGCCGGTGCCGAACTGTCCCGCGCCGACCGCCGCCACCGCGACGATGCGAAAGCGCGTGAGCGCGTCGTTCAGCGGAACGTCGATGGTCGCTTCGCCTTTGGCATCGAGCGTGACGCGCGGATTCCACAGCAGCAGCGTGTCGAACAGTTCGCGCGTCGCGCTGTGTCCGCCGCCGCCGCCCGCAGGCACCGCCTTGCGCCCGAAGTGCCGCCGCCCGACGATCTCCATCTGCGCGGTCGCCGTCTGGACGCCGTACGCGCGCCGTTCGAGCATCGCGTCGAGCACGTCCCAGCTTCGATTCGGCATCAGTTCGAGCAAGGCTTCATCGACGGCCGCGACGGCGATCTGCGTGCCCGCGGGCGCGGGCTTGCCATCGGGCAGCGCGACTTTCACCTTGACGTGCGCCTTGCCTCGCACGGTGTACGACTTCGCATCCGGACTCACGCTGACCGCGAGCCTGTGCGCCGCCGTGCCGACCTTGATCGACGCCAGCCCGTAGCGGAACGCGGGCTTGCTCAAATCGACGAGCGGCGTCGGCGCCTGATACTGACGGCCTTCGTACCAGAACGCGCGCGCCCATTCGACCGGCGCCTTCCATCCCCAAGTGAAGAAGGAATACCACGGCACTTCGCGGATGCGTCCGCGCAACGCGAGCACCGATATGTACACGTTCGGCGCCCACGACGCTTCGATTTTGAGCTCGACGCTCGGATCGGTGCCGTTCAGTTCGACGACGCGCGTCTCGACGATGCCCTCGCGCTCGACGGCGACGAGCGCCGTCGCGGAGCGGAACGGCATGCGGACCTGGAAGCGCGCGGTTTCGCCGGGCTCGTAACTCGTCTTTTCCGGCAGCACGTCGATGCGGTCGGTGTTCTCGCCGCCGAACCACAGCTCGTCCGCGCGCGTGACCCACACGGACGTACTCGCGTTGGCCGCGCGGCCGTCGCCGTCTTTCGCGATCGCGATGACATCGACGTTGCCGGCATCCTTCAGCTTCGCATCGCACGAGACGATGCCGTGATCGTCGCTCTTGCCGCTGCACAGCGTGCCGAGATCCTTGATCTCCGTGTGGTTGTCGTAAGCGTAGAAGCCGCCGACCATGCGCTTTCTCGAGCTCGACATCACGCGAGCGACGGCCTTGATCTCCACCGACACGCCCGCGCGCGGCTTGCCCTGCAGATCTAGCGCGATCGCCTGCACCGGCAGCGCGCCGCCGACCGATACCCAATGTCCCGCTTTCACGCCGACCGCGACGTCGGCGGGCCACAGCGTCGTGCCGCCGCTGATCGTCTGAATCTCGCCGTTCGGATCGGCGAAGCTCGCTTCGAGCGTGAGACGCTTCGGCGATTCGAGCGCCGGCAGCGGCTTGATCGTGACCTTGCCGGCGCCTTCGCGATCGAGCGTGACGCGCAGCTTGTCGGCGACGAGCTTCGTCGTCGCGTGGTCTTCCTGCTCGCTGTCTTCGTCTTCGTCTTCGGCCGGCGCGCTCGCGCCGTCGTCCGTCGGCTTGCGGTAAGGCGCGAAAGTGAACGCTTCGTATTGCGAAGCGAAGGGCGGCGCGGCATCGCGCACGAGCGCGGAAACCTGCACCGGCAGATTCGATGCCGGTCCGCCCTGCACGTATTCGAGCCGCACCGCGACCGGCGCTTCCTGCGCCGCGACGAGACCGGACGCTTTGGCCTCGCCGGCCGTGATCGAGCCTTTGAACACCGGCAGGCGGAATTCCTCCACGCGGAAGCTGCCGGCTCCGTACGACTGCGTCACCGGGTTGTCGTTGTCGTTGGCGTTGCCGCTATCGTCGTCGGATGAAGCTGTGCCGTTGTCGAGCGACACGCTGTATTCGCCGAGCTTCGCGGCGGCGGGCACGGCGAAGGTCGAATCGGCGCTGTGATCGGCGGCCCATTTGAGCGGCAAATGCCACGTCTGTCCGCTGCCGACGTGCCGGATCGTCACGCGCGTTGGATAGCTCTTCGGAAACGCGAAGCCGCCGAGCGTTTGCACGCGCAGCAGGTGCTTCATGGATACGGTTTCGCCCGCGCGCAGCAGCGTGCGGTCGAACACCGTATGCGCGCGCGTCGTGCGCGCCGCGCTCATGTCGGTCGGCACGTTGAAGCGCCACGATTCGATGCCGCGATCCCAGTCCGATGTCACGAACGCCATGTCCGGACCGCTCACGGGATCGTTCACGCGCGCGGACACGAAAAAGCCGCCCCACGCGAGACTGCGCTCGTTGCATCGGCGCACGGACGCGAGCGGCTTGCCGATTTTCGCGATGCCTTGCGCATCGGTTTTCGCGGTGGCGATTTCATCGCCGTTGCAGTCGGTGACGCGCACGTCGGCGTTCGCGACGGGCTTGCCCTTGTCGAGCGTCGTGACCCAGACGACGCTGTTCTCGCGTCCCTCTTTGAAATGCACGCCGAGATTGGTGACGAGCACTGACGTTCGCACGTACATCGCCTGATTCTTGTCGAGCAGCGATGCGCCGAGCGCCGGCGAACTCAGTTCGACGACATAGAAGCCCGGCTTTGTCAGCGGAATGCCGACGACTTCGAACGGACGCAGCGCTTTCGGATCGGCGGCGGGCAGGGCGAGGGTTTCGACGCCGCGCTGTTTCGCGAGCATCGACAGCGAACGAATGTCGATTTGCGGATCGTTCGACACCGAGCCGTCCCTGTTCGGGATGATGACCGGCTCGATACCGTTGTTCAGCATCGCGGGCATGAGCTTTTCGATGGACGAGCGCGACATCGAGACGCCGTCGAACATGTCGACGGCGCGCATCCACTCGCGGATGTCCGTGTCGGCGTCGAGCTTGAGCTTCGTGATCTGCGACGTGCCCGAATGGAGCCCTTGCACATGCAGGTCCGCTTCGACATGACGCAGCGTGACCGGCAGCATCGCCGGCATGCCGGGTTCCGCGAATCGCTCGATGATGCCGAACGTGCCCGACGAGAATTTCGCGAGCGGCGGCATCGCGGCGGTCGCGGTCTTGAGCGGGAAAAGGTCGGCGTTGGCGAGCGTGCGGCCGCTCACGTCTTTCAGATTCGCGGGCGCCTCGATGGTGAGACTGGCGCGCTCGGGCAGCGGCGCGGCGAACTCGATGCCGCTGACTTCCGCATCCTTGTCGCTAGGATCGAAGTGAGGCGCGGCGCTTCCTTTCGGACCGCGCAGTGCGAACTTCTGCGCATCGGCGCGGCTGATCGGCGCGGAGAACGTGAGGCGCATCGGCCGCAGCGGCGTGCACGGTGCGTTGGCGTTTTCGCGCTCGCAGGAGAAACCGGCGGTGAAGGGCTTGCGCACGTCGAAGTTGAAGCGCTTCTCGACGTCATTGGCGATGCCGCTCGATCCCGTCACGCCCGTGCCGTACACGAGCTGCATTTTCGTCGCGGACGGCAACGTTTGCTGGCACGCGAGCGTCAGTACGCGATCGCTCTCTTTCTCCAGGCGGAAGTGTTTGAGCAGCGCGGCGCGCGTGGCGTCGTCGACGGCGCGGACCGGAATGCGATTGCCGAGCGCGCTCGATTCGCACCAGACATGCTGCAGCACGGACGCCTGCGTCGCCGGGCCGTTCAGACGCAGCACGAAGGCCTGATTTTCTTCGATGTCGCCGTAGCCCGGCATGATGCGTGTGACGAACGGTCCGCCCGTCTGGAACGCGAAGTGGCGCGGGCCGGAAAGCGCGTTGCCGGCCGTGGATTTGAGGGTGTCCGAGAGATCGAGCGCGCAGCGCACGCCGGGCGGCAGATCGTGCTCGAAGTCGAAGGCCCAGGTCTTGGCGTCGATCCAGCGGCCCGAGCCCGCGGTAGCCGATGCGCCCGCGCCGCTACAGGCGATCTTGCCGGGCGCGGCGGCGGCCGCATTGCCGAAGGCGGTCATCGGTTCGTCGAACTTGGCGACGACCTGCCGCACTTGCGCGACCTTGCCTTGCGGCGACACGCTCGTGATGCGCGCGGCATCGGCCCGATGAAGCGCGGCGCTTAATCCCAACGCGGCGATCAGCGTGGTTGCGGCCAGAATCCATTTTTTTTGTGACGTTGTTATGCGGCTCATCCACTCGCTCCGAGTTTTCCTCGACGCGAAATTCTACTGGAGCCTTACGTCGATCTTTCGTCGGCTGCGCTCGGGCGACGCTTTTTAACGGAAGATCAATCTGCGTGCACGTTCGGCAGATGCCGCGAACTCACGCGCCGCCAATACACGAACAAGCCGACGCCCGCGACGCCGAGGCTCGCCGAATTCGCGATCCAGAAGCCGCGCGCGCCCTGCAGCCATTCGGGCACGCCGCCGCCGACATCGAAGCCGAGCAGATAACCGCCGCCTAGCCCGATGCCCCATAGCGCGATCGCGTAGATCACGGTCGGCACGAGCGTCACCTTGTATGCGCGCAGGATGAACGCGGTGGTGATCTGCAGCGCATCGCAGAAGTGATAGAAGAAGATGATGAGCACGAGCGGCATCGCGGCCGCGATCA
The DNA here is from genome assembly GCF_000698575.1 of Caballeronia zhejiangensis. GTDB lineage: Bacteria > Pseudomonadota > Gammaproteobacteria > Burkholderiales > Burkholderiaceae > Caballeronia > Caballeronia zhejiangensis. The sequence goes on from NZ_JFHD01000039.1 coordinate 7,260, forward strand.
CGTTCGCATCGGGTGTGTACGCCGCGATCACGAGCGGACGCGCCGCGAGCAGGAGCACGCCGTACACGAGCGCGAGCACGCACGCCATGCCGATGCCGTGACGCGAGATGGAGCGGGCGTCGTCGTAGCGTTGCGCGCCGAGCGCCTGCGACACGAGCGTCGACGACGCGATGCCGATCGCGAGCGGCGTCATGTACAGCACCGCGCCGAGATTGCCCGCGATCTGATGACCGGCGAGCGTCGTCGTGCCGAAGCGCGAGATAAAGAGCGCCATGAACGTGTACGACGTGACTTCGATCAGATACGAGAGGCCCATCGGAATGCCGAGTCGCATAAGCGCGAGCTGACGCCGCCAGACCGGCCAGCAGAAGTGCGAGAAGATGGCGAACGGGCGGAAGAACTCGACCTTGAGGAGCACCGTCATGCCGACCGCCGCCAGCACCCAGTTGATGAGCGTGCTCGCGAGCGCGCAACCCGGACCGCCCAGCGCCGGCACGCCGAATCCGCCGAAGATGAACCACGTGTTGAGCGGAAACTTGAGCAGCAGGCCGCCGACCTGCAGGAACATCACGAGGCGCGGCTTGCCGACCGCGTTCGTGAGCGAGCTATAGACGCGAAACGCGAGGCTCGCGGGCAGGCCGAACGACAGAATGCGCAGATAGTCGACGGTGCGGTCGTGCAGCGCGGGCGGCGTCTTGGCGAGCGACAGAAGCGGCTCGGGATGGAACAGCAGCACGAAGCCGATCACGGCGAGCGCGGCGGCGAGCCAGAACGCCTGACGCGTCTCTTCGCCGATTTCGCTTTCGCGGCCCGCGCCGAAGAGCTGGCCGGCGATCGGCTGCAGTGCGACGAGAATGCCCGTCAGGCCGATATACACCGAGATATAGACGGAACCGCCGAGACCGAGCGCGGCGAGATCGGTGGCGGAGAAGCGGCCGACCATCGCGGTGTCGATCACGCCGAACGCGATCACCGCGAGCTGGCCGATCAGCACCGGCCAGGCGAGCGCGGCGATCTTGCGCACATCGCTCAGCATGCCGGTCGTACTCGCGGAAGTCGGTATCGCGCGCATCGTATTACTGCGCGCGGCGCAGGCTCTTCGGGCGCAGCGGTTTCTTCGCCGGCGGCACGGGACGCTCGATGCGCACGTAGAGACGGAACCGCTCGTCGCGGTCGGCGACGCGCCGGCCTTCCCAGACGAGCTTCCACTGGAACGCCGACATCGACGACGGCTCGCCGTAATCGGCCGGATCCTGGCGCAGGATCACATCGCAATCCTCATCGAACGCGAAATGCATGCCGCCGAAATACGCGAAGGTGGCGATCTGCGCGTCGCCGAGGCGTACGGGCGAGATGCAGGTGTAGTCGGGCGGCAGATGATCGGCAATTTGCTCGGCCACGTCGCGATACGTCCGGCTGTAGTTCACGACCGGCAGCCACAGCGTCATGAGTAGGACCCACATGAGCGTGGTGCCCGCACTCGACAGCACGACGCTGCGCCACAGCACCTTCGGATGACGGGCGAGCCGCCAGCGCGCGAGCAGGAACCAGCAGACGGTCACGGCCACCGCGCACACAAAGGAAATCAGCTTGAACTCGGGATGGAAACCCGGAGCGAGACGCGCGAGATTGCGGGCCATCGCCGAGGGGAAGCCGAACATGCCGGCGGTCCACACGAGCCACACCAGCGAGCCGATGATCGTGAAACTCAGCATCGCGAACCAGTCGATCGCGTTGATCGCGCCGCGCTTGAGGGTAGGCAGCGCGAACGTCGCGAGCACCGAAAGCGGCGGCAGAAGCAGCATGAAGAGCCGGTTGGTCTCGTGCGCCTGCAGCACGACCAGCACGAGCAGCGGCCCGATGATCGACAGCGGCACCCCGACGTGCGGCGAGCGGCGCAGTCCGCCCCAACTGACGAACGCCCACACCGCGAGCGGCCACGCGGGCCACGTGAAGAGCGGCAGGTTCTTGATCGCGTAGCCGAATATCGAACCGGGCGTGCCGGAGAAGAACGAGAAGCTGTTGCGCCACCATTGGCGCAGCCACCATTCGCCGTCATCCGGGAAGTAATGCAGTGTCGGCAGCACCCATGCGCCGATCAGCAGGATCGCGACCGGCAGCCCGAAGATCAGGAGCGGCGCGGAGCGGATTTGTTTGACGACGATCGTCATCGCGAGCGTGCAGAGCAACAGCGCGAAGACGAGCACCGGCGAGCTCGACAGGCCGACTACGCCAAGCGCCGCGCCCCACACGAGACCGCCGTGGATCGGCTTGTCGAGGCTGCGCACGAGGCCGTAGAGGAGCATCGCGGTGCCGGCGAACTGCGCAAGCTGCGGCGTGGTCTCGTGGCCGCGCTCGGCGAGTCCGAAGCACGCGAGCAGAATCAGCAGTGCGCCATCGGCGAGCGTGCGGCCGTAGTCGCGCGGCTCCGGTTCGCCGCCGAACGCATATTTGAAGGGCTGGGCCTCGTCGCGCCGGCCGAGCAGATAGGCCGAATACCAGACGAACGCGCAGGCGAGACAGAAGAGCAGGCCCGTGACCACGCGCGATGCGTTGCTCGCATCGACCCACGGACTCAAAAGCCGAATCGCCGATGCGCCGAGCCAGTACATCAGCGGGCCGTCGGCGGTCGGCGCCTTGCCGACCAGGTTAGGCAGCAGCCAGTCGCGCGCGTCGCCATTGGCCATCGTCCACATGACGCCGAAGCCGCCCGCATCTTCGTTCTTCCACGGATCGCGGCCGAACAGTCCGAACGACGCATAGGTGATGCAGATGGCGAGCAGAAGCCAGCGCGGCAGGGCGCTGGTGGCGGAGGCGGTCAGACGAACGACAGATCGCATGCGTGAAGGCTTGATGGAGAGCGGCCCGCTGATTCGCGCTGGATGCGCGACGGGGCCAAAGCAACCGGCATTGTAGTCGCGCGGCGGCGTAAAGGGCGGTTCATCGAAGCTCGCCGTAACCCGCGCAACAATGCATGCCGGATGCAGCAAGGGCGGTGCGGTGGCATGCGCCAAGCTGCCGGCGACAAAAAAGGGCAGCCGAAGCTGCCCTTTTCGCTGAAGCCGAAGCCCGACTTACTTCTTGGTGGAGAAGCGCGCGAACTTGTTGTTGAACTTCTCGACGCGGCCCGCCGTGTCCATGATCTTTTGCTGACCGGTGTAGAACGGGTGCGATTCCGACGACACTTCGATTTTCGCGAGCGGGTAGGTCTTGCCGTTGAATTCGGCGGTTTCGCGCGTCTGGATGGTCGAGCGGGTCACGAACTTGAAGTCGTTCGACATGTCGACGAACAGGACTTCGCGGTAATCCGGGTGAATGCCTTCTTTCATGGTCTTTCCTGGTATCTGGCGGTAGCCAACCCGTTGCACTCGTTTTTTAGTGCCGCGCGAGTCACTTGCCTAGGGTCGAAAAACGGCGATTATGCCAGAAAATCAGTCGGTTGACATCTTTTTCGGAGGCCGCGGCGCAACTCATGCAGCCGGCGCGACGAGCGCCCCAACGCCCGCCGGGTCTTGCCGGTAATAGCGCGCGAGCAGCCGGTAAAGCTCGGGATATTCGGCTTCGAACAGCTTCGGCGTCACGAAAAGCGCCTCGCTGCACACCGCGAAGAATTCCGACGGATGATCGGTCGCGTAAGGATCGATCAGCGAGTCGCGTTCGAACCGCGCCCAGCGGCGCTCCGGCACCGCATCGACGCGTGCGCAGAACTGGTCATAGGCGTTGTCGAAAATGTCGGACCACGTGGTCGAATCGAGCGGCGCGTGCCAGCGCCGGTAAAGCGGCGGATGACCGTCGGCCTCGCCCGTCACCATGTCGATCTTGTGCGCGAATTCGTGGATGACGACGTTGTAGGCGTCCGATCCGTCGGCCATCTGCGCGTCTTCCCACGACAGGACGACCGGGCCGCCTTCCCACGCTTCGCCGCTCGCATCGTGCTCGACTTCGTGCACGACGCCGTCTTCGTCCTCCACGGTTTTGCGGATGATGAACTCGCCCGGATACACGATCACACCGACCCAGCCGCGATACAAATCGAGATCGAGATTGAGCACCGGCAGACAGGCCTGCGCGGCGATCGATACGATCATCTGATCCGTCAGTTCGAGATCGTGCGCCGTCGAGAATTCCTTCTGCGCGATGAAAAGGCTCGCGGTGTCGCGCAGACGCGCGAGGTCGCTGGCGTCCAGATGTCCGAAGCACGGATACGTGTCGAGCGTGCGTTGCCAGAGCGCGTCGTCGATCGCGTATTTGCGCAGCGCGCGCTCGCGGCGTTGCGCGCCGAACCAGCGGGAGAAGAGGTTGGCCATGCGTTGAATCGGAAGACTGGACTAGTTGCGGATTGTACGCACGGCCCCAATAAAAAACCGCCTGACGATGCAGGCGGTTTTCTGTTCCGAAGCAGCGAAGCGGGACGGGGATCAGCCTCCGCCGCGGCGCATCATGTCGAAGAACTCGGCGTTGTTCTTCGTCTGACGGATCTTGTCGAGCAGGAATTCCATCGCTTCGACTTCGTCCATGTCGTGAATGAACTTGCGCAGCACCCAAACCTTCTGCAGCAGATCGGGCTTGATGAGCAATTCTTCGCGACGCGTGCCCGACTTGTTCAGATTGATCGACGGATAGACGCGCTTTTCCGCGAGGCGGCGCTCGAGGTGCACTTCCATGTTGCCGGTGCCCTTGAACTCTTCGTAGATCACGTCGTCCATGCGGCTGCCCGTTTCGATGAGCGCCGTGCCGATGATCGTGAGCGAGCCGCCTTCCTCGATGTTGCGCGCGGCGCCGAAGAAGCGCTTCGGACGCTGCAGCGCGTTGGCGTCGACACCGCCCGTCAGCACCTTGCCCGATGCCGGCACGACCGTGTTGTAGGCGCGCGCGAGACGCGTGATCGAGTCGAGCAGAATCACGACGTCATGCTTCATTTCGACGAGACGCTTCGCCTTCTCGATGACCATTTCGGCCACTTGAACGTGACGCGCGGCCGGTTCGTCGAATGTCGATGCGATGACTTCGCCGCGCACCGAGCGCTGCATTTCAGTGACTTCTTCCGGGCGTTCGTCGATGAGCAGCACGAACAGGATGACGTCCGGATGATTCGCCTTCACCGCATGCGCGATGTGCTGCAGCATCACGGTTTTACCCGACTTAGGCGATGCGACGAGCAGGCCGCGCTGGCCCTTGCCGATCGGCGAGATCATGTCGATGATCCGGCCCGTGACGTTTTCCTCGCCGCGCATTTCGCGTTCGAGCGGCAGCGGCTTGTTCGGATGCAGCGGCGTGAGGTTCTCGAACATGATCTTGTGTTTCGAGGCCTCGGGCGGCTGCCCGTTGACTTTGTCCACCTTCACGAGCGCGAAATAGCGCTCGCCGTCCTTCGGCGTGCGGACTTCGCCTTCGATCGTGTCGCCGGTGTGCAGATTGAAGCGGCGGATTTGCGACGGGCTGATATAGATGTCGTCCGTGCTCGCGAGATACGACGTCTCGGGCGAGCGCAGAAAGCCGAAGCCGTCGGGCAGCACTTCGAGCGTGCCGTCGCCGAAAATCGTGTCGCCGCCCTTGGCGCGCTTTTTAAGAATCGCGAACATCAATTCCTGCTTGCGCAGGCGGTTCGCATTTTCGATTTCGAGGCCGTTGGCCATCTCGATCAGTGCGGAGACGTGCTGAGACTTGAGCTCGGATAAATGCATACGGATTTCCCGCCGGGGAGAGAGGTGCGACAGAAAGATTTGGGAGAAGAGGTGAGCGGAACCGCTCGAGACTTAATACTTCTTGAACTCTTGTGATTCTAGCATAGCACACGCCACAGCGGCCTCGGGTGGGCTTTGGGCGGGGCTTGTCGGCCGATGTTGTCGCGTGACAACATCGGCTGCATCGGCACCACGCCTTGGCGTGTCGTCGATGCAGACGCGAGCGACGGGAGATGCCGCCGCTCGCCGGTGATGCCGTTACAGGTTGCTGTCGAGGAACGCGGTCAGTTGCGACTTGGACAATGCGCCGACTTTCTGCGCGGCCACTGCGCCGTTCTTGAAGAGAATCAGCGTGGGAATGCCGCGCACGCCGAACTTCACGGGCGTCGACTGATGTTCGTCCACGTTGATCTTCGCGATCTGCAGGCGATCGCCGTAATCCTTCGCGACTTCGTCGAGGATGGGGGCAATCATCTTGCACGGACCGCACCACTCAGCCCAGAAATCGAGCAGGACAGGTTTATCCGACTTGACGACATCCTGTTCGAAAGAAGCGTCGCTGATGTGCTTGATTGATTCGCTCATTGTCTGAATACCTCTATTGAATCGAGGCCCGCGTTTGAATGCTCGCCACGATACACCAAAACCGAAAAAATTTTCGTCACCAACGGGCCGGACTTCGGCCCGCGCGCCGTGCGCCAGAATGAACCGCGAACGGCGGCGAATGATCCGCGGAAGGGCGAAATGCACCACTTCCAAGTAATTCACGTGTCATCTTAGCCTAATTCGCTATCCGTTGCCGGATGCTGATAGGGCGCATCTGAGGCCGAAAATACGAAGCACAAGAGGGGCTCGGAAGGGCGTGCGTTTCGCCGACGCCTTCCGGCTGCGCCCGACCCCGTGGTACAATTCAACGTGACGGGCCTCCTCGCATGGTGGCGCGGTCAACCTGGTCAGGTCGGGAACGAAGCAGCCACAGCCGCTTTCCACCAGTGCCGAGGGTCGGGCTCGTCACCTTCCGCTTTTCTTCCGTAGGTCTCCCTGCTGGTTTTCCTGGCTTATTCGTGTTCCGCACGCCATGGCGCGTGGCGCGTTCGTGCGCCCGATCACCCCGCTGGAGCGGCGTTTGCGCAAGGTCGTTGCTGATACAATTTCGCGCATGACCTATCAAGTTCTCGCACGCAAATGGCGGCCGAAATCATTCGAGTCGCTCGTCGGCCAGGAGCACGTCGTCCGTGCGCTCACGCACGCGCTCGACGGCGGCCGCCTGCATCACGCGTATCTTTTCACGGGCACGCGCGGCGTCGGCAAGACGACGCTCTCGCGCATCTTCGCGAAGGCGCTCAATTGTGAAACCGGCGTGACCTCGAAGCCGTGCGGCGTGTGCCGTGCGTGCCGGGAAATCGATGAAGGCCGCTTCGTCGATTACGTCGAGATGGATGCGGCGAGCAATCGCGGCGTCGACGAAATGGCGGCGCTGCTGGAGCGCGCCGTGTACGCGCCCGTCGATGCCCGCTTCAAGGTCTACATGATCGACGAAGTGCACATGCTCACGAACCACGCCTTCAACGCAATGCTGAAGACGCTGGAAGAGCCGCCGCCGCACGTGAAGTTCATTCTCGCGACGACCGATCCGCAGAAGATTCCGGTCACCGTGCTCTCGCGTTGCCTCCAGTTCAATCTGAAGCAGATGCCGGCGGGGCACATCGTCTCGCATCTGGAGAACATTCTTCAGCAGGAGAACATCCCGTTCGAGCCGCAGGCACTGCGTCTCTTGTCGCGCGCGGCGGACGGCTCCATGCGCGACGCGCTTTCGCTGACCGATCAGGCCATCGCGTATTCGGCGAACGAAGTCACCGAGGATGCCGTGCGCGGCATGCTCGGCGCGCTCGATCAAAGCTACCTGATCCGTCTCATCGACGCGCTCGCCGGCGGCGACGGCCCCGGCGTGCTCGCGATTGCCGACGAAATGGCGCTGCGCAGCCTGTCGTTCTCGACGGCGCTGCAGGATCTGGCGAGTCTTCTGCATCGGATCGGATGGGCGCAGTTCGCACCGACGTCGGTGCTGGACGAATGGCCTGAAGCCGCGGACATCCGCCGCTTCGCCGAGATGCTGTCGGCCGAGCAGGTTCAGCTTTTCTATCAGATCGCCACGGTCGGGCGCAGCGAGCTCGGTCTCGCGCCGGACGAGTACGCCGGCTTCACGATGACGCTCCTGCGCATGCTCGCGTTCGAGCCGGCGGGCGGATCGGGCGGCGGCGTCGCCGTGGGTGCGCCTTCGGGCGCGAAGCCCGCGCGCAGCGCCGCGCTCGTGGGTGCGATGGCCGAGCGCGCCGTCGCGCCTGCGCCTGCGTCGGTTGCTAAAGCGCCGGCGCCCGCCGTCGAGACGGTGGTCGTGAAGGCGGTCGAAGAACCCGTCGTCGAAAAGAGCGAGCCCGTGCCGGTAAAAGCCGCGCCGATGCCGAGCGCCGCGCGACAGGCCGTCGATGAAGCCGCGCCTGCCGCGCCGAGCACGTCCGACGAAGCCGCGACATCGCGCGCGGCAAGCGGCGCGAGCGCGGCGCTTGAAGTCTTGCGCAGCGCGGGCATGCGCCTGTCGTCCGATCGGGGCGCGCGTGGCGCGTCTGCGCAGACGGCGGCTCCCGCTGCGCCCAAGCCCGTCGCGAAACCGGCCGCGCAAGTTCCGGTGCCGACGCCGCGCCGCGCTCCGGCTGCCGCATCCGCCGCGCCCGAGCCGAAGCCCGAGCCGAAGCCCGCGGCCGGCAACGCGAGCAAGTCGAACGTCGTGCCGCCGTGGGAAGAGATGCCGCCCGACGACTACGCGCCGGCCGGATCCGAAGACGCTTATTTCATGCCGCCCGACGACGGCTTCGTGCCAGCCTTCGACAGCGGCCCGGACGACATGCGCTTCAACGCCGAGCCCGCCGCGAAACCGGCGCCCGTCATCGACACGGCGCCGTTGCCGCCCGCCGTGCCGCTCGATGCGCTCGGCGTGTCGATCGAATGGGCGGCGCTCGCCGTCGATCTTCCGCTGAAGGGCGTTGCGTATCAGCTTGCGTTCAACAGCGAGCTCACCGCCTGCGATGCGAATTCCGTGACGCTTGCGGTTCCGGTCCAGATGTACACCGACGCCACGCATGTCGGCAAGCTCAAGGCCGCGCTCGCCGAAAAGCTCGGCCGCGCGATCGAAGTCAGCGTGAACGTCGCGCCCGCGCGGCGCACCGCTGCCGCGCTCGACGCCGCCGAACGCGCCCGCCGTCAGCAGGAAGCCGAGCAGGAGATCAAGCAGGATCCGTTCGTGCAATCGCTGATCCGCGATTTCGGCGCGAGCATCGTGCAGGGTTCGATCAAGCCGATTGCCGCATCGGGCGCGAATCCATCGTGAACTGAAGCGCGCGGCGCGGTTTTCGACTTCGCGCCGCCGCACCGAATATCGGGCGCGCGCATCGCGCGTGCTTTTGCCACACGTTTTCCAGTAAGGAGCCGAACCATGATGAAGAACCAACTCGCCGGGCTGATGAAACAGGCTCAGCAGATGCAGGAAAACATGAAGAAGATGCAGGATCAGCTCGCGCAGATCGAGGTCGAGGGCCAGTCCGGCGCCGGTCTCGTGAAGGTGACGATGACCTGCAAGAACGACGTTCGCCGCGTGCAGATCGACCCGAGCCTGCTCGCCGACGACAAGGACATGCTGGAAGACCTCGTCGCCGCCGCGTTCAACGACGCCGTGCGCAAGGCGGAAGCCACCACGCAAGAGAAGATGAGCGGCATGACCGCCGGCATGCCGATGCCGCCGGGTTTCAAGCTGCCGTTCTGATCGCGCGCGCCGGAGCGGATTCGGCGCGCTTCGATGTCAAATGAAGGACACATGAAACAACCTTCCGCCCTGTCGGCGCTCGTCGAAGCGCTGCGCGCGCTGCCCGGCGTCGGACCGAAGTCGGCGCAGCGCATGGCGTATCACCTGATGCAGCACGATCGCAAAGGCGCCGAAAAGCTCGGCAATTCGCTGCTGTTCGCCACCGAGAATCTGAAGCACTGCGAGAAGTGCAACACGTTCACGGAAAGCGATATCTGCGAAGTCTGCAGCGACGAAGAGCGCGATCCGGCTTTGCTGTGCGTCGTCGAGACGCCTGCCGACCAGATCATGCTCGAACAGACGCTCACGTATCGCGGGCTCTATTTCGTACTGATGGGACGGCTCAGCCCGCTCGACGGCATCGGTCCGAAGGAGATTCACTTCGAGCGGCTCATCAATCGCGCGCTCGACGGCGTTGTGCGGGAAGTGGTGCTGGCTACCAACTTCACCAACGAAGGCGAAGCGACCGCGCACTATCTCGCGCAAACGCTCAAGAGCAAAGGGCTCAAGGTGACGCGGCTCGCGCGCGGCGTGCCGGTCGGCGGCGAGCTCGAATATGTCGATGCCGGCACGATCGCGCGCGCGATGCTCGATCGCCGTTCCGTATGAAAGGACTCCAATCGATGACAGAAACCGAAGCGCTCGCGCTCGCGACGCATCGTCACTACAAGGGCGGGCTGTATCGCGTGATCGGCGTCGCGCGGCACTCGGAAACCGAGGAAGCGATGATCGTCTACGAGCATCTTTGGCCGCATGAACGCGGCTTGTGGGTGCGCCCCGCGGCGATGTTCAACGAGACGCTCGCCGACGGCACGCCGCGCTTCAAGCCGCTCGATATTCCGCTCTGAGAAAACACACAAAGGAGACACGACCATGAGCGCAACGACGGGACCACTCGCGGGCGTGAAGGTACTGGAACTGGGCACGCTCATCGCCGGCCCGTTCGCCGCGCGCTTCATGGGCGAGTTCGGCGCCGACGTCATCAAGATCGAGGATCCGAACGGCGGCGACCCGCTGCGCAAGTGGCGCAAGCTCTATCCGGAAGTGGGCGGCACGTCGCTCTGGTGGGCCGTGCAGGCGCGCAACAAAAAATCCGTGACGATCAATCTCAAGGCCGACGAGGGCAAGGAGATCGTGCGGCGGCTCGCGAAGGAAGCCGATATCGTCGTCGAGAATTTCCGGCCCGGCTTGCTGGAGAAACTCGGGCTCGGTTACGAGGTGCTGTCCGCCGACAATCCCGGTCTCGTGATGGTGCGCCTTTCCGGTTACGGTCAGACCGGTCCGTATCGCGATCGTCCGGGCTTCGGCGCAATCGCGGAATCGATGGGCGGTTTGCGTCATATCACCGGTTATCCGGATTTGCCGCCGCCGCGCATCGGCATTTCGATCGGCGATTCGATCGCCGCGCTGCACGGCGTGATCGGCGCGCTGATGGCGCTGCATCATCGCCAAGTGAACGGCGGCAAAGGCCAGGTCGTCGACGTCGCGCTCTATGAAGCCGTCTTCAACATGATGGAAAGCGTCGTGCCGGAATACGGCGTGTACGGCATGGTGCGCGAGCGCACGGGCGCGTCGCTGCCGGGCATCGTGCCGTCGAACACGTATCCGTGCCGCGATGGCAGCATCGTGATCGGCGGCAACAGCGATCCGATCTTCAAGCGCCTGATGAACGCGATCGATCGCGCGGATCTCGCGGACGATCCCGCGCTCGCGTCGAACGACGGACGGGTGCCGCGCACGCAGGAAATCGACGACGCTATCGCCGCTTGGCTCTCGACGCGCAGCATCGACGAGGCGCTCGCTGTGTTGAACGCCGCCGACGTGCCGGCCGGGCGCATCTACAGCGTCGCCGACATGTTCACCGATCCGCAATACCTCGCGCGTCAGATGCTGCAGCGTTTCCCGTGGCAGGACGGCCGCGAGATCACGCTGCCGAACGTGACGCCGAAGCTCTCCGAAACGCCGGGGGAAACGCGCTGGCTCGGGCCGCAACTCGGTGAACACACGGATGAAGTACTTCAAACGCTCGGGTATGATGCCGACGATATTGCGCGGCTGCGCGCGGCCAAGGTGATCTGAGCCTCGAGCCGAACAGCGCCGACAACGATAAAACCAGGAGACAGACAACGATGAAACGCAGAACGTTCATCGCGAGCGGCGCCGCGCTCGCGGGCGGGGCAATGTCGGGCATGCCGCTCGCAATCGCACAGAACAAGCTGGAGCAGAGCAAGGTATCGGTCGCGGTCGGCGGCAAGAATCTCTTCTACTATCTGCCGCTCACGATCGCCGAGCGTCGCAACTACTTCAAGGACGAAGGGCTCGACGTCGAAATCGCCGATTTCGCGGGCGGCGCGAAGGCGCTTCAGGCGGCGGTCGGCGGCAGCGCGGATGTCGTATCCGGCGCGTTCGAGCACACGTTGCTGCTGCAGGCGAAGAATCAGTACTTCCGCGAATTCGTGCTGCAAGGGCGCGCGCCGCAGATCGTGCTCGCCGTGTCCAAGAAGGCGATGCCGAACTACAAGTCCGTCGCCGATTTGAAGGGCAAGAAAATCGGCGTGACGGCGCCGGGCTCGTCGACGGCGATCATGGCGAGCTTCGTGCTCGCGCAAGCGGGGCTGAAGGCGACCGACGTGTCGTTCATCGGCGTCGGCGCGGGCGCGGGCGCGATCGCCGCGCTGCAATCCGGCCAGATCGACGCCATCGCCAACCTCGATCCGGTGATGACCAAGCTCGATCGCGCGGGCGATATCCGCATCGTGTCGGACACGCGCACGCTCGCGGACACCGTGAAGGTGTTCGGCGGCAACATGCCGGCGGGTTGCCTGTACGCGTCGCAGAGCTTCATCACGAAGAATCCGAACACGACGCAGGCGCTCACCAACGCGATGGTACGCGCGCTGAAGTGGCTGCAGACGGCCTCGGGCAAGGATCTCATCTCGACGGTGCCGGAAAGCTATCTGCTCGGCGATCGCGCGCTGTATCTCGATTCGTGGCAGCACGTGAAGGAAGCGCTGTCGCCGGACGGCCTGATGCCCGCCGACGGTCCCGCGACCTCGCTCAAGACGCTGCAAGCCTTCGACGAAACCGTGAAGGGCAAGCCGATCGACCTGTCGAAGACCTGGACCAACGATTTCGTCAAGAAGGCGCTCGCGAGCGTCAAGGTCTGACCGATGTCGTCGCCATCGAACCATGCGCTCGCGCTCGAGGACGTCACCTGCACGTTCGCGTCGCGCGAGAGTCGCCGTGATCGCTACACGGCGGTCCGCGATACGAGCCTCGCGATCGCGCCAGGAGAATTCGTGTCCGTCGTCGGGCCGACCGGCTGCGGAAAATCGACATTGCTCAACGTGTCGGCGGGATTGCTGGAACCTTCGTCGGGCACCGTGAGCGTGTTCGGCGAAAAGCTGAAGGGCATCAACCGGCGCGCGGGCTACATGTTCCAGGCCGATGCGCTGATGCCGTGGCGCTCCGCGCTCGACAACGTCACGGCCGGCCTCGCGTTTCAGGGCGTGCCGAAGGCCGAGGCCGACAAGCGCGGCGAGGAATGGCTGAAGCGCGTGGGCCTCGGCGGTTTCGGCGACCGTTATCCGCATCAGTTGTCGGGCGGCATGCGTAAGCGCGTCGCGATGGCGCAGACGCTCATCCTCGATCCCGACATCATCCTCATGGACGAGCCGTTCTCCGCGCTCGACATCCAGACGCGCCAGCTCATGGAAAACGAGTTGCTCGATCTGTGGGCCGCGAAACGCAAGGCCGTGCTTTTCATCACGCACGATCTGGACGAGGCGATCTCGATGTCCGATCGCGTCGTCGTGCTGGCGGCGGGGCCGGGCACGCATCCGATCGGCGAATTCGCGATCGATCTGCCGCGCCCGCGCGATGTCGCCGAGATCCGCTCGCATCCGCGCTTCGTCGAACTGCACGCTCAGATCTGGGGCGTGCTGCGCGAAGAAGTGCTGAAGGGTTATCAGCAGCAGCTGAAGCCCGCCGCCGCCGAATAAGACGATACGACCATGTGGAACAAGCTGCGCCCGAATCGGGCGAATCTCATCGTGTGGCAGTGGCTGTTGCTGCTCGCGTGCTTCGTGCTGTGGTACATGCTGACGAGCCCGACGCTCTTGCCGCCTTTCTATTTCGACGACGCGAACAAGGCCGCCTTTTTCTTCGGCGAGCCGCAGAAGGTGCTCATACGCATCTGGGAATGGTTCACGAGCGGCGAGATTTACATCCATCTGTGGGTGACGCTGATCGAAACGGTGCTGGCGTTCGTCATCGGCACGGTGACGGGACTCGGCGTCGGTCTCTGGCTCGCGCTCGCGCCGATGACGAGCGCGCTCCTCGATCCCTACATCAAGGCCGCCAATTCGATGCCGCGCGTGATCCTCGCGCCGATCTTCGCGGTGTGGTTCGGTCTCGGCATCTGGTCGAAGGTCGCGCTTGGCGTGACGCTCGTGTTCTTCATCGTGTTCTTCAACGTGTATCAGGGCGTGAAGGAAGTGAGCCCGGTCGTGCTCGCGAATGCGCGCATGCTCGGCGCGAATCGCAAGCAGTTGCTGCGGTATGTCTATCTGCCGAGCGCGACCAGCTGGGTGTTTTCGAGCCTGCACACGTCGGTGGGGCTCGCGTTCGTCGGCTCGGTGGTCGGCGAATATCTCGGCTCGGCGCGCGGTGTCGGTTATCTGATCCTGCAGGCCGAAGGCACCTTCGACATCAACACGGTGTTCGCGGGGATTCTCGTGCTGACCGCGTTCGCGCTGGTGCTCGACGGTCTCGTCGCGCTGGTCGAGCGCCGGCTCATGAAATGGCAGCCGAAGAGCGGAGAAACCGAGAAGCTTTGACGCCCCGGTTGTGCGCGTGCCAACACGCCGTCAATGAAGCCGACCGTTTTCGGAATGCCCGTCATGGCACGACACGGTCGACATCGCTATCATGCTGTCCTGGACAGGCCGTTGCACGACGTCCGTCGTGCGATCCCGCGGGACCAACAATGAAACTGCGAACTGACGGTTCGATTGCGGTGGTATTGCCATCGCCGATCGGCGACAGCCTCATCGGGCTCGTTCTCGTCGACAATCTCATCCGCAACGGATATCGCCCCGTCGTGTTCGGCTGGGTCGTGGAGCAACTCGCCGACTGGTTTCCCCATGTGACGGTAGGGCGTCGCGACGCCTGGCAGGGCGCGTTCGACACCGTGATCGAGCTTCGCCCGACCGACTACGCATCGACGCTGAGCCGCTCGGGCCAGACCATCTGTCTCGCCACGCTGCCGGAATACGGCGGCTCGAAGCACATGGTCGACCGCATCGTCGATATCGCGAAGAACGTGCTCGGTCTCGCCGACGTGACGCGCGCGAACGGTCTCGTCGTGCCGTCCGGCGTCATGCGCGGGCGCTTCGCGAATCGCGTCGTCATTCATCCGACCGGCAGTCATCCTGAAAAGATGTGGGGCCGCGAGAAGTTTCTTGCGCTCTCGCGTGCGCTGACGCGGCGGAGATTGCGCCCGAGCTTTCTCGTCGCGCCTGCGGAGTTCGGCGTCTGGGGCGATATCGCTGAAGAAGGGTGCGAGGTCAATGCGCTGCCGCAACTGGGCGAAGTCGCGGCATGGATCGCCGAATCGTCGTGGTTCATCGGCAACGATTCGGGGCTCGGGCATCTCGCGTCCTGCATCGGCGTGCCGACGCTCTCTCTCTTTATGCGCCAGGGCCTTGCGCGCTCGTGGCGTCCGGGCTGGGGCCCGGGCGCGGTCGTGGTGCCGCCGTCCTTTCTGCCTTTCGGCGGGCTTCGCGAACGCTTGTGGCAACGCCTGCTCACCGTGCGTCGCGTGACATCCGCGTTCAGGACGTTGCATGGCAACCATGCGCGCGCGGCGCAACACTACGCGATGGCCGATTTCGCCGACGCCAAAGCGGCTCAGCCGACCCAAGCAACGCGCATCGGCATGCTGCCGCGCGCGCAATCGCGACGCCTATAAGCGGACGCCTTCACGCCGCGAAGCGCGAATAGACGCGCCAGCAGCGAAGCGCGCGCCACACTTCGCTCGCATTGGTCGCGCCCTTCAGCATCGCGCGAACATACCCCGACTGCAGAAACTGCCGCGCGAAAGGCTTGCGCAGTTCGTCGTCGGTCAGGCGCTTTCTGAGCACATGCAGGAGATGACCGCTTTCGCGGTTGGCTTGGCGTAGCAGAATCCGGCTGAGACTTCGGTCGGTTTGCGGATCGAGCGCGGCGGTCACGAGCGCGTCGATCACGCGCAGATAACCCGCCGCGCGGCGCGCGACAGCGGCCGGCGAGGGCGAGTTCGTGATCGATTCCGGATTGCGTCGATAGCCGTACAACGGTTCGCGCACGAAACCGACGCGCTGTGCGTGAAGCCCGAGCTGCAACGCCCAGATGATGTCCTCATGCACCACGCCTTCCTCGAAACGCAGGCCGTGTCTCACGACGACATCGCGCCGCACGCATTGCAGCCACACGCAGACGACCCAGTCGTCGTTCGGCACGGTCCGTTTCAGCCACGCCGTGCCGTCGCAGATGTCGCCCCACGGCTGGCCTTCGTACATCGGTCGAGGATCGGCGGGCGGCGGCAAGTCCTCGAAGCTGAATCCGTTGCCGATCACGAGATCGAGCCGATGCCGGCGGCCGTGTTCGATCCACGTGCGCAACGCGCCGGGCTTCATCCAGTCGTCGCCGTCCGCGAACGCGATCCACTCGCCGCGCGCGAGCGTCAGCCCGACATTGCGCGTCGCCGATACGCCGCGATTTTCCTGCGCTACCACACGGATGCGCGCATCGGCCGCCGCCATCGTTTCGAGCATGGCGAGACTGTCGTCTGTCGCGCCGTCACAGATCGCGATGACTTCGAGATCGACGCCTTGCTGATCGAGCACCGAGCGCAGCAGCGCTTCGAGCCAGGCTTCGCAGTTGTAGACCGGCACGATGACGCTGACATCGGGGCATAGACTCGCCATGGCTCTTCGCGGAGTGCGTGAAAGCGCGCAATGGTAGCAGTGCGCGCGTTATGGCTCGATCACGATCTTGCCCGTCACGCGCCGGTTCATCATGTCGTCCAGCGCTTGCGGCGTTTCGTCGAGCGAGTAGCGTTTCGTGACGACAGGGCGCAGCTTGCCCGCTTTGATCCACTCGACCATCGTCGCGAATTCCCGATCGGCGAGCGCGTGTTCGCGCTGCATGTGACCGCCCCAGAACACGCCGACGATGCTCGCGCCTTTCAGCAGCGCCAGATTGAACGGCAGCTTCGGAATCTCGCCGTTCGCGAAGCCGACGACGAGATACCGTCCGCGCCAGCCGATGCTGCGAAACGCGGGTTCGGCATACGTTCCGCCGACCGGATCGAAGATCACATCCGGCCCGTTGCCGTCCGTCAGCGCCTTGATACGCTCGCGCAAGTCTTCGTGCGCGTAATCGATGACCTCGTCCGCGCCATGTTCGCGACAGAACGCGAGCTTCTCCGCGCTCGATGCCGCCGCGATCACGCGCGCACCGACGATCTTGCCGATCTGGATCGCCGCGATGCCGACGCCGCCGGCCGCGCCCAGCACGAGCAGCGTGTCGCCGGCCTTGAGCTCGCCGCGATCGACGAGCGCGTGATACGACGTGCCGTAGGCGAGCGAGAACGCGGCGGCCTCGGCGAGATCGACGTCATCGGGCAAGACGATGCAATCGGCGGCTTTCGCGCGCGCCTGTTCGGCGAACGCGCCTTGCGCGGTGTAGGCGGCCACGCGCATGCCGGGCGCGAGATGCGTGACGCCCGCGCCGGCTTCGCGCACGATGCCCGCGAACTCCGCGCCGGGCGTGAACGGCAGCGGCGGCTTGAACTGGTATTTGTTCTGGATGATGAGCACGTCGGGAAAGTTCACGCTCGCCGCTTTCACGTCAATGACGACTTCGCCTGCTTCCGGATGCAGGTCGGGCAGCGTTTCGATCGAAAGCGTGTGGGGCAATCCGTGTTCGTTGCATCGTACGGCGCGCATGTTTTCTCCTGGTTGAACTGGGCTCAGTGTATGGCAGTTCGAGTCGTCGTCGCGCCACTTTCCTCGGTTACAATCGTCGGATGCGAATCCTACTCAGCAACGACGACGGTTATCTGGCGCGCGGCATCAATGTGCTGCACGATGTCCTGCAGCCGCTCGGCGAAGTGACGGTGATGGCGCCGGAGCAGAACTGCAGCGGCTCGTCCAACTCGCTTACGCTGTCGCGGCCCTTGAGCGTTCATCAGGCGCCGAACGGTTTCAACTTCGTGAACGGTACGCCGACCGATTCCGTGCACATCGCGCTCACGGGCATGCTCGACGAGCAGCCTGATCTCGTCGTGTCGGGCATCAACAACGGGCAGAACGTCGGCGAGGACACGCTGTACTCGGGCACCGTGGCGGCCGCCACCGAAGGCTTCATGTTCGGCATTCCGGCGATCGCATTCTCGCTCGTCGGCCGCGACTGGCTTCATCTCGACGACGCCGCGCGCGTGGCGGCCGAGATCGTCGCGCATTTCCTCGAACATCCGATGCCGGGTCATCCGTTGCTGAACGTGAACATTCCGAGCCTGCCTTACGATCAGTTGCGCGAATGGAAAGTGACGCGCCTCGGCAAGCGTCATCCTTCGCAGCCGGTGATCCGCCAGACCGATCCGCGCGGCAACCCCATCTACTGGATCGGCCCGTCAGGCGATGCGCTCGACGCGAGCGAAGGCACCGATTTCCACGCGGTCGCGAACGGCTTCGTGTCGATCACGCCGCTGCAACTCGATCTCACTCATACGAAGCTCATGGCGGAGACGCGCGAATGGGCGCGCGCCGGGAGCGCTCGCACATGAGCGACGAGCGCGCCAAGCGCTTTCCGCTGGCGCTCGCGGATCTTGTTCGCGAGCCGCGCAAACCCGCGGCCCGTCCGCAGGATTCGCGCGGCAAGCCAGCCGCCGCTTCCGCGCTGAAGCCGACGCCGACGCCGACGCCGACGCAGCCGGCAAGGCCTGGACAATCGCGCGCGGCGAACGCGACGATGAAAAATCCCGCGACGGCAGCGGCGTCCGCGAAGCCGGCCACGTCCGTTTTTCCCGTGCGTTCGGGCGCGAAGACCGCAATTGGCGGGGCGAAACCGGTTCCGTCGGCGAGCAAGAGCGCGGCGCAGACGCATCATTCGGCTCATCCGGCGCGCGCGAATTCACTGCGTCCGGCGCCGCGGCCCGGCGAGCGCGACCTGAACGCCGCCGCGATCGCGACGAAAAAAGGCGCGCCCAATGTTGCGCTGGCAAGCACGCAGACACTCACATCGGAACGGGTGCGCGAGCGCATGGTCGAACGCCTGCGCTCGAACGGCGTGACCGATCCGCGCGTGCTCAATGCGATGTCGGTCGTGCCGCGCCACATGTTCGTCGATCCGGGACTCGCGGCGCAGGCTTACGAAGACGCCGCGCTGCCGATCGGCCATCACCAGACCATCTCGAAGCCGTCGGTCGTCGCGCGCATGATCGAACTGGTCGCGACCGGGCGCGCGTTGAACAAGGTGCTGGAGATCGGCACCGGTTGCGGTTATCAGGCGGCCGTGCTGTCGCAAGTCGCCACTGAAGTTTATTCGATCGAACGCGTGCGTCCGTTGTCGGAGCGCGCGAAGCTCAATCTTCGGCCGTTGCGCGTGCCGAATATCCGGCTGCATTACGGCGATGGCCGCCTTGGCTTGCCCGCGGCCGCGCCGTTCGACGCGATCGTCATCGCGTGCGCCGGCCTGGACGTGCCGCAGGCCTTGCTCGATCAACTGGCGGTCGGCGGCAAGCTCGTCGCGCCGGTCGGATCGCAGGCCGCGCAGTCGCAGGTGCTGACGCTCGTCACGCGCGTGTCGGCAAGCCAATGGCGGGAAGAGCAGCTCGATCGCGTTTTCTTTGTACCCTTAAAATCCGGAGTGATTTGACACCGATGAGTATCCTGCGTGCTTTGCGAGAAGGAAGTGCGGACCAAGCCTTAAGCGCGGCGCAGCGCGGCGTGTGCGTGCTGGCGTTGTCCGCGCTGGCGGCGTGTTCGACGCGCATGGACATGGCGCCGGTCGTCGACAGAACGGGCGCGCCCATCGGCACGACGGCAGCGCAGACGCCGGACAACGGCCCGCCGCCGCCGGGCTATTACCGTGTGAAGCCGGGCGACACCCTATATCGGATCGCACTGGAAAACGGTCAGAATTATCACGACATCGCAGCGTGGAACAACCTGACCAACCCGAACCAGATCGAAGTCGGCCAGCTGATGCGCGTGGCGCCTCCGGGCGCGAATGTCGCGGCGGCGACGCCCGGTGTGGCGACCGCGCCGATCGTGGGCGGCGGCGTGCAGACGCAGCCGTTGAATGGCGCGAACGCGTACGCGAGCCCGCAGCCGGGTGCGACCGCGCAGCCGCCGTATTACGGCGCCAACTCGGGTATGGGCGCGGCGCCGGGAACGGCCGGCGCGGCGGCGGGCATGGCATCGGCGCCTGGCGTGCCGGGCGCGGATGCGAACGCGGCGGCGCCAGCGGCCCAGCCGGCGTTCATCTGGCCGGCGCGCGGTCCGATTCTCGGCACATTCAACGAAGCGAGCAACAAAGGTTTGAACATTGGCGGTGCGGCGGGAGATCCGGTCAACGCGTCGGCGGATGGCCGAGTGGTTTACTCCGGAAATGGGCTGCGCGGCTACGGCAATCTCATTATCATCAAACACGACGCAACTTTTCTGACAGCGTACGCACATAACCGTGCTTTGATGGTAAAAGAGGGAGACGCGGTAACTAAAGGGCAGAAGATCGCTGAGATGGGGAACAGCGATTCGGACCGCGTGATGTTGCATTTCGAAGTTCGCCGGCAGGGAAAACCTGTTGACCCACTGAAGTATTTGCCGCCGCAATAAAGCGAAACCATCATGCCAAAAACGAAGCGCCGCCTGCCGCAAGCCGAGACTGAGACGATCAGCCGACCTTTGCAAGTGTCGGTGGAAGACGGTGCTTCGACTCAAGACGAGGACATCGACAATGTCGATGTCGACGTCGATTCGGACGAAGAAGGCAACAGCCGCGGAAAAAGCAGCGACGAAGCAGCGGAAGGCGCAAACGATTCCGCGCCCGACGCCGACGATTTCCGCTCGCTTTTGCAGGCCGAGCTCACCGCCGACACGATCCAGCATTACCTGAACCGCATCAGCGTGAAGCCGCTCCTGACCGTCGAGGAAGAGCAGCGCTATTCGCGACTCGCGAAAGCCGGCGAATTCGACGCGCGCCAGGTGATGATCGAGCGCAATCTGCGGCTCGTCGTCAGTATCGCGAAGGGATATCTCAATCGCGGCGTGCCGTTGCTCGACCTGATCGAGGAAGGCAATCTCGGCCTCATGCACGCAATCGAGAAATTCGATCCGACGCGCGGTTTCCGGTTTTCGACCTATGCCACTTGGTGGATCCGCCAGAGCATCGAGCGCGCGATCATGAACCAGGCGCGCACGGTGCGTCTGCCGGTTCACGTCATCCGCGAGTTGAACCAGGTGCTGCGCGCGAAGCGCCATCTGGAAAAAAATTCCGCCAATTCGAATGACAGCGTCGCGCCCGAACGCCGCGACGCGAGCATCGACGATATTGCGTATCTCACCGGCAAGACGCCCGAGGAAGTCACCGATATCCTCGCGCTCAACGAACACACGGCTTCGCTCGACGCGCCGCTCGACCTCGATCCGGGCAGCAGCCTGCTCGATCTCCTTTCCGACGATCAGAGCCAGTCGCCGGACGCGGAAGTGCAGCATCGCGAACTCGAATCGCTCACGCGACTGTGGCTCTCGCGTCTGTCCGACAAACACCGGCACGTGATCGAACGGCGTTTCGGGCTGAACCACATCGAGCCCGCGACGCTCGAAGAACTCGCCGACGAAATGGGCCTCACGCGCGAGCGTGTGCGCCAGATCCAGCAAGAGGCGCTCGTGCGTCTCAAGCGCTTTTTCGCATCCAACGGCGTTCGCAAGGACGCCGTGCTTTAACGCTTCGGCGACGCCCTTCGGCTTGGGGCGTCGCGCTCCAGGATTCAATGACACCGATTCTCGTTTTCGACATCGAGACAATCCCCGATGTCGACGGCATTCGCCGTCTCGAAGATTTGCCCGACGATCTCTCCGACCGCGAGGTCGCCGAACATGCGTTCGAAGCGCGCCGCGAGCGCGTCGGCAATGATTTCTTGCCGCATCATCTGCAGCGTGTCGCGGCGATTTCGTGCGTGTTTCGCGACAACAACGGCTTTCGCGTGCGCTCGCTCGGCACGACGGCCGACGGCGAGGCCGCGCTCATCCAGTCGTTCTATCGCGTGATCGAGAAATACACGCCTCAGCTCGTGTCGTGGAACGGCGGCGGCTTCGATCTGCCCGTGCTCCACTACCGCGCGCTCGTGCACGGCATCGCCGCGCCGCGCTACTGGGATCTCGGTCAGGACGACCGCGAGTTCAAGTTCAACAACTACATCAGCCGCTATCACATGCGGCACATCGACCTGATGGACGTGCTCGCGATGTATCAGGCGCGCGCCAATGCGCCGCTCGATGCGCTCGCGAAGCTATGCGGCTTTCCCGGCAAGCTCGGCATGGACGGCGGCAAGGTCTGGGAAGCGTATTGCGACGGCCATATCGACGAAATCCGCAACTATTGCGAGACCGATGTCGTCAACACGTATCTGATGTACTGTCGTTTTCAGATGATGCGCGGCGGCTTCACGCCCGACGAGTACGCCGACGAAATCAACTTCGTCAAGAATGCGCTCGCGCAGGAGACTTCGCCGCACTGGGCGGAGTATCTGGCGGCGTTCGTCGAATGAGAGCGTGACGTTCGTCTACAATCTCGCCTTTGCCCCACGATAAGTCAGGAAGTACGCAGGTGTCCGAAGCCGCTCGAAAAACCCAGCATCGCCGCCGCGCCGCGCCGGCGAAATCCGTCACGCCCGATCCGAACTTCGTCGCGCCCGAAATCGAAATCGAGTCGCTCGACATGGAAGCGCGCGGCGTCGGTCGCACGGTCAACGAAAACGGAGAGCCGGGCAAGGTCATCTTCGTCGAAGGCGCGTTGCCGGGCGAACGTGTCAGCTATTCGAGCTACCGCAAAAAGCCGAGCTTCGAGCAGGCGCAAGTGGTGAGCGTGCTGCGCGAGAGCGTGATTCGCGCGAAGCCGAAGTGCCAGTTTTTCGGCATTTGCGGCGGCTGCTCGATGCAGCATCTAGATGTTCGCGCGCAAATCGCCGTGAAGCAGCGCGTGCTCGAAGACAACCTGCAACATCTGTCCAAACTGCGCGCCGAAACCATGTTCCGGCCGATTCACGGGCCGTCGTGGGGATATCGATATCGCGCGCGCCTGACCGTGCGGCACGTTGAAAAGAAGGGTGGCGTGCTGGTCGGCTTTCACGAGCGCAAGAGCAGTTACGTCGCCGACATGACGAACTGCGAAGTGCTGCCGCCGCATGTTTCCGCGATGCTCGTGCCGCTGCGCCATCTGGTGGCGGGCCTGTCGATTCGCGATCGCATGCCGCAGATCGAGCTCGCGGTCGGATCGGACGTCACGGCGCTCGTGCTGCGCATTCTGGAGCCGCTGACCGAAGCCGACGAAGGGCTGCTGCGCACTTTCGCCGATGCGCACGGCGTCCAATGGTGGCTCCAGCCGAAAGGACCGGACACGGTTTATCAGTTCTATCCGCTCGATAGCGAGCTCGCTTACACGCTGCCGGAATTCGATATCCGCATGCCGTTCAAGCCGACCGACTTCACGCAGGTGAATCACCAGATCAATCGCGTGCTGGTGAGCCGGGCGCTCAGCCTGCTTGCTCCGGAGAAGTCCGATCGCGTGCTCGACCTTTTCTGCGGCATCGGCAATTTCACGCTGCCGCTCGCGCGGGTGTCGCGTGAGGTTGTCGGGATCGAAGGCAGCGAAGCGCTGACGGCCCGCGCGTTGGAGAACGCGAAGGCGAATGGCGTCGATGGCCACACGTCGTTCGCGTGCCGAAATCTCTTCGAAGTGACCGCCGACGACCTGCGCGCGCTTGGCCGCTTCGACAAGTTTCTCATCGATCCGCCGCGCGAAGGCGCGCTCGCCGTGTCGAAGGCGCTCGCGGACATCGCCCAGAGCGGCGATGGACCGTTGCCCGAGCGCATCGTCTATGTGTCGTGCAATCCGGCGACGCTCGCGCGCGACGCCGGCCTGCTCGTGCACGAAGCGGGTTATCGGATGAAGGGCGCGGGCGTCGTGAACATGTTCCCGCACACGTCGCACGTCGAATCGATTGCGTTGTTCGAGCGCGACTGATCCGGCTGCGGCGCTTCGCAGGCACAAAAAAACCGGCCCGAAGGCCGGTTTTTCGTTTCTGCCGCGTTTGGCGCGCTTAGTTGCGGTTGCCGCCGAAGATGCCGAGCAGCGCCAGCAGGTTCGTGAACACGTTATACAGGTCGAGATAGATCGCGAGCGTCGCGCTGATGTAGTTCGTCTCGCCGCCGTTCACCACGCGCTGCACGTCGAACAGCATGTACGCCGAGAAGATCACGATGGCGAGCACGGAGATCGTCATCATGAGCGCGGGCAACTGCAGGAAGATGTTCGCGAACGCCGCCAGCAGAATGACGATCACGCCCATAAACAGGAACTTGCCGAGGCCCGAGAAATCGCGCTTGCTGACGGTCGCGATGGTCGCCATGGCCGCGAAGATCACGCCCGTGCCACCGAAGGCCATCATGATCAGTTGCGGTCCGTTCGAGAACCCGAGAATGAAGCTCAGGAGACGCGAGAGCATCAGGCCCATGAAGAACGTGAAGCCGAGCAGGACGACCACGCCCATGCCGCTGTTCTTGGTTTTCTCGATGGCGAACATGAAGCCGAACGCGATCGCGAGGAACGCGATGAAGCTCATTGCCGGGCTGGTAGCCGCGAACAGCGAGAAGCCCGTCGCGACGCCGACCCATGCGCCGAGCACCGTCGGCACCATCGAGAGCGCGAGCAGCCAGTAGGTGTTGCGCAGCACGCGGTTGCGCACCTCGACCGAGGTGACGCTGCCATTACGGCCAAAGCTGTAGGGTGATTCGTTCATGGTTTCTCCTTGCTCCAATTGTCTGTCGTTCGGTCTTCCCGCGACTTCGTCATATACGAATGATAAGGTGCGCGGACTTAAGCCAATATTAGAACCGCTTGGTGCCCGCGCCGCGTGGTTCCGGTTGCAATGCAGCGTTTTGTTCCAATATGGCCCCGGCGCGCGCCGAATTCAATAGCCCGAAAGGTCAGTTCGGCCGTCCGGACAGCCAAGTCCTCGCACGGTTTGATCCTTACGATGCCGTAAGGTTTCAATCGCAATCATACATTGCTTCGTGCTACAATTGTCGATTCGTTTTAATCCGTAAACCGTTCATTTTTTGGAGTTTTTATGGCGATCGAGCGCACCCTGTCGATTATCAAGCCGGACGCAGTGGCAAAGAACGTTATCGGCCAGATCTACAGCCGTTTCGAGAACGCAGGTCTGAAGATCATTGCGTCGCGCATGGTTCATCTGTCGCGCGCCGACGCCGAGAAGTTCTACGCCGTGCACGCCGCACGTCCGTTCTTCAAGGATCTGGTCGAATTCATGATCTCGGGTCCGGTGATGATTCAAGTCTTGGAAGGCGAGAACGCCATCCTGAAGAATCGCGACCTGATGGGCGCGACCGACCCGAAGAAGGCGGACAAGGGCACGATCCGCGCCGACTTCGCCGACAGCATCGACGCGAACGCGGTTCACGGTTCGGACGCGCCGGAAACGGCAGCGCAAGAAGTTGCGTTCTTCTTCCCGCAAGTGAACGTCTACTCGCGTTAATTTTCGCGTTGAAAGCCGCGATGGCTGTTCGGTCATCGCGGGCATCGCGCCTCGACGCAATAAAAGCGGTACGAAAAGAAGCAGAAATTGGCGCGAACGGTCCCGGGAAGATGCCGGGCTTCGCAATCTGAAATGGCAGAACTTGACATGACGAGCAGCACCACCGTCAATCTCCTCGATCTCGACGCCGCCGGGCTCACCGCGTACTGCGCGAGCCTGGGCGAAAAGCCGTTTCGCGCCAAGCAATTGCAGCGCTGGATCCACCAATATGGTGCCGAAGACTTCGACGGCATGACGGATCTCGCGAAATCGCTGCGCGAAAAACTCAAGGGCCGCGCCAACATGGCGATGCCCGACATCATCAGCGACCACGTTTCCGCCGACGGCACCCGCAAATGGCTGGTCGACGTCGGCAACGGCAACGCGGTCGAAACCGTGTTCATCCCCGAAGAGACGCGCGGCACGCTGTGCGTGTCGTCGCAGGCGGGTTGCGCGGTGAACTGCCGGTTCTGTTCCACCGGCAAGCAGGGCTTTTCCCGAAACCTGACGACGGGCGAGATCATCGGCCAGTTGCGCATGGCGGAGTTCGCGCTGCGCAAGTCGCTCGGGCGCGAAGTCGGCGGGCCGGGCAAGGGCGAGCGCGTCGTCACGAACGTCGTGATGATGGGCATGGGCGAGCCGATGCTCAATTACGACGCCGTCGTGCCGGCCATGCGCCTGATGCTCGACGACAACGCCTATGGCTTGTCGCGCCGTCGCGTGACCTTGTCGACCTCCGGCGTCGTGCCGATGATGGACCGCCTCGCGGCCGACCTGCCGGTGGCGCTCGCGGTATCGCTGCACGCGCCGAACGATCCGCTGCGCGACATGCTCGTCCCGCTGAACAAGAAGTACCCACTGCGCGAATTGATGGCCGCGTGTCAGCGTTATCTGAAGGTCGCGCCGCGCGACTTCATCACGTTCGAATATTGCATGCTCGACGGCGTCAACGACACCGAAGCGCACGCGCGCGAATTGCTTGCGGTGACGCGCGACGTGCCGTGCAAGTTCAATCTGATCCCGTTCAATCCGTTTCCGGAGTCGGGGTTGACGCGCTCGAAGAACGAGCAGATCAAGCGGTTCGCGCAGGTGTTGATCGATGCGGGCGTCGTAACGACCGTGCGCAAGACGCGCGGCGACGATATCGACGCTGCGTGCGGTCAACTCGCGGGCGCGGTGCAGGACCGCACGCGTCTTGCCGAACGCATGGGCCGTGCAGGCAGCAAGACGATCGAGGTGCGGGCGGTCTGACCGGGCGTCCGCATCGAAAAAAGCCGCAGCGGAGGGCGCAGCAAGCGTCTGGATGCGGCGCTAAAAGCCGAACATTTTGTTATAAAGCGGTCTGCAATGGCGCTGCGGTTGTATCGTGCACGGGGTTTTTGGAACCGAACGACGCAACAGCGCTATATAGAAGAATCGATGCGAGGAATTTGGCATGAGTGAGCCGCAGCACCCGACGCCTTTCGGCAGTCATTCCGGCAACAACCGGTCCGGCAGTCAGTACGACGGCCTGGGCGACGCGGAAAGGGCGGCATCGAATGCGAGCCAGGCGGGGAATCTGGACTCGATACAGGCGGTCGGCGCGCGTCTCGCGCAACTTCGCCAGGCAAAAGCATGGTCGATCGACGACGTTTCCGCGCGTCTCAAGGTATCGCCGCCGAAACTGCTCGCCCTCGAAGCGGGCGATATCAGCCAGTTGCCCGATCGCACGTTCGCGGCGGGCATCGTGCGCAGTTACGCGAAGATTCTCGGCGCCGATCCGGCGCCGTTCACGCAGGCGTTCCGGCGCAGCGGCGATGACATCGCGCAGAATCTGAAGGTGCCGGCGTCGGCGGGCGCGGGTCTGCCGCGCGGACGCGTGTCGGTGCCGCTCGGCAATTCGTCGGGCCGCAAGCGCTCGTGGATGTGGGGCGTGCTCGCCATCATCGTCGTGCTGGCCGTGCTCGTGATGTGGCACACCGGCGGCGATTCGAACAACTGGCTCGCGCGCCTCAAGGCGACGACGGGCATCGGTCTGTCGTCGACGTCCGCGCCTGCTTCGGCATCGAACGAAGCGTCGGGCACGACATCCGCGCCGACGCCCGACGAGGCCGCGGCCGCCAACACCGGCGAAGCGTCGCTGCCCGAAGTGGCGGCCGGCCCCGGCGAGCAGCCGATGCCGCGTCCGCTCGGCACGAATGCGCTGCCGGCTTCGTCGTCGACGCTGTCCGCGGTGCAGGGCGCGAGCGCGCCGGCTGCGGCGGCGCCCGCATCGGCCGCGAAGCCTGCTTCGGCTGTTGCGATGGCGGCGTCGGCTCCGGCCGTCGCGGGCAGCGGTTCGAGCGCGATCGAATTGAAAGTGAAGGAAGATAGCTGGTTCAGCGTGCGCGGCAAGGACGGCAAGGAACTGTATTCCGGACTCGTGCGCGCGGGCAACACCCAGCGCGTGGAAGGCGAGGCGCCGTTCAAGGTGACCGTCGGCAACGTGAAGGGCGTCGAGTCGCTGTCGGTCGATGACGAGCCCGTCGACGCCAAACGCTATTCGTCCGCACGCGGAAACGTCGCGCGTCTCTCGCTGCCTTGAGCTTGCGAGATCGATCTGTCCAGCGCGGCGGACAAGTCGAGGGCGTCACGGTGCAAGCCGTGACGCCCGTTTGAGGTTCCACACACGCGACCGGCGCCGTATCGGCGGCAAGGTTGCCAAAGGGTTTTTCGATGCAATCCGAAGCTCAATCCCTGATCAACAGCAAGATTTGTTCGACCGAGCCGGTCTTCGGCGGTCCGTTGACGCGCCGGTCATCGCATGCCGTCGACGTGCGCTGGGGTGGCCAGCTCGTGACGATCGGCGGCGATTCGCCGGTGCGCGTGCAGTCGATGACCAACACCGACACGGCGGACGCGATTGGCACGGCCATCCAGATCAAGGAACTGGCGCAGGCGGGCTCCGAGCTCGTCCGCATTACGGTGAATACGCCGGAAGCGGCGGCGGCCGTGCCGCATATTCGCGAGCAACTCGATCGCATGGGCGTGACGGTGCCGCTCGTCGGCGATTTCCACTACAACGGCCATCTGCTGCTGCGCGATCATCCCGCGTGCGCCGAGACGCTGTCGAAATACCGGATCAATCCGGGCAACGTCGGCCAGGGCGCGAAGCGCGACACGCAATTCGCGCAGATGATCGAAGCCGCGATCAAATACGACAAGCCGGTGCGTATCGGCGTGAACTGGGGCAGTCTCGATCAGGATCTGCTCGCGCGCATGATGGACGAAAACGCCGCGCGTTCGAATCCGTGGGAACTGCAAAGCGTGATGTACGAGGCGCTGATTCAATCCGCGGTCGGCTCGGCGGAGCGCGCCGTCGAACTGGGTCTCGGCCGCGACAAGATCATCCTGTCGTGCAAGGTCAGCGGCGTGCAGGATCTGATCGCCGTGTATCGCGAACTCGCGAAGCGTTGCAGCTTCGCGCTCCATCTCGGCCTGACCGAAGCGGGCATGGGCTCGAAGGGCATCGTTGCATCGACGGCGGCGCTTTCGGTGCTGCTGCAGGAAGGCATCGGCGACACCATTCGCATTTCGCTCACGCCGGAACCGGGCGGCGCGCGCACCGGCGAAGTCGTCGTCGGCCAGGAAATCCTGCAGACGATGGGCCTGCGCTCCTTCACGCCGATGGTCATCGCGTGTCCCGGCTGCGGCCGCACGACGAGCACGCTGTTCCAGGAGTTGGCGTCGCAGATTCAAAGCTACTTGCGCAACTCGATGCCCACGTGGCGCGATCAGTACCCCGGCGTCGAGAAGATGCACGTCGCGGTGATGGGCTGCATCGTCAACGGGCCGGGCGAATCGAAGCACGCCAATATCGGCATCAGCTTGCCGGGTTCGGGCGAGAATCCGGCGGCGCCCGTGTTCATCGACGGCGTGAAGGTGAAGACGCTGCGCGGCGAGCGCATCGCCGAGGAATTCCAGCAAATCGTCAGCGACTATGTCGAGCGTACCTATGGGCAGCGCGTCGAGACGTCCGCGGCATCACTCTAAAGACAGATGACTGAACAGAAGAAACGGCTCGAGAAACTGAGCGGCGTGAAGGGCATGAACGACATCCTCCCGCAGGATGCCGCGTTGTGGGATTTCTTCGAAACCACCGTCAAGTCGATGCTGCGCGCATACGGCTATCAGAACATCCGCACGCCGATCGTCGAGCACACGCAGTTGTTCACGCGCGGCATCGGCGAAGTGACCGACATCGTCGAGAAGGAGATGTACAGCTTCACCGACGCGCTCAACGGCGAGCATCTGACGATGCGCCCGGAGAACACCGCGGCGGTCGTGCGCGCGACCATCGAGCACAACCTGTTGTACGACGGCCCGAAGCGTCTGTGGTACGTCGGTCCGATGTTCCGTCATGAGCGTCCGCAGCGCGGGCGTTATCGCCAGTTCCATCAGGTCGGCGTGGAGGCGCTCGGCTTCGCCGGGCCGGACACCGACGCCGAAATCATCATGATGTGCCAGCGTCTGTGGGACGACCTCGGACTCACCGGCATCCGCCTCGAACTGAATTCGCTCGGTCAGGCCGAAGAGCGCGCGGCGCATCGCAAGGAACTGATCGCGTATCTGGAAAAACACGTCGATTCCCTCGACGAGGAAGCGAAGCGCCGGCTCTACACGAACCCGCTGCGCGTGCTCGACACGAAGAATCCGGCGATGCAGGAGATCGCGCAGAACGCACCGAAGCTCGTCGACTTTCTCGGCGACGCATCGCGCAAGCACTTCGAGGGCGTGCAGCGGCTTTTGAAGGCGAACAACATTCCGTTTACGATCAACCCGCGTCTCGTGCGCGGTCTCGACTACTACAACCTGACCGTGTTCGAGTGGGTCACCGACAAGCTCGGCGCGCAGGGCACGGTCGCGGGCGGCGGTCGCTATGATCCGCTGATCGAACAGCTCGGCGGCAAGCCGACGGCCGCGTGCGGCTGGGCCATGGGCGTCGAGCGCATCCTCGAATTGCTGAAGGAAGAGCAGCTCGTGCCGGAAGCCGAAGGCACGGACGTCTATGTCGTGCATCAGGGCGAAGCGGCGGCGGAGCAGGCGTTCATCGTCGCCGAGCGGCTGCGCGACACGGGTCTCGACGTCATTCTGCATTGCAGCCCGGACGGCGCGTCCGCGAGCTTCAAGTCGCAGATGAAAAAGGCCGACGCGAGCGGCGCGGCGTTCGCCGTAGTGCTCGGAGAGGACGAACTCGCGCAAGGTATGATCGGCGTCAAGCCGCTGCGCCGCTCGATCGACGAAACGTCCGGCGGACAAAAGAACGAGCAAGTGAACGTTCGGGCGGAAGACTTGACCGAATACCTAATCAATGCGATGGTTGCAACCGCCGATGACGAGGGTGCCTGAGATTCAGGCGCATTGCCGCGCGCGTGGGCCTGATCGGGGCGATCCGGCATCGTGCGCGGAACTCGTTGAGGGAATTGAAACGCAGGAAGGAATAGCTGGACGATGAGCTATCACGACGAACAAGAATCACTTGAAAGCGTAAAGGCCTGGTGGGCCAAATGGGGTAACACCACGACGTGGGTTGTGCTCGTGGCGCTCGTCATTGCGGCCGGGTACAACGGATGGAATTTCTGGCAGCGTCGTCAGGCCGCCGAGGCGTCGGTGCTTTACGACCATCTGCAGCAGGCAGTGGACGGAAACAATCAGGCGTTGGTCCAGCGCGTCGCGACGGACATGGAAGACAAGTTCGGCGGCACCGGCTACGCGCAGATGACCGCGCTCGCGGCCGCGAAATCGCTCTACATGGCGGGCAACACGGCTGGCGCGAAGGCGCAACTGCAATGGGCCATCGACCACGCGAAGGACGAAGAGTACAAGCAGATCGCGAAGCTGCGTCTGGCGCTCGTGCTGCTCGACGAGAAGAACTACGACGCGGGCCTGAAACTGCTCGCCGAGCAGCCTCTCGAAGCGTTCAAAGGCGTGATCGCGGACCGCCGTGGCGACCTGCTCGCAGCTCAAGGCAAACGCGACGACGCGCGCGCGGCCTACAAGGTCGCGCTGACGGCGCTGCCCGAGAACGACACGTCCGCCCGTCAGCTGATTCAGTTCAAGCTCGACGCGCTCGGCGGCTGATCCGGCTGGTTTCCAATCGGTTCGTCTTCGATCCCTGCCATCAGTCAATCAAGCCGCCCGCCACGGTGTCGCCATGAAGCGACGCGGCGGGCAGCGCCGATCAACCCAATTCACCAATTCATGTTGCGTCCACCGATGACATTTTTGAAACGCTACGCCGTGCCGCTCGCTTGCGCGATGACCGTCTTGTTGACCGCTTGCTCGTCGACCAAGGATGAACGCCGCGTGCCGGTACCGCTCGCGGAGTTCAAGCCGGTGCTGAACGTCAACCAGGCGTGGAAGGCAAGCGTCGGCAAGGCTGGCCGTTATCTGTTCTCGCCGGTCGCGGTCGGCGATTACGTTTATGCCGCGGGCGCGAACGGCTCCGTCGCTAAAATCGACGCGAAGACCGGTCAGGACGTCTGGCGCGTCAAATTGAAGGACGATCTGTCCGCGGGCGTCGGCAGCGACGGCAATCTCACGGCCGTGGGCGGTCTGAAGGGGCAGGTCGACGTGCTCGGCCCCGACGGCAAGCTGCTGTGGACAGCAACCGCGCCGGGCGAGATCGTTTCGCCGCCGCTGGTCGGCAACGATCTCGTGATCGTGCGTACGATCGACGGTAAGGTCATCGCGTTCAACGCGCAGACCGGCGAGCAGAAGTGGATCTTCCAGTTGCGCGCGGTGCCACTGAATCTGCGCGTCGCGGCCGGCATGACGTTCGCGGCCAATCAGGCTGTGCTCGCGGGCTTCCCCGGCGGCACGTTCGCGGCGATCAACCTGCAATCGGGCGATGCCTTCTGGCAAGCGCCGGTGTCGTATCCGAAGGGCGTGACCGAAGTCGAGCGCATCAACGACGTGACCGGCGCGCCGGGACTCGTCGGCGCGCAGACTTGCGCGGTGACGTTCCAGGGCCGTATCGGCTGCTTCGATGCAAATTCGGGCCGCCCGGTTTGGGAAAAGAACTTTTCGAGCGACAGCGGCCTGGCTCAGGACGAGCAGATCGTGGCCGCCGGCGACGACTGGTCGGTCGTCAATGCGTTCCGCGCGTCGGATGGCACGCCGCTCTGGAAGACGGACGTGCTGAAGAACCGCAGTGTCAGCGTGCCGTACATTCTCGGCCGCGCGGTCGTCGTGGGCGATTACAAGGGCTTCGTGCACTTCCTGAACGTGGAAAACGGCGAACTGATCGGCCGCGCGCCGACCGATGGCAGCGCGATCACCGCTGCGCCCGTGATGGCGGGCAACACGCTCGTCGTGCAGACGCATGACGGCGATCTCTACGGTTTCCGTCCGAGCAACTGATCGCAGCCGGACCGCGAGCGAGTCAGGCTTGCTCGCGGTCCTGAATAGCAAGCGCGCCGTCGATGTTGCGCGGCGCGGCAGGCTCGCCACGGCGAGCCGCACGAGAAAGAAGCGCTGCGTCATGCGCGCATCGCGATAAAACCCGCATGCAAAAGCAGGGTCGCAAGAACGAAGCGCGACGCGCGAAGGCGTCGTGCAAGAAGAGCCTCGAACGAGGCGGAACCGGCGAACGACCGCCGACGATCCGGCCGACCAGCGCGCCTCGCGTGCGGCAGGCCGAATCCATGCTAATTTTCGACAAGCGCAGCCATTGCGCGGCGTAGCGGAACGCAACGAGACGGTTGTACCGCCCGTTCCGCGTTCGCCTTGCGTTCAACCTTGAACAAAATCAGATGAAACCCGTGATTGCCCTCGTCGGGCGCCCCAATGTTGGGAAATCGACTCTTTTCAACCGGCTGACGCGCTCGCGCGACGCGCTCGTCGCGGATTTGCCGGGCCTGACGCGCGACCGTCATTACGGCGAAGGCCGTGTGGGCGGCGAACGCCCGTATCTCGTGGTGGACACGGGCGGCTTTGAGCCGGTGGCGAAGGACGGCATTCTGCACGAGATGGCGCGGCAGACGCGCCAGGCGGTGGAAGAGGCCGATATCGTCGTGTTCATCGTCGATGGACGCAATGGGCTCGCGCCGCAGGACAAGGCGATCGCCGACTATCTGCGCAAGACGGGCCGGCCGCTCTTTCTCGTCGTCAACAAGGCCGAAGGCATGAAGTACTCGGCGGTCGCGGCGGACTTCTACGAGCTCGGTCTCGGCGATCCGCGCGCGATCTCGGCGGCGCACGGCGACGGCGTCGTCGAAATGATCAACGACGCGCTGGATATCGCGTACAAGGATCAGCCGGAAGAGTCGGAAGACGAGAAGGCGAAACATGGCGTCAAGATTGCGATCGTCGGGCGTCCGAACGTCGGCAAGTCGACGCTCGTGAACACGCTGATCGGCGAAGAGCGGGTGATCGCGTTCGACATGCCGGGCACCACGCGCGATTCGATTTATGTTGATTTCGAGCGACAAGGCCGCAAATACACATTGATCGACACGGCCGGCCTGCGTCGGCGCGGCAAGGTGTTCGAAGCGATCGAAAAGTTTTCGGTCGTGAAGACGCTGCAGTCGATCGCGGATGCCAACGTCGTCATTCTTCTCCTCGATGCGCAGCAGGACATCTCGGAACAGGACGCGCATATCGCCGGTTTCGTGGTCGAGCAGGGCCGTGCGCTCGTGGTGGGCGTGAACAAGTGGGACGGTCTCGATTCGCATGTGCGTGAGCGCACGAAGTCGGACCTGACGCGCAAGCTCAAGTTTTTGGACTTTGCTAAATTCCACTACGTTTCGGCGCTGGAGAAGACGGGCATCGGCGCGTTGATGAAATCGGTCGACGACGCCTACGCCGCCGCGATGGCCAAGCTGCCGACGCCGAAGCTGACGCGCGCGCTCATCGAGGCGGTGGAATTCCAGCAGCCGCGCCGGCGTGGCCCGGTGCGTCCGAAGCTGCGCTACGCGCATCAGGGCGGGCAAAATCCGCCGATCATCGTCGTGCACGGCAACGCGCTCGACGCGATCACGGACACGTACAAGCGATATCTGGAAGGGCGCTTTCGCGAAACTTTTGGGCTCGCCGGCACTCCACTTCGCATAGAGTTTCGATCGAGTCGAAACCCTTACGCGGACAAGGAGTAAGAGCCGCGTGAAGCCTTACGCTTCGGTGCCGCTGGCCATTTGGCCGATCCGGCTACTGAAACGTAAAACAGCGAAAATCAGCTATAGTGTAGCGATTGTCGGCGGATCTCTTTTTCTTCGCCCACAATACTTCCAACCTGCAAAAAAACACGGAGTTTGCTATGAGCAACAAAGGGCAATTGTTACAAGACCCGTTTTTGAACGCACTGCGTAAAGAGCACGTGCCGGTCTCGATCTATCTGGTCAACGGCATCAAGCTCCAAGGGAACATTGAATCGTTCGACCAGTACGTCGTGTTGCTCCGAAATACGGTCACCCAGATGGTCTATAAGCACGCCATTTCGACGGTCGTGCCCGCTCGCCCGGTGAACTTCCACCCGGACGCTGAACCGTCCTAAACCTCGTCGCGGCCGGCGCGAGATTGCCACTTCTAATGCGAACATTAAGCAACTCGCCGGTCGCTTCAAATACTTAAACATATTAATTTGATTAACGCAGCGCTCGTCGGCATCGACTTCGGCAAGATCGATTTCGAAGCCAGTCTCGAAGAACTCAGTCTGCTCGCACAAAGTGCGGGCGCCCATCCCGCCGTCACGCTCACCGGCCGCCGTCAGAGTCCCGATGCCAAGATGTTCATCGGCAGCGGCAAGGTCGAGGAACTGCGTCTGCAGTGCGAAGCGAACGACGTCGAGCTCGTCATCTTCAATCACGCGCTCGCGCCCGCGCAGCAGCGCAATCTCGAAGTCGCGCTGAATCGCCGCGTGGTCGATCGCACGAGCCTCATTCTCGATATCTTCGCGCAGCGCGCCCGCAGTCACGAAGGCAAGCTGCAGGTCGAACTCGCGCAACTGCAATATCTGTCGACGCGCCTCATTCGCGCGTGGACTCACCTCGAACGGCAGAAGGGCGGCATCGGCCTGCGCGGTCCGGGCGAAACGCAGCTCGAAACCGACCGGCGTCTGATCGGCGAGCGCATCAAGGCGCTCAAGTCGCGTCTCGAGAAACTGCGCCGCCAGCACGGCACGCAGCGACGTCAGCGCGCGCGCAATCGCACGATGTCCGTGTCGCTCGTCGGCTATACGAACGCGGGCAAGTCCACCTTGTTCAACGCGCTCACGAAAGCGCAGGCGTACGCGGCGGACCAGCTCTTCGCCACCCTCGATACGACTTCGCGCCGCGTGTTCCTCGGCGAGGAAGCGGGCCATGTCGTCGTGTCGGATACCGTCGGGTTCATCCGCGAATTGCCGCACCAACTGGTCGCCGCATTCCGCGCCACGCTCGAAGAAACCATTCATGCGGACGTGCTGCTGCACGTCGTCGATGCATCGAGCGCGGTGCGCCTCGATCAGATCGATCAGGTGAACGAGGTGTTGCGCGGCATCGGCGCGGACAACATTCGACAGATTCTCGTCTTCAACAAGATCGATGCGGTGCCCGAGCTCGCGGCCCGTGGCGAAGCGGTTGAAAGGGACGAGTATGGTAATATTTCGCGCGTTTTCTTGAGCGCACGCACGGGTCAGGGGCTCGATGCGCTGCGCGCTGCCATCGCCGAAATAGCCACGGCGGAATCCGAAGAAACCGATGCGGGCCTACCCAGCGTGCTCGCCGAATTTCCGGGGCCGCACGAGGCGTCCGAAGCAACGCAATCCACGCAGTCCGGGTCAAACGCCATACACGACACGAACGCGCAGCCGGATGACCATCGGCCGGCCGTCGAGCGTGACAATCAAAAGGTTCCCGAGCACGGACACTGAGTGCCTTCGGAATTGCATCGACCCGGCGTCGACCCCGGCTGTCTAATGGTGAATCACCGAGTGAACGACTACAAAGAGCGGACTAACCGGCAAGCTGAGCCTGCCGTCTTTTCGATCAACGATCCGCGCTGGGGGCGGGGCGACGGCAATGGCGTGAAGAACGACTCGAAGCGTCCGCAGGACGGCAAGCGTCCGAACGGCAAGGACGAAGGTCCGCCCGATCTCGACGAGATGTGGCGCGAATTCAACCGCCGCATCGCGGGCGTGTTCGGCCGGAAGCCCGGCAACGGCGCGCCGCGCGAGAATGGCCGCGGCACGAAGATCGGGCTCGGCATCGTTATCGGCGTGCTTATCGCCATCTATCTCGGCAGCGGTGTGTTCGTCGTGCAGGACGGCCATGTCGGCGTCGTCTCCCAGTTCGGACAATATCGTCAGACGGTCGCGCAAGGCATCCACTGGCGTCTGCCGTATCCGTTCCAGTCGAGCGAGATCGTCGATACGTCGCAGATCCGCTCCGTCGAAGTCGGGCGCGGCACCGCGCTGTCGCAAGGCAACGTGCGCGACGCGTCGCTGCTGACGAACGACGCGGATATCGTCGACGTGCGCTTCGCCGTTCAATACCAGATCAAGTCGCCCACCGATTTCCTGTTCCGCAGCATCAACGCCGACGACAGCGTCACGCAAGCGGCGCAGTCGGCGATCCGCGAGATCGCCGGCAGTCTTTCGACGGACGACATGCTCTACAAGGATCGCGAAGCGCTCCGCGCGCGCCTCATCGAAACGATCCAGCGCTCGCTCGATACCTATCGCACCGGTCTGCAAGTGACGGGCGTCGCCGTGCAAAGCGTGCAGGTGCCGCAACAGGTGCAGTCGGCGTTCGAGGAAGCGGCGCGCGTGCGTCAGGACAACGAGCGCGCCCGCGATACGGCGCAAGCCTACGCGGATCAATTGTTGCCGCGCGCGAAGGCCGATGCCGCCAAGCTGATCGACGAGGCGAGGGCGTACAGCAATCGCGAAGTCACGCAGGCGCAGGGCGACGCGGAGCGCTTCAAAGAGGTGTACGCGGAATATTCGAAGGCGCCCGCGGTCATTCGTCAACGCATGTACCTGGACACGATGCAGCAGATCTACTCGCGCACGACGAAGGTGTTCGTCGATAGCAAGGCCGGCAATAACGTGGTGTATCTGCCGCTCGACAAGCTCGTCGAGGCCAATCGACAGCAGGTGAAGGAATCGGCGGATGCCGCCAGCGGCGCGGTGGCGTCGGGCGCGTCGGAAGCGCCTCAGGCGCGCGCGCAGGGCGCGGCGAGCGCATCGGCGCCGGCCGCGGTTGCGCCGGCCAGCGCGGCCAGCGGCGCGAGCGCCAATGCCGGCGGCGATCCGCTGCGTTCGCGCGATGCGTTCCGCTCCCGCAGTCGTCAAGACGACCTGCAATAAGGAGCGCGACATGAATCGAATTTTTGCGCTCATCGTCGCTGTCGTGATCGTGCTGTTCATCGGATCGTCGATGATCTTCACCGTCGACGAACGGCATGCCGCCGTCGTCGCCGCGCATGGCGAAGGCAATCCGCGTCTCGAAGGCCCGGGGCTGCATTTCAAGCTGCCGCCGCCGTTCCAGACGCTCACGCTCATCGACACGCGTACGCTCACCATCGACGAATCCGGCGCCGATCGTTTCTCGACATCGGACAAGAACGAAGTGCTGGTGAACACGGTGATCAAGTATCGCGTCGCCGATCCCTTGAAGCTCTTCGAAAGCAACGAGAAGAACACGCAGACGGCCGAGGAACGCATCACCGCGCTCACGCGCACCGCGCTCGCGAGCGGCTTCGCGAAGCGCTCGCTGACGGACGCGCTCGGCAATCAGCAGGCCATCGAAACCGACGCGCAAAAGAGCGTGGAAGGCGCGGCCGCGGCATTCGGCGTGCAAATGGTCGATTTGCAGATGACGCGCATCGACTTCCCGCCGGCCGTAGCGG
The DNA here is from genome assembly GCF_000698575.1 of Caballeronia zhejiangensis. GTDB lineage: Bacteria > Pseudomonadota > Gammaproteobacteria > Burkholderiales > Burkholderiaceae > Caballeronia > Caballeronia zhejiangensis. The sequence continues at coordinate 45,508 of NZ_JFHD01000039.1, forward strand.
ATGCGGTCTACAAGCGCATGATTGCGGCGCGCCAGCAGGCGGCGGCGAACGAGCGCGCGAAGGGCACGGCGGAGGCGGACAAGATCAAGGCCGACGCCGAGCGCACGCAGCAGGCGATTCTCGCCGACGCGTACAGCCAGGCGCAGTCGATCAAGGGCGAAGGAGACAGCAAGGCGGCGGCCATAGCGGCCGATGCGTACGGACGCGATCCGCAGTTCTACCAGTTCTATCAGAGCCTCGAAGCGTATAAGAAGACGTTCAAGCCGGGCGACGTCATCGTCGTCGATCCGAGCAGCGACTTCTTCCGCTTCATGAAGAGCCCGACCGGCGGCGCGGCTGACACGCCGGCTCCGGCCACGGTGAAGCGCTGATCCCGTGCGCGCGCCGCGCGGCCAGCCTGTGCTGGCTGCGTGGCCTATAAAAATCCCTTGGACATGGCCGAGACGTTACTGCTCGCTCTTGCGTTGATGCTGATCATCGAAGGTATGTTTCCCTTCGTTTTTCCGACCGCGTGGCGCGACACTTTTCGCCGCATCGCGGAGCGGCCGACGCACCACATCCGCATCGGCGGGCTGGTCGCGATGGTGCTCGGCCTGATCCTGCTCCTGATCGCGACGTGAGCCGCGCCCGGCAGCATCGCACCGTTTCGCCTATCTTGTTTCTATCTTTTCGTCCCTGACCGACGAGCGCCACGCACGAAGCGTCGAGCCTCGCGTCCCGTAGGAATCGCATCGATGTCCACCTGGTTACTTCCCGAGAATATCGCCGACGTTCTGCCGTCGGAAGCCCGCAAGATCGAAGAGTTGCGCCGCCGTCTGCTCGACCGTTTCCGGTCCTACGGCTACGAACTCGTCATGCCGCCGATGCTCGAGTATCTCGAATCGCTGCTGACGAGCGGCGGAAGCGACCTGAATCTGCGCACCTTCAAGCTCGTCGATCAGCTGTCCGGGCGCACGCTCGGCCTGCGCGCGGACATCACGCCGCAGGTGTCGCGCATCGACGCGCATCTGCTGAATCGTCAGGGCGTGACGCGTCTGTGCTACGCGGGCGTCGTGCTGCATACGCGTCCGCGCGGCCTGCACGCCACGCGCGAGCAGATTCAGATCGGCGCGGAAATCTACGGGCACGCGGGACTGGAAGCGGATCTCGAGATCCAGCAATTGATGCTCGACTCGCTGCATCTCGCAGGTCTGACGAAAGTGCGTCTCGATCTGTGTCACGCGGGTGTGCTTGCCGCGTTGCTGGAACTCGAGCCGGCCGCGGCGTCGCTCGGCGAGGCGCTCTACGACGCGCTCGCGAGCAAGGACGTGCCGCGCCTCCACGAACTGACCGCGCATCTCGGACAGGTACCGCGCGAGGCGCTGCGCGCGCTGCCGTCGCTGTACGGCGATGCGTCGGTGCTGCAGATCGCGCGTGGCCGTCTGCCGAATCTGCCGGTGATCGCGCGCGCGCTCGACGATCTCGCGTTTCTCGCAGGGCAAGTCGAAGGCGCGGAACTGATGATCGATCTCGCGGACTTGCGCGGCTATGCGTATCACAGCGGCGTGATGTTCTCGGCTTACGTCGATGGCGTGCCGAACGCGGTCGCGCGCGGCGGCCGGTACGACGACGTCGGTCTGGCCTACGGCCGTGCGCGGCCCGCGACGGGCTTTTCGCTCGATCTGCGCGAAGTGGCGCGCATTTCCCCGGTCGACGCGCGCGGTAGCGCGATCCTCGCACCGTGGAAGCACGACGAGCCGCTGCGCGCGGCGATTCTCGCGCTCCGCGACGCGGGCGAAGTGGTGATCCAGGCGCTGCCCGGCCATGAACACGATCTGGACGAATTCGCGTTCGATCGCGTGCTCGTCGAACGTGACGGCAAGTGGACGGTCGAAACCCGCCCCTGAAGCGGCCAGCGCATACAGTCGCTTGATCGGCAAGGGATTTTGCTTAGCCGATTCCAATCGCGCGAGCGTGACGAAATCGCGAAACGCGTCCCGAAAAACTCGGAACCTTTCGCGAACATAGGTAAAATACGTTTTTAACCAGCTAACGAATCAACATGTCTGCCAGTGCAGTGAATGTGAACCCGGGGCGCAACGTCGTCGTGGTGGGCACCCAGTGGGGTGATGAGGGCAAGGGCAAGATCGTCGACTGGCTGACGGACCACGCCCAAGGCGTCGTGCGCTTCCAGGGCGGTCACAACGCCGGCCATACGCTCATCATCGGCGGCAAGAAGACCATTCTGCGCCTCATTCCGTCGGGCATCATGCGCGCGGGCACGGCCTGTTACATCGGCAATGGCGTCGTGTTGTCGCCGGAAGCGCTGTTCAAGGAAATCGACGAACTGGAAGCGGCTGGCATCGACGTCCAGAAGCGCCTTTTCATTTCCGAAGCCGCCACGCTCGTTCTGCCGTACCACGTTGCCATCGACCAGGCGCGCGAAGCCAAGCGCGGCGCCGGCAAGATCGGCACGACCGGCCGCGGCATCGGCCCGGCGTACGAAGACAAGGTCGCGCGTCGCGGCTTGCGCGTGCAGGATCTCTTCGACCGTGCGGTGTTCGAGGAACGCCTGCGCGAAGCGCTCGACTTCCACAACTTCGTGCTGACGCAATACCTCGGCGCGAAAGCCGTCGATTTCCAGGAAACGCTCGACACGATGCTCGGCTATGCCGACCGTCTCGCGCCCATGGTCACGGACGTCTCCCGCCGCCTCTACGACGCGAACCACACCGGCAGCAATCTGCTGTTCGAAGGCGCGCAAGGCACGCTGCTCGATATCGACCACGGCACGTATCCGTTCGTCACGTCGAGCAACTGCGTCGCGGGCGCGGCAACGGCCGGCGCGGGCATCGGGCCGCAGCGTCTGAACTACATTCTCGGCATCACGAAGGCGTATTGCACGCGCGTCGGCTCGGGCCCGTTCCCGAGCGAGCTGTACGATGCCGACAATCCGCAACGCCAGGAAAAGGTCGGCCTGGATCTCGCGACCGTCGGCAAGGAATTCGGTTCGGTCACGGGCCGTCCGCGCCGCACCGGCTGGCTCGACGCCGCCGCGCTGCGCCGTGCGATCCAGATCAACGGCGTCTCGGGCTTGTGCATCACGAAGCTCGACGTGCTCGACGGCCTCGATGAAGTGAAGCTCTGCACCGGCTACACGCTCGACGGCAAGCCGGTCGATATCCTGCCGCGCGGCGCATCGGAAGTCGCGCGTTGCGAGCCGGTATACGAAACGTTCGGCGGCTGGAAGGAAAGCACCATCGGCATCACGCAATGGGACGGCCTGCCGGAGAACGCGCGCGCCTATCTCACGCGCGTGCAGGAAGTCGCGGGCGTGCCGATCGACATGGTGTCGACCGGTCCGGACCGTGACGAAACCATCCTGCTCCGTCATCCGTTCAAGGTCTGAGCGCGACAAGCGCCTCGACCGCAACCGGACGCTGTAAAGAATGTGGCCGCATCTGCGGCCACATTTCGTATATAACCTAAGCATTTGAAAGAGTCTCACCATGATCGCGATGACGGACCCGCGCAACGACGACAAGAACCTCTGGGTCGGCTGGGATGAATACCACCGGCTGATCGAACTGCTCGCACTGAAGGTGCACGAGTCGGGCTGGAAGTTCGACAAGATCCTATGCCTCGCGCGCGGCGGCCTGCGCGTGGGCGACCAGCTCTCGCGCATCTACGACCTGCCGCTCGCCATTCTCGCAACGAGCTCGTACCGCGAGGCGGCGGGCACGGAGCAGGGCGATCTCGACATCGCGCAATACATCACGATGACGCGCGGCGATCTGTCCGGCAACGTGCTGCTCGTCGACGATCTGGTCGATTCGGGCGTCACGCTCGCACGCGTGCAGGAGCATCTGAAGGAACGTTATCCGGCAATCACGGCCGTGCGCTCCGCGGTGCTCTGGTACAAGGCATGCTCCAAGGTCAAGCCCGACTATCACGTTCAGCATCTTGAAACGAATCCGTGGATTCATCAGCCGTTCGAGGAGTGGGACACGGTCCGTCCGCACAACCTCGGCGCATGGATCAAGCGCGGCACGCAAAACGGCCGCGGCTGAGCGCCACGGCCTGACCGTTCGCGCCGATAACGCCGTTCGCCTGGCACCAAGCCGGGCGCAACGGCGTTTTTCATTGGCTGCAGCGAACAGCGAAGCGCGAAGGATTGTGTCCGACGCGCTTGCCGACGCGTGCGAGGCGCGATGCTACACTCTCAATCGCGTCTCTCGTGGCGCTGCAGCAACACGAGAGACGGCATCTTGGCGTGCGACGTTAGATAGAATGGCGTTCGTTTCTTTCCGCTCTGGACGGATATCTCGCTTTTATGACTAACACGACTCACGCGCACGAGCATAAACAACCATTGCCCTCGCTTGCGCTCGCGGCCATCGGCGTCGTTTTCGGCGACATCGGCACGAGTCCTCTCTACTCATTGAAGGAAGCCTTTAGCCCGTCGCACGGCATCGGCCTGTCCGAGGCGTCGATTCTCGGCGTCATCTCATTGCTCTTCTGGGCGATCGTCATGGTCGTCGCCGTCAAGTACGTGCTCTTCGTCATGCGCGCCGACAACAACGGCGAAGGCGGCGTGTTCGCAATGACGACGCTCGCGCTGCGCAGCGTGAGAGAGGCCGGCAAGGTCTCCGGCGTGCTCATGATGCTCGGCATCTTCGGCGCATGCATGTTCTATGGCGATGCGGTCATCACGCCCGCGATGTCGGTGCTCTCGGCAGTCGAAGGTCTGGAGATCGCGGCGCCCAAACTCACGCCCTACGTGCTGCCGATCACGATCGTCATCCTGATCCTGCTCTTCTGGATTCAGCGCCACGGCACGGCAGTGGTCGGCAAGCTCTTCGGCCCGATCATGGTCGTGTGGTTCGCGACGCTCGCTGTGCTCGGCGCCGCGCATATCGTGATCGAGCCGCGCATCATCGTCGCGCTCAATCCGTACTACGCGATTTCCTTCATGGCGCAGCACGTATTGCAGGCGTATATCGTGCTCGGGTCGGTCGTGCTCGTGCTGACCGGCGCGGAAGCGCTGTACGCGGACATGGGTCACTTCGGCGTGAAGCCGATCCGTTACGGCTGGTATGGCTTCGTGATGCCGTCGCTGCTGCTGAACTATTTCGGCCAGGGCGCGTTGCTGATGCACGATCCGAAGGCAATAGAGAATCCGTTCTTCCTGCTCGCGCCCGACTGGGCTTTGCTGCCGCTCGTGATCCTGTCGACGGTCGCGACGGTGATCGCATCGCAGGCGGTCATTTCCGGCGCGTATTCGCTGACGAGCCAGGCGATCCAGCTCGGCTACGTGCCGCGCATGAAGATCCTGCATACCTCGGAGCTCGCGATCGGCCAGATCTACATTCCGCTCGTCAACTGGATGCTGCTTTTCATCATCCTGTGCATCGTCATCGGCTTCAAGAGCTCGGAGAATCTTGCCGCCGCGTACGGTCTGGCCGTCACCGCGACCATGTTGACGACCACGATCCTCGTGTCGGTCGTGATGGTGAATCTGTGGGGCTGGAACCGCTGGCTCGTCGGCGGGATGATCGCCGTGTTCCTGATGATCGACATCGGCTTTTTCGGCGCGAGCCTGCTGAAAGTCGAGCAGGGCGGCTGGCTGCCGCTGTGCATCGGCGGGGCGCTCTTCTTCCTGCTGATGACCTGGTACAAGGGCCGCATGATCGTGAAGGACCGCACGGCCGCGGACGGCATTCCGCTGATGCCGTTTCTGCAGGGCCTGCTCGCGCATCCGCCGCATCGCGTGTCGGGCACGGCGATCTATCTCACCGGCAGCGATTCGCTCGTGCCCGTGAGCCTGCTGCACAATCTCAAGCACAACAAGGTGCTGCACGAGCGCACCATTTTCATGAACTTCACGACGCGTGACATTCCTTACGTCGACGACGCGCATCGTCTCCAAGTGAAGGACATCGGCGGCGGGCTGTTCCTCGTGAAGGCGGCGTACGGTTTCAACGAGACGCCGGACGTGAAGGCCGTGCTCGAACAGATCACGCGCACCCACGCAATGACCTTCGAGCTGATGGACACGTCGTTCTTCATGGCGCGCGAGACAGTCGTGCCGACGGAACTGCCGGGCATGTCGGTGTGGCGCGAGCGCGTGTTCGCGTGGATGCATCAGAACGCGGCGAAGCCCACCGATTTCTTTAGCATTCCCGCAAATCGCGTGGTGGAGCTGGGCACGAAGATCGAAATCTGACGCTGCATCGTTGCGAAGCGCAAAAAGACAACCCCACGTCGCAAGACGTGGGGTTTTTTGCTGACGCCGTGAGGCTTTATCGTTTCAGTTTTGCGAACGCCGCTGCCATCGCGCCGGCCGGTTCCGGCTCGCGACGCTGTTGCGGACGCTGACCCGACCGACGATCCTGACCGCCGCCGCGCTGCGAACCCGCGCCGCCGCCCGCGCCCGATGAAGCCGGAGCGAAGTCGTCGTCCAGACGCATGGTGAGGGCGATGCGCTGGCGCTTCACGTCTACCTCCAGCACTTTCACCTTCACGACCTGACCGGCCTTCACGACTTCGTGCGGATCCTTGATGAACTTCGTTGACATCGCCGAGACGTGCACGAGGCCGTCCTGATGCACGCCGATATCCACGAACGCGCCGAACGCCGCCACGTTCGTCACTACGCCTTCGAGGATCATGCCCGGCACGAGATCCGAAATCTTCTCGATGCCTTCCTTGAACGTCGCCGTCTTGAACTCGGGGCGCGGATCGCGGCCCGGCTTTTCAAGCTCGGCGAGAATGTCGCGCACGGTCGGCAGGCCGAAACTATCGTCGACGAATTCGGTCGGCGAGAGACCGGTCAACGCTTCGCGCTTGCCGAGCACATCGCCGATATGCTTCTTGATCTTCGCGAGAATGCGCTCGACGACGGGATACGCTTCCGGGTGCACCGACGAGCGATCGAGCGGATTCTCGCCGTTGTTGATGCGCAGAAAACCGGCTGCCTGCTCGAAGGTCTTGTCGCCCAAACGCGGCACCTTCTTCAGATGCTCGCGCGACGGGAACGGCCCGTTGGCATCGCGAAAATCGACTATATTGCGCGCGAGCGTCGCGTTCAGTCCCGACACGCGCGCGAGCAGCGCGACGGAGGCCGTGTTCGCATCGACGCCGACGGCGTTCACGCAATCCTCGACGACAGCATCGAGCGAACGCGCGAGTTCGCGCTGATTCACGTCGTGCTGATACTGGCCGACGCCGATCGCCTTGGGTTCGATCTTGACGAGCTCCGCGAGCGGATCCTGCAGACGCCGCGCGATGGAAACCGCGCCGCGCAGCGAGACGTCGAGTTCCGGAAACTCCTTCGCGGCGAGTTCGGACGCCGAATACACCGACGCGCCCGCTTCCGACACGACGATCTTCTGCAGCTTCAGTTCCGGATGCTTCGCGATGAGTTCGCTCGCGAGCTTGTCGGTTTCGCGCGAGGCCGTGCCGTTACCGATCGAGATGAGTTCCGCTTGCGTGGCTTGCGCGATGCGCGCGAGCTTCGCGAGGGAGCCGTCCCAGTCGCGGCGCGGCTCGTGCGGATAGATAGTGTCGGTCGCGAGCAGCTTGCCGGTGCGATCGACGACCGCCACCTTCACGCCCGTACGCAGGCCGGGATCGAGGCCGATCACGGCCTTCGGACCCGCGGGCGCGGCGAGCAGCAAGTCCTTCAGGTTGCGCGCGAACACGCGAATGGCTTCGTGCTCGGCTTCTTCGCGCAATTGCGTGAGCAGTTCGGTTTCGATATGCGGCTGAACCTTCACGCGCCAGCACCAGCGGCAGACGTCGGCGAGCCATTTGTCGGCAGCGCGTGAGCGGTTCACGATGCCGAAGTGGCCCGCGATCATCGCTTCGCACGGATGCGGAATCTGCGCGTCGAGTTCTTCGCCCAAGCCCAGCTTGACGCTCAGCACGCCTGCGTTGCGGCCACGGAACAGCGCGAGCGCGCGGTGCGACGGCACGGTGCGGATCGTTTCGCTGTAGTCGTAGTAGTCGCGGAATTTTTCGCCTTCCTCGCCTTCCTTGCCGTCCACCACCTTCGACATGACGAGTCCCTGATTGAACAGATGCTCGCGCAGCTTGCCGAGGATCTCGGCGGTTTCGCCGAACTGCTCGGAGAGGATGTCGCGCGCGCCGTCGAGCGCGGCTTTGGTATCGGCGACGCCTTTTTCCGCATCGACGAATTTCGCGGCTTCCGTTTGAGGATCGAGCGTGGGATCGGCGAGGAGCGCCTGCGCGAGCGGCTCGAGACCGGCTTCGCGGGCGATTTGCGCGCGCGTGCGCCGCTTGGGCTTGTACGGCAGATAGAGGTCTTCCAGCACCTGCTTGCTGTCGGCGCTTTCGATGGCGCCGCGCAGTTCGTCGGTGAGCTTGCCTTGCTCGTCGATGCTTTGCAGGATGGCCGCGCGGCGATCTTCGAGTTCGCGCAAGTAGAGCAGGCGCTCTTCGAGCGTGCGCAGTTGCGTGTCGTCGAGATTGCCGGTGACTTCCTTGCGATACCGGGCGATGAACGGGACAGTCGAGCCTTCGTCGAGAAGCTGCACGGCGGCGGCGACCTGGCGCGGCTGCACGGTGAGTTCGGTGGCAATGCGCTGTACGATCTTGAGTGCTACGGTTTCCGTCATGATTCTGCGCTGTCTGCGGCTCGCCGGCGAGATCCGCGCCGTGTGCGCGGCTTCGCGAAAGCGAGGCGCCGCGGGCGGGTGACGCTGTGACGAGCCAGGTTCGGACCGGGTTGCTGAAGCGGGGGATTTTGCCATAAATGGCGAAGCGCTCCGGCGTGCGGTGATAGAATTTGGGCATCGCACGAGCCGTTTTGCGCCTGATTCTTTATCACGTTGCCGTCCATCCATTTGCCCAACTTTCGCCTTCCAAACGTGCCGGTTGCCGCGGCGGTTTTGCTGCTTTGCGCAGCGGGCGCATTCGCGCCGCAGCGCGCGCTCGCTCAAGCCGCCAAGCCCGTCGATCCGGACACGTCCGTGAGTGCTCGTGCCCCGGATGCAGCGGCTCAGCCAAGCGCCGATGATTCCCTCCAAGCCGATTTCGCCCAGCGCCAGAAGGTGCTCGACCGGCGCACCGAGGAAAACAACTACCGCTACGGCGTGAAAGAGCACGACTGCTATAGCAAGTTCTTCGTGAATCATTGTCTGGACAACGCGCGCAACGAGATGCGCGAGACGCGCCAGCAGATCCGCCAGGAACAGCTCGCGCTCGACGACGAGCAGCGCGCCGAGCGGGCGAAGCAACGCGATCAGCAGAAGGCGATCAAGCGGGCGCAATACGAGGCCGAAGCGCCGCAGCGCGCGGCGAACGAGAAAGCGAGCCAGCAGGCCTACGAGGACAGGCAACGTCAGAACGCGCTGGCCGCCGCCCAGCGCGAAGCCGAAGCGCCGCAACGCGCGGCCAACCAGGCGGCGTACGACCGCAAGCAGGCGGACTACCAGAAGCAACTCGACGAAGCGCGCGCGCGCGGCGTGCAGGACGCGCAGGACCGCGAGCAAAAGGCGCAGCGCTACGAGCAGAAGCAGCAGGAAGCCGCGCAGCATCGCGCGGAAGTCGAAGCGCGTCAGAAAGAAGCCGCGAGAAAAGCGCAGGAAAAGGCGCAGCAGCAAGAGCAGCAGCGCCAGGAGCAATTGAAACTGCAGCAGCAGCAACAACAGCAGCAAGGTAAATAGGGCAGTCGGGCTCGTCGAACGGGCCCGCGCCAAGTGGATGAAAGGAGGCGAGCATGCAGCAGCGCTTTAGTGAATCCCCGCGCGCACCCCGACAACCCGCCATGGATGCCGCCCTGCTGCGCGATCGCATCGCGCAGTTGCAGGACGAGCATCACAGTCTGGACACGCTGATCGACAAGATGTCCGGCATCGATGACCTCGAGCTGAGGCGCCTGAAAAAGCGCAAGCTCAAGGTGAAAGACACCATACTCCTGCTGCAATTGCAGCTTGACTCGGACGCGCACTGAACGCCGCGTGCCCGCCGCGAGCGCGTGCTGCGACGGCGCCTCGCGTGCGCGGCCGCGCCGAAACCCGCAGGATTTAGCACGCCTTGAACTCACCCGCACAACCCAGTGATGACGCGAACGCGCCGCTCGCGCTGACCGATAAACGCGGCGTCGAGCTGGACGCCATCTTTTCCGCGCAAGGTCTGCTCGCACGCGCGATCGACGGTTATCGGCCGCGTGCATCGCAGATCGAAATGGCGCGTTCCGTCGCCGCCGCGATGGAAGCGTCCGGCCGCGCAATGCCCGAGCCCGCGATGTTCGAGGCGCAGCGCCGCCCGGCGCGCAAGCTCGGCCCGTCCGACAAACCCTATGCGCCCGACGAGCAGCCGGCCGATGACATCGGCATCGCGACGGCGAAGGCGGCTATCGACGGCGGCGAGAACACGCTCATCGTCGAGGCGGGCACGGGCACCGGCAAGACGTACGCGTATCTCGTGCCGGCGATGCTGTGGGGCGGCAAGGTCATCGTGTCGACGGGCACGAAGCATCTGCAGGATCAGCTTTTTCAGCGCGACATTCCGACCGTGCGCGACGCGCTCGCCGTCCCGGTTTCGGTCGCGATGCTCAAAGGCCGCGCCAACTATCTGTGTCACTACTATCTGGAGCGCACCGCGGACAACGGCCGTCTGCCGACGCGCCAGGACACGTCGCATCTACAGGAGATCGTCCGTTTCGCGAAGATCACGCGCACCGGCGACAAGGCCGAACTCGCGAGCGTGCCGGAGAATTCGCCCGTCTGGCCGATGGTCACGTCCACGCGCGACAACTGTCTCGGCCAGGAATGCCCGCACTACAAGGAATGCTTCGTGATGCAGGCGCGCAAGGAGGCGCAGCAGGCGGACATCGTCGTGGTGAATCACCATCTGTTCTTCGCCGATGTGATGCTGCGCGACACCGGCATGGCCGAGCTTCTGCCGACGGCGAACACGATCATCTTCGACGAAGCGCATCAGTTGCCCGAAACCGCGACACTCTTCTTCGGCGAGACGCTTTCGACGACGCAACTGCTCGAACTCGCCCGCGATACCGTCGCCGAAGGTCTGTCGCACGCGCGTGACGCCGCCGACTGGACCAAGCTCGGCGCGGCGCTGGAGCGCGCCGCGCGCGACGTGCGGCTCGCGTTCAAGGAAGATTCGGTGCGTCTGTCGCTCGGCCAGTTGCCGGACGACCATCCGATCTTCGAGGCGCTCGACACGCTCGAGACGCATCTTTCGGCGCTTGCCGCGGCGCTGTCCTCGCATGCGGAACGCGCCGAATCGTTGCAGGCGCTCGTGCGCCGCGCGCGCGAGTTGCAGGATCTGCTCGCGGGCTGGACGACGCCGCCGACATCGCTCGAACGCGCCGTCGTCGCGGATGAGGACGTCGCGAAGGAGGCCGCGAAGGAAGAGCCGAACGAAATGGTGCGCTGGATCGAGGTGTTTTCGCACACGGTGCAGTTGCACGAAACGCCGCTTTCGGTCGCGCCGATCTTCGCGAAGCAGCGCGCAGGCGTGCCGCGCGCGTGGATTTTCACGTCCGCGACGCTCTCGGTGCGCGGCGACTTCACGCATTACGCGGCGCAGATGGGCCTTAACGCGCGCCGTTCGATGACGCTGCCGAGCCCGTTCGATTATCCGTCGCAAGGGCTTTTGTACGTGCCGCGCAATCTGCCGCAACCGTCGTCGCCGCAATTCACCGATGCCGTCTTCGATGCCGCGCTGCCGGTGATCGAATCGGCGGGCGGCGGCGTGTTCGTGCTGTGCACGACGCTGCGCGCGGTCGACCGCATCGCCAATCGCATGCGCGATGTGATCGAGCGGCGCGGCTGGGACAATCCGCTGCTCGTGCAGGGCGATGCGAGCCGCACCGAACTGCTCGACCGTTTCCGCGCCTATGGCAACGCGATCCTAGTGGGCAGCCAGAGCTTCTGGGAAGGCGTCGATGTGCGCGGCGATGCGTTGTCGCTCGTCGTCATCGACAAGCTGCCGTTCGCGCCGCCCGACGATCCGGTGCTGGCCGCGCGCCTCGACGCGCTGACGAAGAAAGGTTTGAGCCCGTTCGCCGTGCATCAGTTGCCGCAGGCGGTCATCACGCTCAAGCAGGGCGCGGGGCGGCTGATTCGCGCGGAGACGGATCGCGGCGTGCTGATGATCTGCGACACGCGGCTCGTCGACAAGCCTTACGGCCGGCGCATCTGGCAAAGCCTGCCGCCGTTCAAGCGCACGCGCGAGCTGGACGTGGTGCGCGAGTTTTTCAGCGATGCCGCGAAGTGGAAGACGGAACTGGCCGAATAAGCATCGGGTTCGCAATTCTCGTCGACATGAAAAAACGGCCGGTGATCAACCGGCCGTTTCGCTTTTTGCTTTCTGGACTACCAGATCTGATACCACGGCTTGTCAGCGCCCGCGCGCCGCTTGCCGGTGACATACGGGCTGTCCGGGAACGTCGCTGCGAGCACGCGCTTGGTGTCGTCGGCGAGTTGCGGCTGATCGAGACGCTCGTACGACAGCATCATGATGTGCAGCGCGTCTTCGGTTGCCGGCGCGTTCTTGTACTCGCGAATGGCGAGCTGCGCGCGGTTGATCGCGGCCACATAAGCGCCACGGCGATAGTAATAATCGGCGGCGTGCACTTCATGCGATGCGAGCGCGTTCACGATATAGCGCATGCGCTGCGCGGCATCGGGCGCGTACTTGCTTTGCGGATACTTGTCGACGACGACCTTGAACGCGTCGTAGGACTCGCGCAGCGACTTCGGATCGCGCTCGCTCATGTCCTGACCCGAGAAGCGGCCGAAGAGGCCCAAGTCGTCGTTGAAGTGGATCATGCCCTTGAGATAGTACGCATACGCGATTTCGGGATGATCCGGGTGCAGCTTGATGAAACGGTCGATGGCCTGGTCGGCGTTGGCGGTTTCGCCGTCCTTCCAGTTGCAGTACGCGACGTTGATCTGCGCCTGCTGTGCGAAATGGCCGAACGGATCGCGGCCTTCGAGCCCTTCGAAATACTTCGCGCACTTGCCCCAGTCGCTGCCGGATAGCGCGTCCTGGGCCTCCGTATATAATTTGTTGTTATTCCATGTTGCCGTTTCGTCGGTCTTCTCGGGCAGGCCGTGACAGGCCGTGACGATGGCGACGCTCGCGGCCAGCGCCAGATACTTGATCGATTGACGCATCGAGAGATGAATGGTGTTGAAGGCTCGCATCAGTGCTTGCTGTTCCTGGCTGAATCTAGTTGATTCTTCGCTGTTCTAGCTGTTTTTCCGGCGCGGCTGTTCTTCCATGCCGCCGAATCTCGTTCAAATGACCCGCTCAAGTACTCGTCGTACCAAAGACCAACTCAAAGATTATAGCCCATGCGCTACCCCCGACGACGCAGCGCAGGCCGATTCGGGCGGCGGCGCGGCTCGCGAAGCGCCGCGCACGGCCCGCGTGCCCGACGAGCTCGCGGGCGACCGGCTCGACAAGGTGCTCGCGAAAATCTTCCCCGAGTTCTCGCGCAGCCGGTTGCAGGGCTGGATCGAGGAAGGGCGCGTGCTGGTCGACGGCGCGGGCGCGAAAGTGCGCCAGCCCGTCCCGCTCGGCGCGACGATCACGCTCGTCCCCGACCTTCTGCCCGAGCAGCTCGCGTTCGCGCCGGAGCCGGTGCCGCTGCATATCGTCTATGAGGACGAGGCGCTCGTCGTCATCAACAAGCCCGCGGGCATGGTCGTGCATCCGGCCGCGGGCAACTGGAGCGGCACGCTGCTCAACGGCCTGCTGCATCGTTACGGCGATGCCGCCGCCGGGCTGCCGCGCGCGGGCATCGTGCATCGGCTGGACAAGGAAACGTCCGGGCTGATGGTCGTCGCGCGCACGCTCGAGGCGCAAACCGACCTCGTGCGGCAGTTGCAGGCGCGGACGGTGAAACGCCGCTACGTCGCGTTCGTGTGGGGCAACATGCCCGACGAAGGCACGATCGACGCGCCCATCGGCCGCGATCCGCGCGAGCGCACGCGCATGGCGGTGGTAAAGACTGCGTCGGGAAAGCCCGCGCGCACGCATTTCCGCACCATCGACCGCACGACGTGGCACGGCCAGCCCGTCAGCGCCATCCATTGCGATCTGGAAACCGGCCGGACGCATCAGATTCGCGTGCATTGCGCGCATATCCAGCATCCGCTGCTGGGCGACCCGGTGTACGGGCACGCGCGCGGCAAGCGGTCGGTCAAGCCGCTGCCCAACGAATTCGCGCGACAGGCGCTGCACGCGTGGCGCCTCGGCTTGATCCATCCCGCGACGGGCAAGGAAGTGCACTGGCGCGCGGACGTTCCCGAAGACATCGCGACGCTCGCCGCGGAGCTCGGCTTCGGACAGGACGAAGAAGTCGAGTTCGATGAGGACGACGATTTCGCCGAAGTCTATGAAATGGGCGAAGGCGAAGAAGGCGACTGGGACGACGAAGATTACGAGGACGACGAAGCATGACGCGCGACGCTGCCGATTTGCCATCGAAAGACTGTCTCTGGCCGCAATGGAACGTGTCGCCGCGCGTGCGGGCATTCGTCACGACGCGTAATGGCGGCGTGAGCGATGCGCCTTATGGCGGCGGCGAGCCCGGCGCGGGCGGCCTCAATCTCGGTTTTTCCACGGGCGATGCGCCTGACGCGGTGAAGGAAAATCGCCGCCGCGCGCTCGCGTTGACGGGTTCGCGCGAAGCCGCGTGGCTCGAGCAGATCCACGGCACGGAAGTCGTGGAGGCGGGCGCCGTCATCGAGCGCCTCGCGCAGGGCGAGCGCACGCGCGCCGACGCCAGCGTGACGGATCGCGCGGGCGTTGTGTGCGTCGTGATGACGGCCGATTGTCTCCCGGTGCTGTTTTGCGACAACGACGGCCGCGCGGTCGGCGCCGCGCACGCGGGTTGGCGCGGTCTCGCGGGCGGCATCATCGAAAAGACGGGCGAGCGCGTCGCGTCGCTCGCGGGCGTGCCGGCCTCGTCGCTCAACGCGTTTCTCGGGCCGGCCATCGGGCCGCAGGCGTTCGAAGTGGGCGAAGACGTGCTCGACGCCTTCATCGCGGCGTCGCAAGAGGATCGCCGCGACGCGACGCGCGCCGCGTTCCGTCCCGTCGGCGGCGCACCGGCCAAGTATTTCGCCGATATCTACGCGCTCGCGCGTATGCGTCTTGCCGATCTAGGCATCGATGCCGCGCGCGTTCACGGCGGCACGCATTGCACCGTCACGGAAAAAGAGCGCTTTTATTCATATCGACGCGATCGCGTGACGGGCCGCATGGCCGCAATGATCTGGCTCAATGAATGACCATTGTCATTAGTGTTGGAACATACCCAACTATCGTTTCTTGCCTATGACGAAGCCCCTTGCGAACGCAACATTTCGCATGGGGGAAAACGATAATTAAAAAAATATCGCACTGCGGCAAAATCGGGACGAAGCATTGACATGCCTGACATCCTAGAGCAAGAATGTTCCTGGAATTCAATCAATCGGGCACGGCGTAGCAAGGCTCAGACTTGCCACGCGCATAAGGCGCACCAACACTTGCGCGCTGGTCGAGGAAAGCCCGGCGATGCCTGCATCAGCAATCCAAGTCTTCCGAGACTCACAGGTCAATAGCGGGTATGGCTTCCAAATCTACTTCCTCATCTTCCCGCTCCCGTTCCGCCGACAGCACCTCGGCAGAAGCATCCGCCGAAACGACTGGCGTACAGCAGGCGTTCGATCAATGGCTGAACGCGTGGCGCAGCGTCGCCGATCCCGCGCAGTGGTCGAAATTCACTCCGCAGACGAATAGCGCGAATGATGCGGCCGCGGCGGCGGCATCGCCGTTCGCTGCTTTCAGTGCATTCGCCAACGGATTTCCGAACGGATTTCCGTCGACGGCATTCCCGTCGTTTCCGATGTCCGGCGCCATGCCGCAGATGCCCGATTTCACGAAGATGAACGGCATGGCGGAATTCGCCAAACTCGCGAGCAGCATGCCGGGCTTCGGCGCGGCGATGCAGGGGTTGCCCACGTTGCCGAAGATTCCGACCGCCGCGATCGCGCCCGAGCGTCTGCACGAGTTGCAGAGCAACTATTCGCGCGATGCCGCCGAGTTGCTCAAGCAGGCGGGCGCGCAGAGCATCGATCCGTCGGCGCTGAAGGATCGTCGCTTCACCGACACCGCATGGCAATCCACGCCGGCATATGCGTTCACCGCCGCGTGGTATCTGCTGAACGCGCGCTATCTGCAGGAACTCGCCGACGCCGTGCAGAGCGATCCGAAGACGCGCGAGCGCATCCGCTTCACGGTGCAGCAGTGGGCGGCCGCGGCCGCGCCGAGCAACTTCCTCGCGCTCAATCCCGACGCGCAGAAGACGCTCATCGAAAGCAAGGGCGAGAGCCTGCGCCAGGGCATGTTGAACCTGCTCGCCGACATGCAGCGCGGCAAGATTTCGCAGTCGGACGAATCGCGCTTTCTCGTCGGCAAGAACATCGCATCGACGGAAGGCTCGGTCGTGTACGAGAACGAACTCGTGCAACTGATCCAGTACAAGCCGCTCGCGCCGAAGGTGTATGCGCGCCCGCTTCTGATCGTGCCGCCTTGCATCAACAAGTTCTACATTCTCGATCTGTCGCCGGAAAGCTCGCTCGTGCGCTATGCGCTCGAAGAAGGGCATCAGGTGTTCATCCTGTCGTGGCGCAACGCGGATCAGTCGATCGCGCACAAGACGTGGGACGACTACGTCGAACAAGGCGTGCTGGAGACGATCGGCGTCGTGCAGGAGATCACGGGCGAAGACAAGATCAACACGCTCGGTTTCTGCATCGGCGGGACGCTTCTCGCGACCGCGCTCGCGGTGGCGGCGGCGCGCGGCGAGGAACCGGCCGCATCGATGACATTGCTCACCTCGATGCTCGACTTCTCGGATACCGGCGTGCTCGACGTGTTCGTCGACGAGGCGCACGTGCAGATGCGCGAGCAGGCGATCGGCGGCAAGAACGGCGCGCCAGCCGGTCTCATGCGCGGCATCGAGTTCGCGAATACGTTCTCGTATCTGCGACCGAACGATCTGGTGTGGAATTACGTCGTCGATAACTATCTCAAGGGCCGCACGCCGCAAGCGTTCGATCTGCTCTTCTGGAACAGCGATTCGACGAACCTGCCCGGCCCGATGTGCGTCTGGTATCTGCGCAACACGTATCTCGAGAACAAGCTGAAAACGCCGAATGCGCTGAAGGTGTGCGGCGAGCCGGTCGACCTGTCGCGTCTCACGGTGCCGACCTTCATCTACGGCTCGCGCGAAGATCACATCGTGCCGTGGAAATCGGCCTATGCGTCCGCGCCGATTCTCTCCGGACCGCAGACCTTCGTGCTCGGCGCGTCGGGGCATATCGCGGGCGTGATCAATCCGCCGTCGAAGAACAAGCGCAGCTTCTGGATGATCGACAGCAACGACGGGCATCTGCCCGAGAACCCCGACGCGTGGTTCGATGCCGCCGCCGAGCATCCCGGAAGCTGGTGGCCGACCTGGTCGAAGTGGCTCGCCGCGAACGCGGGCGAGCAGGTCAAGGCGGGCGCGGCGCAGGGATCGAAGACTTACCCGGTGATCGAGGCCGCCCCCGGCCGTTACGTGCTGGAACGCGACTTCTGAGCGGCGCGTGACCGTGCGCGCGAGCGCATGGAACCGTTCGTAGCCGCATTAACATTCGATGCCAAGAGGAAACTGAAATGACTGACGTAGTGATCGTATCGGCCGCGCGTACGGCGGTAGGCAAATTCGGCGGCTCGCTCGCGAAAATCGCGGCGCCGGAACTCGG
>NZ_JFHD01000040.1 GCF_000698575.1 Caballeronia zhejiangensis
CGCGAAGATCTCCGCCGTCAGCGCCTTTGCTTCGCTGTCGATCGCCTGCGAGCGGCGCAGCGCCGGTTCCTTAATCTTCTTGCGCAGCGTTTCGAGCGACGTACGCAGTTTCGTGAGCTTCTTCGCGGCTTCCTTCGCGTCCTTCATGCCGTCGGCAGTCTGCACCGGGAAGATCACGCCTTTGAAAAGCTTCTTCAGTTCAAGCAGCGTCGCTTGCGTCGGATCGTATTCGGTAACGGCGAGCTTCGGTGCTTCGACAACTTCGGATGCGACGTCGAGCGGATCAATGGTAGCGGTGGTCATGGTTTGTCCTTATTCGCTTGCGGGCGGGTTATTGGTCGTTTTTACAAGGTGGTCGTTTTCGTATTTGCGCACGTCCTCTTCGCGGTACAGGACCGTGCGCTTGCCGATCACGATGAACGCCGGCCCCTTGCGCTCGCGACGCCAGATCTGCAGCGTGCGCGTCGAGACATGCCAGCGTTTGGCTAGTTGCTCTTCAGTCAGGCGGCGTTCATCGTTCATACCGTTGCTCCCTCGCTTTCCATGCGGCGATAGAAAGCGTCGTCGTCCTCGTCGGTCGATGCAGGCGCGGCCGCCGCCGGCTGCTGTTGCTTCGCGGCGATGATCGATGCGAAGCGCGAGCGCTTCTGCTGGCCGGCGCGATCGTCCGGCAGGGCAGGGGCGGCCGAAATAGGCGCGTTTTCCGCCGAATTTTGGCCGGGCGAAATTGCGTCGATTTCGCTCGAATTTCGGCCGGCCGAAAAGTCGAAGCCGGTCGCGTCGTTGTCGTTCTGAAAGGCGAGTTCAAGCTTTTCGTTGCTGTTCGGCAGCAACTTCGCGATACGCTTCAGCACGGCCTTGATTGCCATCTGGTCGTACCATTTCGTCCACGGACTGTTGGCGCCGTCGGACTTCGATGCCGCGCGCACCTTTTCGATGTCGCGGCGCGGCATCACTTCGCGCTGAACCTCGCCATTGCGCAGGCGCACGATTGCGTACGCTGCAATGATCTTGCCGGGATCTTCGTCGCCGATATACGGCTGATGCTCAATGTTCGGATGATCGCCCCGCACGAAGCGGAAATGATCGTGCTCGTACACCGCGGCCGCGTCGATGCTGTCGACTTCGCCAGAGTTGCGCATGATCTTGAGCAGGCCGCGCACCATCGGCATGTACTGCACCGTCGGTACCCATTCAGTGACCTCGCGACCGCGACCGTCCTTCACCTTCTGCTTCGTGTTGTAAATGTTCAGCACGGCCTCGCGCCCGTCGGGCATCAGGCCATCGGCGGCCGCCAGTTGGCACGCGGAATACAGGCTCGCGCGGTCTGCGGTCAGCAGATCTGGATTCTTCATGACTGCGTTGAGCACGATGCTCGCGAATCGCTCGACCGTCACACCCTGCGGCAGCAGGGCGGCAAGCGTCTCGCCGCGCTTGACCTTTAGGTATTGACCGATGTTCGCCAGTTGCTGGCGTTGCCACTGTTCCTCTGTGAGCGGAAGATTGTCATCTTGTACGGGTTGCTGCGACATTGCGCACTCTCCTTTGGTACGGTGCCGCACTAATGCGCGGCACCAGCTTTAGTTTGATACGCGAGTTTAAGCGGGCTCGAGTTCGGTGACACGGATGTTGCGGAACGGCGCGACCGAAGCTTCGATGTGCGTCGCCGGGATCTTCGTGATCGAGATCGTGATGCGCTCGCTCGCGGCGCGGTCGTACGAGCGGAACGATGCCTTGTTGGTGCCGGCGCTGATCTTGAAGCCGTCGGCCGCGATCGTCTTGGCGTGCTCGATGATGGTCAGCAGTTCAGCCTTCGCGGCATCCTTGCGCGTTGCGGCTTCCTTCGCGTCGACACTGGCTTGTTTGTACGCGCGGCACACTTCCGTCAGGCGCGCATTGTCCGACAGATCGATCGTCGATCCGTCGTTGTCGCGGTAAAGGCGGGCGAGGGCGTCGCCGTCTTTCGTGAATTCAGGCTCCGGCGCGATGCCGTCGTCGATCATCTTCCAGAAGGCCGCGATCTCTGCGCGGATCATCGCGCCGACTTCGCGATCGCGCTGACGTGCGATGACCTTCGGCGTGTTTCCGCCGACGAGTGCGACAATCAGGCACCAATCGATGTCTGCCACTTCCATCTGGTGCTGAACCTGAAACTCGATGTGCGGCGGCGCTTCGTCGTCGTGATCGTCCCCGCCTTCGATCCATCCGCGGCGAAACGCGAGCCCGTCGACGTTCTTGATTTCCATGAGGCCGCGCTTCGTGCCTTCGCCGGGCAGGATGATGAAGTCGAAAGACGCGCCCATGCGCAACTCGGGAATGCGCATGTAATCCTTGAACGGCTGCACTTCGAGCGCGCGATCCTCCGCGACGCCGTGCGCAATGGCGGATTCCAAGCGGCGCCCCCACTTTGTTCTTTCCGTCTCTTGAAACTCTTCGACGAGGCGGCCGCTTTTCTTCAGGTAAAGCTCATACTTCGTGAGATACGGCGAACAGCCAAACAGCGCGGCGGTTTCCGTCGACGTCAAATCCTGCTCCCGCATGGCAAGCCAATCGGCTTCGTTCGCAGGCTTCAGTACAACGCGGTTCAATTCCATCGTCATCCCCTAGAATGCGTCGCCTCATGCGACGTTGATAAGATTCTAGGACCGGTGGTTTTGTTTTGCAACCGCTATTTCGCAAAAACGGTTCTGTTTTCGAAAATATGACCGCAGTTTGTGCGCTGCCCCGCACTCGAGGGAAGGCTAGTTTCGAGTCATCAAGATAGGGGAGGCCCACTCCACATCAACATTCTGAGCAGAGTAGGGGCCGGAAAGATTGAATGTTCCGTCGATGTACCCTCTTTTGATGGAGGCTAGAGCAGCGGGACCATCCTTAATTTTGAGAAAGCAGAATCTGCCAATGCTTGTTGGATCTACCCCGTCAGGTTTGCGACAAAAGACTGTCCAACCGTCCATCCAACTTAGAGGGGAGTCTGCTGTTCTGCATTGAATAGCTATCGCGTCATTGGGAAGATCGCCCATAGCAACGGTGGGTGCGTCGCCTTCTATGTGCTGGACTGTCCCGTCTCCCAATGCTGCACCAACAACTGTGCCTTTGGCGGAAGCAATTTTGCCAACCGGTACGCCGGCAGCTTCCATGATGTTGTTTAGTGGTTCGCCAAATATTTGAGAAAGCTGGACTGCCTCTTCCATCTGCATGCGCCTGGACCCACTGAAGGTCACAGATAACTGAGAGTGGGACATCCCCATCTTCTCCGCTAGTTGCCGCATGGACATCCGATTGTTTGCCAGCAACGTCTCGAAGTATCGCTTGTTGATCTCGGCCATAGGTCTGTCTGTTCCGTTTTTGTCTAATTCTTCTAGTGTGGTGGTGGTCTGGATAGCTAATCCAAAGAGGATTCCGTTCTCGCTTGCGCGGCTGGTTCTAAAAGCTTACCATTCCTCTGTCAATTCAAATGGCATCTTAACTATCACATGGTCATTTTGACAGAAAAAGATATTACGGGGGAGGCTGCTGCGCGGCTTCGCGACACTTTGGGCCTGACTCAGACCGATTTTTGGAAGGCGGTCGGGTTAACCCAAAGCGGCGGTTGCCGGTACGAAAAGGGTCGTTCGATTCCGCGACCGTATCGCCTCCTTATATTCCTCGTCCACGTCGCAAAGCTCGACGTCGACTCGTCTACGCCTGAGAACGCAGCAAGTCTTGTGCGCCTCGGAGAGTTGCAGCGCGACCAGAAAGAAGCGGATCGCCTGCCCGTAATGATTGAGCAGTGCCGCAACGTTGAAACGGCACTGCGCGCGGCGCGAGGCATGTTCGAGCACGCCGCGCACTGAACGCCCGCCTCTCTCCGACTCTGCCGGGGCCGCCCAGGGCTAAATGGGCGGGACATAGGAACTTATCCGCGCGGGTGCAGTAGGGCGGACGGAGCAGCGAGGCACGATACGCCTGCACCAATTTCCTGACCGCCCATATCGGGCGGTTTTTCATAGGTGCAGCACTGCACCATACGTTAGGAGTTTGAAGATGCGAATGATTGGACTGGCGCGACTCGGGCGCGATGCTGAAGTGCGCTATCTGCAAGACGGCACGCCCGTCGCGAATCTGGCGCTGGCGTTCAACTACGGCCGCAAGGACGCGGACGGCAAGCGCCCGACGCAATGGCTTGACGCCGCGCTGTGGGGCGAGCGCGCGGAGAAGCTCTCCGAATATCTGCTGAAGGGTCAGCGGGTAATGGCGATCGTCGAGGACGTCCACATTGAGTTCTACGACCGCAATGAGGGCGGCCAAGGCGCGAAGCTGGTCGGCCGCGTCGCGCAGATCGAATTCGCGGGCGATTCCGGCGGCGGCCAGCAGCAGGGCGGGCAACAGCGCCAGCAACAGCAGCAGCGTCAGGCCGCGCCGCGCACGCAGCAGCAGTCGCGCGCGCCGGCACAGCAGCAACGGGCTCCGGCCGGTGGCGGGTTCGACGATATGGATGATGACATT
Source organism: Caballeronia zhejiangensis (assembly GCF_000698575.1). Lineage (GTDB taxonomy): Bacteria > Pseudomonadota > Gammaproteobacteria > Burkholderiales > Burkholderiaceae > Caballeronia > Caballeronia zhejiangensis. The sequence continues at coordinate 4,486 of NZ_JFHD01000040.1, forward strand.
CCATTTTAATAGGACTGCTAAATGACGTACGAGCGCGAAGAACTGATGATCGAACGCGGCGACGAAGCCGATCGCGGCAATTCTCACGCAGAGGCCGCGCTGCAGGCGCAGATCGCGGCGATCCGATCAGAGATCGGCAAGACCCTGAAGCCGACGGGTCATTGCCTGTTTTGCGGCGAAGCGCTCGCGGGCGCTTTGCTGTTCTGCCCGGCACCCGACGGCGCTGCGCCCGACGATCCGACGTGCGGATCCGACTGGCAGCGTCAGCGCGCGGCGAAGGTGCGCAATGGACGGTAACGCCCAAGTGATGAAGTCGCTCGAGGCGATCGCCGAATACGCCCCGCTCTATGCGAAGGCGAAGTCGGAGCGGATCTACCTCGAGCAATTCCGCAAGACGAAGAAGGCGCTCTTGATGCAGGCCGCGCAAGAAGCCGGCGTCAAGGTGTCCGCCACGCAGGAGCGCGACGCGTACGCGCATCCTGAGTATCAGGAATTGCTCGTCGCGCTGCGCGCGGCCGTCGAAGAGGAAGAGCGCTTGCGCTGGTTTCTCGTCGGAGCCGAAGCGAAGATTGAAGTGTGGCGCACGATGGAAGCAAACCGGCGCGCGGAGGCAAAGAACCTCTAATGCTCCGCAGAACGCCAATGAAGCGCTCGACGCCACTCGCGCGCACGCCATTCCGCCAGAAGCCGGCCGCCGAAAAGAGCGTCGCGCGCTCGACCTTCAAGAAGAAGGCACCGAAGAAGCGGCCCGGTCACAACAAGGCGATGCTCAACGCCTGTCGCGGGCAACCCTGCTATCTCGTCTATCCCGGTATCTGTCGCGGCGCGGTCGACGCGGAAACCGTCGTGCCGGCGCACTCCAACGAAGGCGCGCACGGCAAGGGCGGCGCACTCAAGGCGCGCGACGAGTTCACCATCCCTGCGTGCTGGCGATGCCATGCCGAGCACGATCAAGGGAAGCTGTTCACCTACGAAGAGAAGGTTCGACGCTGGCGCATCGGCTATGGCGAATGGGCTCCGACGCGCGCGCGCCTGTATGGGCTCGCCTATACGGAGATCGAGGACGTCGAATTCATGGAGATCGAATGAGCGCTACCGCACAGAAACCCAAATTGGCCGGTAAAGCGGCTCCAATTCGCCGAATTGGACGCCCGACTAAACGCCTACTATCACCTTCCGGCCAGCCGAAAGCGCGCCGCGTCGATCGCGAGTTTCTTGAGCAGTCGGCGCTTTTCACCTGGGCGCGCAACCCGGCGGTAACGGCGAAGTATCCCGAGCTCGAACTGATGTCGTGCTCCCTGAACGGCGTGAAGCTGTCCAAGGCGCAGGCAGGAAAGGCGAAGGCCAGTGGAATGCTGAAGGGCGAGCACGATATCCGTCTGCCAGTCGCGCGCGGCAGGTATCACGGTTTGAGCATCGAAATGAAGTATGGCGACAACCGGCCGACGCCGGAACAGAAAGAGTACGGACGCAGGCTAGAAGAGCAGGGCTGGCGCGTACATTACTGCTGGTCTTGGACGGAAGCGCGGGAGGCGATCATTGCTTACTTGACGCTTCCATTTTTTTCGTTTTAGTGGTCTTGTTTCATAACCGGCGCATTATCGAGACGCGACTTGTCCCTGTCTAATGGCAGGCAAAAACGACCGATAACGCGCCATTGTCCAAAAGGATGACAGGGTAAATGTAATATCCTCGTAACATTTCCTGTCAAGTTGGTAAGTATTACCCGAGCAAATTTATCGGATGTGGTTAGAAAAACGCACCGATCTCATGCATTAGTCATACAATGCTTTCCGAGCCTTACGATAGCCAGCCGCCAGCGAGCCACCGTAAGGGCATGCTATGCCGGTGAACCGGCGCTTTCCCTGTAATCGGTCAAGAGACAAAAACTTGAAAACAAATAGTCTGCAGTACGGCACCTTCGGAAACGAGGATGTTGCACACCCTATCGTTGACCAAGAGGGGCGTGCGAACAGTGCGACACCGCACCATACCAATCAATCCGGCTTCGTCTTTGTTCTCGGTAACATCGCGATGCCGGGCGTTTTTCTTGTGGGCGCGACGTCAGGCTCACCGACCGCGGCCGCCCGATCATTGTCACGATCAGCCGCGGCCGCCATGCCGTTCGAATTGCTCTGCTTCGGCGAAGTAGAGGACATGTACGCTACTGCGCGCGAGATCCACGACGACTATGCGATCTCTCGCCTCGACCCCTCGAAACACTTCTTCCGCACGCGTTTGACCGATCTCGTTGCGACGATCGATCTGCGCTCTCTTAATTTCCTCGTTACCGAATCCGGACAGGCGTTCATCAACGCCGAGCCCGGCGCCGAGCGCGCGATTGTGCCGTCGGCGCAACCGGTCTTTCCGCGCGAAACGGAGGTTGTCGAGTCATGCCTGACGCACTGAAGGACGCACCGCGCCGCAAGGGCGGGCCGCAGAAGCGCACGTTCGAAAAGTACGAGCGCTTTCTGGTCGGCAAGATGAGCGCGCCCGAGTTCGCGAAGGCGGCCGGGCTGGCGAACACGACCGCGCGCACCGTGCTCGCGGATGCGCTTGCTCGCGGGCTGGTGCATATCAGCGGCGAGCGCAAAGGGCTCACATGGTTCGCGGCTCTGTATTCGGTCGGTCCTGATCCTGCGCCGCCGAAGCGCCGCACGGCTGTTGGCGAAACCGATCGAGATAGCGGGCTCGTTCGCCTGCGCGAACTGGCGCGACTTGGCCCGGTGAATCCGTACGTCCAGCTTGAGTGGGCGGGGGAGCGCGCGCGATGAATAAAGCATCGATTGGTGCGGCACCGTGCGAGATCGTGCCGTGAGCGCCTATTACAACGAGATCGACCCGCACGCCGCTCAATGGCTGCGCAACCTCATTGCGGCCGGGCATATCGCGCCCGGCGATGTAGACGAACGGAGCATCGAGGATGTCAGACCTAGCGACCTGCGCGGATATACGCAATGCCACTTCTTCGCCGGAATCGGCGTCTGGAGCTACGCGCTTCGACGAGCCGGATTCGGTGATGACAGACCTGTTTGGACCGGTTCCTGTCCGTGCCAACCTTTCAGCTCGGCAGGCGCGGGAACTGGGTTTGATGACGAGCGGCACCTTTGGCCCGCATTTTTCCACCTCATTAGCCAGTGCCGCCCTGCAATCGTCTTTGGAGAGCAGGTTGCAAGCAAGGATGCGGAACCTTGGATCGACCTTGTACAAACTGACTTGGAAGGCGTGGGATACCGGGTCGGGGCGGTCCCGTTCCCGTCTGCGGGCGTCGGCGCTCCGCACATCAGAGATCGGCTCTACTGGATGGCCGACGCCGACAACGCGCGACTGGAAGGACGGCGCGGAGTGCGCGAACGTACCACTGAACTCGCTACTCGGGCGCGTGGCGTGGTTGGCCGGATGGCCGACGCCAACAGTCGGCAACAGCAAGGGATCGCAGTCGTTCGAGGGCTTGAGCGTGACGGGAAAGACGCCCGACGGCCGGAAGGTAGCGGTGAGCCTGAATCACGTCGCGACGTTCGCGGGATGGCCGACTCCACGGGTGGCGGACGGCGAGAAGAATGTTCGGACGCTGGACGGGGCGACGCGGGAAATCGAGCGGAAGGGTTCGCCGCAAGACCTGTCGATGGCTGCGGCGATAACGGGGCCGGCCCGACTAACGGCTTCTGGCGTGATGCTGACTGGCTCGGATGCCGAGACGGAAAGTTCAGGCCAGTTGAACCCGGCACATTCCCGCTGGTTGATGGGGCTCCCTCCCGAGTGGTGCGCCTGCGCGCCTACGGTAACGCGGTCAACGCGGAAGCTGCGTTCGAATTCATCCAAGCGGCAGACGAAGCAATGAAGGAGTCACGTCATGGCCGGTGATTGGATCAAGATGCGCATGGATCTGCAATCGCATCCGAAAGTTGTCCGCATGATGTCCGCATTGCGTGCGGACAAGTTTCGCGTAATTGGCGGACTACATGCGGTCTGGAGTGTATTCGACGCGCATTCTGAGGACGGATGCCTCGACGGATACACCGCCGACGCGATGGATTGCGTCATCGGCTGGCCCGGCTTCGCTGGTGCGATGGTTAAGGTCGGCTGGCTTGACGTCGATGCCGACGAAACCCTTGTCATGCCTAGGTTTGACGCCCATAACGGCGCGTCGGCGAAGCGTCGCGCGCAAGAGACTGACCGCAAGCGGGAGGCTCGCAAAGCGGAAGCCCGTCCGCAGGATGTCGGCGATATGTCCGCATCCGATGCGGACAAAAAGCGGTCCAGAGAAGAGAAGAGAAGAGAAGAAGATAAAACCAAGGGTTCTAACACCGCTCCTAGTGCTTCAAACGTAGATGGCCCGATCGCAGCGCCGACGCGCGCTGTGGATTTGTCCATCGCGCTGCGCAAGTTCGGCGTGATGTGCAACCCGAGCGATCCGCGATTGCAGGAGCTTGCGGATCAGGGCGTGACTGCCGACACGATGGCGGCCGCGTGCGAAGCGGCTAAGGTCGCGAAGGCGGGCAGCAACGAAGCGCTCTCGCTCGGCTACGTGGTCGCGATCGTGAAGCGTTGGGCCGCCGAAGCTGCGCAAATGCGCGTCGCGGGCGCGAAGGCTCCGGTGCGCGGCCCGGCGAACAAGGCCGAAGCAATCGAGCAGAACAACCGCAGCGCCGTCGACGAAGCCGTGCGCCGCATGGAAGCGCGCGCTGCTGGCGCGAACGTCGGCAGCTACGGCCCGCCGGATGACCCTTTCACGATCGATATCGAGGATTTGACCTATGCGCCCGAATGACATGCGCGAGCTCGGCGAAGTGCTGGCCGACACGTTTTCGATTTACAGCAAGGAATTTTCGGCGAATGCGCTCGAAGTCTGGTTCGCCGCGCTCGAGCCGTACACGATCGAGGATGTCCGCGTCGCGCTGACGCGCCATGTGCGCGACGCCGATAGCGGCAGGTTCTTCCCGAAGCCGGCCGATGTCGTCGCGCACCTGCAGGGCGGATCCGGCGTGCGCTCGCTGCGCGCCTGGACGCTCGTCGAGAAAGCCGTGCGCATGGTCGGGCATTACCCGTCTGTCGTGTTCGACGATCCGATCATCCATCGCGTGATCGACGACATGGGCGGTTGGTCGAAGCTGGCGCTGACCGGAACGATGGAGGATCTCAAGTTTCGCGGCATCGAGTTCCAGCGGCGCTACCAAGGCGCGCTGATTACCGGCGGCGTTGGCCACGATTACCCATCGTATCTGATCGGCGCGGCCGAAGCGCACAACGGCGAGCAGCGGCAGGCCATTGCGCCGCCGGTTCTGATCGGTGATCCGCAGAAGTGCGAGCAGGTGCGCGCGCTCGCGAGCGGCAACGCAAGCCTGCGCGTGACGAGCGGTGCGAGCACGGCAATGCTGGCGCAGAAAACTATGAAAAAAATCGAAGGCCGGAAGGACGTATGAGCATCGAACACAACATCGTTTCCGTGTCGGGCGGCAAAGACTCGACGGCACTTCTGCTGTTGGCGATGGAGCGCTGCACCGAAAACCTTCAGGCCGTCTTTGCGGACACCGGCCATGAGCACGCACAGACCTACGAGTACATCGAATACCTGAACGACAAGGTTTTCCCGATCCGCCGCATCAAGGCCGACTTCTCGCGCCAGATCGCCGCGAAGGCCGAGTTCATAGCAACGAAGTGGCGCGAGCAGGGCATCCCCGAAGAGAAGGTTCTGCGCGCGCTGGACGTTATGAAGCCGACCGGAAATCCGTTTCTCGACCTGTGCATCTGGAAGGGTCGCTTCCCATCGACGAAAGCGCGATTCTGTTCGGAAGAGTTGAAGCGCAATCCGATCATCGCGCAGGTGCAGCGTCCGTTGCTTGAGGCCGGCGATGACGTCGTTTCGTGGCAGGGCGTGCGGCGTGACGAGTCGGAAAACCGCCGCAACCTGCCGGAGCGCGAGTGCAAGGAGGTCGACAACGAGTCTGGTGCTGAACTGTGGAACTTCCGTCCGATTCTCGATTGGACCGTCGATGACGTTTTCGCGATGCACCGCAAGCACGGCATCGAGCCGAACCCGCTGTATCGACAAGGCATGGGTCGCGTCGGCTGTATGCCCTGCATCCATGCGCGCAAGGACGAACTGCTCGAAATCGGCCTGCGCTTCCCGGAGGAAATCGATCGCGTGATGGAGTGGGAGAAGATCGTCGGCGAGGCCAGCAAGCGCGATATGGCGACGTTCTTCGCGACCGCGCGGCTTTCCGGCCCGCAGGCGACATCCGACAGCGCGGAGATCTCGCTGGAGCGCCACGGCGTATGGCAGGCGATCGAATGGGCCAAGACGTCGCGTGGCGGCCGCCAGTACGACATCTTCCGCGTTCAGGGCGAGCAGGAAACCGGTCCGCTCTGTACGTCGATCTACGGCCTCTGCGAATGAACTGCTGTGGCCACTGCAAGGGCGCGATGAAAGCGCCGATCGAAACCATCGGGACCATGTGCCGATACGCGCGATCGATGTACACGAAGCCGTGGCGCAAATGGCTTGATGCGCCGTTCGACGAAAACGCGTGCGAATTCTTCGATCCGCTGGCACCAGCAGAGATCGAGCGCCGCGCGGAATTGCGCGCGAAACGGTAACGGAATCGAAATATCAACTTGACATGCGGCCGCCGTGGTCGCAAAATCAAACCATCAGACAGAAATTAAGACCGCTATGGAATTCCTGACGGGGTTTTGGTTGGGTTCGCTGTTCGGCGTGCTCGCCGCGGCGGTCGTGTTTGCAGTCTTGTTTCAGAAGTTTTTCCCCTTTCGTCCCGAGACAGAGAAATGACCTATTCATCACCTGACCAGCAGGAGCGCGACGACGCCGCGCGTGAAGCAGCCAAAGAGCGCGCCGCAGAGATCATCGATCTCGATGCGGTTCTCGCGCGCATGACGGACAAGCAGAAGGAACTGGCGATGGACGAGATCCGCAACGCGCGGCCCGCCGTCGTGCTGTCGGCCGCGTACGAACGCGCCGTGAACGCGGTTGCGGACGTCGTGCTGAAGATTCGCGACAAGGATCTCTCCGGCCGCGCGGCCGAAGTCGAGATTGACATCGCACTGTCTGGAGGCGTCTGACCGTGCGCAAGTTCTTCACAGGAGCAAAAGCGGCGATCATGGCCGCGCTGGCGATCGGCGCGAGCCAAGCGCCGCAGTCATCATCGGCACCGACGCACGCCGCGCCCGCGCGCAAGCGCCCGGCAACTCGCCGACTCACGGATGCAGACCGCGACGCGATCGCGAAGGCAGAAGCGAAGCGCGCCCGCAAGGCCAAGAAGTTGGGAGCGCGCAATGGCTAAGTCGAAACCGCCGCGCAAGAAGTACGACCCGCGCAAGATGCAGCGCCGCATCGAGGCCAAGGAAACCGCGTTCGTCAAAAGACTGATCCGCGAATCTGAAGCGCGCGAAATGACCCATGACGATCTGAAGCGTCTCGCGCTCGCGTATCACGGCGCGTTCGCAACGCTGCGACTCGTCGGCGGGCATGACGCGTTCAAGGACGTGGCGGCCGCCATGCTGATCGCGGAAGAGTTCGCGCGCATCGGCATCGGCGCAGAGTTCAAGCCGGAGATCGACGAAGCGCTCAAGGCGCTCGAACGCCTGCAGCATCGCGCAATCGGGCGCGACGGCAAGGCCGGCACCGGTCGATGGGTGCTCGACGGCGACGGATTGAAGGCCGTCGGCAAGGGCATGGCCGCATACGACTGTCAGATGGAAGTCGCGACATACGGTGAGCTGCGCGAGGCGGTTCTTGTCGCGGCGGAAAAGAACGATCAGCGGTGGGCGGTTGACGCGGTGAATGACGTTCTGAAGGAGGCAGCGTGAGCCAGTCGACCATTCCCGTCGAGCCGGAAGGAAAGCCGCTTCAGCAGGCATTTTCGAAGAGGCCGAGATTCACGCAAGAGCAGATCGATGCCTACCGGCGCTACAAGTGCCCGAGTTGTCAGGCAACGCACAAGCACGAATGGGCCGCCGAAAGCTGTTGCGCTCCAGCGGTCGATGAAGTGTTCGTGTGCCCCGAATGCGACGACACATTCGACACGATGGAGCAGGCGATGGCGTGCGAGGGTGCGCACGCCATCGCCTGCTAGTCCGCTCGAATTCAATCGCTGCCCGCTTTGCAATGACGGCCACGACGACATCGAGGACGCCGTGCATTGCTGCATGTGGAAGCGCATGGGCTTTGCCGAGCGTGATGAGTTGATTCGCAAAATCAGGCTCGGTCAATTCGACGCAGCCGCATTTCAGACCCATTGAGGACCGCATGAAATCGAAGAAAACACCGTGGTTCCCGGCGGACATCGCGCCGGTACACGAAGGCGAATACGAGTGCGAGCGCGCGGAGGCGAACGGCCCGACGATTCGCATGCTCGCCTGGACGGCGGAAGGAGGCTGGCGCTATGGCGCGGACGTCCCGAACGAGCACTGCGCGCCCGGCATGCCTGCGCTGATGTACGCGCCGGCTGGCGATCGTTGGCGCGGCATCGCGGAGGAATGCCCGGTATGAGCGCGAGAAAAGACGGCGGCCCGGCGTTTCCGAGCCAAGAAACTACGCAGGCGCCGGCACACGCATATGGTCCGTTCGTGCACAACGGCCCGAGCTTCCCGGTCGCGGTTGTGACCAAAAATCACGAAGGCATGACCCTGCGCGACTACTTCGCGGCGAAGGCGCTGCAGGCGATCATCCAGACGGACGGCCCGAACCGCAACGCGCAATTCGATGAAGCCGATGCGAACCGCGCGTACAAGTACGCCGACGCCATGCTCCGCGCGCGGGAGGCATCGTGAAAGTATCTGAACTGACGGGCGATCTGCTGGACATGTGGGTCGCAAAGGCGCAGGGGCGCAACGTTCGCAAGCTTGGCGACGCATATTGGGACGATGACGCTAGCTGCGCGATCGGCGGCAAGTTCGGCGAATCTGCGTCGACGGATTGGGCGGTAGGCGGCCCGATCATCGAGCGCGAGAAGATCGGCGTTACGGTCGGCGTGCTTGCTGAAACGTGGTTCGCGCTCAGGCTCGCCGATGGAGTGCTGTCGGCAAAGCCTGTCGTCAGGGGCGCGACGCCGCTTGTCGCGGCAATGCGCGCATTCGTGACATCGAAGTTTGGAGAAGAGGTTCCAGAAGAATGAGCGCCATCGCGAACAAGCGTCGGCTGCTGGAAGCGACGCAAGCGCTCGTCAAGCGCAACGACGCTGGCCTGCCCGAGATCCACGCGGCATCGAACGCGCTCGCGCAGGTTTTCAGCGACATGCTCGGCGTGGATGTTGAGTTGCGCATGCGCGTCGACGCCAAGCAGATGAAGGCTGCAATCGCGCTGCATGAAGCAATGGAGAAAGTGAAAGCATGAGCACCGTCGAAGAACAGACCATCGAATCATCACTCGTCGATCAGTTGACCGCGCTCTGCGCGTCGGCATTCCCCGGCATGACGGTCCACGCGTACATCGCGGCGCATGCTCCGGTCACGGTCGAGCACGTTCTGGCCGCGCGCGGTTGGACGCCTGAATACCTGCGAAACGACAACGGCCGCCGCATCGTATTCGATCAACTCGCAATCCTGCGCGCTCAGTACGCACGCGAAGTCGTAGCAAAACTCAAGAGGGACGGGCACGCATGAGTATCAGAAAATATTGGATGAAACATCCGGTGCAGTTGCGCGTCGCAGCACTGCTGACTCTTGTCCTCATGCCGATTTGGCTTCCCATCGTGGCGGTCGTTCAGTATCGAAGAGAGATCGTCGAGGAAATCCGCTACCAGTACGCAGATACGTGGCGCGTTTTGACGAAGGGGCGTGGCGCATGAGCATCAACCCGCCACCATTCAATCTCGCAGCCGTCGAAGCAGTGACGCCGCACATCGTCGCGAACGTCGAGCGGATCCTTCAAACGCACCGCTACGCAGCGGACGATCGCGATCACGTCGCGCGCCTGATGGACTGGCTTGCGCCGGCCGAAGGCGCGTCGATCGTCGATATCGGATGCGGCATCGGCGAAGTCGCGCGCCTCGCGCACGAAGCGCGGCCGGATCTCCGGTTCACGCTCGTCAATATCAGCCCGGTTCAACTCTCGTACTGTCCGACCGGCGACGGCTTCGATCTCGTCCAATGCGACGCGCACGCCATGCCACTCCCGCCCGAGTCGTTCGACTATGCGCTGATGAATAGCGCGCTCTCGAACATGGACGCAGGCCCGGCGCTGAAAGAGGCCGCGCGCGTGCTGAAGCCCGGCGGCGCTCTCCTTGTTACGGACTTCCTGCGCCTGTACGGAGACAACTCGCAATTCGAGCGCGATCTTGGCGCGCGCGCTCTGACCGTGCGTGCGTTCCGCGATCTCGCTTACGAAGCAGGGTTCATGGCCAAGACGCTGCAGTTCGGCGGCGACGACGCGCACTTCCGCGCGCTGATGCCCGAGCACGCCGATCACATCCTCGCGGGCGTGACGTACGGCGCGTGGCGCCTGACCAAGATCGACAACGACATGATGAACGGCGCACGCCGAGAGATCGGTAAGCACATGGGCGACGTCGCGCTTCGAGCGCTGATTGCATCGCCCGATAATGTCGCCGCGCAGAAACTCCAGAACGATTTGTGCAGCGCGACGTTGATGCACATCGGCACCGGGCCCGAGACGCGCGTATGCCTGTCGTGCGGCGCACACACCAACGAAGAAGGAGCATTACCCTGTGGCCACTGACGAAAAGCCGAGCCTCGAAGAACTGAAGCGCACGTTGCTCGATGCGCGCCTCGCCGCAGAGAAAGCGGCCTACGCCTACTTCTGCGAATGCCCGGTCGGACCCGAGCGCGAGCGCGCGCACGAAATCTATCTCAACATCCTCAACGCAACTCGCGTCAGCTAAATCATGAGCGCCGACAAACTCAGCCCGAAGCAAGAGCTATTCATCGACGAATACATGGTCGACTTCTGCGGCAAGGCGGCCGCCGAGCGCGCGGGCTATGCGAAAGCATCAGCCAAGGTAACGGCGAGCCGCCTGCTGGATCATCCGCTGGTCATCGCGGGATTGAATGCGCGACGCGCGCGCATGGCTGCGAAAGCCGAAGTCACGCGCGATCGCGTCATCGCGGAATACGCGAAGCTGGCGTTCTCGGATCCGCGCAAGTTCTTCAACGACGACGGCACGCTCAAGAAGGTGACGGAGCTCGACGAGGACACGGCCGCCGCGCTCGCCGCGTTCGAGGTCGTTGAGCAGCAAGTCGCGGAAGGCGGGCCCGGCGGCGAAATCGAGTTCGTGCCCGTCCACACGAAGAAAGTGAAGTGGACGGACAAGAAGGCCGCGCTCGACAGTCTGTGTCGCGTCATGGGCTGGAATCAGGACAGCGTGAAGCTGAAGGGCGACGCGGAGAACCCGCTGACCCTGTTCTTGCAGCAGGTGAGCGGCACGGCATTCGCGCCGGTCGGCACTGGCGAGCCCGAGACGGACGCATGACGTTGTAATTTCGGTCCACGCGGGCGCATCAGCAAACCATCATGAGGGGCGGCTAAAGGCCGTTCCTCTTTTTTTGTCCGAATCGGTCCTAAAAGCAGACCGGTCGGTCTTAAAGGAATCGAAGTATGGCGCATCCGTATTTCACGCCGAGACGAAAGAAGGCGACCAAGCCGCGCCGAGATCCGTTCGCGCGATTCATCGAGAAGGTCGTGATACAGGATAACGGCTGCTGGATATGGCAGGCAACGAAGGACACCGCAGGCTATGGGCGATTCTTCCTCGAAAGCACGCGCGCGACGCTAGCGCACCGCTACAGCTATGGGCTGCGCGGAGTGCCAATGGACGATGACATGCTCGGCTGCCATACGTGCGATACGCCTTCGTGCGTGAACCCGTTCCACGTCTATCCCGGCACGCACCAAGACAACGCCGACGATCGAGAGCGTCGCGGGCGAGGCAGGGGCGCGCAAAAAAAATTGCGCATGATGGTTGCATAATCGAAAGTATGGTTCTAATATAGAACCACCTAACCAAGTTGGAGACCACCATGAAACGCAGCATCAAGGATCTGAACGCCAGCCTGCGCAATCAAGACCTGCGCCACGTCAACACCGGCGTTCGCGCACGCATCGAAGCATGGGTCATTCGCACGGTCGCAACGGCATTCAGCACCGAAGGCATTGCCCTGTTCGTCGCGGGCGTCGTGTTCGGCCTCGGCATAATCAAGCACTGAAACTGAAACCGGTCGGGAGCAAGGAAATGGCTAAGAAAATCAACATCATCAACGCATCCGTGAAGGCGCAAACCCTGTTCGCGCAGAAGGTGTATCACGGCCGCCGCATCGTCGATCTGCATGTGGCCGAAGGCAAGGCGCTCGACGTCGCGATTCGGTTGTTCTCTGAAGAATTGGAGGCGGACAACTTCGACGAGGCTTCCGTGGAACTGATCGCTCGTACCATTCGCGCGCAGATCGATCTGGCGAATCGGAGTGGCGCACGATGAAACTCGCTTTCGTTAAAACGACCAAGTTCGGCGGCTGGATCGCTGTGCAGAACGCAAACGGAGTGTGCGACGACGGTTTCGCGCGCGTCTACACCAACAAGCCGCAGACGCGCGAGGCGGACCCGACGCTGGAGAAGTTGGCCGCGCTGATGATCTCCGCGCCCGAGTTGGCCGACGCGCTCGCCGCGCTGACGAAAGCCGTCGAGCTTGACTGCCAAGCCAGCAGCGCCAGCGCCGAGCAGTTCGCGCCGTTGATCGAAGCCGCGCACGCCGCGCTCGCAAAGGCAGGAGCCTGAACCATGAGCAAGAACCTACTCCACAAGTCGAAGCTCGACGCCTTCAAGGCATGGCTCGACGAGAAGGGCATCGAACATCGGCCGGCGCGCGGCGAGTATCAGGTGCTTCAGATCAAGACCAAGAACGGCCAGTGGCAATGCGTGTTCGACCGCCTCGACGCGCCGGAGCACTACACCGTTGCATGGCCGCTTGAGCCGATCGTGCATCGCTTCATCCGCGACCGCCGCACCGCAACGCGCGCGAGCATCGCCGACACAGCGGGGGCGAAGCCGTGCGATATGGGCGTAGGTTGCGATGAGTCGGGGGTCTGTTTCGCCGAAGCCAATGGTGAGCCAGATCGCTGCTCGAAATTCGGTGTTAGCGAAACACAGAGGGTAGCAGCAGATTTATTCAATGCTCGTGAAGTCATCGCTGCGATGATTCTTGAGCATGAAGACGGCGGCTTGACTGACAGCGTAATTCAACGTGCGCGCGACATTGTCTACTCGCCGATCTCGATCGCCGCCGCTCCCGCGCCTTCGGTAGCCGATGCGAAGCCCTTGCCCTTCGACGGGCTGACCGAGGAATTCACCGAAGAGGTGGCTCGACTCGCTAACGATGGGCCGGGTATCCGGGAAGCCATTCAAGGCGCGCTCGCAAGTTGCAACGCCGTCGTAACGCCAGCCGACTCTGATTCGGTAGCCGATGCGGCGGGGGCGAGTGATAAGCCGCTGACGGACGCGCAGATCGAGGCCGGATGGCGTCAGACGTTCAGCACTGACAACCCGTATTGCCCCTGCAATCTCAAGAGCTTCACGAAGGCCGTGCGATGGGCCGAGCGCGCAAAGGAGCAGAAATGACCAAAGACGACTTCTTCGAATTGATTCAAGAGCACAAAGACTGCGGCGGTTATGTGCATCAAGACACGCTTGCCGAACGCCTCGCAGAATTGTTCGCAGCAGGCGCGAGTGAGGGGCAGGCGGACTTCGACGAATGGTTTGATCGTGAGTATCCGCTGGATGACCTCGGACGGCGATCGAAGTATCAGAGCACCAACGTGCTCGGCCTGATGCAGGCAGCGTGGAACGCACGAGACGCCGAGATCGCCGCGCTGCGCGAGCGGATCGCGGGGATGGAGAAGGATGCGGAGCGGTATCGGTGGCTGCGCGGAGAAGGGTTTGACCGCCCCGCGCATATGTGGGTTACGACGCTTCCGGCTGGCAAGCCTATCGTGCACTCCGATCTGGACGAGGCCGTCGACGCCGCTATTGCCAAGGAGAAGGAGAAGCAATCGTGACCGTCACTCTCGCCGACATCATTCGCGCACTCAATGCGCTGGAACTCGCACGCGCAGCACTCACGCATGGAGCATCGCCCGAGGCGCGCGGTGACGCACGCGGCGCATGCACTGCCGCAGTCATTGGCCTGAAGTCCGCGATCGACGCCGAACGCGTCAATGTCACAACCGCATAACCAAGGAGCACGCCATGCCCACGAACAACGATGAAACCATCCCGCACCCGCCCGCTTCGCTCGAAGAGAAGCAGAGCGCCATCGCGCAGTGGAATGCACTTGCAGACGAGCAGGACCGCGCCGCTGCGCTCGGCATCACGCACGCCTCCGTCGCCAAGTACAACGCGAGCCTGTATCGCCGCACCGCACGCTCTATCCAGCATGAGATCGACACCGGAACCGCCGTGTGTGTCTGCTGCTTCAAGCCGATCGGCCGAGGAAGCCTCGCCCACTAGGCGCATGACAGCGGCATAGCAATCCGCTAACTCCTTATAACCAAGTCCGCCCGCCCATCGCGGGCATTTTTCGGAGAAATCGATGAACGTACGTGGCCTCGCAGGCATCGTTCACCATCACACGCTCGACGAACTCGAACGCGTCAACGTGCTCGGCGCAGTCATCGGCGCTGTCGGCGGTGCGCTGTTCGTCGTCGGCTTCCTTGCAACTCTCGCGGCGTATCTCGGATGACAGCAGATCAACTCAAGGCGTGGCGCGAGAAGCATCGGCTGACGCAGGTTCAGGCGGCGGATGCGCTCGGCGTGGCGCTTATCACGATCAAGAATTGGGAGGCGGGTCGCAATGCTGTGAGCGGTCCTGCTGCGTATTTGTGCGCTGTCGCCGACAAGATCGGCGTTCCGGCGCTTGGCGACATCACACAGGGAGAGACGGCGTGAGCTACTCGGCATCAATTGCTTGTCCGGAGTGCAGTGGCGCGGGCGTCTATGCAAAGGCTGCTGTCCTGCCGGAGCCGCCCGACGTCACCTGCGCACGATGCAACGGCCGCGGAACCGTTCTCGACACCGTTGGCCAGCCCCGCATGCGCGTCAGTGATCCGGAGGATTTGGCCGTCATCCGCAGCCTGAGCCGCACGCTCGCGGCCGTGTGGGTCGAACTGACAGACGAGAAGTCGATTCCTTTCGGTCCCGGCGCAAGAGCGGCAATCGACAAGCGCCTGATCGACGCCGTGCGAACGCTCAAGCTCGAAGTGGAGTTACACCGCGCGGCGCAGGCCGCCATCGAGGACGACGCGCGCACGACCGAAGGTGAGTCTTTGCGGGAAACCGTGACAGCGCCCGCGTCTGTGTGGCACTACGAGAAGCCCAAGCACGGCGGCGGACCCAAGACGCTGCTGCTGACCATCGGCGGCATCGCGATCATTGGGAACTGGCGCGGCGAGCTCGGCGAAGCATTCGTTGCATGGGCTGCGCTTCCGAAGCGCGATAAGGCCGTTGAGCGCGCTGTGCTCGCGGCAAGCAAGGAGAAGAAGGCATGACCGGCGCAACACTTCGTATCACGCTGGACTTCGACAACTACAGCCAGAAGAGCGCAGCGTACGCGGTCAGGCTGTCTGATGCCGTTGTCAGCAAAATGAGGCCGGTCGACGTGTGCAGCGAGCCGGTCGCGGCGTATCTGTCCGGCGGCAACGCCGTGTCCGAAGCGCGCTATGTGCATGAAATCAAGGTGGACCGCGAACTCCTTGCGAAGATGATCGCCGAGCAGGTGACGTCCAAGCTGATGGAATACATGGAGTCGCGCGACCGCGAGAACGGATATCCGAAGGCGAGGCAGGCATGACCGAGCGCGAACAGTTTGAGAAGTGGGCGGGGGAACGGAAGTTCAACCTCGCGCGCTATGGCGAAGGCGAGTATGCGTTCCTCTCTACGTCGGAGGCATGGGACGCATGGCAGGCGTCGCGCGTCGCGCTCAATGCCGCAAAGCCAAAGCTCTGCACGATCTGCAACGGCTACGGCCGCTATCAGGACGGCCACAGCGGGCGCGAGTCGGACGGATACGCGCCGAACATCGTCGAGTGCGAATGTGCCGACGAAGAACGGTTGCAAGATCCGCTCGCTGTGCTCGGCGACATCGCCAAGCTAAAGCGCTACAACCCGAACCATCTGAAGCGCAAAGTGCCGTATCCGGTGCGGCACATGACCATCAACATGCCCGTCGAATTGTTCGCCCGCATCGACGCGGCCATTGCTCAAGCGGAGCCGTCATCATGTTCTTGAACATCAGGCTGTGGATATTCTTAAACGTCATGGCGC
Source organism: Caballeronia zhejiangensis (assembly GCF_000698575.1). GTDB lineage: Bacteria > Pseudomonadota > Gammaproteobacteria > Burkholderiales > Burkholderiaceae > Caballeronia > Caballeronia zhejiangensis. Next base: position 20,771 of record NZ_JFHD01000040.1, read on the forward strand.
GCGCATACGCCACGCCACTCCCCGAGCCGAAGCCCGACAAGCCAAAGGAAAAGGATTGATTCACGAAAAGTTCGACGTCGAACGCGCAATCGAGTCCATCAAGCGCGCCTCGCACGCCAAACGCATGACCGCGCAGCTACAGCGCGACCTGTACGGCGACATCGCCCAGGTGATCGCGAATGCAACGGAAGGGCAAGTAAAGCTGCAACTGCCCGGCAACATCATCATCGTGCGCGAGCCCGCCGCGCAACTCAGGAAAGCCGGATAGCATTTCGTGCGGTTTGGTGCGGCACAGTATCATTGCGACAACGCCAAACCGCATGACATCCGAATGAACGCAGTCGCCGACAACGCCTCCCTTGAGGATCTGCGCACGAAGCTCGCAGATCCCATGTGGAGGCTTTGTTCTGGCAAGCTCTACAAGATCATCACGAAGGGCAGCGACGATCCGAACGATCCGGGCCTTGTCGTCCCTTTCAAGCCGAACAGGGCGCAGCAGCGCCTTATCAAACGGCTATGGCACCGCAATCTGATCCTCAAGGCCCGCCAGTTGGGCTTTACGACGCTCATCGCGATCATGTGGCTGGATCACGCGCTGTTCAACCCGAACAGCCGGTGCGGCATCATCGCGCAGGACCGCGAGACGGCGGAATCCCTGTTCCGCGACAAGGTGAAGTTCGCCTACGACAACCTGCCCGATGTGCTGCGCGAGGCGATGCCGCTCACAAGCTGCAACAAAAGCGAGATCGTGTTCGCGCACAACAACTCGTCGATGCGCGTCGCGACGTCCGTGCGCGGCGGCACCATTCACCGCCTGCACGTTTCTGAGTTCGGCAAGATCGCCGCGAAATACCCTGACAAGGCGAAGGAAGTCATGACAGGTTCTATTCCCGCCGTCCCGATCAACGGCATTCTGGTCATTGAGAGCACGGCAGAAGGGCGCGAAGGCGAGTTCTTCGACCTGTGCCAAGTCGCCGAGAAGCAGCAGCAGGCGAAGAAAGTCCTGAGCAAGCGCGACTATCGCTTCCACTTCTTTCCGTGGTGGGGCCAGGACGAGTATGTGATGGATCCGGCCGGCGTGCCGATGACGCCGCGCGACATCGAGTACTTCGAGAAGATTGAGTCGCAGATCGGCCGCACGCTCACGCCCGAGCAGCGCGCTTGGTATGTCGGCACGCGCAACGCCGACTTCCCGAACAACGAAGAACGGATGTGGCAGGAATACCCGTCCACGCCGACCGAAGCGTTCCAGAAGTCGACGGAAGGCTGCTACTTCACCAAGCAATTCGTCGCGGCCCGCAAAGCCGGGCGCATCACGAAGGTTCCGCACGTTCAAGGCGTGCCGGTCGACACCTTTTGGGACATCGGCAAGAGCGATGGCACGGCGATATGGCTTATGCAACGCATCGGCCTGCAGCATCGATTCATCGGCTTCATCGAAGGGTGGGACGAGACGTACTCCTACTTCGTGCGCGAGCTCGACAAGCTCGGCTACGTCTATGGCACCGACTATCTTCCGCACGACGCCGGCCATGAGCGCATGGCAGAGGACGAAGACAGCGCCATGACGCCGGCGCAATCGCTCGAAAGGCTCGGCCGCAAGCGCGTCGAAGTGCTGCAGCGCATTCCGGAGAAGCAATTCAGCATTCAGGCTGCGCGAGACATTTTCAACACCTGCTGGTTCGACGAAGAGGCGTGCGGGCTCGGCCTCGCGCACCTTGAGAGCTATCGCAAGGAGTGGAATACCCGACTGGCAACGTGGTCGGACACGCCGCGACACGACATCCATTCGGAAGCGGCCGACGCATTCCAGCAGTTCGCAATCAAATACGAATACAGCCCGCCGGGTCAATCTGGCGGATGGAAACGCAAGAAAGGCAACTGGAGAACAGCATGAGCGAAAACCGACCATTCCTTGACCTGACCCGCAATCGCTTCGTCAAGCACAGCGGCGAATTCACCCTGTACGGAACGTGGTGCAACTCGACGGACGGCGACACCGAGCCGTGCTTGGTCATCCTGCCGCGATTCCGGCGCATTGGTGCGAAACCGTGCTGTATCGCACTATCGAGCGCTTTCAAATACAATGACGCGCGTTATCTGGTCCGAATTTCGGACCATTTCTTGCGCGAAATGGGAATGGAGCCGGGGCTGACCGCGACGCACAAGCTCGCGAACCTCATCCATGACCACCTGCAAGACCTGATCGAAATGCCGCCGGAGCCGACTGAAGCCGTCGTTGTGGGCGAGGCGCACGTCGACACTGGCGAAGGGCGCCGCAAGATCGAGTTCATCGACCATCAGCAGGCCCGTCTGTAAGCCCAAGGAGCTAGGATGTTTGAGAACGAGCGGGTACACACCGATAGTCCCGTCGACCGCATGGATCTCGGCGACGACGCGCCGGCAGAGCAGCCGGACAACCCGCTCGACTCGCCCGAAATGGACGATCTGCACACCCGCCTCATGGGTTTCTACGTGCAGGAACTCGACCGTCAAGGCGAGAACCGATTTCAGCAAGCCGTCGAAGAGGACTATTTCGACAACATCCAGTGGACAGAGGAAGAGGCACGCGTCCTGAAGGATCGCGGGCAAGCGCCGCTCGTCTACAACGTCATCGCGACCAGCGTGAACTGGATCATCGGCAGCGAGAAGCGCGGCCGGACTGACTTCAACGTCCTCCCGCGCAACAAAGAGGAAGGCAAGTCGGCCGAACTCAAGACGAAACTGCTGAAATACTTGAGCGACGTGAACCGCACGCAGTTTCACCGCTCGCGCGCGTTCGAAGATGCGGTCAAGGTCGGTATCGGCTGGCTTGAGGATGGTGCGCAAGACGACGACGACGGCGAAACCGTCTATTCGCGCTACGAGTCGTGGCGCAATATGCTGTGGGACTCGGCATCGATCGAGTATGACCTGTCCGACGCGCGCTACGTGTTCCGCGTGAAGTGGACCGACATCGATATCGCGAAGGCGTACTTCCCGAAGCGCACGGAAAAGATCACGAACGCCGTCACGACGGGCTCGCGCTATGGCGGTGCGCTCGGCGAGGACATCGGCGACGACGCGATGGACAGCGCCGAATACGATCGGCAGGAGCATGGCTACTCTCGCACGCTCGTTTCGAACCTGCGCGATCGCGTGCGCCTGATCGAGTGCTGGTATCGCACGCCGATGCCCGTCCAACGGCTCTACAGCGACAAATACCGTGGCGAGGTCTACGACGAAAGCCATCCGGGCCACGTCGAGGACGTATCGAGCGGTCGCGGCGTGCTGATCGACCGGATCTCGATGCGCGTGCGCTGCGCAATCTTCACGTCCGCCGGCCTGCTGTGGGAGGGCGCGAGCCCGTATCGGCACAACCGATTCCCGTTCACGCCTGTTTGGGGCTACAAGCGCGGCCGCGATGGCCTGCCGTACGGCGTCATCCGCTACATGCGCGACATTCAGGACGACATCAACAAGCGGGCATCGAAGGCGCTGCACATCCTGTCGACGAACAAGGTCATCATGGATGAAGGCGCAGTCGAGGACATGGACGAGTTCATTGACGAAGTGAGCCGTCCGGATGCCGTGATCGTCAAGAAGCAGGGCAAGAGCATCGAATTGAACGTCGATCGCGAGCTCGCGCCCGCGCACCTGGAGTTGCTCTCGCGCAATATCCAGATGGTGCAGCAAATCGGCGGCGTCACCGACGAACTCATGGGCCGCTCGACCAACGCCGTGTCCGGCGTCGCGATTCAGGCGCGGCAAGAGCAGGGCAGCGTATCGACGAACAAGCTCTTCGACAATCTGCGCCTTGCGGTGCAGATCCAAGGCGAGACGCAGCTATCGCTGATCGAACAGTTCTTCACGGAACAGAAGGATTTCCGCATCACGAACATGCGCGGCACGCCCGACTTCGTGAGCGTGAACGACGGACTGCCCGAGAATGACATCGTGCGCACGAAGGCCGACTTCGTTATTTCGGAATCGGACTGGCGCGCGTCGATGCGTGCGGCCGCCGCCGAGCAACTTAGCGAGTTGATCGCGAAGATGCCGCCGCAAATCGGACTCGTCCTGCTGGACCTGCTGGTCGAATCGATGGATCTGCCGAACCGCGACGCGATCGTCGACCGCATTCGTCAGGTCAACGGCCAATCGGACCCGGATGCGACGGAACCGGACCCGAAGCAAGCCGCGCAGCAAGCGGCGCAGCAGAAGGCGCAGGATCAACAGGACCGCATGACCGAGGCGGAAATTGCCGAGAAGCAGGCGCGCGCGGACAAGCTGGCCGCCGACACCGCCAAGGTGCAGAGCGCGACCATTCTCGACAAGGTGAATGCTTCGCTCGCGGCCGAGCAAGCCGCGGAGATCGCAATCGTCGCGCCGGCAACGGCGATGGTCGCGGACAATATTCTGAAGGAGGCAGGGTGGAGCGCGCCCGGTGCCGGGATCATCCCGCAGCAGAGCGCACAACCGCCGATGCCGCCGCAGATGCCGCCACAGCAACCCGGCGGCGCAGCAATGGTGCCAAATGGTGCGGCACCAAACGATGTTAATCAACTTCAAGGACTGCCACAGCAATGAACATCAACGACGGATTGACTGACGAAGAGCGCGCGGCGCTCGCTCTCGACGACAACGGGGACGAGATCGATGGATCGGGCGACGGTAGTGGTGCTGGTGACGGGGGATCTGACGCCGGGGACGCGGGAACTGCTGCGGGCGCTGGCGAAGGTGGCGACGGTGGAGCCGGTGCTGGCGATGCCGGAGCAAATGCCGATGCCGCGGCTGCAGGCGGTGCCGATGGAGCCGCTGCCGGTGGAGCGGGCGACGATGCTGGTGGATCTGGTGCGGGCGCAGGTGACGGCGCGGGTGAAGGAGCGGGCGCAAGTGGCGAACAGCCGCGCCCTGCGTTCGTTGCCGAGGCGCCGGCAGACGCGGACGCGAGGCTGAAGGAGATCGCCGACAAGAAGGGCGAACTGCGCAAACAGTACGACGACGGCGATATCACGTTCGACGAGTTCGAAGAGGCGCGCGACTCGCTCGGCAAGCAGGAACGCGAGATCGAACGCGCGCTCGACAAGGCCGCGATCGCCGCGGACATGGCGCAGCAGCAGGCCAAGAACGATTGGAATAGCGCCGTCGGCTCGTTCCTGAAGGCGAACACGCAGTACAAGGAAGGCTCGGTCCTGTATCGCGCGCTCGACATGGAAGTGAAGCGCGTCGCGAATGAGAATCCGCGCCTGTCGTACAACGAGATCTTGGCGAAGGCGCACGAAGGCATCGTCGCGGAGTTCGGCGCACCGGCCGGCAAGACCGAGCAGGCGAAGGAAGAGACGAAGCCGGGCGTGAAGAAGCCTGTTCTTCCGCCTACGTTGCGCAACGTGCCGAGCGCGGAGCATGCGGACACCAGCGGCAACAAGTATGCAGCGCTCGACCGCCTTGCCGAGACGGACCCGATGGCATACGAAGAGCAGCTTGCGCGCATGTCGAAGGCCGAGCGCGACGCCTACTGCGCGCAATAAGGAGCGGACATGCAACGATTCATTGGAACGAAAACGGTCAACGCCGTGCCGATGTCGCGCCTCGAGTACAACCAACTGCGCGGATGGACTGTTCCCGAGGACGAAGATCCGTTGGACCCCGGCTATCTCGTCGAATACGTCGATGGAGGCAAGTCGAACCATCCGGACTTCAAGGGCTACATCAGTTGGAGCCCGAAGGACGTTTTCGAGCGCGCGTATTGGAGCGTGAGCGAATGTTCGCTCGGCGGATTCGGTTTCGCTCTCATGGCGCTGCGCGCCGGTCAACGCGTCGCGCGCGCAGGCTGGAACGGCAAGGGCCAGTTCGTCTATCTGGTCCCGCCGGCATCGTATCCGGTGCAGACCGGCGCGGCGAAGGCGTTCTTCGGCGAGGGCGCGATGGTGCCGTATAACGCCTACTTCGCCATTAAGACGGTCGACAACACGGTATCGACGTGGGTGCCGAGCGTGAATGACTGTCTCGCGACGGACTGGCAAATCGTAGAGTAACCACAAGGGACCGACAGTGCTGAAAATTGACCTGAAACCCGGCGAGAGCGTAGAGATCGGCTCGGGAATCATCGTGACGCTCGAAGAGAAGTCCGGCCAACTCGCGCGCCTCGCCTTTCAGGCTCCGAAGTCGGTCCCAATCAAGCGCGTGCAGAGCGCGAGCCCGGCGCAAGTCGCGGCATCGTACGGTCTGAGCGGCCGCGAATAGCATTTTTTTGCCTTCAGTGGTTGCCTTTTAAGACCATCGCGGCGAAAATCCGACCAACGTAGCGCAGGAGTGCGACGTGAACTGTTCAATCCATTCATGGAGCACTCCATATGTCGCAAACCGTCGTCCCATTTGGTGACGTAAAAGCCCAAAAGAAGTGGTCCGCCAATCTGGCGGTCGATGCTGCCAAGAAGTCGTACTTCGAAGGCAAGTTCATCGGCACCGACGACAACTCGGTGATCCAGCGCAAGACGGAACTCGAGCAAGACTCGGGCGACCGTATCTCTTTCGATCTCTGCGTGCAAATGCGCGGCGAGCCCACGTACGGCGACAAGCGCCTCGAGGGCAAGGAAGAGCAACTCAAGTTCTTCACCGACGAAGTGGCGATTGACCAAGTGCGTAAGTCGGCATCCGCCGGCGGCCGCATGACGCGCAAGCGCACGTCGCACGATCTGCGCAAGGTCGCGCGCGATCGTCTCGGCGACTACTTCGGCCGTCTCGTCGACGAACTGATCTTCATGTACCTGTCGGGCGCGCGCGGCGTGAACGCGGACTTCATCGAAGGTCTGACCTACACCGGTTTCGCGAACAACCCGTTCACGGCTCCGGACGCGGACCACATCCTGTATGGCGGTGCCGCAACGAGCAAGGCATCGCTCGCCGCGACCGACACCATGAGCCGCACGCTCGTCGAGCGCGCACAGGTGAAGGCTTCGATGATGCAGGCGATGAATCCGGACACGGCCAACATGGTCCCGGTTTCGGTCGAAGGCACGGAAGATCGTTACGTGCTGCTGATGTCGCCGTTCCAGGAATACCAGCTTCGCACGCAAGACGCTGCCGGCTGGCTCGAAATTCAGAAGGCGGCCGCTGCTGCTGAAGGTCGTAACAACCCGATCTTCAAGGGCGGTCTCGGCATGATCGGCAACACGATCCTGCATTCGCACCGCAACACGATCCGCTTCAGCGATTACGGCGCAGGCGCAAACCTGCCCGCAGCTCGCGCGCTGTTCATGGGCCGTCAGGCTGCTGTCGTTGCGTATGGCTCGAAGGGCGGCCTGCGCTACGACTGGAAGGAAGAAGAGAAGGATTTCGGCAACGAGCCGACCGTCGCTTCGGGCTTCATCGGCGGCATCAAAAAGACGCAGTTCAACGGCAAGGACTTCGGCGTGATCTCGATCGACACGTACGCGAAGGATCCGAACTCCTAAGCCGAACGGGGCCGGGTAACGCCGGCCTCGCGCCTCTCTTCTGCATCCACCGGAGCAATCCATGACTCAACTGCAATCGAAATTCGTGACCGGTCAAAAGACGGTCATCGCGCCTTGCGCGGCCGGCGATGTCGTCGCGCAGACGTTCTACATCGATCTCGCGCAGGCGCTCGCGCTGAACGACGTGATCGAACTGGCGGTGCTGCCCGAGTACAGCCGCATCGTCGATGCGACGCTCGACGTCGACAAGCTCGACACCAACGGCGCACCCGCGATCGTGATGGACATCGGCCTGATGTCCGGCAAGGTCGGCGTGCTCGACAACGCGCGCACGGTCGGCAATGAACTGTTCGCGGCCGACGTGACCGCGAAGAACGGCGGCTTCACGCGCTTGAGCAAGAACGCGGCGCTGCGCATCGCCGAAACCGATCAGGCGCGCTCCATCGGCGTGAAGGTCACGACCGCGCCGGCAACCGGCGCACCGACGGGCCGCGTCGCGCTGACGCTCTTCATCGTCGGCTAAACCGCACCAGCAAACCAGAAGAACACGAAGGGGCTTAACGGCCCCTTCTTTCAAAGGACACCCACATGAACATCGAATGCATCCTGAAGCGTGAAGGCGGTACGAAGGTCGATATCGGCGGAACCGACTACCACTTCGCGCCGATCGCGGACGGCCGCCACGTCGCGTTTGTCGAAAACCAGATCCACATGGCGCGCTTCCTGTCGATTCCGGAAGCGTATCGCCTCGCCGTGGATCTCGCCGCGCAGCAAGCGCAGCAAGCGCAGCAAGCGCCGCAAAGCGCAACGCCGATCAGCGAGTCGACGATTACGTCCGCCCCGCCGCGCCCGATCACGGCTATAGCGCCGTCGGCACCGGCCGCGCCCGTCGTGCAGGCTGCGCCGATCGTGCCGGTTGTACCGGTCGAGCAGACCGGCGCGGGCAATGAAGAATCGGACGACGGCGAGCCGGTCGAGGACAAGTCGGAACTCCGCGCGCTGCTCGCGGCGCAATACAAGGAGAAGTTCGGCAAGGCTCCGCACGGCAAATGGACCGCCGAGAAGATTGAGGCGGCTCTGCAAGGGGAAGCGCAGTAATGGCTATCACCGTGCAGGACGTCATCGATCGCACAAGCGATGTGCTCAACGACGTGGACTTGCTCCGCTGGAAGTTGGAAGAGCGCTTGCGGTGGATTCATGACGCCCTGCGCGAGATTGCCACGCGCAAGCCGTCGGCGATGGAGCAGACGAGCGTATGGACGCTCGTCGCGGGCACGCGGCAGACGGTTCCGGACGACTCGCTTCGTCTGATCGACATGCCGCGCAACATCGCGGCCGACGGCGTGACGCCCGGCTACGCGATCACGCCCACTTCGCGCGCCGAGCTCGACACGCAGATCCCTGACTGGCACATGGCGCGCGTGTCGACGCGCATCCGCCATGTCACCTACGACTACGACGCCGATCCGCTTCACTTCTACGTCTATCCGCCGGCCGCGGACGGCGTGAAGGTCGAGGCGATCAACTGCGCCAATCCTCCCGAACTGACCGCGCTAACGGACGTCTTGCCGATTCGCGACAAATACGTGAGCGCGATCACGTCGTTCGTGCTCTACCGCGCGCTGTCGCGCGAAAGCGAGGACGCGAGCGGGCAACTCGCCGCAGCGCATTACTCGGCGTTCGCGGGCGCGCTCGGCGATGCACAGCAAGCGGCTCAGGCCGCTCAAACAGCAGGAGTGTAAGTGCGCGATCTTGATGTTTTCCTGCCGAAGATCAAGCCGTCGGCGGTCGGTGTGTCCGATCCGGCCGCGTTCGACGCGGTGCGCGACAGCATCGCGGAGTTCTGCCGGCGCACGCGCTTGTGGCGCTTCGACGAGACTTTCGACGTGTCCGCCGCCGAATCGCAGGCGATCTCCGCGCCGTATGGCGCGATGCTCTTCGATATCGAGCGCGTGAACTTCAACGGCGCGAAGCTCGATCCCGCATCGACGCAATGGCTTGACGCGCATATCAACGACTGGCGCACGATGGCGCCGGCCGGAGCGCCGAAGTTCTTCACGCAGACGCAGCCCGGCACGATCACGCTCGTCCCGGCCGCCGCCGGCACCGTGCAGGTGTGGTCGACGCTCGAATTGAGCCAGGACGCCGATCAGGCTCCGGACTTCATTGCTGACCAGCATCGCGAAACCATCGCGCACGGCGCACTCGCGCGCCTTCTCATGCTTCCCGGCAAGCCCTACAGCAATCCGAATCTCGCGCAGCAGAAGCAAATGCTGTACGAGCGGGACATCGACGGCTTGAAGGTGAAGGTTATTCGCGGCCAGCAGCGCGCGCCACTGCGCACCCGCGCGCAATACATGTAACGGTCAATGAACTATCCGCCGATCCCGACCGACTTCATCGACGCGCCGCGCTCGCGCGTCGTCATGGTTGCGCCCGACTCGTCGCCGATGATCGCGACGCTCGCGCAGCGCCAAGAAGAGCAGCTTGACTACGACTTCTTCTTCACACGCTGGCTCTCGCCGACGGACACGATCGCGAGCTTCGCCGCAGAAGTCTCGCCGGCAGATCCATCCGTTGCGATGCCGGGCACGCTCGTCGACGCGTCGGGCACGATCGCGAAGGTTTGGCTGCAAGGCGGCATCGGCGGCATGCGCTATGCCGTGAAACTGACGGCCACGACGGCGCAAGGCCGCGCGTGGGAACAGCAGATCATCTTGAGCATCATCGCCGACCGCCGCGCGAGCGGAGATCCCGACGGGCTCGCCGACAGCGCGGCGGCATCCGCGCTCGCCGCGGCAGAATCGGCACTCGCGGCCGCGAACAGCGAGGCGAACTCGGCTGCGAGCGAGGCAGCGGCAGGGGATAGCGCTGCGCAGGCGCATGCGGACGCGCAAGCTGCGGATGGAAGCGCTGGCGCGGCGCACGACGCGCAGGTTGCCGCCGAGCAAGCGGCCGTCAGTGCCGGCCAATCCGCCGACTCCGCGACGACGAGCAAGAACGCGTCGGCCGACAGCGCGGCTCTGGCTCAGTCGTGGGCGAGCAAGCCGACGGGCACGGTCGACGGAACCAGCTTTTCCGCGAAGGTCTACGCTTCGCAGGCGGGCATCAGCGCCGGCCAGTCGGCGGACAGCGCGCTCGCCGCATCGAACAGCGCAGGCGCGGCGCATACGAGCGAGCAAAACGCCAAGACGAGCGAGCAGAACGTTGCTTCCACGGCCGCGAACATGAACGCGTACATCGCCATCCCGGTGACGGGTCCGGCGATGACGCTCACTGCCGCGCAGTTCTTGAACGCCATCATCGCCTTTACGGGCGTGCTCACGGCCGATACTGTCGTTACGGTGCCGGCCACGTCGCACCCGTTCATGGTCATCAATCAGACCACAGGCGCGTACAAGCTGACTGTGAAGATGCAGGGCGGCACGCAGCAAACGCAGGTGATTCAGGGCTATGCGGGCAATCTCTGCTGCGACGGGCTGACGGGCGTCTATGCCGCATCGTCGGCGGGCGGCAATGCGAATGCTCAACTGAGCAACGTCGTGCCGGCGGCCGGCGCTTCGTTCGTCCCTTTTCCGCACGTCCAAGGCTTTGCGTGGCTGATGCTGCGCGGCTTGTTCCTGAACTACGGGACGGATTACACCGACGATACGAGCGGCTTCTACCTGCAGAACTTCACGGCAGACGGCAAAGAAACGTTCAGCATCTTCTCGCTCAATGCGGTGAGCATCGCCAATGCGTTGCTCGCGACGAACCCTGTGATTGTCTCCGGTGGCCTGACATTTCCGGACGGCTCCACGCAAAACACGGCGCCGCAATCGAGCCGCAACCTGTTCGTAGACGGGCGCTTTGATTCGTGGGTAGCAACAACCGCCGCCTTACCTGTCACCCCGAGCAGCTATGTTGCGGCGACTATGTGGGCGGCCAAGGCTGGTACGGGCGGCGCAGGGACGCTCTCGCAGTTTGACGTCCGCAGCGGAAGTTACACCGGGGATTCAAACCCGATCTACGCACTCGCCTACGCTCAAACGACAGCCTCGACCGGTTCAGTTGCGGGAAGCTCTACAGGCTTGATCCGCCAGTCGATTGAAGGTGTGCATACCGCAGCGGGGAAGTCCGTCACCGTTGGTATCAAGCTGTGGGTTGCGGCGGGGTCGATCACGATTCCGCAGATCTATGCGTTGCAAAATTTCGGCTCGGGTGGCTCGCCTTCGGCTGCTGTGGACTTTTCGAAGGCCGTGAACTGGGTCGTTACGACCACGCCAAAGCTGTTCTCTGTGCGCCTCGATGTCCCGTCTATTGCGGGAAAGGCAATCGGCACGAACGGCAACGACTCGCTATCCATCGGGCTCACTCTGCCGCCGGGCGTCACGTTCACGCTCTACGCGATGGAGCCTCAATGCGAACTGTGCTCGCCGACGTCCTCTTCGGATATCAACGGCAACGGCGGTAGTCCGACGCCGTTCGAGTTCCGCGGGATGCAGCCTGAGCTCGACCGGATCACTCGCTACTTTGAGCGGGTGCATATCTCGTTCCTGTACCAAGCAGCTTCGGCGAACTGCTACGGGGGCACGGTTCTCCCGATGGCTCGCAAGCGGGCGACGCCAGCGCTTGCCTACAGCTTCGCCTCATTCCCTGTCGCGCAGAACGTGCAATCGAGCAACGTGGCGGTGTACTCGGCCTATCAGCTTCGCTTTTACATGCTGTCCGCTGCGGCGGGTGTGTGTGAAGTGCAGAACGGCTATGTCGATTGCGACTGCCGTCTCTAACCACTAGGAGAACTCTATGTCTCAAGCCGTAAATCTGGCACGGCTCTCCGATGTGAACGAGAACCTGCCGCTGTCTAACCGAAACTTCTTCATCGACGGTGCATTCGATAGCTGGTATGGGGCGGCGTCCGCTCTTCCAATCGCATTGACTACCACTGCGCAGTATGTGTCGACCATGTGGGTCGGTTATAGCGGCGCGGGCGGTGCTGGCAATGTGAACTATTGGGCGGGTATGAACACGGCGGCCAGCAACTGGCTTCAATACCTGGACGGCGGCGCCACGTACTGCATGATCTGGAATCAGACCACGGCTTCCACTGGAACCTTGGCCGCTCGCAATCTGCCGTACTTCGCTCAACGTCTCCAGCAAGTTGCCAAGCTCGCAAGCAAGACGGTCACGGTGAGCTTCAAGCTCCAGTGCAGCGCTGGATCGGACTGCGTTATTCCGGGTCTGCTGGCTCATCAGAACTTCGGTACGGGCGGCTCTCCTTCCGCTGCTGTCATTCTCGACAAGGCGGTGAACTGGCGTGTGAAGCTAGGTGATATTCCGCGTCGGTTCTCTGTGCGCCTTGACGTTCCTTCGGTTGCGGGCAAGACGATCGGCACCAACGGCAACGACCTTCTTCAGATCGGTCTGTGGCTTCCGGCCGGATGGACGGGAACGCTGAACGTGATGGAGGCGCAGATTGAGATCAGCAGCCCGAACTGCTCAGATGACCTTAACGGGAACGGCGGCGCCCCGACGGCCTTCGAGTTTCGCGGAAGGAACGAAGAGGCTTTGCGGATTCTCCCGTACTACCGTCAGGTGCAGTCGACTGTTATGCAGCACTCGTCGATTGCCGGGGCGAACTTGGGTTGCCAGTACGTGCTCTCACCGCCGATGCGGTGGACTCCCGCAGTCTCGCTTGCGCGCACCTATACGTCTAACTGCGCGGCCACTTCCTCACACTCGACCAGCGCCGCAGGGACGTTTGTCTATTGCACTGCTACGGCCGCCGGTCAGGTGACTCAGTTCAATGACACAGTAACGCTCGACGCTCGACTCTAAGGAAATTCAAATGACCTACAGACTCACCGCCGATCCCAAAACCATCCAATACGTTGACGGCGCAGGCAGGGAATGGACATTCGACCTTGGGACCGGTCATCGCTTCGAAGATGAATACGAGGCGTGGCTTGCCGAGGGCAACACGGCAGAGCCCTACCAAGTCGGCGAATCGCTCGACGCGCTGAAGGAACGGCTGACCAACGCCATCGACGTGAAGGTCGCGGACATTTATTCGAACTGGATGCGTTTCGCGCAGGAATATCTCGAGCGGCAGGCCGCGGCGCAGGCATTCAAGGATGCGGGCTATGTCGGCGATCCGGGACCGTGGGTGACGGCCTTCGCGGTGCCCGCCGGCAAGACGAATCAGGAAGCAACCGACATCATCCTCGCGCAGTCCGTGATGCTTAACGGCGCGCTCGCGACGCTCGGCGCGCTGCGCATGCGCAAGTACGAAGTCATCGGCGCGGCGGATCCCGCGGCCGCGCAAGCTTCCTATGACGACATCATGGCGAAGATCGATCAAACCGCAGCGCAGATCCACTAAGCAGAGCACGATGAAAGTCGCATTCTTCAAAGGCAAGCATCCGGGCTGGAAGGGCTGGCTTGGCGTGCTTACGAAGTGGTGGACGTGCGGGCCTTACTCGCACTGCGAGTTGGTTTTCGGCACGCAGGCATCGACCGGCCTATCGACCTGCTGGTCATCCACATGGCTCGACAAGGGCGTTCGCTGCGCGCAAATCGTGCTCGACCCGGCCATGTGGGACGTTATCGACGTGCCGACGACGGCCGAGCAGGACGCCGCCGCGCTGGCGTGGTTCAAGGCGAACGAGGGCGCACCGTACGACACGCTCGCGCTATTCGGCTTCCTGTTCCGCCCGCTGAAGGGTGTCGGGAACCGCTATTTCTGCGACGAAGCCTGCCTTGAGGCAATGGGCTTTCCCGAGGCGTGGCGCTATGACCCGAACTCGGCCTATCAGTTGTTGCTTGGAGTGGCGGGGTTGCTCGAGGCAAATGTAAAGTGCGGTATGGTGCCGCACCAACTCGCACCGTTGGAGAGTGTCTGATGACGATGATGAAGCTGGCGAACAATGCCGTATCGAAGCTGGCTGCGGCCGTCGATGCGACCGGGACGACGCTGACGCTCATGCCCGGCGACGGCGTGAAGTTTCCGACGCTCGGCGCGAAGGACGTATTCCCGCTGTACGCAATCAAGTCGGACGGTTCGTACGAGATCATGAAGGCGACGGCGCGAAACGTCGACGTCATCACGGTTGTCCGCGCGCAGGAGGGCACGGCCGCACTGACGCTCGCGCCGAACGATCGAATCGAAGTGCGCATGACGAATGCGGCGTTCGTGGATCGCATCATCCCGGATTCGATGCTCGGCATCATCGCGATGTGGGGCGGGGCGGTCACGGACATTCCCCGCGGGTGGGTGTTGTGCGATGGTACGAACGGCACGATTGACCTTCGCGGCCTGTTTGTCGTCGGCGCCGGAGCGGCAGGTTCGAAATACGCCGTTGGCGCAAAGGGCGGCGTCGATACCGTGGCGCTTACGACGGCGCAAATGCCGGCGCACAATCACGGCATCAACGACCCCGGACATGCGCATGGCGTGTATGACCCCGGCCACAATCACTATGTCAATGATCCCGGCCACGCGCACAGCTCGCCTACGCAAGTTCCTCTTAGTGGGGGTGGTTGGCCGCGCGGCTTCACCGCCGGTGGCGCAGATATTGGCTCATACGGGACGGTCGGCATCAACGGTAGCGGTACGGGCATTTGGCTGAATCCCTCCGCAACCGGCATCCAGATTTACGGCTCTGGCACCGGCATTTCGACCCAAAGCAACGGCTCGGGCCAAGCGCATGAAAACAGGCCGCCGTATTACGCGCTCGCCTATATCCAGTACAAGGGCACGCTCTAATGCCTACGCTGAAACTCACACAGTTCTCCGGCGAGGTTCCGCGCCTGCTGCCGCGCCTGCTTGCGGACACGGCATCGCAGAACGCCGTGAACGTGCGGCTCGAGGATGGAAGCCTGACGCCGGTTCGCCAGCGCAAATTCACCACGACGATTGCGGGTCTTGCGGCCGGTTCCATCCGGACGGTCTACAAGAACGGCGCCGAGTGGCTTGCGTGGACAACCGACGTCGACGCAGCGCCGGGACCGGTCGCGACGGATCGGCTCTACTACACAGGCGACGGTGCGCCGAAGATGCGCGTCGCGGGCGTCGTCTATCCGCTCGCCATTTCGCCGCCGGCCGGCGCGCTCGCGGGCTCTGTGTCCGGATCGGCGACGAGTTCGGATGTCACGACGTTGCTCTACGTCTATACGTGGGTAACGTCGTTCGGCGAAGAGTCTGCGCCGAGCCCGGCATCGAACTTCATCAACTGGCAACCGGGGCAGACGGTCACGCTGTCGGGCTTCGCTGCTGCGCCTGCGGGCCGATCCATCACGAAGCAGCGCATCTACCGCACGCAATCGGGCAACGTGTCGAGCGGCCTGTACTTCGTGGCCGAGCGCGCGGCGAGCTCGGCGAACTATGCCGACGTCGTGAACCTGTCGGCCGCGCAAGAACCTATCCCGTCGATCGATTGGGATCCGCCGCCGGCCACGCTGCAAGGCTTGACGGCATTGCCGAATGGCCTCATGGCCGCGTTCAACGGCAAGGATCTGATGTTCTGCGAGCCGTGGCGGCCGCACGCGTGGCCGGAAAAGTACGTGCTCACGACGGACTATCCAATCGTCGCGATCGGCGCATTCGGCTCGACGATTGCCGTACTCACGACGGGCAATCCGTACGTCGTCACCGGCACGTCGCCGGATTCGATGTCGATGGAGAAGGTCGAGCAGAACATTCCATGCGTCAACGCGCGCGCCGTCGTCGACTTGGGCTATTCGGTCGCGTATCCGTCGAATGATGGGCTCGCGGTTATCTCGTCGTCCGGCGCGAGCGTCATGAGCGACGCGCTCTTCACTCGAAGCGACTGGCAGAAAATGTCGCCCGCGACGCTGATTGCGAGCCAGTTCGCCGGGCGCTACTTCGCTTCGTACGGATACGTCGATACCGACGGCAGGCCGCAGACGGGTTCGTTTCTGGTGGATATGACGGGGCAGACGCCGTTTCTCCTGCGCACCAACCTGAAGGCGGACGCGCTCACGTACGACATTCCGACCGGCGCGATGTTCATGCTGTTCGGGAACGAGGTCTACGAGTGGGATGCGGTCGGGCAGTCCAATGCGACGCTCACATGGAAATCCAAGCAGTTCGTGATGCCGAAGCCGACGAACTTCGGCGCGATCTTCATCGAGGCCGGCGGCACGCGCACGCCCGAAGAGCAGGCGGCGTATGAGCAGCAGATTGCCGATGACAACGCCTGGAACGCCGCGCACTTCCCGAATCCGTCGATCGAAGGTGAGGTCGGCGGTGCGGCGGTCGGCGCGTACGCCGTCGGCGGCGATCTCATGCGCCGCGCCAACGATCGTCCGTTCGTGTCGGTGAACATTTACGCGGACAAGAAGCTCGTCGCCAACGTCTCGACGCTCAACCGCGTCGCGCGCTTGCCGGCGGGCTTCGTGGCGCGCGTGTGGGAGATCGAAGTGAACTCCAACACGCAGATCGCGGAGATCGGCCTTGCAACCAATGCACAGGAGCTTGCACTGATATGAGCGCGGAAAGCATCAATACCGAAAAACTGGAAGTTCTCGCGGGCGATCGCGGCGACCGGAAGAAGGCGGCCGTGCGCCGCGGCGACATCGCGACGACGCGCATGCGCTCGAAGCAACTCACCGCCGCGCCGAGCGCCGCCGACTTCAACGCGCTTCAGGCGGACGTCGCCGCGATCTGGAAGATGCTCGACGGCATCCGCACGTCGCAGTGATTGGCCTATGGTCTTGAAAACCATACAATGTTGCGAAATCGGAACCAAGGGCAGAGCATGATTTTCGCGGACAAGCAAGAAACGCTCGACCTGATGAAAGGCAACAAGCATGCGGCCGACTTCATCGAATTGATCGTCGACATCCTGCACTTTTGGGATGACCTGATCGACCGGGACAAGGTGCTGTCGAACGCGGAGATCAACACGCGCATGTTCGATGTGCTCGTTACGCTGCCGCGCAATCCCTTCTATGCGACCAATTTTGCCTCGCTGAACGTGATCCTGACGAATTCGATCACGAACTGGCAGGTTGCGAACCGCATGGAAAGCGAGGGCGAAGAGTACGAGAAGCGCATCGCTTACATTCTGCGCTCGTCCTACGTCGATCTCATCACGCACGCGGGCCTGTTAGTTGGCGGGCCAGAATGGGCGAAGCACGTCGGGCACAAGATCCGGATGCACGCGCACAAGGAAGGGTACGAGGGCTATCTGGTGAATCTGGAAGCCGAACAAAGCGCGCGCGCCGCGAGGGAGAATCAATAATGTGCTGCTCTTCGAGTGCTTCGGCGCCGGAAGCCGATCCGAAAATCGGCGAAGCCGCGATGATGGAGGCGCAGACCGGGCAAGACATGCTCCAGTATGCGCGCGACACCTACGCGGACTATGCCAAGCGGCAGGATGCGACCGACGCGCTAAATGCGAAGGTGGCAAACGCGCAGTTGGACTCGATGAATTCCAACAATGCGTGGGCGGCGCATCTTCAAGACCGTCAGACGAACACGTTCGAGCCGCTTCAGGATCAATACATCCAAGAAGCGCAGAACTACGACACGCCGGAAAAGCAAGAGGCGGCCGCCGCGCAGGCGAAAGCCGATGTGATGTCGAGCGCCGCGACGAACAACGCGGCGAATGCGCGCTCGATGGCGTCGATGGGTATCAATCCCAACTCGGGCCGATGGGCGGGCACACAGCGCTCCGCCGATCTCTCGACGTCGGTCGCGGCCGCTGGCGCGATGAACGGCGCGCGGCAATCGGTGAAGGACAAGGCCGAAGCCATGCGCGTGAACGCGATCAACATGGGTAACGGCATCGCCGCGAACGCGACCGCGGCATCGGGCACGGCCACGACCGCCGGCAACTCGGCCGTCGGCAACAACCAATCCGGCAACAACGCGTTCATCGCCGGCACCGGAATCATGAACACCGGGTTCAACGGCGCGATGTCCGGCTATCAGGGGCAGGCGGGCGCGCTCAATTCGCAGTACGGCACTCAGGTTCAGGCTTGGGGGCTCGGCCAGCAGGCGCAGGCGTCGAGCAGCGCAGGCATGGGCAATCTCATCGGCACCGTCGCGGGCGCCGGCATCATGGCTTTCTAACTCACGCACACATAAAAATGAACGACATCATCGCGCACCACGCAAAGAACGGCCGCATCGGCCTGCAATTCTCCGGCGGCAAGGATTCGCTCGCCATGCTCTACCTGTTGGAAAAGCATTGGCCGGACCTGACCGTGTATTGGGTGAACGCGGGCGATCCGTTTCCGGAGACGCTCGAAGTGGTCGAGCGCGTGCGCGCGATGGTTCCTCATTTCGTCGAGATCGATGGCGGTCAGCGCGAATCGATCGTGCAGTTCGGCATTCCGACGGATCTGCTGCCGGTGAGCTCGACGCCGATCGGCCTGCATGCGACCGGGCGCGGCACGCTGATGCAGGACCGCTATTCGTGCTGCGTGCGCTCGATCATGCTGCCGCTCGCCAATCGCATGAGCCAGGACGGCATCACGCTTATCGTGCGCGGTCAGAAGAACGTCGACACGCACAAGGGGCCGCTGCGCTCGGGCGACACCGACGGCGGCATCCAATATCTGTTCCCGCTCGAGAACTGGACGACGGAACAGGTGTTCGAATTCCTCGAGGATCGCGGCGTCGAACTGCCGCTCTTCTACAGCACCATGAAGGGTGCGCCGGACTGCATGACGTGCTCGGCATGGTGGGAAGAGGGGCGTGCGCAATACCTGTCGACGCACCATCCGGAGCAGTACGTCATCTACCAGCAACGCCTCGACGTCATCCGCGAGGCGGTGCATGAACACATCGCGGCATTTAACGTTGAGGTGAAGTCGGATGGGCCAGCTTGACGATCAACAGCGCTTTCGACAGGCGCAGTCGCAGCAAGACGCCGAAATGCAGGCTCGGCAAAATGCCGCGTACGCGCAGATCCGCGCGGGTATGCAGCAGGCTGCCGCGCCCAAGGGTGGATTGAATAGCATGCTGTCGATGCGAGGTTCGACAGACACGACGCCGGCCAAGAATGGCATCGCGGGCACCAGCGACTTCGGATCGACGACGCCCGCGATCGGCGCGGGCACTGGCGAGGGCGCGTCGGGCCTGTATGGCATGGGCGGCATGGCTCAGATGGCCGGTGGCGGAACAGGAAACGGACAGTTCACGCTCGGCGGCAGTAGCGCTGCGGTCGGCGGCAGTGCCGCCGCGGGCACGGCATCGCTCGGCAGCGCTGCGCCTGCGGGCGAAACGGGTGGCGGATTCAATGCGGCTCCGAATGGTCCGTGGACGTCGCTTTTCTCTTCCGCGCAAGACTCTTTCAAGTGAGGTAAGGCATGGGATTCAATCTCGGTGCGTTCGGTGGCGGGCTCTCGTCGGGCATCAATAACGGCATTTCGCTTGGCGCGCAGATCCAAGCGGCGAAGGATGCGGCCGCGATCCGCGACCTGCAGCAAAAGGGCATGGAAGAGGCGCAGCAGGCCCGGCAAGATCAGATCGACAAGAGTATTGCGGCGACGGGCATCAAGGGCAGCGCCGATCCGACGGTCGCGACCGACAACGCGAGCGCGGCCGCGGCGAATACGAGCCCGGCGCTCGGCGGTCTGATGGCGGGCGCCGACCCGAGCCAGTCGCCCGCTGCGCAGATGCCGCAGCAGACGGATGTGTCCGCCAAAGGCAGCACGCCGCAGTTCTCGACGACGGCGCCGACGTACGCCGTCAACGGCAAGGAGGTCGGCGACTACGATACCGCGCGCGCGGTCGCGGAAAAGAGCGCGCCGTCGACGATGGATCTGTTCATCAAGAACTCTGTGCCGAAAGTCGCGGCCGCGTATCTCGCGCAGGGCGATGCGCAGAAGGCGCAGGCATGGAATGATTGGGCGGACCAGACGAAGAACAAGCAGCACATGCGCACCTGGGCGCAGGCGTATCAAGCCGCGCAGGCTGGCGACATGGGGACGGCCGTCGACAAGATGGTGTCGCTCTATAACGATAACGTCGACGACGGCATCAGCGTGACGAGCAAGAATCTCGTCAAGGATCAGGACGGCTCGACACACTACGAGATCGGGCTGAAAGACTCGAAGGGCAACGAATGGACGCAGAAGATCGACCAGCGCACGCTTATCGAGCAAGGCATGGCCGGGCTCTCGCCGGACAAGCAATTCGAGATGGTCTATAAGCGTCAGACGGACGCCGACGTTGCGCGTGCGAAGGCCGCAGCAGAAGAGGCGCACGACCAGCGCGTATTCGGCCGCGACATCAAGAAGATCGGCGTTCAGGCGAAGGTCAAGGAAGTTGAGGATAAGCGCGCGCACGAATACAAGAAGGACGAGGAAGCGCAGAAGCAGGGCTTCGAGATCGCGCGCGACGATCGCAAGGCACAGAACGAAAGCGATCTCGAGGATAAGAAGTCGGGCAATCGCATGGCCGAGGACAACAACAAGGCGCAAGTCGAAGTCTCGACGCTTGGGGCCAAGGAAAAGGCCAAGGTCAGCGCAAAGATCGACGCGCTGAAGGCCGCAGGCTACGACGACGATTCGATCAAGGGCATGATGCCGATGCTCCTGAATGCCGAGTCGTACAAGAAGCCGACGTCGCCGGGCGAGGCGCGACGCATGGCGTTCGACGCGCGCATGAAGAACGACTTCAGCTTCGGCCACAAATCGCCGGAAGAGCAGAACCGGATCATCGAGGGCGACATCGCGATCATCAACGGCACTGGCGTAAAGTCTGGCGCTCCGTCCAAGTCTGGTTCGACGACGGCGAATCCGTTTAATCCGGCTGCGGGCGGGCTTGGCGCATCGGCCCCCGCAGCCGCATCGCCGGCAGCCGGCGCGCAATCGAAGGGCATCCCGGTTTACGACAGCAAAACCGGGCAGATCGTCTATCGGTAAGCGTGCTTAGACCGTTGTTTGTGGTTCGATTCCAGCACCATATGCGCTAGAATCGGACCACTTTCAACGGTCGAGGCGCGCTCCGTGGCAGACAATTCGTTTATCCAAAACCCGTATGATGTTTTGACGAGGGATCTTCAGGCGCAGGCGGCCGAAAGTTCCGCCACTCCTGATATTGATCTGCCGGAGACGCCAGCTCCGACGCCCGCGTTCCAAATGCCGCCGCGCCCGTCGGCGCGCACGAAAGCCGCCGCATCCGACGACGGCGATCTCCTTCCGCCCGCGAAGTACGCAGGACTCTTCGCCGCATCGGCAAAAGCTTTCGACGTTCCTGAGAATGTGCTGATGGCGCTCGCGCATCAGGAATCGCGCTATAACCCGATGGCGCTCGGCCAGCAGACGCAATGGGGCCGCGCGAAGGGCATGGGCCAGTTCACCGACGACACCGCGCGCCGGCTCGGCATCAACCCGTACAACCCGGATGAAGCAATCCCGGCGATGGCGAAGGAGATCCGCCGCCGCCTCGACGCCGGTTATTCGATGGCCGACGTCGTGAAGGCGCACTTCGGCGGCGACAACCGAAACTATTGGGGCGACAACACCGCGAAGTACGAGCGCGAAGTGATGCCGAAGATCGATCGCATCGGCGCGCTTCTGCAGGGCTCGAAGGTCAATCTCGATCCGTCGCTCGGCGATGGCGAGCAGGTTATGGGTAACGACGCGGCGAATCTGCAAGCGTCGCTCGACAAGGACGAGCCCGGCCGCTATCAGGTGCTTTCGCCGGACGAAGCCGCGCAGATCGAAGCCAAGCAGAAGGCCGCCGCGCCGGCCGGGCCCGCCTCCGCACCGGCGCCCGCGTCGACGCCTGCCGCAGATGGCCTCTCGAGCACGCCGAAGAGCGCGCTCGGCGACGCAGCGCGTGGCGTCGTGGACTTCCTGAATCCGTTTAGCGATCGCCCGCAAGACGCCGCGGAAAACTCATATCTGAGCAAGTCGCTCAAGGCGGGCCTGTACGACACGGCCGGCGCGGCCGCGAAGATTCTCGACACGCTCAACCCGTTCACGCTTTCGAAGGCGGACGCGGCCGCACTGTTCAAGGACGATCCGAAGAAGCTCAAGGAAGTGCAGGACAGCAGTGCGTCGATGATCCTGTCGCGCTTCGCCGCATCGATGCAGAAGCACGGCAACGACACGATGGACGAGATCACGCCGGACGCGAAGGCGCGCTTCGGCGATCTCCAATACGCGACGCTCGATCCGAAGAAGGCCGCGTATCTCGAGCCGGCGAAGGTTGTTGGCGATGCGATCCGCTCGCTGCCGACGATGGCCGCGCTCGCGGTCACGGCATACCTGACGAAAGGCGCGTCGGCGCGCGCTGAAGCGCAGGCGCTTGAGCAGGGCATGACGAAGGAAGCCGCGCGCCAAGTCGGCATTGAAGCTGCGCAGCATGCGGCCGCACGCGTGGGCGCGGGCTCCGAAGGCGCGGTCGGCTACGCGCAGCAATCGCTTCAGACGGCCGACTCGCTCAAGGACAAGACGCCGGAAGAACTCGCGAAAACGTCGCCGCAGTATCACGAACTGCTGAAGCAGGGCTATACGCCCGAGACGGCCAAGGCGCAACTCATTGCGGACACCGCCGAGGCATCCGGCCAAGTCGGCGGCATCGTCGACGCTGCAGTGAATCACGTCGGCGGTCACTTCCTTGGCAAGATCCTCACGGAAGGCGGCCCGTTCATCAAGCGCGTGATGAAGGGCTTCGCCAACGAAGGTTCGACGGAAGCCGTGCAGAGCGCGGGCGAACAACTCGGCCAGAACGTCGCGACGCAACAGAACATCGACCAGAATCAAGACCTGTTCGATGGCGTCGGCGAGAACATGGCGCAGGGGCTTGCCGTCGGCGGCCTGACTGGCGGTGCGATGTCGGGCGCCGCGGGCCGTGGTGGTCCGCAGCATAAGGCGATCGACCCGAACGCGGACCCGAACACGATCGACGGCGGCATCAATCAAACCGGAAGCACGCCGGGTTGGGCGACCGACCGCCCGGCGGGCACGCCGCAACTCAACGCGCCGACGCGTCAACTCAACGGCCCCGCGCCGACGCAGACGCAAGCGGCACCCGACGATGGTCCGCTGACGGCCGCTGTGAAGAACGCCGCCGGCCAGCACGCCGCGCAGAAAGAAGGCGTCGCGACCGCCGCGAAGGCGGGCGAACGCGTCGTTGTGAATGGTCCGCAAGGCCAGTTGACCGGCGCAATCGATCGTTACCGCGCAGGCCCGAACGGCGAGTTCGCCGCGCGCGTGCTCGGCGACGACGGCCAGATCTATCACTTCACGCACGCCGACGGCGTGACGATCGCGCCGGAAGGTGCGGAGCAAGCTGCTGCGCCCGAGCAAGACGCCGCGCCGGTCGAGCAAGCCGCCGAAGCGCCGGTCGCGCCGGCACCGGAAAAGCCGGCCGCGCCCGAGCAGAAGAAGGAAGCGCCCGCCGAAGCGAAGCCGGACGCAGCCGCGACGCGCACGATCAACGTGAAGGGCCGCAAGGTCACGGTTCAATTCGCGAGCGAAGCGGAAGCCAAGCATTACGATCTCGCGCGCAACGCGAACGCCGTGCGCCTGGGCGCTGGCGTGAACTCGGAAGGCGGCAAGTCGACTGCCGCTGTGATCTCCGCGCTCGCACAGCGCAGCGGCCGCACCGAGCAGCAGATTAACGACATGCTCGAAACGTCGCGCAAGGCGGTCATGGATGCCGTGCGCGCGCATGGCGATGGCACGCTGACGCTGCCGCCGCTCACGCAGCTTGTCGCGCCGAAGCAATCCGCCAAGGAGGACTCCGCGAATGGACGTGCTGATGCTGCGCCTGCTGAACAATCCGCGAGTGCTCCTGTCGCTCGCGAAGAGCAACCCGGTAGCGCGGATAACGCTGATGGCGCTGGTCGGAGCGGACAGCAGCCGGACGCTGCACTGACGCCGAAGCGAGCCGTCGGCGGCCGCAAGGCGAAAGCGCAGGCCGCCGCGCCCGCCGTCGACACCAGCGAAGGTGCCGTGCGCGCAAAGCTGAAGTCGGACAAGGCATTCAAGGCCGCATGGCAGGCGAACAACGAGCCGGATCCGTCGACGGGCGTCGCCGGCTCATTTCTGCGTGGCTGGCTCGACGCGGAAGCCGGCAAGCCGATGGACGAAGCGAGCGTCACGCGCGCGACGCCGGACATGAAGCCGAACGGCTTCAATCCGGTCGACAGCTATCGCAGCGGCTTCGAGTCGAAGAGCCGCGGCGAGCCCGCGCGCATTCGTGCGCTGGATGATGCTGCGCCCGCCGAGCAGACGCCGCCCGCCAGCCCCGCCGCAACGACCGAGCCTGAAAAGGTGAAGTGGTTCGGTTCGCGCGAGAAGGCGGACGCGTTCATCGCGAAAAAGGGCATGGGCGAGACGCATCACGCCGTCGAGACGCAGAAGCATCGCTTCGAGATCCAGCGGAAAGCCGCCGCACCCGCCGAAGGCTTCGAACTGTTCCCGGCAGAGTCGGGCACGCTCGGCATTCCGCGCGATCAGATGCCGCAGGTTCCGACGGAATCGCACGGCGCGCTCGTCAATCACCTGAACGCGAAGGGCATCGATCATGAAACGAAGATGGTTTCGCCCGATGAACTGAAGCCCACGCAAGCGGAGTACTCCCCGGAGAAAGTCGAGAAGGCGAAGGAAGCAACGGGCGACCGCTCTGTGATCGTCGCGAACGACGGCCATATCGTCGACGGCCATCATCAAGCGCTCGCCGCGAAGGAAGAGGGCAAGGACGTTAAGGCGATCGTGCTCGACGCGCCGATTCATGAAGCGCTGGACGCGGTGAAGAACTCGCCGAGCGCACAGACTGAAGAATCGAAGCCCGAGCCGGAGACTGACCCGGAGCCGCCGAAGGGGAAGAAGCCGAAGATCGACTTCAGCAAGAACAAAATGTTCACCGAGGACAAGCTTGCGGCCGCTCGCGCGCGCCTGAAGTCGAAACTCGGCACGCTGAACAGCGGCATCGATCCGGAGATCATGGCCGATGGCCTGACGATCGCGGGCGCATACCTCGAGGCGGGCGTGCGCGAGTTCTCTGCGTTCGCTGGCGCACTCATGGATGATTTCGGCGCGAAGATCAAGCCGTATCTGCTATCGTTTTACGAGGGCGCGCGTCACTTCCCCGGTCTGGATACCGAGGGCATGACGGATAGCGCCGAAGCCAAGCGCGTGCATGGCGAACTGATGGCCGAGAAGCCGGCCGAAACGGAGAGTGAGAATGACGCCAAGCCAGTGGAAGCGGACGCTCGAGCAGGCGATGAAGGATCTAGCGCCGAAAGCGTACGCGCAGATGACGCAGGACGGAACGCTGAAGGGGTATCTGAGCAACCTGCTGGCGAACGTGTCGAACACGGTCGCGCAGATGCAGGACGAGGCGATCAACAGCAGCGTGTCGGAAGCGAGCCCGCAGTACGTGGCGGATCCGACAACGCGGACGCAGGTGCTCAACCAAAACGCAAAGTCGGCGGAAGAAACCGCCATGTCGCAAGCGGTGGAGGAAATTCGCTCCCTCGAAGCGCAGCAGGGCAAAACCATCGAATCGCCGTCGGCGACCTGACTCGCGAAGGTTCTTGGTTCAAGACTGCCGAGCGCAACGTCGGCATCATTGAGGCGGTCAAGCGCCTCGCCGCGGAAGGCCGCCGCCCGACACAGGAAGAGGCGCGCGAGCTCGCGAAATATACCGGCATGGGCGCGAGCGAGATCGCGAACGGCCTGTTCCCGAATCAGTACGGCCAGTACAAGAACGAGCAGTGGCGCGCGCTCGGCGAACGCCTGAAGGCCGCCATGACGCCGGAAGAGTATGAGACTGCACGCCGCACGACGCAGTACGCGCACTACACCAGCGAAGGCGTCATTCGCTCGATCTATAACGCGCTCGACCGGTTGGGCTTCAAGGGCGGCACGATGCTCGAGCCGGGCATGGGTGTCGGCCACTTCAACGGCCTGATGCC
Organism: Caballeronia zhejiangensis; assembly: GCF_000698575.1. Classification (GTDB taxonomy): domain Bacteria; phylum Pseudomonadota; class Gammaproteobacteria; order Burkholderiales; family Burkholderiaceae; genus Caballeronia; species Caballeronia zhejiangensis. The sequence continues at coordinate 47,091 of NZ_JFHD01000040.1, forward strand.
GGATCACATCGCCGCGAACAGCCACTACACCGGCATCGAGTATGACGGCGTGACGGCGGCAATCGCGAAGGCGCTCTATCCGCAGAGCAACATCATCCACGGCGACTACACGAAAACGTCGCTCCCGCGCGAGTTCTTCGACGCCGCGATCGGCAACCCGCCGTTCTCATCGACCAAGATCACGAACGACCCGGAGTACAAGAAGCAAGGCTTCATGCTCCACGACTATTTCTTCGCCAAGACGCTCGACCGCGTGAAGCCGGGCGGGCTCGTCGTATTCGTGACCAGCAAGGGCACGATGGACAAGGGCAGCAGCAAGGCGCGCGAGTTCATGGCCGAGCGCGCGAACCTGATCGGCGCCGTGCGCCTGCCGCAGACCGCATTCCAGGCGAACGCCGGTACGGAAGTCGTGACCGACGTCATCTTCCTGCAGAAGCGCGGCCCCGGCATCGCGGACAACGGCGTGAAGTGGATGAACACCGCCGAAGTGCAGACGCCGCAAGGCCCGGCGCACGTCAACGAATACTTCGCGGCGCACCCGGATATGGTGCTCGGCACGCACGCGCTGACTGGCTCCATGTACCGTGCGAACGAATACACGGTGCTCCCGCGCGAGGGCGACATCGAGCAGCATTTCGCTGAAGCGCTCGGCAATCTGCCGGAGAACGTCTATCGCCCGGCGCAGGGTTCGGCCGCCGAGCGCGCCGTCGTGCAGGACCGCGACTTCAATCCGAAGCATCGGAAAGAGGGCGGTCTGTACGTCGACGACAGCGGCCGCCTGATGCAAGTCGAGGACGGTTCGGGCGTCGAAGTCATGAACCGCTTCGGCTCCGATGGCAAGGTCATCGCGCTCAAGCCGCGCGAGAAAGCATGGCTGAAGGATTACGTTGCGCTGCGCGACGCGATGAAGCAGACGCAGTACGACCAATTGAACGACGGTAATTGGGAAAAGTCGCTCAAGGATCTGCAAAAGGCGTACGGTTCGTTCGTCGAAAAGCACGGCAACATCCTCGAATACACGACGATGGAGCGCACCGGCCCGGATGGCGAAGTGACGTCCACGCGCCTTTTCAAGAACCGTGCGCTCTTCGGCGTCGACGCGGAAGGCGCGCTTGCCTATGCGCTCGAAAGCATCAAGGAGGATGGTTCGATCGTGCGCGGCGCCGTGCTGCAGGGCCGCGTTCTGAACAAGCCGACGGATCCGGAGATCCACACGATGCAAGACGCGCTCTTCGTCTCACTGAACCGCAATGGCTCGCTCGATATCGACGACATCGCGCGTCTCGCGGGCGTCGAGCCGTCGCGCGTGATTGAAGATCTCGGCTCGTCGATCTATGAAGTGCCGGGCAAGGGTTGGGCGCTCGCGGACGATTACCTGTCCGGTAACGTCGTGCGCAAGCTGAAGGAAGCGCGCGCCGCGGCGCGCACGAACCCGCGCTTTCAGCGCAACGTCGAAGCGCTGATTGCAGCGCAGCCGCGCCCGCTCGGCCCGACGGATATTTCGGTGCGCCTTGGTCAGAATTGGGTGCAGCCGAAGGACATCGAGGACTTCGCGAAGGAAGTCATCGGCGATCGCATGCGCGTGACGTACAACGCTGCGCTGAACGCGTGGGACGTGACGCCGTACGAGCGCAACGTGTCCGAATGGAGCATGGAGCGCATGCCGTCGAGCATGATTCTCGACGCCGCGCTGAACTCGCGTCAGGTGAAGATCACGTATAAGGATCAGGCGGGCAAGACGCACACCGATGCCGAGGCAACCGAAAAGGCGAACGACATCCTGCGCAAGATGAAGGAGGCGTTCCGCCGCTGGATCTGGACCGATACGAAGCGCGCCGAGCGCTTGACCGCGCACTACAACGAGCACTTCAACAACATCGCGCCGCGCAAGTTCGACGGCTCGCACCTGACGTTGCCGGGCCTGTCGTCGCGCTTCAAGCCGTACGACCATCAGAAGCGCGCGATCTGGCGTCAGATTCAGCAGGGCGACACATACCTTGCGCACGCCGTCGGCGCAGGCAAGACGTTCGAAATGATCGCGGGCGGCATGGAGCAGCGCCGGCTCGGCCTCATCAAGAAGCCGGTCTATGTGGTGCCGAATCACATGCTCGCGCAGTTCGCGCGCGAATTCCTCGAGTTCTATCCGGCCGCCAACATCATGGTTGCGGACGAGCAGAATTTCCACACGCACAATCGCCGCCGCTTCATCGCGCAAGCCGCGCTGAACAATCCTGACGCGATCGTGATTACGCATTCCGCGTTCGGCCGCATCGGCATGAGCAAGGAGTTCTCCGACGGCTACATCAACAAGCAGATTGCCGAATGGCAAGAAATGCTCGACGACGTGGACAAGGGCGACCGCATCACGACGAAGCAAATCGAGCGCCGCATCGAGACGCTCGAGCGCCGACTGGAAGGCAAGCAGAGCAACGAAAAGAAGGACAAGGTTCTGACGTTCGAAGAACTCGGCGCCGACATGCTCTACGTCGACGAATTCCATGAGTTCCGCAAGCTCGACTTCGCGACGAATCAGGGCAACATCAAGGGCATCGACCCGGCTGGCTCGCAACGCGCAATGGACCTGATGATGAAGGTCGAATATCTGCGCGGCAAGAATCCCGGCCGCGCGATCGTCGCGGCATCCGGAACGCCGATCACGAACACGATGGGCGAACTCTTCACGGTGCAACGCTTCTTCCAAGCGCAGCAGCTTGAGGAAGATGGCCTTGATAACTTCGACGCGTGGGCCGCGCAGTACGGCGACGTCGTGACGGGGCTTGAGCAGAACGCGGCAGGCGGCTATGAGAACGTCGCGCGCTTCGCCAAGTTTCAGAACGTGCCGGAATTGATGCGCCGCGTTCGCTCGTTCATGGACATCCTGACGAGCTCGAATCTCGGCGCGCTGGTGGAGCGTCCGACGGTCGATGGCGGTCAGCGCCAAGTCGTCGTGACGCAGGCGCCGGACGGCTACAAGGAGTATCAAAAGAAGCTCGAGCAGCGCATCGCCGCAATCCGCGCGCGCAAGGGTCCGCCGCAGAAGGGCGACGACATCATCCTGAAGGTGATTTCCGACGGCCGCTTCTCGGCGATTGATCTGCGATTCGTTGACCCGTCGCGCCCGAACGATCCCAAGTCGAAGCTCAATAAGATGCTAGACGATGTGATCGCGGCATATCGCGAGACGGCGAACAACGAATACACCGACAAGGCGACCGGCAAGCCGGACCCGATCAAGGGCTCGTCGCTCATCATCTTTACGGACATCGGTCTTGGCGAGGCCGCAGCAGAAAGCCGCGGTTTCGACATGCACGCGTGGATCGAGCGCCGCCTGACGGAAGCCGGCGTGCCGCGCGCGCACATCGCGTTCATGCGCGATAACAAGCAGCATGCGAAGAAGGAGCGCTTGTTCGCGGCGATGCGCGCGGGCGAGAAGCGCATCCTGATCGGCGGCAAGGACATGGAAACGGGCGTGAACGTGCAGAAGCGCCTGACGCACCTGTTCCACCTGGACGCGCCGTGGTTCCCGGCATCGGTCGAGCAGCGCGAGGGCCGCATCGTCCGTCAGGGCAACCAGAATCCGAACGTGGCGATCAACGCCTACGCGACGAAGGGCAGCTACGACAGCACGATGTGGGGCATGAATGCGCGCAAGGCGCGCTTCATCGAGCAGGCCATGAACGGCGACGATTCGATCCGCTCGCTGGATGACGTGTCGGAAGCGTCGGCGTTCGAAATGGCGGCCGCGCTGGCATCGGGCGACGAGCGCTATCTGCGCCTCGCCGGCCTGAAAGGCGACGTCGACCGCCTCGAGCGCCTTCGCTCGGCGCACTACGACGAGCAGAACAAGCTGATGCGCGACAAGCATTGGGCTGAGTCCAATGTCGAGCGCAATCAGAAGCTTCTGCAGGCGATCGATACCGCGCTCGCGGCGCGCAAGGCAATCCGCGCGGGCGACTTCGAAGCCACGGTCGGCGAAACGAAGTACGACGCGCGCGACGATTTCTCGGCCGCGATCTTCGATGAATTCAAGCGCCTGTCCGACGACAGTTTCGACGGCGAGCAGAAGATTGGCGAGATCGGCGGTTTCCCGGTCACGTATTACGGCGTGCGCGGCAACAAGCTCGGTGACTACAGCGCAAGCGTTCACGTCGGCTTGCCGACCGATCCGTCGCCGCTCGTTCGTTGGCCGGTCGACGCAGACTTCGCAATCAACGGCATCGCGGCGCGCGCGGCGAACCAGATCAACGGTCTGGACAAGGAAGCGGCCGAGTCGCGCAACGTCATCGAGCGCGAGCAGCGCCGCCTGAAGCAGATCGAAAGCCGCTTGGGGGCACCGTTCCCGGAAGAGTCGGAATTGCTCGAGAAGGTCGCGGACATGAACGAGCTCGAAACCGAGCTTGCGAAGGAGCAGCCCGAGCAACAGCCGAGCGCCGAAGCGCTCGCCGCGACGCTCGACGTCGATCCGACGGCCGGCGGCGACAAGCCGCGATATTCCATCGGCCCGGATGGCAAGGTTTCCGCCGAGTTCGGCCCGGTGCTCGAGCAGTTCAAGGACAACCCGCAGGGCGCAATCGAACGTCTGATGCAGGACAAGACGGGCGAGGCGGTCGGTGTGGTGAACCGTCCCGGCATCGGCGAGGTCAGCCTTGTCTATGGCGACAGCAGCAAGGGGCTCGCGCACATCGCGCACCGCCGCGGCGCAGAGTGGCTTGACGGGCTTGCCGATCTCCTGCAAAACGGCACGGTCTACAGCATTCCCGGTCATACCGATCGCGTCTACATCGGCGATGGCCGCCGCGAGGCTTCGATTCGTCTGGATTGGGATGGTCAGGCTAAGACGTGGCTTGTGACGGCATACAACCGCCGCACGCCGATGGACAACTTGGCAGGGGGTGAGAACGGCCGCGCGAGTATTGCGAACCTACGCGCACTTGATACGACCGACAGAACCCTTCCTCAGTCGCACCGCTCTCAGACCATTGTAGAACGGTCCAGCGAAAATGCAAATGTCATTCGCGGCGATGTTGGTGCGGCGCTGCGCACTGGCGAGCTTGGCGCGTTCGTTTCGGGCCTTATCGAAGGCGGCGCTATCGTGCTGCACCATACCGCACAAGACATCCCGGGTTCGCACCCGGCGGGCACGCAGGCGGTCGCAATGCCGGACGGCACAATCCATCTTGCGGCCGACAACCTGACGCCGGAGACGGCGCAAGCGGTCCTGCTTCACGAAATGTTCCACGGCCCGGTGCGCGGCCTGATCGGCGACGCGGCATGGCAAAACCTGCTGAAGCGCCTTCACTCGCTGCGCATGCAAGCCGAGCGCTCGACGGGCGCCGCGCGCCAGTTCTACGACGCGGCGCGGCGCCGCGTGGCGGGCGCGGAGTTGGCTGGCGATGCGATGGAAAACGACGCGGTGCGCGCGGAAGAGTTCGGCGCGTACACGGTCGAGGAATACGAGCAGGCGCCGGGCGCGTTCCGGAAGTGGGCGGATGACGTGCTCGGCGCGGTGAAGTCGTGGCTGCTGCGCAAGTTCGGCATCCAACTCGGCAAGGTGACGCCTGCGCAACTGCGCGCGCTCGCGGCCGCGGCGCTGCGCGATCGCGCGACGACGCCGAACGGCCCGACCGAGCCGCGCGGGCCGCGTCGCTCCGTCTCGAAGGAAGAGGCGGAAGAAGCGCTTCGCCGCGCGCACGAATCGTTGGACGAAGCGCCGGAAATGCGCGCCGATTACGTCGGTCGCGTGGTGTCGGATCTGTCGCTCGTCTCGCGCGTGTTCAACTATCCGCGCCAGATCGCGGCGTTCTTCCCGAAATTCACGCCGGTCTATAAGACGGGCATCAGCCAGGGTGAAACCCGCGACGCGACGATCAGCGAACTCGGCCAGCACGCGCAGGCGTACGACCGCCTGCCGCAAGAGAGCAAGCTGAACGTCAATCGTGTGCTCGAGCTTGGCCGCCTGATGTCGCAAAACTTCGAGGCTGACGAGCTGCGCGACGGCGTGACGAATACCGGCTCGCGGCGCGGCATCGAAATGGTCAACGGCAAGCCGCAAGTCGTGGACGTTCCTTTCGAATCCACGCTTACGAGCGTCGGCGAAGTCGTCAAGCTGACGGACAGCGAGATCAAGGCGTATCTCGGCCTGCGCGACATGTTCGATGCGGCGCTCGACAAGTTCCGCGATCAGACGCTTGAGGAACTCGGCTTGGGCCAGTTTAAAGGCCAGTCGGATGTCGCGCAGAAGATCACGGCGCTTATCACGCCGCAGGTAGGAGCGAAGGAGGCCGAGCGCCTCGAGAACATGGCTCGCTTCGTGTCGGAGATCGAGCAGGCGAAGCGCGCGGGCTACGTGCCATTCACACGCTATGGCGATTACGTCGTGACGGTGAAGGAGCAACAAGCCGACGGCACGGAAAGGACTGTCTACTCGACGAAGGTGGAGACGGGCCTGACCGATATTCTCGGCGAGCGCAAGGCGAAGCAAACGCAGGGCAGCATCGAGCAGATTCCGGCAGTGAAGGCGGCGATCGACGCGGCGCGCGCAAAGTATGTCGACGGTCACAAAAACCGCCGCATCAGCGCGTTCGCCCCGGAGCAGCGCAAGGCGGACGATCCGGTGAAACTCTCCGACGTCGATGCGCTCGCGCAGATCGCGAACATCGACAACGATACGTGGGACGCCGTGCGCGACCAACTCGCCGACGCGATCAAGGGCAAGTCGTTCCGCAAACACTTCTTCCATTCGGACAACGTGCCGGGCTATACCGGCGACTTCGAGCGCGGCATCGCGGATTACATCATCGGTATGGCCGGCTACCTCGCGCGGCGCTCGCACATGAAGCAGTGGGATGGCGCGGTCAACGACATCGTTGGTCAGCCGAAGCTTTACAGCTACGCGCAGAAGTACCGCGCGTACGTGAACGAGCCGCAGGAAGAACTCGCGACCGTGCGCCAGATGGGCTACTTCATGTACATCGCGGGCACGCCGGCAACCGCGTTCGCGAACTTGACGCAGGTTCCGCTGCTGACGTTCCCGACGCTAATGCAAGTCGCCGCGCCGCACCGCGTCTCGTTCGAACTGGCGCGCGCGTACAAGGACGTGTTCGCGATGCTCGCGATGCCGCGCGTCGGGCTGGACATTTTCGATCCGAACAAGGCGCCCGCCGACGTGCGCGATATCGTTAAAGAGGCGTGGGCTGAAGGCGCGTTTGTGCCGCAGGACACGTACGAAATGATGATGACCGCGCGTCAGCGCAACGTCGGCCGCCGCCGTCTGGTGAAGTACGCCAACATGACATCGCAGGCTGTGTCGGTGCTGTTCTCCGGCGCCGAACGCCTGAATCGTCTGGTGACGTTCATCGCGGCCGCGCGCCTCGCGCAGAAGGACGCGACGCGCCGGAAGGCAGAAACGTCGCTCGGACAGAACGCGCTCGCGCGTCAGACGATTCTCGGCAAGAACCGTTGGAGCCCGAAGGCATTCGCCGAATGGGCCGTCGATGAAAGCCAGTTCCGCATGGGTAAGGCGAACCGGCCGGGCGTCATGCGCGGGCTCGGCGCCGTCATCATGCAGTTCAAGGGCTTCATGATTCAAACGCTCGAGACGTGGTATCGCATGGCGAAGCTGCACGGCACTAAGGGCAAGATGGCGGCCGCCGCATCGCTCGCGACGCTCTACGCGCTGTCGGGCTTTTGGGGCATGCCGGGCGCGGACGACATGCGCAAGGTGGTCGAGGCGGCCTACACGAACATCACGAAGGAAGATCTCGACCTGAAAACCGAGCTTCGCGAATGGGTTGCCAAGACGTCGGGCAGCAACGTCATCGCGCAGATCGTGAACAAGGGTGTGACGTATCCGGCGGGCGTGGATCTGACGCGCGTCGGCATGGGTTCGATCATGCCGGATTCGGCGCTCAATGCGGCCGGCGTCTCGTTCGACATGCTGGTCGGCCGCCCGACGCGCGCTTTCCAGAAGTCGCAGGCAGGCGACGGCTTCGGAGCGGCCGCCGAGCTCGCGCCGAACTTCATGAAGAACTGGATCACGGCCGGCGGTTGGGCGGTCGACGGCGTGCGCGACAGCAAGGGCAATCGCATCCTGAACCCGGAAGATCTGAGCAACACGGATCTCGCGATGAAGGCAATGGGCTTCACGCCGTCGAAGGTCACGGACATCAAGGACTACACGTACGCGCAGAAGCGCGCCGCGGCATCCGTTGATGGTCTGCGCCGCGACTTCAACGACAAGCTTGCGCGCATCATGGTTCAGATGGAGAAGGCCAAGACGGACGAAGAGCGCGCGAAGCTTGACGCCGAAATGGGCCAGATCTTCGCTGACATCGACGCGCACAACCAGAAGGCGGACGCGGCAGGCAAGCCGGGCGACATCATCAAGATCGAGCGCGGTGCGCTGCGTCGCAAGATTGACACCGAGCGCAACGGCGCGGCCGGCATGTGGGGTCGCGAGTCGAAGAAGCAGCGCGGCGAAGCGGAGGAACGCCGCGCACTGTTCGGTCTAGCGCCGAAAGACTGATAGGGCGATGAACGCGGCGACGTGCGCCGCAAGGAAAGCGATTGCTACCCACCCAAGGCGGCGTCGCTTTCTGTCGTCTACACCGTATGGGTAATTTGTGGAATCTGGTGCGGGCATGGCTCGTCCTTTGGCCGGTCGGTCAGGACGGCAGCGAAAGCACGGCATCGTTTCGCGCCCACGGTAGTCAGAATTGACTGTTACTTGGTCTTTGCTGCTTCTTGTGCGTCGAGCTTTTCGACAAAGGCGCGGATCTTTTTTGCGCGCTCAACCTCTCGCGTCGCGGCCGCTGCGACCACTTCGCGGATAAACGACGCTTTCGAGTGGATGAAGTTGTTTTCGATCAGCCATTCGAGCTGCAACATCGTCGGCTCCGGGAAGGGGCAGTTGATCGCCACTTTCTTCGCCGGATCGCCTTCGGCCCATCGTCCCTCGCTGATGCCTGTCTTTTCCTTCGGGCCGGGCGTGGTGCGCCGACGCGGGTTCATGTTCGCCATTCGATCTCCAAGCGTAATGATATTGTGCTTTGGTGCGACACTAAACTAATGCGCACGGCATAGTTTCTCAGATATTCGGTTCCCAATAAAGATATCTCTAAACAAAAAACGGTCGCAAAATCAGACCGTTGCACATAGAATCCGACCATTAGAAGCGGAGTCTTTTCAATGGTCCCCGACGATTACATCGAACAAGTCTTAAAAACCGAGGCGGGATACGTGAACGATCCGGCCGATCGCGGCGGCGAAACCAACTTCGGCATCACGGCGGCTGTCGCGCGGGCCTTTGGCTACCAAGGCGCAATGCGTGACATGAAGCGCTCCGATGCGATCGCGATCTATCGCCAGCGCTATTGGACGCAACCGAAGTTCGACCAGATCAACGCTATCGATGCGCGCCTCGCGTTCATCCTGTTCGATACAGGCGTGAACATGGGGCAGGCGACCGGCGTCAAGTATCTGCAGCGCTCGCTCAACGTGCTCAACAACGAGGGTGCGCTTTATCCCGACATCACCGCCGACGGCGGCATCGGCGCTATGACGCTCTCGGCGCTCAATGCGTTTGTCGGTGCGCGTGGCACGCGCGGCCTCTCCGTGCTGTGCGACATGGTTAAGCACCTACGCGGCGCGAGCTACATCGAGCAGGCCGAAAGCAAGTCGTCTCAGGAGCGCTTTGAGTACGGCTGGCAAACCCGTTTGTCTAACCTGGAGCCCGCATGAAACTGATCGACGACGCAAGCGCGGTATGGCACCGCCTCTGGTCCGTCCGCTTCGCCATTCTGTCCGCACTGTTCGGCATCGCCGCGCAGGTTCAAGACAATCTCCCGGCGATCCGTGACTTCGTGACCCCGAAAGAATTCGTCGCGCTGTCGATCGTGTGCGGCCTCGCGTCGGCACTATCGCGCGTCATCAAACAACCGTCGTTGACCGGCGGCAATCAATGATCGGGCCGGATGAATTTCAATCCGCGCTCGGCGGCAGCGGTGCAACGGCGATCGCGATGTCTGTGTTCTTCGGCATGCGGCGCTTTCTCCGGAAAGAGAAGGTCGACGCAGCAAGCGATGACGGAAAGATCGACACCATCGCGCAGCTTCGCCAGTCGCTTGCCGACGAGCGCGACGCCCGCAAGGAAGCCGATGCGCGCGCCGACAAGTTCGCGGCCGAGCGCAACGACGCCATCCAGCAGATCGGCGAGCTCAAGGGAAAAATCACGGCGCTCGAGCAGCAGGTGAAGTCGCTCAAGGAAGTCGTCGAGAAGCTATCAACCGCCGTGCATGGGAAGGAGGAACCGACACCATGACCGCAGTCCTTTCGATTCTCGCGCGGCTCGCGCCGTATCTCATTGCGGCCGTGCTCGGCGCGAGCGCGATGCATTACGTCGAGGCGCCGCGCTACGGCGCGGAGATCGCGAAAGAAGTTGCGGCGCATGCGCAAGATCTTGCGGCCGCCAACGATACGACGCAGCGCGCTCTGCAAGCCGCCGTCGCATGGAAGCAGAAGCGCGATGAGGATGTCGCGGCGCTCGATGCCAAATACACGAAGGAGAGGAACGATGCGAAAGTGGAAAACGATGCTTTGCGCGCTGCTGTTGCCGATGGCTCTCTGCGCCTGCGGTTCGCAGTCTCAAGCTGTACGTCAGGCGCAGGCAGTGGCGGTAACGTGTCCGACGCCGCCAGCGCCGCCGGCATGGATCATGGATCCGCCTGGGCCGAGCTTGACGGCGGAGCTACGAACAAGCTTTTCGGTATCACCGAGCGCGGCGACCGCGAAATAACGAAGCTTCGCGCGGCCCAAGACTACATTCGTACTGTGTGCGTGGTGCAGCCGGGATCTTGAGCGCGTCGCGCTCGCCCGGCTGCTGTCCTTTGCCTCGCCTTCGGGCGGGGCTTTTTTTATGCCTTGCAGGCGATAGTCATGCTGCGCGTGACCATCGGCCCGTACGCGGTCGGCGTGCTGCTGCTGTCACGATCCACGACGTCGTATCCCGCCGGGCATGCCTGCGTCGCGGCGCGATAGCACTTCGTCCAACTGTCGGCGGATCCGTTGCAGGAGATCGAATATCCGTTGCGGCCGTCGCCGGTCTGGATCTGATCGACACTAGCAGCGCACCCCGCGAGCGCCGCGATAACCAAACTTCCGGTAATGATTTTTATGATTTTCATAATCAATTTGACATAAGGAAACTTATCGTTCAAAACGCGAGTGTGCCTTGTGGATCTGGCTCCCATGAGAAAGCCAGTTCGGCGACGCGCCGGCCTCGCTTGCGTTCTTCGACGGTGACGACGATACCGCATTTTTCTCGAATCTCACGCAAAGACGGCTCGATGACGCGCACGCGGAGTTCCTTGTAATTGGCGCGCGCGGTCGCGCTGACTTCGAGCTTGTCGCGGAATGTGTCGACGTCCATCGAGAAGCGCCCGGCCTTGCGCCACATCGCCAGCATTTCGAAGAGTGTCCATGCGTATTTTGTCGTGAAGCGGGCCGCGTGCTTGAGCTTGTATGTCGTGAACTGCTCAGACAGGTTGAATAGCACTTGGCACACTGCATCGGACCACATCAGCGTTACGCTCGCTTCGCCGTCGTTGTACGCGATCTCCTGCACCCATCGCACCTTGCGGCCTTCCTTGCCGTTTGGCTTGATCGTCTGGATTTCCTTCGCCCACAGCGTTTTCTGGTTCGCGCGCATCTGTTCATACGCGGTGTCGCGCGACACGTCGTAGAGCTCGGCATATTCAGCCGCGGTAACGGTGTATGTCTTTCGCGTGCGGTCTGTCGTCGCCGGCAGCGGCGAATCGGACTTCACCTGCGCAATACACGCGGCAATCAATCGCTTCTCGCCGAGCGTGAGACGGTGCGCCGCGCGCGTCAGATCGTTCGCGGTTGTCACCCACTTATCGCCGAGTCGAACTGCGGTCACTTCTGCCATTGGAGCAGATTCCCCGGTATTTGGAGCACTCAAGCACCCTACTATGCCCGTTGCTCCGGTGCAAACTTCAATCTTCGGACGGCCGCGCTCCCTGTGGATAACTACCCGGCTATTTGCTCCAATTGACCGGGCTATTTGCTCCAGTTGACCCGGCTATTTGCTCCAATAACCCGGACGTATGCCCCAATAACCCGGCTATCTGCTCCATTTCGACCGGGCTATTTGCTCCAATAAGGGACTTTTGAGCCTTAAAAATCAGGGACTTGCGACGCCGAAAGCCTTTAAAAACAAGGTTAAATCTTTATTAAATCCCTAGCCGATGCCGTGAAGCTTCTTCAGCCGCGCGACTTCGCGCCGCACGCCTTCGACCATGATGTCCGTCTTGGTCATGGTCAGGACTTCGGCCAGATCGTCGATGTCGTCGAGCAAGCTGATTGGGAAGCGTGCGTTCGTCTGCAATGTCGGCTCCTTGCGGCGCTTCACCGCGCGCAGCAGCTTCATCGCCTGCGCCTTCTGGTTGCCGTCGCCCTCCACTACCGTTTCATGCTCGCGCACAACGACGGCCGGCTGAGTCTGCATAGAAGGCGGTTCGTTCGGCGGTGCGTCTGCGATTACGTCCTGCGCGCGCTCGAGATCCGCCAGGATGTTGCGCCCGCGTGGCGCTCCCATTTCCTTACTCATTTCCCGAATACTCCAAGGTAAAAGTCTTTCATTTCGTTCGCCGCATGCGGGTCGTAACCGTCCGCCTTCGACAGTTCCGCGACGCCCTGCCCTTTGTTCTTCGCGTACTTGAACGCGACGCGCGTGCCGATCATCTTCGGCATGAGCGGCAGTACGTCAGAGAATCCCTCGAGCCCCTTCTTCATGCTCTTGAGCATCGTCGGCTGTCCGGACGTCATGTTGAGCACGATGCGGATGTCGAGCGGCTTATCGAAGCGGCGCACGATGTCTGCGAGATCCGGAACGGTGTCGAGATCGTCCGGCGAAGGCGTCAGCGGCACGATCACCTTGTCGGCGACTGCAAGCGCGGCCCGAAATATCCCGGTGTCCTGCCCGCCGACGTCGATCAGCACGTCGTCGTAGCTGTCGACGAGTTCCTGCACCAATTCACCGAATGCGCGCAGATTCCCGCGATCCTCCTTGCGGAGTCTGCGCACGGCGATCTTCGCTAGATCAGGGTGTTCCTCGCGGCGCGAGATCCACTTGCTGCACGTCCCCTGATTGTCGAAGTCAGCTATCACGACGCGATACCCTACTTCTGCACGTATCGCCGCGGCGTTCTCTGTCAACGTGGACTTCCCCACGCCTCCCTTTTCTGCGCCAATCACGCATACCGACATTGGAACCCCTCTACGGTTTTGTATAGCTATACACCTAGCTATACGTTTATTCATGCGTGGATCATAGAAGGGGAATTGCAGTTTATCAAGGCGTCATTGCGCGGTGGTATGAAAAAAGCCCGGCGTGTGGCCGGGCTGCTTCGTGTGTTACTGGTAGTCTCGCCAGATAGCCGCCGCTTCTGCGCGACTCACACCTATCAGGTGACATAGCTCGTAGGCGTTCTTTCTGCGTCGCAATAGCGTCTGCACCAATGCTCGCAAGTAACGCGTCAAGCGATCCTCGCACTCGCTCATGCGCCTGTACTCCCGAATCCGCCAGTGCCGCGCGCGGTGTCGCTCAGTTCTTCCGCCTCGACGATCTGCACGACGGGCAGGGCGACAATCATTGCCTGCGCGATGCGCTCGCCGTCGCGCACCTTCGTGCAAGTCTCGCCGTCGGCGCGTAGCGAAACCATGATCTCGCCGCGGTAATCGCTGTCAATCACGCCTGCGCAGTTCGACAGGCGAATCGCATCCTTGAAGCCTTGCCCGCTGCGCGAGTGGATCATCATCACGAAACCGGGCGGGACTTCGACGGCGAGGCCGGTGCGAAAGATCGCGGCGTGCTGGTCGGTCGGGTGCGGCTTGAACGCATCCGCTTCGATCGCGTGCAGGTCAAAGCACGCGGCGCCAGCGGTCGCGAACTTCGGAACGATCGCCGCCGGATGCAGCTTCTTGATCTTCAGCAGCATTGCGCGGCCTCCTGGGCAAACAGGTTCGCAACGAGCAGGGGAGCATCCTCTTCCTCGACGGCATAGACCACTTCGCCGCCTTCCATGCCGATCGAGAACCGAACTTCCTTCTCATGCGACCAGAAGGGGACGAGCTTGATCGTCTGCCCGGCGAATTCCTTCGCCATGTTGTCCGTGCCGGCCGGCGTCGGCCCCCAATACTCGCCATCCATCCAGTAGCCGGTCGGCAGTTGGCCGGGATGCGTCGGGCGCGTCGTGACAATGATGCCTTCCGGGCACGTGCTCAATGCTTCCTCGACCATTTCGGCGGTCGGCTCGATGAACATGCGCGGCGGGTGTTCGGAGCGGTCGAACAGATCTTCGATCTCGTCATCCTCTGCCGTGCTCGATGCGAACTGATCGAGCGCTTCAACCGGCGCGGCGAGCGGAACCGGGACGATCGGCATCGGCGGGAATGCATCTTCGACGTCCGGCTCGGGCTTCTGCTCGACGAGCGTCTCGGGCTTCGCTTGTGCCGCAGCCATCATCTTTTCGAACTCTGCCTTCTGGCGCTCGAATTCCTCCTTCTGGCGCGCGAGCTCTTCCCGCTCGAGGCGAGCTGCTTCCTCGCGTGCAGCTTGCTCGGCGCGCAGGCGATTGAGTTCAGCGCGCTCGGCGTCGCGCGCGACCGATGCCGCGTGCATCGTCTGCAGCTTGAAGAGCGTCGCATCGCGCGCGGCGCGCGCTTCGGCGATGAATTCCGCGAAGCCGTCGTCGTCCGTGATCTCGTAGGCTTGCATGTCCGCGAGCGTCGCGGCGAGATCTTCCGTGCTGTCCTCTGCGGACGCGGCCGGGATCGCGCTGATTTCCGCGATGCGCTTCTGGATGCCGTCGACGCGCTCCTTTTCCTTGCGCTCGGCTTCCAGGCGTTCGCGCTCGACGCGCTCTTCCTCGAGGCGGATCTGTTCTTTGATCGGTTCCTCGAG
>NZ_JFHD01000041.1 GCF_000698575.1 Caballeronia zhejiangensis
TGTTATTTGGCAGTTCAACCCGCTGTTCGTACTTGAATGGAATCGTTTCGATCTCGCCTTTCACTCGCTCGACTCCGCTGAGGTCTACAGTTCGCACTTCGCTCCGGCCGAACTTTGCCTCGACCTCAGCTAAGCCCCCAATATGAGGGAATGGCATGATCTCAAAGAGTTTCCCATCGCAGAGAGCCTTATCCTGTTCGTGCATCGGCAACGCGATCTGCAGATGGAGGTGGGAAAATTGAAGCACGAATATCAAATACGGAACTCTGCTCGCAGAATCTGTTCTGCGAAGCACGGCGTATGTAATTGACCCATTTAAGGTTTGTACTGGAACAAACTGTAGCCACACGGACAGGGGCTTGAACTTATAACTTTCAAACGTATGGCTTTTTTCGAGAATCCACTTTTTAAGATGCTCACATTCAGACGCGTAGTCCGCGGGCATCACGGCCAGCGCCATCTTGACAATGCATTTATAGGCCGCCATAGGAACGTACGCCTGACGCTCTACCCTCAAATGGATGCGATTTTCACCAGACTCGATGAGGCCACTTTCGCCGATCGACGAAACATACAGCTTCAGATGAGTCACATCGTCCGCTTGAACACGCATCTTTCCGTCACCTGACTTGGATGTCGGAATACCTTTGCGCCCTGCTACGCGAAAGACTGAGCGCCAAGGCTGCGTCCACTTCGCAAAGTCGTCGTCAAGCATGTCTCCAAAATGGCGATTACACGCATCGCACTCCGCCAGGTCGACAAGCATCTTGTTCCCGATCTGTTCTGGAAATGCGTGAGACTTCCAACGGAACGTAGCATCCGGCGGCGAATTGCCACAATAGCGGCATCTCCCTGTGCCATCGTGCGGCACATATCGGCTCGAGTTTTCTCCTCCAAACGTATCGGACGCGACGACTTTATAAAACTGTCTGTACCAAGATAGCTTTTGCTGCAACACCGATGTACGAGCAAAACCTAATTCTCGCGACTGCTCTTCCTCCTTCCAACTTATCCGGTTCGAGTCCGGCGCCAAGCGCATATAAGCTTTAAGATCGCGTTCTCCAAGGGGCACGAAAATCAACGCGCCAGCTGTATCTAGTACTTGAGACGCCTCAAGCTCGAGCACACTCGTACCGAGCGCGACGATGGTCTCATGCTCGTATGTGACAAGTTTCGTCGTGTCGATCAAGTTGAACTGGACACCATCCGCGGCGCAGTGCCCTTCTCCAAGCAAATGGTCAACCAAGTCGACTGACATCGCGCTTTCGAGAACATCGCGCGCCGGCAGGTCATTGCCCATCCACAGCACAATGATAGGTTTTTCTTTCTTTCGAACCAACCACACCGCCGTCTGAAGCGCGCACGCTAAGGCAATCCCGTTAGATTTATACGGCGGTGTGTGGGCCCTAATGATTTTGCAGCCCGCGTGTTGCTTCAAATTAGCATCATTAGAAAACGTCACCGAATTGACTCCTCGTCAGAGCGGTCGAGCCAGTCATGTTCCATAATAACGGCTTGCAAGTCGCCTGTGTCCAAACGACGGCATCTGCAAATAAGCAGGCGTCTGTATTTTTGTGACAGTCCCATGTTAAAACTCACCCGATGTTGACTGACAAGAGAGCAAAGTTGCGCGATGAACTTCTGTCGTCGGCGAACATCTTGCGATATGTCGTGCATCCATCAATGGATATTTCAAGGCGATGGTGCATTTCAGACGTCAATCATGGCTTCGAAAATCCGCTGGCCGAGAAGCAAAGACCCGTAATGGGCTTCAACGGCTTCTTCGAGAGAAACCGACGTTTCACCGTAGCGTACGTCTGCAGGTGTTTGCAAACACCTGATAGCGAGTTCTTCAAGCGGCCGCATACCGCCAGTTTCTGCAAGCCCCGCTAGCGTCCGAATGTTGTGGTTGCGCGGAAAGTCGATCAGCTTCATCTTTAAAAAAGATTTGAGTATTTTTTCCGCTGCCTGTGCGGACGACCATTTCGACTGTCCATAGTGCGGGGGGACCGAAAAAACGTGTTTGACCGCTGCGTGAATGTCCGAAAGGGTGACGCCGGACTGCTTTTCGATGATAATACACGGTAAACTGTGTGTGAGAAGTGGCACTCGGGAATTTTTATTCAGATGAATTCATTACATTTTGCCTACGCCAACTTTGGGGAATTACTCGGACGCTTGCGGCTCGGCGCTGGCTTCATCAAGCAGCAAGAGCTAGCCACAGCATTAGGAAGGACCCAACAATCGGTCAGCCGTTGGGAGAGCGGTGCTGCTCGCCCACGCGTGAGCGACATCCGCGCGCTTGAAAAGCTGCTCGGGGCGAAAGATGGTGAGCTCATGATCGCTGCGGGATACCAAACTGCGCCGCAAGAGGTCTCCTTCGAGACCTCGACATCGCTTGACCGGCCTCTTCCACTCCCTGCTCTAACGCCTGAGACTTTTGAGAGTTTCTGCGCCTCTCTGCTCGATGGTCTGTACAGAACTCGCGATGGCAAGGTGTGTCGATACGGCGGTACCGGTCACAAGCAGCACGGAATTGATCTTGTCGCCACCGGCCCCTTTGGAATACATACATTCCAATGCAAGCGAGTTAGTGAATTCGGTGCCCAAAAGGTGCACGCGGCTGTTGCCCAGCAAACGTTCGTTTCTGATCACAAAGTTTTGCTTCTCTCCAGCGTTGCTAGCCCAAAGGCACGAGATGCAATCGCTCTCCATTCCGAATGGGAGTTGTGGGATCGAGAGGACATAACGCGAAAATTTCACCAGTTGTCCGCATTTGATCGTTTGGACCTAGTTGACCGCTATTTCAACGGACAACGCCTCGACCTGCTTGGAGAGCGAGAAGCCGGCCCAATACAGACGGCGGAAGCCTTCTTCAAGCCGTTCTTAGTCCCTGGCCGATTTTTTAATCATTCGTGGGAGCTCATTGGACACGGCTCTGAGGTTGAAGAAGTTTTTGATTCCTTGCGCGACGATTCAATCCTAGTGACTGGACTTGTCGGTGCCGCCGGATCTGGAAAAAGCCGAATTCTGTACGAGATAACGCAGAGACTCGCTGACGAAACCTCCTTCCTGATTGGATGTATTTCTCCGACAGAGGAGATAAAAGCTCACCACTTGGAAAACCTGCGTGATTCCAATGGTGGAAAAACCATTCTTATCATTGACGATGCACACGAGCGCGAGGATTTGGGAACACTTTTGCGTCATGCTTCGGTGCCCGAGAACAATACTCATTTGCTCCTAGCGTTACGCCCCTATGGAAGAGAAGCGCTTCGACTCCAGGCTGCGGATGTGAGCTTGTCAGGTCCACTTGTCCGCTTTGTGGATGTCCAGCAGCAGACCCGCGAACAGGCACGTGCCCTCGCAGAATCTATCCTCGCGGCGTGCGGTGCACCTCCAACTTCGGCGTCTGACATAGCTGGTGCAACTTACACCACTCCACTTGCGACCGTACTGGCGGCACAATTGGTCGCTCGCGACAAAATTTCTCTACAGCTACTTGGGAACGCGGAAGATTTTCGGACCCACGTGCTTTCTCGGCTTCAAGACGTAGTTGCCCTCACTCTAGTAGGAGGTCAGGACGTTCAAAGACTTCGCGCTGTGCTTCGAATCATCGCGTTGCTTCAGCCCATTATCCCTGACGACCCCAGTTTCCTTAACATCCTCGCACAGGTCGAGGGTGTTGGACAGGCAGATGCTACCCGGTTAATTCGTCTTCTCAGCGAGGCAGGCGTTCTTTTTAAGCGCGGCGCTCGACATCGCCTTGCTCCTGACCTCTTGGCAGACGAAGTCATACGCGAGCACTACCTAGGAGCCAACGGCGAAGCGAATCAGGACGTCTCGAAAGTCTTCGACCTCTCCTGCGCGCATCTCTTAAAGAACTTGTTCATCAATCTCGGCAGATTGGACTGGCGCTTACGCGAAGGCAGAACTGACGACAGCTTATTGCTCAACAGTCTCAAGACAAAACTGCAATGGGGCACGAAGTATGACAACCCGCACGCGGAAGCTGTCGAGGCAGTAGCTTATTACCAACCTCGCTTGGCTCTAGACTTTGCAAAAAGGCTCATCGATGAAGGCCACGGAAACACCGCTGTCGTATGCAATATGATTCGGAATGCCTCGTACACCTACAACCACTTGAGCGAAGCATGCCACCTTCTTTGGATCGCGGGACGAAACGATTCTCGGCCTATAAACCAAGACACGAGTCACGGGATACGCGTGCTGAAAGAGTTGGCGACAGTGCAGTTGAACAAACCCCTCGAGTATGTCCAACAAGTCGTCAGATTCGCGTTGTCGCTTTTGGAGCGACCTATGTCTCTCAATTTTGAGCACGCACCATTCTCTGTTTTGGAAGGGGCGCTAGGCACTGAAATCGAAACGACCAACTATGCAAAGGCGACCTTCACATTTACGCGCTACCAGCTTCCGCTGAGTCAAGTTCAAGCTATCCGCGACGAGATAACTGACGCACTGCTCAGTTGCTTGCAAGAAAGGTCGTCCCGCAAAGCTTTTTTGGCAGCACAAACCTTGGCGCAGGCATTGCGCGGTCCGATGCACGGCGATACGTCTGATCAGGCTTGGCAAAAGGCTCACTATAAGCTGCTGCACGAGCTTTATCTCACTCTACAAGAATTCTATCTAGACCCGGTCGTCCTCGTGCAGGTCGCAAAATCCGTAGCCTGGCACGCTTTTCATGGTTGGAAAGACACGTCATCGGAAGCAAATGCAATTTTGGCGCTGCTGAACCGGGATTTGAGAACACGCTTGACCAGAGCCCTCGTTGACGGTTGGGGAACGGACACATGGAAGCTCCATAGTTCACTCGAGCGTGAGGAGCATCACTGTGACAAGCGATTGTTGGCTGAAGAGTTAAGGGCGACCTTCTCCAACTCCCATGACCTCCTCAACGAATTGGATGAATGCCTCTTGGATATTTCGAAGGTGACTCGCGGTGCACATGGAGCGCCATTTCTGTTCATAAACCAGCTCATGGATTCCCAACCCGAGCTTGCCGGCGAGCTGGTGTTAAGAAGCCTCGAGCGTCGAGCTGGCCACCTGAGTCCATACGTAGGCCATGCATTGTCGGTAATCCTGTCCAACGGTGATACAAGTCTCATAAACGATTACATCGCGAGCGGAGAAAATTCATCGGAAGCTCTAGCCAAAGTTGCAGAAGCCTATGGGACATTTTCGACAACTCGACCTTACACGCTTTTTGAAATTAACCTGTTTAAGCGGATCTTCTCAACGACAGACCCGCAGGTATTGTTTTGTGCCTCAAGGCTGCTACGCCAGCTAGCCGGGCGTTCACCAGCATTAGCGCTTGAGCTCGTCTGCCTAGTAGATTTCCTTGTGGATGCCAGAGCTGTACACGACATGTTCATGTGGATGGCAGACGACAAGCTCATTCCCGCTGGGGAGGTCAATATCAGGCGGCCCGAGCTCTTGAGGAAACTGGTCGCATTAGACGATCTGGACGATCATTGGATTCGAGAGTTCCTGCTTTCATCGATGAAGCAGTCGCCCTCAAGTGTCGTTGAAATGGTTAAGGCGAGAATTGTCGAGGCTCTGCGCAGAAACGACTGGACTTATACTCCACTTCAAAAGGACTTCAACGGCAAAGGCTTGGAATTATCGGAGATTGAAACAGGTCCTTATTTGCTCCGAGACCTTTTAGACTGGGCGCAAAGCAATGCGTTTGAAGGGCGAAGCCTCCAACTCGTCGGTGAAGCAATCTCCGGACTCTGCGGTGACTTTAGTGAGCCTGTATTGGAAACCCTTCTTGCATGGACGTCGGGTGGAACGTCAAGCCACGGGACGCTTGCAGCATTCATCTTGGCCGAAAGCCAGCCCACAATCATCTATGAGTTTCCGACGCTGATACGGAGATTTCTCGATGCGGCCGAGCTGATCAGTGAACCCGTCATGAACAACGTCCGAACCTCAATATCGATGGCTGCACTCTCTGGAGGACGAATGGGAACCCCTGGCGAGCCGTTTCCCGAGGATATTCGCCTAGAGAAGCATTGCATCAATATGTTAGCCACGTTAAGTCGCGTGGAGCCTACGTTCGAGTTATACGACGGGCTGCTCAAATACGCTCGCCACTCCATTGCTCATCAACGAAGGGCCGATGATCTCGATGAGGACGACTAGAACGCAGATGTTGCTCTGTAAATCGGCGCCTACTCTCTTCCATCGATTTGGCGAAAAGCTCAGGGGCTTCCTGTGTTCCTCGTTATCCTTTCATTTTCATGAACTCGCATCAAATCCAAAGCGATTAACTCCCACGCTTTAGACCGCCAAGTCTCGCAGCTTTGATCGAAAAGTTTTTGTCCGCTTTTGTAACCATCTCGCGCTCGTCGACGAACTAGAGCGTATGGCCCGGCAAATTCAGACAACGGTCATGAGCAACAATTCCAACTGCGAGAGGTAACGAGGAATGAAGCAACATATTCTGCTGGCAGCAACTATGACCGCCATGCTTGCTGCGTGCGGCGGCGGCTCCGACGACAATCCGGCACCCGTGCACCAACTGTTTGCACAAACTAACGACTCATCGAACACGGTTGTGCGCTTCGTGCGCAACGCAGATGGCACGCTTACGCCGAAGGGAACGGTCGCGACAGGAGGCAGAGGGACAAACGGCGTCAACTACTTCATGGGCAACATCGTGGCGCCGGACGCTTTGACCAGTAACAACAGTCTCATCGTCTCGCCCGATGGCACACGCCTCTTTGTCGCCAACGCGGGCGACAATACCGTAAGCACGTTCTCAATCACCAGTTCAGGCGACTTGTCGCTGCTGGCGGTCTCACCGACCGGAGGCGTACGTCCAACATCACTGGCGTTTTCGAACGGCGTGCTCTATGTGACCCATCAACAGGGTGCTCAGGAGCTTGGCGCCTATCGCGTCGGGTCCGATGGGAAACTCACATCACTCGCCCAGTACACCGTCGCTGCGCAAGATGCCCTTCCAACCCAAGTCGCCGTCAGCCCCGACGGGAAGTTTGTTGTCGTCAATGGGTTCCTGAAGACCGTCACTCCTGTCACGCCTTTGAACATGCTTCTCGCCTATCCGATCAACAGTGATGGAACGCTGGGACAGCCCGTAAGTAGTAAGTCAGCAGGGGTCGGGCCGTTCGGTGGCCGATTCGGTTCCGGCGCGCTGGCAGCCGCCTACATCGTCACAGAGGCAGCCGGAGGCACGGCCAGTTCATATTCGCTTTCCTCAACGGGAAGCTTTTCGACGCTAAGTGGACCTATCGCTGTCACCGGCCAACAAGCGCCGTGCTGGATTGCTCTGACGCCGGACAACAAGTTTGCCTACGTTGGCAACGGTAGTGGCGCGGTGTCGCTTTTCTCTCTCGACACTACCGGTAAGCTGACACTCGTCAACACAGCGGTTGCGACAGAAACGGCAGTTGCAGGTCAAGCTTCCGCATTCGCTAACGACTCTTGGATTAGTCCGGACGGCAAATACCTATATCAGGACTATGCCGGCGACGACAAAATCGTGTCATACACGATCGGACCCAACGGCACACTGACGAAGCTCGGTGAGCAACCTGCCAACACAGTGTCGAAGATCAGCCTCCAAGGTCTTACCGGTACTTGATTTCGCCGTGCTTTAGACGAGACCCGCGCCAACCGCGAAATTATTTCGCGAGATGTGCGAGCCTCGCCCTTGGGAAAGTGGCCCAACGCCGGGCCACTTTAAATCGCGTGTTCTTCAACTGACCGACGTCAAACTGGCAAGGCGCTCAGTTTGACCACCGTGTCTGCGCACGCATGCGCGGCCTCGGCGCCCTTGACCACAAAATGTTCTGCAAAAAAGCTGATATGTTCTACGCCGCCGTGGAAATGATGGGGCGTCAGAACCGCAGAGAACACCGGCGTGCCCGTTTCGAGTTGCACTTGCATCAGCCCGTTAATAACCGCCGTCGCAACGAAATCATGCCGATAGATACCACCGTCGACAACAAGCCCTGCCGCGACGATGCCCGCGTAACGCCCGCTTTGCGCCAACCGCTTGGCGTGGAGCGGGATTTCAAATGCGCCCGGCACCTCAAAGAGTTCAATGTCTTCCAGATTAAAGCCCTTCTTGACCAACGACTCGACAAATGAGGCCTTGCATTGATCGACGATGTCTCGATGCCAGCAGGCCTGGACAAATGCGATACGGGGACGCTGAGAACCAGCAGAAGAGACTACGTCTGCTTCGATAGGGTTGGAGCTATTCATGAGCCTATGCCTGTTAGTGTGAACAGGGCGAAGGACAGCGAATGAAAACTAGGCGCGAACATGCGCACAAATGCGCGAGCACGCCTAATCTAACTAGCTATCCTGTTCTCTTTCATCCGGACTATACCGTCGGCCCCGGAATCTAACCGAGTCTGCTGACCCTATCGAACAAGCGATCATTCGATAAGCGCTCGCGGGCTACATCCCTTGGCAATTGCTGGATGATTACCGCCGGTGGGGAATCTCACCCCGCCCCGAGAACATGTTCTTCGTGACATGAAGAAAGAGGTGTACGGTACCACGAATCTACAATAAAAAACGCGCCCCAATTCTTACGCCTGGTGAGTGAAAGAGAGAGAATGACGCATTCGTTCCACGCTCACCGTTCTCACTCGTGCGACAAAGCATGATTTGCATAAGCAATGAGAAAACGATTGCCAGACCGACTGCGATAACTGCGTGTCACGTCTCGGCCCAACAGCAGGAAGGCTTGGGGCGGAATGGCGCAAAGAGCGCAACTTATCTTCCAAACCAATTAATGGCACCGCTTCGCTCGAGGAGACGGCACGTGGACGACACCTCGCGACTTCCTGTTCGCATATTCAGAACGATGCGTTCGTGTTTTCTGATCAGAAATTGTATTGCAGATAAATCTGTTCAAAATTGATGCCAGGGTTCGGCTCTTTGATGCTCGCGTTCGATAGATGCTGAAAGCGGAACCCGGCCTGGTAGCTCTGCTTCTGCCCGAAGATCATGCCGACGCCAACCATATCGGCAAACTGGAAGCCAGTCGATAGCGTGTAGTCTTGCGTTATTCGGGCATGCGACAGCACTCTCACGCCGACTCCGGCCTCAACGAATGGTCGGAAGTAGCCGGAACTCTTTATGAACCTCAGAACTGGAGTCAGGCCAAACTCCCACACGTTCGAATTCACAGCGTTGCTCTCGGTCGTATGCCAGTAGCCGATGTGCCCTTCACCGACGAGCGTGAAATGAAATCCACTAACTTCCCACCAAGTCAGGTTCGGATCCCACACAACCCCAACATCAGCCTTCTTGAAGTCGTGATTGGCTACGCCACCTGCGATCTGCAAACCCCAACGATCGGCATATGCTGACGTCGTGCCGAGGCTGAGTGCGACTGCGAGAGCGCTACGGAAGATTTTGTCACGCCAGAATGTTTTAGTTTGCATGAGCGTACTGAGGACGTTAGCGGCGACCTTAGCCGAAGAAATGTCGAGCGATTGTAGTGCTCCCCAGCTAACGTTGCATGGATCGCCATTCCTCAACCTACCATTACCATATCCAATCCCGTCTATCTAAACAGGATCGAGGTGGTAGTGATGCGCAAGGATGCTCCCGCCGCCCACTGAGACGTGCGAGTAGCCAAATCGAACTTCTGCTGACGGAGTCTTCGCTATTTGTTTAGTTGCTATGGAGAAACAAACTTACTAAACTCCCTACGCCGCTCATCTCAATTTACGCGAGTGGTTCTGTAATGTCGTATTTGAGCGCCGTACACGTTAAGGTCGGCATCGATTAGTGGCTTCAAAAACTATCAAAGCGGAAAGCGCCCGTTGGCAGTCGACGGCACTGAACCGGAAATCGGCCATGGCAATGAAATCCAAAGCGTCGTCCTCAATTCGACCTCCCCTAACACACTCCGAGATAGCCGATGGAAAGCGACGAAGCATGTTTGAGGTCGTGGCCGCCATCATCGCCTACCTTGCTTTCACCTCAGCAGTAGCGATTGCTGCGGTCAAGACTGACTCTCAGGCGCCCGCCTTTGCAGCCATCGCTACGGTGTTCGTGCTCGCGGGAATTTTGATGGTCAGCTTCGTGTTTCACAGGCTCGACAGGTACACCCCTGTGTCCGAGTGCGGTGTAAAAGAAATTGACGAAATTGCACGCCGCTGTCGACAATGCGGAGAATACAAACTACGAGTCGTTGCCATGGGCCGCCCATTGCTTGGAGAGGATCTGCGGATCCTGTCTCAATTCCTACACGGGAAGACTTACGGCGACATTGATTCAAGTACGGACCCGGATGGCGCTGATTGAAAGGTCGTTGGCACGAATCCGCGGCGAACCTTATATAAGACTGCTGTTTGCACGACCATGCTAGGCGTATTAGTGTGTCTGAGCAGGCGGCATATATTTCTCTGAGATGCCGCTCATGTCTGCCTCTATGTCGATAACCCGGTTTCGCCCGGATGCCTTCGCTCGGTACAGGCCGGCATCCGCCGCGCCAAGAATACCCTTGGGCGATTTATCGAATATTGACGTCCAAGCGGCATGACCGATCGAAACTGTAATTGGCGCAGAGCATTGGGATGTGGACGGGAGCGAGGCGACCCTTTCGCGGATGTCCTCCGCGACACTCATTGCCGCCTTGGAAGAATGTCCAGGAAGCACGACGACAAACTCTTCGCCACCGAATCGTGCAGCGAAGCCCCCATATTTGTTGGTCGCGATGCTCAACGTGTGTGCTACTTGCTTCAGTGCCTCGTCGCCTGCAAGGTGTCCACAGGTGTCGTTATAACTCTTGAAATGATCGACATCAATCAGCAACACCGAGAACGGTCGTCTTCGTCCATCGGCAATAGCTATGAGCTTATCCAATTCCGCATCGAGATAAGAACGATTGAAAACGCCCGTCAAGCCGTCGCGTTGCGAGCTTGCCATGAGTTCCTGATGTGACTCGTTCAACGCGCGATACAACCTGTTCGTCTCGTGCATCAGCATCCCAAGAACCACACTCGACGACACCATGGAAGCTGCCTTAGCTGCATACCAGCCAACAGAAAACCGCGCGCCGCCGATGAGGGTAAGTATTACATCACCGAGATCAGCAAACAACACAACAGCGAGCCACAAATCCAACATCGAGCGCAGCCGAGTGACCATGATTTGGGCCCATAACGCCACGAGCGAGATAGACAGAACCAACACGGAAGCCGGACTCATCTGAAGACGCGCGTACGATCCGGTCGCTGAGACAATTTCTGGGAGATGAGTTTTACCTGCTATCGCTACGACTCCGAAGCCCGCAGCAAGTGCAAGCGCGCCGACGACGGAATACCGTCCGACGCCAACCTGGCTTTCGCTCACTCGACGCATCCGAAATGCGAGGGCAGTCGTAACAAGGGCCGGGAAGCCGCAGTGCCAAAAAACCCAGATCCAAAGCGAACTTTGAGAGCCAGCTCCAAGTAGCCCATTTGGGGCAAACACACCAGGAAAGGAAGCCAGCTGCAGAACAGCTGTTAAGCTAGCAAACGCATAAGCGCCGCTCAGCGAGGCAAACATCAACCGCCCAGTAACCTTGTACTCAGTCCATAAAAGATACGCAGTCAGCGATCCGGTAAGTGCCACCCAAGTTCCAAATATGGGCAGAAACTGAACAATAACAGTCGTTCGCTGCGAGGAGAAGTGCCAGACGATCGTTGTCTCAATCAGAACGACAAGAACAACTACGGCAGCCATGACGCGGTGCGCCTTACTTGAAGGCAATTGCAGGAGGGTGACTTCCATTGGACATCTAAACGGTAAAACTGATAAATGACGCAATCCCGAGAAGCGTCCCGCTTGTGGCGGCACTGCATATCGAAGAGCTAACGACGCGCGCTTGCCCATGCCGCCACAGAAGGTGTACTACGGGACCGGATAACATCTTAACGCTACGCCGTTATTGACCGCGCGATCTATTAGTTGTCGGCACTGATGCATTCTACTTTAGGTTGCCCACTCGCGAAGGCGCAGCAATCGAGAGGTACCGAGTCGAAAGCTGCGAAAAGCTAACGATCCTTTGCAGCGATAGTCCACTCCCTCGGTGCCCCCAAAGGAAAAAACACGGTCAAACTGAAGGCTTCGCGCAGGGAGATTCACTGCCATTCGACCTTGCAAATAAACAGCAGTTGACGCCTCCGAGGTACGAGCAAATGAAACTTGAGATACCTGATTTGCCGTTCTCACCATGGCGTGCGTGGAATCTGCGCGATCGGCCATCAGCCGACTTCGACGTTCCCCGTGAATTCGGCATTTTTGGTTTGTATCTACTGGCGGACGGGCACGGAGACAGCTGCTGCAAACGTCCAAGCACCGGGCGGCATCTTTGCCCCAAAGTCATCTACATCGGCATGTCGCAACACGTCGATCGGCGTCTAAAGGAAGCACATCACCCGGTCAAAGCATACCGCCTGCAATATCGCGATAGGCGATGTGAACGTCTTCACTCTGCGACCTGGCAATCCGAATGGAGCCATCAGGGCAGACCGCCCTTAGGTCTACTGTCAGTGACCATCGCTTTTTATGAGAGGGCACTTATGCTCGACTTCTATCGCGTCCATGGAAGACTTCCGGCTCTGAACAGACTGTAAGAAAATGAAGCTTGACTCAAGCGCGATTCGCTTATACCTAGAACGCGTTTACCCTTCGTTCAGCTTTGGATACATGGTCAGATCCGCTGTTCAGAACACCCTACATCCATCACGCGTTCTGAAACTCAGAACAACGCGTTCGGCGCGCAAAAAACAACGACGCGGGTCGTCATTTACCTTTTGTCGCTGAAGTTTGAAGATAGGGGGTGTCTAGCGTCCTGAAATAATGCCAACGATATCTTCCAGACACACCCGTAGCAACAACCTATCGAACGAAGGGAGAAGCGAATAGTAATCGACCTGCCTACGCGCAAGTCGCTGTAGGCGGTGTTGAAGCTCTCGGCGGGATCTACAGCGACGTCGCAAAGATGGCCCCATTGCATGTTCTAATCGAGCTGTAGTACCTTCGGGTGTCGCAGATCAATAACTGTGCGTTCTGTCTCGATATGCACACCCACGATCTTCTCAACAAAGACATAAAGGCTGAGAGACAAGCGTTGATACAAACGTGGGCGGGATCCGACGACCTCTTTGCCGTACTCGAACGTGCTGCTGGGCACGGGCCGAAACGGTGACGCCGGTTGCAGAAACTGGAGTTACCGAGGTCGCGCACCCCTGATCGCGCTTTTGAATTGACCGAAAAGCGCAGCGACTACCATGCTCTAAAAGTGTAATTTGATCGTCTAGACGACTGTTTGCCTGGCTTTCTATTTCAACGATTCCGGAATTGGCATGGTGGGTAGGCGTCTTGATGCTCCACAAAGGCCAAAGCGTCATTGCGATCAAGGCACATGCGCTTTGTAAGCTCGCACATGCAGGAACCTGAAAGCCTGAGAAAATGAGCAAAGCTCGGTTGTTTCGAACTGTCGGCCACTGGTGTGGCTGACGGGCTATTAGGAATATACGGCCGGGTTGAATCCGGCGTCAGACCTCGCGGCCGAGCAAGCGCAAAAAGTCGGTCACTTCGCGGCAGCATAACTGTCATCAGAAGTTCGAGCGAAATTTCGGCTCAGACGCAACGTTCTCGCATCGGCCGTCTCCCGAAGATTCTCACCTATCAACATTTCTTCGTCCGGTCGCACTTGTATGGATCTTCGCGCAGCTGTCTTAACCCCCACCGTGGTTCGAGCCTCGATGCACATGTCTTTAAGGCGTTCATCTCGCCGTTGCCAACTCCCGCCCGATACGGACGAGCCCGATTGAGGAAAAATCGCACAGGTCGAGATTGAAGTTTTCACTCAAGACACGCAGAGATAGTCGGAGCTAATATAGTGGGCGATTTAAGCTAAATATAGCCTAACTGCGACGTGCAATTATGCGAGCTTCGTGAAACATCGTTGCCCTCATGTTGCTCTTGCGCATTAAAACGAGATTCCAGCATGAAGTATGCGTCTAGCGGTACAGATCGGTACGAGCTGCGAATTGTTTAAGGAGAGCGCCAGGTGATGCCTCAAGACTTCGCTCTACTTCTCGGGCGAGCATTCGTTGCAGTATCGGACATCCGCAATTTCACGCAAGCTGCGGCCCGTCTTCACCAAACGTAACAGCAGTGAGCATGAGGATCGAGCGTCTCGAAGAGCTTATCGGTCAACGCCTGTTTGAACGCGACACTACAATCGTGCGACTAACTTCTGTCGGCGAGAGATTATTACGAGCGTGGCACAGCGCCTAATCGAGGCTCACGAAGACGCGTCCCTTGCACTTCAGCACGGACTCGCAGCCGGCAGCCCCAAGCTTGCCACGTCTGAGATCTTCGCGTCGTGCCTCATGCCGCCCATCCTGCGCACCATCAGAACAACATTTCTAAATATTGAGGTGGAAATTCGTTGAAGACATAGCTGGAAGCTGCTGAAATCAGCGGATTCCCACAACATCAACCTCGTCGTCGCCACGAAATTTCTGCGCACGAGCGACGGCGGCTCCTTGCAAGAGGGGCTCGCTCGGATGTGTCAGGAGAGCAGCCAAGTCTTTCGGCAAACTCCCCTCCCGCTAGCGGTATTTCCCGAAGCCTGCCTGGATCGCAAAGCAGGCATTGCGGCGTTTGGACAAGCAGAAAACGGATTGGCGATTTGCGTACACAAGCCTAAATCACGAGGGACTTCTCGCCGCAGTGGCAGCCGGAAGCGCCACTTCAGTCATGATCGAAAGTGCGGTCACGACCCATCACAGGTTTTTAATATCGGCTGATGGGTTCTCGACTCTCACTCCGACTGAGATATGCATGTACACGCCTCGGCCAGAGATTTAGCCCATCGTGAACAGAGTCGCCAAAAGCACACGACGCCATTTCGCAACTCGATCTGTCGAGCGCGAGGTCAAGTCGATTCGAGACCTGACTTGGACGGCAGAGTCCGCTTACGCGCAAAAAAGCGTACCTAAAAAGACCTCGGAAGCTGGCCAGCGCATGCTCCGCTATCAGGGATTGGACGGTATCGTCCCATCCCACGAACGCCGGCACTTTCGAATTGGTCAGGGCCAATCACCGCCTTTACAGCGGCTTCCAAGATTTTCGACGTCAGCGATCTTGATAGTCGACCTCACGTGGCTTCAGTGCTCCTGTCGCTACCTTATCATCAAGGTTGCATTCATCAGTCGTTCACAGGCATCCAATTTCTGATCACGTCGATGTCCGAATGTGAGCTGCACAACATACCGGCCAAAAATAACTCCTCAGTATCCCGAGAGCTAATCTCAGGGGGTCGTCATGCCACGGCAACCAGCGTTAAACAAATTGACGGCGAGCATCGTTTCAGCATCATTGCTGAGCGGCTGTCAGTTCCTGCATGTCGTAGGTGACGAGAAACATCCCTCCAGCGAGACTGGACAGGGACAACTCAAAGTCGAGCTCATGGGTAGCACGGACCTGCGCGGCGAAAGGCTCGGCAACGAGGATCCGCTAACAGACTTCAATAGATTCTGCAAGGCATCGCTTCAATCGCGGACGCAGCCCGTCCACAGCAAGGGACCGGACGAAGTATTTGTGGTACCGATACTTGTCGGCATCGCACTGGTCGCAGCGTTCTCGGTAGCAACAACGGAAGCGGAAACCTCGTTCGCTAGGTACGCAGACAAGAAAAAGCAGGCGTTCTCGTTCAACACAGAACATGCAGGAAACGTAGCTGCACTTGTGAGAGAAGGCCGCCCGACCTTCAATTGCTTGGTGATTCGCTTGCTAAACAAAGATAAACCTGCGGAAGCCGACTTGACTTTCGCGGCCACTTTGAAGATGAGCGGCGCGACACAGCCTATAGCTTGGCAGTGGGTCCCAACTTATTTCAAACTTACAAAGAGTTCGGCTCGAACCGATCGGTCGGGTCTTGTCGACGTTACAGTTGGTATCGCAATTTCAGGTGTGACGGAAAAAGGAAACCAATCCGTAGCTAACACTTCTATCGCGTTGAAGGGACTCTGCCTTCCCGGCGGTAGTGCGAAGGACTGCGCCCAAAACAGTGAGGGACAATGGCACGATGACAACACCAAGCTCCCTCTTGGTGTCTACAACGCTACGCCATGGTTCATCATTCCCGAGACCGACAAAGCCGGTGCTCAACAATGTAAAGGGGATTGCGTTCCAGGGACCATCACCGTCAGCGTCACTGAATCTGGAACAGGAGCGCCGGACTTTGGAGCGGCAAAGACAGAGCTCGAAAACACAGACAAAGCGTTAGCCACCGCTCTTGGCAAATACATCGACTCTCAAGCGCCCAAAAAGTAATTGGGCGCCCTCGAAGAGACGACTAAAGCCACCGCATCGGCATGTGACTTTGCTGCCAAGAAAAAAACGCCGGCGTGTTGCCGGCGTGAAAAGTCCGTCTTTCCGAGGGGTGGCGACGAACCTGAGAGAACTCCGATCCCGAAGCATCGTTAGGACTTATTCTACAGAAATTTACGTGCTTCGAATCTTTGATTGAAGAAACGGATTGTTCAATAAAACTATGTAATTCATAATCAGCCTTGAGCCAGACACGAAGCGCGAAGAGCGTTAGCTTGCTGCAACGGCCGGGATCGTGCGTATTCGATATTTGCTATGTCAGCGTTTTCTACCAATGCAAGAGCTTTGGACCCAGCCACGCACCAATCAGTGCTGGCAAGAGCATGCCCATTGCATACCAAACGCTCCAAAAAGCCGGGCTCATTTCAGGGCAGTGCAAACAATACACCACAGTAGCCATTGAACTTGCCAGCACGCCGCTCGCCGCGCCGGCCGTTCTTAAACGTGTGGGCGCTAGAGAATGCATCGCCCAGATGACTGCAGGAAAAAGTGGCAAGGACAAAAGGAGAATGTTAAAACGACAACTCCGCCATGTATGGCCAAGCACAAGCGGCCAACGAGCGCTTGGGGTTGTGGTATCGAGCGTCATTCAGCCGGCAACTGACACGACCAAAAATGGCAGGACGAGAAAGCACCAAGTGAGCCCTATACGGGCCCCTGGACGCCCCACGCGCTCAATGGTTAGCAATGCGCCCAATGATATTGCTGACGGAAACGCGAGTTTCGCCCAAAACACGCCTGTGCGAGCAACGCTGGCAAGGTCATGACGAAAGCCAAATACAATGCTCATCACGAGCAGAGAGCCCGCGACACCGCACAGCAACGCCTTCGCGAAGCGCCGCCTAACCATAGTACGGTCAACTTCAACCACACCGCTGGCAAGAACATTGATGAGATCGTCAGTTTTCATCGGAGACCTCGAATTTTCGCGGCGAGGGCTTTTAATCCGCGATGCACTCCAACCTTCACGGCCGACTCCGAAAGTCCGGTCATCTGAGCTGTTTCGCTTACCGATAGACCTTCAATCTTTACGTGAACGATCGGCAAGCGCTGCTTATCTGGCAAAAACTCGAGGAGTTTGCTGATGTCGCGGCGAGCCTGTTTTGGCTCGTTGTCCAAACTTCCGAAGAGCTCTTCCGGGTCGCCAATTACGACATGGAGCGATTCACGCCGTGCTCGCGAGCGAAAGAAATCCATCAGCTTGTAGCGCGCAATGGCGTGCAACTAAGCCGTCAACGGTTCGTTCAGCCGGTAGGTGTGACGAGCATTGTGGACTGCAAGCAGAATCTCTTGAGTTAGATCTTCAACGTCATCTAGATGTTGCGGAATACGTTTCCTAAGAAATGCTCGAAGGTGTTGAGTTAGATCTCGAAGAAATCCACGGTACGCGCTCTCGTCTCCGTCCAGGCCGTCAACAAGAAGCGCCCTTAAGCGTGTTTCTGCGTCATTCGACATGGGATTTTTAGAGCTTACGAAGCAGCATGCCGACAGTCTAGTCGAACGCGATTGCGAATAAATCGCAGCAGAATAGCTCAACCTATAACGCGCTGCAACAGCGCCCTCATCGTTCATCTCATCCTATCTCCGTTACGCGCTTGATCCCATACCGGTAGTTGGTGATCTTCGTTCTTTAAGGCTCGACTCAACAAAGTACCAAGATCCCAAAAAAGCAATTGTTGTCTCAGACCGGAAGACCTTTCAAAATAAATGCGTATCGAAAGGTCTTATCAACTTTCTTATCAAATCATTGATTCGAGAATCTGAACGACATCACCATTCGATGCGTGTCGCCGGTACTCTAAAGCGAGTTCACGGGCCTTAGCTCTATATCTCGCATCCGAAAGGATCTTCCGTACGGCATCTCGCAATGCCATCACTGTGGGAGTGTTGGTCTGCAAATCAATCCCTACTCCGGCCCAAGCGACCCGTGCGTTCACCTCTGCCTTATCTTCGGAGTTGCCTGCGCCAACTATTGGCACCCCGTAGCTAAGTGCTTGGTTTACGCTCCCATAACCACCATTTGTCACGAACACATCGACACGAGGCAGAAGCCATTCGAACGGCAGGTATGACGCGATTCGAGCGTTCGAAGGAATCGAGCCAGGTACGTCGTCAACAGATCGTCCGCCAGCGGTGACAACAACAAGCAAGGAGGGGTCGTCTGCCAATGCGTCAAGAGTTGGCCGAATTAGTTGTGTGAAGTCAAAGTTTGACAGCGTCCCCTGACTCACCAAGACGACCTTCTTTGAGCCATCCAAATCGCCAGCCCAGTCCGGCAACGGGGCTTGCTTGGGAACAATGGGGATTGCGCCAATGAAGCGGACAGAGTCAGGCATGTCACTTCGAGGATACTCAAACTGAGGCACTGTCGTTTGCAGGTGCAGGTCCGGCAGATGCACGACCGAGTCGAATATGCTGTCGTTCAGAGGCGAACTACATGTTTTCGCCAATATGTTGTTAAGATACGTCCGATATGGATCATCGAACGTCGCCTTGACTTCGGCTGCCAGCTCGTTATAGTGCCCCGGCGCTGCCAGCGGAAGCGCCATGTTACAAGGCGCTTCGTCTGCTCGGTGCCACAACAGAAACGTTATGCCGAAGTATGCGATTGGCGGGCGCTTCTTGCGTGCACCTAAGAGCAAAGGAAGCAGGCCGAAGAAGAGATTGTCCGACACAATCAGGTCGACAGGGAACTCATCGAGAACTTTACAGACGCTTGCGTATTGCGCCAACATAGGATCCGCGAACACCCGCTCAAAGTAAAATTTGTTGGTCTCAACGCCAGGCGGGATAGACGATATCTCAGGGAAGTATTGCACAAAGTTGCTGAGGTCCCTGTTCGCATTTCCTTCAAAGGCTCGAAAGGTCGCGCCGATAGCCTCCACTCGTTGTTGGAAGCTTCGGGCTGACAGGCCTATTACTTCATGCCCGCGGTTCACGAGGCCTCGGCCAATAGACAGAATGGGGTTCAGATGGCCCATGAGAGGAACAGACGAGATCAAGACGCGCATGATATTCCTGCGTTGTGGATAGTCTTGATCTAGTTCGGCTCAGCCTGTCCCGCGGTTACAGAGACAATGAATAAATTGATTGCAGAAACATGATTTCGGTGGACAACAAGAAGGACGAGAACTGACAGAGAGCGCGCGTCAGCGCTAACGTCAACGTATCAACGGTCGTAGACTTTCAGCAGCATTTTCGCCGATTCCACCCGCTGTTGATGATAAAAGCAAAGCTTCAGATACAGATCCGTCTGAAGCTTGAATGTCTCAAGCGGCACCGTCTTCATGAGCTTCCCAAGCTTTCTGAGGTTGTCGTTCCAGTGTTCGAAATCGCCTTCAGCATCATGTCGAAGAGTGTCTCTGCAATACTGGAGAACCTCTTCCTTGTTTTCGACAGCATGATAAAGCTGGGCGAGAGCGACTGAATCATATCTCCACGGAAATCGCGCAACCTCCACTTGCCAGAACGTTGTGTATCCAGACTCGACCAAGGCGGACGCGAACTGAGCGTCATACTGCGGATTTTTCAATAGGAAAGGCTCAATGTCGGTTAAAGTACGAATTGACTTACTAAGTTCCCGTACGCGCTTCAGCAGAGCGCTCGTAACTGCACGCATCCCTTCTGTCGTGTCAAGCTCCTGCGCCAACGCCGCAACGTCTTCGGCACTGAGCGAGACGGTCACATCCTCTAGCTTGATCAGCTGAGTTGATTTCTGAATCTCCGCAGGTGTCAAGAAATCCGGGTTACTACCAATCCTCAGCCCGACTCTCGCATATGCCCGACCGATCAGCCGAGAACAGAACTGCCTAGTTCCCCCTCGCACATACGCCGCGACAGGCGATACGGTCGCTTCTGCTAACGAATAGGGCGCGCCCGTTTCAGACCGTACGTAGCCAACCACCATATCAAGAGTCGCTTCCGGCAGCTCGACAACGGGACGATAGGCGTATATCGCACAGCTCTCATGGTAGCGCATCTTGTCGATGTTTCTCGCTTGCACACCTTCGGACGTGGAGTCCATCACGGACGAGTTGGCGACATACAGCATCGCGTGCGATATATCGCTGTTGGTAAAGAAGCGAATGGCCGCACTAATCTTTCCGGTCGACGTCGAAAGAATGATGTCGCCCTTCTTAAGTTTTCTAACGTCGATCTTCTTCATGTTGTACCTGGTAAGAGAAACGTCATCCAAGCATTATCATACCGGGCGGTTCAGTGTCGCCGCCTGACGCAGTCCTAGCATAGAAACCAGTTGAAGATCGAGAAGCTGACGCAACCGGCAAGATAGTCGCGCCTTGATATGGGTCGACTCTTCCGCGGCACCGAACGTCCTTGCCAACCGACTTCTGAAAACGTTCGTGAAACTGGTTCAATGGCGGCGACGGCTCTGGACGCTCAAAGGCGCTCCTGATAATTGGCGATGGTCATTGGGCACCATACCGACGGTAACGGCGGCCGCTATGTTCGCGCAACAGGATGACACCTACACGGGCATGCGGCAGCCACGATCTTGAGCAGGACATTTTCTCCGATTTCTCAGCGCAACCGTGCTGGTAGCCGTTCTTCGTTGAGTATGCTGGATCTCGATAACTCCTTGCTTTCCCGCTCTCGGCTTAGAGATTGGCAACGCAACGGAACATGGAGACTCCCCTGTCATCGATTCATGCGCGATAAAATATTCTTATCGCGGTAAAAAAAATAGCATCTTTTTCGAGTCACCGTCCGCGACTAAACTCCGCTCATTCTTAATTTGCGGGTAGGCAAAATCCTCGCCTACAACCGCAGGCACCAGCAGGCAAAACGCTGCTCGGTGAATACAAGCGGAGACATGATGACGGCAAAAATCGCCCTGCTAACCGGTGCACTGTGTTCCGGCTTAGCTATGAACGCATACTCGCAATCAAACGTAACGCTCTACGGACTTATCAATTCTGGCCTCACTTATCAGAACAACGCAAAGGGGTCGCCATTATTCAAGGCTCAGAGCGGCGCGTGGGGCGGTAGTCGTT
This sequence comes from Caballeronia zhejiangensis, assembly GCF_000698575.1. GTDB lineage: Bacteria > Pseudomonadota > Gammaproteobacteria > Burkholderiales > Burkholderiaceae > Caballeronia > Caballeronia zhejiangensis. The sequence goes on from NZ_JFHD01000041.1 coordinate 21,414, forward strand.
GGGGCATCCAAGGGTCCGAGGATCTCGGCGGCGGCATCTCAAGTATTTTCCTGCTAGAGAACGGTTTTGACGCCTATTCCGGGACGCTTGGGCAGAATGGGAGAATGTTCGGCCGCTCTGCGTGGGTCGGAATCGCCTCACCATGGGGCAAGGTTACCGCTGGCCGGCAATACGAGGAAACGACCGCGTTTTTGGGAAAAATCAGTGCCTCGGGCTTGTGGGCCGGGTACATCGGAAGTCACATTGGTGACGTAGACAATGTCGGCGCGACAAATCGGGTCGACAACACGCTTCGCTACGAGACACCCGACTTAGCGGGGTTGCGTGTAAGTGCGCTCTACCGTGTCGGTGGCACGCCGGGAAACATTGGGACAAACGAAATCTTTGGCCTCGGCGCATCATATGTGCGCGGAGGCTTGCAAATGGCCGCAGCCTATGAAAACGTGCACAATCCCGCGACGTCGCTCTACGACGGCACTGTGGTTACTCCCACGTTTGTCAGTCCCGCGAGCAACCCCATCTTCAGCGGATATGAGTCGGCATCGGACATGCGGGTGATTGGCGCAGGCGCAACGTATCAATTCGGCCAATTGACCGTTGGCGCCGTCTACACCAACACACAGTTCAGAGACGTCATTCGGACTGCCTCAACTCCACTTGCTGGAAGTCACACGTTTCAAGACGTCCAGGCCAACCTCACTTACCGAGTCAACACGAGCACGTTGCTGGGTGCAGCGTTCGACTATTTGAGTACAAGCACGGCGCATTACAGTCAAGCGATGTTCGGCCCCCACTACGCGCTTTCAAAGCGAACTGAGCTGTACGCCATCGGTATCTATCAACACGCTTCTGGAACGAATTCGGTCAATAAACCGGCGGTCGCGAGTATCAACACACTCACCGCCTCCTCAACTCCGAATCAGGTTGCGGTGAATGCCGGCATCATTCAGCGCTTCTAACGCGCGACATACGAACCGCTGGAAGCGCAATTCCCGAACTTGTTTTTGAGCCTATTGCAACGAATCCGCCTGCTCGCGCGCCGCCTGACGCAAACACTCGCTGAATCGCAGAACCGCCGGTGTCGGCGCAAGGTCTCGTCGAGAGATGATTGCGAAATCAAGTTCAGGAAGTTCATCTTGGATCGGTGCCATCGTGATTCCGAGCGGAATCATCGAACGGACCAAGGGTCGGGTATAGCAGCCAATCACGTCGGTTTTTGCAAGCAAACCGGCCCTCACGGCAAATGAAGAAGGTGCGTCAAGCATGCGTCTCGGAAAAGGAAGTCCCTGCGCTTCAAACATCGCCTTCATCACGCTTTGGGACAAACCCTCTGACGTCAGGGTTGCAATCCACTCTGCATCCAGCAATTCAGTGAGCCGAGTGGATTTAGCAAGAGGGTGCCCGGCCCGCATCGCGATCGCGAACCGGCAAGTAAATAACGAATCGTGTTCGAAGTCGCTGTCCAGCTCTGGCGCGCGGTGCGTTACCGCAATGTCCAGTTCCCCGTTGCGCAAGCGGGCAAGAGTCTCGACGACTGAAAGCTCATGGATGCGCAGCTTCACCAAGGGCATCATCTCGCGAAACTTGAGCACCGCGTCTGGAAGGATCGTTAGCGCAATCGTCGAAAGCGTGCCCACGGAGACATTGCCGACGGGTCGATTTTTAACTTGCTCTATCGTTTCCCTAACGCGCCGCATGTCAGCAAGAAGTTGTTCCGCACGTGGTAACAGAGCATCACCCGCCTCAGTAAGTTCGATGCCCCGGTTTGTTCGCGTGACCAGTTCGACGTCAAGAGAGCTTTCGAGCTCGCGAATTGTGTGCGTCACTGCCGGTTGCGTAAGCCCTAGCTGTCGTGCCGCTGCACGAAGACTACCCAACCTCGCGGCATACACAAATGCAAGCAATTGCTGCTGTTTCACTGCGTGCTCCATGCCTAACTGCAGGCGAACCCATGAGGTTAAGGACGGAAAAACAGGATCGATACGTATTCGCGAACGCTCAGCGTCGACCGGAAATTATAGATGACCACTGCGCAATAAGCCGTCGCAAGACGTCGCCATGATTGCGGTCATCGCAGCGATCACGTCAGCAATCCGCTCCGCAGGCCTTGATGTGTGGCGTTCCGAATCACAAATTGGATCTGCTCGTGTTGCCGCGAACACTCAAATGTTGAAGGCCCAAACGCTTCTTGATACACCACCTATCTAAGGGGGACTGCCGTCAAGGCTCTCCTCGAAAAAGGACTGATCGTATGTCGCACCTTGGATTTACCTCTATAGACGAGCTCGCGCCTCACTCTGGCGAGCTGTCTCACATCCGCCAACATCTTCATCAGCACCCTGAACTCGGGTTCCAAGAATTGCAGACGTCAGATCTGGTTGCTAGCAAGCTCAAGCAGTGGGGGTGGGACGTGACCAGAGGTGTTGGAAAAACAGGGGTCGTTGGGACGCTCAAGATAGGGAACAGTCATCGGAAGATTGGAATTCGGGCTGATATGGACGCTCTGCCCATCTTGGAAAAAACTGGTCTACCGTACGCCAGCGTCGAACCGGGAAAAATGCACGCCTGCGGCCATGACGGACACACAACCATGTTGCTCGGCGCCGCTCGCCATCTGGCGGCTACTCGCCGATTCAACGGCACGGCGCATTTGTACTTCCAGCCCGCGGAGGAACTGGGAAAAGCAGGAGGCGCGCGAAGCATGATTGCTGACGGCCTATTCGAGCGCTTCCCGTGCGACGCAGTCTTCGGGATGCACAACCATCCCGGTGTGGAAATCGGTACGTTCTTGTTTCGCAGGGGCCCGTTCATGGCCGCCAGCGATAAGGTTTACGTCCATATCGATGGCGTCGGTGGCCATGCAGCGCGCCCGCACTTGTGCGTCGACCCCGTCGTGGTTGCGGCCAGCATCACCATGGCGCTGCAAACAATTGTGTCTCGAAACGTCGACCCGTCCCAACCTGCGGTCGTAACGGTCGGCGCTTTGCAAGTTGGCGAGACCCACAACGTCATACCTTCTTTTGCCAAGATGCAGTTAAGCGTGCGCTCGTTCAATGACGAGATTCGCTCAGTCATGGAGAGACGGATCCGAGAACTCATTCAATCGCAAGCCGAAAGCTTTGGCGCGAAGGCATCGGTCGACTATGTGCATGGGCCAGACGTAGTCGTGAACACCATTGAAGAAACGGATTTCGCCATTGCAGTCGCGAGGGAGCTCGTTGGCGACGAACACGTTAATACTCATGCGGACCTCGTGATGGCGAGCGAGGATTTCTCGTTCATGCTGCAACAGCGCCCCGGAACCTACCTTAGATTAGGCAACGGTACCGGAAAACGGGGTTGCTCCGTACACAATCCGCTCTACGACTTCAACGACGAAAATTTACCGATCGGTGCTGCCTTCTGGGCTCGGCTCGTCGAGCGATACCTCGCCCACTGACGACGAACGACCCTACCTAACAGATGTCAAGGATCGACAATTGATGCCTACCACGAACAACACGGATGCTGCAGCTACGGTTACTGTGCGCAGCGGTTCGAGAAAGATGATGATTGCCGGAACCGTCATCGGCAACTGTCTCGAGTTCTACGACTTCACGGTCTACACCTACTTTGCCGTCATTATTGGGAAATTGTATTTCCCCTCTCAAGACCCGACGGTGTCTTTGATGTCCTCAGTTGCAACCTTCGCGGCGGGGTTCATTACTCGTCCGCTAGGCAGCCTGCTCCTCGGTCTCTATGCCGACCGGCGAGGTCGAAAGGCCGCTCTCAGCCTCACAATCTTGCTAATGGCATTCGGCACCGGTCTCATCGCCATCACGCCGACCTACGACCAAATCGGTGTCGCAGCGCCGATTCTCATCGTGCTTGCACGTCTCTTACAGGGATTCTCGCAGGGCGGCGAATTTGGAACGGCTACATCCACCTTGCTTGAGGCCGGTGACCAGAAAGCCCGTGGCCTTCGCGTGAGTTGGCAGCTTGCGACGCAAGGCACTGGCACGATCTTGGGTGCAGGCCTGGCAGCGCTACTTTCGGCGACACTCTCGAGAGAGGCCTTGGACGCTTGGGGCTGGCGCCTGCCGTTTATATTTGGCGTTCTCATAGCGCCCGTGGGCATCTACCTGCGACGAAATCTCCACGAAGACTGGGTAGCCTCCGCCACCGAAGGCTCAGCCACAGGCATCCTGAGGGAGCTTTTCACCACCCACCTTCGCACACAGATATTGATCACTCTGACGGGTATGGGCGGAACCGTCACGGTGTACCTTCTCAATTTCATGCCGATCTATGCAATCAAGACATTCGGTCTGCCAATGGCGACGTCCATGTTGGTCGGGGTGTCAACGGGCATGGTTACGATGTTTGCGGGTCCTTTGGCGGGCGCAACGTCCGATCGTTTGAGGAGCCGCAAGACGCTAATCTTCATCGGGCGCGGTGCACTTCTCGTGGGGCTGCTTCCCGCATTTCTGTTTATCAATCGCACACCCTCCGTGAGCGTGATTCTCCCAATCACTGCTTGCCTGACTTTCTTCTACGCATTCGGTTCGGCAACCTCGTTCACCTTGATGTGTGAATCGTTGCCCCGAGCCGTGCGGGCAACCGGAATTTCGATTGCCTACGCCGTCAGCGTTTGCGTCTTCGGTGGCACCGCGCAGTTCGTTAGCGTATGGCTCGTCCGAATCAGTGGCGATCCTGTCGCACCGGCCTGGTATGCAACAGCATGCGTGGCAGTGTCACTGCTCGCGGTCTCGTTGCTCAAGGAAACTGGGAACAAATCGCTGCGCTGAACGCAGGGCCTGAGCAGAGCAACGGGCTTCCTGCAGGATCATTCGAGATTGCGCACTGTTACTAACACCGTTGTCGCGAGATCAGGCGTTCACGCCACCGCTATAGAGAGAAAAGGAAATGAATATGGTCAACATTCCAAAGCACTTGGCCGCCGTATTGTTGACGCTTGCCTCAGCGGGTCTGTCCATCGCGTCGGCCGACTCATTGTCGGCACCCGGCGACGGGGGCGTGCCAGCTTTTTACAACTGGAAGAAAGCAATACCGTCCAAGCCAGGTCAGCTTCTGCGCACAGAGCCGTTGACGGGACAACAGGAATTGGCGTCCGCTCAGGAGAACATTCGGATCCTATACGTTTCAACAGATGGCATCGATAATCATACCCCCGTTGTCGTGTCCGGCGCCCTGTTTTTGCCAAAGGGAACGCCGCCACGCGGAGGCTGGCCGCTAATGGCCTGGGCCCATGGCACTGTTGGAAGCGCGGACATTTGCGCGCCGTCGTTCACAGGTCGCAGCGACCGCGATATCCATTACCTGAACTACTGGCTGGCGCGGGGCTACGCAATTGTCGCCACCGACTATCAAGGGCTTGGCACGCCGGGAATTCACCCCTACGGACTGACCCGCCCGCTTGCATACGACGTACTTGATAGCATCCGCGCAGTGCAAAACGGGAGCTTCCCACTTTCGAAGCGTGTTGTCGTTTTTGGCCAATCTCAGGGCGGTCGTGCCGCGTTCGCAACAGCCGTCTACGCGAAATCTTACGCGCCCGATCTCGATATCGTCGGCGTGGTCGCAACGGGAACCCCGTACTCGACCGGCCAGGATTTAGCAGCAGCAGAGCATGTGGAGGCACATCGGTCGGTTGTTCCGACATTTGCTTACAACGTACTTCGCCTCACCACAGCTGAGCGCCTGGACTCATCGTTCACTCCGGCCGACTATCTGAGCAGTCGGGCGATAGAGACGTTTCATTTGAGCCAGCGTGCCTGTCTCCACGAAATCGAACGCGACATCGTGGAGAAGAAACTTACGTATAACGATAGTTTTGTGCGCTCCCCGTCAGCGGTGTTTAACAACATCGAACGGATGGCAGCCTACCCGACCTTAAACTCGGACATTCCCATTTTCATTGGTACAGGCGGCAAGGACCGCGACGTGTTCGTTCCAAGCCAGGTCGCGCTGGTGGCCAATGCCTGCAAAGCTGGAGATCGGATCGAATGGCATTTGTACCCTGCTCTCAACCATTCCGAGACCGTCAATGGCTCGCTTGTCGATTCGACGCGCTTTGTCGCCAGCGCGTTCGCAGGCAATCGCCTTGACGGTAACTGCGCATCGTCCATGGCAGATATCGCGAGAAATTTCCCGCCTCAGCAATGAGCGTTACCAAAGTGTATCTACGGTTGGCGCATCGAAATTCCTCGTTTCGTTCGCCTCCATAGTACACACGACCCCTTGTCAATCAAGCATTTGCGACACATATCACGCGGAACGATGACAAAACCAGAATTTCGATGCTGCCTCCATTAATATCATCGGTCTGTTGAGCGCGTGTTTCTTTACCCTGTCCGAGTCAGAGTAATCTCACCCGTACGAGCGAGGCGCAGCGAATAGACGTGATTGTCCGATTGGCGTGCTGCGCTTTTCAGAAAATTGTTTATGCAAAAACGCAAAAACGAAAGCAGCCTAACTTCGCAAGCATCAAAGCGCGGGAACGAATCTTTGAATATGCGCCGAGACGTGCTGCGCGCTATCGCGGCGCTTCCTCTTGCTGGGGGCGCGATAGCGGCTCCGGCGGAACGGGAAAGTTTCCGTCCGAGCCAACCCGACGCAAAAGACTTCGTCTCGTATCGAACAGTAGACGTCAAGGGCGTGAAAATATTTTACCGCGAAGCAGGGCCGGAAAACGGACCGGTATTGCTGCTCTTACATGGCTACTCGTCATCATCGCGGATGTTCGAATCAATCATGTCAAAGCTCTCTGCGTGGTTCCGAGTCATAGCGCCTGACTACCCCGGATTTGGTTGGTCCGATGCGCCAGATCCATCAGCGTATGCATATACGTTCGAGAATTTGTCACAGACAATACTGGATTTTTCAGACCTCTTAAAGCTAGAGCGCTATTCTCTGTACATGCAGGACTATGGTGGCCCTGTCGGCTTCGGAATGGCAACCGCTCGTCCCGAGCGCATCCATTCCCTCGTCGTACAGAATGCAGTCATTCACGAGGAAGGTTTGACAGGGCTGTGGGACGCAAGAAAGGCATACTGGACGAATCGCGATGCTCATGAAGCCGCGATCCGTGAAGGTATGTTCTCTGTGCCTGCCGGCATTGCGCGTCACGTCGGAGATCGGCCGCATCTCGAGCGTTACAATCCCGATCTTTGGATGGACGAAATACTCTCGCTGCGAAGGCCCGGGATTGATCGAATCCAATTGAATCTGAGCTTCGACTACCAAAACAATCTTAAGCGCTATCCGGAATGGCAGTCGTACCTGCGAACCAAGCGTCCACCACTACTCGTTCTGTGGGGGCAGCATGACCCCCTATTTTCAGTGAAAGGCGCCTGGGCGATGCAGCGGGAGCAGCCTAAGGCGATCATCAACGTATTGGAAGCGGGACATTTCGCTACCTACGACGTTCCTTCAGAAATCTCAAAGCGCGTTCTCAGTTTCCATCACGACCTTGAAGTAGCCTAGACCACTTGCGCTATTAGCTTTACGCTTTAGCGCAAGATTCCTCTCAAACCGATGTTGCGCGATCAATAAGCTGCGACGCGCGTTCACTTTCGTTAAGCAACTCGACGTCCGCTTTGAGCGTCTCAGGTAGCACCCCTCTTAGGAAATCCAACCAAGTACGAACTTTCGCATCTAGATATTGACGGGAGGGGTAAAGAGCGTAGACATTCATTTCGAGCGTCGTGTACTCCGTCAGAACGCGGACCAGCGCCCCGGTACGCAATCCCGCCAATGCTGAATACGTTGGAAGCACGCCCACTCCCATACCTTGTCGAATCGCGTTCTCGATTGCTCCCGCGTTATTGACCGTTAAACTTGAAGGACCGATAGCCACGCTTTCCTGTCCTCGCGGCCCTTCGAATACCCACGAGTCAGAAGTGAATTTGGGGTTCATCAAGTACAAACACTTGTGATGCAGCAGGTCCGCAAGTACTTTTGGAGCTCCGAATCGTTCGATGTAGGCCGGTGATGCGCAGGCAATGCTGAAAATCGAACCGAGTTTTGCCGACACCAGCGCGGAGTCAGGCAGGTTGGACGCAAGGATGACCGACATGTCATAACCTTCCTCAAGCAAGTCGGGTATCCGTTGCGCGAGCGTCAATTCGAACTGAACGCCGGGTTGCTGCTCTTGATACTGCGAGATCATCGGGACGATATGATGCTGCCCGAAACTTGTCATCGAGTGCACTCTTAGCTTCCCCATCGCCCGAGCGGTCGAATTTCCCGCCTCCGCTTCGGCTTGCTCGATACTAGAAAGAATCTCTTGGACGCGTTGCAAATATCGTTGGCCGGCGTCAGTTAGCGCGATGCGCCGAGTCGTTCTGTGAAGCAACCTTGTCTGCAAATGCGCTTCAAGATCCGAAACGGCCCGCGATGCGTTCCCCGTCGTCGTCTTTAGCAGCTGCGCGGCTGCAGTAAATCCTCCGGCCTCGACGACGCGGGCGAAAATTCGCATGTTCTGAAGCGTGTCCATCGTATCTCTTAAGTAGATCTTGCGATTTCAACATTATGCCGTCATCCCGACTCAACCACCATCATGTAGTGAGTGCAAATGCCGCACTTTTTCGACGAGCCAGTGGAAAAGTGAGTGCCCCTCTTCCCGCGCAGCCGACGTTGGCATCGCGAGCTTCCCAAGCTTGTCTTGACGGAAGGCCAATAGCAAACACATTTGCGTCGCGACGTCGGGAAACTCTTTTAAGAACGACGTCATATCCTCTTTACTGAGCTGAAAAAGAACACAAGGGGTGAGCGTTGTGATAGTCACGTTCATCGGCAGCCCGGCGAGCAGCCCAGACTCACCAAACGCCTCACCTGGCCCTACTCTATTTATTTCGCGTTCCCCAGTTCCACTATCAAACTTCACAGACAGCACACCAGAGTAGATAATGGACAGACTCTCTGGAATCGTCCCCGGTGCGAATATTCGATGGCCCGATTGATATTCGTGTCGCGAAAGCCGCTGAGCTAACCGTGATATTTCATCGCCAGAAAGGCTGCTGAACAACGGAACTTGCTTCAACAACGACTCGCGTTCATCCCGTGTAGTTGCACTAGGTGCCGGTACGCCGAGTGCGCGCAAGCGCACCCCGGATGAAGCCAAATGGCGGTAGCACAAGTCGAATAGTTCGTTTGATACGCGCATTTTCCTCCCCAAATCATCGACATACCCTACGAGCTCGTAGTGTATTGAATTTAGGGTTGCACTTTTCACTCTCGAATATGGTGTGGGTGCCGACAGAATTTCGCTGCAGCCCGTCAGCGCAAGATTCATTGCGTCCAGCACCGCTTTGGGCCTAGCTTCAGGATCGATCTCAAGGACGATGGAAATGCCGTGAACTAGAGACGGTCGACTGTTATTCACAATCTTAGATTTTGATGCAACTGCGTTCGGTACGATGACAGAATTGCCTTGACCTGTCAGTAAATGGGTCGCACGCCAATTCATTTCGATAACTTTGCCCTCGACGTCGTCGAATGCAATCCAGTCACCGACTGAATATGGCTCAGTCACGTTCAGAACAATGCCAGCAAACACATCGCTCAGCGTGCTCTGAATAGCGAGGCCAAGCACAATCGCGAGCGCGCCCGATGTAGCTACAAGTCCACGAACCGGGAGTTCCAATACAAATCCGAGAGCTGCAACCGTCGCCGCAAGAAATACTACTGCACCAAAGATGTCGGAGAACAGTCGTTGCTTTCTCCAAGCACCAGGCAGCAGCAGGGAGTCGACGAACAAAGTGAGCAATCGCGCACCGAGGAACCACCACGCGACTTCAAGAAATTGCCACAACCAGTGGAGGTCCGGCGTTTCCAGGAACGGCGCTTGTGTGAATGGATTCAATCCGGATGAAAGAATCCCCCAACTCAGCGTCATGAACAGAACCACTCTGACAACAAGCCGAGCCAAGTCACGTTGAGGCACACGCATACGCCATATCAGCACTTCTATGGCAATGACAGAGAAACCAACAACCAGTCCTGTATTCACAATCCGCTCCAACACGTCACAACCGCCATCAACTTGCAACACCGTCAGCGTCCCACGCAAGGAATCGCCTTAGCCATTCTTTGCGATCAACCACGCTTGTGCTTGGTAGCTGACCAAGCTTGAAGTCGATAAAATGCAGGTACGCCGACAGTCTTCTCAGTTCGCGAACTTGTATGCAGTCCGCTCGCGCGTCAAATTCCGCACGAAGGGCGAGGATGGCGTCACGTGACCCGCGCCGAACAACAATTACTTGATCGGCCGATGGTGTCTCGAACATCGAGAAAATACAGTCCAGTAGACGCTGTACCGAGACACGCGTATCGTCTCGCAGATCCGATAACTTCTGCAACTCGACACGCAACTCGACGATCGAGTGCCCAAAGTCCAATATTGTGAACATCCAAGCTGCAGCCGATGCTTGAGCTTTCAACTCTCCTGCGGAAGCTACGTTTAGTTGATGGCCGAGATCTCTCGTGTGGCTTTCGAGATATAGGCGGGCAAGTGACAGCTTTGTAGAACACGCAAGCGATGCTTGCCTAAGAAGATCGCGCAGAAGCATGTTCCGCAACCACGGCCTAGCAGAAGGAAAAATAATCGTGCTCGCAAGAAGCACTATCACCATTGATATCACAAGCCCTAGAGCGTCGTTCAAAGTGCGTTCGACGTCGTAGACCATTGGATTGTCGGGGCCAGCGAGCAAACAGAAAGAAATGCAGTACCCCAATCCAAAGCCCATTCCCCCGGGACGTGTGCTGATATACACACCAAGAGCCAAAGGAGGGATTAGAACCGCGCAAAGCAGAGCGTAACCGTCTATAAGCGGATACACAAAAAATAGAACAGCAGGCGCCAATACGCATGCTGTAACGGTCCCCCATAACATCTGTCTAGAGGCCACGGCAGGATTGGGCATCGTTCCAGTGAGCGCACTATTTACTGCCGTGTTAACTACTGCTCCAGCGCCTGAAGGCCAGGCCGTCACGTACCAAATCATCGCACTCAGACATAGTGCAGCGGCAGCCCGAAGCCCCGACGCACTCGCGGCCAATAGGTTGGTTTTGGTCGCGAACCGTGCAGTTGCAGCGGGCCCATCGTACGCGTCTTCCGCTAGTGAAGCGTAGGCCTCGGTGTATCGGTGCATCTCGTCGACGAGCCTCTCTAGCAACTCAGCCGAAGTATCGAAGTCAGGGAGCATCGTCAGTGACGACTCTTCAATAGCTGACCGAGTGTTGGCCAACCGGCTGGGCAATGCCGCATTGAACGCAAGCAACTGCTCTGCAGCATCTTTGGCTTCTGCGGCGTTGCGTACGGGCTGACCTTCTGCTGTCACCAGTAGCGACGGAATCTCTTGAAGGCAGTTCTCAATGAGATCCACCACGGCACCCTCTTCGGTCGCTCGCAATCTGAGCAGCCACTGATGTAGAGCGCGCACTCGAGTTGTGACATTCATGAATTCCGTGTTCAGTTGCGACAGCCGGCGCGCACGCCACTTTGTCTCAAAATCCTCGAACACCGCGACACTACTCAGCGCTTCGAGCCCAACAACATCCGCTGAAAACAACGCGTGAAGTTCTGTTGGCGCACCGTGCACTGCCTGAGCGCCTACCGCGTCACCGACAAGCTTCGAGAAACGTATAAAGCGGGTGCGTACAACTTCTCTCAGCGTGTCAGCGACATGCTGAGGGAAAATCAAGGCGCTAACTGTTGCAGCACAGAAGATTCCCATCGATAGTTCGGAAAGGCGCGTCATCGCCGAAATGAACACCCCGTCAGGGTTTGCTAGCGCTGGTATGCCAATGAGCGCAGTCGTATAACCCGACAACACGAAGCCATAGGCGCGAAAACTTCGATTCAGTGACGCTCCGATGGTGCAGAGACAGATCCACAGTGTGATGGACAGGAGAAATAGCTCGAAAAATTGGCCAAAAAGTGCCGTCAATCCGACAGTAACCGTCGCCCCTACGATCGTCCCAATGAAGCGATAGAAGCTCTTGGCAATTACCATTCCGGTTTGGGGCTGCATCACAATGAAAACCGTGACCATGGCTGTCCGAGGTGACGAGAGCTCTAAGCGCATCGAAAGGCCCATTGCAATCAATGCCGCACCGACGGTCTTAAGTATGTGGACCCACACCCGTGCCTCTGTTTCCAAAGTCGCGCTAAAAAACTCACGCGCAAGGGCGATGGACCGCACAATAGAGGAAAGAGACATCTTTTTCTCTACAGTATCGTGGTCGGACGAGCTTTGGCGTCAGCACTAGCAGTAAACGCCCACTCAACACCGATGAGCCTAAGCTTCGTGTTCTTTCATCGACGCGGATGGTAGCTTCTAGTAAGGAATAAATCGTTTATCTAAATTTTTAGGGTTGGTAATTGAACTTACTCTATGTATCGCGCGCTCCATGATGAAATGATGCTTGCCGCATAAACGGCATCACGTCGTTTGCTCAGAAGATGATCCGATCCATCTAATGACACAAAGCTCTTCGGATGTTTCGCTGCAGAAAAGATAGTTGCAGCGTTCCGAATCTCTACTGTCGTGTCCTGCGGTGAATGCATGACAAGTAGGGGCCGCTTCAGTCCCGCGACTTTCTTCGACAGATTGTGCTCAGCAGCGTCTTGCAGAAACTGCTTTCCAATGCGAAACGAACGACCTGCAATTTGGACGTCGGCTTCGCCTTCAGCCTCAATGCGCGGCACGTCCGACTTAAACAGCCCGATCACATGCGACGGATCGCTGGGCGCAGCTATCGTCACAACAGCTCTGACAACTCCGATATAGCCAGCAGAAGCGAGAACTGCAGCGCCTCCAAGACTGTGACCAATGAGGATTGATGGCGCGCGCCCCACGTCCTCAAGGCGGCCTGCCGCTGACACGAGGTCGTTGCAATTTGACGAGAAATTCGTATTGGCAAACTCTCCCTCACTCGCCCCGACTCCCGTGAAGTCAAAGCGTAAAACTGCGATACTATGATCAGTTAAGGCTTGCGCTATTCGACTCGCAGCGAATACGTCCTTTCCGCACGTGAAGCAATGTGCAAAGAGTGCATATGCGCGAGGCTCATCGGTGGGCGAGTCTAGGCGTCCAGCCAATTTTTGCCCGTCTGCTCCGAGAAAATCAAATCGCTCGCTTGGCATCCCAAGTTCTACCGTGTAATGTTAATTAAAAAGTCGAGTATGAGCGCCACTGATTTGAAATGCCGGTTGCTACATAAATCACGGCCCTAGTGCATAAACTCATGAACGTGTTTTGCTAAAAGCATGGCTCTAGCGTTAGCCGGCGGCGTCTTTCCACATTTTGGCGCATAGGTTAATTCTCCAGCCATTATCAACTGCCCCGTTAGCACGCATCTTCCGGATGCGCGTGCAATCTTGAGACGCCACGTCTGATAGCCGAAGTTTCCGCTGCAAGCGTCACGCCAAGACACAGTCAAAGTTTTTTGCGAAGGAGCATCAAGAATCGTCACTACGGGGCGGCAATCTTGAAACTTTGACGGGCTTAATAGGCCTCTGCGACCACACGCCTCAAGATAGCGGTTCTTGTCCAGTGTCTTTCCACTGATTGCAATAAGGTATGTTGCCATGCTCCGCTTGTTTGCAGTTTCATGTTCTCAATTCCTAACGTTAGACGAAACATCGGAATTTACTTTTATGCTGTCTAACAGCGATGAAAGAGCCTTTTGCGGTGTTGATACAGTATCAATGGGACAATTAACGTTGCTAAAAGTATTTTAACCTTTCCACAAGAATAAGAGACTAAGTACGACCGCTCACTATGCCGAAGTTTTCTCCCCGAAGACTTAACACCAATCGAACACCAATCGCTACTGCCAGACCAAGTTAAGGGTTCTTGTTTCTTTCGGCAAGCCAAAGGCTGTGCCAGTCGGAAGTTGGACTTATCGTCGAACAGATGAAAGCGAAAGTATAATTCACTCATTCTATTGCATTTTTTGGTGTGAATCTATCGTGTACTCCCACGGAGTGATACAGGAGTTTTGATCTTATAGGCTTTATGTAAGAGGCAGTAAGGGTTTTGATGCCAAATGTAGTTTCTGCATAATTGAATTGAATCAAATTCAAGTTGTTTTCTACATGGCATTTCCGTCAGATTCGAATATTCCAATAGCCGTTTTTCTGACGAATCGTGTTGCAGCTGATGACGGCAAGCGCTGTTTATCGAAACCTGCGTGGTGTACGCCGTCGCATCACGATTTGAAGCGAATCAACGACTTCTGACATACAGAGATCGTCGCAAATACTTGGCGCTATCGGGAAACGCCTGTACGACGCCGCGACGTCGTCCCACAGGTACTGGCTCCCACCGAAACATTTCAACGTCTAAAGCCAACGACGCACGCGAGAGCTATAATCGGCAAATGCTTTTGAAAAACGCCTCTTCAAGTAGTCTTCTTCGAACCGGACTTGAATTTGGGCAAGTAAGTCACAGCAAACCGCAATAAGAGCAACTGGCCAAGTCTGAATTACAAGTACCTGAGCGACCAGAGAAAACCGTATGCCGAGATAAACCGGATTTCTCGAGAACCTAAATAAGCCGTGAGAAATTAATTCTCTTTGAGGAGTATCGTCAATACCCATTCGCCACGAATCTCCCATTGCTGACTGCGCGCTCAACACCCAACAAAGCGAAATGACAAGGGCAACGGCGCCCACTTTTCTCAGGACCGATATAACTCCGCTGTTAAATTCAAAACTTCCGTATGCGTCATTTGCAAGCACGTGCAGAACTAAATACGCCGCATCGACAAGTGGCAACCACAGATAAAAGCATCTTGCGACATAGCCCTCGGGTGATTGGCTTCGCGCGAAGGACAGAATGCGTCCACCTCGTTTTGCAGCGAAAAATAGTCGCATTGCTACGGCGAATATCACAAAAAAAATAGCGTGTAGTAGCGGGACAAATCGCCAGAGTTGACTCATGCTCAAGCAGAACCTTTAGGTTGATTATCACAAACGCCTAGGGAACAGTTGATCCTCTTAACTCTTTGCGCCATCAAAGACTTTTCTGTTTTACTGAACGCGTCGCGTGACTGATGTAGTGCAATACGATGGCCGGTGGACCCTACGCTGCCTGTGCAAATTCAAGGCGTTGAGCGCGATGTGTCCATCAGCGCTCTGAGTCACTGCGTCGCGACGGATACGAATCTAACGGGAGGTTGGACAAGGTGCACACAAATTGTATTGAGATCGTCTCGTAACTGTCTAGGGACACGCCGCGATTTCTTGGTTCACCGACATAATTTCCGGACACCACGCATGCATGCCCTATTCAGCGATTTCTGACGGAAAACACATGACGCCGTTGGCCGAGATGTCTCACGATAGATTTGGCTCGGCCGGCCCGATGAGCATTGGTTTCTCGTATCACGAACCTAACGTTCTGTTTTTCCGAACGCACATGTCTATCTTTGCTCTCCGAACTCGCTTATATTCAATGTGACAGAATCGCGAATTTTTGCATTGCGACTTCAGAATTATGTGGTGCCTGACGCAAGGGTTGGACAAAATAACAGATAGCGCATGGATGCTATGTGCGGGCTACCGGCAACGCTCCTAGAGAAAAATACAATGAGACAAAGGTATGCAGACTGTTTCGCCCGTCATGCCCCCAATGTTCGACGAGAACTATGCGCATCAGCCACTGATAAACAATGCGAATATCGCGTGCTGCGGATGCCTATCAATCGATCGCTGGTCAGTGCCTTCCTCTCTTCCTGATCGTCTGATTGAATAAGTCATTGCTGTACTCGAATCAGACCAGCCCTTTGATTTTTCACTCTTCGTAGTATACACGGCCAAGGCCGTGCAGCAGATCATTTGCAATATGAACCATGTGCACTGACGAAGCGGATACGATCGTCGATGCCACCCAGACTTTTCTTGATAAGAATTACTAATTTGTCAGGTAAGACTTCTTGCTCCACTCGTATGATCGATGTGGCTATGAACGACGCTAACGAAAGGAGAATCGAATGCAGAGCCCAGTGACGGAGAGGAAGCGGGCATTTCGAAATATTCAGATCGGTCAGTTAATGCACTATCGCTTGCCGCTAGCAGGGAAGGTCTCCATCCTGCATCGCGTCAGCGGTTTGCTGCTGTTCGTCTCGCTGCCGTTCATTCTGTATCTGCTCGAACAGAGTCTCACGTCGGAAATTAGTTTCGACGCATTCAAAGGCTTCCTGGCCAACCCCATCGTCAAGATCATCACGCTCGTGCTGTCGTGGGCGTATCTGCATCACTTCTGCGCGGGCATCCGTTTCCTCTTGCTCGATACGCACGTCGCAGTGAACAAGGAAGGCGGCAAGCAGACCGCTCTCATCGTGCTGGTCGTGTCGCTGCTGCTGACGCTCGCGATGGCCCTCAAGCTTTTCGGAGTGTTCTAAAAATATGGCAACCCACGATAAAGTCGGCCCAAAGCGTCATGTCGTCGGCGCGCACTACGGTCTGAAAGACTGGCTCGGCCAGCGCGTCACCGCCGTCGTCATGGCCGTGTACACGCTCGTTCTCCTCTTCTGGTTCTTTGCCGCGCACAACTTCTCCTATGAAGGCTGGGCGGGCATTTTCGCAACCCAGTGGATGAAGCTCGCCACCTTCGTCGCCCTGCTCTCGCTCTCCTATCACGCGTGGGTCGGCATTCGCGATATCTGGATGGATTACGTGAAGCCGACGGGCATTCGCCTGCTGCTTCAGGTGTTGACCATCCTCTGGCTCGTCGGATGCGCCGGCTACGCTGCACAGATTCTCTGGAGAGTTTAAAGAACATGGCTGCAATCAAGACTTCCCTGCCGCGTCGCCGTTTCGACGTGGTCATCGTCGGCGCGGGCGGATCGGGCATGCGCGCATCGCTCCAGCTCGCGCGTGCGGGTTTGTCCGTCGCGGTGCTGTCGAAGGTGTTCCCGACCCGTTCGCACACGGTCGCGGCGCAAGGCGGCATCGGCGCATCGCTCGGCAATATGAGCGAAGACAACTGGCATTACCACTTCTACGACACCATCAAGGGTTCCGACTGGCTCGGCGACCAGGACGCCATCGAGTTCATGTGCCGCGAAGCACCGAACGCGGTGTATGAGCTGGAACACATGGGCATGCCGTTCGACCGTAATGCGGATGGCACCATTTATCAGCGCCCGTTCGGCGGCCACACGGCCAACTACGGCGAGAAGCCGGTTCAGCGCGCCTGCGCCGCCGCCGACCGTACCGGCCACGCGCTCCTGCACACGCTGTATCAGCAGAACGTCGCAGCGAAGACGCACTTCTTCGTCGAATGGATGGCGCTGGATTTGATCCGCGACGCCGAAGGCGATGTGCTCGGCGTCACCGCGCTCGAAATGGAAACCGGCGAGGTCTATATCCTCGAAGGCAAGACCACGCTGTTCGCCACGGGCGGCGCGGGCCGGATCTTCGCGGCATCGACGAATGCGTTCATCAACACGGGCGACGGTCTGGGCATGGCGGCACGCTCGGGCATCGCGCTGCAGGACATGGAGTTCTGGCAGTTCCACCCGACCGGCGTAGCCGGCGCGGGCGTGCTGATCACCGAAGGCGTGCGCGGCGAAGGCGGCATTCTGCGTAATTCGAACGGCGACCGCTTCATGGAGCGCTATGCGCCGACGCTGAAGGATCTGGCGCCGCGCGACTTCGTTTCGCGTTCAATGGACCAGGAAATCAAGGAAGGCCGCGGCGTGGGTCCGAACAAGGATCACGTGCTGCTGGACCTGTCGCACATCGGCGCCGAGACGATTATGAAGCGTCTGCCGTCGATCCGCGAAATCGCGCTGAAATTCGCCAACGTGGACTGCATCAAAGAGCCGATTCCGGTGGTGCCGACCATCCACTATCAGATGGGCGGAATCCCGACGAACATGCACGGCCAGGTGGTCGGCACGGCGAAGGGCTACAACGATCCCATCAACGGTTTCTATGCCGTGGGCGAATGCTCGTGCGTGTCGGTGCACGGTGCGAACCGTCTCGGCACGAACTCGCTGCTCGACCTCGTGGTGTTCGGCCGTGCGGCCGGCAACCACATCATCAAGCATGCGAAGGAACTGAAAGAGCACAAGCCGCTGCCGGCCGATGCCGCCGACTTCGCCATGGAACGTCTCGCAGTGCTGGAAAAGTCCACGTCGGGCGAGTACACGCAGAACATCGCGAACGACATCCGTGGAACCATGCAGAAGCATGCTGGCGTGTTCCGTACCTCGGCGCTGCTGGAAGAAGGCGTCGGGCAGATCGCGGAACTGGCAGAGCGCGCGAAGCACGTGCATCTGAAGGACAAGTCGAAGGTGTTCAACACCGCGAAGGTGGAAGCGCTCGAACTGGCGAACCTGATCGAAGTCGCGCGCGCGACGATGGTTTCGGCAGAGGCGCGCAAGGAAAGCCGCGGCGCGCATGCGCAGAGCGACTACGAGCATCGCGATGACGAGAACTGGATGCGCCACACGCTGTGGTTCAGCGAACGCAACCGCCTCGAATACAAGCCGGTGCAAATGAAGCCGCTGACGGTTGAATCGGTGCCGCCGAAGGCGCGTACCTTCTAAGGGCAAGGGAATCGAAATGGCAAAACGTACTTTTGAAGTCTACCGCTACGATCCGGACAAAGACGCGGCTCCGCGCATGCAGACGTATGAGCTCGAACTCGAGCACGAACGCATGCTGCTGGACGCGCTGGTCAAGCTGAAGTCGGTCGATGAAACCCTGTCGTTCCGCCGCTCGTGCCGCGAAGGCGTATGCGGTTCGGACGCAATGAACATCAACGGCAAGAACGGGCTCGCCTGCCTGACCAACCTGAACGACCTGCCGCAGAAAATTGTCCTGCGTCCCCTGCCGGGCTTACCGGTCGTGCGCGATGTGATCTGCGACTTCACGCAGTTCTTCAACCAGTATCATTCGATCAAGCCATACCTGATCAACAATACGCCGCCGCCGGAAAAAGAACGTCTGCAATCGCCGGTCGAGCGCGATGAGCTCGACGGCCTGTACGAGTGCATTCTGTGCGCGAGTTGCTCGACGTCGTGCCCGAGCTTCTGGTGGAATCCGGACAAATTCGTCGGGCCGGCCGGTCTGCTGCAAGCCTATCGCTTCATTGCGGACAGCCGCGATGAAGCGACCGGTGAGCGTCTGGACAATCTGGAAGATCCATATCGTCTGTTCCGTTGCCATACGATTATGAACTGCGTCGATGTGTGCCCGAAGGGCCTCAATCCAACCAAGGCGATCGGCAAGATCAAGGAATTGATGGTGCGGCGTGCCGTATGAACATCAAGCTTTGCGGTAAGCGACGCTAAGATGTCACGAAATACTGCGCGGATGTTCACGGGGGAACTACATGACGGCGTGCACCGGGCGGGCGACGCGCGATGCACTCCTTATTGCGTTGGTTCGCCGGCACATTGAGCGATTCAGCAGGCCTCGGGGTAGGCCTGCCGACCCGAGACAGTCCAATTCGTAATTCTGTGCGTGGGCAGCTTCGGTAAGGTGAAAGCAATCTTACGTGTGACGCTGTTCCCACACGAAAATCCGGATACCTAATTTCGAGTCAGGTCGCGCACGAAGATCGTCGTTCTCACTCTCCATCAGTTTGGATCGATTGGCACCGGAGGTTTTACCGATACCACAGGCACAGGCAGAGCTGGCTCATCCGAGTCGCCGTCCTCGTTCAAGTCCAGGCGCGGAGGATTTCTGCATTCAAGATTGACCAGACGGCATATTGATGGAACCTGCATCGTCACAGATTTCATGATTAGCGCAGCGGCGCGAGACCCCGTGTACCATCCAAGCGGTGGTACCTGAGCTTGATGCACGCGTGCACATTGAGTCTTGTCGTGTTTGGTCACCTTAAAAACCTGCTCTAGATCCAATGTAGCTTGGAGAGAGCATCGCCCTGAGTTCTGAGCGTCGGCACTGCAAGGCGGAACGATATCGATGAGCTGCTGAGAGGCTAAGCTCGCGCGTGCCGAGCGCGATAACAGCAGCGCCTCGACCGCGACAGGAATGACGGATTCATGAGAACTCAGTCCGCAGAATTTGCCGTGTTCGGGCGGGTTCCCGTCGATTTCCAATAGCCTCGAATCGGAGTCCCGGAGTTTGTCTTCGCCGACCTGATAGCGCAGCGTTTGACCACCTGAATCATCTGCGTAGCCGCCATCAACTAACACCGCCAATTCTTCCTCTGCTGGGAAGGCTCCGGGCGGCGTGATGAGCGGAAAACGAGCACTATGTAGAACTGCTTGCCCCACAGTAAGCGCACCACACAAAGTCGGATCATCCTTGTAAGCATTCGGAACGGAGCCATATTCGCAGTCAGGCATGTCCGCAACCTTGTTTGAGAACCAAACTATCCCGCCGTGTTCCGAATCGGTCGCGTTGAAATAGACAGTGGGCTGGATCTGCATGCTACCGGTTAAATCTCGCAACGGCATGTTGAGCGCTTCGGGTTTGTCGTCCTTGAAAAATGGAAGGATGGCACGCGCGATCGTCGGTTCCTTCTCTTGCCGATAAAGATCTGACTGGACGATTGAAACTTTTAGTGCATCGTTCCAACTGTCGAGTAGCGCCATGCCTCGCCCCGGTTTCACGAATGGTACGAGATCAAGCGTGACACCTCGCACGATTGTCGCCGACAAATGATCCTGTACCAGCGCACGGTTGACCGCGTCAAGCAGGGGCGTTTCCGTGGGCACAGCACCAGGCGTACAGTGGTCCCACATTTTTCGATTGGTTTGCCAGGCATGCTGCACGAGTTCCTGCCGTGTCACGAGATAAGCCGCTATGCCGAGACTACCGCCGGACACACTGCTGGTCGCAGCAATGTGCTCCCCGAACATTCCACAGGACGCGTCGTCAGCCAATGCGAGCAACTGAGCGGTAAAGATTGCAGCTCGCACGCCGCCGCCGGACGCTGTAATGTACAAGCGAGGATGGATCTCGATGGCCGCTTGGCGCAACGGCAATGATGGGAAAACGCGCGGATTATCGCGAGCGTCCAAGCTCTTTCCGTTGGATTCTCGGCCGGCCGCCGTAGCCTTCGACCCCCATACTGGAACTTCGCTCGCCGGGCCACGCGTACTTTCATGTGGCATTCGGCGAAGCGCTTGCTGCTCGAACGCTTCTCTGCCGATGTTCCGCTTGGCTACCATGCCGATGGGAACGATCAGGAGTAAAACAACAGCCGTCGTAAAGCCAGGGACGCATTGCGTGGCCCAACTCAGCGCGAGTTGCAGGCCCGTCAGGAACATCACGAGCGCAGCGAGGGAACCGATGATAGCGGATGCCGAACCGATGCTGCGCGCTATCCCGCTTGGCGAAAGCGCAAGGAAGCCTAGCGCAATGAACCCGGCGAGCGTGAGCACGCCGACGCGTCCAAGTACTCGACGCAGAGGCACGTCGCGAGTTTTGACAAGGGTGCCCTTGCCACGTCCATTGATTGCGACGCGTCTGAGAACTAACACTGCCAGCAAGCAGGCTGGGAGAAGCGCTGCGATCACACTGACCACAAAGACTTTACGCGGGCCATCAGCCGCAGCAAAACAAATTACCGACACTAAGTAAAGCAGCACAGCGGGCGTCACGGCGTATACTTGCCAAGATGACGGCCCATCCAGAAAGCGTTTAAGGGTAACCGCTGCAACCAGCACCGGAGCTATGAGTCCCAGTCCGACGATTGCAATGACAACTCTGCCCGGATAGTGGTTTAGATGCACGTAGTTAGCAAAGATTAGCGCACCCATTGACGCGGCCAGCGAGGCGACGCCCAGAGCACGCGGCAGCCACGTCACGGCGTACCTGATCTGACGGCCCGCATACCTGCCACCAGGTCTTGTCCACGCGGCCGGTGAAATCAATCTAAACTGCACCGTACATAAGAGTCGCGCCGAATACCATATTGAAAGAGCAAGTAGTATCGACGTTAGGAAATAGGACATTAAAGCCGTTGCATTCACGATGCTCAGCAATGAGCGATGCACCTCTTGATGGGTATTGAAGTCAGCCTCAATCAAGCCGTGAAGAACTTCCTGGCTCTGCGGCACAGCATAAAAAAACACAGCTAGTACCACGCAAGACGTGCTGGGAATCATCGACCGTTTAAGTCCCAGAAAGAGCCACGGCATTACCACTGCGAAAAGTCTCACTATCCAGGTCGGCTTCATGGTTTTCCTCGTGTTAACGATCTCTCCGGAAGAGTTGGATTTTTTCGACTGGGCCTATGCAGTTATGTGAAGCGACTACCATTCCGGAATAGAGCTATTCATGGATTCGAAAGCTGAAAAAGGATCGACGCAGGCTCGTTCTGCCCAAAACATAAATGAGGGCCTTGTCCCTTACGCGGATGTCCCTGCAGATCCGCCCGGCGATGGCGAAATGCCTATCGGCGCCTCAAGAGGGCGATGCGCTCGAAATGAAGGTGTACGATCGTTGGCAGAACGTCGCGCCTGCGTCGCGCCAGCGGAGCCTGATGCGACCACGGCAGTATTAGGAGATGTTTGGACATGGTAGGACTCGCTCGATAATGAGGTTGGCGAGACTGATGCATGCCGACTGCCAAGCCTTCACGGCAGGCGAAAATCAATTGCGACATCGGTTTGCATGCATCCAAACGCAGGGCCGCGTCAGACAAACTTGACGTTAGTCAAACGGCTTCTTCGCAGAGTAGCGAGGACGCGCGATGCTTTGAGCGATGCGCGAGTGCGCTCGACAATTTGACTCCGATGGGTGCTCGCAAGAGTCGGACGATGCATCGGAAATTTCGGCGCGTGCTCAAACCTTAGGACTTTCCTCGAGTCGCCAAAACCCCCGTTAGAAGGGAGTCCAATACACCCATCGGGAGGGATATCGTATCGGGCAAGCAACACGACCGGAAAAGCGTAAGGATGGCGTCGACTGAGTCGAGTCGAGCACTGACAGGCCCGTGCGCTTCGCCGCCTGCTCAGTTCGAGAGGAGATTGGCTTGAGATTTGTGCAGACGCAACTTGATCATCAGATCTTCATTCAACCGAAAACTTGGTCCGAAGCGAATTCATGTACGTCCGACGCAACCCGAAAATCAGGTTGCGTCGGCGCAGAACAGGGCTGGTTCCCCTCTCTACGTCACGAATGGCCAGCAACAGCTGTTGCGCTGAGACGTTCCCCCAGATGAAACCGCGTCCCGCGAATTGTCGCTAGACGCACAGAATGTGGGATCGCTCAAAAACTCTGCCGAATGCCCACCATAGCGCCAAGCTGACCAATACCAGGGGCCGGGGTCGTACCGCCACCTCCGGCGCTTACTGAAAAGCGCGCGCGTTCGCTGTTCCACAGATATGCGGCCTTCGCATACACAGCAGTCCGCTTAGACAGCAGATAAGTCGCGCGGATTGTCGTCATCGTTGCCCGCGCGTCTTGCTGTTGCACGATGTCCCGATAAGCCTCCCCGTCAATGATGAGCGAAGGGGTGACGGCATACTGCGCACCTAAATAAAAGAGATTCGACCGAACGCTTGCAATTGTTGTGTCAGGCTCGACGCGTCGACCAATCCAACCACCGCCAAGTTTGACGCCCCATAAGCGAACGTAGCCATTTGCCTGAATCCGACTGTCCTTGGCGTTGCTCGTCGCAATTGGGAAAGGTGTAAGACCGTCGAAAAAGTTTGCGGCGGCGTTTGTGCCTCCCCTTTGCTCATCGTACGCTGTTGCTAGACCGAAGTTCGCGCTGTCATACTTGAGCATCGCGCTCCACTGTCTACATTGATTCACGTCTCCTGGTACCTCGCCGGCACAAGTACCTTGCCCGGGGGAATTGCCTGTGCCAGCACTGTCGCGCCCGAACGAATAGGTTGCGCCAACAGTCAAGCCGTAAAAGGTTCCGCGATATGCGACGGTGTTGTCACTCCGCGCGTTAGGAAGATACGAATCAAGCGCTCCTATCCCATGAATGTCGGGACCAAGCATATCGGCGTCGGTGAGCACCCAGTAAGTCATGGTGTACTGGCGGCCAAAGGTTAGCGCCCCCCAGTTTCCCTGCAAGCCGACGAAAGCCTGCCGTCCAAACAACCTGCCGCCTTGACCCATATCCCCTCCACGCAAGTTGAATCCACTCTCAAGCGTGAAGATGGTAGATAGGCCGCCACCTAGCTCCTCCTTGCCTTGAATACCCCAACGAGACGGGTATTCCCCAGAAATACCGGGCATTCGAACCACATAGTTACCCGCGGGATTAGCATGTGAAACAAACTCCACACCGGTATCCACAATGCCATATAGAGTGACACTGCTCTGCGCAAATGCAGAGACACTGAAGACTTCAAGTGCCAAGAATGAAATTAAAGCCTTCTTCATACTATCTCCTAAACCGACTTGTTTGATTTATATATAAAAGAACAGGGAAAGCGGGCCGAGATCGGACACCACCCCCATCGCGCAACCGAGGCGCGCAGAGCCTTCTCCAAAGAGGATTTTTGAAGCGAATCGAGGAAAAGATGCGCGCGCAGGATGCAGACAGCGAAGGGTCCTAGCGGCGCCGGACGTTTCAGTCCAATGCGCAAAAAACTCCTAAACTTCTTTCCGAGAGAGCGGAATGCTTAGTTTCGAGAATCCCTCGCTCCGAATGAAGCTACGGCATGCCTATAGATCACCAATTCAGCAATGCTCGTGGCATTCAGTGCGCAAGATACTTGCCCTCGTTCGACGTATCATCGTTCGCACCAAGCCGTCCCGAGATCGCACGTTTCGCTACAAGCGCGCCAGATGCGATTAAACCCGCAATGGCAACGACTGTAAAAATGCCTGCAAGAGTAAATTGGTGGCGCGATAGTTCAGCAACAAGAAACGAGCCGGCAATGCCGCCAAATCGCCCGACGCCCAGCATCCAGGCGACACCGGTGCCGCGCCCGGAAGTCGGGTAGAACGCTGCCGCGAGCGATGGCATGGATGCAAGGCTAGTGTTCACCAACAACCCCGCCACAAGTACCGCGAGCATCAACATCGCTGTCTGCCCCCCTAGTGCGTGACCTACCGCATACACGCTAATCGCACCCAAAGCAAAACAAGTCGCGACGACGCGGTCGGCGTCGAAGCGGTCCATCAACATTCCGCACAAAACAGTTCCTACACCACCAAGCGGAAAAAGCGCCGAGATCATCGCTGCCTGATGCGGATTGAGGCCCGCATCTCTGAAGAGGAGCGGCATCCAGTTGACGAGTCCATAGAAAATGACCAGTCCCATGAAATAACAAACCCAAAGCATTACGGAACCAAAGATATGCTTCTTAGACAGGACCGTGGCGACCCCTCCCTTTTGGTCTGACTTTGCAGCCTCGGCCATGGTGAAAGATGTAGCGCTTGCCGCGTTGGAATTGATACGTACCAGGATCGATCGAATACGTTCGGCTGAAACTCCCTTTGACACTAGAAATCGGATTGACTCAGGCATAAAAGCGAGCAGCGCAACAGCGAGGACGAGAGGAACTGCGCCACCGAAGATCAAGACACCTCGCCAGCCAAACAGTGGAATCATCCATGCCGCCAGGAAGCCTCCAAACGCCGCTCCGAGCGGAAAACCGCAAAACATCAAATTTACGATCGTAGCGCGCCTGCGTTCCGGACAAAACTCGCTCATCACCGTGCAAGCATTTGGCATTGCCGCGCCGAGCCCCACGCCCGTCACGAAGCGAAGAGCGGTGAGCTCACCTAGATTATTGGCAAACGCTGACGCCAAAGCTGCCCCGCCAAACAGAAGTACAGCAATAACAAGGACCATGCGGCGCCCCCAGGCATCGGCGACAGGTCCTGAAATCAGCGCGCCTGCTGCCAAACCGAAAAGTGCAGCGCTTAAAACGGGAGCCAAAGCAGCCTTACTCAAATGCCACTCTGTCACAAGCGACGGAGCGATAAAGCCGATCGCTGCCGTGTCGAACCCGTCCATCAACACGATGAGAAAACACATCGCAAAGATTAGCCATTGAAACGGTGAAAAACGGCTGCTATTAAGCAAGTCTTGAACATCCATTGTGCTCGTCTCTTCCATATAATCCTCACATTCAGGTATGCAGATCAACGCAGCGGTTCTGCGAAAACCTTCATTCGCTAAATTCGCTTAGTTTGATTCGCCCTTTTGCATCAAAGGTCTTTTGATGCGCAGAGCTTAGAGTTGGCTATTCTTGGCAACAACCGGGTGAAGCACTGCTCAATTGCAGGGGCGTATCTTGACACTCTTCGAGGACCAACGAATTGCGTGCAATATCAACGAAGAACTCCAATTTTGCGCGACGTTGACTTCAATTGCACTTCACCCCTGCCTTTCAGGAGACAGTTGAAATTTGAGCATCTTGCTTATGCATTGCCACACAGACTTCGATTTTTATGAAGCAGCTTACTAACTTACCACCGAAGCTCAGGCGACAGGCGGTATCGGTGAAGCGACGGGCTTCCTCAATCGGGATGGCGCAGTTGAACGCTTCCCCTTTATATGCTTCTTGGGAGTCGAAAATTGCGTCAATTGGTCGTGGTCAAGCGAAAAGGCAGATAGCATTGGAGCCGCATTGAACCACTGTACCGCTTGGGGCAATTGTTTTTAGCTAGCGACTTGGCGACACTCCATTCTGCCGATGGCACACTCTACAAGGCGCTGATGGACATCGCCTGGGCAGTTCGATCAGACCTCGTCATCGCACGGCCCATTGCGTCGCGATATTAGGTAATGTGCAACGCTATCGACCTCGAACCTGACGAGCTACATCCGTGAGTTGTTGCCTTAACCAGACCATTCCTGGGTCAGAGTCGTTACGCTCGTGCCAAACGGCAGTAACATCAACGTCGGGACAGTCGTACGGCATCTGATGAATCTTCAACTCGCCAAAACGTTCAAGTTCTCGGGCTAACGAGGATGGCAAAACCGCGATCATTTCGCTGTACGAGAGAAGCGCTGGCATCGCAAGGGAATGGGCAACCGACACACGGACGCGCGGTACCTCATCTTCGCCTGAGTAGCCTCTTTCAAGCGCTCGCCTATCGAACATCTCAGATTGTCGAGCCAAGCCACGTTCAAGAATGAAGCCGCCTACCGCGCCCTCTTCCTCCCCACCCAGCGAGACCACGACAAGCGGATACCATAGAAGGTCCTCTTTGCTAAGCTCGCGGTCCGCAGCGGGATGATTTCGGTGCAACAAAAGGACATCAGTCTGTTGCCAGAGCTTCATCGATTGAAATCGTGAAGGAATGTCCGAGAAGATCCCGATGGCGATATCGATCCGACCAACATCAATTTGGCCAGCCAAGTCCAGGCGGGTTGATGGACGCACGACTAGGTCGACCATCGGTGCTTCGGCGCTTAGTCGCTGGCTTAGTCGCCCCACAAGCAGGGAGGTGATGTAATCGTTGGCTGCGACAACAAACTTTCGACGTGCTTCGGCGGGAACAAACAGGTCAACGCCAAGTGCTGCGCGGATTTGCGCCAGCGCTCCTCGAACTTGACCTGCCATTTTTGTTGCGCGCACGGTCGGCACCATGCCTTGCCCTGTGCGAACAAACAGATCGTCACCTACGACCTGTCGCATCCTCCCTAGCGCGTGGCTTATCGCAGATTGGCTAAGATTCAATCGCTTTCCAGCGAGAACAAGGTTCCTATCCTCATAGACAGCATCGAACACACGAAGCAGATTGAGGTCCATTCGGTCGAGA
The DNA here is from genome assembly GCF_000698575.1 of Caballeronia zhejiangensis. Lineage (GTDB taxonomy): Bacteria > Pseudomonadota > Gammaproteobacteria > Burkholderiales > Burkholderiaceae > Caballeronia > Caballeronia zhejiangensis. The sequence goes on from NZ_JFHD01000041.1 coordinate 49,093, forward strand.
CTCATTCCTTGTCCCCTCCAACCGAACCTTGCTTTTTCTCTTGAGAGTAGCGTCGGCAACTATCGCCGAGTGCTTCAAAAAGTGCCCTTGAGACTCGGTCAGTTCCTGTCAAAACTTCGGGGTGCCACTGCACGCCGAGCGCAAAGTGATTACCCGGCAGACTGCAGGCTTCCACCAATCCGTCAGGCGACATAGCCTCAACGAATAACGGCGGGGCAATTTTCGCAATCCCCTGACGGTGAAGCGAATTCACGTGCGCATGGTCACTTCCTGCCAAACGACTGAGAATGCCTCCGGTTGCCAGGGAGACGTCGTGTTTGTACCGGTACCGGGTCAGGATGTCTTCGTCGGCTTTCTCGAGATGAACCTCCGAGTAGCCATAAAGTCGAATGTCTTCGAACAGGGTGCCACCGAAGGCAACGTTCATCTCCTGACAACCACGGCAGATCGCAAGAAACGGCATGGAGCGCCGTGCTGCTCCTTGAAAAAGCTGCAAGGCGACATGATCTCGGTCTCGATCAATGAGCGATTGGCTAGCGGAAAGACCGCCGTAACGCGCCGGATCGACATCTGAAGCGCCACCGGGAAACAAGAGCCCATCCAAAATATCGAGATACCCGTCGGTTGAAACCATTAGCTCCGTTGCAGGGACAAGAACGGGGTCGACTGCTGATATCGAAATCAATGCTCTCAGGTAGCTATGCTTCGAACCGTGGACATCATGACTGTCCGCCATGAAACGATCGCAGACAACCCCGACAATCGGTCTTCTTTTAACAACTTCTCGCATCAGATTGCCCCTGCGCCGTCATGCGGATGGCTCTTCGCATACTCCTTCAGACTGAAGCCCGGATGCTCGACATGTTTCACTCCAAGCTCGGCCCCCTGTGCGAGCATCTTACGAGCCATCATATGGTCTTGAGGACTGTTGACGCTGTCTACGGCGCAGAGTTTGCCATCGCGGAAGTAGAACACCGAGAACTTGGCGTCCGATACTGAGCCGGAGATTGCAAAATCAGTGTGGCCGCTACTGATTCCAGCCATCTGCAGCTTCACGTCGTACTGGTCGGACCAAAACCAGGGCACCGAATGGTAGGGAAGGGGCTTCCCGACGATAAATGCAGCGGCGGCCTTCGCCATATCGTTTGCGTTCTGTACCGATTCGATGCGACAAGGACGTCCTTCTTGCAGATCCCAGTACGGAACGAATGCGGCACAATCACCCACTGCAACAATCGACGAATCACTCGTACGGGTGAATGAGTCGACCAGAATTCCACGCTGGACCTCGAGTCCACACCCCTGCGCCAGCTCGGTATTCGGCTCGACACCGATGCCGACGACTACGAGATCAGCGGTGAGCGTCGTACCGTCGCTCAGGGTGACCCGTGCGCGGCCGTGGTCGTCCCTGATCTCGGAAATAGTGCGACCAAGCTGAATCGAGACGCCCTTTTCAGAGTGCAAACCTTCGACGAAAGAAGCAAGTGATGCAGAGGCGACTCGAGCAAGCAGATTTTTCTGGGCCTCTATTACCGTGACGTCAATGCCCTTCTGACGAAGCGACGCGGCGACTTCGAGACCGATGTATCCACCGCCGACAACGACTGCTGACTTAGTATCTTGCATACGGGCCACGAGCCGAGACGCGTCGTCCAGGTTACGGAGATACAAAACCGCCTCGTGAGCCGCTCCGGGACAGTTGAGCATGCGTGGCCGCGCGCCGGTCGCTATGCCTAGGAAATCGTAGCCTCGGCGCGAGCCGTCGTTGAGTTCGACCGTCTTTGAGCCCCGGTCGATAGCCGTCACGCGTGCGCCGCGCGTCAAGTCGATTTTTTGATCTTCGAAAAAGGCGTTCGACTTAAGCGGGAGCCGCTCACTGGTGAACGCGCCGCTCAAATAGCCCTTCGACAGAGGCGGTCGTTGATAAGGAGCGTAGGACTCGTCTCCGAGCAAGTCGATCCTCCCTTCGAATCCCAATTCGCGCGCTGACGCTGCAAGTTGCAGCCCCGCATAGGAGGCTCCGATGATCAGAAGTTGTTCGTTCATAGGATCAACCTTGCTTGTCTGGAATACGGACGACCAGGCCGGCGGTGGCTGGCTCGACAATAATCTGGCAGCTCAGCCTGCTCTCGGGACGACGCTGAGCAGCGACCCCATCGAGCAATTCCACCTCCAAGTCATCGGGAGGAGGCAACTGCGCAGTCGAGGTCGGCTCGACATAGACGTGACAGGTCGCGCACGACAGGCAACCGCCGCACTCTGCGTCAATGCCGCGCACGTCGTTCTGGATCGCCGCCTCCATCACACTGGTGCCAGGTTTGACGTCGACTTCGCGTGGCGTACCGTCGCGCAGGATGTATGTGACGATTGGCATTTGTTTCTCCTTTGTGGGTCCGCTTAGAACATCTCGAAATATTCTCGGTGCTCCCACTCCGTCACCTCGAGATTGAAGCGAGCCACCTCTGCCTCTTTCAGCTTGCAGAAGTAGTCAACGAACGCGCCGCCGAATCCCTCCCGCAAGCACTCGTCTGTCCGCAGCGCGTCGATTGCGACGTCGAGGGTTCGAGGCAAAGCCGCAGCTTGCGTCTCATAGGGCGTGTCGGCCGACGGCGGCAAGTTTAATGCCCGGCGCATGCCGTCCAATCCAGAAAAAACCTGCGAAGCAAAATAGAGATACGGATTCGCAGTCGGCTCCCCGATGCGATTCTCGATACGACTCGCGGGGTCACCCGGAGCTCCAAGCACGCGAAGCATCACTCCGCGGTTATCGCGACCCCAAATGGCGCGGTCAGGCGCATTGGAATAGGGGCGGTAGCGTCGATATCCGTTGATCGTCGGCGTGGCGAGGGCCGTCGCGCCTTGCGCGTGAGCAAGCAGCCCGGCGAGATATCGCTGCCCGACAACTGAGAGCGGTGAGTCAACAGTCTCTGGCACAAACGCATTGGCTCCGTCAGTCTTGCCAGTGAGCGATTGATGCAGGTGCCAACCGCTCGAGACAACGTTGGGAATGCGGGGACGACACATGAACGTCGCGTGGTATCCATTGCGCTGGCAGATTTGTTTGACCGCGCTTCGGAAAAGCACCATGTCATCTGCCGCTTGAATTCCCTTCGTGGGCGCAAACGTGAACTCGAACTGACTCGGTCCATATTCGACTTCCAGCGACCGCAAAGGTAGGCCCAATGCCAAGACGTCTTTGCGAATCTTTTCAAGCACTTCATCCGCGGCGTCGTAGCGCAACTCAGTCAAGTATTGATATCCCCGCGAGAGCAGCTCAATGTCGGGTGCGATACCCGGCTGCCCTGAGTGTTCGAGGCCCAGGTTCTCGTTCGTAATTTTGAAGACATGGAATTCGACTTCCAGACCTGAGACGAAGTCGTAGCCTTCGCCGCTCAACTGCTCGAGCGCGCGTCGGAACAGATGTCGTGTGCCAAATGGCACCGCATTCCCGTTAGTAAAGTAGACGTCACAGAGAATCCATCCTGTGTGTGGCGCCCACGGAAGGGTTCGAAATGTCTCCGGGTCTGCGACCATCAAGGTATCGCACGCCCCCTGCATCTCGGGCATATCGAAGCCACCGCCATTTTCATACACCGGAAAGACGGTGCGGTGCGATGTATCTTTTGCAAACAGCGTCGTCGTGAGCGTCACACCGCTTTTAAGCGCCTTTATCGCCTCGTCAACGACCAACGTTTTGCCTCGCAGCAAACCGTGCTGGTCAGGAAACGAGAATCGTACGACCTCGATGTCCCCTTTTTTTAACCGTTCAAGCACCTGTAGGTACGCGTCCGACTGCGAACTCGTCCAGAGGCCGTGTGTATCGACGAAAGACATGTCTCATCCGCCGGGCGGGAAGCCCGGCGCTCCATTCTGATATTGGATTCCTGCTTAGGACTGGGCAGCTGCGGGCCAGGGTGCCGCGTTGCGACGCTCGAGGTCCGACTCTTTCCAGTACTCGTCCCACCGGTCGATAGGAGCGATACCGTCGATTGATGCGGGCCCAGTCATCTTGGAAGCCTCCGCTTCGTCGATGAGCATGAATGTCTTCTCGCCGGCCTGAGCCTTCTCGATCGCGTCGATCAGAAGCTTGCGGTACGCAATGATTCCCTTGTCGGTCGTACCGAGATGCTCTTTGGTTCTGTCCTGAATAGCGCCTTGCGACTCGACCGCCCATTGGTCATGGACATTGATGTCAAAACCCATTCCGGTATAGGTCTGGCTCTGTTGCTCGGCCAGATTGAATCCGTAGTTGTTCCTCTTGTTTTTACGCGAGGTGTACTCCGGAAGCTCGTAGAGCTCCAACCGCTGCTCGCGCATTTGCTGCTTGTTCGTTGGCTTATTGAAACTGGTGAAAATGGCGAACCAGTAGCAATTTTCGTCGTCGACGGGCACATGCCATTGCGTGATCGTCATCTCCGAACTCATCGGAATAACGAATGCCTGAGGGAACACCACGTTCGTCACGCGAACATGCATGTGGGTGTCGTCGACAGCGCGCTTTGCAATAAGACGCAACCCGTAGTCCGCAGGATTAACCAATATCTCGGGCGACTCGAACTCACGCAGAACCTTCGTGATTGGCATCTCCGAGTTCGCCGACGCCCCGCGGAACTGTTTGCCGTAACTGTCGCTTACGTCTTCGTCCTCAAAGAAGCGATGCAAGAAAGAGGCATGGGCCGGGTCGATGCCGACCTCGAGTGCCTGAAGCCAGTTGCACTCGAAAAGCCCCTTAAAGGCGAACGTATACTCGTCCGGAGCGGCAAAGCAGTCGAAGTGAGGAAAGGCAGGTGGCGTACCGCTTCCGATGTAGGCAAAGATCACCCCGGCACGCTCGATGACTTCATAGCTGCGCTGTTTAATGCGCTTGCACAGGGTGCTGCCCGCCGGCTCACCCGGCGTGGACGTGCATTGGCCGTTGACGTCGAAAAGCCAACCATGAAAAGCGCAGCGAAGCCCGCCGTCCTCAAGACGTCCCGAGGCCAAGTCGGCGCCACGGTGTGGGCAATCTCTATCGAGCATCCCTAGACGGCCTTGCTCATCTCTGAAGAGAACGAAATGCTCCCCCATCAGGCGAACCGCCTTAACGGGCCGCTCACTCGGCAGTTCCTCAGCCAATGCAACCGGTTGCCAATAGTTCCTTAAAAGCTGACCGGCCGGCGTCCCTTTGCCCACGCGGGTAATCACGTCGTTCTGCTGCTGACTCATCATGGCGAATTTCCTCCTGTACACAGAAAGATGACTTATGCATTCAGCAGAAGCCATCAACATGACGAGAGACTAGCCAACAAATCGCTAATGTTCAAGATCTGCATGCAAATCGACGTCGCTTCAATGAAAACACCAAGCGGCAAATACCATAAATACCATTGATTTTATTACTGTTTTATTTGTATGTCAGCATAAACCCGCTGCTTGCGAAATCAACGCTTGGTATGCAACGATCTCCTCAATGCATACCGTTCAATGTATAAATGCATACTCTTCAACTTCCTCGCTTACCTTGATGCATGCACTATTGCTAGAATGACTGTGGAAGTTAGTTGTCGTCGCGTCACGAGAATCGGAGAGAAGCAATGGAATCCCAGCAAGAGCGCGTGCTTGTGTACCTTCGCGATCTGATCCTCAAAGGGGAGTTTGTCCCCGGCGAACGGCTCGCAGAAGTAGCGCTTGCAGAGCGGCTTTCAGCGTCCCGTACACCCGTCAGGCTTGCGTTGACTACGTTGGAGCAGGAAGGACTCGTCGAGCAGTCGCCGGGAGGCGGATACGTGATGCGGCGCATCACCGCCAACGAGATTTCCGACGCAATCGCCGTCCGCGGGCACCTGGAGGGGATGGCTGCCCGGCTCATCGCCGAGCATGGCGTGCCGAGACAGCTAGCAAATGCGCTCCAGGAGTGTTTGCGTGCAGGGGACAGGCTCTTCGAAAAACCGGCGCTCGGCATCGACGATTACGCGGCCTACACCGATATGAACAACCGCTTTCATAAGTTGCTCGTCGAAGGTTCAGGTAACGCCGCGTTGATTAGAGCAATCGAAGTCAATAATCGCTTGCCCTTTGCTGCGGCGAGCGCCATGTTGCCCATGCAGTCCGCCCTCGAAGAGGGACGCCAATGGCTGTTTCTAGCGCACCAGCAGCATCACAGCCTCGTGAAAGCGATGCTGAAGGGAGAAGGGACGCGCGCGCAGGCGATTGCAACAGAGCACGTCCAAATTGCGCAGAGCAACTTGACCTTCGCCTTGGAACGACCGGAAGTGTTCCGCAAACTAGCCCCCGCTCTACATCTCGTCACTGAAGCTGTTCTATGACGAGCTTCGCAGGGCAGTGCGAAGGTGTCGTACTGCCCTGCTTCGAGCCTAGCTAGTTAACAACGCCGCGAGCCGCTCGCCGATGATGACACTCGGCGCCATGGTGTTTCCCGTGGTCAGATTCGGCATCACAGATGCATCGGCGACACGAAGATTTCGAATGCCTCTCACGCGGAGCTGTGGGTCGACCACCGAACTTGCCTCGCGCCCCATCGCACAACTTCCGGAAAGGTGGAAATACGTTCCTGCGGCGTTCCGAATGAAGTTCTCCGTAGCTTGACGATCGAGCCGACCAGGCGCCACTTCGCGCTTCACGTACTCCGACAGTTCAGGCGAACTGCCAATCGCGCGACAAATCTCAACGCAGCGGACCAGCGCCTTCATGTCATCAGGCTCAGCAAGGTAGTTTGGGTCCACGATTGCCATTTGCCGAACGTCCTTTGACCGGAGCGTAATCTGGCCGTGGCTCTTAGGCTGCACCAGGCCAGGGAGGAGCGACCAACCTGCCACCGGAATCGCATACTGTTTTGCGACCTCGTCGGTCGCATACGGCACCTGAATCTGGAATGGTTGCAAGTCAGGTACGGGAAGAGCCGAATCGCTCTTCCAGAAGAGCGTGCATTCTCCAAGATTGTTCCTCGGAGGCAGCGCTTCTTTATATTCGTAGATGCAGCCACCCATCAGGATGTGGTCCCTTAGATTCCTGC
>NZ_JFHD01000042.1 GCF_000698575.1 Caballeronia zhejiangensis
TGCTCGCGCATGCGCCTGCGCACCTCGATCGATGCGGCGCGCGTGCGTTTCGCATCGGCGGAAGCGAGCCGGTTCGACAGATCGCGCGGACCGTTGCGCGCATCCTTCACCGCCGCCGCGAGCGATGCCTTCACGCGCTCGATGTCGGCGGAAGAGGGCGCGTCGGCGTCGACGCCTTCGATCAGCTCGTGCAGCAAGCCGAGCTTCGCGTAGGCGCTCATCTTGTACGACATCGGCAGGACCGCGTCGCCGAGCGCGTCGAGGCTTTCGACGCTGCGCCGCGTAACGCGCGCCGCAGCTTCCTTGCCCATCGCGTGGACGGCCGTGCCGGGCGCGTCGAGCGCGACGATGCGATTCGCCTGATAGCCGTGCGCGAGATACGCGCCCGACATCGCCGGTCCGACGATCAGCGCGATCACCGGATGGCCCGCGAGCCGCGCGCTCGCGTAGGCATCGACGGCGGCGGCGCACGCGAGATGAATGCCGAGCAGTTCTTCGCGACGTCCGTACGCCTGGCTCTTCACATCGACGACGGCGACGATGGCGCGCTTCACCCCGGCATCGCGATCGGCGTCGATCGTTTCGCGCACGGCGCGTGCGAGCAGCCAGCCCTGTTCGAGGCCGACGACGTTATCGGTCGCGCGCGGAAAGCGGTTCTGCGGATCGGGCACGACGGCAAAGAAGCTCGCGCGTTCGCCATCGAGAGCGCCTTCGCGCACGCGGATCGGCCCGCGCTCCGATTGCGTCGACGCAGAAGTCAGCGCGTCGAGCCAGCGCTCGCCGCGGGAAAGTGTGTCGGTCATGATGCGCCCCACAGTTTGCGCAAGGTGTCGGGATCGATGACGTCGGGGTTCACGTCGGCAAGCCGCGCGATGAAGCCATCCACGTTCTCCGTGCGATGCCGCGGCGGCACGCCGCGCCTGAACGCCGCGAGCACGGCGTCGCGCACCTGCTCGGTATCGTCTTCGACGAGCGTGTCCGCAAGACCGACCGCGACGCGTTCCTCGCCGCCGATCATCGACCAGATGAGGCGCCGGTCGCCCGAATCGAGTTCCTCGATGCCCGCTTCCTGCTCGATCACTTCCGGCCCGTTCATGCCGAGGCGCGCCTGCCGCGTCATCACCAGCTCGGTACAGAGCGCGGCCGCGAGCGACATGCCGCCGAAGCAGCCGACCATCCCGCCGATCACCCCGACGACAGGCACATGAGCCCGCAGCGCGACGATCGCCGCCTGAATTTCGGCGATGGCCGCGAGCCCGAGATTCGCTTCCTGCAGACGCACGCCGCCGGTTTCGAACAGCACGACGGGACGGATCGCGCGCCCGGCTTCGAATTCGCTCAAGGCCATTTCGAGCGCGGCGGCGATCTTCGCGCCGGATACTTCGCCGATGCTGCCGCCCTGAAACGCCGGCTCGATCGCGGCGATCACCGCCGGTTCGCCGCCGAGCATGCCGCGTGCGATGACCGCGCCGTCATCCGCCTGGCAGACGATGTTCTGCATCGCGAGCCACGGCGATTCGATGCGGTCGAACGGGCCGAGCAGTTCGCGGAACGTGCCTTGGTCGAGCAGCGCGTGCGCGCGTTCGCGCGCCGTCATTTCGATGAAGCTGTGCCGCGCGAGAAACGTGTCGTGCGCGTTCATGGCGTGTCTCCTTCGCTTTCGCTTGCTTCGACGGCTTCGTTGAGTCGCAGCATGACGACGCCGGGCGTCGCGCCGAAATCGTTCAGTTCGATTTTCGCCGCGCCGTCGTAGCGCTGGAAGAAGCGGTCGAGCACGCTTTTCCAGACATGGCCGTAGCCATCGACGCTCGTGCGGATCACCACTTCCGCGTTCGCACTTTGTGACGGCGAAAGCAGCACTTCGAGATCGCCCGAGCCGACGACGCCCACGTGCGCGCGGCGCGTGACGGGCCGTTTGGCCGGATATTCGTATCGCATGTTTTCCATCGTTCGTTCCTCTTCAGGGCAAGCGCCTGAGACTGTCGAGAAAGAGTGTCGCCGCGAGCAGGTCGGCCGCGCCGCCGGGCGATGCGTTCAGCTTCATCAGTTCTTCGTGAAGCGCCTCGAGCGCGCGACGGCCCGCGACGCTCGCCGCTCCGCCGCAAGCGATCACATCGCGCGCGCCGCGATGCGCTGCTTCGAGCGCGGGCATTCCGCCGCGATGCAGAAGACACGTATCGTCGAGCGACGCGATGATCGCGACGAGCGCATCGAGCCGCGCGTCGGATTCGGCGAGTCCGCTTGCGCGCGCGGCGTCCAGCGCGGGCAGGCCGACGAGCCGCGCATGCGGAAAACCATCGCGCGCTTCGCCGCGTGCGCCCGCCACGCGATAGCGTTCGCTGACGCGCGCACCGTGGCTCTTCGTTGCCGTTAGCGGCGCGTAGCGATCGTCGAAACGGGCGATCTTCGCCGCCGAGAAGCAGATCGCGCCGCTGTCGTCGGGCGCGTGCATCGCCGCGCCCGCGCACAGCAAACCGATGATCCAGATCGCGCCGCGATGCGCGTTGCTGCCATCGGTTGCGCGCATCATCGCGGATTCGCCTTCGCGGCCGATGCGCGCCAGTTGCTCGCGCAAGATCTGCGACGGCTCCGCGTGCGACGCCGCGCGCGCGATCGCGAGAAACGTCGGATGCAGGGCGCGAGCGGAACGCAGCATCGTGTCCAGATCGAGATCGCGATGCGCGCCGCTGCCGCGTTCATCGACGAGCGCCGGCTTCGGCGTGAGACGCGCCTCGGCGATCAGCGCATCGACGGCGCATTGCGCGATGAGCGACGGCGACGCGACCGCGCGCGCAAGATCGCGAAGAGCCGGCTTCATCACCAGCTCCGGAAGCGCGCGGGCGGCGCGTACAAGCCGCCCGACCACGCGACGAGATCGTCGATGCTGCGCGCCGCGAGCAGCGAGCGCTTGGCTTCGCCGCGCCGCACGCCCAGATCTTCCGGATACGCGACGATGCCGCGCCGTCTCAATTCCGCCGTCTTCGCGGGATCGGCGCGCATGCCGATCGGCGTCACGCCCGCGACCGCCGCGAGCGCGGCGCGGCGCTCGTCGACGCCTTCTGCCGCGTGCAGATACGCGATGCCTTCTTCCGTCACGACGTGCGTGACATCGTCGCCGTAGATCATCACGGGCGCGATCGGCATGCCGCTTTTCTCGCCGACGGCAATCGCGTCGAGCGCATCGACGATGGTCGGCTCGCCGCCTTTCTTGTACGTCTCGGCCGTCTGCACGACGAGCTTGTGCCCGCGCGCGATCTTCGGATTCGGGCCGTCGTCCTTCAGGAGCTTCAGCCACGCTTCGCTCGAATGACGCCGGCCGCGCGGATCGTGTCCCATGTTCGGCGCGCCGCCGAAGCCCGCGAGCCGCCCGAGCGTGACCGTCGACGAATTCGCGTCGGCGTCCATCTGCAAGGTCGAGCCGATGAAGAGATCGACACCGTATTGCCCCGCGAGCTGGCAGAACACGCGATTCGAGCGCAGGCTGCCGTCGCGGCCGGTGAAGAACACATCGGAGCGCGCCGCGATGTAGTCCTCCATGCCGACTTCGCTGCCGAAGCAATGCACGCTGTCCACCCAGCCGGATTCGATCGCGGGAATCAGCGTCGGATGCGGATTGAGCGCCCAGTTCGTGCAGATCTTTCCTTTGAGGCCGAGCTTCTCGCCGTATGTCGGCAACAGCAGTTCGATCGCGGCCGTATCGAAGCCGATGCCGTGATTGAGCGCCTTGACGCCATAGCGCTCGTAGATGCCGCGGATCGTCATCATCGCCATGAGAATCTGCAATTCGCCGATGTGACGCGGATCGCGCGTGAAAAGCGGCTCCACGGCGAACGGACGATCGGCCTCGACGACGACATCGACCCACGAGCCGGGAATATCGACGCGCGGCAGTTCGTCGACGATTTCGTTCACCTGCGCGACCACGATGCCATGCCGGAACGCGGTGGCTTCGACGATCGTCGGCGTGTCCTCGGTGTTGGCGCCCGTGTACAGATTCCCGTGCCGGTCTGCCTGCACCGCGCACACGAGCGCGACCTGCGGCGTCAAGTCGATGAACATGCGCGCATACAGTTCGATGTACGTATAGATCGCGCCGATCTCCAGCATGCCGTCTTCGAGCAGTTGCGCGACGCGCAGGCTTTGCGGCCCGGCGAACGCGAAATCGACCTTGTGCGCGATGCCTTGCTCGAAGAGCGCGAGATGCTCGGGACGGCTGATGCTCGAGATCAGCAGATGGATGTCGTGAACGCGATCCGGATCGAGCTTCGCGAATGCGCGCGAGAGAAAGTCCGCCTGCTTCTGATTGTTGCCTTCGAGCGCGACACGGTCGCCGGTGACGATGAGCGCACTCAACGCATCGACGATGTGCGCGGCATCGAGCACGGAGCCGTTCATCCACGGCTTGATCAGCTTAAGACGCCGCGCTTTTTCCTGCGCGCGCGTGTTCCAGTTGCGGGTTTCAGCGATGACGTCGTTCATTGGTCGGCCTTGACGGAATTCGATCGGGAAGATGCGCGGCGTTTCTTCTTCTTGACGTGGCTCGAGTGCGCGAGCGCCTGGGCATCGGCGAGAAAGCGGTAGAGCAGTTCGCCCGTCGCGAGCAGATGGCGCGCGACGAGCGTCTGCGCCTGTTCGATATCGCGCGCGGCGAGGGCATCGAAGATCGCGCGGTGCTCGGCATCGGATGAATCCTTGTGGATCGGCAGACCGAGCTTCAGCCGCAAATAGCGTTCGCCGCGCCGATGCATCTGGCCGATCAGCTCCATCAGCCGAGGACGGTCGGCGGGCGCGTAGAGCGCCATGTGGAACTGCTCGTTGCGCACGACGTAGAGCGTCGGATCGGGCTCGTTCTCGGCGGCTTCGAGCAGGCGTTTCGCGTCGGCAAGCGTTTCGGGCGTGTGATGCGCGATCGCAATGCCGATCGCGAGACTTTCGAGCGATGCGCGAATCTCGTAGATCTCGCGCGCCTCGTCGGCCGATTGCAGACTGACGGCCGCGCCGCGATTCGGCTCGATTGTCACCCAGCCTTCGCTTTCGAGCTGGCGGAACGCTTCTCGCACCGGAATGGCGCTGACCGAAAACTGCCGGGCGATCGCGTCCTGCCGCAGCGGCTCGCCCGGCAACAGCGAGCCATCGACGATGGCGGCGCGCAGCGCATCCGCGATGAAGCGCGACGTGCTCTGGCGCGGTTCGAACTGCGCGTCGCGAAATGAGGCCGGAGTCGATCCGGCTGAGAGATCTGTCGGCATGGCTAGGTGAAAGTGCGGACTTGTCGTGTGTCGATGTTCAAATATTATATATAAAAACGCACACGGTACTTCGGTGCTTTCCCTAGACGCCATAACAAACATTTTTAACCGGCGCGTCGCTAATTCCTTTGGAGACATGGCCATGCCCAGCACGCTGGATCGACAGATAAGCGCCACGCGCGCCACGAAGACACCGCTCAACCGGTCGCAGATCACCGGTTTCTGGGGTGCGTGGGCCGGCTGGACGCTCGACGGAATGGATTCGTTCATCTACGCGCTCGTGCTCGCGCCGGCGCTCACCGAATTGCTGCCGCGTTCGGGCTATGAGGCGACGCCGGCGAACATCGGGCTTGCGGGCTCGATTCTGTTCGCGCTCTTTCTCGTCGGATGGGGACTGTCGTTCATCTGGGGACCGCTCGCCGACCGTTTCGGACGCACGAAAGTGCTCGCGGCGACCATCTTCACGTTCGCGATCTTCACCGGCCTCGCGGCGACCGCGAATAACGTGTGGGAGCTCGGCTTCTATCGGTTTTGCGCGGGCGTGGGGATCGGCGGTGAATGGGCGCTCGCGGGCACGTATGTCGCGGAAGCGTGGCCGGAAGATCGCCGGAAGATGGGCGCGGGTTATCTGCAGACCGGCTACTACGCGGGCTTCTTCCTCGCCGCCGCGCTCAATTACACGATCGGCGCGACGTTCGGCTGGCGCGCGATGTTTCTCGTCGGCCTGTTTCCGGTCGTCGTGTCGATCATGGTGCTCCTGCGCGTGAAGGAAACCGACAAGTGGGAACGCGCCGAAACCGCTCATCCGCACGTCAAGCACGAGAGTTCGCTGAAGGCGATCTTCAATGCGCAATATCGCAAGCGGACGATCGTCGCGGCCGTGCTGCTGACGGTGGCGATCATCGGCTTGTGGGCGGGCGCGGTGTATGAACCGTCGGCGGTCGTTCAGCTCGCGACGAAGGCGGGCATGGACAAGCACGATGCCGCGCGCATGGCGTCGATCGCGACGGGGTTGCTTTCGATCGGCACGATCGTCGGCTGTCTCGCGCTGCCGCCGATGGCCGAAAAGATCGGCCGCAGAAAGACGCTCGCGGTGTATTTCGTCGGCATGGCAGCGTCGATCGCGCTCGCGTTCGGCTGGGCGTTCTATCTGCCGAACGGGCTGGTGCCGTTCATCGCGCTGCTCGTCGTGCTGGGCTTTTTCGGCGGCAACTTCGCGCTCTTCTCGCTGTGGCTGCCCGAGCAGTTCGAAACCCGCGTGCGTGCGACGGCCTTCGCGTTCTGCACGTCGGTCGGGCGCTTCTTCGGCGCGATCGTGAACTTCGGCATCGGCGCGATGGTGCTCAACATGAAGACGCTCGGCGTGCCGATTGCCATTACCGCGATTGCGTTTCTCATCGGTCTCGCGGTGATCCCGCTCGCGCCGGAAACGAAAGGCCAGGAACTGCCGAACTGATCTTCGCTGCGCCTCTCACGAACGGCGATCTTCGCGATGCGAGGGCCGCCGTTTTTCCATCTGCACGAGCTTACTTTTCGTAAGTTTTTCCTCGGTAATAGCAGGTTACGAAGTCGAACACTCGATGCGGCATCCGTCCGATATAGTCCGGTCAACACAACAAACAACCCATCGGGGTGGGGCTTTACATGAACAAGGTATCGAAGGCTTCCGTGCTGGCTGGCGCCGTGATGTTCGGCGGTCTGATGGTGTCCGGCGCGGCCAATGCGGGTGTGTCCGTGGGCGTGAACATCGGGGTGCCCGCGCCCGTGTACGTCGCGCCCGAGCCGGTCTATGCGCCGCCTCCGCCGCCCGTCGTGTACGCGCCGCCTCCGGCGCCGGTCTACGTGCAGCCGGCCATCGTGGTCGGCTGGCATGGCGATCGTTACTGGGATGGCCGTCGCTACTGGGATCGCGACGATTACTATCGCCACTACGATCATGGCCGCGGCCACGATCACGACGGCCATGACCACGGCCGTCACAACGGCTGGCGTTGATCGTCCCGCGCCGCCCGGCGTCCGTCGCCGAAAGCCACTCGTTCGTCACGGGTGGCTTTTTTGTTGCCGCTTGAACGTGGAAGGGCGAATTCCCAGTAAAACAACAACGCCGCGAATTCTCACCCGCGCGATGTAACAAAAGGTAAGGTTTCTCCAGACGTAAAGCGCGAGCAGGCAATAACTTACAAAGCTGAAATATTGCGTCGAAAGGTTTTCGTTATATTTGAGCGCAAGCGAACAAGTACAAAGCGAGGTCCGGTTGCATATGAAAAAGAAGTTCTCGGGACGAATCGTGGCCGGTGTGCTGACCATGGCGGCGCTGAGCGCGACGGGCATCGCGCGCGCGGCGGATGTTCATGTCGGCGTGAATATCGGCATTCCGGCGCCGGTCTACGTCGCGCCGACGCCGGTCTATGCACCGCCTCCGCCGCCCGTCGTCTACCAGCCCGCGCCGATGTACGCGCCGCCGGTCGTCATCGGCTGGCATGGCAGCCGGTACTGGGACGGCCGACGCTATTGGAGCCGCAACGACTACTATCGTCATTACGGGCACGGCCGTCCGCCGCCTCCGCCGCGCCCGCATGGTCCGCCGCCGGGGCACGGTTACGGACATGGCAACGGGCACGGCAACGGACATGGCGGCCCGCACGGCTATCGTTGAGGCAGGGCGCGGTCATCGCGGCAAATAAAAAGCGCCGCTCACCTGAAGTGAGCGGCGCTTCGTTTTGCAGCTGCGAACGGGCGCTTATTCCGCGTCGCCGCCCATTCCGCCGACGACCGCATGGAATCCGGCATCGACGTGGACGACTTCCGCGCTCATGCCGCTCGACAGATCCGACAGCAGGAACGCGGCGACATTGCCCACTTGCTCGATCGTCACATTGCGCTTGAGCGGCGCATTCTGTTCGACGAAGTTCAGAATCTTGCCGAAGCTCTTGATGCCGCTCGCCGCGAGCGTCTTGATCGGGCCGGCCGAGATGGCGTTGACGCGTACGCCCTTGGCGCCGAGCGACTGGGACGCCGCCATGTAACGCACGCTCGCCTCGAGCGATGCCTTCGCGAGGCCCATCGTGTTGTAGTTCGGCAGCGCGCGCTCGGCGCCGAGATACGACAGCGTGAGCAGCGACGAGCCGTCTTTCAGCATCGGCAGCGCGGCTTTCGCGAGCGCGGGGAAGCTGTAGGCGGAGATGTCGTGCGCAACGCGGAAGTTCTCGCGCGTCATGCCGTCGAGGAAATCGCCCGCGATCGCCTCGCGCGGCGCGAAGCCGATGGAGTGCACGAGGCCGTCGAGCGAGTCCCAGCGTTCTTTCAGCGACGCGAACAGCGCATCGATTTGCGCGTCGTCGGCGACGTCGCACGGATAGACCATGTCGCTGCCGAACTCGGTCGCGAACTCGGTGATGCGCTCCTTGAAGCGCTCGCCGACATACGTGAACGCCAGTTCCGCGCCTTCGCGCTTGCAGGCCGCGGCGATGCCGTAAGCGATCGAGCGGTTGGACAGCAGGCCCGTCAGCAGAATTCGTTTTCCAGCGAGAAAGCCCATGAATGCTCCTTCTTTGATGTCAGTGTCGCGGCGCGCACCGGTTGTCCGATGCCGCGCGGGGTCGTGCGTGGCGCGATCGGCCAGTCGACAACCCTTGGGTCGCAGGCCGAGCGGTGCGTGATTTTGGGTAGAATTCTCTCACATCGCAATGCCTCGCCTTAAGATTCCCGCGGCTCGCGCTTCGGGTTTCCGGCCGGGTCACTCCATCGCGTCACACACTCAAATCGCGCCCAGAGGCACATGACGATCCGTTTATGCAGCGCCTCACGCTTGGTCCTGACCTGGTCGCTGGCCGCATCGGCGGCATGGCTCGCGAGTCCGGCTTACGCGGTGCATGCCATCGCGCAATACGGCGAGCCGAAATACCCGGCCGGTTTCAAGCACTTCGATTACGTGAATCCCGACGCGCCGCGCGACGGCACGCTCGTCCTCGCGAACCCGAACCGGCTGACGAGCTTCGACAAGTTCAATCCGTTCACGTTGCGCGGCAATCCCGCGCCCGGTCTTTCGCTGATGTTCGAGAGCCTGACGACAGGCAGTTCCGACGAAGTATCGACCGCTTACGGCCTGCTCGCCGATGACATTTCCGTCGCGCCCGATGGCATGTCGACCACCTTCCACATCAATCCGAAAGCGCGCTTTTCCAACGGCGATCCGGTCACGGCGGAAGACGTGAAGTTCTCGTTCGAGACGCTCAAGAGTCCGCTTGCCGCGCCGCAGTTCTCCGTGTACTTCGGGCAGATCGCGCGCGCGGTGGTCGTCGATCCGCAGACGATCCGCTTCGAGTTCAAGATCGCGACGCGCGAGATGCCGCTGCTCGCGGGCGGCATTCCGGTGTTTTCGCGCAAGTGGGGCATGAAGCCGGACGGCACGCGCATTCCGTTCGACAAGATCGCGTTCCAGAAGCCCATCGGCAGCGGGCCGTATCTGATCGATCGTTACGACAACGGCCGCACGATCTCGTACCGGCGCAATCCGGATTACTGGGGCGCGGCGCTGCCGGTGCGTGTCGGCACGTTCAATTTCGCGCACATCGACTACAAGCTTTACGGCGATCCGACCGCGCGCCTCGAAGCGTTCAAGGCGGGCGAGTACGACGTGCTGGTCGAGTACGTCGCGCGCAGTTGGGTGCGGCGCGATATCGGCAAACGCTTCGACAGCGGCGAGCTCATCAAGCGCGAGTTCCCGCACCACAACGGCACCGGCATGCAGGGCTTCTTCATGAACACGCGCAAGCCGCTCTTCAAGGACGTGCGCGTGCGTCAGGCGCTCGATCTCGCGCTCGATTTCGAGTGGCTCAACCGGCAACTGTTCTTCAATCAGTACAGGCGCATCGACAGCTTTTTCGTCAACACGGATCTGCAGGCGAAGGGATTGCCGAGCGAAGGCGAACTCGCGATATTGAACCCGCTGAAGAAGCAGCTCGATCCTTCCGTGTTCGGCGAGATGCCGCGTCAGCCGGACACCGATCCGCCCGGCTCGCTGCGCGCCAATCTCATCAAGGCGCGCGAATTGCTCGCTCGAGCCGGCTGGACGTATCGCGACGGCGCGCTGCGCAACGCGAAGGGCGAGCCGTTCGTCTTCGAGATTCTCGACGACACCGGCGGCGGCGCGTCGATGGAGCCGGTCGCGGCCGCGTTCGGGCGCAATCTGCAGAAGCTCGGCATCACGATGAACTTTCGCACCGTCGATTACGCGTTGATCCAGAAACGTCTCGATGCGTTCGACTTCGACATGACGAGCGTGCGCATGCCCGACGTGCAGGTGCCGGGCACCGAGCAGGTTTCGCGCTTCGGCAGCAAGTCCGCGGACGAGCAGGGCTCCGACAATCTCGCAGGCGTGAAGTCGCCGGCCGTCGATGCGATCCTGCAGAAAGTGATCTCCGCGCAGACGCGCGAGCAACTGGTGGACGCGACGCACGCGCTCGATCGCGTGCTGATGAACGGCTACTATGTGGTGCCGCACTGGTACTCGGCGACGCATCGCGTGGCGTATCGGAATACGCTGGCGTACCCGTCGACGCTGCCGCTGTATTACGGCGCGGAAGAGTGGGTCATATCGACGTGGTGGGCCAAATCCGGGCCCGTCGCGCACGCGGCGAAGTAACGAGGACGCGCCATGTGGAGCTACATCCTTAAACGCATTCTCTTGATGATCCCGACGCTCATCGGCGTGTTGACGCTCACGTTCGTCGTGATCCAGTTCGTGCCGGGCGGTCCGGTCGAACAGGCGGTGCACGACTTGCGGCGCGGACAGTCCGAAGGCGGCGGCGGCTTCGGGCTGCGCACGCATACGGGCGTCGATGCGCAGCAGGTCGAGCAACTGAAGAAGCTCTACGGCTTCGACAAACCGCCGCTGCAACGCTACTTTCTGATGCTCGGCAAGTTCGCGCGCTTCGATCTCGGCGAGAGTTATTTCAGGCATCAGAGCGTGTGGTCGCTGATCGTGTCGAAGCTGCCGGTGTCGATCAGCATCGGCTTGTGGACCTTCTTCATCACGTATCTGATATCGGTGCCGCTCGGCATCGCCAAAGCCGTGAAGAACGGCTCGAAGTTCGATGTCGCGACGAGTCTCATCGTGCTCGTCGGCTTTGCGATTCCGGGCTTCGTGCTCGGCGTGCTGCTGCTCGTGCTGTTCGGCGGCGGCACGTTCTGGCAACTGTTTCCGCTGCGCAATCTCACGTCCGACAACTGGGCGACGCTCTCGCTCGGCGGCAAGATTCTCGATTATCTGTGGCACATCACGTTGCCGGTCGTGGCGTCGGTGGTGGGCAGCTTCGCCGTCGTCACGATGCTCACGAAGAACGCGTTCCTCGACGAAATCCGCAAGCAATATGTGCTGACCGCGCGCGCCAAAGGCTTGAGTGAGCGGCGCGTGCTGTGGAAGCACGTATTCCGCAACGCGCTCTTGCCGCTGATCGTCGGTTTTCCGGCGGCGTTCATCGGCGCGTTCTTTACGGGCAGCCTGCTGATCGAGACGCTCTTTTCGCTCGACGGCCTCGGACTGCTCTCGTACGAATCCGTCGTGCGGCGCGACTATCCGGTCGTGCTCGGCACGCTTTATCTCTTCACGCTGATCGGCCTCGCAACGAAGCTCATCTCGGACCTCTGTTACGTCTGGGTCGATCCACGCATTCAATTCGAACAACTGGAGCGCTGATTTGAATCGAGCCGCTTCACCGGAATCGTCACGGCGCGGTGCCAACGGCAGCGATGCGCAACCGCTGCGCGGCGCGGCATCGGTGCCGCCAGGACGGCGCGTATGGCTGCGCTTCAAGCGAAACAGGCTCGGATACTGGAGCCTGATCGTGTTCATCGCGGCGTTCGTCATCAGTCTCGCGGGGCCGCTGTGGTCGAACGACAAGCCGCTCGTCGTGCGCTATCAGGGCCACTTTTACTTTCCGCTCGTGAAGACGTATGCGGAGACGACCTTCGGCGGCGACTTTCCGACGCCCGCCGATTATCTCGATCCGTTCGTGCGCGATCGCTTCAGCGCGCCCGGCAACTTCGCGATCTATCCGCCGAATCACTACTACTACGACACGCTCAACTATTTTTCGAAGGGCTCGAACCCGGCGCCGCCGTCGCGCGAGAACTGGCTCGGCACCGACGATCGCGGCCGCGACGTGTTCGCGCGCCTCGTCTACGGCTTTCGCGTGTCGGTGCTGTTCGCACTCGTGCTGACGGCGATCGGCACCGTGCTCGGTGTCGTCGCGGGCGCGGTGCAGGGCTACTTCGGCGGCAGGATCGATATCACCGGGCAACGCCTGATCGAAATCTGGAGCGCGTTGCCGGAGCTTTATCTGCTGATCATCTTCGCGTCGATATTCGAGCCGAGTCTCATTCTTTTGATCATCCTGCTGTCGCTGTTCGGATGGATCGGCCTGTCGGATTACGTGCGCGCGGAGTTTCTGCGCAATCGCACGCAGGACTATGTCCGCGCCGCGCGCGCGATGGGTTTGTCGAACTGGCAGATCATCTGGCGGCACGTCTTGCCCAATAGCCTGACGCCCGTCATCACGTTCCTGCCGTTTCGCATGAGCGGAGCGATTCTCGCGCTCACGAGCCTCGATTTTCTCGGCCTCGGCGTGCCGTCGCCGACGCCGTCGCTCGGCGAGTTGCTCGCGCAGGGCAAGGCCAATCTCGACGCGTGGTGGATTTCGCTGTCGACGTTCGGCGTGCTCGTCGCGACGCTGCTCCTGCTGACCTTCATGGGCGACGCCTTGCGCAACGCGCTCGATACGCGTATTTCCGATGCCGTGAAAGCCGGAGGCGGGCAGTGACGGAGCCGCTACTTTCGATCGAAGACTTGCGCGTGCGCTTCGGCGACACGCTCGCGGTAGATGGCGTCAATCTCGACATTCGCGCGGGCGAGCGTGTGGCGCTCGTCGGCGAATCGGGCTCGGGCAAGAGCGTGACGGCGCTGTCGGTGCTGCGCCTCGTGCACGAGGCCGAAGTGAGCGGATCGATCCGCTTCAACGGCGAGGAATTGCTGTCGAAAAGCGAGCGCGCGATCCGAGGTCTGCGCGGTTCCGACATCGCGATGATCTTTCAGGAGCCGATGACCGCGCTCAATCCGCTCTACACGGTCGGGGACCAGATCGGCGAGACGATCCGCCTGCACGACGGCACGAGCCCGCGCGAGGCGAGAAAACGCGCAATCGCGCTGCTCGCGCGTACCGGGATCACCGAGCCGGAAAGGCGCGTGGACAGTTATCCGCATCAGCTTTCGGGCGGACAGCGTCAGCGCGTGATGATCGCGATGGCGCTCGCCTGCCGGCCGCGGCTTCTGCTCGCCGACGAGCCGACCACCGCGCTCGATGTGACGATCCGCGCGCAGATCGTCGAGTTGCTGCTCGAACTTCAGCGCGATGAAGCCGAAAAGCGCGGCATGGCGGTGCTGCTCATCACGCACGACCTGAATCTCGTGCGGCGCTTCGCCGAGCGCGTCGCGGTGATGGAGAAGGGCGTGCTCGTCGAAAGCGGCACGGTGGAGGCCATTTTCGCGTCGCCGCAGCATCCGTACACGAAGCGGCTCATCGAGAGCAAGCCGAAGCGCAGCGTGCTGCCGGTGCTGCCCATCGCCCCGGTGCTGCTCGATGCGAAGGATGTGTCCGTCGATTACCCGACGCGTCTGCCGGGTTTCGCGGGCTGGTTCCGGCGCGGCCGCTTCAAGGCCGTCGACGACGTCACGCTGACGGTGCGCCAGGGCGAGACGCTCGGCATCGTCGGCGAATCGGGTTCGGGGAAATCGACGCTCGCGATGGCGCTACTCGGCCTGCAGCGCATCTCGAATGGCGCGGTGGAGTTCCAGGGGCGCGCAATCAGCGATTTTCGCGGACGCGAAAAAACCGTGCTGCGCTCGAACTTGCAAGTGGTGTTTCAGGACCCGTTCAGCTCGCTCTCGCCGCGGCAGACGGTGGAGCGCATCGTCGGAGAAGGGCTCGCGCTGCATCGACCGGAACTCGATGCCGCCGCTCGACGGGCGAAAGTGATCGCCGTGCTGCGCGAGGTCGGCATGGAGCGCGCGGCGCTCGATCGCTATCCGCACGAATTCTCCGGCGGACAGCGCCAGCGCATTGCGATCGCGCGCGCGCTCGTGCTCGAACCGAGCATCCTGATCCTGGACGAGCCGACCAGCGCGCTCGATGTTTCCATTCAAACTCAAGTGCTTGCGCTTCTGGCCGATATTCAGAAGAAGCACAATCTTGGTTACGTTTTCATTAGCCATGACCTGCAGGTGATCGGTGCGATGGCTCATCGCGTCGCGGTCATGCGGAATGGTTTTGTCGTGGAGTCGGGGGAAGTAGAGAAGATTTTTGCGAACCCTTCTGACGAATACACAAGAAAGCTTCTGAAAGCATCGCTAGTTTCCTAAAAATCTTTCTTTTTCGCCAATTGGGTGCGCGTCTCAATTGTATTTTTCTATTTCTTTTGACAGTTAAATACTTTATGGCTAGTATCCCTCCAAACTTTCACGTATCTCCCTGATTTAGCAGCTTTTAATTGTAAAACCTACCGACCGATGCAGCCACTAACGATGACTCAGACATGTGCGCGCGCCGCCGCGAGCATGTTAATCGGCCTTCTGATGACAACAACTTCCGGCGCGTTCGCCGACGAAGTCAGCAGTAGCAGCCAAAATGCCAACAACGGCATTTTCTCTAGCAAATCCAGCGATGCAGCAAGCGCAGACGCCGCCAGCAATCCGGGCGGCGCGAAGTCGTTTCTGTCGGGCGTGGCGAGCAAGGCGGGCGACGTCGTCGTCGGCGCGCTCAACATGATCGGCGTGCGTTATCGCTGGGGCGGCAACACGCCGGATTCCGGTCTCGATTGCAGCGGCTTTGTCCGCTACGTTTTCCAGGACACGCTCGGCATGACCTTGCCGCGCCGCGCCGAGGAAATGAGCCGGGTCGGCGAGAAAGTGACCGTCTCCGACCTGAAGCCGGGCGACCTCGTGTTCTTTAATACGATGCGCCGCTCGTTCTCCCACGTCGGCATCTATATCGGCGACAACAAGTTCGTGCATTCGCCGTCGACTGGCAGCACGATCCGTGTCGACGACATGGAAGACGGCTATTGGGAAAAGCGTTTTCAGGGCGCGCGTCGCATCGAGAACGCGCAAGTCGGCGACGGCGCGGAACTGCGCCAGCGCGTGAGCGCGTCGATCGGCGGTTACTGATCGTCTGTCGGCATCGAAAAAAGCCTGCCTCCTTTGCGGACGCAGGCTTTTTTGTTTTGCGTTCGGGCGCGAGGCAGCGTCAATCGGCGCAATCGGAAAGCCTCATTGCACAGGTCATCAAAAGTCGTTATAGTTTTTGAATGAACTTTTTCACGTTCCCCTTCTCGTTGTTTCCGGCTAGTGCGTCGCTACGCGCACTATCGCTGCTAGCGCGCCTACCGCGCTGATCCTTCACGCCTCCCGTCTGCTCGTCCATTCAGGTTTTCGACGCCAGCGGTGGCGCGAACACCCGAATTCCCTTTTGAGTTTCGTCTCGATATCTCCAACAATCGATAAATCTCCCCACAGGAGCCCAACATGGCAGCAGACAAGTTGATCATCTTCGACACGACCTTGCGCGATGGCGAGCAGTCCCCCGGCGCGTCGATGACGAAGGAAGAGAAGATCCGCATCGCGAAGCAACTGGAACGCATGAAGGTCGACGTGATCGAGGCGGGCTTCGCGGCCAGCTCGAACGGCGACTTCGACGCGATCCACACCATCGCGGGGCTCGTGAAGGACAGCACGGTCTGCTCGCTCGCCCGCGCGAACGACAAGGACATCCAGCGCGCCGCCGATGCGCTCAAGCCCGCCGGCCAGTTCCGTATCCACACGTTCATCGCGACCTCGGCGCTGCACATGGAGAAGAAGCTGCGCATGACGCCGGAGCAGGTCTACGACCAGGCGCGCCTCGCGGTGCGTTTCGCGCGCAAGTTCACGGATGATGTCGAATTCTCGCCGGAAGACGGCAGCCGCTCGGATATCGATTATCTCTGCCGCGTGCTCGAAGCCGTGATCGACGAAGGCGCGCGCACCATCAATATCGCGGATACGGTCGGCTACGGCGTGCCGGAGCTCTACGGCAATCTCGTCAAGACGCTGCGCGAGCGCGTGCCGAACTCCGACAAGGCGATCTGGTCGGTGCATTGCCACGACGACCTCGGCATGGCGGTCGCGAATTCGCTCGCGGGCGTGCAGATCGGCGGCGCGCGTCAGGTCGAATGCACGATCAACGGTCTGGGCGAGCGCGCGGGCAATACGTCGCTCGAAGAAATCGTGATGTCGGTGAAGACGCGCAAGGACTACTTCGGCCTCGATCTGGGCATCGACACGACGCAGATCGTGCCGACCTCGAAGCTCGTCTCGCAGATCACCGGTTTCGTCGTGCAGCCGAACAAGGCGGTCGTCGGGGCCAATGCGTTCGCGCACGCTTCGGGCATCCATCAGGACGGCGTGCTGAAGGCGCGCGACACCTACGAAATCATGCGCGCGGAAGACGTGGGCTGGAGCGCGAACAAGATCGTGCTCGGCAAGCTGTCGGGCCGAAATGCGTTCAAGCAGCGTCTGGAAGAACTGGGCGTGACGCTCGAATCCGAAGCAGATGTGAACGCGGCATTCGCGCGCTTCAAGGATCTCGCCGACCGCAAGGCCGAAATCTTCGACGAAGACATCATGCAGATCGTCTCCGAGGAATCCGCCGAGGCGCAGGCGAAAGAGCACTTCCGCTTCGTGTCGATGAAGCAGCATTCGGAAACCGGCGAGCAGCCGCAAGCGAAGGTCGTGTTCGCGGTGGAAGGCACCGAAGTCACGGGCGAAGCGCGCGGCAACGGTCCGGTCGATGCGACGCTGCACGCGATCGAATCGAAGGTCGAGAGCGGCGCGGAGCTCGTGCTGTATTCGGTCAACGCGATCACGACCGGCACGCAGGCGCAGGGCGAAGTCACCGTGCGTCTGTCGAAGAGCGGTCGCATCGTGAACGGCGTGGGCACGGATCCGGACATCGTCGCGGCGTCGGCGAAGGCGTACATCGCCGCGTTGAACAAGCTGCATTCGAAGGTCGAAAAGCTCAATCCGCAGCTTTGATTCGATCGGTCGAAACGCAAAAAAGCCCTCTTCGCGAGGGCTTTTTACATGGCGTCGATGCGCTCAGAACAGATTGCGCCGATCCGGATCGTGCAACGGATCGGGCGTTTTCTGCGTCATGCGCAAGATGCCCTGCTCGTCGAAATAGAAGTTGTACATCAGATACCAGATGTTCGCCTCCATGTAGCGATAGGTCCAGACTTCGCGCTTCATCAGCGGAAAGTACGACGTCTCCACGGGCCGCCCGAAGTTCACGAGCACGTCCTGCCTCGTCCAGGTGCCGATCTGCGCCTTGTAGAACTCGTTTTCGTCGAGC
Source organism: Caballeronia zhejiangensis (assembly GCF_000698575.1). Taxonomy (GTDB): domain Bacteria; phylum Pseudomonadota; class Gammaproteobacteria; order Burkholderiales; family Burkholderiaceae; genus Caballeronia; species Caballeronia zhejiangensis. The sequence continues at coordinate 17,687 of NZ_JFHD01000042.1, forward strand.
ACTTGCCGAACATTGACGATCTTGCCGGAAGCGTCGATATCGGCGGCGGTGGTGAATTCGCCGAGCGGTTGCGTCGGCCACATCAGCCGCTTGCCGCCATTGGGCAGATCGTAGATTTCGCGCGGCGGGCCGAGGCGGGCGGTGATCGTCGAGGCATCCGCGCCAGCCTGATAGTTCTGCCACGGCTGCGCGCAGGCGGACAGAAGGAGCGCGACCCCGGCGCATGTCAGCGATGCGCGCATGCGGTTGAGTATGTGCAGCATTGAAGCCTCCACGTGCTTGCTCCTCGCGGCGGCGAGCAGCGTTTGTTCGATGTTTCCCGTGATTTTGACATGCGCGCGCGGCAAAGCATTCTCCGATACGTCGCGGCATTCAAGCCGATGTGTCGGCAATCGCGACTTGCGCGGGGCGCGCGCTGCAGCCTATGATCCGCGCTTTCGGCGGATCGGCGGAAACTCATGAAGAACGGAACCAGCGCGCGCGCAATGCAATGGCTGCGCATCGCGGCATCGGCGTGTCTTGCCTTGTCCATGACGGCGCGGGCGGCCGAATTGCCACCCATCAAGCTCGCGCTGATCGAAGGCATGTCCGGCCCGTTCGCGAACGCCGGCGCAATGGTCGAGCGCAATCTGCGTTTCGGCGTCGAGCGCGTGAACGCGCAAGGCGGCGTGAAGCTCGCGGACGGCGCGCATCCGCTGCAACTCGTCGTGCTCGATGGCAAGGGCAGCAGCGAGGCGAGTCTCGTGCAGCTGCGTGCGGCGACCGACGAGAAGATCGGCTTCGTCATGCAGGGCAACAGTTCGGCGGTGGCGGCGGCGCTCGTAGCGGCTGTCGACCGCCAAAACGCTCGCGAGCCGGATCGCCGCGTGCTGTTCCTCAATTATTCCGCCGACGATCCCGCGCTCACCAACGACGCGTGCAGTTTCTGGCATTTCCGCTTCGACGCGCACGCCGGCATGCGGATGGATGCCCTCGCCGATGCGCTGAAAGACGATCGCGCGGTGAAGAAGGTCTATCTGCTCAATCAGGATTACAGCTTCGGCCACGACGTGAGCCGCGAGGCACAGCGCGCGCTCAGGGAGCGGCGCCCGGACATCGCGATCGCGGGCGACGAATTTCATCCGATCGGGCGCGTGAAGGATTTCGCGCCTTACATCGCGAAAATCCGCGCGAGTGGAGCGGACGCGGTAATCACCGGAAACTGGGGCAACGATCTGACGCTTCTCGTCAAAGCCGCGCGCGAGCAGGGGCTCGACACGAAGTTCTACACGTTCTACGGCAACAGTCTGGGCGCTCCGGCCGCGCTCGGCGATGCCGGCGTGAAGCGCGTGATCGCCGTGGCGGACTGGCATCCGAATGCGGGCAGCGCTGCTTCGGACGCGTACTATCGCGCGTTCAGAGCCCGCTATCCTGCCGCCGCGGACGATTACCTTGTCGCGCGTATGCCGCTGATGGTAGAAATGCTCGCCGCCGCGATGACGCACGCAAAAAGCGCGGACCCGCTCGCGGTGGCGCGCACGCTCGAAGGCATGAAGTTCGACGGCGAAGGCTTCCACCCGATGACCGTGCGTGCCGAAGATCATCAGGTGATCCAGCCCCTTTACGTCATGGAAATGGACAAGGCGGGGACGAAAGGCGTCGCGCTCGATAACGAAGGTTCGGGCTACGGCTTCCGCACGCTTCTGAGCGTCCCCGCCGACAAGACCGCGCAACCGACGACGTGCCGTATGTCGCGCCCGCCGCGCTAAGGCGCCGATTCGCCCCGCGCAGAAGTGCTTCGGCGAGACATTGCACTGTGCTATACTCTGCGCTTCGTTTTTGGCGCATTGCCGGAAACGATTCATTTTTTGTAAATCCACGGCACGGCCTTTCTTCCGTGACCGCCTGTCTGTATCAAAGGAAAAGCAAATGTCCGTAGCAGAAATCAAGAAATCCGACATCGTCGCTGAATACGCACGCGGCGCAAACGACACCGGTTCTCCCGAAGTGCAAGTCGCACTGCTGACGAGCCGCATCAACGAACTCACCGTCCACTTCAAGTCGCACTCGAAGGATCACCACAGCCGCCGCGGTCTGCTGCGCATGGTGAGCCGTCGTCGTAAGCTGCTCGACTACCTGAAGGGCAAGGACGCGGATCGTTATCGCTCGCTGATCGAAAAGCTGGGTCTGCGCAAGTAATTGGCGCCAAGCGTGGCTTTGCGGCCAACGTCCTAATGAAGTGCCTGTGTCAGTCCGCTGATACAGGCACTTTGTTTTTGTGCGTTTCGGTCGCGAAGTGGTGCCCGATCGTGTTTTCGGCAATCGGCGCCCGGAGTTGCCACGCAGTCGGAAGTTTCGGCAGTTCATAAGCTTTATCCCGGATGAGTCCATCCGGTCCGACACTCGGTCCAGCCTCGCAGCGGAGCTTTGTGTCATTCCAGCGCGACGACGTTCATCGAAACGCATCGCGCTGGAATGGCATAACACACCTCTCAAGCGCGGCTCCGGACCTTCCCGCACGCGCCAGTCGACCGGCGCGGCGCAAACGTAGAAGGAGTCGAAATGTTCAATAAGATCGTCAAAGAGTTCAAGTGGGGACAGCACAACGTCCGCCTCGAAACGGGTGAAATCGCCCGTCAGGCGAGCGGCGCGGTGATCGTCGATGTCGAAGATACCGTCGTGCTCGCAACCGTCGTCGGCGCGAAGACCGCCAAGCCGGGCCAGGACTTCTTCCCGCTGACCGTCGACTACCTCGAAAAGACCTATGCCGCCGGCAAGATCCCGGGCGGCTTCTTCCGCCGCGAAGGCCGTCCGTCGGAAGGCGAAACGCTGATTTCGCGTCTGATCGACCGCCCGCTGCGTCCGCTGTTCCCGGAAGGCTTCTATAACGAAGTTCAGGTCGTGATCCACGTCCTGTCGCTGAACCCGGATGTTCCGGCCGACATTCCGGCGCTGATCGGCGCGTCCGCCGCGCTCGCCGTGTCGGGACTGCCGTTCAACGGTCCGGTCGGCGCGGCACGTGTCGCGTACATCAACAACGAGTACGTGCTGAACCCGACGCGCCCGCAGATGAAGGAATCGGCGCTCGATCTGGTCGTCGCGGGCACGGAGCGCGCGGTGCTGATGGTCGAATCGGAAGCGCAGCAGCTCTCCGAAGAAGTGATGCTCGGCGCGGTCGTTTTCGGCCACGAGCAGATGCAGACCGCCATCGACGCGATCCATGAACTCGTGCGCGAAGGCGGCAAGCCCGAGTGGGACTGGCAGCCCGCGCCGAAGAACGAAGCGCTCATCGCGCGCGTCACGGAAATCGCCAAGCCGGAACTCGAAGCGGCTTATCAGTTGCGCAACAAGCAGGCGCGCTCGGCCAAGCTGAAGGAAGTCTACGCGGCGACGTCGGCGAAGCTGGCGGAAGAAGCCGCGACGGGCGGCACGGTCGCGGCCGATGCGGCGACGGTCGGCAACGTCCTGTTCGATATCGAAGCGAAGATCGTCCGCACGCAGATCCTGAACGGCGAGCCGCGCATCGACGGCCGCGACACGCGCACCGTCCGTCCGATCGAAATTCGTACGGGCGTATTGCCGCGCACGCACGGCTCGGCGCTCTTCACGCGCGGCGAAACGCAGGCGCTCGTCGTCGCGACGCTCGGCACGAAGGGCGATGAGCAAAGCATCGACGCACTCGAAGGCGAATACCGCGAGCGCTTCATGCTTCACTACAACATGCCGCCGTTCGCGACGGGCGAAACCGGCCGCGTCGGTTCGCCGAAGCGCCGCGAAATCGGCCACGGCCGTCTGGCGAAGCGCGCGCTGGTCGCGTGCCTGCCTAGCGCCGACGAGTTCGGCTATTCGATTCGCGTCGTGTCGGAAATCACTGAATCGAACGGTTCGTCGTCGATGGCTTCGGTCTGCGGCGGCTGCCTCGCGCTGATGGACGCCGGCGTGCCGATGAAGGCGCACGTCGCGGGCATCGCGATGGGCCTGATCCTCGAAGGCAACAAGTTCGCGGTTCTGACCGACATCCTCGGCGACGAAGATCACCTCGGCGACATGGACTTCAAGGTGGCCGGCACGTCGCAGGGCGTCACGGCGCTGCAGATGGACATCAAGATCCAGGGCATCACGAAGGAAATCATGCAGGTCGCGCTGGCGCAGGCCAAGGAAGGCCGCATGCACATCCTCGGCAAGATGACCGCCGCCGTTCCGACGACGAACACGGAACTGTCGGACTACGCGCCGCGCATGATCACCATCAAGATCAATCCGGAGAAGATCCGCGACGTGATCGGCAAGGGCGGTTCGGTGATCCGCGCGCTGACGGAAGAAACCGGCACGACCATCGACATTTCGGACGACGGCGTCGTGACGATCGCGAGCACGAGCGCGGAAGGCATGGCCGACGCGAAGAAGCGCATCGAGAACATCACGGCGGAAGTGGAAGTCGGCCAGGTCTACGAAGGCCCGGTGCTCAAGCTGCTCGATTTCGGCGCGATCGTGAACATTCTGCCGGGCAAGGACGGTCTGCTGCACATCTCTGAGATCGTCAACGAGCGCGTGAAGGACATCAACGACTATCTGAAGGAAGGCCAGATCGTGAAGGTCAAGGTCATCCAGACGGACGAAAAGGGTCGTGTGCGTCTGTCGGCGAAGGCGCTTCTGAACGAAGGCGCGCAGCAGGCAGAACCGACGCACCCGCAGCAGTAATGCGGTAATGTGTAGACGGCCGGCCGCTTCAGCGAGCCGGCCGTTTTCATGTATGACGCTTGGGACGCTATGCATTGTCCGACGCGTCATCGGACTCGATGGCAGTGTGTGGAGCGCGGATTGCTTCGAGGCGCGCGCAGTGCCATCCGGTTCGGATGCACACTAACTCTGGGCGGCACAGGGAGAGCATATGAAGGCCATCGAAATCACTGAGTTCGGCGCACCCGAAGTTCTCAAACTCGGCGAGCGTCCGACGCCTGCGCCGGGCAAGTGCGAGGTGTTGATCAAGGTGGCCGCTTCCGGCGTCAACCGGCCGGACGTGTTCCAGCGCAAGGGCGCTTATGCGCCGCCGCCGGGCGCGTCGGATCTCCCGGGGCTGGAGGTTGCCGGTGAAATCGTCGATGGCGATTTCGATCCGAAGCACAACCCGTTCGGTCTGAAAAAAGGCGATCGCGTGTGCGCGCTGCTCGCGGGCGGCGGATACGCCGAATACGCGGTGGCCCCGCTCGAACAGTGTCTGCCGGTGCCGAAGGGTCTGTCGGACATCGAGGCGGCATCCTTGCCGGAGACGTTCTTCACGGTGTGGAGCAACGTGTTCGAACGCGGTCAGTTGGGCGCGGGCGAGAACGGCGAGGAAGAAACGCTGCTCGTGCAGGGCGGGTCGAGCGGCATCGGCGTGACGGCGATTCAGATCGCCAAAGCGCTCGGCTTTCGCGTGTTCGCCACGGCCGGCACCGATGAAAAGTGCCGCGCGTGCGAAGCGCTCGGCGCGGAGCGGGCGATCAACTACAAGACGGAAGATTTCGTCGAAGTGGTGAAGTCGCTGACGAACGATCGCGGCGTCGACGTCATTCTGGATATGGTCGCTGGCGACTATCTTCAGCGCGAGCTCAAGGCGCTTGCCGACGGCGGGCGCATCTGCGTGATCGCGCTGCTCGGCGGCGCGAAGGCGGAGATCAATCTGAACGACGTGCTGCGCCGGCGTCTCGTCATCACGGGCTCGACGCTGCGTCCGCGTCCCGTCGCATTCAAGGCGAAGCTCGCGGCGAAGCTGAAGGAGCGCGTCTGGCCGGAAATCGAGGCGGGGCGCATCAAGCCGGTGATCCATCAGGTGTTCCCGGCGCGCGATGCCGCCGCCGCGCACGCACTGATGGAAAGCAGTACGCACGTCGGCAAGATCGTGCTCGACTGGCGCGACGACGCGTGAAATTCGCCGGGAGCGAGCGTTTCATTTTGCGGCTCGCTTTTGATGGTTTGACCGGTTTCGTCGTAACACAGTAAAATCGCCTGTTTTGCAGGCAGTTTGCGGTTCGTAGCGGTTCATTCTTATAACAGGGCGGCTGACCACGTGCATGCAACAAGCCGCCACCGACTGACGAGACATATGTCCAGAGAACGAGCGAAACTGGTGGTGGGCAACTGGAAGATGCACGGCCGCATCGGAGAAAATGCGACCTTGCTGATCGAGGTCGCCGCGGGCGCATCGGCTTTGCAGAAGGGCGTGAGCGTCGGCGTGTGCGTGCCGTGTCCGTATCTCGCGCAATCGCAAGCGCTGCTCAGCGGCTCGGTGGTGCGCTGGGGCATTCAGGACGTGTCGGCGCATACGGGCGGTGCGTTCACCGGCGAAGTCGCGGCCGAGATGGCGGCGGACTTCGGCGTCACGTACGCGATCGTCGGGCATTCGGAGCGACGCGCGTATCATCGCGAAAGTCCGGAACTCGTCGCGTCGAAAGCGCAGCGCGCGATCGAAGCGGGCCTTACGCCGATCGTCTGTGTCGGCGAGACGCTGGAAGAACGTGAGGCGGGCACGACGGAGCGGATCATCGGCACGCAGCTCGAAGCCGTGTTGCAGGCGCTCACGGAAGAGCAGGCGGCGGGCATCGTGGTCGCGTACGAACCGGTCTGGGCGATCGGTACGGGCAAGACCGCGCGGCCGGGGCAGGCGCAGGATGTTCATGCGTTTCTGCGTCACAAGCTCCTGGAGAAGGGCGCAACGGTTGCGAACGTGCCGCTCTTGTATGGCGGCAGCGTGAAGCCGGAAAACGCGGAAGAGCTGTTCGGGCAGAAAGACATCGACGGCGGGCTGATTGGCGGCGCGTCGCTGAAGTCGAAAGATTTTCTGGCGATCTGCCGGGCGGCGCAAACCGTGACGCATTGAGCGTCGAACGGCGAGCGGGCAGGGCAGGCGAAAGAGCATAGTGCGACACGAAGGTGTCACGGAAACATCAGGAATCGGGTGAGTTGAAATGCTGTATTTGAAGACATTGATTATCGTCGTTCAGTTGCTGTCGGCGTTGGGTGTAATCGGCCTCGTGCTGCTCCAGCACGGCAAGGGCGCGGACATGGGCGCGGCGTTCGGTAGCGGCGCATCGGGCAGTCTGTTCGGTGCGACGGGTTCGGCCAACTTCCTGTCGCGTACCACGGCCATTCTCGCCGCGATCTTCTTCGTGACGACGCTGGCGCTGACCTATCTCGGAAGCTATAAGCCGCAGACGTCCGCGGGTGTGTTGGGCGGTGTGGCTCCTGTGCCGGCATCGGCTCCGGCCGTGGCCGCATCGGGAGCGTCTGCGCCTGTGTCGGCACCGGTTGCATCGTCGGCGCCGGGTGCTGACGTGCCCAAATAACGACGGAACAGATTTTTCGCGGATTTTGCATTTTGTGCGTTGAACAATTCCAAGGGCCCAGTTATAATTCAAGTCTTGAAGCGATTCGCGGCAATTAAGAAGTAGTTTTCCCGGATTGCAGTACAGTGCCGACGTGGTGAAATTGGTAGACACGCTATCTTGAGGGGGTAGTGGCGAAAGCTGTGCGAGTTCGAGTCTCGCCGTCGGCACCAAAGTTATCCAATGCCAGCCGCTTGCATCGCTTCGGCTGGCATTGTCACTTCTGGAGTACGCTTACGTTTTTGCGGCGGCATCGACAACATCAAAGCGGTTGTCACGTTGTGCTGATATCGTGAGCGGTCCCAAGTGATATCTCCTGCCGGGTGGTCCGTCCCGGCTGAAGCGCCCCAATCAATTACAGGCCACATCTACCGATCTGAGGATAGCCTTGAACCTCGCACCCTATTACCCCGTCTTCTTGTTTCTTCTGGTGGGCCTTGGTTTAGGTATAGCGTTGGTCAGCATTGGCAAGATCCTCGGTCCCAACAAGCCCGACACCGAGAAAAACGCGCCGTACGAGTGCGGCTTCGAAGCGTTCGAAGACGCGCGTATGAAGTTCGATGTGCGTTACTATCTCGTCGCGATTCTTTTCATCATTTTCGACCTTGAGACGGCGTTCCTGTTCCCGTGGGGTGTTTCCCTGCGCGATATCGGCTGGCCTGGTTTCATCGCGATGATGATTTTTCTGCTCGAATTTTTGCTCGGTTTCGCCTACATCTGGAGAAAGGGCGGACTCGACTGGGAATGACAGTTAGATCACCGGATTCATGGGCGGCTTTGGCTGGCTGCTCATCTGGAGTGGAAAACAAATGAGTATCGAAGGGGTCTTGAAGGAAGGCTTTGTCACCACCACGGCTGACAAGCTCATCAACTGGACGCGCACCGGCTCCCTGTGGCCGATGACGTTCGGTCTCGCATGCTGCGCGGTCGAGATGATGCACGCGGGCGCCGCCCGTTACGACCTGGACCGTTTCGGCGTGGTGTTCCGCCCGAGCCCGCGCCAGTCGGACGTGATGATCGTCGCCGGCACGCTCTGCAACAAAATGGCGCCCGCGCTTCGTAAGGTGTACGACCAAATGGCCGAGCCGCGCTGGGTCATCTCCATGGGCTCGTGCGCGAACGGCGGCGGCTACTATCACTATTCGTATTCCGTCGTGCGCGGCTGCGACCGGATCGTCCCGGTCGACGTCTACGTTCCCGGTTGTCCTCCGACCGCCGAGGCGCTGGTCTACGGCGTGATCCAGTTGCAGGCGAAGATTCGCCGCACCAACACCATCGCCCGTCAGTAAGGGCCTGAGTCTCCCCAAACTATGGCAAGCAAACTCGAGACCCTCAAAGCGAACCTCGAGACGGCGTTTGGCGGCCGTCTCCAGAGCATTACCGAGTCGCTGGGTCAGGTGACGGTCGTCGTCAAGGCGGCCGACTATCTGGACGTCTGCAAGCAGTTGCGCGATGACCCGTCGCTGCGCTTCGAGCAGCTCATGGACCTCTCCGGCGTCGATTATTCGACGTATGGCGACGGCGTCTACGACGGTCCGCGTTTCGCGGCAGTCAGTCATCTTCTCTCGATCACGCACAACTGGCGCGTGCGCGTGCGCGTATTCGCTCCGGACGACGAAGTGCCCATCGTGGCTTCGGTGGTCGATATCTGGACGTCGGCGAACTGGTACGAGCGCGAAGCGTTCGACCTCTATGGCATCGTATTCGAAGGCCATCCCGATCTGCGCCGCATTCTCACGGACTATGGTTTCATCGGCCATCCGTTCCGCAAGGACTTCCCGATTTCCGGCTACGTCGAAATGCGCTACGACCCGGAAGAGAAGCGCGTGGTGTACCAGCCCGTGACGATCGAACCGCGCGAAATCACGCCGCGCGTGATTCGCGAAGATCGCTATGGCGGTCTGAAACATTAAGAGAACGCCATGGCAGAGATCAAGAATTACACGCTGAACTTTGGCCCGCAGCACCCGGCAGCGCACGGCGTGCTGCGCCTCGTGCTGGAACTCGACGGCGAAGTGATCCAGCGCGCCGACCCGCACATCGGTCTGCTGCATCGCGCGACCGAGAAGCTCGCCGAGACCAAGACCTTCCTGCAGTCCGTGCCGTACATGGACCGTCTGGACTATGTGTCGATGATGGTCAACGAGCACGGCTACGTGCTCGCTATCGAGAAGCTGCTCGGCATCGACGTGCCGATCCGCGCGAAATACATCCGTGTGCTGTTCGACGAAATCACGCGCGTGCTGAACCATCTGATGTGGATCGGCTCGCACGCGCTCGACGTTGGCGCGATGGCGGTCTTCCTTTACGCGTTCCGCGAGCGCGAAGATCTGATGGACGTCTACGAGGCGGTGTCGGGTGCGCGCATGCACGCGGCGTACTATCGTCCGGGCGGCGTCTATCGCGATCTGCCGGACGCGATGCCGCAATACAAGGCGTCGAAGATCCGCAACGCGAAGGCGCTCGACAAGATGAACGAGAACCGTCAGGGCTCGTTGCTCGACTTCATCGAGGACTTCTTCAATCGTTTCCCGGGCTGTGTCGACGAGTACGAAACGCTGCTCACCGACAACCGCATCTGGAAGCAGCGTCTCGTGGGCATCGGCGTGGTGAGCCCGGAGCGCGCGTTGCAGATGGGCTTGAGCGGCGCGATGCTGCGCGGCTCGGGCATCGAGTGGGACTTGCGCAAGAAGCAGCCGTACGAAGTGTACGATCAGCTCGACTTCGACATCCCCGTCGGCGTGAACGGCGACTGCTACGACCGCTATCTGGTGCGCGTGGAAGAAATGCGCCAGTCGACGCGCATCGCCAAACAGTGCATTGCGTGGCTGCGCAAGAATCCTGGCCCTGTGATGGTCGATAATCACAAGGTTGCACCGCCGTCGCGCGTCGGCATGAAGAGCAACATGGAAGAGTTGATTCATCATTTCAAGCTCTTTACCGAAGGCTTCCATGTGCCGGAAGGCGAAACGTACGCTGCGGTCGAGCATCCGAAGGGCGAGTTCGGCATCTACCTGATCTCGGATGGCGCGAACAAGCCGTATCGCCTGAAGATTCGCGCGCCGGGCTATGCACACCTCGCAGCGCTCGATGAAATGGCGCGAGGCCACATGATCGCCGACGCAGTGACGATCATCGGTACGCAAGACATCGTGTTCGGCGAGATCGATCGCTGATTCATCGGCGCCTGCGCGGTCGGCTCGCCGAGCCGCTGCGCAAGAAACGCGAAAGCAATAACAGGAACCCGCAGGAACGCCAGGTCTGCCGCAATACGAAGGGCGCGGCAGGTTTTCGTTCGGTAGGAATTGAAAGAGTCGTGTCTGAAAATGATCTCAGCTGAAGGCCTGAAAGAAATCGATCGCGCGGTCGCGAAGTATCCCGCCGAGCAAAAGCAATCGGCGGTGATGGCGGCGCTCGCTGTCGCTCAGGAAGAGCATGGTTGGCTCTCGCCCGAAATCATGCAGTTCGTGGCCGATTACCTGAGCATGCCGCCGGTCGCGGTGCAGGAAGTCGCCACGTTCTACACGATGTACGAGCTGAAGCCGGTCGGCAAGCACAAGATCACGCTCTGCACGAATCTGCCCTGCCAGCTCGGCCCGGATGGCGGTTCGGACAGCGCTGCCGAATATCTCAAGCAGAAGCTTGGAATCGATTTCGGCGAGACCACGCCCGACGGCAAGTTCACGCTGAAAGAAGGCGAGTGCTTCGGCGCGTGCGGCGACGCACCTGTGCTGCTCGTGAACAACCATCGCATGTGCAGCTTCATGAGCCGCGAGAAGATCGACCAGTTGATCGAGGAACTTTCGAAATGACGTCACTCCACGATCGTCACATCAAGCCGCTGATCCTCGCTGGCCTCAATGGCGAGAACTGGCATCTCGAAGATTACGTCGCGCGCGGCGGCTACAAGCAGTTGCGCCGCATTCTCGAAGAAAAGATTCCACCCGAGCAGGTGATCGCCGACGTCAAGGCGTCGGGTCTACGCGGCCGCGGCGGCGCGGGCTTTCCGACCGGCCTGAAGTGGAGCTTCATGCCGCGTCAGTTTCCGGGGCAGAAGTATCTCGTCTGCAATTCGGACGAAGGCGAGCCGGGCACGTTCAAGGATCGCGACATCCTGCGCTGGAATCCGCACGCGCTGATCGAAGGCATGGCCATCGGCGCGTATGCAATGGGCATCACCGTCGGCTACAACTATATCCACGGCGAGATTTTCGAAGTCTATCGCGTGTTCGAAGCGGCGCTCGAAGAAGCGCGTCAGGCCGGCTATCTGGGCGCGAACATCCTGGGCTCGGGTTTCTCGTTCGAGCTGTACGCGCACCATGGTTACGGCGCGTACATCTGCGGTGAAGAAACCGCGCTGCTCGAATCGCTCGAAGGCAAGAAGGGCCAGCCGCGCTTCAAGCCGCCGTTCCCGGCGAGCTTCGGCGTGTACGGCAAGCCGACCACGATCAACAACACCGAGACGTTCGCGGCGGTGCCGTTCCTGCTGGAAATCGGCCCGCAGAATTACCTCGAGATCGGCAAGCCGAACAACGGCGGCACGAAGATTTTCTCCGTCTCGGGCGATGTGAACCGTCCGGGCAACTACGAGATTCCGCTCGGAACGCCGTTCTCGACGCTGATGGAACTGGCGGGCGGCGTGCGCGGCAAGTCGATCAAGGCCGTGATTCCGGGCGGCTCATCCGCGCCGGTCGTGCCGGGCGACATGATGCTCGCGACCGACATGGACTACGACTCGATCGCGAAGGCCGGCTCGATGCTGGGCTCGGGCGCGGTCATCGTGATGAACGAAACGCGCTGCATGGTGCGCTCGCTGTTGCGCCTGTCGTACTTCTACTATGAAGAGTCGTGCGGCCAATGCACGCCGTGCCGTGAGGGCACGGGCTGGCTGTATCGCGTCGTGCATCGCATCGAGCACGGTCTCGGCCGCAAGGAAGATCTGGATCTGCTGAACTCGGTCGCCGAGAACATCATGGGCCGTACGATCTGCGCGCTCGGCGATGCAGCGGCGATGCCCGTGCGCGGCATGCTCAAGCACTTCTGGGACGAATTCGAATATCACGTCGAGCACAAGCATTGTCTCGTCGGCGGGCACGCGCATCACGCGCCGTCCGAAGCGCTTACCGCGTAATCAGGCGCGCAGTCAGATGCGCGACAACGCTCGAGAAGGGTTGAGGATCTTTATCCATCATGGTTGAACTAGAAATTGACGGCAAGGCGGTCGAGGTGCCTGAAGGCAGCATGGTGATCCAGGCTGCGCACAAGGTCGATACGTACATCCCTCACTTCTGCTATCACAAGAAACTGTCGATCGCGGCGAACTGCCGGATGTGCCTCGTCGAAGTCGAAAAGATGCCGAAGGCCGTTCCCGCCTGCGCCACGCCGGTATCGAACGGCATGATCGTCCGCACGACGTCGGACAAGGCCGTGAAGGCCCAACAGTCGGTGATGGAATTCCTGCTGATCAACCACCCGCTCGATTGCCCGATCTGCGATCAGGGCGGCGAGTGCCAATTGCAGGATCTGGCCGTCGGTTACGGCAAGTCGCAGTCGCGCTATAGCGAAGAAAAGCGCGTGGTGTTCCACAAGAACGTCGGTCCGCTCATCTCGATGGAAGAGATGTCGCGCTGCATCCACTGCACGCGCTGCGTGCGCTTCGGCCAGGAAGTCGCCGGCGTGATGGAGCTCGGCATGCTGGGCCGTGGCGAGCATTCGGAAATCACGTCGTTCGTCGGCAAGACCGTGGATTCGGAGCTGTCGGGCAACATGATCGACCTGTGCCCGGTCGGCGCGTTGACGAGCAAGCCGTTCCGCTACAGCGCCCGTACATGGGAACTGTCGCGCCGCAAGTCGGTGAGCCCGCACGATTCCGTCGGCGCGAACCTCGTGGTGCAGGTGAAGAACAACCGCGTGATGCGCGTTCTGCCGATGGAGAACGAAGCCATCAACGAATGCTGGATCTCCGACAAGGACCGCTTCTCGTACGAAGGCCTGAACAGCGACGAGCGTCTCACCACGCCGATGCTGAAACAGGGCGGCAACTGGATCGAAACCGACTGGCAGACCGCGCTCGAGTACGTCGCGAAGGGCCTGAAGGGCATCAAGGCGGATCACGGCGCGAATGCCATCGCCGCTTTGGCCACGCCGCACAGCACGGTCGAAGAACTGCATCTGCTGAAGACGCTGGCTGAAGGCGTCGGCACGCCGAACGTCGATTTCCGTCTGCGTCAGAACGATTTCTCGGCGCCGGTCGGCGTCGGCGCGCCGTGGCTCGGCACGAAGATCGCGAATCTGTCGACTATCGACACTGCGTTCGTCATCGGCTCGTTCCTGCGTCGCGATCATCCGCTGTTTGCCGCGCGTCTGCGTCAGGCCGCGAAAAACGGCGCGAAGCTCACGTTCCTCAACGCAAGCAACGACGACTCGCTGATCCCGACCGCGCATCGCCTGGTCGCGGCGCCGTCGGCGTGGCTCGATCAGCTTGCGGGCATCGCTGCGGCGGTTTCGGAAGCGCGCGGCGTCGCGCTGCCGGACGCATTCGCGGGTCGCGAAGTGTCGGCCGCGGCGAAGGACGTCGCGGCGTCGCTGTCGGCGGGCGAACAGCGCGTCGTGCTGCTCGGCAACCTCGCGGTTCAGCATCCGGATTTCGCGCAGATTCAGGCGGCCGCCCAGTGGATCGCCGACAATACCGGCGCGACGCTCGGCTTCCTGACGGAAGGGGCGAACTCGGTCGGCGCGCATCTCGTCGATGCATTGCCGGGCGAGGGCGGTCTCAACGCGCGCGAAGTGTTCGAGCAGCCGCGCAAGGGCTACGTGCTCTTCAACGCGGAACCGGAATTCGATACGGCCAATCCGGCGCAAGCCATCGCCGCGCTCAAGGCAGCGGAAATGGTCGTCGTGATGTCGCCGTTCAAGCACGGCATGGACTACGCGGACGTGCTGCTGCCGATCGCGCCGTTCACGGAAACGTCGGGCACGTTCGTCAACGCGGAAGGCACGGCTCAGTCGTTCAACGGCGTCGTGCGCGCGCTGGGCGAGACGCGTCCGGGCTGGAAGGTGTTGCGCGTGCTGGGCACGATCCTCGGCCTGCCGGGCTTCGAGTTCGACACCGCTGACGAAGTGCGTGTCGCGGCGTTGGGCACGGGCGATCTGACCGCGCGTCTGTCGAACAAGACGACGGTGCAGGCCAAGCGCGCTGCATCGAACGTCGTGTTGAACGGCAGCGGCTTGCAGCGTCTCGCCGATGTACCGATCTATCACGCCGATGCGCTCGTGCGACGCGCGCCGTCGCTACATTTGACGGCAGCCGCACGCGATGCGAACGTGGCGGGCCTTCCGACCGCGCTCTTCGACAAGCTCGGTCTGAAGGATGGCGAAGCAGTGCGTATTCGCCAAGGCAATCTGTCGGTGACGTTGCCCGCGGTCCGCGATGCGAATCTCGCGGAATCGGTGGTCCGCGTGTCGGCGGGCACGACGGCTGGCGCCGCGCTCGGCGGCCTGTTCGGTGAACTGGTAGTGGAGAAGGCGTAAAAATGGGCTTGTTCGATACGATCAACGCAGGCGGCACGCAGCTTCTGGGCGTCGCATGGCCGACGGTGTGGGCGGTGGTCCGCATCCTGGTGGTTTCGGTGGTCATCCTGCTGTGCGTGGCCTACCTGATTCTCTGGGAACGCAAGCTTATCGGCTGGATGCACGTGCGTCTCGGCCCGAACCGCGTCGGCCCCGCAGGCTTGCTGCAGCCGATCGCCGACGTGCTGAAGCTTCTGCTCAAGGAAGTCATCCAGCCGACGGCTGCGAGCAAGTGGATCTATGTGATCGCACCGATCATGACCGTGGTGCCGGCGTTCGCCGTGTGGGCGGTGATCCCGTTCCAGGCGAAAGCGGTGCTCGGCGACATCAACGCGGGTCTGCTGTACATCATGGCGATTTCGTCGATCGGCGTGTACGGCGTGATTCTGGCGGGTTGGGCGTCGAACTCGAAGTACGCGTTTCTCGGCGCGATGCGCGCCGCGGCGCAGATGGTGTCCTACGAAATCTCGATGGGCTTCGCGCTCGTCGTGGTGCTGATGGTCGCGGGCACGCTGAACATGTCCGACATCGTGCACTCGCAGCAGCGCGGCATGTTCGCGGGCTGGGGCATCAACTTCCTGTCGTGGAACTGGCTGCCACTTTTGCCGATGTTCGTCGTGTACTTCATCTCGGGCATCGCGGAAACGAACCGTCACCCGTTCGACGTGGTGGAAGGCGAATCGGAAATCGTCGCCGGTCACATGATCGATTACTCGGGCATGGCGTTCGCGCTGTTCTTCCTCGCCGAGTACATCAACATGATCGTGATCTCGGCGATCGCAGCGACGCTGTTCCTCGGCGGCTGGGATGCACCGTTCGGCTTCCTGTCGTTCATTCCGGGCGTATTCTGGTTCGTTTTCAAGGTTTTCCTGCTGCTGTCGGTCTTCATCTGGGCGCGCGCGACATTCCCGCGTTACCGCTACGACCAGATCATGCGTCTCGGCTGGAAGGTGTTCCTGCCGGTGTCGGTGATCTGGGTGGTCGTGGTCGGTTTCTGGATCATGTCGCCGCTCAACATCTGGAAGTAAGCGAGCGCGGACGAAAACATCATGAATGCTATTCAGAACTTCTTTAAGACCTTCTTCCTGACCGAGTTGCTCAAGGGTCTTGCGCTGACGGGACGTTACACGTTCCAGCGCAAAATCACGGTGCAGTTCCCGGAAGAAAAGACGCCGATCTCGCCGCGTTTTCGCGGTCTGCACGCGCTGCGCCGCTATGAGAACGGCGAAGAGCGCTGCATCGCCTGCAAGCTGTGCGAAGCGGTGTGCCCGGCGATGGCGATCACGATCGAATCGGAAACGCGCGCGGACAACACCCGTCGCACCACGCGTTACGACATCGACCTGACCAAGTGCATCTTCTGCGGTTTCTGCGAGGAGAGCTGCCCGGTCGATTCGATCGTCGAAACGCACATCCTCGAATATCACGGCGAAAAGCGCGGCGACCTGTATTTCACGAAGGACATGCTGCTTGCGGTGGGCGATCGCTACGAAACGGAAATCGCCGCATCGAAGGCGGCCGACGCGCCTTATCGTTGATATGCGTCCGATGCCCGAGCCTCATGTTCCGGCATCGCACCGTAGCGATTTTGTTGTTGCTGTTTGGCACACTGCGGCGCGCGCCGAGGGCGGCTCCTGTCCGAAAGCGCCGACACACCATGCCTGATGATGGCCTAACGATGAACCGGTAATCATGGAATTCACAACCGTACTGTTCTATATCTTCGCGCTGCTGCTGGTCGTTTCCGCGCTGAAGGTGATCACTTCGCGCAACCCGGTGTCGTCCGCGCTCTTCCTCGTGCTCGCGTTCTTCAACGCGGCCGCGATCTGGATGCTGCTGCAAGCCGAATTCCTCGCGATTCTGCTGGTTCTCGTATATGTCGGCGCCGTGATGGTGCTGTTCCTGTTCGTGGTCATGATGCTCGACATCAACATCGATGTCCTGCGCAAGGATTTCAGGCGCTTCGTGCCGCTCGCGAGCATCGTCGGCGCGATCATCGTGATCGAGACCGCGCTGATCCTTTGGCACGGCTACGGCGGCACGATCACACCCGAAACGTCGACGGCGGTGACGGGCGCAGCGGCGATGTCGAACACGCAATTGATCGGCAAGGTCATCTACACCGACTACATCTTCGCGTTCGAAATCGCCGGCCTCGTGCTGCTGGTTGCGATCATCGCGGCGATCTCGCTCACGATCCGCGACAAGAAGGACAAGAAGACCCAAACCGTCAGCCAGCAGGTCAAGGTGCGCCGCGAAGACCGCGTGCGCCTCGTGAAGATGCAGGCCGAAACGCAGGCGCCCGACGCCTCCACGGAACCTGCCGTGACCGGCAACATCGGCGCGGGCACGGTCGACAACAAGGGCTGAGCGCGAAGGAGAAATCGAATATGTTGAGTCTTGCCCATTACCTCGTGCTCGGTGCGATCCTCTTTGCGATCAGCATCGTCGGCATCTTCCTGAACCGCCGCAACGTCATCATCATCCTGATGGCCATCGAATTGATGCTGCTCGCGGTGAACACCAATTTCGTCGCGTTCTCGCACTATGTGGGCGACGTGCACGGCCAGATCTTCGTGTTCTTCGTGCTGACTGTCGCCGCCGCTGAAGCCGCGATCGGTCTCGCGATTCTCGTGACCCTGTTCCGTAGCCTCGACACGATCAACGTCGAGGACCTCGATCAGCTCAAAGGTTAATTTCAGGCTAGGCTGTTATGTCCACGACACTCAATGAAAACCTCCTGCTCGCGGTTCCGCTGGCGCCGCTTGCCGGCTGTCTGATCGCGGGGCTGTTCGCGAAATGGGTAGGGCGCAAGGGCGCGCATCGCGTCACGATCCTCGGCGTCTTCATCTCGTTCATTCTTTCGGCGATCGTCTTCAACGACGTGATGCACGGCGCGAGCTTCAACGCGACCATCTACGAATGGATGAGCGTCGGCACGCTGAAGATGGAAGTCGGCTTCCTGGTCGACTCGCTCACGGCGATGATGATGGTCATCGTGACCTTCGTCTCGCTGATGGTGCACATCTACACCATCGGCTACATGGCGGACGAGGAAGTCGGCTACGAGCGCTTCTTCTCCTACATCTCGCTCTTCACGTTCTCGATGCTGATGCTCGTCATGAGCAACAACTTCCTGCAGCTGTTCTTCGGCTGGGAAGCGGTGGGCCTCGTGTCGTACCTGCTGATCGGCTTCTACTTCACGCGTGAGAGCGCGATCTACGCCAACATGAAGGCGTTCATCGTGAACCGCGTGGGCGACTTCGGCTTCCTGCTGGGCATCGGCCTGCTGCTCGCGTTCGCCGGTTCGCTGAACTATGGCGACGTGTTCGCGCAGGGCGACAAGCTCGCGACGATGACGTTCCCCGGCACGCAATGGGGTCTGCTGACGGTCGCGTGCATTTGCCTCTTCATCGGCGCGATGGGCAAGTCGGCGCAGTTCCCGCTGCACGTCTGGCTGCCCGACTCGATGGAAGGCCCGACGCCGATCTCCGCGCTGATCCACGCGGCAACGATGGTGACGGCCGGCATCTTCATGGTGACGCGCATGTCGCCGCTCTTCGAGCATTCGGATGCGGCGCTTTCGTTCGTGACGGTCATCGGCGCGATCACGGCCTTGTTCATGGGCTTCCTCGGCGTCGTGCAAAACGACATCAAGCGCGTGGTCGCGTACTCGACGCTCTCGCAGCTCGGCTACATGACGGTCGCGCTCGGCGTCTCGGCTTATCCGGTCGCCGTGTTCCACCTCGGCACGCACGCGTTCTTCAAGGCGCTGCTGTTCCTCGGCGCGGGCTCGGTCATCATCGGCATGCACCACGATCAGGACATGCGCAACATGGGCGGCCTGCGCAAGTACATGCCGATCACCTGGATCACATCGCTGATCGGTTCGCTCGCGCTGATCGGCACGCCGTTCTTCTCGGGCTTCTACTCGAAGGATTCGATCATCGAAGCCGTGAAGTACTCGCATCTGGCGGGCTCGGGCTTCGCGTATTTCGCGGTGGTCGCGAGCGTGTTCGTCACGTCGCTGTACTCGTTCCGTATGTACTTCATGGTGTTCCACGGCGAAGAGCGCTTCCGCGGTCCGAAGCATCCCGACTCGCCGATGGGCCAGGCGGAAGCGCACGGCCACGGTCATGATTCGCACGGTCATCACGACGATCACGGTCACGGACACGCTCACGTCCCGCACGAAACGCCTTGGGTCGTGACGCTGCCGCTCGTGCTGCTCGCGATTCCGTCGATCATCATCGGCGCGATCATGATCGGCCCGATGATCTACGGCGACTTCTTCTCGCACGGCGTCGTGTTCGACAAGGTGATCTACATCGCCGAGAACCACGAAGGCCTGAAGGAAATGGCCGAAGAGTTCCACGGCTGGATTGCGATGGCGCTGCACGGCATCATCACCCCGGGTCCGGTGTGGCTCGCGGCGCTCGGCGTGATCGTCGCGTGGTTCTTCTACATGAAGCGTCCGGACCTGCCGGCGGTTGTCGCGCGCACGTTCCGCCCGATCTACGTGCTGCTCGACAACAAGTACTACTGCGACAAGATCAACGAGGTCGTGTTCGCGAAGGGCGCTGTCGCCATCGGCCGCGGCTTGTGGAAAGAGGGCGATGTGGTCGTCATCGACGGCATCGTCAACGGCAGTGCGCGGTTCATGGGCTGGTTCGCCGGTGTGATCCGCTTCCTTCAATCCGGTTACATCTATCACTACGCGTTCGCCATGATTATCGGCATGTTGGGGCTCTTGACCCTGTTTGTGACGCTCGGCGGCAAATAAGGCGAGGGATCCTATGCACTCTTTTCCGATTCTCAGTGTCGCGATCTGGCTGCCGATCGTTTTCGGCCTGCTCGTGCTCGCAGTTGGTAACGACCGCAACCCGGCGCCCGCGCGCTGGGTCGCGCTGGTCGGCTCGGTGCTCGGGCTGATCGTCACGATTCCGCTCATCACCGGCTTCGATACGTCGACGGCCGCGCTGCAGTTCGTCGAACAGTCGAACTGGATCGAGCGCTTCAACATCACGTATCACCTCGGCGTCGACGGCATCTCGATGTGGTTCGTCGTGCTGACCGCGCTCATCACGGTGATCGTCGTGATCGCCGGCTGGGAAGTGATCACCGAGCGCGTGTCGCAGTACATGGCCGCGTTCCTGATCCTCTCGGGCATCATGATCGGCGTGTTCTCGACGGCGGACGGCCTGCTGTTCTACGTGTTCTTCGAAGCCACGCTCATTCCGATGTACATCATCATCGGCGTGTGGGGCGGCCCGAACCGCGTGTATGCGGCGTTCAAGTTCTTCCTGTACACGCTGGCCGGCTCGCTGCTGATGCTGGTCGCGCTGCTGTACCTCTACACGCAGACGCACACGTTCGATCTGGCGACGTGGCAAGCCGCGAAGCTCGACATGACGCCGCAGGTGCTGCTGTTCATCGCGTTCTTCCTGGCGTTCGCCGTGAAGGTGCCGATGTGGCCGGTGCACACGTGGCTGCCGGACGCGCACGTCGAAGCGCCGACGGGCGGTTCGGTCGTGCTGGCGGCGATCATGCTGAAGCTCGGCGCGTACGGTTTCCTGCGCTTCTCGCTGCCGATCGCGCCGGACGCGAGCCATTTCCTCGCGCCGGTGGTCATCACGCTGTCGCTGATCGCGGTGATCTACATCGGTCTCGTCGCGATGGTGCAGTCCGACATGAAGAAGCTCGTCGCGTATTCGTCGATCGCGCACATGGGCTTCGTCACGCTCGGCTTCTTCATGTTCGGTGCGTCGAGCCAGCTCGCGGTCGAAGGCGCGATCATCCAGATGATCTCGCACGGTTTCGTATCGGGCGCGATGTTCCTTTCGATCGGCGTGCTGTACGACCGCGTGCACTCGCGCCAGATCGCGGATTACGGCGGCGTCGTGAACACGATGCCCAAGTTCGCGGCATTCGTGATGCTCTTCGCGATGGCCAACTGCGGCCTTCCGGGTACCTCGGGTTTCGTCGGCGAATTCATGGTGATTCTGGCAGCGGTGAAGTACAACTTCTGGATCGCTTTCCTCGCGACGTTCACGCTGATCCTCGGCGCGGCCTACACGCTGTGGATGTACAAGCGCGTGTACTTCGGCGCGGTCGCGAACGACCACGTCGCGAAGCTCAAGGACATCAACGGGCGTGAATTCCTGATGCTCGCCATCCTTGCGCTGTTCACGCTGTACATGGGCCTGCATCCGAAGCCCTTTACCGACGTGATGCACGAATCCGTGGCAAACCTGCTCTCCCACGTCGCGCAGTCCAAGCTGCCGCTGGCTCAGTAACGTCGTGCGGAGGAACTAAAAGATCATGCAAAACGCCTCTATGAGTATTCTTTGGCCTGACGCGATCCTGATGGCGTCGGTCGTTCTGGCCTGGCTCAACGACACGATGTTCGGCCCGAAGAGCCGCGGCACGACGTATCTGATCGCGCTCGTGTCGACGATCGTCTGCGGCGTGTGGTTCGCCGTCACCGCGCTCGACCCGACGCCGCATTTCTTCTTCACGCGCATGTATATCGTCGATCCGTTCGCGAGCGCGATGAAGGCGGTGGTGTGTCTCGGCTACGCGGTGTCGATCATCTACTCGAAGAAGTATCTGGAAGACCGCGACCTGTTCCGCGGCGACTTCTTCCTGCTCGGCCTGTTTTCGCTGCTCGGCCAGTGCGTGATGATTTCGGGCAACAACTTCCTGACGCTGTATCTCGGCCTCGAACTGATGTCGCTGTCGCTGTACGCGGTGATCGCGCTGCGCAAGGACGTGCCGCAGTCGAACGAGTCGGCGATGAAGTACTACGTGCTCGGCGCGCTCGCATCCGGCTTCCTGCTGTACGGCATCTCGATGATCTACGGCGCGACCGGCTCGCTCGATCTGAACGAAGTGCTGAAGACCGTCGCATCGGGCCGCATCAACGACGCCGTGCTGCTGTTCGGCGCGATCTTCATCGTTGCGGGCGTGGCGTTCAAGATGGGCGCGGTGCCGTTCCACATGTGGGTGCCTGACGTCTACCAGGGCGCGCCGACCGCGATGACGCTGCTCACCGGCGGCGGACCGAAGGTCGCGGCGTTCGCGTGGGGTCTGCGCTTCCTGGTGATGGGCCTCTTGCCGCTCGCGGTGGACTGGCAGGAAATGCTCGTGATCCTCGCGGCGCTGTCGCTGATCGTCGGCAACATCACGGGTATCGTGCAGAAGAACATCAAGCGGATGCTGGCTTACTCGGCCATCTCGAACATGGGCTTCGTGCTGCTGGGTCTGCTCGCCGGCGTGGTCGACGGCAAGCTGACGGGTGCGGCGGGCGCATACAGCTCGGCGATGTTCTACAGCATCATCTATCTCGTCACGACGCTCGGCACCTTCGGCGTGGTCATGCTGCTCGCGCGCCGCGACTTCGAAGCCGAAATGCTCGAAGACTTCAAGGGCCTGAATCAGCGCAGCCCGGTATTCGCGTTCGTTATGATGATCATGATGTTCTCGCTCGCCGGCATCCCGCCGACGGTCGGCTTCTACGCGAAGCTCGCCGTGCTCGAAGCGACGATGAACGCCGGTCTCACATGGCTCGCCGTCCTCGCCGTGATGACCTCGCTCGTGGGCGCGTTCTACTACCTGCGCGTCGTCAAGCTGATGTACTTCGATGCGCCGACGGACGCATCGCCGATCGTCGCCGGCGGCCTGAACCGCTCGCTGCTCGCGTTCAACGGCCTGGCCGTTCTGGTGCTCGGTCTGGTGCCGGGTCCGTTGATGAGCGCGTGCCTCACGGCGATCTCGCATACGCTGCCGCTGTAATGTCGGCGGCAGGCTGGTTCATCGTGCTGTTGGCGCTCGTTCTTGCCAACGTGCCGTTCCTGAATCAGCGCCTCTTCGCCATCGTCCCGTTGCCGCTTCCGGCGACGACGGGACGCAAGGCGGTGAAGAAGAGCGCGTGGATTCGCATCGGCGAGCTCGTCGTTCTTTACTTTGTGGTCGGTGCGCTCGGCTTCATGCTCGAAGCGCGCGCCGGCAACCGATTCGATCAGGAATGGCAGTTCTATGCCATTACCTTCAGTCTCTTCGTCGTGTTCGCCTTTCCGGGCTTCACGTATCAATATCTCGTCAAACGCCGCTGACCGCTTCGTGCTGTCAGCGGCTTGTTTGCTTCAACAGCACAGGGCCCAAGATGGCAGATCATTCCTCGATTCCCGGTAACGACGACGGCCTCATCGAAAAGAAGGTCGAAAGCGTCACGCTGCACGAGGGCAAGTTCCTCACGCTGAAACGCGATACCGTTGAA
Organism: Caballeronia zhejiangensis; assembly: GCF_000698575.1. Lineage (GTDB taxonomy): Bacteria > Pseudomonadota > Gammaproteobacteria > Burkholderiales > Burkholderiaceae > Caballeronia > Caballeronia zhejiangensis. The sequence continues at coordinate 40,877 of NZ_JFHD01000042.1, forward strand.
TTGCCCGATGGCAAGCACGCGACGCGCGAGTTCGTCGAGCATCCCGGCGCGGTGATGATTCTCCCGGTCTTCGACGACGGACGCGTGCTGCTCGAACGCCAATTTCGTTATCCGGTGGGCCGCGTGCTGCTTGAATTTCCGGCGGGTAAGCTCGATCCGGACGAAGACGAGCTGACGTGCGCGAAACGCGAGTTGCAGGAAGAGACGGGTTACACCGCGCGTGAATGGACGTTCCTCACGCGAATCCATCCGGTGATTTCGTATTCGACCGAGTTCATCGACATCTATCTTGCGCGCGGCCTCGATGCCGGCGATGCGAAACTCGACGAAGGCGAATTCCTCGAGACTTTCGTCGCCGACGAAGCGCAGTTGATGGCCTGGGTGAAGGACGGCAGCATCAGCGACGTGAAGACGATCATCGGCGTGTTCTGGCTGGAGAAGATCCGCTCGGGTGAGTGGAAGCTTGGTGAGTCGATCGAGGATTGAGCGCTCGTCACACGGATGCGTGCAAAAGCTGCCTCGATGGCCGCTTTTGTCGTTTTTGCGTCGTCGAAGGCGCCCTTCGGGCCGAGCGGCTAGAATGAGTAGTTCAGCGTTTGACGGCCACTGCACATTCCTGCAGATTTGCGAACGACCGTTCATAAAGCGCGTTTTTGAGATAAACTTCAACGAAGCCCCATCAGCATGAAGGTCCTCGATTTAAAGTGCTCGCACGATCACCGGTTCGAAGGCTGGTTCGCCTCGACCGAAGAGTTCGAGTCGCAATTGTCGCGCAAGCTGGTTGCTTGTCCGGTTTGCTCGGCGACCGATGTGAGTCGTATGCCGTCCGCGCCACGCTTGAATTTGTCGTCCGCGCGAGGTGAGGCGGCTTCCCAGCCTGCGCAGACGCAAGCCGCGCCTGAAGCGGCGGCATTGCAGGCGCGCGCGCTGCAATTCATGCGCGAGCTGATCGAGAAGACCGAAAACGTGGGCGACCGGTTTGCCGACGAGGCGCGGCGCATTCATTACAACGAGGCGCCGGCGCGCAACATACGCGGCGTCACGACGCCCGAAGAGACGCACGCCCTTCTCGAAGAAGGGATCGACGTGATGCCGTTGCCTGTTCCGGACGTGCTGAAAGAGCCGCTGCAGTAACGTTCTTGCGCGGTGTCTTTGCGGGCTCCGGAAGGGGCCGTGAAGGAGACACTGCGCATGGACATCAGTTTTTCTCACCGACGCCAGTCCTCCGCGCGTTCTGCGCGACCGTGTTCTCCGTTGTCAGAATTTGCCGCCACGTAAAGGAGAACGCATGACCTACGCTTTTGAGGATTTCGAAATCGGCAGCGCCGTGACGCTGGGCGCGCACACGTTCACGAGAGACGAGATCGTCGGATTTGCGGAGCGTTACGATCCGCAACCGTTTCATCTCTCGGAGGCGGCGGGCGAGGCGTCGCATTTCGGCGGGCTCGTCGCGAGCGGCTGGAACACCTGTTCCGCGATGATGGGCATCCTCGTGCGCGACATGTTGCGCGGTTCGACCTCGATGGGCTCGCCCGGTCTCGACAACATCCGCTGGATCAAGCCCGTGCGCGTCGGCGATAGCGTGCGCCTCACCGTGCGCGTGCTCGACAAGCGCGTGTCGAAGAGCAAGCCGGATCGCGGCATCGTGCAGACGCGCTGGGAAGCGCACAACCAGAACGGCGAGCTCGTGCTGACCGTCGATTCCGCCGCGCTTTTCGGCCTGCGCAATCCTGTCGATCCGGGCGCGTCAGCCGCCTGACGCGTATTTCCCGAGTTCGAGCTTCGCGATCGCATTTCGATGCACTTCGTCGGGGCCGTCGGCTAAACGCAGCGTGCGCGCCGATGCATATGCATAAGCAAGCGGAAAGTCGTCGCAGACGCCTCCCGCGCCGTGTGCCTGGATCGCCCAGTCGATGACCTGGCACGCGACGTTCGGCGCGACGACCTTGATCATCGCGATTTCGCCGCGCGCGCCCTTGTTGCCGACGGTGTCCATCATGTACGCGGCCTTGAGCGTCAGAAGCCGCGCCTGCTCGATCATGATGCGCGCCTCGGCGATACGCTCCTGCGTCACGCCATGCTGCGCGATCGGCTTGCCGAACGCGACACGCGCGAGTGTGCGTCTCGTCATCAACTCGAGCGCGCGTTCGGCGAGTCCGATCAGACGCATGCAATGATGGATGCGCCCGGGCCCGAGCCGTCCCTGCGCGATTTCGAAGCCGCGTCCTTCGCCTAACAGCATGTTCGTCGCGGGCACGCGCACGTTGTCGAGCGTGATGTCCATATGGCCGTGCGGCGCGTCGTCGTAGCCGAAGACGTTCAACGGCCGATGCACCGTGATGCCGCTCGCATCGGCGGGCACGAGAATCATCGATTGCTGCGCGTGTTTCGGCGCGTCGGCGTCGGTCTTGCCCATCACGATATACACCTTGCAGCGCGGATCGCCCGCGCCCGACGACCACCATTTGTGGCCGTCGATCACGTAGCTGTCGCCGTCGCGCGCGATGCTGCAGCGGATGTTCGTCGCATCCGATGACGCAACTTCCGGCTCCGTCATCAAAAACGCCGAGCGGACTTCGCCGCGCAACAGCGGCTCGAGCCATTGGGCTTTTTGCGCATCGGTGCCGTAGCGTTCGATGGTTTCCATGTTGCCCGTATCGGGCGCGCTGCAATTGAAGACTTCGGGCGCCCACGGCACGCGGCCCATGATTTCGCACAAGGGCGCGTATTCGAGATTCGTCAGCCCCGCGCCGCGCGCCGATGCGGGCAGGAAGAGATTCCACAGTCCCTCGGCGCGCGCTTGCTCCTTCAAGCCTTCGATGAGGCGCGTCGGAATCCACGCGTTGCCAGCCGCGCGATTCGCCGCGATTTCATCGGCGTAAGCGCCTTCGTTGGGATAGATGTGCGCGTCGAAGAAAGCGAGCAGCTTCTCGCGCAACGCCTGCACCTTGGGCGTGTAGTCGAAGTTCATGCGCTTGTCCCCACTTTTTGTGCGTATGTCCACGCGAGTTCGGCCATCGGCCGCGCGCGCTTGCCCGCATCGACGGCTTGCGCGCTTGCGGCGGTGCCATCGACGACGCGCTTCATGATGCCCTGCAGGATCGCGGCGATGCGGAACATGTTGTAGGCGAGATAGAAGTTCCAGTCGCCTTCGATTGCGAAGCCGGTGCGCTCGCAATAGCGTTTCACGTACGCGGCTTCGTCGGGAATGCCGAGCGCCGCCCAGTCGAGTCCGGCGATGCCGCGAAACTGCGATGGGTCGACATGCCACGCCATGCAGTGATACGCGAAGTCGGCGAGCGGATCGCCGAGCGTCGACAGTTCCCAGTCGAGCACGGCGAGCACGCGCGGCTCGGCCGGATGAAAGATGAGATTGTCGAGCCGGAAGTCGCCGTGCACGACGCTGACTTTCGGTTCGCGGGACGCGGGAATATGCCGCGGCAACCAGTCGATCAGGCGATTCATCGCGTCGATCTTCTCGGTTTCGGACGCGACGTATTGCTTGCTCCAGCGTCCGATCTGCCGCTCGAAATAATTGCCCGGCTTGCCGTAGCCCGATAACCCGGCGGCCTCGACATCGACGGTATGGAGCGCTGCGATCACGCGATTCGTTTCCTCATAGATCGCGGCGCGCTCGACGGGCGTCATGCCGGGCAACGACTGATCCCACAGCACGCGGCCCTGGACGAACTCCATCACATAGAACGCGCGGCCGATCACGCTTTCGTCCTCGCATAACGCGAGCATGCGCGCGACGGGAACGTCGGTGGCGGCGAGCGCGTGCATCACGCGATACTCGCGCTCGATCGCATGCGCAGACGGCAAGAGTTTCGCCGCGGGTCCGGGCTTCGCGCGCATCACGTAACTGCGCGCGGGCGTGACGAGCTTGAATGTCGGATTCGACTGGCCGCCGGCAAATTGTTCGATGGTCAACGGGCCGTCGAAGCCATCGACGTTCGCCGCGAGCCACGCTACGAGCGCATCGGTATCGAAACGCTGTTTGTCCTGCACGGGCCGCGTTCCTTCGAACGCGGAGAAATCGGACTGCTTTTGCGTCTCGTTGTTCTGCATCGTCTCCTCCGGACTGCGGTTTTCAGTTCATGTCGCCGGCCTTGTAGCGAACGAATTGGGCGTAGAGCAGTTCCATCGTCGTATTGCGCACGTCGGCGTGCAGCGGCGAGGGCGGCGAATGATTGATCGCGTGCACGACCCAGTCGGCCGGCTTGTCGCCGACATCGAGCGCGTTGATGCAGCCCGTCGCCTGCGACAGATGCCCGAAGAACGCGCGCCCGCCCGCGGTGATCGCGTGCGAGAGCAGCGCGCGATTGACGCCACCGTGCAGCACGAGCAGCGCCGTGTCCCACGATCGATCTTCACGCAGACGCGCGACCGCAGGCAGCACGCGGTCGAGCAATTCGCCGATGGTTTCGCCGCCGAGGAATTGCGTCTCTTCCGGCACGACGCCATCGAACACCGAGAGAAACGCGCGCTCGATGTCCGACACCGTCAGATCCTTCAGCTTGCCGCCGCGAATTTCCTGCCACTCGGGCCACACTTCGATGTCGATGCTTTGCCCCGTCGCGTCGAGCACGCGTTGCGCGGTTTCGATCGTGCGCGGCAATCCGCTCGCAATCACGCGATCGAAGCGCACGTTCTGCGCGGCGAACTCGCGGCCCGCGGCGCTCGCTTCCTCGCGTCCGCGCTCGTTGAGCGGCACGCTTTCGGGATCGATCGCGCGGCCGCTGTCGTCGAAATAGGTGACGTCTCCATGACGCATCAGAAAGATGCGCCGGCGCTTCGGCAATTCGTAGTGAGCCATGAGCTTAGCGATAGTTCGGCTGGCGCTTTTCGAGGAACGCGGTGATGCCTTCGAGCGCGTCGCCGTGATGCAGCGCATCGACGAAACTGTCGCGCTCCATGTCGAGATGCGCGGCGAGCGGCTGCAGCTCGGCGGCGTTGATGAGCGACTTGATGCGCGCCATCGCTTTCGGCGACACGCTGCCGAGATCGTCGGCCCACGCGATAGCCGCATCGAGCGCGATGCCTTTCTTCGTCAGCCGGTTCACGACGCCGACTTCATGCAGCCGCGCCGCGCCGATCGGCTTCGCTTCGAGCAGCACTTCGCTCGCGAGCGTGCGCGGCAGCGTGCGTGACAGAAACCACGATGCGCCGCCATCGGGCGTCAGGCCGACGCGTGCATACGACATGACGAATCGGGCGTCATCGGCGGCGACGATCAGATCGCACGCGAGCGCGAGCGAGAAACCCGCGCCGGCCGCCGCGCCTTCGACGGCGGCAATGACCGGTTTCGTCGATGAGCGCAACGCGCTGATCCATTCCGCCAGCAGATCGATGCTTTCGCCTTGCACCGACGGATCCTTCGCGCGGTTTTCCAGCAGGCGATTCAGATTGCCGCCCGCGCAGAAGAAGTTGTCCGCGCCGGTCAGCACGATCGCGCGCACGCTGTTGTCGCGCTCCGCCGTGTTCAACGCCTCGATGCCGGCCGCGTACATGTCCGGATGCAGCGCGTTGCGCGCGCCGGGATTGGACAACTTGAGCACGAGCGTGGTGTCGCTGCCCGCGGGACGGTCTGTCAGAAGTTCGGCGCTCATCTGAGCTCCTCGGTATGGGTAAGCGAAAGTCCGAGCTGCGCGCGCCGCGTGAGCCACGGCGAGGGCCGGTAGCGCGGATCGCCGAGCGCCGTGCAAATGTTGCGCAGGATCGTGAGGATCGTCGTCGCGCCGAGCGTATCGCCGAGCGCGAGCGGACCTTGCGGATAGCCCAGGCCGAGCATCACGGCGAGATCGATGTCCTCGGGCGTCGCGATGCCTTGCTGCGCGATATCGCAGCCGATATTGACGATCGTCGCGACGACGCGTTGCGCGACGAAGCCGGTCGAATCGCGGATAACGGAGACCGGCACGCCGTCGAAAGCGAGGAGGGCGTGCGCGGCGTCGCGCATCTCGGGCGAGGTCGCGGGCGTCGTCATGATCGTGCGGCGCGCGACCGTATCGAGCGGGAAGAGCGTATCGACGGCGACGACGCGCGTCGCATCGAGATGCTCGTTGACCGCGGCGGTGGTCGCATCGAAACCGAGCGGCGTCACGATGATGAGCGAATCCGGCTCCGGCGTGTGGCCCGCGTCGATGTGCACCGAGCAATCGCATTTGGCGATCAGCTTCAGCACTTGCTCGCGTCCTTCGTGCGATGCGCGGCTGATCCACACGCGCGTCGGCAGTTCGGTCGGCGCGGCGGGTTCGGGCGGCACGTCCTGCTTGCCATCGACATAGCGATAAAAACCTTCGCCTGCCTTGCGCCCGATGAGCCCGCCCGCGAGCCGCGTGCCCGTGATCGGCGACGGCTTGAAGCGCGGCTCCTCATAGAACTGGTGATAGATCGACTCCATCACCGGATGCGATACATCGAGCGCGGTGAGATCGAGCAGCTCGAACGGTCCGAGCCGAAAGCCTGCCTGCTCGCGCATGATGCGGTCGATTTCCGCGAAGCTCGCGACGCCTTCGCTCGCCACGCGCAGGCCTTCGGTGTTCATGCCGCGCCCGGCGTGATTGACGATGAAGCCCGGCATGTCCTTCGCGCGCACGGGCGTATGACCCATGCGGCGCGCGAGGTCCATCAATGCGTCGCCTGCGCGCGGGTCGCCGCGCAGTCCGTCGATGACTTCGACGACGCGCATCAACGGCACCGGGTTGAAGAAGTGAAAGCCCGCGACGCGCTCGGGATGCGCGCATCCGGCGGCGATCGCGGTGATCGAAAGCGACGACGTGTTCGACGCCAGAATGCAGCGCTCGCCGACCACGGCTTCGAGCTCGCGAAACAGTTCGCGCTTGAGGTCGAGGTTCTCGACGATCGCCTCGACGATGGCGTCGCAATCGGAAAGCTCGCCCGTGTCGCCCGCATCGCGGATGCGCGCGAGCGCCGCGTGCGCGTCGGCTTCCTTGAGCTTGCCTTTCGCGATGAGCTTCGCGAACGTGTCCGACAGATACTCGCGCGCCGCAGCGAGCGCTTTCGGATTCGTATCGTAGATGCGCACGCTGAGCCCGCCGAGCGCCGCGATCTGCGCGATGCCGCGCCCCATCGCGCCGCTGCCGACGATGCCGAGCGTTTCGATCTTGAAGTCTTGCGTACTCATGTTCCGTTCGACTCCTCGTTGTGGCGGTTATGGCGCGTGCGCCGCGGTTCAAAGCTTCGCGAGACGTTCCAGCGCGAGTGCGAGCGTTTCTTCCTTCTTCGCGAAGCAGAAGCGCACGACGCCCGATTCATGGCTCTCGTGATAGAACGCCGAAACGGGAATCGCCGCGACGCCGATCTCGCTCGTGAGCCATTGCGAGAACTCGGCTTCGGGCATGTCGCTGATCTTCGAATAATCGACGCACTGGAAGTAAGTGCCTTCGGACGGCAACAGCGAGAAGCGCGTCTTCGCGAGACCTTCGCGGAAGAAATCGCGCTTCTTCTGATAGAACGCGGGCAGTTCGAGATACGGCTTCGGGTCTTCGAGATAATGCGCGAGACCGATCTGCATCGGCGTGTTCACGGTGAACACGTTGAACTGATGCACCTTGCGGAATTCGGCCGTCAACGCGGCGGGCGCGGCCACATAGCCGACTTTCCAGCCGGTCACATGAAACGTCTTGCCGAAGCTCGACACGACGAAGCTGCGTTTCGCCAGCTCCGGATAGCGCGACACGCTTTCGTGCGGCGCGCCGTCGTAGACCATGTGCTCGTAGACTTCGTCGGAGACGATCAGCACATTGGTGTCGCGCACGATCTCTTCGAGCTTCTTCATGTCCTCCGCGCGCCACACGCGGCCGGTCGGATTGTGCGGCGTGTTGATCATGATGAGGCGCGTCCTCGGCGTGATCGCGGCGGCGATCTTGTCGAAGGGCAGCGCGTAGTCGGGCGCTTCGAGCGACACGAACACCGGCTTGCCACCCGCGAGTTCGATCGACGGCACATAGCTGTCGTACATCGGCTCGATGACGATGACTTCATCGCCCGGATGCACGCAGCACAGGATCGCCGTGAGCAGCGCCTGCGTCGCGCCGGCGGTCACGGTGATGTCGGTGTCGGGGTTATACGCGCGGCCGTAGAGCGCGTCGATCTTGCGCGCGATCGCCTGGCGCAACGGCGCGGCGCCCGCCATCGGCGGATATTGATTGTGGCCGTCGCGCATGGCGGCCGCGACGGCATCGACGATGCGGGCGTCGCAATCGAAATCGGGGAAGCCCTGGCCGAGATTCACCGCGCCTTTTTGCGTGGCGAGCGCGCTCATCACGGTGAAGATGGTCGTGCCCACGTTGGGCAGACGCGACGGGAAGTAAAGTTCGGGCGGTGTCGGCGGCAATTCGTGCGTCGTGTTCATGGTCGGATGGGCGTTGAATTTGGCTCGCGACTATTTTAAGACACCGTCAGCCGATGGCCGCCTGTGCCTCGAATTCGATGACGAACGGCTTCGGCTCGGCGATGCGAAACGCGAAATCGCGCGCGACGCGCCGCGCGAGCTTCAGCACCGCGCGGTCTTTCGATACGAGCCACTGTGCGCCCGATGCGTGCGCGAGTTCGAGAAACTTCTGGTCGTCGCGGTCCTTGCATTGGGGCAGCGGACGCTCGTTTTCGTCGATGGTCGCGGCCACGAGCGTCGACAGGCGCGCGACGCTCGCGAGCGCGGCGGTCTTGTCGACGTCCATTCGCACGAATTGCGGATAGTCGAGCACGCGCGTGAGTTCCCTGAGACAGCGCTCGTCGATGAGCGCTTCGAGCGTGCGGGCAACGAGTGCGGCGTGAATCGGACGCGTGGCGGGGTCGTCGAATACGAGGATGTCGATCCACACATTCGAATCGAGCACCACGCGCGTGGAGCCAGGCTGCGGCGCGGCGGAATTGTCCATTCGATACAATCAGGGGTTTATGCCAATGATCGCCGGCGGCGTGCCGGCGAGCCTCCATGATAATCGTTCTCTCGCCCGCCAAATCGCTCGACTACGAGACGCCTGCCCATATCAAGAAGCACACGCTGCCGCAATTCGTCGATGACGCCGCGGAACTGATCGACGGACTGCGTGAACTTTCGCCGCAGCAGATCGGCGGCATGATGAGCATTTCGGACCCGCTCGCGGCGCTGAACTTCCAGCGTTACGCGGACTGGTCGAAGACCTTCGACACGAACAATTCCAAGCAGGCGGTGCTCGCGTTCAACGGCGACGTGTACGAAGGCTTTGCCGCGAAGTCGCTGTCTGCCGGCGATCTCGATTTCGCGCAAAATCATGTGCGCGTGCTGTCGGGGCTGTATGGTTTGTTGCGGCCGCTCGATTTGCTGCAGCCGTATCGGCTCGAAATGGGCACGAAGTTTCCGAATGCGCGCGGCAAAGACCTCTACGCTTTCTGGGGCGAGCGCATTACGGCGGCGCTCAACGAGCAGTTGCAGAGGCAGCGCGGCGCGCGGGTGCTCGTGAACTGCGCGTCGGAGGAATATTTCAAGTCGGTCAAGCCGAAGCTGCTGGCGGCTCCGGTCATCTCGCCCGTGTTCGAGGACTGGAAGGGCGGGCGCTACAAGATCATCAGCTTTCATGCGAAGCGCGCGCGCGGAATGATGGCGCGTTATGCGGTCGAGAACCGCATCGACGAACCGGAAGCGCTCAAGGGCTTCGACAGCGAAGGCTACAAATTCGATGCAAAAGCATCGAACGACACGACCTATGTATTTCGTCGCCGCGTCGCGGACTGAGATCCACGCGGCAAGCACGCAAGGAAACGCAGATGACTCTCTCTATCTCAAGCAACTTCGACGCGGGCGCGATCGAAGTCCTCAACGCCGACGATCCCGCCGACATTCGCCTGCGCATTCGTCCCGATTCGCACGCGGATTTCGCGCAATGGTTCTATTTCCGCGTGTCGGGCGCGCGCGGCGAGCGTCTCGTGATGACCTTCGAGAACGCGGCGCAGTGCGCGTTTCCCGAGGGCTGGCGCGACTATGAAGCGGTCGCCAGCTACGACCGCGTGAACTGGTTCCGCGTGTCGACGGAGTACGACGGGCAGGTGATGAAGATCGATCACACGCCTGACTTCGATCGCATCTATTACGCGTACTTCGAGCCGTACAGCGAAGAGCGCCACTCGGAGTTTCTCGGCGCGGTCCAGCAGATGCCGCTCGCGACGCTGACCGAGCTCGGCAGCACGGTTCAGGGCCGCCCGATATCGGTGCTGTCGCTCGGCATCCCGGATTTCGGCGACGCCGAGCCGAAGAAGAAAGTCTGGATCATCGCGCGTCAGCATCCGGGCGAGACGATGGCGGAATGGTTCGTCGAAGGACTCGTGAAGCGTCTCGCCGGTTTCGGCGACTGGGCGGGCGATCCGGTGGCGCGCGCGCTCTTCGAGCGGGCCATTTTCCATATCGTGCCGAACATGAATCCGGACGGCAGCGTGCTCGGCAACCTGCGCACCAACGCGGCGGGGGCGAACCTCAACCGCGAATGGATGGAGCCGAGCGCGCAACGCAGTCCGGAAGTGCTGGTCGTGCGCGAGGCGATCGAGGAAACGGGCTGCGACCTGTTCTTCGATATCCACGGCGACGAAGCCATTCCGTACGTGTTCGTCGCGGGCTCGGAGATGCTGCCGGGCTTCACCGAGCAGCAGGCGAAGGAGCAGAAGGCGTTCGTCGATTTCTTCAAGCAGGCGAGCCCGGATTTCCAGGACGTCCACGGCTACGAGTCGAGCAAGTATCAGACAGATGCGCTCAAGCTCGCGTCGAAGTACATCGGCAACGAGTATAAATGCCTGTCGCTTACGCTCGAGATGCCGTTCAAGGACAACGCGAATCTGCCCGACGAGAGCGTCGGCTGGAACGGCGCGCGCAGCGCGGCGCTCGGCGCATCGATGCTGCAAGCCATTCTGTGGCATCTGCAGGCGTTCGGCGCCTGAGCGCCGCCGACTTGCCGCCGATGTGAAAAGGGCGTGGCCGCTTCATGCAGCCACGCCCTTTTTTGTCGTGTCTTCGTCGCAGGACGAAGGGAGCTAGTGCTTCTTGGTGCTCTTTTTTGTCGACTTGGTCGAGGACTTCGACGTGGTTTTCGACTTGCCCGACGACGCCTTCGTCTTCGCGCCGTGCTTGCCCTTCGTGGCGTGCGTCGAGCGAGGTTCAGCGCGCGCGCGCAATGGCGGGACGGGATCGTTCCAGCCGAAAGCGAGCATCTGACTGCCGACATAACCGCAGCGGAACTTGAGCGGAGTGGGATCGCTCCCGCCGTCCTTCGGCATGCCTTGACCTTCGACGGTCACGACATTGTCCACTTTGATTCGCTGCTTCTTCTCGTCGAACGAATCGTTCCACGGCTCGATCGCGGAATGCGAGGCATCGAACGAGGCAGGCGGAAATTCGACGTGATCGAACGCCGACGACGTGCTGGCGATGAAGTTGCCATGTGCAGCGCAATCCGCGACGAGCGGGTTGGCTTTGAAATCGGTGACGAAGTGGTGAATCAGTTCGTTGCGCTCGTCGAGCGAATCGGCAAAAGCGGACACGGCGCATGCCAACGATGCACATACCGCCAACCGGCCGACGAGCCGCAGGAGCCGGCGCGGTGCGAAGTTACTTTCCATCAAGTCTGGCGCTAAGAAGACACGGGCAAGTAAGATGCGCCGTGTGGGGAGGGAGTTCAATCTTATCGTACTTTGTGCGTGTACCCATCGCCCGGAGTCCGATATCCGACTCCGCCAGTAGCAGTGAATTGATACGTTTCGCGCAACCTAGACGCGCGGGCCGCGGTCCAGGCGATAGCGGCGCACGTCATAGGTGGTGATCCAGGCAGGCTTGTACACCGTGATCAATATGGTGAGCAGGCCCGTGAAGAGCGCCTCGCCGGCGCCCAGCAGCAGCGAGCCGCGCGTGAATGCCGGAGGCACGATGACCGGGCCGCCGGCAAGCGCCATCTCGAGCCCGACCGTCGCGCCACAAGCGGCGGCCACCGCAACCGCCGACGTGATGAACCCGTGTCCGGCGATGAAGGTAAAGAGATTGCGCGGCAAGCATAGGTTGCTCAAGCGCTGCAGCAATGTCGACACAGCGACGGGCACTGCGCCGAAGAGAAGATAGGTGGTCGCGACCGACAGCCACGATGCATCGAGCACGACGGCCGCGAGACCCGTGGTCGCGGCCGTGCCGATGAGCGCGAGCCGCCAGTCGAACAGCGTGACCATCAACGTTGCGCCCAATAGATGGATGACGGGTCCGTCATCGAACCATGCGTTGCATGCCCATAGCACCGAGATCGCGACGATGACGCCAAGCCACACGTTTTGCAGCGTGGCGTCCTGCAGGCGAGCGAACGGACGCTGCAGCATTGCGAGCGCGAGCAGCCCCGCGGCGGCGATCCAGCTGCCGACGGTTAGCCAAAGCGGTAGCGGTGTGTAGAAGAACCCCATGCCTTGCATATTACTCGTTGCGCGTAAAACGTGTGCGCAAAGGACGGACCCGTTTGCCTCGTTTGTTGCTAGAACGTTGATTCAGGCTCGGCGGCCATCGGCAGCGCGGCCGCATCGTTGTCGAGAAGCGACGGATAGCGCGTCCGCGGCCGGCGCAGCGGAATCACGCCTGGCTGGCCCGATACGACGCGCACCGGTTTCTCGCCTCCGCTGCGCAGAATCTCGAGATGCGAATTCTGCACGCCGTTGTAGATCGCGACCGCGGCCGCGCGATTTGTCGCGCCCAGCTGCTGGAAGATACTTGCAAGGTGGATTTTCACCGTGCCTTCGCTGATACCGAGCGTCTTCGCGATCATCTTGTTCGTGCTGCCCATGTGCACGCAGCGCATGATCTGCTGTTGTCGCGGTGACAGCGTCGGATGATGGCGAATCTTCGGCAGCTTGGCACTGTTTCGAATGCGGCGGGTGGTGAGCTCAAGCGTCAGTTCCGGGTCGACCACGTCCGGCGGAATGTAATGTCCACCGACGAGGACCATCTCCAGCGCGCGGAGTATCAGGATGGGATCGAGGGCGCGCGGGATCACGCCCATTGCGCCGACGCTCATCAGCGCGTAGACCAGCGCGGCGCCGCAACGGTCGACCATGATGGCCGCTGGCACATCTGGGGCGTCGTCGAGCAGGATCTGCAGGTCGCCGGTGCGCAGTTCGGGCGCCCAGTCGATCACGATCATGTCAGGGGAGGAGCGCTTCAAGGCGGAACGGGCTTGTCTCCAATCCTTCGCCTCGATGAATTGCGCTTGGCGCGCAACGCGGCGCAGCAATGTTTTAAGGCCCGCCCGGCGTTCTGCGTCGGAACCAATGATGTTGATTATCATGCTTCACCTCTTGTCAATACACCGTCGCCTACCGGCTTCGGAACTCGGCGCCGGTTTGCATCGGCGCCAGTCGGTATGTTGACAAATTTAAGGTGATTTGGCCCCCTATCCGAATGGCATAGGCATAAATACACAAAACCCCGCACGCGGCGGGGTTCTTTTTGGCGTAAATAGCTGCTATCGAGCATCGTTAATGGAAATGTGGCTGCGCAGGATCAGCGTCTTCCGGCATTTCAGCGTGAACGATCTCGCCGAGCGGATCGGCATAGAGCGGCACGCCGCAGTCGTCGCAGAACTCCGGTTCGAAGCGTCCCGCATGGCGGCGTACGTCAGAGACACCTGTCTTCTTCAGCAACTCGACGATTTCTTCCACCGGTCCATTGGCGCCCTCGAGATCGACCGGATCCTCGTCCATTCCGAGTTCCCCGTTCTCGCGGCCGTAGAGCGGCCACACGACGCCGTAGATCACATCGTTGCTGCCGCGACGTGTAAAGCCGATGCGATATTCGTCGATGCGCCGCTCGCCGAAGCCCGCGATGACCGCGCGCAAGTCCTGGGGCGCGGTGCCGAGCGTATCGAACAGATATCGGACGGCGGTACGTACGGTGTGCGGACGCACCTGCTCGTCGGCGTCGCGGCAGGCGGAGTAGTAGGCGTCAGGAAGCAAGCACTCGAACTCGCAGCCCGGCAGAATTGCCGCGAAGCTCGGTCCGCCTTGCGCGGCCCACTGTTCGAGGCATTGACCCCGCTCCACGCGGCTGCCGTTTTCGTCTTCCTGCCAGCGAAAGAACGCCGCACCGGCCGGTACGACGACCAGCGCCAATAGAAATCGCGGGTCCGCGAGAATCGGCGAGGTTTCCGGGAGGTCCGACAGATTCAGACGTGCGACGCTGCCGGTCGTCACCGTCTGCAGCAACTGTTGCGCGAGGCGCGACGTATCCACATGGTGGCGTGGCAACTGATCGATGCTGTACAGATAGGGCGCGACGGCTACCCGGGCATCGGCTGCGAGCACATGAGCCTGCATCTGCGTGCGCAGTGCGTCGACGGCATCGCCCTTGAGCGAGCCCGATGGAATCGCGTAGCGCGTCCACGCGAGCACCGGCGCGGCAATGAGCAAGGCTTCATGCGGTGCGCCTTCGATGTCGAATCTGAACGACTCGCTGTGCGTCTCGGCCATATCGGCGAGCGCGCCGTAGGCGTCCGGATGATTCTGCTGCAGATGGTCGAGCGCGGCGTCGAGCGTCGTCTGATTGCCGTTGCGCACGAGTTTGGCGATGAGCGTGTCGAGGCGAGCTTCCCAGAAGCGGTCCTCGACACGGCTGCCGGACGCGAAAAGCGCGAGGGAGAGGCTGACGAGCTTGTCTGCATCTGGGGGAATACGTTTTGCGATTCGCGAGCGCATATAGATACTAGAGTGAATTAGTGCGGTGAACCTTTGATTGTAGTCGCTCGGGCGATGCTTTTATCGTGCGGCGTTGCAACACGTCGATCGGAGGAGAGTGCAGCGTGACTTGGAGCGCCACGATAATTTCTTTGCATCCCCCTTGCGGAGTCGGGATTCGCTCACTAGAATTCCGTTCCTTCGCGATTCGATGATCGCGAAGGAAGCGGGAGAGGGCGGTATCGGCGGTGT
>NZ_JFHD01000043.1 GCF_000698575.1 Caballeronia zhejiangensis
TATCTGCGAATCCGCGAAGTGCGCGTTGCGCAAGCGCTAGAATCTCTCTACAGCTTTTCAAAAAGTACGGAGCGCCGTCGATTTCCCCATGCTACGTCTAAGCGAACTCAAGCTCTCGCTCGATCATCCCGAATCGGCTATCGAAACTGCGGTTCTCGCGCGTCTCGCGGAAATCGGCGTTGGCGCGAACGAACTCGTGAGCTTTCAAGTATTTCGCCGCGCACACGATGCCCGCAAGCGCGCCGATATCAAGCTCACCTACATCATCGATGTCGAGGTGCGAGACGAAACGTCGGTGTTGAAGCGACTGGAAGCGCATCCGCATCCGCACTGCGGCGTGACGCCCGACATGGCGTATCGTTTCGTCGCAAAAGCGCCGGCGCAATCGACGATGCTGCGTCCCGTCGTCATCGGCATGGGACCGTGCGGGCTTTTCGCCGGCTTGATCCTCGCGCAGATGGGTTTTCGGCCGATCATTCTCGAACGCGGCAAAGCGGTGCGCGAGCGGACGAAAGACACGTGGGGCCTCTGGCGTCGCAACGAGCTCAATCCGGAATCGAACGTGCAGTTCGGCGAAGGCGGCGCAGGCACTTTCTCGGACGGCAAGCTCTACAGCCAGATCAAGGATCCCAAACATTACGGCCGCAAGGTGCTCGAGGAGTTCGTCAAAGCTGGCGCGCCGGAAGACATTCTGTATTTGAGCCGGCCGCACATCGGTACCTTCCGGCTGGTGAGCATGGTCGAGAAGATGCGCGCGCAAATCCATCAGCTTGGCGGGGAAGTGCGATTTCAGCACCGGGTTGAAGACATCGACATCGATAACGGCAAGGTGCGCGGGCTCAAACTTTCGACGGGCGAAACGCTGCGCTGCGATCACGTCGTGCTCGCCGTCGGTCACAGCGCACGCGATACGTTCGAGATGCTGCACGAACGCGGCGTCTACATGGAGGCCAAGCCGTTCTCGCTCGGCTTCCGGATCGAGCATCCGCAAGGCGTGATCGACAGAAGCCGCTTCGGCAAATTCGCCGGCCACGAAAAGCTCGGCGCCGCCGACTACAAAGTGGTCCATCACTGCAGCAATGGACGCGTGGTCTATAGCTTTTGCATGTGCCCGGGCGGCACGGTCGTCGCGGCGACGTCCGAGCCGGGCCGCGTCGTGACGAACGGCATGAGCCAGTATTCGCGCGCCGAGCGTAACGCGAACGCGGGCATCGTCGTCGGCATTACGGCGGATGACTACCCGGGCGGCCCGCTGGCCGGCATCGCGTTTCAGCGCAAGTGGGAAGAGCGCGCGTTCGAACTCGGCGGCGGCGACTACTCCGCGCCGGGGCAACTCGTCGGCGATTTCATCGCGGGGCGCGCATCCACTTCGCTCGGTTCCGTGGCGCCGTCCTACAAGCCGGGCGTAAAGCCGACCGATCTGAGCACCGCGCTGCCCGATTACGTGATCGAAGCGATTCGCGAGGCGTTGCCCGAGCTCGACAAGAAGATCAAGGGATTCGCGATGCACGACGCAGTGTTGACCGGTGTCGAGACGCGCACGTCGTCGCCGATCCGCGTGCGTCGCAAGGACGACTATCAGAGCGTCAATGTGGAGGGGCTTTATCCGGCGGGAGAGGGCGCGGGCTACGCTGGGGGCATCTATTCGGCTGCGATCGACGGCATCGAAGTGGCGGAAGCCGTCGCGTTGCAGATGATGGCGCAACACGCCGAGACGGTCTGATCGTCCGCGCTCCCAACGAGGTCGCGAACATGCCATCCGATGCGCTTCTCATCACCAATCGAGCGGTTGCTGTCGTCTTGCCGAAGCAGCCGTTCGTCGATTGGATCAACCGCGCCGATCCGGCACCAGACCCGCAGCGTCCCGTTCTTTTCGACGAGGCGCGCGACGACCCAAACACGTTCCTGATTCCATGCGGAGGCGACGATGTTATCGAGTCCGCCGAGAAATGGATCAACCGAAACTGGCAGACGATTTTCGAACAGATGCTCGACGACTGGTACACGGACGACGCATTGTGGCCGCAGAAGCGATCGCTCAAACTCTTTCGCGAATGGTGCGAAGTGCGGCTTCACGGCACGGTGTTCGACTGCTCGCACGAGCCAATCCAAATCGACCTCGGACCGGCCTGATCGAAGAAAAACGCGCCGGAACACGGCGCGTTTTTTTCACCAAAATAGAAGCCTCAAGTCACCACACCCACCTGCCAAGGCACGAACTCACTCTGCCCATACCCGTGGAGTTCGCTCTTCGACGCCACGCCTGACGCACAGTCGAGCATCATCTGGAAGATTTCGTCGCCGAGTTGTTCGATGGTCGCGGAGCCGTCGATCACGCCGCCGCAATTGATATCCATGTCCTCTTCCTGGCGTTCCCACAGCGCGGTGTTCGTCGCCAGTTTGAGCGACGGCGACGGCGCGCATCCATAAGCCGAACCGCGTCCCGTCGTGAAGCAGATCAGATTTGCGCCCGATGCAACCTGGCCCGTCGCCGACATCGGATCGTAGCCGGGCGAATCCATGAACACGAAGCCTTTCGCGTCGATGCGCTGAGCGTACTCGTACACTTCGACGAGATTCGTTGTCCCGCCTTTCGCGACCGCGCCGAGCGATTTTTCGAGGATCGTCGTCAATCCGCCGACCTTGTTGCCTGCCGACGGATTGTTGTCCATCGCCGCGCCATTGCGCGCGCAGTATTCTTCCCACCACTTGATACGCGTGAGCAGTTTCTCTCCGACCTCGCGGCTCACCGCGCGGCGCGTCAGCAGATGCTCCGCGCCATACACTTCCGGCGTTTCGGAAAGAATCGCCGTGCCGCCATGCGCGACGAGCTTGTCGACCGCCGCGCCCAATGCGGGATTCGCCGAAATGCCCGAATAGCCATCCGACCCGCCGCACTGCAAACCGACGATCAGGTGCGACGCCGGCAGCGGCTCGCGCTGCACGCGATTGGCATCGGCGAGCATTTCCTTCACCAGCGCGATGCCGCGTTCGATCGTCTTGCGCGTGCCGCCGCTATCCTGAATCGTGAAGCTCTTCAGATGCGAACCGTCCTTCAGCCCGCTCGATTCGAGCACACCGGAAATCTGATTGGTCTCGCATCCCAGACCCACGAACAGCACCGAATGAAAATTCGGATGCACCGCGTAACCCGCAAGCGTGCGCCGCAAGATGCCGAGCCCTTCGCCCTGCATGTCGATGCCGCATCCGAGACCGTGCGTCAGCGCGATCACGCCGTCGACGTTCGGGTAATCCGCGAGCGCTTCCGGATGCACGTCGCGCCGGAAATGATCGGCGATCGCGCGGGCGACCGTCGCCGAGCAGTTCACGCTCGTCAGCACGCCGACGAAATTGCGCGTGGCGATGCGGCCGTCCTCGCGGCGGATGCCCATGAAAGTCGCGGGCTTGTCGACGAACGGCGTCGGATGCAGATCGACGCCGAACTCGTGCTCGCGCGCGAAATCGGCCATCGACAGATTGTGCGTGTGGACGTGCTGCCCGCGCGCGATCGCTTCCTTCGCCACGCCGATGATCTGGTTGTAGCGCTTCACGGGCGCGCCCGCCGCGATATCGCGCGTCGCGATCTTGTGGCCCGGCGGAATCAGCCCGGCGACGACGAGATCCTCCGACGCGATCCGCGCGCCGGAGAGCAACTGACGCGTCGCGATCACGACGTCGTCGTTCGGATGCAGCCGGATGACCGCATGGTCGGTGGATGTGGTGGACATGGTTTTGTTCTCAGACTCAGACCGTGGAAGGTGCGCGACCGTCGTCGCGCCGGGCTTGCTCTTCTTCGGCGCGATTGAGCGGTTCGATCTTGCCGACAATGAAAAGATAGCTGAACGCGCCGAGGAAGCAGAAGCCGCCCGCGACGCACAGCGGAATCACGAACGAGCCCTTGGTGATCGCGAGCATCACGCCGGTGAACGTGGTGATGACGATGCCTGCCAGATTCGACGCGAAATTCTGGATGCCGCCGATCGACGCGACGTGATCCGGCGTCGGCGCGACGTCGCTCGGGAGCGACCAGATCGATGCAGCGGCGAACGCGAGACTCGCGTAAGCGATGCCGAAGAACGCGAGCATCAGATAAATGTTTTCGACGAACGCGCACAGCGTGATGACGGACGACATCAGCATGCCGCCGACCATGCAGGTCTTGCGTGCGGCGGTCAGGCTCCAGCCGCGCTTGAAGAGCGAATCGGAGATGAAGCCGCCGAGCCAGCCGCCGGGAATCGACATCAGCGCGGGAATCGTGCCGAGCGTGCCGAGCGATTTCAGCGAGAAGCCGTGCGCCTGCACGAGATAGCTCGGGAACCAGGTGATGAAGAAGTAGATCACGAAGTTCAGGCAGAAGAAGCCGAGCATCATGCCCCACAGCGTGCGGTACTTGAACAGCGACGCCCACGACACCTTGTTCTTCGGCGCAACCGGCACCGGCGCGACATCGGTTTCGCCGGTGAGATCGCCCTTCGACTTGTTACGGTAGATCAGGAACCAGCCGAGAATCCACACGAAGCCGATCACGCCGGTAATGACGAACGACGCTTCCCAGCCGAACGAGCTGATGATGAACGCGACGACCGGAATGGACAGTGCCGAACCCACGCGCGAGCCCGAATCGAAGATGCTGGTCGCGAATGCGCGCTGCGATTTTGTGAACCATTGCGACACGAGCTTCGCGCACGACGGATACGCGCCCGCTTCGCCGACGCCCAGCATCAGGCGGCAGCCGAACATGCCGACGACGCTCGTCGCAACCGCGGTCAACGCCGTGAACACCGACCACCAGCCCACCGCGAGCGGCAATGCGATGCGTGCGCCGACGCGATCGACGAACCAGCCGAACGGCATCTGCATGAGCGCGTAGCTCCAGAAGAAGCCGCTCAGGATGAAGCCCATTTCGGCCGGGCCGATATTGAGCGCTTTTTCGATTTGCGGCGCGGCGACCGCAAGGTTTGCACGATCGATGTAATTGATCGCGATTGCCAGAAAGGCCAGAAATATCACTACCCAACGCATTTTGCGCATCGTTTGTCTCCTCAATGGGGCGGCACTTCAATGTGTTCCAGCTCGATCCGCGATGCCGGCGCGGTGAGCCGTGATTGAAAATCGGTCGGGCCGGTCGTCAGGCGGTTTCGAGTGCGTCGCGAAGACGCGTTTGTTCGATGTCGAGCTTCAGTTCGCGCGCCAGATCGATGACGGGCTGAAAGCGTCGAACTTTCTTCTCGTCGTGATTGCGCGCGATGTCAGCGAGCCGATGGACGAGAAACGGGTTCTCGAAGCGGTCGCGCACGCTCGCGAGGTAGTCGGCCGCAACGTCGCCCTTGCCGAGCGCCGCGAATACGGGAAGCACTTCGTCGCGCCACGTCGCTTCGAGCGGCTCGCGATAGGCCGGATCGCGCATCGCGTCGAGTACGGTCATGTCCGGCGAGCCGTCGCGCGTGCGCCAGATCTGCGCGAGCATCGTGTGGCCGAGATTCAGCATCAGAAGCTTGAGGCGTTCGTAGTGCGCGAGATCGTCGGTGACGACGATGTCCTCGTGCTCGCACGGCAATACCATGCCGTCCTGACGCTCGATCGCCCACAGCGCGTACGGCTCCGCGATCGCGCCGACAGGTTGTATCGGCTCCGACACGATGCGGTCCACGAGCGAATTCACCCACACGCAGTCGTTCGTCAGATAAGCGATGAACGCGTCGTCGACGTTCCAGCCGCGCGCCACGCCGATGACCAGATCGCGCAGCGTATCGCCGTTGCGCGAAACGAGTTCGCAGGGCAGAAGCGTGATCGGCGCGCCGCCGGCGCGATGCCGCGCGTGCAGCAGCACCGCGAGCTTTGCCGCGAAGCCGCGCGGCGTGCGCTGGCCGTCGAGCAGATCGGCGGTGTCTTCATCGAAAAGCGCGTACCCTGCGTCGGCGGTGTTCGAGACGATCACTTTCACGTCGCGCTTCACGCGCTCGATCAGCAAGGGCCAGTCTTCGTTCGCGTGCAGCGCTTCGGTGATGGCATCGCATTCGACCGTCATATCGATGGTTTCATCGCGCTGACGGCCACGGATGCGCACCGGATAACGCCCGGCCGAGCGCAAGGCCTCGACACGCGCGCGGCTGTCGGCGCTCGACGTCGTCTGGACGACGGTAATCTTGCCGAGCGCTTTCGCCGGATCGCGGCGCGCTGCAACGGTCACGAAAAAATCGACGTGTGCCTGCAAAAAGCGGCTGGTGCCGAATTGGAGAATCGGATTGCTCATCGTCGCGCGCGCTAGGGAGGAATTTCGTCTGGGAACGGTTCCAGATCGCCGTAAAAAAATTGGCCCACCTGGCCTTACCGGATTGCATACTAGTGTCTTGAAACAGAATTGGTCAAGCCACTTGTAAGCAGTCTGCGGACGGCAAACGCCCGCCCCACGGCGCGTCAACCCTTCCACTGATTACAATCCACGTTTTCCCCGAGACGAAAAGCAGGAGCCAGCTCGTGAGCGTCAAACCAGCCGAAACGCGTCGCCTCTATCTACAGATCGCCGACAAGCTGCGCGGGCTGATCGAACAGCAGGATTTCGCGCCGAACGGCCGCTTGCCGTCCGAGCGCGAACTGGCGCAGACGCTCGGCGTGTCGCGGCCATCGGTGCGCGAGGCGCTTGTCGCGCTGGAACTGGAAGGGCGCGTCGAAATTCGCATGGGCTCGGGCGTGTACATCGTCGCGGCGCCGTCGGCGAAGCCGGCGACGAGCGAAGCGGAACTGGGCGAAAGCCCGATCGAGATCATGAACGCGCGCGGCGTAATCGAGGGCGCGATCGCGGCGAGCGTCGCGCCGTTCTCGAAACCGAAAGAGATCAAGGCGTTGCGCGCCGTGTACGAGACGATGGCGCGCGAAGTCGCGAACGGCCAGGTGCCGATGGCGGCCGATCGCGCGTTTCACATCGCGATCGCGCAGATGACCGGCAACGACGTGCTCGTGCGAACGGTCGGCAGTCTGTATGACGAGCGGCATAGTCCGCTGTCATCGACACTGCGTGGGCACTTCGAAGGAGAGGAAACGTGGGCGGCCGCGCTTGGCGAGCATCGCGAGATTCTGGAAGCACTGGAAGCGCGCGACGCCATACAGGCGCAAGCCGCGATGCAGCGGCACATGCGTCAGTCCGCGGCGCGCCTCATGACCAAACGCAAAAGCTGACGCCGGCGCGCGCTCGGAACGCGCACCGGTTTCAGACGCGCGATCGCGTCAGCCCGGATAGGCTTCATCGACCTTCAGACCCGCCAGCTTGAAGATCACGCGCAACGTTTGCGGCGCAATCTCGCGGCGTGACGCGAGCGTCGTCAGGACGAAATCCATCACCTTGGCGTACTTCAGCATGGTCAGGCACGTTTCGATATCGGTGGAGCCGTCGCGCATCGATTCGGCGAGGCGCAACATCTCCACGGAAATCTCTCGTGCCATTTCGAGTTCGAGTTGCTGCTTTTCGCTCCACGCGGGCATCGCGGTCAGTGCCGCGAGCATCTCCTGAAATTGTTTCTCTGCTTTCTTGTCCGGGATCGCATCCATCGCCGTCCTCTCATGTTCATGGCGCCGGCGAGTCGCATTCGCCGCGCTGTGCGTTAGGTGTTACGTAACAAGGTGGGCGCGGGTGACGACGTTCGACGTGTCGAGGCACGGCTTGTTACTGGCTTGTTGCTCCTGCTTGCTGCATCGGTACGCAGCCGCGAGGCCACGCTGTGTCGTCTTTTCCAATGGCCTCATTGTCCGACGATGCACAATCCGTTCCATGCGTTTGCTGCCACGCATTGGCCGATCAGCCGTGGCTGGAACAAGAGCGTCTTCGCGCTTTTGGGTAAACTTCCCCTTTTGAGACGGCAGAACCAGCGGTTAGCGCACATTCGGCGCGAACTGCTCCGCTTTTTTTATTCAACACACCTTCAAGATGACCAGGAAGTCCTCCGCGTCGGCTCCGGGCACACCCGACCCATCCACCAAACACGAGATTCGTCCAGGCCAGTCGATCGAACTGCTGAAGGAACTCCATATCCTCACGCGCGACGGCAAGATGAATCAGGACAGCCGCCGCAAACTGAAGCAGGTCTATCACCTCTATCAGTTCATCGAACCGCTTCTCGCCGAAGTTCATGAGCGCCAAGGGGCCGTATCACTTGTCGATCACGGTGCAGGAAAATCCTATCTTGGGTTTATTCTCTACGATCTCTTCTTCAAGACTCTGCGCGATCGGTCACACATCTTTGGAATCGAGACGCGCGAAGAGCTCGTAAAAAAATCGGAAGAATTGGCTGGCCGACTCGGGTTTACGGGGATGTCATTTTTGAATCTGTCGGTGGCCGAATCAATTGATTCAGATCGTCTACCTGATTCGATCGATATCGTCACCGCGCTTCACGCGTGCAACACCGCCACCGACGACGCCATCCAGTTCGCTCTGCAAAAGAAAGCGAAATACATCGTCGTGGTGCCGTGCTGTCAGGCGGAAGTGGCTTCGGTGCTGCGCAAGAACAAGGGCCACTCGCTTTCGAAGAACGTGCTGACGGAAATGTGGCGGCATCCGCTGCACACGCGCGAATTCGGGAGCCAGATCACGAACGTGCTGCGCTGCCTGCAGCTCGAATCGCACGGTTATCAGGTGAGCGTAACGGAACTCGTCGGCTGGGAACATTCGATGAAGAACGAGCTCATCGTTGCGCAATTCAAGGACCTGCCGCGCGGCCGGCCTGCGCAAAGGCTGTCTGACGTGCTGGAAACGCTCGGGCTGGACGAGTTGCGCGAGCGCTTTTTCGCGCCCGCGCACTGATCAGGACTTCTCTTTCATCCACGCTGCGAAGCCGTCGTGCCCGAGACGGCGCAGCGTTTCGATATTGCGTTCGTAGATGTCGGCCGCATCGGGAAATGCAGCCACCGCGCGATCGATGCTCGCTTCGCGGATCAGATGGAACGTCGGGTACGGCGCGCGATTCGTGTAGTTGTCGATATCGTCGGGCCCGGTGCCTTCGAACCGATAGTCCGGATGAAAACTCGCGATCTGCAATTCGCCCGCGAGTCCCAATTGATCGACGAGGCGCTCGGCGAAGAAGAGCGCGTCGTTATAGTCGGCGAAATCGGCGAACGCGTGCGGCGTGATGAAAAGCGTCGTGTCGATTACTTCCGCGTCGGTGTCGCGCAAGAGGCGAAGTTCATCGGTCAGTTCCACGACGAGGTCGTCCACGCCGCGCGCCTCGCTCACCACATAGCGAATCTGCTCTTTGACATGCACGCTCTTCGCGAACGGGCACAGGTTGAGTCCGATCACCGCGCGGGTGAGCCAGTGTCGGGTCGCCGCGATCACGTCGTCGCGGTTGCTGCTGTCATTCATGAATCTTCCTGTTTGCGATGCCCGGCGCAGGCCGCCGCGATCAGCGTGCGCGCGATGCGCGGCGCGGCGAGCAGCGGGCCCGAACCGGGGCCGTAGGTCTGGCTCGTCGCGTAGATGCCGTCGACGAGCAACGCGAGCGATTCCGCCAGCTCGACGGGATTATCCGCTCCGGCGGCCGTCGAAATTTCGACGAGACGGGTCATCAGGTAACTTTTGTTGCGCTCGACCGATTGGCGCGCGGGATGCGCCGGATCGCCGAATTCGCACGCGATGTTCACGAACGGGCAGCCGCGGTAATCGGGCGACGACGCGCGCTTCACCAGATCTTCGAGCGCCTGGACGAGCTGTTTCGCCGGCTCGCCGGGATGTTTCGCGACGCTCGCCTCGAAGCGCCGCCGGAATCTTTCATCCATGCGCTCCAGATACGCGACGACGAGTTCGTCTTTCGACGCGAATTGCCGATACAGGCTCATTTTATTGACGCCCGCCCGCTCGACGACGGCATCGACGCCGATCGCGCGGATGCCGTCGCGATAGAAAAGCTCCTGCGCCGCGTCGAGCAATTGCTCCTGCGCGGTCGCCGCGTCCGTGCGCGCGTTACGACGGGCGGCGGTTTTCGGCTGATCGGACGTTACTCGGGTCAAGATCGGATCCTCGATGATTTCTGCTCCATGCTTGACATGTTACCGATCGGTAACTAAGCTCGCAACTCTGATGTGACAGAACGGTAACGAAGGTTCTTGCTTGAGATAAAAATCAACCTGACGGAGCAGCGATGAATTGGGTAGCGAGACGGCTGAACGGCCGTATGCATTACGGCTGGGTCGCGGTGGGCGTCGTGTTCCTGGTGTTGCTCGCGGCGGCTGGCACGCGCGCAACGCCGAGCGTCATGATGTTGCCGCTCGAAAAGCAGTTCGGCTGGTCGCG
The DNA here is from genome assembly GCF_000698575.1 of Caballeronia zhejiangensis. GTDB lineage: Bacteria > Pseudomonadota > Gammaproteobacteria > Burkholderiales > Burkholderiaceae > Caballeronia > Caballeronia zhejiangensis. Next base: position 10,283 of record NZ_JFHD01000043.1, read on the forward strand.
CGGCACGATTTCGCTGGCGATTTCGATCAATCTCGCGCTCTACGGTCTCGCGGGCCCGTTCGCCGCGGCCGCGATGCAGCGTTTCGGCGTGCGCCCGACCGTGCTGGCCGCAATTGCGACGCTTGCCGCCGGCGTCGGCATTTCGTCGATGATGACCGAGCCGTGGCAAATGGTGCTCGTCTGGGGCGTGATGGTCGGCAGCGCGACGGGCGTGGCCGCGCTCACGCTGTCCGCGACGATCGTGAATCGCTGGTTCACGACGCATCGCGGCCTCGCGATGGGCATTCTCACCGCGAGTTCCGCGACCGGCCAGCTCGTGTTCCTGCCGTTCCTCGCTTCGATCTCCGAGCATTACGGCTGGCGTCCGGTAGTGTTCGTCGTCGCGGCGGCGGCGGCGATCGTGTTGCCGCTCGTCGCGTGGCTGCTGCCCGAGCGCCCGGCCGATCTCTCGCTGCGTCCGGTCGGCGAGACCGCCGACTTGCCGCCCGGCGCGCTCCCGCCGCCGAAAAATCCGATCAAGGTCGCGTTCGGCACGCTCGCGATGGCCAGCAAGACGCGCGATTTCTGGCTGCTGTTCTTCAGCTTCTTCGTCTGCGGCGCGAGCACGAACGGTTACGTCGGCACGCATCTGATCGCGATGTGCTCCGACTACGGCATGACGCAAGTGCAGGGCGCGACGCTGCTCGCCGCGATGGGCATTTTCGATCTCTTCGGCACGACGCTCTCCGGCTGGCTTTCCGACCGTTTCAACTCGCGCGTGCTGCTGTTCTGGTACTACGGCCTTCGCGGACTGTCGCTGATCTATCTGCCGTATGCGTTCGGCATCGATTTCTTCGGCCTGCCGCTCTTCGCCGTGTTCTACGGGCTCGACTGGATCGCCACCGTGCCGCCGACCGTGCGCCTCGCCACCGATGTCTACGGCAAGGAATCGGCGCCGATCGTGTTCGGCTGGGTCGTCGCGGGCCATCAGCTCGGCGCGGCGTTCGCGGCGCTCGGCGGCGGCATGCTGCGTTCGAGCCTCGGCAGCTATACCGTCGCCACGATGATCTCCGGCGGCCTGTGCCTCGTCGCCGCCGTGACGGTGCTGCGCATCAATCGCGCGGGCCGGACGATGGGCGTCGCCGCGACCTGACGATCTGCACGCGCGCGCGAGCTTGTTTATCCTTGTCGCGTTGAACGGCGCGCATCTTTGCCGATGCGCGCCGTTTGTCTTTCATCACGCCAACGAGGACCAACATGAGCACGAAACCCGCTCCGACCGATGTCGACATCCACGAACTGATCGCCGGCCGCTGGAGCCCGCGCGCCTTTTCCAATGCGCCGATCGAGCGCACGACGTTGCATCGCCTGCTCGAAGCGGCGCGTTGGGCGCCGTCGTCGAACAATTTGCAGCCGTGGCGTTTCATCGCGTTCGATCGTCATCGCGACGAAGCCGCGTTCAAACGCGCGTTCGATACGCTCGCGCCGTCGAATCAGAAATGGAACGTGAACGTGCCGCTGCTCGTCTGCGTGACGGCGTCCACGCTCACGCCGAAAGGCGACGCGAACCGCACCGCGACTTATGACACCGGCGCGGCCGCGATGGCGCTGGTGCTCCAGGCGCACGCGCTCGGACTCGCGACGCATCAGATGGGCGGCTTCGACCGCGACGCCTTCCGTCAGGCGTTCTCGGTTCCCGCCAATGTCGAGATCATCGCGATGATCGCGATCGGGCATCACGGCGACGCAAGCGAGCTCGACGACGCGCTGCGCGAGCGCGAAGCGGCGCCGCGCGCACGCAAGACGCTGGCTGAAGCGGCCTTCGAAGGCGCGTGGGACAAGGCGTTCAAGTAAGCGCGGTCAGTGCTCGTCCGCCGCCGACAGCGGACGAGCGACATCTTCGAGCGATTTGCGCTCCGCCGCGACGCCCCAGATTCCGGCGACGACCGCCGCCGCGATCATCAGCAGCGAGCCGATCAGATAGCCGACGAACACAGGGCCGCGCTCGTGCGTGTCGATCAACTGACCGAAAAGCGTCGGCCCGATAATGCCGCCGAGCGCCGTGCCGAACGCGTAGAACACGGCGATGGCGAGCGCGCGAATTTCCAGCGGGAACGTCTCGCTCACGGTCAGATACGCGGAACTTGCCGCCGCCGACGCGAAGAAGAAAATCACCATCCACGCGATGGTTTGCGTCGTCACGGTGAGCATGCCGTGCATGAACATCCAGCCGCTCACCGTCAGCAGCACGCCCGAGATCGCATACGTCGACGCGATCATGCGACGCCGTCCGAGCACGTCGAAAAGCCTGCCGAGCAGCACCGGACCGAGAAAATTCCCGGCGGCGAACGGCAGCACGTACCAGCCGATGTGATCGCCCGGCACATGATAGAAATCGGTCAGCACGAGCGCGTAGGTGAAGAAAATCGCGTTGTAGAAGAACGCCTGCGCGGTCATCAGCACCAATCCGACGAGCGAGCGGCTGCGATGCGCCTTGAACAGCGTGTGGACGACTTCGCGGATCGGCGTGCCATCACGCGCGTGCAGACGCAGCGGCTTGACGGGCGTGTCGGGAATCTCGACGCCGTGCTGCCGGAAATGCGCCTCGATTTCCTCGACGACGTGCCTCGCCTCGTCCGCGCGATTGTGCGTGATGAGCCAGCGCGGGCTTTCCGGCACCCACATGCGCATGAAGAGAATCGTGAGCCCGAGCGCCGCGCCGATCAGAAAGCACGCCCGCCAGCCCCAATCGGGCGGAAGAAGGGCGGGATCGAGCAGCACGATCGAGCCCGCCGCGCCGATGCCCGCGCCGACCCAGAACGTGCCGTTGATCGCGAGATCGGTCCAGCCGCGCAGGCGGGCGGGCGTGAATTCCTGAATCGTCGAATTGATCGCCGTGTATTCGCCGCCGATGCCCGCGCCCGTCAGAAAACGGAACAGTACGAACGTGGCGAGATTCCACGAGAACGCGGTCGCGGCGGTCGCGGCCACGTACAGAAAGAGCGTGATGAAGAACAGCTTGCGCCGGCCGAGCCGGTCCGTGAGCCAGCCGAACCCGAGCGCGCCGAGCACCGCGCCTGCGATATACGCGCTGCCCGCGATACCGACATCGGCATTCGAAAACTGCAGCGCCGGGCTCGATTTCAGCGCGCTCGCGACCGCGCCGGCGAGCGTCACTTCGAGGCCGTCGAGCAGCCAGGTGATGCCGAGCGCAAGGACGATCAGCGTGTGAAAGCGTCCCCACGGCAGGCGATCGAGCCGCCCGGGCAGATCGGTTTCGATGATCGCCGGGCGATCGCTGGCTGTATCGCTCAAACGGGTCTCCCGTGGCGTGGCGGTTTCGTTCATGCGTCCGGAGCGTGCTCTCGAAATCAAACAAATTGCCGCGAGGCGAGCAAGTTATATTCCGCTTTTGTCGAATAAACTCTATGGTTTAAAAATATCTGAAATGCGGTTGATGCGCCCGCGCGAACGTGTTAAAAACGCCGTCCATGTTTGAATGCGGCGTCTTCAGGACGCCGCCGATGCCCATGACTTATTGCGCGATCGATTTCGGCACATCGAATTCAGCGGTGGCTTTGCCCGACGGATTGTCGATCCGGCTGGCGCCCGTCGAAGGCGAAGCGACGACGCTGCCCACCGCGGTTTTCTTCAACACCGACGAGAATAACCAGTCCTACGGCCGCGCGGCGCTCGAAGCGTACATCGACGGCTTCGACGGCCGCCTGATGCGCTCGATGAAGAGCATTCTCGGTTCGCCGCTCGCGGACAACAGCACCGACCTGGGCGACGGCTCGGCGATCAAATACACCGATGTCATCACGCTCTTTCTGCAGCATTTGAAGCAGAAGGCGCAGGCGCTCGCCGCCGAACCGCTCACGCGCGCGGTGCTCGGCCGCCCCGTATTTTTCGTCGACGACGATCCGCGCGCCGACCATCTCGCGCAAAAGCAGCTCGAAGCGTGCGCGCACGCGGTCGGCTTGCGCGAGATCCATTTCCAGTACGAGCCGATCGCGGCGGCCTTCGACTATGAGGCCGGGCTGACGCAGGAAGGCCTCGTCCTGGTCGCCGATATCGGCGGCGGCACGTCGGACTTTTCGCTCGTGCGCGTCGGTCCGGAGCGCGCGCGGCATCTCGAGCGCAAGGGCGATGTGCTCGCGCACCACGGCGTGCACGTCGCCGGCACGGATTTCGACCGGCGCGTGGAACTCGCGACGGTGCTGCGCGAACTCGGCTATCAATCGCTCGATCCGAAAGGGCGCGAAGTGCCGAGCCCCGTGTATTTCGATCTCGCGACCTGGCATCTGATCAACACGGTCTATACGCCGAAGCGCGTGAGCGAATTGCAACTGATGCGCCATCTCTACACCGACGTGCGGCATCACGATCGGCTGATGCGCGTCGTGTATCGCCGGCTCGGGCACGCGCTGACCGCGCACGCCGAGGAAGCGAAGATCGACGTCGCCGCGGGCGGCACGACCGAAATCGACATGGAAGAGGTGGAAGAAGCGCTGCGCGTCGGGTTCGACGAGACGCAGCTCATCGCGGCCGGCGCGGACGAAACGCGGCGGATCGTCGAGGCGGCGCACGAGACGCTCAAGCGGGCGGGCGTCGCGCCGGCGGACGTGGGCGCGGTCTATTTCACAGGTGGCACGACGGGCCTGCGATTCCTGTCGGACGCGCTTTCGGCGGCGTTTCCCGGCGCGAAACCGGTATTCGGCGATCGTCTCGCCAGCGTGGCGAAAGGACTCGGAATCTACGCGCAACGCATCTTCGCCTGATGCGGATCACGCAGCCGCGCAGAAAACAAAAAACCCCGCCGAAGCGGGGTTTTTCATACGAATTCTAGCGGGTCTTAGACCGGCTTGATGTTCGCGGCTTGCTTGCCCTTCGGGCCGGTCTTCACTTCGTAGGAAACCTTTTGGTTTTCCTGAAGCGTCTTGAAGCCTTCGATGCGGATTTCCGAGAAGTGCGCGAACAGATCTTCGCCGCCGCCATCCGGAGTGATGAAGCCAAAGCCCTTTGCGTCATTGAACCACTTGACGGTACCGGTTTCCATGTTACTTGTTCCAAAAAAATGATGAATAAGGCCGAAGCCCAGGGGTGCGGAAAATCAAGGAAGGGGCAATGGGACCAACCGGAGTACCGTGATGGCGAACTCGAAAGAACCAATTCACTCGCCACTTGAAATCCTGCAAGAAGCTTTATACGGCGAAACGATTTCGCGGTCAATTAATATCCGACAACTCTGAAGGGATTTTTTTGAGATGCGTAAGCAAATTTTACAGCGCTTGCGCATCCGGTCTCGACTGGCTCAAGGAATCCCCGCTTTAGGGCGAACTTCTCTCCAATATGCACTGCATTCGAAAGGTGCAACCGTTAAACTACGCGCCTTCTTGACGGTTGCACCGATATCGCCGGCTGCCAGACATGGTCGTTGCTGGATCGGGCAACGGCGGCTCCGCGAGCCGTTTCTATTCCGGCAGTGCGAGATATTTGGAGGAAAAGTGACAGAGAAGTCGATTAAGCGAAACATCGGTCCGTTGGCGCTGATGCTGACGGGCCTCGGATCCATCATCGGGTCGGGGTGGCTGTTCGGTGCGTGGAAGGCGTCGCAGATCGCCGGACCCGCCGCGATTTGCGCGTGGATCATCGGTGCGGTGGTCATTCTGGCGATTGCGCTGACCTACGCCGAACTGGGCGCAACCTTTCCCGAATCCGGCGGCATGGTGCGCTACGCGCGCTATTCGCACGGCGCGCTGGTCGGATTCATCAGCGCTTGGGCGAACTGGATCGCGATCGTGTCCGTCATTCCGATCGAAGCGGAAGCGTCCATCCAGTACATGAGCACCTGGCCGTACGAATGGGCGCACGAGCTGTTCGTCGGACATACGCTCACGACTACTGGCCTGCTGTTGTCGGCCGTGCTGGTCGTCATTTACTTCCTGCTGAATTACTGGGGCGTCAAGCTGTTCGCGCGCGCGAACTCGATCATCACGATCTTCAAGTTCCTGGTGCCGGGTTTGACGATCGGCGGCCTCGTCTTCTCGGGCTTCCATTCGGAGAACTTCGGCACGGCGTCGAATTTCGCGCCGTTCGGATGGTCCGCGGTTCTCACCGCCGTGGCGACGAGCGGGATCGTGTTCAGCTTCAACGGCTTTCAGAGCCCGGTGAACCTCGCGGGCGAGGCGCGCCATCCGGCGAAAAGCATCCCGTTCGCCGTGGTCGGTTCGATCCTGATCGCGCTCGTGATCTACGTGCTGCTTCAGATCGCGTACATCGGCGCGGTGAATCCGGCGGATGTGGCGAAGGGCTGGCAGCACTTCAACTTTGCATCGCCGTTCGCGGAACTGGCGATCGCGCTCAACCTGAATTGGCTCGCCATCCTCTTGTATGTCGATGCGTTCGTCAGTCCGAGCGGCACCGGCACGACCTATATGGCCACGACCACGCGCATGATCTACGCGATGGAGCGCAACAACACGATGCCGAAGATGTTCGGCAACGTGCATCCGTTTTACGGCGTGCCGCGTCAGGCGATGTGGTTCAACCTGTTCGTGTCGTTCGTGTTCCTGTTCTTCTTCCGCGGCTGGGGCACGCTCGCGGCGGTGATCTCGGTGGCGACGGTCATCTCGTATCTCACCGGCCCGGTCAGCCTGATGGCGTTGCGCCGCGCGGCGCCGGATCTGGATCGCCCGGTCAATATTCCGCTGATGGGCCTGGTCGCGCCGTTCGCATTCGTGTGCGCGTCGCTCGTGCTGTTCTGGGCGAAGTGGCCGCTGACCGGCGAGATCATTCTGCTGATGGTCGTCGCGTTGCCGGTGTACTTCTATTTTCAGAGCAAGGTCGGTTTCGCAGGCTGGGGCCGCGATCTGAAGGCTGCTTGGTGGCTCGTGGCCTATCTGCCGTCGATGGCGGTCATGTCGCTGATCGGCAGCAAGGACTTCGGCGGAAACGGATTGCTGCCGTACGGCTGGGACATGGCGGCGGTCGCCGTGCTCGCGCTGATCTTCTATTACTGGGGCGTGCACACGGGTTATCGCACGACCTATCTCGAAGAACGCGAAAGCACCGACGACATTCTTCACGAAGTCGGCGCGTAAGCGTTTCGCCTTCGCCGAACAAAGCCCGCCTGAGCGATCAGGCGGGCTTTTTTTCGATCAGTCGTCGGTGAAGACGTAGTTGGTCATCGCGAGCGCACGCTGGAATGTGCCGAGCGACTGGATGCCGAGCCGATAATCGTCCGCCGCCGCGCCGAGCGCGCTGAACACCGGCAGCAGATGCTCGTCGGTCGGATGCATCAGCGCGGCGTGCGGCGCGCGTGCATGATAGTCGAGCAGGGCGTCGATGTCGCGTTCGGCCATGCGGCTCTCGAACCAGTCGGTGAATTCGGCCACGCGCGGATCGGCGTCTTCGGGGCGAGCGCTGAAATCGGCCATGCGCAGATTGTGCGTGATCTGCCCGGAACCGACGATCATCACGCCGTCATCGCGCAACTCGCGCAGCGCCCGGCCGATGCGGAAATGGTGCGCGGCATCGAGATGCGGCTGAATCGATAGCTGCGTGACCGGCACCTCGGCGTCGGGGAACATCAGCAGCATCGGCACCCATGCGCCGTGATCGAGCCCGTGATTCGTCGTCGCGGCGGGAATGCCTTGCGCGCCGAGCAGCGCGGCGGCGCGCTTCGCCAGATCGGGCGCGCCGGGCGCCGGATAGCGCAGTTCGTAGAGCGCGCGCGGGAAGCCGTAGAAGTCGTGGATGGTTTCCGGGCGCTCGGCCGTGCTAGCGACCGGCTGCGCCGTGCCCCAATGCGCGGACAGCATCAAAATGGCGCGGGGGCGCGGCAGCGTCTGACCGAGCGATGCGAATTCGGCGGACGGCATCGACGGGTCGATCGGCAGCGTCGGCGCGCCGTGGGAAATGAAAACGGTGGGGAGTCGGCTCATGGCGGCAAATTCCTAAGCGGTATGCCGTCAATGTAGTACCGCTAGCTTCGTTTATAAACGGTCCGGCGGGCAACGAATTGTGTCGCCGGCGTTGTCAATCCGACGCTTCGCCGCGCAGCCCGCGCCACGCGGGTGCAACCGGTTGGGCAAAGCCGAACAGATCGATGACGCGCGCGACGGTGTGATCGACCATTTCGTCGATGCTCGCGGGCTTCTGATAGAACGCCGGCAACGGCGGAAAGATCACACCGCCCATTTCGGTGACGGCCGTCATATTCCGCAGATGCGCGAGGTTGAACGGCGTTTCGCGCACAAGCAGCACCAGACGGCGACGTTCTTTCAGCACGACATCGGCGGCGCGAGTGATGAGATTGTCGGAGAGACCGTGCGCGATGCTCGCGAGCGTTCGCATCGAACAGGGCGCGACCACCATGCCGTCGGTTGCGAACGAACCCGACGCAATGGTCGCGCCGACATCGCGCACGCTGTGGACGACATCGGCGAACGCGTGGACCGCGGCTTTATCGAGTTCGAGTTCGTGCTGGATATTGAGCCAGCCGGCGCTGGAAACGAGCAGATGCGTCTCGACGCCGGACAGCCGGCGCAGCGTCTCGAGCAGACGCACGCCGTAGATGGCGCCCGTTGCGCCCGTGATCGCGACGATGAGCCGTCGTTTCGCGGCAGCGGGCGCGCTCACTTGCTAAAGACTTAAGCGGCGGCGAAAAGCTGTTGCAGTTCGCCCGATTGATACATCTCCATCATGATGTCCGAGCCGCCGATGAACTCGCCCTTCACGTAGAGCTGCGGAATGGTCGGCCAGTTGGAGAATTCCTTGATGCCCTGGCGGATTTCGTCGTCTTCGAGGACGTTCACGGTCTTGATCTGATCGACGCCGCATGCCTTGAGCACTTGGATTGCGCGGCCGGAGAAGCCGCACATCGGGAATTGCGCCGTGCCCTTCATGAAAAGGACGACCGCGTTCTGATCGACGATTTGCTTGATGCGTTCTTGCGTATCCATGGCATTCCTGCGCTTGAGATTTCGGTGAGAGTTCTCGAAATGATAGCGGATTTCGATTGCACGAGCCGGGCCGTCAGGCCGCGAACCGGCCGCCCGAGCAACGTTCGATGCCCGCGAGATCGCGCATCGAGTGCACGTCGCTGAAACCGCGTGCGGTGAGCAGCGCGCGCACCGATTCCGCCTGGTCGTAGCCGTGCTCGATCCACAGCGCGCCGTCGTGCGCGAGAAGACGCGGCGCGTTATCGACGATCGTGCGGATCGCGGACAAACCGTCGGCGTCGTCGGTGAGCGCGCCGCGCGGCTCGAAGCGCAGGTCGCCTTGTTCGAGATGCGGATCGCCGCTCGCGATATACGGCGGATTGCTGACGATCGCCTCGAACCGCAACGACGGATCGATGTTCGCGGTCCAATCGCTTTCGACGAAGGTCACGTTACCGCTCTTCAGCAGGCGCGAAGCGTTGCCGCGCGCGACATCGAGCGCGGCGCGCGACCGGTCGACGGCCCACACGCGCGCATCGGGCCGCGCGTGGGCGATCGAAATCGCGATCGCGCCGGTTCCCGTGCCGAGATCGAGCACGCGCGGGTTCGACGCATCGGCGATGGCTTCGAGCGTGAGTTCCACGAGCAACTCGGTTTCCGGCCGCGGGATCAGCACGTCGGGCGTCACCTCGAATTCGAGGCCGAAGAATTCGCGCTTGCCGATCAACTGCGCGATCGGCTCGCCGTTCGAGCGCCGCGCCGCGAGCGCCTCGAAACGCGCGACCGCGTCTTGCGGCAGCGTCTCGCGATCGCGCGTGATGAGTTCCGTGCGCCGCCAGCCGAGTACGTGCATCAAGAGAATGCGCGCTTCGAGCGGCGGCAGCGCGCACGCGCGCAATAACGCGGCGGCGTCGCTCACTCCGTTTCCCCGAGCGCCGCGAGCTGCTCCGCCTGATGCTCGGACACGAGCGCGCCGATCAGTTCGTCGAGATCGCCGTCCATGATGTACTCGAGCTTGTAGAGCGTGAGGTTGATGCGGTGATCCGTCATGCGCCCTTGCGGGAAGTTGTACGTGCGAATGCGTTCCGAACGGTCGCCCGAGCCGATCAGACTCTTGCGCGTCGCCGCTTCCTTCGCGTGCTGCTCGTGATACTGCTTGTCCTTGATGCGCGCGGCCAGCACCTTCAGCGCGCGATCCTTGTTCTTGTGCTGCGAGCGGTCATCCTGACATTCGACGACGATGCCCGTCGGCAAGTGCGTGACGCGCACCGCCGAATCCGTCTTGTTGATGTGCTGCCCGCCCGCGCCTGACGCGCGGAACGTATCGATGCGCAAATCGGCCGGATTGATGACGACTTCGCTGATCTCATCGGCTTCCGGCATCACCGCGACCGTGCACGCGGACGTATGAATGCGGCCTTGCGTTTCCGTCGCCGGAACCCGCTGCACGCGATGCCCGCCCGATTCGAACTTGAGCCGCGAATACGCGCCCTGTCCGGCGAGCCGCACGATCACTTCCTTATAGCCGCCGAGATCCGAGACGCTTTCCGACATCGTCTCGGCCGTCCAGCGATTGCGTTCCGCATAACGCAGATACATGCGCAGCAGATCGCCCGCGAACAGCGCGGATTCGTCGCCGCCCGTGCCCGCGCGAATTTCGATGAAGATGTTGCGATCGTCGTTCGGATCTTTCGGCAGAAGCATCGTCTGCAGTTCGCCTTCGATCTTCGTCATGCGCTCGCGCGCCTCGCCGATTTCCTCTTCGGCGAAATCGCGCATCGACGGATCGGAAAGCAGTTCCTGCGCGGTCGCTTCGTCGGTCAAAGCCTGTCGCCACAGAGCGTATTGCTCGACGATCGGACTGATTTCCGCGTGCTCGCGCGTGAGTTTCCGGTACTGATCCATGTCGGAAGTCACGTCTTCGCGGCTCAACAGTTCGTTGAGATCGACCAGCCGCTTTGCAAGCTGGTCGAGCTTGCCTTGCATGCTCGTTTTCATCGGACGGAGATGACGCGGTGAGCGTCAGGAAGAACTGCGATCGGAAAGCCGCCGCGTAAATCGCGGACAGCCTTTGAGAATAGCAAAGAGAAGGCCGCTAACGTTCCGACGAATCGGACGACGAGCCGTGACGGTAGAAGCCGCTCATCAGGTCGATGAGCTGGTTGCGCTCCTCGCTGCTTGCTCGGTTGAGCGCGTGCGTCGGACCGTGAATCAGCTTGTTCGTGAGCGATTGCGAGAGCGCTTCGAGCACGGCGGCGGGGTCGTCGCCGCGCGCGAGCATCTTGCGCGCGCGTTCGAGTTCGGCGCGGCGCAGCGCGTCCGCCTGCGTGTGCATGTGGCGGATGACCGGCACGATGCTGCGCGCATCGAGCCATTGCATGAAATTCGCGACGCGCGTCTCGATGATCGATTCGGCCTGCGCGACCGCCGCCTGACGCGACGCGTTGCCCTCGCGCACGATCGCACCGAGATCGTCGACGGTGTAGAGGAACACGTCGTGCAAATTGCCGACTTCCGGCTCGATATCGCGCGGCACGGCGAGATCGACCATGAAGATCGGGCGATGCCGGCGCGCGCGCACTGCACGCTCGACCGCGCCGAGACCGATGATCGGCAGCGTCGACGCCGTGCACGACACGATGATGTCGAACTCGTGCATGCGCGACGGCAATTCGGAAAGCGGAATCGCGCGGCCGTTGAAGCGGCCGGCGAGCTTCTCGCCGCGCTCCGCCGTGCGGTTCGCGACGACCAGCTCACGCGGATTCTGCGCCGCGAAATGGGTGGCGCAGAGCTCGATCATTTCGCCCGCGCCGATGAACAGCACGCGCTGGCTGGAGATATTCTCGAAGATGCGCTGCGCGAGGCGCACGGCGGCGGCGGCCATCGAGACGGATTGCGCGCCGATTTCGGTCGTCGTGCGAACTTCCTTCGCGACTGCGAACGTGCGCTGGAACAACTGATTGAGATACGTGCCGAGCGCGCCGGCTTCGGACGCGGTGCGCACCGCGTCCTTCATTTGTCCGACGATTTGCGTCTCTCCGAGCACCATCGAGTCCAGCCCCGATGCGACGCGGAACGCGTGACGCACCGCTTCCGACTGCGGCAGCGCATAGACATGCGGCGCGAGCTCGGGAACGGGGATGTTGTGGTACTTCGAGAGCCACTGGATCGCAGCTTCGCGGGCGGCGGAGTCGTCGGTGGCGCAGTAGAGTTCTGTGCGATTGCAGGTCGAGAGAATCGCCGCTTCGGGCGACGCCTTCGCGAGCGGGCCAAGCCAAATGTCCTTCAGCGCGCCCAGCGCGGGCTTCAGCTGTTCGAGCGGAAACGCCACGCGTTCGCGCAGAGCGACAGGCGCAGTGTGGTGGTTGATTCCGATCGTGAGGAGCTGCATTTTTTTGGGCTGATGCTTTGGGCCTAAGCCGATGGCCTTTCAGATAGCCCAATATTATAGCCTTTTGCGTATTTCTTCATTTATAGGTGGCATTTGGGGCGCGACCGCGCCCGAAGTGCCGAAAACGCCCGCGCAGCCGGGCGTCGAGCGGTTTGCCGGAACCAGCGTGTGGCAGAAAGCCGCGCCGGTCAGCGGAAATACTTCGCAAGCTCGAGCGCTCGCGCCTCCAGTTCCTTGATCGGCATTTCATCGGTTCGGCGCGCCATTTGCCGGTTTCGCGCGCTATGTTCTTCCTCGCACATCGCGGCGCGTGACGCGGAGTCATGATTCAGATGAAACAGCGAGGAATCCGGTCCGGCAAGTGCATGCCAACGCAGACCGAGCCGCGCGCCGCGGATGAACAGGTCGTCGTCCTCGCCGCCCCAGCCCGTGAACTGCGGATCCACGCCGCCGATACGGATGAATTCCGGGCGTTTAAAAAGGTTGATTGCGCCCGGCGTGTTGGCGTAGAGCACATTGATATCGTCCGGTAAATCGCCTTCCATGAACGGAGCGAATTCGTCGAAGTTTCCCGATTCGATAAACGTTTGGCGTCGATCGCCTGAAACATTCAGCACGCGCGAGAAGGGGCAAAGCACGTCGCTGGCATCGCCGTCCATTAATGCGTCGACGGCCGATTTCATCATGCGTGGATTGGCGATCATATCGGCATCGTGCATGCAGATAATCGGGCTTTTTGCCATTAACGCACCGAGATTGACGAGCCTCGCTTTCGGAAACGGGCCGGTATCGTGCACGAATACGTGCCGGATGCGCGAATCGCCGATCTCGGTCCAACTGAACGTGGGCGCGGCGTCCGCTTCGATCAGCCAGATGTGAAAGTCCGAATAGGTGCGGACAAGGTGGCGCAGAACGCCACGCAGGTTATCGCGCCTTTCCTGACCGGAGCCGCGATACGTGACGATCATTTCGAGACCACGCAGGGAAAGTGGATTGGCTTCAGTCATAGGAAAATGCCGCCTTTTGAAAACGTCAATTCGTCGCGTGAAAATCAGTAACGCGATTAACGAAGTGGCGATAAATGTGAGGTTCGCTTTATAAATGGCAAGAATATATATAAAGCGCAAAGATGAAAGGATTTTATCATTCGACCGAGCGGCGGAGTTTCGGAAAACTCGCATAATCTTCTCAAAAAGAAGAAGCGCGCTTTTGGTTCCCTTCGATGCGATTTCGGTACGCGCATTCCGAGCCTTGCGCTCCCCATATCCGGCCCCTAAACTCAAGCGCTACGTCGCGCCGAGGATTGCCCGAAATCATGTACATCCACCGATCTGCTCCGCTTTGCAACGAATCGACACCGATGGAGCATCGCCGCTGATGGGCTGGATCGGACTGATTTTTCTCGGTGCGGTGATCGGCGCGGCGGGCTGGTGGCTGCATCCGCTGCGCCGTGCGGGACGCGTCGCGCGCGGTCCGGCGGGCTACGTCTGGACGGCCATCGCCGCTGGCATACTGGCGACGGTTGTTGCGCGCATGCTCGGCAATATCGTCGATGTATATCACGACGGCGACACGCTCGAATGGCTCGCGTGCGCGGTCTTCGCGCTCTTCGTCGTGACGACGACTGTCGGACTGGCGGCGCGCCGCTGATCTCGATTTTGTGACGCGGGCGGGTGATCCTTGCCGCGCGTCGTGCTCTTCGCGCCCTACGCGGGCTTTCAAGCAGGTGACTTCATGAACGATCGCATTGCAGATTCAGCCATTCCGGAACCCGCCATGTTCGCGAGCCGCATCGAGTCGTTGCGCGGCCAGATGGCGCGCGAAAAGCTCGCCGCCGTGCTGATTCCATCGGCGGATCCGCATCTTTCCGAATATCTGCCGGAACGCTGGCAAGGGCGTCAGTGGCTTTCGGGCTTCACCGGCTCGGTCGGCACGCTCGTGGTGACGGCGGACTTCGCGGGCGTCTGGGTCGACAGCCGCTACTGGACGCAAGCCGAGACGCAACTCGCCGGCACCGGCATCGTGCTCATGAAGATGATGGGCGGGCAGCAGACCGCGCCGCACGTCGACTGGCTCGCTGAAAACGTCGCATCGGGCGCGACGGTCGCCGTCGACGGCACCGTGCTCGGCGTCGCAGCGGCGCGTGCACTGTCCGATGCGCTGAGTGCGCGCGGCATCGTATTACGCACCGATGTCGATCTGCTCGATGCCGTGTGGCCCGCGCGCCCCGGCTTGCCGGAGGCGGCCGTCTACGAGCATGCGGCGCCGAATGCGAGCGTCGCTCGCGCGGACAAGCTCGCGCAAGTGCGCGACGCGATGCGTGCCAAAGGCGCGCAATGGCACTTCGTTTCCACACTCGACGATCTCGCGTGGATCTTCAATCTGCGCGGCGGCGACGTGAGCTACAACCCGGTTTTCGTCGCGCACGCGCTGATCGGTCTCGACGACGCGACGATTTTCGTCGCGGACGGCAAGATTCCGGGCGCGCTCGTCGAATCGCTGTCGCGCGACAACGTGCGCGTCGCGCCGTACGCGGCCGCATCGGAATCGCTCGCGTCGCTGCCCGCGGGCGCGACGCTCCTGATCGACCCGCGCCGAATCACGCACGGCTTGCTGGAGAAAGTGCCGTCGGCGGTGAAAATCGTCGAGGCGGTGAATCCGTCGACGTTCGCGAAGTCGCGCAAGACCGCGGCGGAAGCGGAGCAGATCCGCGCGACGATGGAGCAGGACGGCGCCGCGCTCGCCGAATTCTTCGCGTGGTTCGAGGAGGCGCTGGGATGCGAGCGCATTACGGAACTGACCATCGACGAGAAGCTGACTGCCGCGCGTGCGCGCCGCCCGGGTTTCGTCACGCTGAGCTTCGGCACGATCGCGGGCTTCAACGCGAACGGCGCGATGCCGCATTACCGCGCGACGGAAGCGTCGCATGCGGTCATCGAAGGCAACGGTCTGCTGCTGATCGATTCGGGCGGCCAATATCTGAGCGGCACCACGGACATCACGCGTGTCGTGCCGATCGGCGAAATCACGGCCGAGCACAAGCGCGATTTCACCGTCGTGCTGAAGGGTACGATGGCGCTTTCGCGCGCGCGTTTTCCGCGCGGCATCCGTTCGCCGATGCTCGATTCGATCGCGCGCGCGCCGATCTGGGAAGCGGGCGCGGACTACGGCCACGGCACGGGACACGGCGTCGGCTATTTCCTGAACGTGCACGAAGGCCCGCAAGTAATTTCGCACTACGCGCCCGCCGAACCGTGGACGGCGATGGAAGAGGGCATGATCACGTCGGTCGAGCCGGGCATTTATCGGCCGGGCAAGTGGGGCATCCGCATCGAGAATCTCGTGATGAACCAGGCGGCGGGCAAGACCGAATTCGGCGATTTCCTCGAATTTGAAACGCTGACGCTTTGTCCGATCGACGCGCGCTGCATCGATGTGTCGTTGCTGCGCGAAGACGAACGCGCGTGGCTCAACGCGTATCACGAAACCGTGCGGCGCCGCGTGTCGCCGCATGTGACGGGCAAGGCGCTGGCATGGCTCGAAGAGCGGACCAAGGCGATCTGACCCACGGAGCAGCGAGCAATGACCATCAAGGCAGTCGTATTCGATTTCGGCGGCGTGCTGATCGACTGGAATCGCGAATATCTCTACAAGCATCTGATTCCAGACGACACCGAGCGCCGCTGGTTCCTCGACAACGTCTGCAAGATGGAATGGGTCGTGCAACAGGACGGCGGGCAGACCATCGAGGACGGCACCGCCGAACTGATCGCCGTCTATCCCGAGCAAGAAGCGCTGATCCGCGCGTTCTACGCACGCTGGCCGGAAATGGTGTCCGGCGTGCTGGAAGAGGGCGTGGCGCTCGTCGACCGGCTCGAAGCGGCGGGCGTGCCGCTCTTCGGCCTCACGAACTGGTCGGCGGAGACGTTTCCGTATGCGTGGGAACGCTTCGACGTCTTGCGGAAGTTTCGCGAGATCGTCGTGTCAGGGCGCGTGGGCCTCGTGAAGCCTGATCCGCAGATTTTCGGTTTGATGCGCGCGGAAATCGAACGGCATCTGCCGGGCGTTCAGCCGAAAGAACTCGTGTTCATCGACGACAACCCGATGAACGCGCAAGCCGCGACGGCGCTCGGCTGGCACGGCGTTCACTACACCGGCGCGCTGGAAACCGAAACGAAGCTGCGCGCGCTGAATCTGCCGATCTGAAAGTAAAGCGAGAAGGCGACGCGCTATTGCCCGAGCAGGTTCTTCAGCGCGTTGCCGATTCCCCGAACCGTATCGCCCGCGCCGCGCGCGACGCCTTCAGCGCTGACGCCCAGCGCCTTCGCGAATCCCGCCGCGAGCTTCTTCGACAGACTCTCGCTCAGCGAAAATTTCGGATCGCGCAGATCGCCTTCGAGCGTGAAGTCGAGCTTGATCTGTTCCTTGCGGTCTTTGAGCGCGGCGATCGCGGCTTTCGTCGGAATCGAGAGAAAGGTGTCGAGCGCGTTGCCGGTATCGCTGATCTGCAGATGATTCAGCGTCAACGTGCCGGGCGCGTGAATGCGGTAATTCTTCACGGTTGCATCGATCGTCATGTCGATGGTGCCGCCTGTCACCGCCGCCTTTGCGCCGGCCTTCTTCAGCAGATACGGATCGAGCGTCGCGACATCGACGTTGCGCAGCGTCGCGCGCGTCTGCGAATCCTTGTTGGCGATGATCATCCAGCCGCCCCACGTGACGTTGCCCGTGTGCGACGGACCTTTGATGGAACCGGTCATCGAAAGCTCGGTGCGCTCGGTGAGCGCGGGCAGATGCAGATGATCGACAGTGGCGCGCGCATCGCCGATCAGCACGCGATACGGCGGGTTCGGCACGGAGCCGTCGAAGAACTCCATCGAGCCGCGCTCGAACGACACGCGATCGATGATTTTTTCTTCTTGCGCGTGCTCCTGACGTTCCTTGCTGTCGGGCCGGGCGTCGGCTTCGCGCGCGGTTTCCTTGAGGCCGGGCAGGATGCGTACGCGGCCATCGGCGGAGCGGACGATCGACAGATAGTAGTTGTCGACGCTCACGCTGCGCAGATGAATCGGCCTCGAGATGAGCGATTGCATGTCGACGTCGAGCACGATGCGCTCCGCGCGCATCGCGTCGCCGGCTGGCCAGTCTTTCGGGCCGCGCAGCCGCACGCGCGAGAGCGTGACGTGCCCGAAGCCGACGTCGATCTCTTCCACCGAACCGTTCGGGCCGAGCGTCTCGAGGATCCGCTCTTTCATCTGATGGACGACGAAAAACCAGCCGCCGATCACCACGACGACGAGCGCCACGACGATTCCGATTGCCCAAAGCGCTCCCCGCCGCGCGCTCGATCCCGCCATCTGCGTGTGTCTCCGTGTCGGCTTACTGGAAAGCGTCGCTCGAAAAAGTAAGTGGCGACTGCGCCCTACACAGTCGCCACTTTTACGCCTGATGTCGGTGCGCGCCCCCGCATAGGCTCTTTCGTCAGACGTTAGCGCGTGATCGGCTTGTAGCGCAGACGCTTGGGCTTCGCGGCTTCCTCGCCGAGACGCTTGCGCTTGTCGGCCTCGTATTCCTGATAGTTGCCGTCGAAGAATTCGACGTGCGAATCGCCCTCGAACGCGAGGATGTGCGTCGCGATGCGGTCGAGGAACCAGCGGTCGTGCGAAATCACCATCACGGAGCCGGCGAATTCGAGCAGCGCGTCTTCGAGCGCGCGCAGCGTTTCGACGTCGAGGTCGTTCGACGGTTCGTCGAGCAGCAGCACGTTGCCGCCCGCGATGAGCGTCTTCGCCAGATGCAGACGTCCGCGCTCGCCGCCGGACAGATTGCCGACGAGTTTCTGCTGATCGCTGCCCTTGAAGTTGAAGCGGCCGATATACGCGCGCGACGGCGTTTCGTATTTGCCGACCGTGAGGACGTCGGCGCCGCCGGAGATTTCCTCGAAGACGGTCTTGTCGGCGGCGAGCGCATCGCGGCTCTGATCGACGTACGCGAGCTTGACCGTCGGTCCCTTGACGATTTCGCCCGAATCCGGCTGCTCCTTGCCGGTCAGCATGCGGAAGAGCGTGGACTTACCCGCGCCGTTCGGCCCGATGATGCCGACGATCGCGCCCGCCGGAATCTTCATGTTGAGGTTGTCGATGAGCAGGCGGTCGCCATACGCCTTGCTGACGTTCTTGAACTCGATGACTTCATTGCCGAGGCGATCGCCGACCGGAATGAAGATTTCCTGCGTTTCGTTGCGCTTCTGGTATTCCTGGCTGTTGAGTTCCTCGAATCGCGCGATACGCGCCTTCGATTTCGCCTGACGTCCCTTCGGATTCTGCCGCACCCATTCGAGTTCTTTCTTGATCGCCTTCTGACGCGCGGATTCGCTCGCCTCTTCCTGCTTCAGGCGGTCTTCCTTCTGATCGAGCCAGCTCGAATAGTTGCCCTTCCACGGAATGCCGTGTCCGCGGTCGAGTTCGAGAATCCATTCGGCGGCGTTATCGAGGAAGTAGCGATCGTGCGTCACCGCGACGACGGTGCCCGGATAGCGCGTCAGAAACTGTTCGAGCCATTCGACGGATTCGGCGTCGAGGTGGTTGGTCGGTTCGTCGAGGAGCAGCATGTCGGGCTTTTGCAGCAGCAGCTTGCACAGCGCGACGCGACGCTTTTCGCCGCCCGACAGATGTTCGATTTTCGCGTCCCACGCGGGCAGGCGCAGCGCGTCGGCGGCGACTTCGAGTTGCTGCTCGGGGCTGCCGCCATCGCTCGTCGAGAGGATGGCTTCGTACTTCGCCTGTTCGGCGGCGAGGGCGTCGAAATCGGCGTCGGGTTCGGCGTAGGCGGCGTAGATTTCGTCGAGCTTCTTTTGCGCCAGGAAGACATCGCCGAGACCTTCTTCGACGGCTTCACGCACGGTCTGCTGCGGATCGAGCTGCGGCTCCTGCGGCAGATAGCCGATGTTCAGATTGGGCATCGGCGTGGCTTCGCCTTCGATGTCCTTGTCGACGCCCGCCATGATGCGGATGAGCGTCGATTTGCCGGAACCGTTCAGGCCGAGCAGACCGATTTTGGCGCCGGGGAAGAACGAAAGGGAGATGTCTTTCAGGATCTGACGCTTCGGCGGGACGATCTTGCCGACGCGGTTCATGGTGAAGACGTATTGGGCCATATTGTCCTAGCTGGATGGATGAATGCGGGGCGCCCGGTTCGGCGCGCGAGGATGTTCGGTGGCGCGGATTCGCGCGTTCCCGCCGTGGCGTTTCGCGCAGGCGGGATTAGGTGGCATTGTACTTCGCGGTGGAGGCGGTCATTGCCAGGCGGCTACGCCCCCGTGCCGCGAGCATGTGCCGCTGTGATGCTGGCTGAAGCTGTAGGAGCCGTCGCGGCATTGCGCGGTCGCGCCCGCGGGGACAGCGCCGGAGCGCGTGCGCGCGGGCGAGTGGACGACGTCGCCGTCGCGGTTGACGTAATGACCGTGGTTGTCGAGATCGGACTCGTCGGGCTGCGGTTGATACTGGTACGGGTTGCCGCGATAGGCGAAGGCGTCGGACGTTGCGAGCAAGCTCGCCGCGATCAGCGTGAAAGCTGTGAATGCGCGCAGTGCGTGTCTCTGCATCTTGTGGTTATGTCTCGTTGTTTTTGTCGATCGCAGCGTTGCTGCGTTGTCTCGTCCGCGCAAGAAAAAAGCGGAGTGTCCATGAAAAGACACTCCGCTTCGCGAGGCAAGCCGCTTTGACGTTTCTTTACGTCGCGCGTCAGACGTTAAACAAGAAATTCATGACATCCCCGTCGTGCACGACATACTCCTTCCCTTCGGCGCGCATCTTCCCGGCTTCCTTCGCCCCTTGCTCGCCCTTATAAGCGATGTAGTCATCGAACGAGATGGTCTGCGCGCGAATGAACCCGCGCTCGAAATCCGTGTGAATGGCACCCGCCGCCTGGGGCGCCGTATCGCCGATATGAATCGTCCACGCGCGCACTTCCTTCACGCCCGCCGTGAAGTACGTCTGCAGGCCGAGCAGCTTGAAACCCGCGCGAATCACGCGATTCAAGCCCGGCTCGTCCATGCCCATGTCGGCGAGGAATTCGAGCTTGTCCGCATCGTCGAGATCGGCGATTTCCGCTTCGATCGCCGCGCACACCGCGACCACCGGCGCGTTTTCCGCTTCCGCATGCTTGCGCACCGCGTCGAGATGCGGGTTGTTCTCGAAGCCGTCGTCCTTCACGTTCGCGACGTACATCGTCGGCTTGGACGTGATCAGGCAGAACGGCTTGATGAGCAGCAGTTCTTCTTCCGTCAGCGAAAGGCCGCGCACCGGCTTCGCCTGATCGAGCTGCGCGCGCACTTTTTCCAGCACGGCGACGAGCTTGATCGCTTCCTTGTCGTTGCCCGACTTCGCCGCCTTCGAATAGCGCGCCTGCGCTTTTTCGACCGTCGCCAGGTCAGCGAGCGCGAGTTCCGTGTTGATAACTTCGATATCCGCGATCGGATCGATCTGGCCCGCGACGTGGATCACGTTCTCGTCCTCGAAGCAGCGCACGACGTGCGTGATCGCGTCGGTTTCGCGGATGTTCGCGAGGAACTGATTGCCGAGGCCTTCGCCTTTCGACGCACCGGCGACGAGCCCCGCGATATCGACGAATTCGACGACCGCCGGCAGGATGCGCTCGGGCTTCACGATTTCGGCGAGCGCGGTGAGGCGCGCGTCCGGCACTTCGACGACGCCGACGTTCGGCTCGATCGTGCAGAACGGATAGTTTTCGGCGGCAATGCCCGCCTTGGTCAACGCATTGAAAAGAGTGGACTTGCCGACATTAGGCAAGCCGACGATGCCGCATTGGAGGCTCATGGAATCCTTCGAACTGGTAAGACGGCGCGGGCCGCGCGGGTTTCGTCAAAAATGGTGCGCAATGAGCGGGCGAGAACCGCCCGCCACGCTACGGCCGCGTGCGGCGGCCAGGCAAACCGCTATTGTACCGCCGCACCGTCGCGGGCAAGCGCCGCCGCCGGCTCGCAAACCCGTTCGAACCCCACGGCTATAATGCCCGGATGACTCCGCATCCACTGAAATTTCACGCTATCGTCGTCGGCGGCGGGCTCGTCGGCAAGACGGCGGCGCTCGCGCTCGCGCAATCCGGGCTGCGCACCGCGCTCGTCGCGTCGCGCGCGGCTGGCCTGCCGCCGGGCGCGGCGTTCGATTCGCGCATCTACGCGCTGTCGTCGAGCTCGCAGGCGCTGCTGGAGCGTCTGCGCGTCTGGCAGGCGCTCGATCGTTCGCGGCTCGGTCCCGTCTTCGACATGCGCGTGTTCGGCGATGCCCACGCGGAATTGCACTTCTCGGCGTTTCAGGCGTCGGTGCCGCAGCTCGCGTGGATCGTGGAATCGTCGCTGATCGAGCAATCGCTCGATGCCGCGTTGCGCTTTTCGCCGAGTCTTTCGTGGTTCGAATCGCGCGCGCAGGGCATGACGGTCGAAGCCGACGCCGCGCACATTGCGCTCGCGAGCGGCGAAATGCTGGAGACGGATCTGATCGTCGGCGCGGACGGCGCGCATTCGTGGGTGCGCGCGCAAATGGGCGCGAAGATGAATCGGCGCGATTATCGGCAGACGGGCGTCGTCGCCAATTTCAAGGCCGAAAAGCCGCACGGCGAAACGGCGTACCAATGGTTCCGCGATACCGAAATCATCGCGCTCTTGCCGCTGCCGGGCGATCACGTTTCGCTCGTGTGGTCCGCGCGCACCGAACACGCCGACGAACTGCTCGCGCTCGATCCGGCGCAACTCGCCGCGCAAGTCGAAACGGCAACGCAAAACCAGCTCGGCACGCTCGATTGCGTGACGCCGGCGCAAGGCTTTCCGCTCGGGCTGCAAACCGTCGACAAACTCGTCGCGCCGCGTGTTGCGCTCGTCGGCGATGCCGCGCATCTGATTCATCCGCTCGCGGGGCAGGGCATGAACCTCGGCCTGCGCGACGTCGCCGCGCTCGCGGACGTCATCGCGAACAAGGAGTCGTTCCGCGATCTCGGCGATCCGATCCTCCTTCGCCGATACGAACGCGCGCGCCGTGAAGACATCCAGAAGCTCATGTTCGCGACCGACGGCCTGCAGCGGCTTTTCGCCGTGCCGGGTACGCTCGCGCGCGCGGTCCGCAACACCGGCATGGCGTTCGTCGGCGCGCAGCCGCTCATCAAGCGCTGGCTCGTCTCGGCGGCGCTCGGCTGAAACAATCTCACTTTCTCGGGCGCGATGCCGCACGACTCACAGGAAACCGCATGAAAACCACCCTCAGACTGGCCCTGGCGACGGCCGCGGCGCTCGCCGTGACGCTCGGCGTCGGCTGTTCGGCGCAGGCCGATCAGACCACCGACAAGCTCAAGTCGGCGCTCGAATCGCGCATGGGCGACGCGACCATCAAGAGCATCGAAAAGACGCCGATTCCCGGTCTCTACGAGGTGAATCTCGGCTCGCAGATCGTGTATAGCGACGCGAGCGGCAATTACGTGCTGATCGGCGATCTCGTCGATACACGGAACAGCAAGAACCTGACCGAGGCGCGGCTTGCCGAAACCAACAAGATCGACTTCGCGAAGCTGCCGTTCGAGAACGCGGTGAAGGTCGTGAAGGGCAACGGCAGCCGCAAGATCGCGGTCTTTTCCGATCCGAACTGCCCGTACTGCAAGCAACTCGAATCGACGCTGAAGTCGATCGACAACGTGACGGTCTACACCTTCCTGTATCCGGTGCTCTCGCCCGATTCGACGGCCAAGTCGAAGTCGATCTGGTGCGCGCAGGATCGCGGTGTGTCGTGGGAAAGCTGGATGCTCGATCACAAGGCGCCGACCGCGTCGGCATCGTGCGATACGACCGCCATCGACAAGAATCTAAAGCTCGGCCGCGCGATGAACGTCACCGGCACGCCGACCGTATTCCTCGCCGATGGCCGGCGTCTGCCAGGCGCCGTGCCCGCCGACCGGCTCGAAAAGGAACTGTCCGCCGTGCGCTGAGCGCGGTCCGAAACGAAGAAGGGAGGCGCGTCATGCGCCTCCTGTGTTTTTACGGCCTTGCTTTTCCGAAAGCGCAGCGTAAACAAGCAAGGCGCCGGGCGCGGTTCGTTCAAGATCGACGCGCCCAGAACAAGAACAAAGGACATCGAGATGACTACGCTTTTGCAAACGGTGCAGCCCGTCCGCTACCGCATCGTTCCGAAAAATCCCGCCGCGCATCTCTTCGAAGTGACGCTGACCGTAGCCGTTCCCGATCCGGCCGGCCAGCGCTTCATGCTGCCGGTCTGGATTCCGGGCAGCTACATGATCCGCGAATTCGCACGCAACATCGTGACGCTGCAGGCGTTCAACGCGGCGGGCCGCAAGATCGCCATCGAAAAGATCGACAAGCACGCGTGGCAAGCCGCGCCGACCGACGGCCCGATCACGCTGCGCTACGAGGTCTACGCGTGGGACATGTCGGTGCGCGCCGCGCATCTCGACGACACCGTCGGCTTCTTCAACGGCACGAGCACGTTCCTCGCGGTGGAAGGGCAGTCGGGCGCGCCGTGCGTCGTCGATATCGAACCGCCGCAGGGCGGCGCGTATCGCAACTGGCGCGTCGCGACGGCGCTTTCAGATGCGCGCGGCACGAAGCGCTACGGTTTCGGCGGCTATGAAGCGGCGAATTACGACGAACTCGTCGACCATCCGGTCACGCTCGGCGAATTTGCGCTCGGCAGTTTCAGCGCGCACGGCGTGAAGCACGACATCGTGATTTCGGGGCGCGTCGTCAATCTCGATATGAACCGGCTCGCCGCCGACCTGAAGCGCGTCTGCGAAGCGCAGATCGCGCTCTTTGAGCCGCGCACGAAGAAAGCGCCGATGGATCGCTACGTGTTCATGACCGTCGCCGTCAGCGATGGTTACGGCGGGCTGGAGCATCGCGCATCGACGGCGCTCATCTGCAATCGCACGGATCTGCCGGTGCAGGGCCGCCCGGAAACGACCGAGGGTTATCGCACGTATCTCGGCCTGTGCAGCCACGAGTATTTCCATACGTGGAACGTGAAGCGGATCAAGCCGGCGACGTTCGCGCCGTACGATCTGTCGCAGGAAAATTACACGACGCTCTTGTGGCTCTTCGAAGGCTTCACGTCGTACTACGACGATCTGATGCTCGTGCGCAGCGGCCTGATTTCCGCCGGCGATTATTTCAGTCTGCTCGGCAAGACGATCGGCGGCGTGCTGCGCGGCTCCGGGCGGTTCAAGCAATCGGTCGCGCAAAGCTCGTTCGACGCCTGGGTGAAGTACTACCGCGCCGACGAAAACGCGTCGAACGCGATCGTCAGCTATTACCAGAAAGGCTCGCTCGTCGCGCTGGCGTTCGATCTGTCGATTCGCGCGCAGACCGACAACCGCAAGTCGCTCGACGACGTGATGCGTCTGCTTTGGCAGCGCTACGGTCGCGAGTTTTACAACGGCAAGGGGCGCGGCATTGCGGAGGAAGACGTCGAGGCGCTTTTCGCCGAAGCGACCGGCGCTGACCTGCGCTCGCTGTTCCGCGACGGCGTGCGCGGCACGCGCGATTTGCCGCTCGATGCGCTTTTCGAGCCGTTCGGCATCGCGCTCGCCCCCGATCTCCCGGGCAACGGCGCGGCGGTCAAGCCGTCGCTCGGCGCGCGCGTGCGTGGCGGCGCGGATTGCACGCTGGCCGTCGTCCACGAAGGCAGCGCGGCGCAGAAGGCGGGATTGTCGGCGGGCGATGTGCTCGTCGCGATCGACGGACTGCGCGTCAACGGCTCGAATCTCGATGCGCTGCTGTCGCGTTATCTGCCGGGCGCGAAAGTGGAGGTGCACGCGTTCCGTCGCGACGAGTTGCGCCGCACCGAGGTCAAGCTGGACGGACCGGAAGTCGCGCGTTACGTGCTGACGGCCATCGACGGTCGGGGTCCGTCGAAACAATGGCGCGAGCGCTGGCTGAAAGGCTGATTGCCGGAATATGTGGCGGATTGTTCTATCGGTGCAACGATCCGTCACGATCTGACGGCTTTTTCCCGAAGGTCGAAATGAGAAGAATGCTTCCTAACGGGACGCCGAGTGCGCCCGAACCTCTCAGAGACAGGAAGCCATCATGACGACGATTCTCCAGATCAACTCCGCCGCCCGTTCGCAAGGCGCTCAATCGACGCTGCTCGCCGACGAACTGACCGCGAAACTGCAACAAAGCAATCCGGGCGCGAAGGTGGTCGTGCGCAATCTGCTGGGCGACGCGCTGCCGCATCTCGACGACGCCACGCTCGGCGCGTTCTTCACGCCCGCCGATCAGCGCACTGCGGAGCAAGCCGCGATCAACGCGAAGAGCGAAGCGCTGATCGCCGAGCTGCAAGCCGCGGATATCGTCGTAATCGCAGCGCCGCTGTACAACTTCGGCATCTCGTCGCAACTGAAGACGTATTTCGACTGGATCGCGCGTGCGGGCATCACGTTCAGCTACACCGCGAATGGTCCGGAAGGTCTCGTGAAGGGCAAGAAGGTGTACGTGGTGTCGGCGCGCGGCGGCAAGTACGCAGGCACGCCGAACGATTCGCAGACGCCGTTCCTCAAGACGTTCCTCGGCTTCCTCGGCATGACGGACGTGAACTTCATCTACGCCGAAGGCCTGAACATGGGACCGGAAGCGGCTGGCGCGGCACTCGCGTCGGCGCGTGAGGCGATCGCAGCGGTTTAAGCGCTTTCGTATCGAAGAAAAACCCCGCGTGGCGGTCCGCGTGGCGGGGTTTTTTGCGTTTCAGGCGAGCAATTCGGGCTCGGCGGGCAGACGCCAGTCGATCGGCGCGCGTCCGTGCTTCGTCAGATATTCGTTCGCGAGCGCGAAGTGCCCGCAGCCGAAGAATCCGCGATACGCCGACAACGGCGACGGATGCGCCGCCTCCAGCACGCAATGCGCCTTCTGCGTGTCGTCGATCAGCTTGCGCTTCGCCTGCGCGTGTGCGCCCCACAGCATGAACACGAGGCCATCGTGACGCTGCGCCATTTCGTGGATCAGCGTGTCGGTGCATTGTTCCCAGCCGCGTTTCGCGTGGCTTCCGGCTTTATCGCGCTCGACCGTCAGCGACGTGTTCAGCAGCAGCACGCCTTGTTTGGCCCACGAATCGAGGCAACCGTGCGCGGGCGCGGGAAATCCGAGACTCGCGTGAATCTCCTTGAAGATGTTGCGCAAGGACGGCGGCGGGCGCACGGGTGCGGGCACCGAAAACGCGAGGCCGTGCGCTTGCGGCGCGCCTTTGTCCTCGCCGTGATACGGGTCTTGTCCGAGGATGACGACCTTCACGTCGGCAGGACTCGTGAGGCGCAGCGCGCGGAAGACATCGGCGGGATAGACGGTCTTGCCAGCGGCGCGCTCGGCATCGACGAACGCGCACAACGCCGCGTAATGCTTGCTGTCGATGAACGGCTTCAGATGGCGGCGCCAGTCGGCGGGCAGCGCGTCGAACTGACTTTCGAGCGTCGTGGAGTTCGACGACGCGTTCGCGGCTTCGTTATCCGCGAAAAGGGAAGGCTGCTGATTCATGCGTTGCGGTTCTTGCCTTCGGGCGGCTCGCGCAGCAGATAGCCGCGCTGCGCCTTGCTGAGGTCTTCGGGAACGATCTCGGGAAACGCGCCGCGCAATTCCGCCGCGAGCATCGAAAGCGCGCTTTCCTCGCCGGATTTCAGTTCCAGCTCCAGCTCGCTGATATCCGCGCGACGCGTCGTGCCGTCGACGTCCGCCGTGATTTCGCCGCGATCCAGCGCGACTTCGATATGCGAACCCTCGCGCTCGATGTCCCAGACGATGCGCCTGAAATTGGTCTTGAACAGCGCGATCAGGTCCGGCGCGGCGCGTTCCAGCGCTTCGCGCGCGGCGTCGTTGTCGCAGGCGGCGATGAGCGCATCGATTTCGAGCGCTTCGCCTTGCACCGGCAACTCCCACTCGTGCCGGTTGCTCAGGCCAGCCACCGATTTGCCGAGCGTCTTGAACGTCTGCAGCCATTGCTCCGGCGTGCGGCGCAGGCGCAGCGCGGATTTCGCCTTCGCGAGCGCGCAGTCCGGCGTGTCGAAGTAGACGTTGGCAAGCTCGATCGGCTTGCCCGCGCCGGTGCGTTCGTCGAAGAAGCGCGCTACGTCGTCGTGTTGCGACGGCGCGAGCGCGAGTTTCAATTCCCGTTCGATGCCCATGCGGTTCCCGTCGATGAGATTTAGAAGAACATGCGCGCGAGTTCGGCGCCCGGATCGTCGGCGCGCATGAACGCTTCGCCGACGAGGAACGTATGCACGCGCATCGCGCGCAGCCGGTCGACATCGACGCGCGACAGAACGCCGGATTCCGTTACCACGATGCGGTCATCGGGAATCTGCTCCAGCAAGCCGATGGTCGTTTCGATCGTCGTTTCGAACGTGCGCAGATTGCGATTGTTGATGCCGATGAGCGGCGTCTTCAGCGTGAGCGCGTCGCGCAGTTCGTCGGCGTCGTGGACTTCGACCAGCACCGCGAGCCCGAGCGAGTGCGCGTAGGCTTCGAGATCCTGCATCTGCGAGAGTTCGAGCGCGGCGGCGATCAGCAGAATGCAGTCCGCGCCCATCGCGCGCGCTTCGATGATCTGATACGGATCGATGATGAAGTCCTTGCGCAGCACCGGCAGACTGCACGCCGCGCGCGCTTCCTCCAGATACGCGACGCTACCCTTGAAGAACTGCACGTCGGTGAGCACGGAAAGGCATGCGGCGCCGCCTTTTTCGTACGAACGCGCGATGTCGGCGGGTACGAAATCCTCTCGCAGCACGCCCTTCGACGGGCTCGCCTTCTTCACTTCCGCGATCACCGCCGCCTGATTCGCCGCATGCTTCGCGCGCAATGCGCCGACGAAATCGCGCAGGTCGCGCGAACTGGCTTCGAGCTTCAGCTCTTCGAGCGGCGCGCTTTGTTCGGCAGCGCGGACTTCCTCGCGCTTGACCGCGATGATGCGATCCAGAATGTCACTCATGTCGGCTTCCGTTCGGGTTCCGTTATTTCTTTGCGAATTGCTGCGTGAACTTCACGAGCGTCTCGACCTTCTCGCGCGCCGCGCCGCTCTCGATCGCTTCGCGCGCGGCGGCCATGCCGGCTTCGATCGAATCGACGACATCCGCGGCATAAAGCGCGGTTCCCGCATTCAATGTGACGATCTCGCGCGCGACGCCCGCCTTGTTGTTCAGCGCGCCTAGCAGCATTGCCTTCGATTCCTGCGCGTCCTGCACCTTCAGCGAACGATTCGACACCATCTGCAGGCCGAAATCCTCCGGATGAATCTCGTACTCGGTGACTTCGCCGTTTTTCAGCTCGCCGACTTTCGTCGCGGCGCCGAGCGACACCTCGTCCATGCCGTCCTTGCCGTACACGACGAGAACGTGTTTCGCGCCGAGACGCTGCATCACGCGCACCTGAATACCGACGAGGTCTTCGTGAAACACGCCCTGAAGCTGATTCGGCGCGCCGGCCGGATTCGTCAGCGGCCCGAGAATATTGAAGATGGTCCGCACGCCGAGTTCGCGGCGCACGGGCGCGATGTTCTTCATCGCCGGATGATGATTCGGCGCGAACATGAAGCCCATGCCGGTTTCAGCAATGGAAGCGGCCACTTGTTCCGGTGTCAGATCGATGTTCACGCCGAGGGCTTCGAGCACGTCCGCGCTGCCGGATTTGCTCGACACGCCGCGGTTGCCGTGCTTCGCGACCTTCGCGCCCGACGCGGCCGCGACGAACATCGATGCCGTGGAGATATTGAACGTGTGCGAGCCGTCGCCGCCCGTGCCGACGATATCGACGAAATTCGAGTTGTCCGCCACTTCGACGTGATTCGCAAATTCGCGCATGACGGTCGCGGCAGCGGCGATTTCGCCGATGGTTTCCTTCTTCACGCGCAAGCCGGTGATGATCGCGGCGGCCATGACGGGCGACATCTCGCCGCGCATGATCTGGCGCATCAGATGCAGCATTTCGTCGTGAAAGATTTCCCGATGTTCGATCGTGCGCTGCAGCGCTTCCTGTGCGGTGATGGTCATGTCGTCAGGCTCGCTTTCCGGTCGAAGAGTTTTTCACGAAGTTTTCGAGCAGCGCGTGGCCGTGCTCGGAAAGAATCGATTCCGGATGGAACTGCACGCCTTCCACTTCCAGCTCACGGTGACGAACACCCATGATTTCACCGTCGGGCGTCCACGCGGACACTTCCAGACAGTCGGGCAAAGACTCGCGCTCAATAGCGAGCGAGTGATAGCGCGTCACGTTGAAGTGTTTGGGAAGATCGGCGAACACGCCTTTACAGTCGGTTTCGATCTGGCTCACCTTGCCGTGCATGATCGTCTGTGCGCGCACGACGCGTCCGCCGAACGCCTCGCCGATTGCCTGATGGCCGAGGCACACGCCGAGAATCGGCAGCTTGCCGGAAAACTCACGCAACACGTCGAGCGTGATGCCCGCGTGTTGCGGATTGCTCGGTCCCGGCGAAAGACAGATGCGCTCGGGGTTGAGCTTCGCGATTTCGTCGAGCGTGATTTCGTCGTTGCGATACGTGAGCACGTCCTCGCCGAGTTCGCCGAAGTACTGGACCAGGTTGTAGGTGAAGGAATCGTAGTTGTCGATCATCAGCAGCATGGTCTTGTCTCCTCAGAAGTCGCTGTCGAGGCCGTCTTGCACTTGCTCGGCGGCGCGCAGCACGGCGCGCGCCTTGTTCTCCGTTTCCTGCCATTCGGATTCGGGCACCGAATCGGCGACGACGCCCGCTGCCGCCTGAACATAGAGATTGCCCTTGTGGATGAGACCGGTGCGGATCGCGATGGCCAGATCCATTTCGCCGCTGAAGGACAGATACCCGACAGCGCCGCCGTACAAGCCGCGCTTGATCGGCTCGAGTTCGTCGATGAGTTCCATTGCGCGAACCTTCGGCGCGCCGGACAGCGTGCCGGCAGGGAAGGTGGCGCGTAGCACGTCGAAATTGCTCATGCCTTCCTTGAGCTTGCCTTCGACCGAGCTCACGATGTGCTGGACGTGCGAGTATTTTTCGATGACCAGTTTGTCCGTCACGGTGACCGACCCGGTCTGCGCGATGCGGCCGACGTCGTTGCGCGCGAGGTCGATCAGCATGACGTGCTCGGCGACTTCCTTCGGATCGTTAAGCAGTTCGGTGGCGAGTTCGGCGTCGCGTTCGGGCGTGTTGCCGCGCGGGCGCGTGCCTGCGAGCGGACGAATCGTCACAATGCGATCGTCGGCGCGCTTTTCCTGACGCACGAGAATTTCCGGCGATGCACCGACCACGTGCACTTCGCCGCCGAAGTTGTAGTAGTACATATACGGCGACGGATTCAGCGAACGCAGCGCGCGATACAGCGAAAGCGGATTGTCGCGGAACGGCTTGATGAGCCGCTGGCCGACTTGCACTTGCATCAGTTCGCCGGCCGCGATGTATTCCTTCGCGCGGCGCACGGCGTTCAGATAATCGTCCTTCTTGAATTCGCGGAACGTTTCCGTACGCACGCTCGCGGATGTCACCGGCGGTTGAACCGTCACGCGCAAACGCGCCTTCAGTTCGCGCAGCCGATGCTTCGCCTTGGCATACGCTTCCGGCTTGGTCGGATCGGCGTAGACGATGAGATAAAGCTTGCCCGCGAGGTTGTCGATGACCGCGACTTCTTCGGTCAGCAGCAACTGGATGTCGGGAAGATCGAGATCGTCGGGCGGCGCACTGTGCGCGAGCTTCTTCTCGATGTAGCGCACCGCGTCGTAACCGAAGTAGCCCGCGAGACCGCCGCAAAAGCGCGGCAAGCCGGGCCGCGTCGCGACCTTGAAGCGCTTTTGATATTGCTCGATGAACGTGAGCGGATCGCCTTCATCCGTTTCGACGACGTTGCCATCGGTCACGACTTGCGTCTTGCCGTTTCGCACGCTCACGGTCGTGCGGGCCGGCAGACCGATGAACGAGTAGCGCCCGAAACGCTCGCCGCCCACGACGGACTCCAGCAGGAACGAGTTCGCGCCGTTGCGCTCCGTCTGCGCGAGCTTGAGATAGAGCGAGAGCGGCGTTTCGAGGTCGGCGAGGGCTTCGGCGATGAGCGGAATGCGATTGAAGCCTTCGTTCGCCAGCGATTGGAATTCGAGTTCGGTCATGTTGCGATCCTTGAGCGATGCGCGCTTTCTGGGTGGCGCGGTATCGGGGAGTGCAGGGCGCTGCGGTCGGTCGAATCTCGTGATGATCGCATACGACGGCCCCGCCGCTTCGATTTGCGGAAGCGGACAGGACGACTCGCGGCACTACACGACGCGTGCGTGAGCGAGGTTCGATATACGACGATTCAACGGAAACGGCGCGGGTATGCGCAGCGAAACAAAAAACGGATGCTGAAGCGCGATCACGCATGACGGCTTCAGCGCACCTCGGGCGAGGTTAGCGCGACCAGCGACGCCAGGGCCAGGCTCCCCGGTCGATGCTGCTCAGACTCCGTTTTCTGTTGAGAAACATGAATGGATGGACTTATTCAGTCAGTG
The DNA here is from genome assembly GCF_000698575.1 of Caballeronia zhejiangensis. Taxonomy (GTDB): domain Bacteria; phylum Pseudomonadota; class Gammaproteobacteria; order Burkholderiales; family Burkholderiaceae; genus Caballeronia; species Caballeronia zhejiangensis. The sequence goes on from NZ_JFHD01000043.1 coordinate 42,126, forward strand.
TGGTGTCCGGCGGCGCCAAGGTGGCGGCAATCGCCGATGCTGCGGTGCGCAGCGAGGAAACTATACCATCGGATTTCACCGACTGTACAGGCTTCCCATGGTTGTAACCGTACGGAACGGTCAAGGTCGCGAGGCCGGCCGCGCGGCCCGCGAGCGCGTCGTTTTCCGAATCGCCGACCGCCACGGTCTCGCGCGGCAAGACGTCCAGTCGTTCGCATGCGGTGAGCATCGGGAGCGGATCGGGTTTCTTCGCGGGCAGCGAGTCGCCGCCGAGAATCACCTTGAAGAAATCCGCAATGCCGAAGTGCGCAAGCAACTCCACGGCGAAGCGATGCGGCTTGTTGGTCACGCATGCGAGCGCGACGCCGCTTTCACGCATCGCTTCGAGGCCTTCCCTCACTTCGGGGAATAGCGTCGAGTGCTTGCCGTTGACCTTCGCGTATTCGCTTTGATAGATCGCGAGCGCGTCGTCGAACTGCGCGACCGCCTGCGACGGCGACAGCCGCACGGCGAGCACGCTGCGGATCAGATTCTCCGAACCCTTGCCGACATAGCCCGTGACTTCATCGCGCGTGACCGGCTGTTCGATGGCGATGCGCGCAAGCATTGCATTCAGTGCCGCGACGAAGTCGTCGGCGGTGTCGACCATGGTGCCGTCGAGGTCGATGATCGCCGCGCGGATCGGACGATTCACAAAGGGCGATTGCGCCGCTGCGATCTCACTCATGCTTTCGCTCCAGATTCCACCTTCGCCAGTTCGGCGCGCATTGCGTCGATGACCGCCTTGTAGTCGGGCTTGCCGAAAATGGCCGATCCCGCGACGAACGAATCCGCGCCGGCCGCCGCGATTTCCGCGATGTTGTCGACCTTGACGCCGCCATCGACTTCCAGATGGATTTCGCGCCCCGTGCGATCCCGATACGCATCGATGCGCGCGCGTGCCTCGCGCACCTTGTTGAGCGCCTCGGGAATGAACGACTGCCCGCCGAAACCCGGATTCACCGACATGATGAGCACGAGATCGACCTTGTCCATTACGTGATCGAGGTAGATCAGCGGCGTGGCGGGATTGAAAACGAGGCCCGCCTTGCAGCCGTGATCGCGGATCAGCGACAGCGTGCGGTCGATGTGATCCGAACCTTCCGGATGAAAACTGATCACATTGGCGCCGGCCTTCGCGAAATCGGGCACGATGCGGTCGACCGGGCGCACCATCAGATGCACGTCGATGGGCACGTCCACGTGCGGGCGGATAGCCTCGCACACCATCGGACCGATCGTCAGGTTCGGCACGTAGTGGTTGTCCATGACGTCGAAGTGGATCCAGTCGGCGCCGGCGGCGACGACGTTGCGGACTTCCTCGCCGAGGCGGGAAAAGTCGGCGGACAGGATGCTGGGAGCGATGTGGAATTGCGCCATGGACGTATGCGGGTAGCGACCTAAAGCCGTGATTTTAACCCGCGTTTTCCGCGGAGTCCCTCGTCCGAATGGCCAACGGATGGCGCGCGGATGTGGCGGCGGGACGCCAATCGTGTTGCGGGCGCCGCTCGCATCAAGCAGAATGCCAGACCAATGGCCGCGCGCCGGCGCGCCCGTGTCTGGCGGCCAAGCGGCCGATCGAATTGGAATTGGAACAACGATGAGCCAGTACGAATTCAGCGTTTCCGTGCAGACGCGGTATTTGCCGGACCAATCAGACCCGGATAGCCGGCAGTACGCATTTGCCTACACGCTGACGATCCGCAATACCGGCCAGGTGGCGGCGCAGTTGATCTCGCGGCACTGGATCATCACCGACAGCAACGAGCACGTTCAGGAAGTGAAGGGGCTGGGCGTCGTCGGGCATCAGCCGCTGTTGCCGCCGGGCGAGCAGTTCGAATACACGAGCTGGGCGGTGATCGCGACGCCGGTCGGCACAATGCGCGGCGAGTATTTCTGCGTGGCGGAAGACGGCGAGCGCTTCGAAGCGCCCGTAGCGGAATTTGCGTTGCATATGCCGCGCACGCTCCACTGAGCGAAACAGCGGCAGGCGGCGCGAATCAGCGCCGTTTCGCGGGATCGTTCGAGCGGTTCTGGTTCTTCTTCTTGCCCGATGCCGTCCATACCACGATGAAGATCAGCAAGGCGAGCGCCACGAGCGACTCGAGCGCAAAAATAAGCATTGGATATTCGTCGAACAGATCAGACATGGCGGTTCCCATCAAGAACGAGCATTGTATGCGCTTCGTGCGGCCGGCCGCACGAGCAGCGGCCTGGGCCGCATCGATTGCAACCGCTGTCCTGCTCGCCTCGTGCGGCGGCGGCAATTACGTGAAGCCGGGGCCTGCGACGGCGACCGGCACGCCGATCATCACCGGACAGCGCGCCGCTTCGCGCCTGACTGCGGTGAGCTGGCAGCAGGTGCCGGGCTGGCAGGACGATTCGCTGATCGGCGCGACCGCCGCGCTGCGCCAGAACTGCAACCGGCTCTCGCGACAGGCCAACTGGCAGAAGGCGTGCGCGGCGGCCGAGCGGCTGGACGACCTCGACATGTCGGCGGCGCGCAGCTTCTTCGAAGCCTATTTCACGCCATTTCAGCTCGCCAACACCGACGGCACGCTCGACGGTCTCGTGACCGGCTACTACGAGCCGCTTCTGCGCGGGTCGCGCACGCGTCACGGGATTTATCAGTATGCGTTGTACCGGTGGCCGTATCGATACAAGCCCGGTTCGGCGCTTCCCGCGCGCGCGCAGCTCGAACGTTCGGGCGCGTTGAACGGCAACGAACTCGTGTGGGTCGACGATCCGATCGAAGCGTTCTTTCTGCAGGTGCAGGGTTCGGGGCGCGTCGTCATGGAAGACGGCAGCGTGATGCGCGTCGGCTTCGGCGGCACCAACAACCAGCCGTATCGCTCGATCGGCAAGGAATTGCTCGATCGCGGAGAACTCACGCCCGCACAGGCGACGATGCAAGGCATCAAAGCATGGGCGAAGGCGAATCCGGCGCGCGTCGACGCACTGCTCGACGTGAACCCGCGCTTCGTCTTTTTCCGCGAGATGCCCGCTAACGAAACGATGTCCGCAAGTCTCGGCGACGGTCCCGTCGGCGCGCTCGGCGTGCCGTTGACGCCGGAGCGTTCGATTGCCGTCGATCCGTCGGCGATTCCGCTCGGCACGCCCGTTTTCCTGCAGACCACGCGTCCGCTCAGCAATCAGCCGATGAATCGCCTCGTTTTCGCGCAGGACACCGGTTCGGCGATCAAAGGCGGTGTGCGCGCGGACTATTTCTGGGGACTGGGGGACGATGCCGGCGATCTCGCCGGGCGCATGAAGCAGGGCGGCAGGATGTGGCTGTTGCTGCCCAATTCCTGATATCGCCGGTTTCCCGGCAGCTTCACAAAAAGCTCGCGGCCATCATGGCTCGCGAGCTTTTTGCTTCACGACGCGACGTTGCGCCGGTCGATCACGCGCCGCGCCTTGCCGACGGATCGTTCGATGCCGTTCACCGCGAGCACGTTCACCACGGCGCTCACACCGATCAGCGCCTTGATGTCGTAGGCGAGCGCGGACTTCGCGTTTTCGAGCGCGGTCACATCCGGCGCGGATTCGGGGCAAGGCTCGACATTCAGCGTGAGTACGTCGAGCGGGCCTTCCTTGGTGAGCACGATCTGATAGTGCGGCGCGAGTACCGGGCGCTTGAGCAGCAACTCCTCGATCTGCGTCGGGAAAACATTGACGCCGCGCACGATCATCATGTCGTCGGAGCGGCCGGTGATCTTCTCCATGCGTCGCATCGTGCGAGCGGTGCCGGGCAGAAGGCGCGTCAGATCGCGCGTGCGATAGCGGATGATCGGCAGCGCTTCCTTCGTGAGCGACGTGAACACGAGTTCCCCGAATTCGCCGTCGGGCAGCACCTCGCCGGTTTCCGGATCGATGATCTCGGGATAGAAGTGATCTTCCCAGATCGTCGGGCCGTCCTTGGTTTCCGCGCATTCCGATGCCACGCCCGGCCCCATTACTTCCGAGAGTCCGTAGATGTCGACGGCGTCGATGCCCATGCGCGTTTCGATCGCGCGGCGCATGTCGTTCGTCCACGGCTCCGCGCCGAAAATGCCGATGCGCAGCGAGCAACTTGCCGGATCGATGCCCTGGCGCTCCAGTTCATCGGCGATCGACAGCATGTAGCTCGGCGTGACCATGATGATGTCCGGCCGAAAATCCTGGATCAGTTGCACCTGCTTCTCCGTCTGGCCGCCGCCGAACGGAATGACGGTGAGTCCCGCGCGCTCGGCGCCGTAGTGCGCGCCGAGTCCGCCGGTGAAGAGGCCGTAGCCGTAACTCACGTGCACCTTGTCGCCACGACGTGCGCCGGCCGCCCGAATGGAGCGTGCGACGAGGTTCGCCCAGTTGTCCAGATCCTGCGCCGTGTAGCCGACGACAGTCGGCTTGCCCGTCGTCCCCGATGACGCGTGGATGCGCGAGACCCGCTCCTGCGGAACCGCGAACATGCCAAACGGATAGTTGTCGCGCAGATCCTTCTTGGTCGTAAACGGAAAACGGCCAAGATCCGAGAGCGACGTGACGTCATCCGGATGAACGCCTGCTTCGTCAAACTTGCGCCGATAAACCGGCGAGTTCTCGTAAGCATGCTTGAGCGTCCATTTGAGACGCTCGAGCTGCAGCGCCGCGAGTTCGTCGCGGCTCGCCTTCTCGATCGGGTCGAGCGGCAGCGATGTGGTCATTGCTGTCTCCTTGATGCTGACTACGCGGCGCGGCTTTTAGATGCCGCGTCCGTTATATGAACGAGTCCGTCACACGGGAATTACGTTGCCTCTTATCTGAGCCGACTTGCCGCGGAACATCGCGACCGGCTCGCCTTCGCGATTCGTCACGCGGATATCGTAGATACCCGTGCGCCCGCTCAGCGTTTGCTCGATCGCTTCGGCAGTCAGGCGATCGCCGCCCTGCACGGGCCGCAAAAACTCGATCGAGCAGCCCGCCGCGACCGTGCTGATGTTGTACGAGTTGCAGGCGAACGCGAACGCGGAGTCCGCCAGCGTGAACATCAGGCCGCCGTGGCAAATCGCATGGCCGTTCAGAAAGTCGGGGCGCACGTCCATTTGCAGACGCGCATAGCCGGGCCGGACTTCGATCAGCTCGATGCCGAGCGCGCGCGAGCATGCGTCCGCTTCGTACATGGCTTTCGCCGTGGCTTCCGCGAGTTGTTGTGGCGTCACAGATATCTCCAGTTCGATTCGGTTCTCACAGACCTTCGAAGCGCGGTGCGCGCTTCTCCTTGAACGCGGCGACGCCTTCGATGTAATCCGGCGACGCACCGAGCTCGCGCTGAAGATCCCGTTCGAGATCGAGCTGCTGGTCGAAAGTCCTGTTCGCGCTCGCGCGGATCGCTTTCTTGATCGCGACGACCGCGCGCGCCGGCTGCTGCGCGAGTTGGGCGGCCAGTTGCGCGGCCGCTTGCTGCAGCTCGGCATCGTCGACGACGCGCCACACGATGCCCCACGCCTCCGCCTTCTCGGCGCTGAGTTTTTCGCCCGTCAGCGCGAGCCCGAGCGCACGCGCCTCACCGACGCGGCGCGACAGCAGCCATGTGCCGCCCGAATCGGGCACGAGGCCGATCTTCACGAATGCCTGAATGAAGCTGGCCGAGCGCGCCGCGACGACGAAGTCGCACGCCATCGCGAGATTCGCGCCGGCTCCAGCGGCCGTGCCGTTCACTGCCGCGATGACCGGCATCGGCAAAGCCTGAAGCCTGCGCACGAGCGGATTGAAGTGCTCGTCGATGAGATCGCCCAGATCCGACATCGAGCCAGGCGTGAAATCCAGATCCGCGAGATCCTGTCCCGCGCAGAAGCCGCGACCCGCGCCGGTGATGACGAGCGCGCGCGCATTGCCCGCTTCTATTTCAGTGAGCGCCTGGTTCAACTCGCGATGCATCTCGCGCGTGAAGCTGTTCAGTTTGTCGGGGCGATTGAGCGTCAACGTCGCGACGCGCGTCTTGACATCGACGTGAAAGAACACGGACTTCTCTGTCATTACATTTCCTCTCTCGACGAATCCGGCTGCGGCGGCGCGTGCTCGCCGCCATTCCTTGCATCCGATACTAGCCGCGCGACCGCGAGCTTTCCATTAGGCCGAATGGCATAAGCCGTTTGCACGGCGATCCGGCCTTTGGATCGTTTGTGTCGATTGGCTTATGCCGTCTGGCCAGCTTCCGCCGACGCGGCCTTTGGTGCAACATGGACGCGGCTTTGCACTACTCGGAAGCGATTTGCGACGAAAGCTGCATCCGAAAGCGCTGCGTTGGCCGCGGGGTTCGCGCCCGTGCCGTGGAAGTCGGAGAACGCCGCGGTCTGATTGACGAAGACGCCGCCGGTGAGGTTGATCGAGAGCGCGACACCGCCTTCAATGGCTGCTTCGTGCGCGGCTTCGATCACCTTGTCGTCGGTGCTGTAGACCGAGAACGTCAAGGCGCCGTGCGTGCGCGCGATCGACCCGGCGAGTTCGAGCGATTGCGCGGTCGAGTCGGTCGCGACGACGAACGAAATCGGGCCGAACCATTCCTTGGTGAATTTCGCTTCGTCGGTGCGCGCGTCGAGCTTGAGCATGAGGGGTGTGTGAACGCGGGCTTCAGGAAACGCAGGGTGCGTGAGAGATTGGCTGTCGAGCAGCATGTCGCCGAGCTTGCGCGCTTCGGTGACGCGTTCCACGACGCCATCGTTCTGAATCGCTCCCGTGAGCTCGACGGCGCGGGCCGGATCGGATGCGAGTTTTTCGACGGCGCCCGCGAGCGCTTTCGCGACGTCATCGAAGCTCAGTTGGCCTTCGGCGGTGCGGATGCCATTGCGCGGCACGTAGATGTTCTGCGGCGCGGTGCACATCTGACCGGAATAGAGGGCGAGTGAGAAGGCGATGTTGCGCGCGGCGGACTTCATGTCGTCCACGGAATCGATGACGATCTGATTCACGCCCGCCTTCTCGGTGTAGACCTGCGCCTGATGCGCGTTGCGCTCGAGCCAGGTGCCGTTTTGCGTGCTTCCCGTGAAATCGATGAGCTTGATTTCGGGACGCAAGGCGAGTTCCTGGACCAACGCGCCGTCGTTGGGTTCGGTGGCCAACAGCGTGACGACGTTCGGATCGAAGCCGGCCTCACGAAGCACTTCACGCGCGATTCGCACGGTGATCGCGAGCGGCAGGATCGCGCCGGGGTGCGGCTTGACGATGACGGCGTTGCCGGTTGCGAGATCGGCGAACATGCCGGGATAGCCGTTCCAGGTCGGAAACGTGCAGCAGCCGAGCACAAGCCCCGTGCCGCGCGGGACGATGGAGAAGCGCTTTTGCATCGCGAGCGGCGGATTTTTGCCTTGCGGCTTTTCCCAGTGCGCTTCGGCGGGGATGCGACGTAGCTGGTCCCACGCATAGACGACGGCTTCCAGCGCCCGGTCTTGCGCGTGCGGGCCACCGGCCTGGAATGCCATCATGAATGCCTGGCCGGTCGTGTGCATCACGCCGTACGCGATCTCGAAGCTGGCGCGGTTCAGGCGCGACAGGATTTCGAGGCTCACGCCCACCCAAGCCTGCGGGCCGGCGGCGCGCCAGGCGGACTGCGCCTTGGCCGCGGCTTGAGTCAGCGCGTCGGGATCGGCCTTCGGATAGCGGACGTCCAGCGCGATGCCGAACGGCGAACGCTCCTTCCCGACCGTTTCGCCCGTCGAAGGCTGATCGAGTTCGAAAGTCTTGCCGAGATGAGCTTTGAATGCTGCCTCTCCATCGGCGCTGGCCGTTTCCCCGTACACTTTGGGGCTCGGCATTTCGGCGAACGGGCTCCAGTAGCCGCGCGTTTCGATGGCTGCGAGCGCTTTGTCGAGCGTCGCTTCGTGCTTCGTGAATAGCGGATGTGTCATGGTCGCGAGAAGAGAAGAACGAGGGAAAGGTGCCAGGCCGAATAATTAACCGACCGGTTGGTTGGTGATGGTAGCATTATCGAGATGCAGTGACGAATGACTTTTCATTAGGGCTTACCTGAGGATCGCAAGGAGGAGCGAATGGCTTACGAGAATCTGCTGGTCGAGACGCGTGGTCGGGTCGGACTGATTACGCTGAATCGTCCGAAAGCGCTGAACGCGCTGAATGACGCGCTGATGGACGAACTTGGCGTCGCGCTCAAGGCATTCGACGCCGATGGAGACATCGGCGCAATCGTGCTGACCGGCAGCGAAAAGGCGTTCGCGGCGGGTGCGGACATCGGCATGATGGCCGGCTACTCCTATATGGATGTCTACAAGGGCGACTACATCACGCGTAACTGGGAAACGATCCGCACGATTCGCAAGCCGATCATTGCCGCGGTCGCGGGTTTTGCGCTCGGCGGAGGTTGCGAACTCGCGATGATGTGCGACATCGTCATCGCCGCCGACACGGCCAAGTTCGGTCAGCCCGAGATCAAGCTCGGCGTGATTCCGGGAGCGGGCGGCACGCAGCGCTTGCCGCGCGCTGTATCGAAAGCCAAGGCGATGGATATGTGCCTGACTGCGCGCATGATGGATGCGAGCGAGGCCGAACGGGCGGGGCTGGTGTCGCGCATCGTCGGGGCGGATCGCCTTCTGGACGAGGCCGTCGAAGCGGCGACGATCATCGCCGGCTTCTCGCTGCCCGCCGTGATGATGGCCAAGGAGGCTGTTAATCGCGCTTACGAGACAACGCTCGCAGAAGGTGTTCATTTCGAGAGGCGTCTGTTCCATTCTCTGTTCGCGACGGAGGATCAGAAGGAAGGCATGGCGGCGTTTGTTGAAAAGCGTAAGCCGGTTTTCAAGCATCGGTGACCTTCATGTGAGAAAGCGCTTGCGCTCCTCGATTCCGCTCACTAGAATTCTGTTCCTTCGCGATTCGATGAACGCGAAGGAAGCGGGAGAGGGCGGTATCGGCGGTGC
>NZ_JFHD01000044.1 GCF_000698575.1 Caballeronia zhejiangensis
TTCGCGACGGCTCGACGCCGCCTTGCGCGCGCTGGCGCAACGTCCTCGCGCGTGGCTCGCCGCGCTCGCGTGGCAACTCGCGGGGCAGGCCGCGGGCGCCATCGAGAACTTCTTCGCGCTCTGGGTGATGGGCGTGCCCGTGACGTTCTCCGATGCCGTCGCCATCGAAGCCGTCGCGCAAATTGCGCGGCATGTGGCCTTTTTCGTGCCGCTCGGCGTCGGCGTGCAGGATGCCGCCATCGTGCTGACGAGCCAGCTCGCCGGCATCGGCACGGAGGCGGCGCTGTCGCTCGCGCTCGTCAAGCGCATGCGCGAAGTGCTGTCGGGCGGCCTGGCGCTTGCATCGTGGCTCGTCGCCGAGCGCGTGCGCCGCGCGGGAGGACCGCGCGAACTTGTCGACGTAACGCCGAGTCGCTCCAAGAATACTGCAACACTTGAAACCGAAACGTATCCTAATGAAAGGTGAATCCAGAGTTCTGGACATACGCTGTTCTTCTGGATCGTCGAGATTGCCGCGACGACGCTCGGCGAAACGGGCGGCGATCGGGGTCCATGTCGCTGAATCTGGGGTATCTGATCGGCTCGGCGACCTTCGCGCTGTTGTTCCGTAGACCGTAATAATCTGTCACTTTTGCGCAATAAACCTGTCAACTCGCCGTAGAACGCAGGCCCGTGCCCGCTGAGCCTTGCAAGGCAACGGCTTCCCGGAGCGAATCAATTGTGTCACCGGCGAAGGCAAGTTCGGCAGGGCTGGGCGGCGAGCTGCAGAGCAACGTCTGAGTCCGGCCAGTATCTGCCGTTCCGCGAGGACGAAGCTCTGCCGCTCGAATGGCTGAGATAAGTTCAAACGAGCCATTCGAGTCACGTGTTGAAGTTTGGATGGGTGAGGGGCAGAGGTCACACCCAATTCAATGCAGAGGCACCCTGGTAAGCCATGTAGAAGCCGACGATCAGTATCAGAGCGCTCGAGAAATGCGGCGCCTTCCTCGCGAAATCGCCGAACCCGCTCCACTTCTTCGATACCTGTTTCACGCTCAGCGCCGCAATCGTTCCAGACGCGACCATCGTGAGCGCCAGCCCGATGCTAAAACACACGACGAGACCTGCTCCGAGCACGAATTGTTTCAACTGAAGACAAAGCAAGAGGACAGTGATCGACGCCGGACATGGTACGAGTCCGCCGGTCAGGCCGAACATGATGATCTGTCCCGTGGTGACATCCTTGTTCGCAAAGCGCCGCTTGATGTCATTCGCGTGCGCGAATTCATGCGTGTTGCCGGCGATGTGAGCTTGTTTCTGCCGATTGAGCATGCCTGTTTGGCTGAATCCTCATCGGGGCATGTCCGAACCGCGCTCTTCGCACGCTACAGCTTCATGGGCGCCGTCTCGGGCGCACTCGGCGCGCTGCTCGCGGGCACGCCAGACTGGATCAATTCGCGTTTCGGCATCCCCGCACTCACTGCCATGCGAGGGATGTTCGTGATCTACGCGTTGGCCGGCGTGGCGATTGCTTTGTTGTATCTACAGATGTCGGCTCAACGATCCGTTTCCACGGCACAGCACGCTCCGTTGGGCCCATCACGTAGCGTGGTGACGCGCCTTGCGTTGCTCTTTAGCGTCGACGCCTTCGCCGGAGGGCTGGTCGTGAATGCGCTTCTTACTCTGTGGCTGATTACGCGCTTCGATCTGTCCATTACCACAGCTGGACAGTTCTTCTTCTGCACGGGCTTACTCAGCGCAGCCTCGCAACTCGCAGCAGCGCCACTAGCGCGCAGGATCGGCTTGCTCAACACAATGGTCTTCACGCACATGCCGTCAAGCCTATGCCTGATCGCAGCAGCGTTTGCCTCGTCCTTGCCGGTTGCGTTGCTCATGTTGCTGATGCGAAGCGCGTTGTCGCAACTCGATGTGCCCACTCGCAGCGCATACGTGATGGCGGTCGTCACGCCCGCTGAGCGCGCCGCAGCTGCGAGCTTCACAGCCGTGCCGCGCAGTCTGGCCGCGGCAGTGGCCCCAACCCTCGCGGGCGGCCTGATCGGATTCGGCTGGTTGGGCGCGCCTTTGGTCGCGTGCGGCGTGCTCAAGATCGCGTACGACCTGGCGTTGCTCGGTGCGTTTCGTCGCGTGCCGCCCCGTGGAGAAAGCGCATGAGCATGTCGATGAACGTCCACAGATGGGCACGGTTGGTTCGAGTGATCACGATTCTTGCCGTTGTGTCGGTATCGCTTTATGCGCCAGTCGCGCCGATTGCGATTGCGGCGTCGAGCAATTCCGTGCCGACTAAGCTGCCGCTCCGTCATATTGCGGACGTGCCGCTGTCCGGTCGTGCGACTCGCTTCGACTATGAAAGCGCGGACCCCGCGCGCCATCTACTGTTCATCGCCCATCTTGGTGACGGGGAAGTGGTCGTCTTCGACACCGATGCCAACCGTGTCGTCGCGACGATTCCCGATGTTGCACAGGTGCATGGCGTGCTCGTCGTCCCGGAGCTGGGTCGAGTGTTCGCATCGGCGACCGGGACCAATGAGATCGTGGCCATCGATGAGAAGACACTGAAAGTCGTGGCGCGAATGCCGGGCGGCAGCTATCCGGACGGGATGGCTTACGCCCCCGAGGTTCACAAGCTCTACGTCTCTGATGAGACAGGAAAGACCGAGACGGTCATCGACACAACAACGACCCGACGCGTCGCCACCATTGCGCTGGGTGGTGAGGTCGGTAACACGCAATACGATTCCGTCTCGCACCACGTCTTCGTGAACGTCCAGACGCGGCAGCAACTCATTGAAATCGATCCCACAAAGGATGCCATCGTCGCGCGCATTGACTTGCCAGGTGCCAAGGGCAATCACGGCCTGTTGATCGTGCCAAACCTTCGCCTCGGATTCATTGCGTGCGAAGGTAACGACCGGATGCTGGTGCTGGATCTGCAGACGAAGCGCGTTTCGCAATCCTTCGACGTTGGTGCTGATCCGGACGTTCTCGCATTCGATTCATCGAGTCACACGGTGTACGTTGCGGGCGAACAAGGCATGACCTCGATATTCGAGGCGGATGCGAAAGGCGTTCGGCATCTGGCTGATGGACAGGTAGGGCCGAACGCTCACGTGGTTTACGTCGACGCCAAAACGCATTACTCGTACTTCCCGCTAAAGAGTGTCGAAGGACGACCGATGCTGCGGATCTTGGCGCCGCAGTAACAAAGGTTCAATTTAACCAACCGGAGAATCGACATGAAAGCCCTAGTCGGATTGGTTACGCTGGCTGCCGCCGTCTCGGCGAGCGCGGCATCACCTCGAGTGAACAACGGCCGAATCGTCGATGAACACGGCATGACGCTCTATTCGTTTAGCGGGCAAGGTGCGCCGGATGCCAATGCCTGCGAGGGCGACTGCGCGAGAAACTTCCCGCCCGCACTGGCGAGCCCGGGTGACTCGCCAAATGGAAAACTTGGGCTGGTCGATACTGCCACCGGCGAGCGCCAGTGGACGTATGACGGCAAACCGCTCTATCGCGGGTTGATGGACAAGAAGCCCGGCGATCGCGCCGGCGACGGTCTCAACACCGTCTGGCATAGTGTGCAGCCGCGTTAATTGGGCTCGTTAGACTGAGACCTTGATTCACATTGACGCCGAAAAGTTTGTCCGAGCGAACAGCCAGCAGATTTTTTCTGAGAAGTCAGGCGGAGGCCGGCGGATGACTGCGCCACTCCAATCAGGCGTCTTTCGACTCGAACGACTGCTCCGACGGCGTTTGACCACCACGTAAGCCGCGTTCGAGGTGCCGCGAACGGTTCATTGATGCGGTTCAGCTGTACAAGGAAATCCAGCCGACTCACCATCCGCCATTTCCACAGTCGTTCCGGCCGAATTTCGGCTTCGCATTGCTAAGTTTACTCCCAGGAGCCGACGTCGGAATCGTTGCCTTCGCCACCTGCTTTGGTGTCCGCTCCATAGCTGAACACGTCGATTTCGCCGTGCACGCCCGGATTCAGATACTGATACTGGCCGCCCCACGGATCGTTTGGCAGGTGCGCCAGATAGCCGCCGTCCCTCCAGTTGTTCGGCACCGGATCGGTTGATGGCTTTTTGATCAGCGAGCGCAACCCCTGCTCCTGCGTCGGATACCGGCCGTTATCCAGGCGATACAGCTTGAGCGCCTGCATGATGGTACCGATCTCTTGGTGCGCGGCGACGCGGCGCGCCTCGTCCGGACGGCTCATGACCTTCGGCACGATCAGTGCGGCGAGAATGCCAAGAATCGCGATCACGACCATGATTTCGACCAGCGTGAAGCCGCCATGACTGCGCACTTTGAACAGCTGCTTCTTGTTTTGCAGCGTTGCTTCCACATCTGCTTGGCCAAGTTTCTATTTAAATTAAGAGGATGTGTAGGGAGCGATATCTGTATTGGCGCGTCCGCTTACTTACCACCGAGAACCTTTAGCTGCTCGAGTGGGCATTCGGGAACCGCCCAGTCTAGCAATTCTCTGTCGCGGATGGCAGGAACGCGGTCGAGCGGGGTTGGCGCGCAACAGGGGTGCCCCGTGCGGAAACAGACCGGGCAGAATGTTGACGGAGAGAACGGGCCCTCCAGGGAGAAGGGGCCGACGCGATGTTCGCCGGAACATACAGGCGCGCTCGTGTGATCGAAGTGCAGCCGAGACCTGGGCGCATTCCTCGGCAACGTGAACGAATGGATGGCCATCTCTTATTCCGCGGTTTGCCGGCCGCGTATAGGCAATCGGATCACGTCAACATGACCAGGCAGGTCCCCTGCGAGTTCACTTTCCGTGTAACTGAAATACAGCACCGTTAGCCTGCTCGGATCGAGAATCCGGAATACGTGAACGACCCTGAAGATTGGATCCACGGACTCGTCGAACACCTGCGCCTGTTTGGGGACCTGGCTTGGCATCGTCAGCTTGCCTACTTGATGACATGAAGCCTGCACGTCAGGCGTACGCGTCGGCGGAGAGTTTCCACCCAGGGCATTTGCGTCGTGTGATCTTGAAACGTAGCAGGCGACGCCCTTCAAAAGGGGATCGTTATAAGCGGAGATGTCGATTTGACCACCGTAGCGCTGTGAATGCGTCGAGATTCTCGCCAATTGCTCGCCATGAGCGAGCGAGGACAGGAAAATGGCAAGTGCGGTTGCCACATTCGAAACAAGGACAAGGCTGCGTGCCATGACACATCTCCTGAAATTGTTCTGGTGGCGAAGACGAAGTCCCGTGGACGGTCGTACTTGGTGTTTCAGCCAGCCTATGACCGCGCGCATGTCGAGCTCTGATGCACGTCAACGTATGGCCGACTAAACGGCATCGAGTTGCAATCAATTGGAGCCCCATCGAGCGACTTACGCCGACACTCAGTTTCGCGTCGCATGATCTCGCAGCCGCTCGTTGCATCTTTGAGTATTCTTGATCTTGTCCGCCACCGAAGAATGCTCGGTTTGAACAGAGTGTTAGGTGCGATCCATCTCGGTGGTTCGAGAGGTAGCGCTATGAACAATCGACGCCTTGTATCGATGTGCTCAATCTTTCGTGGTCCGGCCGTGCTCTGCGACAGGCGGACCGCTGACAGGGCGTCGCCACCTTAGCTTGCGTTGCTCAATCAGCATCTTCCAGTCAAACTTCATAAGCAAGTACACGAGAGTGAGCAGGGTCAACTGGGTAATGATGAAGTAGCCACTCAGATATCCGCCTTCGAACTCGGACTCTGGATCGACGAACGCGGAAGCGAACCGTCCAAGATGAGCCCAGACTGAATAGCTGATCGCACGGCCGACAAAGAAACCGACGCCGATGACTCGGAGTGGCAACCCCGACAGGCCATACGCGATGAACAGGTAGTTGAAAGGAAGCGGACCCAGGGCATATAAGAAGAAGGCGCCAACTGTCAGCTTTCTGCGCTTCTTCAGCCACACTTCAACCGCATCAATGTTTTCCCGGTCGGATTCGCGCATCAGCCGTCCTCGCACCAGGGAGCGCGAAGACCTGGGCAGCACCAGCCGTCCAATGGTTGCTGCGCTCGCGGCAACGATGGCAAATACGAATGGATTGCCCTTGGAATAATTGAACCCGACCCAGGACATGGCTATCCATGTGGGCGGCGCGAACGCAGGCACGAGCTTGAGCAGCAGTACGACAACGAACAGCGTTGCCAGCGTCGACATGGCACCCCCGCCGATTGACGTTCTTTCGAGCTTGCTCGTGCGACGGGACGCCAGGGTTGACACGGATCAATCAGGTCGCAGCAAGGATCCCATCCGGTGGAGAGGGATAGTTGATGCTGATCAAGCAAATTTAAGGGATGCGTCCATACACTTTGACTCTGCTCGCGGTTCAAATTGACCCGCAGAGACTCGTCCCGCGTCGGATCTCGACTCATTTCTATCAACCCGTCATGTCACGCCTGTTAGACTCAGCCGATTTTGCACTGCTGCTGATCTCGGCGGTAAGCCTTATTGCAGGCTTACCCTTCGTCATGTCCGGCAACGGCGCAGTCGCGCACGCCCTCTGGACAGCTGGAACCTTGCCCGTCCTGCTCGCGCTATTGGTATCCGTTGTGAAGGCGCTGCGGCGGCAAGAAGCGGGCGTCGATGTGCTGGCCCTGCTTGCGATCGGGTTCGCTCTGTGTCTCAGCGAATTTCTGACGGCCGCGGTGATTGCTTTGATGGTCGCGAGTGGACGGGCGCTCGAACAATATGCAGAGCAGCGGGCGCGTCGGGAAATGACCGCGCTCTTGAGTCGCGCTCCGCGTCAGGCCAATCGATTCGAAGCCGGTGAGTGGCGCCGCGTTGAATTGGACACCGTGCGTCCAGGCGATCCTCTGCTCGTTCGAAATGGCGAGTTCGTTCCCGTCGACGGCTCGCTCGCAGGCCACGCGCAACTCGACGAATCCACGCTCACCGGCGAGTCCGTCATCCGACAGCGATCGCCGGGGGAATCGGTGAGTAGTGGTGTCGTCAACGTGGGAGCCGCGTTCGAGATGATCGCTGCTGCGAGCGCCGGAGACAGCACGTTTGCCGGGATCGTCCGCATGGTGGAGTCCGCTCAGCATGAACGGAGTCCAGCAACGCGTCTTGCCGACCGTTTTGCGCTGCTTTTCGTGCTCGCTGCACTGGTGCTTGCGGGACGAAGCTGGCTCGCAACCGGCGACGTGGTTCGGGCTCTCGCAGTACTTGTCGTCGCCACGCCTTGCCCGCTGATTCTTGCGGTCCCTGTGGCCGTCGTCTCCGGCATGTCGCGCTGCGCCAGACGTGGGGTGCTGGTCAAAGGCGGTGGGGCACTGGAAAGGCTGGCGCGGGCCAGCGTACTTTTCTTCGACAAAACAGGAACGCTGACAGGCGGATACGCACGCCTCGTTTCAATAGAAACTGCCCCAGGCGCTTCACCCGAGACTGTGTTGCGCTTCGCTGCGTCTCTCGGTCAGGCCTCTGCCCACGTCATCTCGGAATCAGTGACAACGGCCGCGCGCGAGCGCGATCTGGTCCTTGCAGCACCTCGCCAGGTCGTTGAGCAGCCCGGTGCCGGCGTGCAGGGCGAAGTAGAAGGCCATACCGTCGCCATCGGTTCGTTTGCTTTTGTGTCGTCGCTGGCAACGCCAGCCCCGTGGAGCGCAGCGTTCCTTCAGCGCGTGGCGTATGAGGGCGCTTCCGCCGTATTTGTCGGCGTGGACGGCGCCATGATGGGCGCCCTCCAGATGGCCGATCAGATCCGCCTGGAGACACCCCGCGCCCTGCGGCTGTTGCGACGGGAAGGCATCGGACGCTTCGTCATGCTCACGGGGGACCGTCGCGACGTGGCCGAGACCGTCGGCGCCATGCTCGGCGTGACCGAAGTGATGCCAGAGCAGACACCGTCAGACAAGCTTGAGGCGATTCGGGCAGCGCGTCGGGGAGGGACGGTCATCATGATCGGCGATGGCATCAACGACGCCCCCGCGCTCGCGGCCGCCGATGTTGGCGTTGCGATGGGGGCACGAGGAGCCGCGGCATCGTCAGAAGCAGCCGACGTCGTCTTGCTGGTCGATCGGCTGGACAGGCTTGTCGAGGGGGTGCGAGTGGCGCGCCAGACGAGGCGAATCGCTTTGCAGAGCGTGATGGCGGGGATGGCGCTTTCGTTTGCAGCAATGGCTGTCGCCGCCTTCGGATTTTTGCCGCCTCTGCTGGGCGCGATACTCCAGGAGATCATCGATATCGCCGTCATTGCAAACGCGCTGCGAGTCTTGCGAATACGATCGACGGAAACTGTCGGCTCGCTTTCCCATCGTGATGCGGACCACCTCAAAACCGAGCACCTCGAGCTCGGTCCGGTGATGGACCGAATCAGGGAACTCGCGGACAAGTTGCCGCGTATGCCAGTTACATCGGTTGCGGGGGCGCTCGCGCTCGTGAACGAGATGCTAGAAGGTCAGCTTGTGCCGCATGAGCGGCGCGACGATCTGGAGGTGTATCCAGGCGTGGCACGTCTTGTCGGCGGAGAGGATCCGTTGGCGGCAATGAGCGCCACTCACCGCGAGATTTTTCGGGTTACCCGGTTGCTCCGGCAAATGACGGAGAACGTGCCACCTCAGGGTCCCGATGCCGCTGGCCTGAGCGAGTTCCAGCGTCTACTGTATGGACTTGATGCAATCGTGCGCCTGCATTGCGCACAAGAAGACGAATTGTTTCACTCGTTAGAGGAAGGACGTTAAAGAAAATCGCCCAACTAATCGTATCAAGCCGCGTTCGCCTGAAGCAGCACGGAAGGGGGGCAGTACGCACGACCAGCTCGGGCAACGCTGCCGGGTATGCTCCGCGCTATCTCACGCTTTCGAAGCGTGCTCCGGACGAACAGTTGAGCGTCGAGGAGCCGCGCGGCGTCATCGAGACGTAGCGGCTCGGTTGCGTGATGAAGGCGAAGTCCTGCGTCGGTCCGGGTGAGGATCGACCGTGATCGCTCGAAGTAGGTGTAATCGGCGTGCAGGCTTCGGATCAGATGCCGACCGCGTCCCACCTGACCTCGACTTCGAGCCCCCCGAGATCGCTGGACCGACGCACGTTGATCGCTGCTGCGTGAAGGTCCGCGATTCGCTGCACGATCGACCAGCCCAGGCCGCTGCCGCTTTCGGCCGTGCCCGACACGCGGAAGAAGCGGTCGCCCAGTCTCGACCGATCCGCATCTGCGAGCCCCGGGCCGCTGTCCTCGACCGACAGCACGGCTCCGTCTTGGTTCGTGTCAGTCTTGATTCGCACCGATGCGCCGGGCGGGCCGTAGCGGATGGCATTGTCCACGAGATTTCGCACCAGAGCGGCGAGCAACGTTTCGTCGCCTGAGACATGGCAATACTTCGCACCGTCGAATTCCAATGACTGCCGCTTGGCGAGCGACCTCGGCGCCAGTTCTGCGACCACCCGTTGCGCGAGCGCGCTGAGATCGACGGTCGTCAGCTCGAGTGTCGCTCCAGACTCGAGTCGCGATAGGACCAACAACTGGTCCACGAGACGTGTGGCACGGTCACACCCTTCTAAGGTAGCGCGCAACGCGTGTTGGCGGAGCGTGTCATCCGTTTCGGCCAGCGCGACCTGGGCCTGCGTTCGAACCGCCGCGATCGGCGTGCGCAACTCGTGGGCTGCATCCGCAGTAAAACGGCGCTCGGCCTCCCATACAGTCTGAATGCGGACGAAGAGCTGATTGAGCGCATCGAGTACTGGGGACATTTCGGCGGGCGTTTGCGGCATTACGACAGGCGCAAGATCATCGGGGCCACGCAGGGCGAGCGTACGACCCAGTCGTTTGAGGGGTGCGACGCCTTGCCGCACTGCCCACCCAGTTGCGATTCCGAAAAGCGGCAGGGCAAGGGCCATCGGCCAGAGCGTGCCGCGCAATACGGCGAGCAGTATCGCGGTGCGGGAATCGACACGCTCACCGACGTACACGCGGGTGTCTTCTCTGAGCGTGCGCATTGAAAACACGCGCCAAGCTTCCCCATTAATCTGCACAGTCGCGAAACCTTTATCAATGTGACGATCCACAGGGATCATGGGCTCGGTCGGTGCGTTGGCAGACCGTACCACCGCTTGCCCGTCATGAAATATCTGAAAAACAACCTTGGGAGCATAGGGGTGGGGCACGCGCGAATCGATGGTGTCATCGTCGTCAATCGACTGAGTTTGCCGGATGACTAGTAGCGCTGCGGCCTGAGCGAGATGACTGTCGAGCAGTTCATCAAGTTCCTTACGTGCGTCGCGCCAGATGAACAGCGCGGTAATCAGCCAGACGCCGACCACGACGCCGATCAGCAGGACCAGCAGACGGCCTTGTAGTGAGCGCGGCAGAATCATCGAGTGGCGGAGTTCTCGAGCATGAAAACATAGCCGACGCCACGAACTGTCTTGATCAGGTCGCTGCCGAGCTTGGTACGAAGGCGATGAATGTGCACTTCCACTGCGTTGCTTTCCACCTCCTGTCCCCAACCATAAATGGCTTGCTCGAGTTGCTCACGGGACAGCACACGGCCCGCGTTCAGCATGAGGGCCTGCAACAGATCGAATTCGCGCGATGAAAGCGTTACCGGCTCCTCATTCCTGTAGACGCATCGCGTCGCGGGTTCGAGGGCGACGTTTTGAATGCGCAGGGCTTCCTGCGACACCCCGTGCGCGCGACGTACTAGTGCCCGTAGCCGAGCCGCGAGTTCGTGCAAGTCAATGGGCTTGACGACGTAATCGTCGGCGCCGATGTCCAGTCCACGGACACGGTCAGGAACGGTGTCGCGTGCGGTCAGCACAAGTACCGGCAAGGTCACGCCAGCGCGACGCACCGACGATAGTACTTCAATCCCATCCTTGCGCGGCAGCCCGAGATCAAGGACGGCCGCCGCGTACACACCGTTACGCAACTCGGTCTCGGCGGCGGCGCCGTCACGTACCCAGTCGACCTGGAATCCTGCCTGTCGAAGGCCGGCACGAACGCCATCGCCTAGCAAGGGATCGTCTTCAATAAGCAGTATCCTCATTTTACAAAACCGTTTTGTCAGTCACCGCTGTCATTCGGACAACCTTTGATGCCCGGCAGCGACATCATGTCCGAACAAGGCAACATGGATGCACCGTGCCATTGCCACCACCAGAACGCGAGCACTGCTAGCAGCATCAGCGCGGCAACACTTCGCCATGCGTGTCGAACGCCTTCATCGGGTTGTCCGGATTTGTGTCCGCTGACCATCGCGCCGATAAGGTTTTCCCGATGGAGCCAGCTACTCACGACGACACCCGCTATGTGTACCCCAACCAGCGCTAGCATCAGATTGGCCACGCCCTCGTGCACTTCACCCAGCCACGTTCCGCCCGCATCGTTATAGGTCGCCCAACCGGTGATGGTCAATACGCACGCCAAAGCTAGCATGGCGACGATGACTACGGCGCCTGCCGGGTTGTGGCCGACATGACGTTGTGGGCGGCCACGCAAGAGATCAAGGACGTACTGCCACGCGCGGGCGGGTCCGCGAACGAAGCTCGAGAAACGGGCGTACTTCGTTCCGATCAGTCCCCACCCTAGCCGAAAGATCACGAGACCGCCCGCCGTATAACCTAGCGTGACGTGGACGAGCCGCCAATGCTCGCTTTCCGCCGTCAGCCATGCACCGGCAAGGCAGGCTGCGAACAGCCAGTGAAACAGGCGTACGGGCGCATCCCAGACCAGGATACGGCTGTCGTCGGCGTCCCCCGCGGCGTTGTTATCGCGGAATCTGGATGAAGTGTTCATTGAAATTTCCTTGATCTGCATGGGTATGGCACGCGGCGCAGTTCGATGCGCTCCTGACTGCTGGACGTTTCCATACAGCCGCGGATACCTCTGCGTGTTCCTGTCGAAACCACGTCGACCGGGTAATGCGATCTTCGGGCGGTGACGCGTGCGCGCCTCCGTCTCCCGATGAATTCGCAGGAAGCCACGTGAAGATCTGTTTGAGGGAGTCAGCGTCAAGCGAGGCATCGGTGCCGAAATGGTGGGACATATTGCTCAGAATGCGTTGCCACGATCCTGCGGACAACATACCCGGCGGGTAGGCGATATGGCACGACGCGCATTCCTGCCGATACTTCGGCAGGAGGTTGACCTGGTTACGCGTCTCATCAACATCGGCCGTCACGCTGGAAGCCGCCAGTGACGTGAGCAAAGCGCCAACCCAAACTCCTATAGAACGGGGCACGAGATTGAATGGCATCGGAAACGGTCCTGTCGGGAAGAGGTTCGTTCGAGGAGTGAAGTCGCTTACGGTTTCAGCGTCAGGAGCCACGCCAACAGATCTGCCTTTTCGGCTGAGGTGCACTCCCGTCCGACCACGTCGTTGCAATTGCGACGAAACCATTTCTCGGTTTTCGCTGCGTCGGTGAATCGCTCCGGGTTGAACGCAGGAGCGAGGGGAGTGATTGCCTTGCCCGTGGCCGCATGCTTGCCCGTCCGTGTGGGGATTGCGCCGTGGCACGTGGCGCAAGTCCACTCATGACCATGCGAAGAATTAAAGAAGAGCTGCCCCCGCGAAGGGAGTGGCGCTGCACCGTCCGACTGCGCCTGGTAGGAACCAAGAAGTTCAGAAGGGGCAGCAGCGTTGGCTGTGGCCATTGCAGTAGCGGTCGAAATCAGCAAGAGAGCTGCGCGCAAACGCCGCAACGAAAGAAGCGATCTGCTCATGAGATCCCCCAGTGGATATTGACCATGTTGTGCGGCCTTCCTTACCGGAGTCTTAAGCGCCGTTTCCTCGATGATGCCCCTGCCGGTCCGTTGTCACGGCGGATGTTCTATGCCCTGTCCGGTAACCGGCTACTTCGGGCAGTAGAGGAGGAGTGGGCGTCGCGGTGCGAAGCTCGCGCCGCTGGACCGTAAAGTTGCCCGTCGATACGTCGGTGGATTTGACGTCGCTTGGAGGGACGTACTGGCAGCTCATGGCAGCGGCAATCGGCGATTCACCGGGCGCGCTCGCTTCTCGTCACCACTGATTCGCGCAGCGGCTACTGGCACTGGGGTCGGCCCCAGAGCCCGAAATCCGGCTACTGTCACACTGAGAAGCCGCTTGGATGACCGCTCCACTTTGATACCTGCCTTTGGATCCGTGACAACGCCGCGTCGGCTATGGGTCGAAGTTTGACCGTTCCGCAAAGCGCACAATCGATCTCCCTTCGTTGAAGAGGAGCTTGTCATGGAAACGCTTGATTCTTCCGGCACTCGTCGGGTGCCGTGGAATAAGGGAAGGCTAACCGGCCAAAAGCCTCCGCTGAAGCTGCGGGAAATCTGGGCGATTCGAACAAGGCTGCAGATGTCGCCCAACGCTCGCGAGTTGGCGATGTTCAACCTTGCGATCGACAGTAAGCTTCGAGCGTGCGATTTGACGCGCTTGCAAGTGCAGGACGTCTACATGGGAGGTCATGTCGTAGCTCGCGCGACTTTCATGCAGCAGAAAACGCATCGACCCGTGCAGTTCGAAATCACGGAGCAGACTCGTCAAAGTGTCTCTGCCTGGATTTCGGCGCGGGGATTGAAGCCTGCCGACTATTTGTTTCCAAGTCGACTGCATGCCTCAGCGCACGTGTCGACGCGCCAGTATGCGCGCATCGTTCATCGTTGGGTCGCGTCAATCGGGCTCGATGACACCGCGTACGGGACGCACACCATGCGACGAACGAAAGCGTCGTTGATCTATCGACGCACCAAGAACTTGCGCGCGGTTCAATTGCTCTTGGGCCATACAAAAATCGAAAGCACCGTGCGATACCTCGGGATCGAGGTAGACGATGCTCTCGAAATGGCTGAACAAACCGAAGTGTGATCGCCGGTGGCCGGCGAGCGTGCGCTTGTCGGCCACAAGGAGCCGTTCCCCTATCGAAAACGGCTGCCATTCAAACGGCAGCAATGGCTTTGAAGCCGACGGACGACATACTTGTTCAAAACTGGAGCGGCAACGGCCTTGTCATCGGTCCCAGCTCCGGCCGATGGAACATTTGTGCAGGGTGGTCGGTAGGTCAATGGCGTGTCGGCGTTGAACAGGGCGCTGCAGCAGCGTCAGCCAGCGTCGGGGGCTGGTTCTAGCCGTTATGCAAGCAATAAGTACTAGGCCTTGCTGGAGCGGCATCATGTGGTTTCAAGCATGAGTCGCAAGGGAAATTGCTGGGCCGCGCACCCGGCGCGCACGAGCTAAAAATCGACATCGCCTTCTGTGGCGTCTTCCATTCCGACATCCCATCGGGTACGCCGCAAATGGGCCGGTACGCTGTTTCCTCGCGTGCCGGGCCGGAAATCGTCGGGCGCGTGTCGGCGGTCACCGCCCATGTCTCGGGCTTCAAGGCGGGCGTCTTGCCGGAGTGGGATGCATCGACCTGGCGAGCGGCACAGGCCTGGGCCTGTCGATATTAGCCCGTATTGCCAGTTTTTTGGAGGCGGCGCTAACCTTCTCTCACGGCTTGGACGGCAGGGGCTTGTCTGTGCCGATGACGTTTCCGAGATAAGCCCTGTGAGCCGAACCTGTGAGACGCCGAGTTCCAGTCTTGATTCGGCCGTTGCCTTATATCCACCCACACGTGAGCAAGGCCTTGATCAGATATGCCGCTGCATCATTCATTCTCGTTCTTTCCATCTGGCTGGTCGGAGCATCGGCCGCGCCGCTGAGCGAGCAGCCGAACTCACGGACGATTGCTTTTGTTGTTGCGGTGGCAACGAGTGATTTGCGCAGTGCCAGGGAAGGAGGCGAACATGTGTTTGCTTATGCTCCGGACGAGAGTGAGGGGACACTGTCTTCCGCCATAAAGGATTGGTTGTCGCAGGGGGACAAGGCGAGATTGAGGCTCGCGCCTGCTGACCAGGCAACCATCTTCGCATTCTACTGGGCGGCGACGCGGATGCCTCCGCAGTCGCGGTGCTTCATGGACATCGATAGTGAGGAATGCCAGCAGGATCTTGGTTACTGGCTAGCTCGGGTGCGAAATGGCGATCCGGAATTCGTCTCAGCGTATCGGCAGGCGCAGATGCGGTTGAGTCTACCCCCGCTAGCTACCCAAAGGCACGAGTGACCGTCGAGCGCATTCACGGCAAACACTGCACGTACGCGAGCGAGCTCGGTGGGCGAGCGGTTGGGGCGGCGGACTGCGGCGCTGACCAAGAAAATCAGGCGTCGGTGAATCAGACCCGGCTGCCATCGTATGGTTCGCGAGGCTAGCGCCAAGCTAATGGTCGATCATGATCTATTAACGGCCGTTAGCCTAACCGCCGCCCGACCGTCGGCCAGGGGTCGCCTAGGGAAGTTGGGCGACCAGTCCGTTCCGGGTTCGGCCAGTTGTTAGACAGTCAACGATACGCGGCAATTGACGCATCAACGGCCGGTATGCTTCAGACATCCGACACCTGTCCGGCTTTCTTTGTGCGGCCGACTACCGCAACCGCGAGTTCGACGATCATCTTCTTGTGGCCCACGGGGAGTTGCGCATGAGAGCGCTGAAGTCTCGACGGACGAAGTGAGGATCTTCATAGGCCATTACATCCGCCAAACCGGTTCCCTGGGTGGTCTCGGGTCGATGCTTAAGGCTGTCATAGAGAGCACGCATGAATGCTTCAGCGAAGCCAGGCGGGTGAGGATAGGCCGTCTCGACGGCGTCCTGCTGGTCGGAGCTGAAACCGTCGTAGCCGGCGCCCACTAGGTCCATGTTGGCTCCCTGAGCAACGAGTGCGGCCAGCGGCGATACCTGCGCCGGGATACCGTTCGTTGTATGTAGCGCAATGGCAAGCCAAACTTGCTCGATGAGGGCTTCTGAAATTCCGTGGCTTCGCAGGAATTCCCGCGCGGCGTTGGCACCGTCGACTTCGTATCGCATATGGCTCTGGGAATACCGCTCCGTCAAGCCGAAATCATGAAACATGGCCGCGACGTACAGGAGCTGCGGGTCGTAAGGTATGCCGCTTCGTCGCGCTGCTAAGGCAGCCCAGTAATAGACCCGTGTTGAATGCTGGAAAAGAAAGTCTCCCTCGGAATCGCGGATGTACCGCGCTGCGTCGCGCGTCAACTTGCTGTCGGGGATTGCGACGTCCGAAAGCCTGCCGGCCGCTTCGGGGACTGGAAGGTCGGGCGCAGGGGCCCGGTCAGCGGCGCGCACTTCAGCCGCTCGAACGATCAATAAGATGGAAATAAGAAGCACGGCGCAAGCCGTGCTTGAAAAGCTACCGATTTTCATGATCCAAGTCCTTCTCAAGAGGAGATTCACACGGCATTCCCGTCGGCGAGTGATAGCTACAACATCGCCCCACGGTTGTCATACGATGCCACCTAAGACGGCGCGGACGATGGTCGACCGGCAACTACACATGTTGATGCGTGGGATCTTGACAAATGCAAGCGTAGTGCGAGTCGTTCCAAGCGTTGCCAAGGATGATGCTGCAGAAGTTCATCCGGCGGAAACTCGGGTCCTTGAGCGCGAGGACGTCGTCGTTCACCGTACCGAAGGTCGAATCGGGTCGATGCTTCATTCCCTCGTTGAACGCATCGATGAGTTGCTCCTTGAAGTCTTCTCCGCGAGGGTGAGCGTTGACCACCAGCAAGCGCTGCTCTTCGGTGAATTCGTCGTAGGCAAAGCCGAGGACGTCCGTTTCAACGCCTGCCGTCACCAGTTGAACCACAGGCTTTTTGAATTGCGGAATACCGGGGGTTGTGTGCAACGCTATGGCGTCCCATACCAGATCGATTTTGTCTTCGGGAACGCGATGATTGTGAAGGAAGCGCCGAGCGGCGTTCGCGCTATCAACCTCGAACCGGTTCTGGGACGTGCGAAATTGCGCTGTGAGCCCGATGTCATGGAACATCGCACCGATGTAAAGAAGTTCAGGATCGTATTTCAGCTGCTTGCGCTCCCCTGTCAGAGCGCCAAAAAGAAAGACGCGAGTCGAGTGATGGAAAAGCAGTTCTGACTCTGTGTCGCGGATGAGCTCGGTGGCCTCACGTGCCATCGCGCTGTCGGGAATCTTGATGCCTGCGATGATCGTCATGCTGATGACTCCAAGGATACTTACTCGCGCCGTCGAATTCGCTAGCGGAGAACCGCATCAAAAACTGCATTTGAAATCGCGCGGTGTGCCGAATTCGAGGCGCTTTTCTGCTGTGCAAACGCGTGGCGGTTACTGTTCCAGCACAGCCTGGGGCGTGTTCCGGAAGCTGATTGCCATACGGTTATAGGTATTCATGAGGCTGATCGCGATGGTCAGGTCAACGAGTTCGCGCTCGTTGAACGCAGTACGGGCAGCTTCGTACGACTCCTCCGGGACACCGGTCTGCGCCACCAGCGTGACCGTTTCCGCCCATGCGAGTGCTGCGCGTTCGCGGTTGTCGAACAGATGGCCCGCTTCCCTCCATGCCTGCACGAGCGCCAGCTTTTCGACCTTCACGCCTTTTCGCAGCAGGTCGCGTGTATGCATGTCGAGGCAATAGGCGCAGTTGTTGATCTGCGAGACGCGCAGGTAGACGAGATCCACGAGAACCGGCGATAGGTTGCTCTGCATGACGTAGCCGTAGACGCCGCCGAGTGCTTTTAC
This sequence comes from Caballeronia zhejiangensis, assembly GCF_000698575.1. Taxonomy (GTDB): domain Bacteria; phylum Pseudomonadota; class Gammaproteobacteria; order Burkholderiales; family Burkholderiaceae; genus Caballeronia; species Caballeronia zhejiangensis. The sequence goes on from NZ_JFHD01000044.1 coordinate 17,552, forward strand.
GCCGGCGGGCGCAATCTGGGTGTAGTCGAGACGCTTGCTCATGATGTGACTCCTTGAAGCGATGATTTACTTGATGGGGGTAGTCAGGGCCTGGTCGTTGCTGTCCGTAACGAAGACGGCGAGCAGCTTCGCAGGCTTTGTTTCGCTCGCGTTACGGCTTATGCGGTGAACTGCGCCTGGCTCTTCGAAGAAGCTCTCGCCAGCGTGATAGACGCGCTTCTGACCGTCATCTACCTGCGACTCGACCTCGCCCGACACGACATAGGCATAGATGAAAGCTGAGCCCGCATGCCTGTGGACGGATGACGCCGCCCCCGGCGCGTAATCGACGACGACAGCGGTCAACGACTTCCCCACAACGTTGGGAATGGCGTGCTGAAAGTTCGGTGTGACCGTTTCGGTCCCCCCGTGCGCCGACGCCGGCACGGCGATGGCGAAGGCGATGGCTGCGCCGGTAGCTCTCGCGATAGATTGGATGGTCATGATGTCTGCTCCTTTGTGTTGCTCCATTGTCATGCGACGTTGGGGCACGCAAAAGCACCAGGAACGAACAATTACGATGCACCAAGAAGCGAGCTCGGGCCGGATTCGCTAGTCCGTCAGTGATGCCCGCGGACGATTTCCAGGAGCCGAGAACAGTTAGCCGCCACCGTTCTTTCATCCAAATTCGTGACGCCGAGCAGCAGGCCCTGTTGCGCGGGCTTGCGGGTGTACCAAGGCGAGAGAGGAACCGGCGCCAGCCCGAATAGTCGCGCCCGGGCAGCGATATCCGTATCCGATACGGATTGAGGCAGCGCAGCTACCACAGTCATGCCCGCCGCGGCATGGACTCTGATTGATTCCGAAGCCAGTTCATTCAGACAGCGAACCAGTGCGGTCTGTCGGGCCGCATAGAGGCGCTTCATACGCCGCAGATGGCGGAGATAGTGCCCGTCATGCATGAACTCCGTGACGGCATGCTGCACGGATGCAGTCGGGGCAGGCGCGAGGCTCGCCGCGATTTCGCCGAGCCGGCGCGCCATGGAGAGCGGAACAACAAGAAATCCCAGACGCAGTGCCGGGCTGATCGTCTTGCTGAAGGTGCCGATGTGAAGTACCCGACCGTCCGGATCGAGCGAGGCGAGTGCCGGTGCGGCCCGTCCTTTCAGCTGCAGCTCACCGAGATAATCGTCTTCGATGATCCAGGCGTCCCGCTGCTTTGCCCAGTCGAGCAGTGCGATACGTCGACGGAGCGACATCGTCATTCCGAGTGGCGCTTGCTGGCCCGGTGTCACCACTGCAAGGGAAGCTTCAGGAGCGATTCGGATGCCTGTGTCGATATCGAGCCCGTCTGCGTCCACGGGCACCCCTGCCACGGTCATCCCCGCCAGCCCCAGCGCCGTACGGGTTAGAGGAAAGCCAGGATCTTCTATCCAGGCTTGCCGGCCTTCCATTTGCAGCCCACGAATCGCTAGGTTGAGCGCGCCGGCAAATCCTGCTGTGACGAATACTTGCGAAGGACTGCATCGAAGCCCGCGTGAGACGGCAAGATACGACGCGATCTCCTGTCGCAACTCCGGCTCGCCTCTCGGATCAGGATAGCCGACGGGAGCCGCTGCAGCCCGGCGCGCCGCACGTGACTGAATACGCGACCACAGCTTGAACGGAAAGGCGTCCTGGGAGGGCACGCCCATCTGAAACGCCAAAGGCGCCGTGCTGAAGTCGTAAAAGAGATCCGGGAGCGGTGGTGCGTCCGGCGACCATTTGGTTGTCGCCGGCAAAGGCCGCGCGGCTACCCGAGTGCCCGCCGCGCCCAAACCGATCGCGAACTGCTCGTCGATCAGACGCTCATAGGCGGTCCGCACGGTGCCGCGGGACACCCCCAGTTGGGCAGCCAGATCGGACCAGGAGGGCAGCCGCGCGCCGGCGGCGAGCTGGCCTGACTCGATCGCACTTCGAATTGAGCCGTATATCTGCGCAGACAGCGGGATGCGTCCGGCGCGATCGAGGCTTACAGAAAGCGTTGTCATTGGCTTGATAGTACATTGGAATTCATCAAACTTAGGCCTTTTCCATGACCTATGGGTAGCGTACCTTCCTCGGTGTAGCGCCTCCAGTCACTTCCGGTGCCAGACCAGCCGCCCGCTTCGGGCGGTGCGGAAATCAAGTTTGCGGCAGTAATCGCACGTTCCTCACAGATCGAGTACCTCGAGATGAAGCAAGATAAAGCAACGACGGCGAACGAAATGCTCGGCATCGTCATTCCCGACAGTCAGCTAGTTAGGGAGGTAGCTCAGCTCATTCGCGACACCGAAAGCGAGCTGCTGTTTAACCACTCGACACGGGTGTACCTATGGGGCGCGCTACTAGGAAAACGAACGAGCGTCGCCTTCGACCCAGAACTGCTGTATGTGGCGGCCATGTTCCACGACATCGGTTTGACGCCGGCCTATCGCGAAAGCGAACTTCGTTTTGAAGTCGACGGCGCTAACGCTGCCCGCGACTTCCTACGCAGCCATCATGTCGACGAGGCGGACGTAGCCAAGGTGTGGACCGCTGTAGCCCTCCATACAACGCCGGGCATACCCGAGCACATGCACGGCGAGATCGCTCTGGTGCAAGCCGGAGCCGGGATGGACGTGGCGGGACGGGGCTTTGATGACTTCACCGAGGAACAGCGCGCGGCGGTAGTCGCACGCTTTCCGCGTGGTGCTAATTTTGCCGACAAGATGATCGATGCCTTCCACGACGGCATGAAGCATCGCCCGGGCACTACGTTCGGCACGTTCAATGACGATTTCCTGGCGTACAAGGACCCCGGCTTCGAGCGGGTGAACTTGTGCAGCATCATCTTGAATTCCCGTTGGGGCTAACGTCCTTTCGGACCACCGAGTCAACTCTCTTATGCTTTACAGGATTTTCCGATGTTCAAACGTACATTCTTGGTAACGGGCGCCAGCAAGGGCATCGGGCGCGCGTTGTCGAACCGGCTCGCTGCTGGCGGGCACCAGGTCGTCGGTCTCGCACGCGGCGCCGACGATTCAAGTTTCCCCGGCACACTGGTCTCCGTCGATCTGACGGACCGAAATGCGACCGCGCATGCACTTGAGCGGTTGGCCCAGCGCTATGCCTTCGATGGCGTCGTTAATAACGCAGGGTTCGTCCGGCTGGCCGGTGTTGAAGCGATCGATCTCGACGACCTCGAAGCGTCCTTCCGTCATAACCTGACTTCTGCCGTGCAGACCGTACAAGCCCTGCTGCCCGGCATGCGGAATCGAGGCTGGGGGCGAATCGTGAACCTCTCCAGCCTTGTCGTCCTTGGCGTGGCCAACCGCACGGCCTACGCTGCGGCGAAAGCCGCGATGATGAGCTTTACGCGCACGTGGGCGCTTGAGCTTGCTCAGACGGGCATTACTGTCAACGCCGTCGCGCCCGGGCCCACTGAAACCGAATTGTTTCGGCAGAACACGCCCGTTGGCAGCGAAGCGGAGCAGCGTTTCCTGTCGCTCGTGCCGATGAAGCGATTTGGCAAGCCTGAGGAATTAGCCGCGGCTCTAGCATTTCTTCTGTCCGAGGATGCGGGCTTCATTACTGGACAGACGTTATTCGTTGACGGTGGCGCATCGGTGGGGAAGGCGGCCTTCTAATCGCGCACCGACCATCGTACTCGCGATATCCAAGGGCGCAACAACCGTGCTTCGCTAGCGCGCCCGAAACGACTGTGCGACGGTCACTAGCGCGGCAGTGGCTAGACTCATAACTTTCTCCGGTTCGTCGAGTGCTCTTCGCACAACGACGAACTTTACGCCGCTCCCCTGTGGGGCGGCTTTTCTACCCATACCCTGCAACGAACGACTGTTGCACCCCGTCAAGAGACGCCCATGGCAGCAAGCGTTGACTGGCTGAAGTGGGTCGATGAGCGACAGTGACGGATGGCCGAGCTCACGCAGATTAGCGTTGGCCGCTGGTACAGTTTTCACTTTCCGTGGCACGCGACAGGCTGCCAATGACGTGCAGGCGAAATTGAACGGTCACAGCATCGTTTCAGAGCCGAATTCCGGGTCAACGACGTAGCAACCAGCTCGGCCGGCAACGGCGATTGGGCGCACGCGAAGCGAGTACTTGAATGTCTGCCACGTGATCCTTCGTCGTAACAGAAGCCGTCCAACGTTGAATGCGTAGAGCATCATCCTTCCCATCTAACAATGATGGCCGACGCGAAGCTCTTGCCCCTCGGCGGCCTTAAGACATTGGTCAGGCGCGGCTAGCGAGCGCGCGCTCGATCTTGCGGTCGGTCTTGTACTGGCCCAGTGCGAAAACGGACCAGATCGCTGCGGGAATCCAGCCGATCAGCGTCAACTGCAGCAGAAGGCAAATGATTCCGGCGATGGGGCGGCCGATCGTAAAGAACTGGAGCCACGGAATGATGATGGCGAGGAAAAGACGCATGTTGGGTTCCTTGATGGTTCGATGAGACCGCTATAACGGCTCACTTAAGCGAATCCTTAACGGGGCGGATAGGCCTCCGGCCTCCCGCCCTAGCTCGACTAGTTGACGACGAGAGCGCCGCCGTTTCCGAGGCCGCCCTTGACGTTCTGTGCGCGGTACTGGCGAACTGCGCCAACGAGGTTGTTGAGCGAGTCGGTGAAGGCAGCGACGACGACCTTGCCTTGCGCCGTGCGTGCGTACGCGCTGCCGCCCGCAGCGCCTGCGCCGCCGAAGCCACCGGCCAACACGCCTGAGAGCATGCCGTAGTCGACGTTGCGCGCCGAACCTTCGGCCGCCGCCAGTTGGACGCTGGAGCGGTTATCGACGAGCGTCAGCATGGTCGAGGCTTCCTGCGCCTTCATCGTGCCCGCGACACCCGCCAGTGCGCCACCAACGACAGGCACGAAGGCGAGCAGGCCGGCAGCACCGCCCCCCGCGTCGCGGTTACTGAAGGTCACGCTGGGGCTGATCGTGTAATCGGCCGCGACCATCTGGCCTTTGTGCATCTTGGAGGTCTTGCGCAGTTCGCCCGATGCGTTCAGCGAGCGCTCACCCATAGCGGTGCCGAGCGCGCGGCCGCGATCGACGATCACGAAGCAGTTGCTTTGCTGCACAAGCAGCTTGAGGACTGGCACCGTCGAGCCGAGCTGGTATTGACCTGTGAGAAGGCCGTACCACGGCGCTTCCGTATCCTCGACGATCGCGACCGTGCCAAGCGGCGCCGCGCAGTGCTGCAGGCCTGCATTGGCGTTCTGCGATGCTTCGCCAGCAGCGGAACCGGTCGCCGCCGTCTTTGCGGATTGCGCGCCCGGCTGCATCTGGGAGCAGGCGGACAGCGCGAGAACGGACAGGGCGGCGATGCCAATCATTTTGAGCTTCATGGTTCCTCGTTGTTGTCGTGAATTCTTGATTTATGGCGCAACGGCCGATTGAGCCAGCAGCGGTTGCGCGGTCACCGCGCAGACGCTTTCATAAGCGAAGACAAGGCTACCGGCCCTGGGCGCGTCTCGGATTTGGAAAGACGCGCGTTTTTGAGCGTCTTTCCGTTATCTGCGGTGTCTAACGCCAGCGGCGCTCGAGCGGGGTCACTCGCCACCACACGCCGTCAAGGCTCGATGCTTGCGCGCGAACCCGACGCATCGCCCCGCGCTTCACCATCAGTCCGCCGTCCTTGACGAACCCCATGCCTTTCAATGCCTCAGTGGTGTATCGCTTTCTCAGCGTCGCGTAGATGCGAGTCACGACGACTTACCGACCGGAGCAGCGCCCACCTTCGCAGGGCAGTCGAAGCCCGTTCGGTCCCCGCGGATCACTTCCACATCCGCGCGGTTCGCCCGGACGAGAACATCGCGCGACCCGTTTGTTTCGTCGAAGAGCCGTATGTACGAGCTTCCGCCGACCCCATGCCACACGGCGCGGGCGTCGCGCGTACCCCACTTATCGGTGGTCGGAAGCTTGCAGAACTGCACCTTCACTCCGCTCGCCGTCGCGATTGCAGCCAGCTGCGTATGCTCAGCATCGGAAAAGATCACAACTTGGCCGGGCGCTGAGCGCACGCCGAGGTTCACCATCGACAAATTCAGGAGAGCGGGGCGGGTGGCGACGAGCGCGCCAAAAATGGCCACCGCCAAGAAGACCACCGTGAGACGAATATCGCGCTGCTGCACTTTGGACGGAACGATCAGCACGATGATCGCGGTGATTGCGCCCACAGCAGCAAAGAACATAAGGGTCGCGTGCATGCGGGCGTCGGGGGACTGGTCTCTGACAAAAACAAGCAGATAGGCTAGGGGGAGCGCCACGAGAAACGACATAAAAACCATCGATCCGCTATCGACTGCGCGATGCAGCGAAGCCGCCGGCGGCTCCCCGCGCCGCTTGAGGCGGAAGTTGTTGGCGACAACGAGAAGCTTGAGCGCCCACAACGTCGAGAAGGCCCCGAAGCCGACGCCGATCAATGCTATGCAGGTGAATGAGAACGCGGCGGACGCCAAGAAGAACGCATCGCCCAGCGACAAACCCTCGGGCACGATGCTTTCGAAGTAGCAGTAGGCGACCAGTATCAGACCGCCGAGGAGGAGGACCGCTTTCCATGCGGCCGCAAATGCAGCTTGAATGACGTCGATGAGCGACTTAATCGCGTCGACGGGCTCTTTGTTTTTAGGTTCCATGTGATGCCTCGCTAGGTGATGATGCGACGCGAAACAGTCGCGTCATGAACAAGGCTAGCGAGCCAAGCGCAAAGTCAAGGAAGTGACTTGCTAATCCTCAGGGGAGCCGCGGAAACGTATAAAGGAGCACTTCCTTCTGGCCCAAAAGAAAAGAGCGGAGGTGGTGCCTTCGCTCTTTTCTGGGATCGACTTCCATCCGTTGCGCTTGCGGCGTGCTTTTGCGCGTTACTCAGGCACAACGTGGAACTGCTTCTCGCCGCCCAAGACTTTGGCCGACGCATCGGCTTCCGTCGTGAATGACCAGGTGACGTCGATAGGATGCGTGTCGCCATGCAGCGCTTTAAGCACGCCGGTCACATGAACCGAATACGCTGTGTTTCCTTTGAGGGCGGTGTACGGGATGCACATGGCGCCGTTCGTTATCTCTGCGTTGCCGTCCGGCGTAGGTTGAAAACACGGGACGTCGTTGCCGCCGCTATCAGTGATTTTGATGCTGACTGAGCTCAGGTGCCCCGTTAGCTTCGCCTGAATCGTCACGGGGTAGCCGACGTAGGTGTTCTGATACTGCGGCTGACTGGCGAACGGGTTCGGATTCTCGGCTGCGAACCACCTAGCCGGCACACCCGTTTGACCGGAGTATGGATACGCGACGAGCTGTGTATCCGCAACGACCGATGAATATCCGCCGAAGTCAATGTTGACCGCCTCCCACGTCGCACTGGTCGATGCGCCAACACCGAGCGATGCATAGCCCTCAAGCATCAAAAAGCGGTGGAATGGTGCATCGAATAGCGATGTGACGCCGGTCAACGACGTCGGAAAAGCCCGAATGTCTCCGGCAATCGTAACTTCACCGAACACGGCATCCGAGCGAGTAAAGGGCGACTGTCCCGTGTAGCCGGGAAGTCCCTGCGTTTCGTTATGCCCGGTTGCCTGGTTCAGTACCAGGTAATTGGCGTGGTTCAGGGCCGACGTAACCAGCGTCTGGTCAACGGTGAGTTGATTAATACCAACGTTGTGTCGTACCGCGCTCATAAACGCGATGCTATCCGCTGTCGGATCCCCCGTGGGCGAGACACTCTGCGGCGTAGATGCGGGCGGGAGCAGCGTCACCTTCTGCGACGCGGCCGGTAACCCCGTCTGATCGCCAGCATTTGTGGAGCTGCTTGTGCTGTTCGAATCGGAGGAACCAGAGCCGCCGCACGCGGCAAGTACGGCGACGGTCCAGACCGCCAAAGCGGAGAGCCGTTCACGCAGCAAGGCAAGAGGGTGCCGGTTCAACGTCAGGCCCGTCGAGCGATAGTCGCTACGCCTGCGCCACATGGGTCGGCCCGGCTACCCGCGTACACACGCGTATTTACATTTACTCTTCAATCGCTTATAGTACATCCATTGTACATACGCAACGAGGAGCGAGATGCAGACCACGCGAGTTTTCAGGAACGGCAATTCCCAGGCCGTCCGCATTCCTGCTGACCTCGCCTATGAGCGCAGCGACCTTGAACTTGAGATCGAACGCGTGGGCGATGAAATCCGCATCCGACCGGCGCGCCGACCGCTCGCCGGTGTGTTGAAGAAATTCGCCAAATTCAGCCCCGACTTTATGGCCGAGGGACGAGGCGAGCAGGAACAAGCAGAACGCGAGGGCTTGTAATGCCGCGCTTCATGCTCGATACCAATATGTGCATCTACCTGATGAAGAACCAGCCCGAGCAGGTGGCGAAACGCTTCGCGGAGTGCTTTGTCGGTGACGTGGTCATGTCAGCTATCACGTATGCAGAGTTGGAATACGGTGTCGCCGTTTGTGCGAATCCGGCGAAAGAGCGGCGCACCCTCGCCGCGTTGATTGAGGACATTCCGGTGGCTCCGTTCGATGCTGCGGCGGCGGTGGCCTACGGCCCGATTCGTGAGGCTACTCGGGAGCGCAAGAAGGACCACCTAGATAAGCTGATCGCCGCACATGCGGTTGCGCTCGACGTTGTCCTTGTCACGAACAACACAAAAGACTTTGTCAGTTATCCGGGCGTCAAGCTCGAGAACTGGCTGAGCGATTAAACACGGAAAACGAACCATGTCCAATTTGACTCCAGCGCTTGCTCTGCGGGCAGCGATCAACGTTTTGCGCGATTCTGCTGAGTCACGCAAGATGCCCAACGGTGAGCCGCTAACCGATGCCTCAGTGCAGCTCCATTTCGACGCGGCGGACTTGCTCGATGAGTCCTTGTCGGACCTTCGCGACCACGAGTAAAAGGAAGCGACGCAGCCCATTAGGGAGATGACACGATGCCGACTATCGAACTCCGAATCAACGATCGTGAACTGGAAGCCGAGCTTACTGCTGGACTTAGGGTAATCATTCGTGAGGGCGATGTGGCCGAGGTTGCTTACTCGCTGAGTGAAGCATTTGCCGCGCTGCTTCCGCACGGTCCTGAGTATGTGCTCCGGTCAACCGTCGACGATGCAATCAGGGCACTGTTACGAAAGCACGCACTGCCCAACTAAAGGGAGAAAGAATGGATGCGCTGTATGCCGCGGATGCGGCTCTAAAAGACGCCGTGCCTGCAGCCGTGCAACGCCATCGGCAGGCCGCGACGCTGACTTGGGCGCTAATTCATAAAATCGAGTCAGAGATTCTCAGTGAAGTTGCATCCACTGGCGAACACAGCGCGCGGATGCTCGGCATGTTGCGGGCCTCTCCGGCAATGGGCTATCCAAACGACGACCGGCCGGTTTCTTTCGAAGGCCACGACGTGGTGCCCACGGTCTTCGGCGCGATCTACGCCGAATGGAATCGGCATGTCGCATTAGGAGATTGATTCTTGACTTTAGAAATTGTTCAATCGCGTCTTGACAGGCTTCTCGCTAGGGAAACGCCAAAAGTCGCAATGCTCACCGGCGACTGGGGTTCCGGTAAGACATATCAGTGGAAGCAAGCCCTCGAGAGATCGACGAGGAAGGGCGCCCCCCCTCGCTATGCCTACGTATCTCTGTTCGGCCTCACGTCGCTCGCGGAGGTGCGAAAGCGCATCACGGAAGAGGTGATGTCAGCAATAAGACTGCCGGGCCGTAGTGATACAGTGGGAGATGCAATCGAAGGTGGAGCTATAGGCTTGAAGCCGATGCAGATCCTGAAAATTCTGCCTGTAATTCCATACCTCGGGAAGCTCGAGTCCCTCGCGCAAGAGCTTTCGTTTGCGACTGTGCGAAACGCTGTCATTTGTTTCGATGACCTGGAACGCGCACCTTCTACCCTGCGCTTAGCTGACGTTTTCGGACTTGCCTCGTTTTTGAAGGAGGAACGGAATTGCCGTGTTCTCCTTATTTCCAATCAAAAAAAGTTGGGTAACGACGCCAAGGACGAGTTTTCTACCTACCTCGAGAAGGTCGTCGAGGAGACGGTCGATTTCGCACCGACTCCGGAGGAGGCGTGTGTCGTCGCGCTCGGCGCGGAACCTACCGCGGCCGGGAAGCTGCTGGCGGAAAGATTCGTTCGTCTAGGAGTCTCGAACATTCGCGTGATCAGCCGACTCGGCGCGCTTGCCGATGACTTGGCGACGATCGTGACGGATCTTCACCCCAACGTGCTTGCCGACTTGGTCAACACATTGGCGCTCTTCGGGGTTGCACATTTCATTCCTCGAAAAGACTTTCCCACGGTCGAATACCTGCTCGAATACGGCGGCGAGGAGTGGACAAAATATTTCCACAACGAGAAGAAGAGGGAAGAGCAGACCGAACAAGAAAAGCGGGAGTCGGACTGGGATGAGCTTATCGAAGGATATGGCTACAGCGAAACAAGCCCACTCGACAAAGAAATCTATGTCGGCATTGCCTCGGGATTTTTCCGCGAGGAGGCGGTTCGAACCCTGTCGGAGGATTTGTCGCAGCGCATTGACGCAGGCAGCCGGAAAGCGTCATTTGATGCTGCGCTTCATCGGTTTTGGTGGGGCGTCGGTGACAGTAAGAAAGCCTTCGAGCACTTAATGAAAACGACCATGGCCGCGCTCGACCAGATTGCCACTTCCGAACTTTACTCTGTTTATGAAGTGCTGCTTAATCTGCAGGGAAAGGACGCGGCGACGCGATTGCTGGATCAGTTTATCGCCGCGAATCAAAATCGCCTAGCGGCCTTGGCACCTAGCGAGCATTTTGGCGAGAAGTACGACGCTACCTTCAAGGCCGTGCTTGAGGCCGAGGTCGCGCGTCTCAATGCCCCGGTGGACCTAGCTAAGACGCTCGATGCAATTCAGTTCAACCGTGGGTGGAATCCAGAGGACCTCACGACCATTGCGGAAGCGAAGTTCGAGGACATCCTGCCCCTGCTCACCTGTGCCAATGACGACAAGCTGTTCGCGCGCCGGTTGATCACGCTCCTCAAGTTTGGTGAAAGGGGGCAGACGGCGGCGGAGAGGAATGTGCGCGAACAGACGATTGAGTGGCTGAAAACATTCGCCGAGACCGATCCTATCTCTGCTCTGCGCGTGAGGCGCTTCCTTCCAGAAGACGAGATCATACCGACAGATCGTCGGCCACGCGGCTCTCCCTGAGTAATAACGCGCTTCACGGTGCATAAGGAGCGCACTCTGGGTACGGGAGTGCCAAGTCCGACAAGGGCTCAACGCCGACGCGGTACTAATGCTCAGTGGAAATTTCGGCTCGACGTAGCCAAATTGCCAAGGAGCGGCGTCATGTCGACAAGTCGATTCGCGACGAGGTGCTTTACCTCGCCTTCCTTCTGCCAGACTCCGTAGACCCCGAGCAGCGAGGCACCGAGCGCTTCCTTTCTGAACTTCTCGACCAACGACGGCCAGACGATCACGTTGATCTGGCCGGTCTCGTCTTCCAACGTAATGAAAAGAACACCGTTCGCTGTGCCGGGCCGCTGGCGCACGGTGACGATCCCGCATGCCTTTGCGAGACGGCCGTTCGGATAGGTGGCGAGCTTCGACGCCGCGAAGATCCTCTTTTCATTGAGCCGTTCACGCAGCAAAGCAAGAGGGTGCCGGTTCAATGTCAGGCCCGTCGAGCGATAGTCGCTGACGATCTCCTGCGCCTCGTTGGGCGCAGCAAGCACCGGCAGTTCTTCCTCACGCGTCGTTGCGCGCAACAAGTCCTTGTCCGGCACGGCTACCACCGCCTGCCAAAGCGCTTCTCGCCTATTCCCAGATAAGGCCGAAAGGGCGTTCGCGTCCGCAAGCAATTGAAGGTCGCGTCGATCGAGGTATGCACGATTGGCAAGATCGTTGACCGACTCGAAAGGACGCACGGCTCGCGCGGCCTCGATGCGGGCAGCAGACTCGTCCCGCATGCCCCGAATCAGCGACATGCCGAGGCGCACCGGCGCCATCGAACCGTCGCCTTCTAAAAACGAATCCCAGTTGCTGACCGTGACGTCGATCGGCAGCACCCGGACCTTGTGGCGCTTGGCATCCTGAACCAGTTGCGAAGGCGAGTAGAAGCCCATTGGCTGGCTGTTGAGCATCGCGCAAAGGAACGCGGCCGGTTCGTGGCACTTGAGCCAGCAGCTTGCATAGACGAGCAGGGCGAAGCTCGCGGCGTGGCTCTCCGGAAAGCCATATTCGCCGAAGCCCTGGATCTGCGCGAAGATCGATTCAGCAAATTCGCGGTCGTAGCCACGATCGAGCATGCCGTTCACGATGCGATCGTAGTAGTGCTGCAGTCCGCCTTTGCGCTTCCACGCGGCCATAGCACGGCGGAGCTGATCGGCCTCTCCGGCGCTAAACCCTGCTGCTAGCATTGCGACTTGCATCACCTGCTCCTGGAAGATCGGCACCCCGAGCGTGCGAGCGAGCGCGGTCTCCATCTCAGGCGAGGGGAACGACACGGCCTCCAATCCTTGCCGCCGGCGCAGGTACGGATGCACCATGCCGCCTTGAACCGGACCCGGCCGCACGATCGCCACCTCGATCACGAGGTCATAGAACTGGCGTGGCTGCAGGCGCGGCAACATGCTCATCTGTGCACGCGATTCGATCTGGAAGACGCCGACGGTATCGGCGCGGCAAATCATCTCGTAGGTGGCTGAATCTTCGGCCGGGATGTCTTGCAACTCGAACGGCTCGCCGCGCTGCTTGGAGATGATGTCGAGTGTGCGCCGGATTGCCGACAACATGCCGAGCGCCAGCACATCGATCTTCAGCAACCCAAGCGCTTCGAGGTCGTCCTTATCCCATTGGATCACGCTGCGATCGACCATCGCGGCGTTCTCGATCGGCACGAGACGAGAGAGCTTGCCGCGCGCAATGACGAAGCCGCCGGTGTGCTGCGACAGATGGCGCGGGAAGTTGAGCAACTGCGACGCGAGGCTGGCCCACTGCTGGATCATCGGCGTCGAGGTATCGAGGCCTGATTCAACGAAGCGATTGAGCAAATCCGCGCTCGAGTCGAACCAGTGATGCGACTTGGCCACCTTGTCGACGATGATCGGATCGACGCCCAGTGCCTTGCCTGAGTCACGCAGCGCACTCTTGGGCCGATATGTCGTCACGGCGGCCGCGAGGGCCGCGCGCGTGCGCGTGTACTTGCGATAGATGTACTGGATGACTTCTTCGCGCCGCTGGTGCTCGAAGTCCACGTCGATGTCGGGCGGCTCGCCGCGTTCCTTAGAGATGAATCGCTCGAACAGCATGGAGCTGCGCGCTGGATCAACCTCGGTCACGCCGAGGCAGTAGCAGACCGCGGAGTTCGCCGCTGATCCGCGTCCCTGGCAGAGGATTCCCTCGTTGCGGGCGAAGCGCACAAGGTCGTACACGGTCAGGAAGTACGGCTCATATCGAAGCTCTGCGATGAGCGCGAGCTCGTGCTCGATCTGCGTCTGAACCTTGTGCGGGATGCCTGCCGGGAAGCGGCGGTGTGCGCCAATGTACGTTTCCTGTCGCAGGTAGGCGGTCGGTGTCGTGCCTTCCGGGATCAGTTCGTCGGGGTATTCGTAGCGCAGTTCATCCAACGAGAACGTGCAGCGATTTGCAATCGTCAGCGTCTCGGCCAATGCTCGCTCGGGATAGAGGTTCGCGAGCCGCAATCGCGCGCGAAGGTGCTGCTCGGCGTTCTGTGCCAATTCGAACCCGCACTCGGCAATCGACCGGTTTAGGCGCACGGCAGTCAACGAATCCTGCAGCGGCTTGCGAGAACGCACGTGCATGGTGACAGCGCCGGTGGCCACGACCGGTACACCGTGCTGGTCAGCGACGTACTCGACGATGCCGCGGTGAATGTCATCCATCGCGCGAGCGTGGAGCGTCAGCGCCGCCCAGCAGCGGCCCTCGAAGATGCGGGTAAGCCATTCCATCTGCGCATCCAGTCGTTCCTCCTTTGCCGGATATTCGGGCGAGAGGATGATGAGGCAGTCGGGCAGGCCCTTCAGATGTTCGTGCGGCGCTTCGGGCCGCGCGAGATCGTTCGGCGTCAGCAGGTAGGTACCCTTCGATGTGCGCGTGCGCGCGAGGGTGATGAGTTCCGACAGATTCCCATAGCCATTGCGGTTCATGGCAAGCGCCGTGAAGGCGAGGGCAGGCGTGCCGTCGGCGTTGGCCAACTGGAAATGCGCGCCGACGATGAGCCGGATATTGGCTTCCTTCGCGGCGACGTGCGCGCGGACGATGCCGGCGAGCGAGCATTCGTCGGTGATGGCGATCGCGAGATAGCCAAGCTGCTCAGCGCGCAGAATCAGTTCTTCCGCGTGCGAGGCGCCGCGCAGGAACGTGAAGTTGGAGAAGCACTGCAACTCGGCGTAGCCGGGCAGCATCGAGGTGTACACGTCCATCGCTTCACCCGAACAGGCCGTGCAGAAACCATCGAGGATCTTCTTCGGCGCGGCTGCCGACGCGCTCCCGGTAGATCCAATAGCAGGTGTGGTCGTCGGCTTCCGCGACAAAGTAATCGCGCGTGACGAGCTCGCCGCCCCACCATCCCGCTTCGACGCGCTCACCGGGCGATACCGTTCGCAACGGACTGCCGTAAAACGGCCGGTGCTGGCGCGTCATCAACTGGATGGGCGTCTCCAGCAGCCATGAAGGCCGCGGCTGATTGCCGGGCAGCGGACAGCCTTTGACGTCGCTTGCGACCGGCACCCAGTTCGAAACGATCTCGGGTCGATGGTCGGCCACGGGTGCCGCGCGCAAGACGTTCTCGTGGCCAAGACGCGCGACGAGCAGTTCCATCAACCGGTTATGGTCGGCGGCGCTGCCGCCTGGCTCAGGAAATAGCGTGTCTGACGGCGGCTCGGCCGCTTCGACGTCGTTCACTTCGAGGCGCACGGCGATGACCGCGGCCGCCAGCTCGACGCGCCCAAGCCGCTCTTTCAGCAAGCGCGTGAGGTGTTCCTCGTGCCACGTGGGTTCCGCGAGCGCGACCTCGATCGTCGTTGGCGGCAACGCCGCGCGCCCGCGTTCATGTTCGAGTTCGATTGAAAATCGCGTGAGCGCCAGTTGCTTGCTGGCGAGCCAACCCGTCAACTGCACGATGAGCCGCCGCGCTACGAAGAGCACGGCTTCCGCATGCTCGACGCGATCGGGCAACTCGATCCGTGCGTTGAACGACGGCGGCGTCTGGACCCATTCATAGAGCTCGGGCGCTCCGCCGACGGCGCGATCGAGCGTATCAAGCAGCGCGGTACCGCAGCGCTTCTTGAGACCGGCGCGCGGCAAGCGCCGCAGGTCCGCCACGCTCGTGCATCCGAGACCCTCGAACCAGTCTGCATAGCGTCGAGCTTCCAACACCAGCAAGGCGGGCAAGCGCGGCAATTGCCGCATCAGCGAGCGGATGGAGAGACGGCGGCCGCCGCGATAGCGGGCCATAAGCCATGCGCTCTGGCCGGTGGGTGCGACGCTCATCCGCACCGTGAAGCCGAAGGCGGAGAGCGAGGCCCGGATCGCGCGTCTGAGCGCGCGCACCCCGCCGAAGAGGCGCAAGCTCGCTGAGACGTCGACCAGCACCGTCTGCTCCTCAGCGATCGCCACTTGAGGACTGAACTGCATGAGTGAGGTCGCCACGTCGGCGACGGCCTGCTGCTCCTTCAACTCGTCTTTGTCGTGAATGCGCGCATCGGGCGCGAGCGTGAGAACCCCGCCTTTGCGCATGCCTACGCGAACGCCAGCGTCGTGCGCTGCACGATCGAGCGCGACGACACGCTCGTGATCGAGCACCACCAGGCCGGAAGTCGTATCACTCGTGGACGACCAGCTCGGCTGGAAGACTTCTCGGCTGAGGTGCGGCAGATACACGCCGATCCACACTTGCATGGCGATTCAACAGGATAGGCGAATGGGTCAGTCCAACGACAAGCGGTTCGTCACGCGCTGGACCGCGGCGCTTCACGAACTCCAATGAAACGCTGTCGCGCGCAGGGCGCACAGCAATGCGAAGCGGGGCAGGCGACGTATCGCTCGCAGCGGCGAGCGGCCGGACCATGAAGAACAACGACTCGCTCGTCTGTGCGGCAAGGTGCAGGCGGCGTAGCGCTTCCGGTCGCACATGCGTTTGCCAGAAGATCAGTGCGCCGAACGTCCCCGCACGAAGGATCTGCTCGCCCGCCCAAAGCGCATCGGCGGTCTTCTGAGCGCGCACGACGTTGATCGACGTCTCAGGCAGACCCCAGTACGCCGCTGCTTCCGGCTGAAAGCGGTGCGGCGGCTGCAGGAAAGCAATGCGCCGTTGGGCGACAGCCCTCAGCGCCGGCAGCAGCAATCGCATTTCGCCAACGCCCGGCTGCTGCACCAGCAGGTCGGTCAGCGCGCCCTTGGGCCAGCCGCCCCCCGGCAGTTCTGCGGCAAGCGTCTCAGATCCACACGGCACGACGTTCACGCGAGCAGAGGCCAGCTGCGAACCCCGCCACAAACTTATTCCCCCCGACTCCGAATACATAGTTTTGTCGAGGGCACCATCAATGGAGCGCGCCCGTTCTTCGGGGGTGCGTAACTGCTGTCCGGCTGTGGCAGTCCGAGTCACGATCAGGCTCCAATAGTACTGTATAAATATACAGGTATTTTAGCCCAAAATCCCAACTTTTAGATAGGCGACGCCCGGCTGCCAAGAAATCGCATTTGTTGGACTAGCACGCGGTTAGCCAGACGCAAAAGTACGGAATTGACGGGACTGCCCGGATAAGCGGATATTCAACAGACCACCGGGGGCGCAGTTACTGGACTTGCCCCTGCATGACCGGACACGCGGTCACGCTTAGGTTGGAGAATTTGTTTGCTGGCGAAACTCGCGCGGCGAGCGGTATTTCAGGGCGCTGTGTGGATGTGACTCGTTGTAGTGGTCGAACGCAATGGCCAGGTTTTGCAACGCCGTTCTCGCGTCACGTTTGGGCATCCACGAAACGTAATCGCGCTTCATCGTCTTAACGAAGCTCTCGGCCATCCCATTGCTCTGCGGACTTCTCACTGGTGTCGTAACAGGCTTCAGACCAATTTTTCGCGAGAACGTCAGCGTCTCATCGGCAATGTAGCAGGAACCGTTGTCGCTCAGCCACTCAATTTCGCTCTCAGTCGCCACGGCACCGGCGAAGCGGCTTTCGACCGCCTGGAGCATCACATCCCGCACCATGTCACCGGTGTAACCGCCCGTGGTTGCAGCCCAGCTCATTGCTTCCCGGTCGCAGCAGTCCAAGGCAAAGACCACGCGCAGCGGCGCACCATCATCGCAGCGGAATTCGAAACCATCCGAGCACCAACGCACGTTGCTTCTGTCTACGGCGACCTTGCCGTCGTGCCGACGCGCAGACACAGCGTAACGAGGCTGACGTTTGAGCAGCAAGCCGTGGCAGCGCATGACGCGGTACACCCGCTTTGCATTGACACGCGGTTGGCACAGCGCGTCCCGGCTTCGCCGCAGCAGCGCCCATGCACGCCGGTAGCCATACGTCGGCAGGTCGGCAACGAGTTCTCGAAGTTCAGCGACGAGCGGCGCATCATCCTGAGCTGGCATCTTGCGTCGGTCGACCCATTCAGTGGGGCGCTTCAACTTGACCGCGAGATTCGAGCGCGACACACCCAGGACTTCACAAACCGTCTTCAACGGTCGTCCCCCGGCAGCAATGGTGAGCGCGCAATCAATTTTTTTGCTCGACCATACTCCACTGCTTCACGGAGGATTTCCACCTCCATTGTTTTCTTTCCCAGCAATCGCTGGAGTTCGCGAATCTGCTTCATCGCTTCAGCCAGGTCCGATGCCGGTACCACCTGTTCGCCGGCACTGACCGCCGACAGGCTTCCATCCTGATAGAGCTTTCGCCAGCCAAAGACCTGGTTGGCATTCACCTGATGGCGACGCGCAACGCCCGAAACAGTCGCGCCAGGCTCGAACGTCTCGCGCACTATTGCGAGCTTTTCTTCGACAGAACGCCGGCGGCGCTGCTCCGGCTGGGTTAGAACTTCGACGGGTTCCACGTTGTGACTGGGCTTAAACATAGGCGGAAGACTACCTCATAATTTAAGCGTTACCCAGTGTCCGGTTTTCGCGGGGGCCGGCCCAGTTACGTCCCAGCAACTTGCCGACGCCGCTTCGCTCAAGGAGGGTGAGAGGCGCTTGACGACCCCTAGGCGCCGCTCGCCCTTTGTATCGCCGAGCGGCAGATGACTGGACATACGAGCCATTCGGCTTTGCCTCATGGTCGGCATCAGCTTTTATTCGCGAGTTCGTCGCCTGCGGCAGAGACCACCTCAAGCAACGCGGGCGGGGTCACCGGTTTCACAAGATGCAGGTCGAAGCCCGCCTGTTCTGAACGTTCGCGGTCGCTCTCCGTTCCGTAGCCAGTGACCGCGACTATCGTGGCCTTTGCGTTCGCGGGCAATGCGCGCAGCCGGCGCGCCAACTCGTAGCCATCCATGCGCGGCATGCCTATGTCCGCGAACACCACCTGAGGCGCGAAGGTCTTGGCGATCTCCAGCGCGGTTTCGCCGTCAAAAGCTGTACGGACCTCGTGCCCTTCCATCTGGAAAAGCGTTAGCAACGCAGATACGATGTCCGGTTCGTCATCCACGATCAGGATGCGGCGGCTGAGGGTTGTCGGCCGGGCGAGCTTGTGATCGGCCGCAGGCTGCGCCGGCACAGGGTGCGGCGTGCACGGCAGCGTCACAACGAAGCGGGACCAGCGGCCGCTGCGGGCCCGCTCGAGCGTCAACGAGCCGCCATGCCTCTCGACAATCTGCCGCGATACCGCAAGCCCGATGCCGCACCCACCCTGCGAGCGGTCGAGCTCGCGCGGCCCCTGCACGAATAACGAAAACACCCGATCGCGCAGCGGCTCCGCCACCCCTGGGCCATCGTCGCTCAGGCAGACCCTTACCTCACCGTCGCCCACGACCATCGAAACATCGGTGTGGCCGTGCGGCGGCGCATAAGTCGTCGCATTGTTCAGCAAGTTGACGAACACCTGGTTGAGGCGCACGTGGTCCCCCGCAATCGTCGCCGAACGGTCGAGTCCATCGATTGTCACGGTCTGTCCGTTCTGCGCGGCCGCAGGACGCATTGCATCGACAGCCTCATCGATGATTGCCGACAGTTCGACCGGCACTGGGTCGATTGAAAACATTCCACGCACCGTTCGGTCCGCCTCGAGCAGATCGTTGAGAATGACCAAAAGATTGCGCACCTGGCGCTTGACGATATTGCTCGCCGCCGCGGCCGGACTTTGTTCGGGTACTGAACGGCGAATCACCTCGATCGCGCTCTCAATCGGCGCGAGTGGATTGCGCAGTTCGTGGCTCAGCATCGATAGGAACTCATCCCGCTCTTTCAGCAAGACTTCCAGGTCGCGCGTGCGGGCGTCGACGCGAGCTTTGCACGAGCTGCCAGACGCCCTTTCGCCGTGTAAGTGCGAACTGATGCGTGTTGCATACAGTACGTCCGACGCGGTGCACCGGTCCATGCAGTAAGAACAAACGCAGATAATGCGGTACTGCCCCAGCGTTCGGTTAAGGTGGGCCTCGTAATCGGCGAATTTGTGCCAACGGGTGCGCTCCAACCAAAACGTGTCACCGGTTACCCGCAGCCCCTCGAAGCCATGCGCGCGCGACTCACGCTCGTGCCGCACCCATTCAGCGAGGACATGGTCGGCGCGAAACGTGCCGCTCGGGTAATACCAGTCGGATGCTGGCTTGAATGTGATCTGTCCGCGCGTCAGGTAATCTTTGAAATCGGGTAATGCCTCGACCAGTGCCGTCTCCGCCTCCTCGACGCCGATCGGGCCGGACGCAACCCACAGACAGCTTTCGTTGTCGCGCAGCCCTGCCTCAAAGTACGGGACGAGCATGTCGATCAGATCCTGCCGCGTTTCGTAAAAGTGGCAGAAGTGCGTTTCCCAGCCGGCATGGCCTATCGCATCAATGCCGCTTTTTCTAAGGGTCTGTTGCAGCGCGTTGCTAAGCGATTGATCATCGTGCATGAAAAAGTCGTCGTCTGTTGACGATCGTAGGTCGGGTGAGGCAGAAAGCGGCGGAGTAATCTGCGAGCGGCTGGCCGCTGTCCGCTGAGGAGGCGGGGCGAAGACACGCGGCCGGGCAGGCGTACTTCATGTATTCACGGCGTGCGTGTGCAGGACAGTCATCATAGACGATCTAGACGCCGCTCGAGGGATGCTCCGAAAGTCGACCCGATGCGACACCCCGAGGCACGAAGGCCGGATCGCACCAGCCAAGGATTGAACGCGAAACGGACATAGTCGATATGACCGCCGGGGCGACCGCCCAACTTTTCAGCGTTACCGTATTCGCGGACGGCCGATGACCAAACGCGCCAACTTATAGCCCTATTTCCATGCTGAACGAGCGTCGCCTCATGGGCCGGCAGCGCCGCTCATCGGCCAACAGTTGTCAGACTTCAGTTTGCTCCGCCATCTCAAGCGCATCGTCCACTTCGATACCGAGGGACCGCTGGCTGTCATGTCGCCGTTGCATTGCCAGCTACTTCCTACTTACTGATATCTTCAATGTCGAGCCATCTCCAAGTGTGATGGTCTTGTTTGCTCCAGTTGCGGTCGACATCGAAAATCTCCTGATCTCCTCGTGAGACGTGCCGGCCGGACACTGCAGGGTCTGACCAGCAACCGTTACGGCCTTAGTCCCTCTGGGGACGTAGCCGCGAAACAATAGCTGGACGTTCGCATTACCGCTGGGCCCAACGACTGGTGTCAAACGAACCTGCACTTGCCGCACAGGCGAGCCGTCGCCGCTGCGCGGAATATTGGATGCGCCTGGGCACGCATCCGGGACTGACTGTAGCACCCTCGGCGCCGCCTCCTGCCACGTGAAGTCGTCCGATTGGCCTGAGCGAATCGTGCGCGTTGCCCGTTCGCGTCCAAACATCTTCGAGTCGATAGCGACGGTGTATTTGATCGGGCCATCGTTCTGTGCTTCAGATCCTGCCTTGATGCTCGGCGCCGCATAGACGCCCCGAACTCCCGCACCGCCCAGCACCGCAAGGCTTATCCATGCCAGTGCACGAACTGCCCGAAGGATCTTAGGCGTAGCGACTCGCATAGAGCCGCGAATTGGCAAGGTCATACAATGCTCCGTCATATGGATGCACTCGCGTTTGCCCGGCAATGGAAAAATGCAGGACAAAAGTCCGGTTGTGCATCGTCGAGTGGACGCGCGCCTTTGCGTCGTTACTTCAATATGAGCCCCTTCGCATAATAGGCAGCCGCCGTGTCCATTTCTTCGGGCGTCATGTTGCGCGCGACGTTGCGCATGACTTCGTTGATGTCGTTCGTGCGCGTGCCGTTGGCGAACGCGATCAGTTGCGACTTCGTGTAGGCCGCCGGCAGGCCGTCGATCCAAGGACTGCCCGCCTTGTTGTCGATGCCGCCGTGACACGCCGCGCACGGCGCGATATTGCGCATGGGCGCACCGTGGGACACGATCGTCGGCGCGAGCGCATCGCTCACCTTGCGCTGCGCGGGCGGCCTCGGGAGATTCGCGTAGTACGCGGCGAGATCGCGCATGTCCTGATCGCTCAGGTTGACGGCCATCGGCGACATCACCGCGTTGTTGCGCGCGCCCGTCTGAAAATCGATCAGCTGCTTGTAGATGACCGACGCATACTGCCCCGCGAGATTCGGCGAATTCGCCTCGCTCATGCCGCGTTCGCCGTGGCACATCGTGCATCGCAGGGCGAGCGTCGCGCCGCGTCCGATGGAGTTCGCGCTTGCGTTGGCGAGCAGTTGCGGCGTCACTTCGACAGTGCTGAGCTTCATCTTCGGCTCGACGTTCGTATCGCCCGAATACCAGTTACGCGGCACGCCCGCCGCGCTGCAGATCGCGTTCCAGATGCCGGTGAACGACGCATCGCGCTGAACGGACGGCAACCATATGAAGCCGATCACCGCCGATACCGCCGCGATGCCGATCGTCCCTAATACGCTGGTCGCGAACCAGCGATTGCGGAAAGTGAAGAGGCGCTCGTCGCTCATCGCTGCGCTCCGATGGGAACGGCGGGCACCGATGTATCCGAGCGCGCGAGAAGCTGCGCGATCGGATAGCCGTAATTGACGAGCGTGAGGCCGATCATCAGCGCGAGCCACAGCGCGAAGCTGTTGAGCGCGACCGGAATCGTGCGCGGCTCATGCACCGCGCGGCTGAACGTGTATTGCTCGACGCTCGTTCGCTGCGCGCGATGCCCGCGTATCAGCACGACGAAGAACAGCACCGCCGACACGACCAGAATGAAGCCGCCGATCACCGACATGATGACGGACGCGGCCTGATGCGCGATCTGCGGATCGCCGTAGTCGTAGAACGCCATGCGCCGCGGCATACCGAGAATGCCGGTGTAATGCCACGGGAACGTCAGCACGATCATGCCGATGAACCACAACCACAGTTGCCAGCGCATGAGCCTGATGCTTTGCAGCGCGCGGCCCGTGAGATGCGGCCACAAGTCATAGGCGATCGCGAAGTACATGATGACGATCGCGCCCGCGAAAATCAGATGGAAATGGCCCGTGACCCATTGTGTGTTGTGCACGGTGGAATCCAGCTGATAGCTCATGTTGATGAGGCCGCCCGCGCCGCCGAAGCCGAGCATCACGAACGAGAACGCGACGGCCAGCATCATCGGATTGCTCCACGGCAGCGCCTTGACCCAGCCGAACGCGCCCTTGCCGCCGCGCAGCCGCGCCGCGATTTCCACCGATGCGCAGATGGTGAACACGGTCAGCAACGTGGGCACGGCGACGAGCGCGGTGAACACCGAATGCATGAACTTGAAGCCCGAGCCCACTTGCGGATCGGCGAACAGGTGGTGGATGCCGATGGGCATCGAGACCACGAGGAACAGGATGAACGAGATGCGCGCCATCGCATCGCTATAGAGGCGTCCGCCGATGGCGCGCGGAATGATCGTGTAATACGCGATATACGCGGGCATCAGCCAGAAGTAGACGATCGCGTGCAGCGTCCACGAGAAGAACACGCGCGCGAGGCCGGCATCGATCGTGGACTTCCAGCCGAGCGCCACCGGCAGGATCATGAACAGCACTTCGATGGCCGCGCCTACCGCCGTCCAGCCCCACAGGTACGCGCCCGCGACGGTGGCGAACATCGGCAGCGGCACGGTCCTGCCGCGATTGTCGCGCTTCCACGCGTGCAGGTTCACCGACATCAGCGCGACCCAGATCCACGATCCCACCACGACGAGCACCACGCCGAGGTAATAGAACGCGCTGCCGATCATCGGCGGATAGAAGGTGTAGAGCACGGAGGCGAGGCCCATCGCGACCGGGATCATCGCCATGACGGAGCCGACCGCGACCAGCCAGAAGCCGATCCACGCCCACCGCAAGCCCACGAGCGCGCGCTCGAGCGAGAGTTCGGTCACCGCGTAGCCGAAGCCCATCGCGATGAGCGTCGGGAACACGTAGCCCATCGCGGAGCCGTGAGCCGTCACCGAGCGATAGTAGATCTCGGGATTCTGCAGCCCGGCGAAGAGCGGGCTGCGCGCGAACATCTGCCACGCGCCGAGCACGAGCGCGACGCCGAACGCGATGAACGCAAGCCAGAAATGCGCGAGGATGAGGCGCTTGCTATTTAACACAGGACAGTCTCCGCGAATCGGCCGGCAGCTTGCCGGCCATCTGCATGAACTCGTTGCGATCGATCACCTTCACGTGCGCCCACATGCCGTGATGCCCGACGCCGCAGAACTCGTGGCACGGCATCAGATGGTCGCCGGGTTCATCGAACGTGGTTTTGAAGGTCGAGACATAACCCGGCTCCAGCATCGAGTTGATGTTCGTCTTGGTGATGAGAAAGCCGTGCACGACATCCGAACTGGTCGCGCGGAACGTGACCGGCACGCCTACGGGCACGACGATGCACTGCGGCGTGAACGAGTACTGCTGCGCGACGACGCGCACCGTCACCGAGCCGTCGCTTTCGGGCGCGGTGCCGAGATTGCTTTCGATGAATTCGCCCGACACGTGCAGCGTTTCGGGGCGCACGGTCTCGACGCGCGAGGGCGGCATCATCGCCCAGTGCAGGCCGGTGTAGACGACCATCGCCACCAGCACGACGACGATCGCGATGACGAGCATCGCCCAGCGTTTCTCGACGCGTTCGGCGACTTCGTGTGAATGCGGATTGATGGCCATAGGTTCACTGAATGACGCCGCGCGGCAAGAACACGGCGAAGTAGAAGACGAACCAGCTTCCGATGACGATGGCCGTCGCGACGCCCGCGACCGCGAGCGCCCCGCCGGGGCCGCTTCTCACGATTTCATCGACGGTGGCGTCTTCGTTGGGATCTTCGTTCATGGTGTCGGCGATACTCAATAAAGTGGCGCGGAGCGCAGTTCGTTCACTTCCTTCACCGATACCGGCGCGCCGCGATTGCCCCACGCCGTGCGGATATACGTCACGACCGCCGCGACCTCCACATCCGACAGCGACTGCGCGAACGGCGGCATGCCGTAAGGCTTCGGGTTCTTGAACGTGCCGGGCGGATAGCCGCCGTTCAGCACCATGCGGATCGGGTTCACGGCGGAACTCATCACGATCGACTGGTTGCTCGCGAGCGGCGGGAAATCGGGCGGCTTGCCCTGCCCCTGCGCGGCGTGGCATTCGGCGCATTGCGCGTCGTAGATCTTCTTGCCGAGCGGCGAGAGACTCGTGCGCTGCTCGGTGACGGCCTGACTCGGCGGCTCGGACTTGTCGCCGGCGCGCGCGGGCAGCGCCTTCAGATAGACGGACATCGCGCGCACGTCCTCTTCGCTCAGATATTGCAGGCTGTCGTAGACGACTTCGGCCATCGGTCCATAGACCGCGCCGCGATTGCTTACGCCCGCATGCAGCAGCCCGACGATATCCTCGATGCTCCAGTCGCCCAGTCCCGCCTCCCGGTTCGACGTGAGCGACGGCGCGTACCAGTTCTGGATCGGGATCAGCCCGCCCTCGAACGCCTTCGACGACACGTTGCCGCCGAGCGCGTTGATCGCGGTATGGCACATCGAGCAGTGGCCGAGTCCTTCGACGAGATACGCGCCGCGATTCCATTCGACGGACTGCTTCGGGTCCGGCTCATACTCGCCCTGCTTGAAGAACAGCGACCGCCAGCCGAGCAGCAGTTCACGCCGGTTGAACGGAAAGCGCAGTTCGTGCTGACGGTTCGGCTGATGCACGGGCGGCGTGGACATCAGGAACGCGTAGATGGCGTCGGAGTCGGCGCGCGTGACCTTCGTATAGGACGTGAACGGCATGGCCGGATACAGCAGCGAGCCGTCGCGCGAGCGGCCCGTGTGCATCATCTTGTAGAACTCGTCGGCGGTCCATTGACCGAGTCCCGTCTCCTTGTCCGACGAGATGTTCGGCGTGAAGAGCGTGCCGAACGGCGTCTCCATCGGGCGGCCGCCGCCGAAGGTCTTGCCTGCGGGCAACGTATGGCACGCGATGCAATCGCCCGCGCGCGCCAGATACTCGCCGCGCTTGACGGTGGCGGCGTCATAAGTCTTGGCTTGCGCGGCCGCGTCCTCGACAGGCCCAATCCACGCAGCGATCAGGACCGCGATCAGGACCGTTATAGCAAGCGCCCCAAGTTGTCGGAAACGAAGCACGTCGGGTCCTCTTCAGTTGTGAACGCTGCCGCACGCGAGCGGCATCTTCAATGAACCGGCCGCGACCGGCACCGGACTGGCCGGCGCGGGCAGCGAAGCGAGATAGGCGGAAATCGCGGTGATGTCGCGCTCGCTCAGAAGCTGCGAGACCTGCCGCATGCAGTCGGGCGCGAAGGTCGTGCGCGTGCCGTAGCGCCACGCGCCCAGTTGCGCGCTGATGTAGTCCGCATGAAGCCCGAGCAAGCCGGGAATCGCGGGCTCCATGCCGGTCATCGACGCGCCGTGACAGCTCACGCACGCCGGCACCTTGCGCGACGGATCGCCCTTCATGACGAGCGTCTTGCCGAGATCGAGCGTCTTGGCGTCGACGGTAACTGGGCCGGGGGGCGGGAACGGCGGACGCTCGGCGGCGAAATAATCGGCCATCTGCTTGAGATACGCGTCGGGCAGATACGCGAGCAGGTAGTTCATCGGCGGGTACTTGCGGCGCCCGTCGCGGAAAGCGAGCAACTGGTTGTAGAGATAGCCGGCGGGTTTGCCGGACAGGCGCGGGAAGTAGTCGTTGTCGGTGCCCTCGCCGTGCGCGCCGTGACAGGCGGCGCATCCCATCACGCGGGCCTGCATGGTGTCCGGCGCGCGTTCGAGCGGCGCGGCCTTGACTGACTCGCCTACCAGCACTACCGCCGCACAAACCGCAGCAAGAAAAGGCAATTGACCTTCTTTGACTCGTATCATCTCCAGCCTTTGCTTTTAGAAATTATCCTGCCGAAGTCACTATCTGACCCGAGTATATCCAGAGCCGATTCCTATCCTTGTATTGTCGAATATTACAGTGGGGTATTTAGCAGCGTTATTGGGACTTCACAATGGGGTGAGAAAGCAATCGACGGACCCGCTACGATCAAATTTTCAGCCGATCGTTTGCAACGAACATGAGCAATGCTGAGGACGTAGCTGGCAAGCATCCACTGCATCAACATAGAGTTGTCGAACTTTGTCACTCATTCGCTAGCGAATATTTGATGACAATAGTGCTACCGTGGGCCCGCTCGACGCCTTGCTTTACTTCGCTACTAGCGAATTATCAGTAACGGACCTAGCGCAGCGGTTTAATCGATCGTCGCGGCGATGAACATTCCGACGGTTCGCTGGCTCTCACCGCCTCAGATGGTTGCAACGAGCCCCTTCGTTGAAGCCGAAAGCGGGACAACGAAATCGACATATTTGTGCTTTCACCGTCATTCGTACAGGTACATCGATCAGGGCAATTTGACGCAGCTTGCACAAACACTCAGAACTTCAGTTTCCGCCTCAGACGCCGTTAAGAAACCAGCAAGCGAGGTAGCGAAACGAGGTCAAATAGTCGCCCTCTCGTCCTCCCGCGCCCTTTTTCATTTAGAAGCTCGGAAATATCATGCAGTTCACGAATCTTAAAATAGGTACGAAAATAACAACGGGCTTTGCAGTTGTCCTGTTGCTTGCTGCGATCACTATTGGTGTCGGTATCGCCATGCTCGGACGTCTCAACGAACAAGCGTTGACCGTGGAGCAAGCCAATCTACCCCGCCTTTTGAATGCCAATCTGATCAGACAGCGGCTGGACACTATGGCGGTCGCCGTACGAAACCTGCTTCTGAACGACGATCCAGAGGTGGTCAACACTTCCCTCGCGCGAATCAGCTCCTCGCGAGACAGCACGCGCGAAACGATTCAACGCTTGGCGCCGACGCTGGCGCGTCCGGACGTGCGTGAGCGGCTTCTGAAGCATAGCGCGGACTATGACCGCGAAATTGCCAACGTATTGCAGTTGCAGTCCCATGGGCAGCGCGTCGAGGCGATACAGCGCCTGAACAACGACTTGTTGCCGATCTACAAGGGCTACACCGCCACCCTCGACGACATCAACGAGTTCCAGGTGGCCGAGACGCGGAAGGCGACGGCCTCCATCGGCGCGATCGCGAGCGACAGTCGGGTCATCCTCATCGGCCTGGGCGCAGCCGCTTTGCTGATCAGCATCGGCGCTGGCTGGGTTATCACAAGAAGCATCACTGCTCCGATCGCCGAGGCGGTCGGGATTGCCACTACGGTCGCGAAGGGAGATCTCACGCGTGAGATTGCTGTGACGCGCGAAGACGAAACGGGCCACCTCCTGGCTGCGCTGCGGGGTATGAATGACAGTCTGCGCAAGGTGGTCGTCGATGTTCGAAAAGGATCGGACGAGATCGCGACTGCCTCCAGGGAGATTGCGACCGGCAACGTCGACCTGAGTTCCCGAACGGAGGAACAGGCTGCATCACTGGAGGAAACCGCTTCGAGCATGGAAGAGTTGACCGCCACTGTGCGCCGAAACGCCGATAGTGCCCGAGAGGGGACCCTGCTCGCTCAACGAGCATCGGAAGTTGCGACTCGCAGTGGGGCGGTGGTCGAGCGTGTCGTCGAAACGATGCACCAGATCTCGGCACGGTCGACGAAAGTGGCGGACATTATAGCCACGATCGACGGCATTGCATTTCAGACGAACATTCTCGCGCTCAACGCAGCGGTCGAAGCCGCACGTGCTGGCGAGCAAGGCAAGGGGTTCGCGGTCGTGGCGAGCGAGGTGCGAGCTTTAGCACAGCGCTCGGCAGCCGCTGCGAAAGAGATAAAGGAGCTAATCGACGAATCGGTCGCGAGCGTCAAAGCGGGTCAGGCGCAAGTTGACGAATCGGGCCGCACAATCAGCGAGGTCGTGTCATCGGTGCGGCATCTCACCGATCTGATGGGTGAAATCGCCTCGGCATCCGACGAGCAGCATCAAGGCATTGAACAGGTAAACCAGGCGATCGCGCAGATAGATCAAGTGACGCAGCAGAATGCCGCGCTGGTCGAACAAGCGGCCGCTGCTGCCTCGGCGCTCCAGGAACAAGCGACTCATCTGGTCCGGCAGGTCGCCGCGTTCGAGGTCGGCGACTCGCCCACCGCCAGCATTCGCGTCGCCTGAAGTCCTTGCGAGCTTGGCAAACGCGCCACCGCGGACCACCGAATGCGCGTCTTAACGTCAAATTCGATTCGCAGCCAATTCGATGCGCAAGTGCCCTTCCCGACGCATTGCTGCACCGGTCAGTCTCGCGATCGGATTGCAGCCAGCTCATCGGCGCTCGGTGCGGCCAGGATCGGCGATGTGATGCTCGTGGGCTTGACGGCTATTCGGCGCGCAGGCCGGTTGGGAGGGTCAAACGGCCAGCCGAATGACCGCTGCGTGCTCGAGCGAGCGACCGTAAATGGCCCAGAGCGTGTCAAAACGCGTAGGTACCGGGAATTGGACGACAGGCTGGCGCAACGACAGATCGTGATTCGTTGATTGCGGCACCACAAACCTAAGTCGGCGCCGAACGTATTCTAGGGCCCGTCCGCCGCGCGGTCCTTCACGCCCGCATCGCCTTCATAACCGTGTCTGAACCTAGCACCTTGATAACCCGCTTCAAGTTGTAGGCAAGCACGTGCAAGCTCATCTCCGTGCTCACACGCTCGATAGTTCGCGTCAGGAAATGAGTCGCTCCCATCCAGGCCTTGATTGTGCCGAAGGGATGCTCGACGGTCTGTCGCCGGATACGCATCATGTCCGGGGCGAGATCAAGCCGGACCTGCATCGCTTCGAGCAACCCTTCGTGCTCCCAGCGCGTTACACGGCGTTCGGTGCTTGGGGTGCATTTATCTTTCAATGAGCACTGTTGGCACTGCGAGCTCCAGTAGCGATCCAACTTCAGGCCACGCTCAGTTGTCCTATAGCGCCATACGAGACGCTCGCCCGCTGGACAGCGATACTCGTTCTTCTCAGCGTCGTAGATAAAATCTTCTTTGCCGAAGCGGCCGTCGAACGTTGCGCCCGAGGTCTTCGTCTTGGGAACAAACGCCGTAATGCCGGCCTCGTGGCAGGCGAGTATTTCCTCGCTCTTGTAATAGCCTCTGTCTGCAACCGCCGTGAGTTTATCGACGCCCATTTCCGTACGTGCCAACTTGGCCATCGACGTGAGTTGGTCACGATCAATGCCGTTGTTGGTGACCTCGTGCGCGACAATCAGATGGTGCTTCGCATCGACCGCTACTTGAACGTTGTAGCCGACGACGCCTGTCCCCCGCGTCTTCATCGAGCGTGCGTCCGGGTCCGTGAGAGACACTTGCTTGTCCGGCGCTGCGTCGAGTTGAACTTCGACTTGCTTAAGGACTTGCATCTGCTCCTTGAGAGCCGCAATCTTATCTTGCAGCCGTTCTGTCTTTGCTTTCGCGATCGTCGGCTCTTGGCGATCGGCGGTGTCCATTTGCAGAAGATAACGGCTGATGCTTGCCTCGATGTCCCGCATTCGCCGTTCTAGTTTTGCGCTGGTGAAGTTGCGGTCGCGATGGTTCACTGCCTTAAACTTGCTCCCGTCTATCGCAACGAGCGCTTCGGAGAACAAGTCCAGGCGTTGGCATAGCATGACGAACTGACGGCAGACGCTGCGGATCGCTTTGCCATTGTCTTTGCGGAATCGCGCAATGGTCTTGAAGTCCGGTGCCAGGCGGCCGGTTAGCCACATCAATTCGATGTTACGCTGGGCCTCGCGCTCAAGGCGACGACTGGATTGAATACGGTTCAGGTAACCGTAGATGTAAATCTTAAGCATCACCTCAGGGTGATATGAAGGCCGGCCGGTAAGTGCTGGCTCGACGCCGTCAAACCCGAGCTTCTGAAGATCAAGCTCACTTACAAAGACATCGACTACGCGCACGGAATTCGTATCCGTCACATAGTCGTCGAGCGCTTCGGGAAGAAGAAAGCTTTGCGTACGATTGTCGCCTTGAACGAACCGCTTCATTTCGCTCCCTCCGCCATCGGCTGAGCTATTTTAGCAATTCAAAAAGGTGTTTTGACACGGTCTGGGCCGAACCCGGTCCAATGCTGATTGCATACGGCTCTCGTCAGAGATCGATTCGTTTCGGACCGTGTTGACCCGAAGCGGTCTGTCGCCACCCTACAAAGCCGTTAGGGGGCGTAACGTTCAACGTGGTGACTTAATTCTTGCGTAGGGTGTTTGTTTTTTTCTGTCGAGCGATGTTCGTCAGCATAAGAGCAAAGGTCCTCACGGACGAAACCGGCGTCTACACCGAGATCCCAGCGTTACTTGCTGCCACGGGAGTTCTCGAACCGCTGATTGATTATTTCCTGCATAGAAGCCACGATCGCAGTCTGGAATGGATGCGAAAGGTGACGCGATCCGTGCGGCTCTTTCTTGAGTATATTCAGATCAACCCCGCGGAGCGCGATCCCCATCATCTGTTTCAGAATTTCGCGAAGCGGCTGTACACAGGAACATTCAATCGCGAAACCGGAATTGACGCCACCAGCCTTTGCTGGCCAGCTCGCTCCCCGCACGATGCGGCGCGCATCATCATCCATTTGAGCGACTTCTTCGACTGGTTGGGCGAAGTCCGTCCCGAAGCCGCTACCGTCAATCCTCGGTACGTCGGCAGCACCTTTGATCGACAGACCGACGAAGCCGCTTACCAGTACCGTAGAAGCAAGGCGTTTCTCGGGCATATGTGGGCGTCGAATGCGAGCGCGCGGGCGACAGGATATCGGCTTCGCTACCGGAGCGTCCCGAGGGTCGCCCGAGGCGAGCCGCCAGGCTTTCCTGAACATCACTTTGAAGCGTTGCTGTTCAAAGGATTTCGCAACGGTGACCGTTATGATTATCGCGGCATCCTGATCACGTTGCTCCTCCACGGAGCGGGATTCCGAGAGTCAGAGCCCTTCCACCTTTACGTTCAGGACGTATTTCCGGATCCACAGGATCCACGTCAAGCCAAGGTGCTCATTCACCATCCGCACTATGGAGCCGCACCTGCCGACTGGTTTGATGAGCGGGGCCGGGCGCGCAAGTCGAACCGTGCCGAATACCTTGCCCAGCGCTTTGGCATTGTGCCGCGGACCGACTTGATGGACCGTCGCCATGCCGGCTGGAAGGGCGGTATGCATGACGGCCCTTACTACAAGCAGGCGTACTGGTTTGTGCCGGAGTATGGCGAGTGGTTTCTCGAATTATGGCACTGCTATCTCAAGCAGCTCGCGCACTTTGACCGGGATCACCCGTTCGCCTTCGTGAACCTTCGACGCGCACCGTACGGTGCGATGTACACCCTGACTCAATACAACAAGGCTCACGCTGCCGCGTGCAGGCGCATAGGCCTCGAAGTCGGCAAAGTGCTCGGCACAACCCCTCACGGGCACCGGCATGCTTACGGCCAGCGCCTGAAGCGCGCCGGCGTCGAGAAGCCGATGATCCGCCGCTTCATGCATCACGCGTCCATTGAAAGCCAGGACGTCTATACCCAGGCGAGCTTCAGCGAAGCCCGAAAGGCGCTTGAGGAAGCTGCGCGCCAGCTGGACGGAGAGCGAGCCACGCTCGTCACCAGTTTGGGTCCCTTTATCTGACGAGTCTTATCTTCTTGCGACTAACCCCAACATATGAATAGAAAATTTCTTGCCGGACCCTTCGGTCGTCGCAAGGCCTCGAGGCTTGAACGCAGTGTGCGGCGTGACTCGGATGCAACGCTGGCGTGGGTGGATGAACTGTATCCAGAGCTTGCCGCGTGGCGGGTCCTCGCTTTGGAGTGGTTAAGCGGAGAGACCCATGGTCTCGGACAGCGACTCCAGGCGCTATCAATGTTTTTCGAGCGCTACCTCATTCTTCAGGGACTGCCGCTGGACCCGGGCGTGTTCATGGCGCAAACGACTCAACTCCCCAATTTTCATCGGACTGCGTGCCCCGACTCTCCATGGGGTATCAGCGCGAACAACCTCATCCAGAGCTTCCTGCAGTTTGTTTTGCGGCGGCACTTCACTGAGATTGGTAAAGATGGAAGAGCGATGGCGTTGCATGGCTATCACAACCCCGTACTTCGCATGACGAAGGCAGGACTACCGCACCGCGGCGAGAGCGTCTATTCACCGCTTCCGTATGGCTACATCGATCAACTTCGGCAGATGCTGGCAACTGGACACCATTTTCGTGACTGGCAATGGGCTCAGGGTGCGCTGGGCAGCAAGATCGGTCATATGGGTGCGAGCGCGCCTGACTGGTTTGAGGTGACCGAAGACCAGATTGATCGTAATGATCCGGATTGCGTCTGGCGCGTACGCAAACTGAGCCGCAACTACCGCGGTGGTCAGGTGTTGCAGATGTGGAGCCCCGTCCGATGGGTTGCATTGCTTGTGAAGCTTATCTTGCCCCTGCGCACCAGCCAGGTCCGCGTGCTCGACTCCGGAGAGGCCGATACCTGGCGCTATACGGCAGGCAGTTGGGAATTGAACAGGAACGGGATGGCAGAGGGTAGCGAATCTCGACCGCTGCAGCAGGGCGTGTTCCGGCGCGACCATGACCGCGTCACCCATGAGAGCGCGCTGACGG
>NZ_JFHD01000045.1 GCF_000698575.1 Caballeronia zhejiangensis
CCCTGACCATCTACGCAACCGTCCATCATCTCTACACCCGGCATCTGCCGAAACGCCGCGCCGGCGCCCAGGACGCCCCCGGAGGAGCTCACCCGATCCCGAAAACGGCTGATCACCACGCAGATAGAGGGTGGGGAATTTTACTCCGACAGTTTTGGGGAAGCTACGTCCGACGTTGACAGCAGGACAACTTCGTTCAACTCGAAGTGTGGGAAGAGCAGGAGTTTGTCGAGCGCGAGCTGTTTCCGCGCGACGACAGTTGGGGCTTGCCCCGGATCGACGAGCTTCGGAGGGGCGCGACCGGGATGGCCTTCATCGAGCGCATCGAACCGCGCATGGTCGGCACGCCCCGATATCGGCTTGAGGGTGCGATCGACATGCTGCAATTCACTGCGCTCGCCACGGCCATGTACGACCGGCGCCGGCGCGCCGACGGCGACCGCCGTCTGGTAGAAACCAACAGTTCGACGGGCGAGCAGCGGATCGTGACGGTGCGCGAGCTCACGCCCGGTTACGATCAGGTGCGCTGGTCGGGTCGCCGCTTTTTCGACGACTGGAGCGCGTCGAGCGCCGGTCGTGCAGGCCACCGGGCCTGCCTGCGCTGGACCTTCAATACTTCTGATTACACCGATCCGAGTGGCAAGCGGGAGCTGAGCTTCGTTCCGCAGTGGGCTCATACGCGCAAGATAGCGGAACTGAAAAACACCGGTAAGCTCGATGTGTACAGCCTGTACGGCAAGCTCACACAATTTGATGAGCGCATCGGCATGCCGTTCGCATGGTACTTCTACGGCCTGCACGGCAACCTCGTAAAGAGCGGCCAGATGGAGCGGGTGCTCGAGGCGGCCGAAGACGGGCTGATCGTGCTGCCAGAGCACGACTACCAGGTGCTTCGCCGCTGGAGCCAGAATCCGTACGGGTTCTGATACACCTGTCTGTTGTTGGCTAGTGGGCGGCTGGTCCGTCCGGTGAGCTGTCACGGAGCGCACGGGATAAGGGACAGTCCGTTAGTCGGACGACACGCCGTTCGCCGGTTGTTAACCCTGCCCGGCACGGCTATACTGTAGACACGTCTGAAACAGCAGACGTCGGGTTTGGCGACCTGAACAAATCAAAGCGCAAACGCCGCGCAAAGCGGCTTTTTTGTGCCTGCGCCTCTGCACGCCGGTTCTATGGGCGGGCCCTGGTGGGGAGACCTTCGGGTCTGCCGGTTTCTTTGGTTCCGGTTCGCCAACCCTGCCTTGTGCCCGCTCACCCCATTTGGCGATGGGCAGCGGAGTTCGACCGCAAACCAAAGAGGCCGCATCATGAGCAACACCGCCGCGCCTGGCTTCAGGCAACCTTCCCATCGTTTTCCTTCCTTCTCAGTTCGCATACCTGCATTTCTTCTCGCCGTCCTAGCGACAGGCATTTCTGCCTGGATATCCATCATCGCGGGAATTGAACGAGGGGGAGCAGCGTCAGAACGTCTCGCGTGGGCGGCCGTAGGGCTTGTCCTGTTGCTCGGCGCACACCTGATTCCAGCGCTTACTCATGGGGCGACGTTGCATGTGCGTTGTACGGCCGTGCTGCTATGGCTAGTGTGCATGGTCAGCACCGGCTATGGGCATGCGACATTCTTTCTTGCCGCGCAGCGCCATGCTGGCGAGGCGCGTGCGGCTCAGGTGCAACGTGACTTGCCCGCAGTGCCCGCGCTTCCAGGTCGTGCGCCGGACGCGATCGCTCGCGAGCAGGCCCGCGTGACCCGTGCACTGCTCGTGGCGCGCTCGACACATTGCACAGTCCGCTGTGAATCGCTCGACATCAGGCGTGAATCGCTTGCGGCCCAACTGGCGGCGCTTGGAACCGAAGCGAACGAAGCACGCCGGCGTGAAGAAGCCGCCGACAGGGAAATTGCCGCGCGCGATGCACTGAACGCTAAAGCGGATGCAGCGAGAAATGATCCAGTAACGTCGCGGGTAGCAGACGTGCTTGGCGCACCGCGGGGAACGATCGATCTTGTGTTTGCTCTCTCGATGGGCTGGTTGCTGGAAGGCGTCGCCTGCCTGGGCTGGATGATCGCGCTTTCCGGCCCCTCGCGCATCAGCAGTAGTGCAGAAGACGTCTCAGTATCGTCGAGTAACGCCGCCTTGCTTGCCGGTAGCATGTCGCTGGGGGCCAGTCCCGTAAAGGGCGAGACGGCCGTAGCGGACGAGCATGGTTACCGGGTTGAAGTCACCGGTAGTCATGCGATTCAGACCGGGAGTAGCGGACGCACCGATCATCGGATGCACAGCGTCGTCAATTCAGAACTGGTGCAGCTAACGAGCGCGATCGCCGACGGGCGAGTGCGGCCAACCGTCAAGGAAATCCGAAGATTCATGCAATGCTCACAGGCGAAGGCCATGCGGTTGAGACACCAGTTTCTGGAGGTCGCCGGTGAATCACAGGACGGCCTGCGGCTGGCCGCTTCGGGAGCCGGTGTGGGTTCGGTTAAACCGCGACTTGTGCATTCCTTTGCCGAGCAACCGCAGGCTGCGTGAGCGAACGGCGCTGCGTTGCGTCAGCCTGCCCTTGTCGTTACGCTGATGGACAAACTATTACCGGGAAGAGGATGAATACAGTTTCCCTCGACGCGATCGGGGCAGGCCTACCGCTTGCCGCCGCCGTCGCATACCTTCCGCGCACGCTGGATGTAACGACAAAGTTCACGTGCGCGATGTTCGTACTATCGGTGGTAATCTCATCGGCGTTCTCGTACTGCGATGCGAATGCCGTCCACGTCGTGCCGGGTGCGATCCTCCTATGTGTGAGCATCTGGCTTCCGCGCGCGCGAGGTCACAATCGCGAGATTCCGGCTGCGATGATCTTCGCGTTGACGTTCATATCGATTTTCCCGGTCGATATATACGGTGCCTACACCTGCCATGCTTCGAGCGGGCAGGCCCGGATCGGGGGCGCCGGTTTTGGTGATTCTCTGCTCCACACGCCGCTGTCCCTCTCAGTAATCCACAGTTTGATCTACTACTTTTGTGAGCGGGACGAAAAGCGTGGCCAGGTCCCGTTTGGCAACTTTCTGCGGCGGCAGTGGGCGTTCACGCTGGGCGATGGAAAGCCGGGCGCGGCCGCTCCGGCGGAGTAGCGACAATCGGTTGCCGGACCGGCGGGTGGCCAACACAGGCCGATTGCGGCAGGTCACGGTAGCTGTACCCGCACGCTCTCGCTACTCGAAAGAGTCCAGCGCGAACAGGGAGCGTGCGGCCCTCGCGTAGCAGGCCCCTGCATTCCACGCAATGCTCTATACTGTATAAACATACAGTGTTTGGAGGGCTTATGGGCGCGTTGCCGGCACGTGTCGAGGAAATCCATCCGTCGCTGTGGACCTATACCCGTGGAGTACATAGTTTGAGAGCGAAAAGCGTGAAAGCGTTCTGCGGTGGGGTCGCCAAGGACTCTCCGTTTCGATGTATGCATACATCGAACTACATCGTTTCGGTTATCGGCTGTTCAGGCTCCGAGGATCTTTCGTATTGCACGCGCGAAGCCGACATCGAACACAGTCCGACCGTGTTCGTTCACAATCTCCCCATGGCTGCTTTCGTGTAAGCCGTGTCCATCAAGGTAGTCGGCAGAGACCGCCTTCTCCAGCGCTTCACGTTCTGAAGGAGTGAGCTGCGCGTCGTGGCCGTGCGTCGTTGTTGGCAAGACGATGGCGGCTCCTGGGCCGCGCGCACCGATTGGGCGCCGGTCCACGACGACTTGAGCGTTAGATTTCAGAAGGTTGACCTCGGCCCGGAGCTTGTCTCGCTCCCCGATGATCGCTTGCATGATGGAGCGGATCGCGGGGTCTTGAATACGCATGAGGTATTCGTGGCTTGCCAGCGGTTTCGATGGTTGAAGCGTCGGTGGCCCGGCATACGTTGCCCAGGACAAAATCAGCTTGCGGTAATCCGCCGATTGCATGTTGTAGAGGACGCGCCCCTTTAGGATGCCTTCCGCCTCCGCCAGGCGACCAATGGTTGAGAGAGAAAAATCGCACGAGCCTAACTCCTGATGCCTACGGCAAATCTCATGCAGCGCTGTCAGCCTAGCAAGCCGATGAGCGCGGCCGCCTTTGGCGAGCAGCGTGCCAAGAACAATGTCCGGGTGGCCGATTGTTGGGCTGTTCATCCTTGCGACTCGTCGATGGATTGAGGCTTGCGCGTGAGCATGCCGGTGGCATTGCATTCCGGCAGAAACGTGGCGAAATCGACGCCAAATCGCTCGCTCAAGCTCTGGCCAGCATCCATCAAATTGATGACTTGCCGCGTTCCCAGCACCGGATTGGCGGGGTTCATCTGCCGTGCGAGACGGCGCATGAATGCGTTGCCAACGCGAAGTTGCTCTGCCTCACTCAGCATCATGAAGACGGGCGACAGGTTATCGCGATATAGCACAGCATCGAGCAACTGACTTCGACGAAATATCGCCTTGCCAGCATCGAGATCAGGATAGAGTTCGACGTCTTCGCAAACTCCAGCAAGCTGAAGCAATTCCGATTCGGTGTCTTCAAACGCGATATGCACGTCGCTCGCGGTGCCCACGGCCACCAGTTGAGTAGAGTCTTCGACGAGCCGGTC
This sequence comes from Caballeronia zhejiangensis, assembly GCF_000698575.1. Classification (GTDB taxonomy): domain Bacteria; phylum Pseudomonadota; class Gammaproteobacteria; order Burkholderiales; family Burkholderiaceae; genus Caballeronia; species Caballeronia zhejiangensis. The sequence continues at coordinate 4,599 of NZ_JFHD01000045.1, forward strand.
GAGCGCGGCCTTACAGCGTTCAATGAGCCGCCAACAAGCGGTGAGATCCTCCGCGAAGTCGTTGAATCGCTTCATCGATCCTTCCCACACGCGCTCTGCTTGCCGAAAGGTATCGAGATGAAGGAAGACCTCGCCAGCGTCTTCAGCGTCAGCTTTCTGCTTCTTCAGATCAAGAAGCACGCCCTCATTCGCGAGGCAAGCATTGCGGGCCTCGTCGAAATGGTAGGCGATCGTGTTGAAGTGCGCGGCGAGCGATGGAAGGTAGTGAGGCTCCGTCACAAACCAGCGGCATCGAACGCAGTTGCGATTCCCTCCCGGAACGGGAGCGTGCTTTGCGTTGCCAACAGCAGTACCTGGCAGAACCATCGGACCTCCGTTGTGGCATCCACCAATCGAACGGTTCTCCATCGAATCGCTGGCGTTTCCTCCAGCGAGGCACAGGCCGTGGTGCATTGGCATCCAGCCCAACGCGTTTCTTGCCGCTGGATGCTCAGCGATTGCATCTGCAACACTACCTACACTATTGCAGATCGCGCTTTGCACAAGTTCCTCGTGCGCAGTATCGAGCAGGAAATTCTGAATGCTCGCATTCTTATTGGCATCCAAACGAGTCTTCGCATCGAGGAGGACATCGCGAATATGGGTGGCTCCAGGCTTGGTGTAATACAAGGTCATGACCAACCGGCTATGACCGACAAGCTTCTGCAGCACAGGGAACGGCACCTGGCCTTCCAAGGCCAGGGCGGTGACAAGGGAGACTCGCAAACTGTGAAGTGGGAACAACGTCCTCTTCTTGGATTGGGGCGGCAGCAGCCGAATCGGCGTTCCATTGTGGTGAGTCTCGGAACGCACGGCGAGCCGTGATTCAAATGCCTTCAGCAAATAGAACCAGCACGAATTGAGCGCCTGATCCTGAAGCGGAAAGTTACGCATTTGTGCCGTTGGGTATTCTGGCAATCGGAAGAGAAAGCACGCGTCGGGATAGCGCGCCAACTGGAAATCAGTCTTGACGATGATATGTCGACGATCCAGTTCGGCCCATGAGGTTCGACGGGAGATGGGGTTGTACTTCTCTTGCCAGTTACGCAGCTTCTCGATCCAGTAGAAAACATTCTGGTGAACTGCTCCGCCGTGCATCCACGGCAGCAAATAGCCCTTCTCCGGCCCTGACTTCGAAACATCGGCAGTCTTGTTCGTGTTGATATACAGGACCGCTAGTGGGTCCTCGCTGCTGCTGCGATCATAGTCGCGCCTGAACACACCCTGCTGTAGCGGTCGAAATTCGCTCCCCTGCGCAATCTCATTGCTGTTCAGTTCCCAACGACCTGCCATATAGCGCCAGGTGTCTGCCTCTCCAGAGTCAAGCACACGGACCTGGCTAGTGCGTAACGGCAAGATGAGCTTCACAAGCAATGCGACCCAGCGCACTGGACTCCACATCTGCAACACTTGACCACCGCGATAGTTTCGACTCAGCTTACGTATGCGCCACACGCAATCCGGATCGTCGCGATCAATCTCGTCTTCGGTCACGTCGAACCAATCAGGTGCGCTCGCACCCATATGGCCGATCTTGCTCCCGAGCGCCCCTTGCGCCCATTGCCAGTCGCGAAAATGGGGTCCCGCCGCCAGCATCTGCCGAAGTTGGTCGATGTAGCCATAGGGCAGCGGTGAGTAAACGCTCTCGCCGCGCTTCGGCAACCCCGCTTTCGACATACGACGTACCGGGTTGCGATAGCCCTGCATTAATACGGCATTATCGTCTTTACCAATCTGACTGAAATGCCGAAGCAACACAAACTGCAGAAAAGCGTGGATAAGATTATTCGCGCTGATGCCCCAAGGAGAGTCAGGACACGCCGTTCGGTGAAATTCTGGAACCTGTGTCGTTTGCGCCAGGAATACACTCGGGTCCAGCGGCAGGCTCTGCAGAATGAGGTAGCGCTCGAAGAAAGTCGATAGGGCCTGCAGTCTCTGGTGTAGACCATGCGTTTCCCCACCGAGCCACTCCAAGGCGAAGACTCTCCAGGCTGCAAGTTCTGGATAGAACTCCACCACCCAGGCCAGGGTTGCATCCGAATCGCGTCGCATGCTGCGCTCGGTCCTTGCCGCCTTGCGACGCCCCTTCGGTTTAGTTGGAGAGGTCTTGTACATGTGTTTGCTCGGTCACGTGGAGATGTGGTTAGTCCGATGAACGGACCAAATCCGACAGAGGCGTCGTAAGAAGTCCATCCAGCCGGTGCGCCGCTTGCTGAAGTGCTTCTCGGGCTTCGCTAAAGCTTGCTTGTGTGTAGATCTCCTGGCTCTCGATGGAGGCGTGATGCATGAAGCGGCGAATCATCGACTTATCGATCTCTGCACGCCTCAAGCGCTGGCCGTAGGCGTGTCTGTGCCCGTGAGGGGTGGTGCCAAGCGCCTTACCGACCTCGAGTCCTATGCGTTTGCATGCGGCCGCATGAGCCTTGTTGTATTGAGTGAGGGTGTACATTGCACCGTATGGCGCGTGTCGAAGGTTCACGAAGGCGAAGGGATGATCCCGGTCAAAATGCGCCAGCTGCTTCAGATAGCGTTGCCATAACTCGAGAAACCACTCGCCATACTCCGGCACGAACCAGTAAGCTTGCTTGTAGTAAGGGCCGTCGTGCATACTGCCTTTCCAGCCGGCATGGCGACGGTCCATCAGGTCTGTACGCGGCACAAGGCGGAAGCGCTGGCCGAGGTATTCTGCTCGGTTCGAGTTACGCGGTCGTCCTCGCTCGTCACACCAATCGGCAGGCGCGATCCCGTAGTGCGGATGGTGGATGAGGACCTTGGCTTGACGCGGGTCCTGTGGATCTGGAAATACGTCCTGAACGTAAAGGTGAAAAGGCTCCGACTCTCGAAATCCCGCGCCATGGAGCAGTAGCGTGATCAAGATGCCACGATAGTCGTAACGATCGCCGTTGCGAAAGCCTTTGAAGAGCAACGCTTCAAAGTGACGTTCTGGAAAAGCTGGCGGCTCACCTCGCGCGACCCTCGGGATTCTCCCGTAGCGAAGCCAATATCGTGTGGCGCGCGCGGTGGAATTCGACGACCACGTATGCCCAAGGAAGGCCTTGCTTCTACGATATTGGTAAGCGGCTTCATCAATCTGTCGATCGAACGTGCTGCCGAGGTACCGAGGATTGACGCTGGCTGCTTCAGGACGAACTTCGCCCAACCAATTGAAGAAGTCGCTCAAATGGATGATGATGCGTGCCGCGTCGTGCGGCGAGCGAGGTGGCCAGCAAAGGCCCGTGGCGTCGAGTCCTGTTTCGCGATTGAACGTTCCTGTGTACAGGCGCTTCGCGAAATTCTGAAACAGTTGATGAGGGTCGCGTTCGGCGGGGTTGAGCTGAATGTACTCAAGAAAGAGCCGCACCGATCGCGTCACCTTGCGCATCCATTCCAGACTGCGATCGTGGCTTCTATGCAGGAAATAATCAATCAGCGGCTCGAGTATCCCCGTCGCGGCAAGCAAGGCGGGGATCTCAGTGTAGACGCCGGTTTCGTCCGTGAGGACCTTTGCTCTGATGCTGACGAACATCGCTCGACAGAAATAGCAAACATCCTACGCACGCTTTAAGTCACCACGTTGACCGTTGTAAGTCATCGCTGCTCCTGAATCGACTCACCGATGAGAGAGCCGTGCCGGCGCGCACTTCGCTGCGATAAAAAAGCTGAAGGCGGATAGCGACGAGACAAGCAACACCGTCCATTCGACGGCGACATACCCATGCGTCAGTCCCCAGATGCTCGCCGCTGCGATGGGCGCGATGCCCTTCGCAATGTTCGACGGAAACGACAGCATGCCGCTGATCGCGCCGTAGCCCTCCGTCCACAGAAACTGCTGGACGATCGTGCCGCGCAGGATCGTCATCATGCCGTTGGCGGCGCCATAGCAGAGCGCGAAGATCCACAATAGCGCAGCGGATTTGCCAGCCACGATCAGGACGACCGTCGAGACGGGAAAGAGTGTCACCACGATGAAACCAACTGTCGTGATGGTGACCTTGCGATCGAATGCGAACCAGACCGCGCGGGCGATGACTTGCGCGGGTCCGATCAGCGCCATGGTGATGACCAGAACCGTGTTGGTGACGCCGCGCTCGACCATCAACGGAACCAGATGAAATGTGAGCGCGGCGAAGGTCGCGTAGTAGGTTGTGAAGCACAGCGCGAGCGCCCAGAAGGTAGGCGTGCGCAGTGCACGTCGCGTTGCCGCAGCATCGACCGCCATGCGCTCCGCGCTCGGCTGGGAAGCGTTCGGGTCGATTCGTGAGGAGCGGATCGCGACGACATGAATCGGCAGGCAAATGATTAGATTGCACGCGGCCAGTGCGACGAGCGCGAGACGCCAACCGGCCACATCCACGAGGAACTGCGTGATCGGAATGAAAACCGTGCTCGCGAATCCCGCAACGAGCGTCACCAGTGTGATCTTGGTCTTGTATCGCAGCGGATAGCGATGCGTGAGCACGGCGAAGAGCGGGTCATAGAAGGTCGCCGCCATCGACAAGCCCAAGCCGATCCACGCTACGAAGAGAATCGTGAGCGACGATGTGGCGGACCACATCAGCAGCATGGCTGCCGCGATCAGCGATCCGATGGACATGACCCGACGTCCGAGCCCGTGGTCGATCCATTTGCCCACCGGATATGCTGCGAAGCCCGAGACCAGCAGTCCGAGCGAGAGGGCCGCATTCGTGGACGTGCGGCTCCAGCCCATCGTCTGCTCCATGGGTACGACCAGCAGCGAAAACGAATAGTAGACCGAGCCCCACGACACCAGTTGGGCGAGCGCGAGCGCCCAGGTGGCCAGTGATTCGGCGCGATCCGTCGAATTACTCGACTTCACTGTCGTCGGTGTCGGCGTTCTGTGTGCTGTGCTCATGGCTCATTGCTGCATTGGCGAGGGCGGAAACAGATGTAGGGGTCTTCTCTTTACGCTCGCTGTACCTGTCGGTCAGGTAATCCGAGCGGTCGCGCACGAGCAGCGTGAATTTATAGAGCTCCTCCATCACATCGACCACGCGGTCGTAGTACGGCGATGGCTTCATGCGTCCGTCCTCATCGAACTCTTGAAACGCCTTGGCAACGGAGCTCTGGTTGGGAATGGTCACCATCCGCATCCAGCGGCCAAGCACGCGCAAAGCGTTCACCGCATTGAAGGATTGCGAGCCTCCCGACACCTGCATGACCGCTAGCGTGCGCCCTTGCGTCGGCCGGATGCTACCGGAATCGAGCGGCAGCCAGTCGATCTGATTCTTGAACACGCCGGTCAGTGCGCCATGTCGTTCCGGGCTGCACCACACTTGGCCCTCGGACCAGATGGACGCTTCGCGCAATTCGACGACCTTTGGGTGGTCTGCGGGCACGCTGTCGGCGAGTGGCAGGCCATGCGGATCAAACACTCTGGTCTCAGCGCCGAACTGCCGGAGGATGCGTTCAGCTTCAAGCGTCAGCAGCCTGCTGTACGACGTGGGTCGAAGTGAACCGTACAGTAGGAGGATTCGGGGCGGGTGCTGCGAAATCGCATGCGCCTCAAGCTTCGCGAGATCGGGTATGTCGAGATGCGAGGCGCTGACGTGCGGCAGGTCGTTGATCATATAGATGTGCGGTTACAGATGGCTCGTGTCGACGTCCGACTTGCCAATCCGGAAGGCTCCGCAACAAAAGTGGCGTGCGGACATTAGCGCCGACGCTATCGACGAAGCCAAACTGCCTTCCGCCCCGTTGCGCGTTTCAGCGACTCGCGCTTCGTCGCTCGTTAGAAGTCCAACACCGTTCGTGTCACAAAACCGAGCGAGTCGCGATCCCTCGTACCGGTCGTTTAATCGGTACAGCGCGCCTGACAGGCTGTGCTCCCTGCGGCCATTCACCAGAATCGCATAGACCTTGAATCCGTCGTCAGAGAGGCGGTTGCGTGTTTGCAGGAGCGGAGCTTGCCAGTTACAGCGCGGGACCTGAAACAGGGTTGGCACATCGAGTAACAGGACAGCAGCCGCTGTTGTGCCGCCTAAGACAAATCGCATCAAGTCCTCATGCCCGCTTCGAGTCGCGGTTAAATCCATTGCTTCCGCGAACTGCCCGGCCTCCCGGCCAAGCGATCGTAAGAGTGCATCGATCAAGGTTGAGGTGGACATACTGACTGACTGCAAAGCAGCGGGTACATTCGATCCAGCGATGTTCCTGAGTCTCGCGCTGCTGGACTTCCGTGCCGGGCGCAATCGAAGCGCGATCGCAGCCGTCATCGGGTTGCAGCGCGAGCCAGAGGAACCAACCCACAACGAGGGTGCTGTGATGTCAACATTGTTCATGACTGGACTCCAATTAAGTGCCATCCCGCGCTCGCGCGAGCTACAGGGTAATGGCACGCGACATGAGTACCGCACTGGCCGGACACAGGGTGCAAGCCTGTTGCGTCATTAGGATCGTTGGGGGCGCCGCCTCGCGCATGACGGCCCTGAAACCAGTCTTCTCGAAAAAGGCCGAGGTGTCCGTCGTGAGCAGCCATGCAGTGCGAGCACCTGCATCGAATGCCTCGTGCAGCAATACAAATAGCAGGTTGCGACCGATGCCCATGCCTCGATGCCCGGACGCGACGACGATCGAACGGACGAGCGCATCACTACCGTACCGTTCGAATCCACCGTAGCCGATGTGTACACCGGCTAGCGTGCTGAACTTAAAGAATGCGCGTCCGGGCTCGGACAGGTCATCGACCGGTAGTTGGGCATCCCTCATAGTCTGCACGAAGGTGGCGTCGTCGCCCGGGATTGCCCGGGCGACGATGAACGGTACGCCATCCTCCTTTAGCATCTCGCGCTCGGGTGCATGAGCCAGTACGTCAACAACAGCGTCCGAAGGTCGGCATAGACGTGTGCCGCGCGGCGTCACGACAATCGGTCGATTGATCAGCATCGGATGGACCAGCATCGCGTCAATCAGTTGCGCATCGGTCAATGCCGCATCGTCGAGTCCGAGTTCCGCATACGGCGTGCCTTTGATCCGGAGTATGTCCCTGACCGCCAGTCCGGTGTCCGTGATGATCCGCTCGAGCGTTGCGCGATCCGGTGGTGTCTTCAGATACTCGATGACGCATAGGTCTTCACCGGCTTCGCGCAACATAGCGAGGACATTGCGCGACGTACCGCAATCAGGGTTGTGGTAAATGATGATGCTCACGCCCGCTCCTCACGCGGTCTCGTACCAGCGCTGCGAGCGGTTCACAACGCCAACCACGAGCAGCATGACTGGCACCTCAATCAGCACGCCAACGACAGTCGCGAGCGCCGCGCCCGACTGGAAGCCGAACAGGCTGATCGCGGTCGCGACGGCCAGCTCGAAGAAATTGCTTGCGCCGATTAGACTCGAAGGCCCGGCTACGCAATGCGCCACACGGAGCTTACGGTTCAGCAAATAGGCCAGCCCGGAGTTCAGAAAGACTTGAATGAGGATCGGGACAGCGAGCATCGCGATGACCAGCGGCTCGCGGACAATAGCCTGCCCCTGGAAGGCGAACAGGAGGACGAGCGTAGCGAGAAGCGCGCATATCGAATAGGGGCCCAGACGAGACACCGTTCGATTGAAGTGTGGCTCACCCTTCGCGAGAAGCGTGCGACGCAGGACCTGCGCAATGACCACTGGGATGATGATGTAGAGACCCACCGACGCGATGAGCGTATTCCAGGGGACAGTGATGGCGGATAGGCCAAGGAGAAGCGCCACGATCGGTGCGAACGCAACGATCATAATCGCGTCGTTCAGCGCCACTTGCGACAAGGTGAAATAGGGATCGCCCTTGCAAAGCTGCGACCAGACGAACACCATCGCCGTGCAAGGGGCGGCGGCCAGCAGAATGAGGCCGGCAATGTAGCTGTCGAGTTGCGCTGCAGGCAGCCAGGGAGCGAAGACGTGGCGCACGAAGATCCATCCGAGCAGCGCCATGGAGAAAGGCTTGACCAGCCAGTTCACGAATAGCGTGACACCGATCCCGCGCCAATGGCCTTTGATCTGGGCCATCGCACCAAAGTCGATCTTGATGAGCATCGGGATGATCATCACCCAGATGAGCACGCCAACTGGCAGATTGACCTGCGCGATCTCCATGCGACCGATAGCCTGGAACAACGACGGCAACCATTGGCCCAGCGCGATGCCCGCGATGATGCACAGCGCGACCCACACCGTCAGGTATCGCTCGAAGAAGCCAATGACGGGGCGGCCCGCGCGAGCAACCGAATCAGTGCTGCTCATTGGATTCCTCGGCCGGACGTTCGCCAATTGCACGCACTTCCTTCTGCGCTGCATTGCGATCAAGTATGTTCAACGGCAGGTTCACAAACTGACTCACCCGCGTCAGGATCTGCCGGTAGACCTTCGTAAAGACTGCGCGCTTCTGCTCGTCGCTGCCCACAAATGCGGCAGGATCCTCAAAGCCCCAGTGCGCGGTGATCGGCTTGCCGGGCCAGATCGGGCAGACCTCTCCCGCCGCCTGGTCGCATACGGTGATCACGAAGTCCATTTGCGGTGCGTCCGGCGTACCGAACTCATCCCAGCTCTTGCTGCGTAGCCCTGCCGTGTCGTAGTCCAGTGATTCGCAACGCTCGAGCGCAAACGGATTGACCGCACCTGACGGATGACTACCTGCGCTGAACGCATGGAAGCGGCCCTTGCCGAGTGTGTTGAAGAGCGCTTCGGCCATGATGCTTCGGGCACTATTGCCCGTGCAGAGGACCAGAACGTTGTAGGTCTTGTTGCTCACGTGGCGCTCCGTTTAATATCTGCGCCCGCGCAGCAGGCATTTGAAGAAACGTAGGTACTGCGTGAACGGTCGCGCGACTCACCATAAACTGGAGCATGCTCAAGCGTTCTAAATGTCTCCCACGCGACTCCCTGAGGATCGACAGTCCACGCCTTGTCCGACTTTGCGTAACAACAAGTCGTCGCCGTCTGGTTTGAAACAGGCAGCTCAGCGCTTGCAAAGCGGGCTCGCATCTCGGCGAGTTCATCATCTGACTCGACCTGGATGCCAAGATGATCGATGCCCGGCTTCACGCCACGCTTCGAAATGGCGAAGTTGACCTTAGGATCGCTCAACTCCCACTTGCGATAGTCCGACTTCGATACGGTCGGCTCCGTGCCTCCGAACATAGCAACGTAAAAGCGAGTGCTCGCTTCGAGGTCTTCGACAGCGACATGAATGTGCATGCGTTTCATGATTTAGCTCCTGTGCATTGCGGCACACCTTGAACGGAACAGTCGGCGCCAGCACAGCAGTTCTCAGTCAAAAACCCGAGCAAGCCGTTCATCGCGTCGAAATTGGCTGAATAGAAGATGAATCGTCCCTGCTGGACGCTGTTGACGAGGCCAGCATGCGACAGGTCTTTAAGGTGAAACGACAGACCGGATGGCGAGAGGCCAAGCTGCTGAGCGATCTCACCAGCCGGCATGCCTTCGGGGCCCGCGACAACCAGTGCGCGGAAGATCGCCAGGCGCGATTCATGAGCGAGCGCGCCGAGCGCGCGTACAACGAGGTTCGAGTCCATGGCAGCATCATAGACCTGTCGATTCAAAGATTCAAGTAATCTTGAAACGACAGAGCGACAGTGTTTGGTCGATTAATTAGGGACGGGAAATAGCGGGCGGAATCGAAGAAGATTGGACTCGACCTCCAACCTGGAACTCAAACACTTGGGCTAGAATACCTGTATATTTATACAGTACTTCTGGAGCTAAATCGTGAGTCGGACTGCGTTAGCCGCACAGCAGTTACGCACGCCCGAGGAACGGGCGCGCTCCATCGATGCTGCGCTCGACAGAAATATGTATTCGGAGTCGGGGGGAATAACCTTGTGGCGCGGAGCGCAGCTGGCGCGGGGCGGTGGACGGACGATCGATACAGGCTATGCCAGCCTCTCGACGGAGCTGCCGGGCGGTGGATGGCCCTTGGGCGCACTCACTGAGATGATGCTCCAGCAGACAGGCATTGGGGAGCTGCGCCTGCTGGCTCCGGCGCTCGCCGCCACGAAGCGACCCATCACCTTGGTCCAGCCACCGCAAGAGCCAAATGCTCCGGGGCTCGCGTATGTGGGCGTCCCGCTGGAAAACACCTTGCTGTTACGGCCCAAAACGACTGCCGACTCCCTGTGGTCTGCAGAGCAGATCCTCCGTGCGGGGACGTGCGGCGCGCTTCTTTTCTGGCAAAACCACGTCAAAGCGGAATGGCTGAGGCGGCTGCAGGTCGTCGCGAAGTCAAGCGAAACCCTGTTTGTCGTTTTCAGACCGTTGGCGGCCGCGATGGACCCGTCGCCGGCTGAATTGCGGCTCTCGGTCCGGCCAACAACTGACGGCGTGTCCGTCGAAGTCGTTAAACGAAAGGGACCTGCCGCCGCGCAGCCGATCGTGGTCGAGCTTCACCCGTCGCCCGTGCTGCTCAGCCGCCACGCCAGGACCCGCCGTCCTGCGACCGTAAGTCGACGAAGCCTCGCCGAGACCACGTCGGCGTGACGAACGCGGACACGGCGCGTCGGTCGTGTTAACGTTACGGGCACCGCCCCGAGGTTAGTCTTTGCTGCCCAGCTCGCTATGTTTGTGGGAGTGGGTCGCACCATGAATCAGTTCGTAATGCGCGCCCTTGCCGCTGCGGGTTGGGGGGAAATGCTCGCCTTCGACACACGTCACTTCAAAGCCACTTCCGCCGTCGCCTTCCCGGACTACCTTGTAGATGCCCGAGGTCTTCACAATCTCGCCGGGTTTATGCTGCTCTGCCATGTCTTCCTCCGCGGTTGTTCTTCGCCGACGAGCAACCGCTGTGCCTCCGCCGGAGGAGGCACACGACGTGCGCATGCTCTGCACCGATTCCGCAAGGCCTTCCCATGATTGACGTGCGACGACTGCGCAGATTAGGGGCCGTCAGGGCTGAAATGCCCGGTCGTATCGCGCCGCAGCTTGCCGTGCTCGCGAAGCAGCCGCCGGCGACAGGGCAATGGTCTTACGAGATCAAGTTCGATGGCTATCGGCTGCTATCGAAATGCGTGGCGGGCGTGCCGACGTTTTACACGCGCAACGGCCATGACTGGACCGATCGTCTGCCGGCGCTGGCCGACTCCCTTGGCTCCTTGCCAGTGAAAAGCGTCTGGCTCGACGGCGAAGCTGTCGTGCTCAATGAAAGCGGCCTGCCCGACTTCAGCGCATTGCAGAATGCTTTTGCACGCCGTCGCACGTCCAGCATCGTGTACTTCGTATTCGATCTTCTGTACCTGGACGGATTCGACCTGCGTCACGTGGCTCTGCATGAGCGCCGCGATCTCTTGCGGCAGTTGTTGGCGGAAATAGACGACGCACGTCTGCGATTCAGCAATGACTTTGAGCAGGACGTCCATTCATTGTTGGACTCTGCCTGCCGCATGCAGCTCGAGGGCATCGTGGGCAAGCGGGCAGACGCGACCTATACCGAGGGCCGCTCGCCCGACTGGGTCAAACTGAAGTGTCGGCGGCGCCAGGAGTTCGTGATCGGAGCCTACACGCAATCGCGAGGCGCGCGAAGCGGCGTTCGGGGCCTGCTCCTTGGCGTCTTCGAGCGCGACGGCTCGTTGCGTTACGCGGGGGCGGCCAAGGCTGAACTCAGGCCGAAGCAGCTGCAGGCGTTCGCGGCCTCGCTGCACGAGCGCAAATCGCCGCCGTTTCTTAATCCGCCGGCGCGAGACCCTGATCGCGAGGTCGTCTGGGTTGAACCCGAGAAAGTGGTCGAAGTATCGTTTCTTGAGTGGACGCCGGTAGGTGAGATTCGGCAGGGCGTCATGGTCGGCCTGAGAGAAGACAAAGACGCCAGGGAAGTGCGAGAGGAAGGCGTCGATCTCGCGATGTCAACAGGCGCAGGAGAGCGTCTCTCATCCGGAGTCCGTCCGGTGCGGATCACCAATCCCGGCCGGATCATCGATCCATCGTCGGCCGTCACAAAGCGCGACCTGATCAGCTACTACGAAGCGATGGCCGACTTGATGCTGCCGCAAATAGGCAACAGGCCCTTGATGCTCGTGCGCGCCCCCGACGGCATCAGCGGCGCGCTAATTTACCAAAAACACGCCGAATCGCAGCGCTTCGTGGCGGTCGAGAGCTTGCCGCCGTCTCTCCATCCCGGACATGCCCCCCTGCTTGTCGCCAACACGCCCGCTGCCCTCGTGGAGTTGGCCCAACTGAACGTCGTCGAGATCCACTGCTGGAACGCGAGCGCACCGAATCTCGCTAGCCCTGACCAGTTCATCCTGGACCTTGACCCGGACCCTGCGCTGCCTTGGAGAACGATGCGGGAGGCGGCCATGCTGGCCAAGGTACTCCTTGACGAGATCGGGCTTGAGTCGTTCTGCAAAACCAGCGGCGGGAAAGGTTTGCATCTTGTCATCCCGTTGCGGCCGATTCATGCATGGGACGAGGTCAAGCGGTTCTCGCATGCGATTGCACGCCATCTTGCGCGTGTCGTGCCCGAGCGCTTCTCCGCGGTGTCTGGTCCTCGAAACCGAGTCGGGAAGGTCTTCGTCGATTATCTGCGCAACGGGCGCGGCTCCACGACGGCTGCCGCGTATTCGGTTCGCGCTCGCCCCGGGCTCGGCGTGTCGGTGCCAATCAGCTGGGACGAACTTGGCGCTGTTGAAGGCGGCGACCAGTGGAATGTGCGCACCGCACGGCAGCGCAGGGATATGCCGTGGGGCGGAATCGAGCGGCAGCAGGTCATCACCAAGCAGATGACTGCAAGGCTCCAAGCATGAGCGCCACGCGCAATACTCAAGATCCTGACGTTGGTTGCCGTAACACATGATGGCCCGCCGCGTGTGACGGCCTTGGATATTCACATAGCAACGCGCAATCCTTATATAATTTCACTCATTGCATTTAGTGATTAAAATCAACATTGCAGGAGTGGAGCATGTCACAAAAAGATCGGAAAGCGGAATTCCGCAAGGCACTTATCGAACTGGTGAACTCGCACATCAAATCCAGCGGAATCACGCCGGAGGAGGCCGCCACGGTGTTTGCCGAAGAGGCGAAGACCGCGCTGGACCATCTCGGGTGGAAGCCTCAACCCCAGCGGGCCGCAAGCGAGCATCTGGTCGTTGCGGCCGCCTGTCTGAACGACGGTCTGGTAATTCCGGTGCCACGCTTCGACGCGCTGTTCCCTGTCTCTGAATCGGCGATTTAGCGCGTTCGAAGCTAGCAGTCCCAAGAGCATCGCCTTGCCATGCAGAGAGGGCGGGCATGGCGCGCAAGAAGCCAACGCCGGTACGGGCTGACGTATCGATCACTTATAGGAATAAAAGATGAAATCGCGCAATCCACATGATGTTTCCGCTTCACGTTACGGCCGTCGCTGGATGATCGGCATCTTCGTCGCGTGGCTGGTTGTCTTCGAACTGTTCAACGGTCGCATGTACGGATGGTCGGCGCCCGCAACGAACCATGACATCGTCCGATCGGCTGTCGTGCTGGTCATCGGCTGTGTCGTCGCGCTCGTCGGTGGCAAGCGAGCGGAAGCGAGATACAAGCGTAACCGGCGAAGCGCGTTCTGAAAAAGTCCATCCATATGAGTGAGCAACACAGCGAGACAGGCGAGAGCTCGGCGGTTCTTGAGACCGTGGAATCGACAGACAGCCTCGAGGCGAGAACGCTTAATGTGAGGCAGGGAGCCTTTGCCATTGCGACCACGCAGGACACGTTGAACCGCCTGCGCACAGGTAACCTCGGGCCGTGCGTCGCCTTCTACGGCATCAACCGACGAGCCGGCGTGACATTCATGAGCCACGTCGACGGCAACCTGTGCGGCTTTCGCGCATTGGAGGATCGTCTCTCGAGCGCTACCAATGGGGACCTCGAAAGTTTCGCGCTCTATGCCACGACCAACTACACGATGACGGCGAGGCTAGCATGCCTCGCTCTTGTCGGCGCGGCGTATCACTGGTTGCCCTTATGGTTGTGGCTGGGGTTGATAGCCGTCGTCGTCGGCTTTGGTTTCGCAAGCCTTCTGCAGATCTACGTCTTCGCCCGGCGAGCCTTCGGCACATGGCGCATCAAGCTTTGCACGCCGTGGCAGTTCTCCGGACGCGTCGAGGTCAGTCTTGATGCTGCATCAAGCGGTGGCCCGGACGTGCCGCGACGCGAGACCGTTTCCCGCGCTGAAAGTGAGCGTCGCTACGGTCGACTCCATTGTTGGGTGTCGGGTCAACGGGAAATGACCCCGACACGAGAGGTTTTGAACCTTGCGTCGGAGCGCGATGCACTGCGCGAAGTTGTGCAGGCGCTGGACTCATTCCAGCGCGAGTACGGCGCGCAGGCGCTGGACCCTGACGGCATGCCGGGCAACGAGCATTACCGGCCGAAGCTGGTCGAGCTGGTGTCGAAGGCCCGTGCCGCGCTAGCTAGCCGCCCGACAGAGTGACGGCGATGACAGTAGGGCGCGATCTGACGCCGCCAGTAGACCAACTTAGCTAAGTTGGCTAGAATGGTGTCGTCCAAGGGAGCGATGTCATGCAAAATGCCAACATTCACGAAGCCAAGACGAATCTGTCGCGGCTTGTCGACGCGGCAATAGCCGGAGAAGAGGTCGTGATCTCCAAGCGGGGTAAGCCGGCGGTCCGGCTCGTACCCGTCGAATCCGAAAAACCTCTCCGGCGCTTCGGCGTAATGCGCGATAGCATCCGCATCGCCGACGACTTTGATTCGCCGCTGCCCGACGACATTCTCGCCGCTTTTGAGGGACGGTGATGCGCCTGCTGCTCGACACGCATATCTTCCTGTGGGTGGTCGCCGACGACGCAAAACTGAGCGCCGCGGCCCGCGCGACAATCTCGGAGGCGGCAGAGGTGTTCGTCAGTAGCGCGAGCATCTGGGAAGCCTCTATCAAGGCGGGGCTGGGAAAGCTGGACGTCGATATTGACGCCCTCGTAAGCGCCATCGAGACGAGCGGGTTCAACGAATTGCCCGTCATCGCGGCGCACGGTGCCGCCGTACGCCATCTTCCAGACTTCCATCGCGATCCGTTTGATCGGCTGCTGATCGCTCAAGCGAAACATGAGCCAATGCATTTCATGACGGTTGATGGTCATCTTGAACAGTACGCACCTGACCTCGTCATGAAGGTCTGATGCGGGTGAGCCACGTCGTTCCGGAAACAACCATGTCGCCACAACAAGCCCTTCAAATCGTCCAGCAGCTCGCGGACGGCATAGACCCGACGACCGGCGAAGTGCTGTCTGCAGAGAGTCCGTTCAATCAGCCGGAAGTGATCCGCGCGCTAAATCTCGCATCGAACGCACTCAAGGCACACGGGCTAGACGCCAAGGCAGCACCGACGCAAAAACCCAGACCAGAAAACGCCGGCCGGTCGTGGTCGCCGCAAGAAGATGCAGAGCTGCTTGCCGAATTTGATGCTGGTATCGTGCCTAAGGAATTGGCTGTCAAACACGGCAGGACTAAAGGCGCAATCGAGTCCCGCCTCGTGAAACATGGCCGTATCCAGCGGTGACGCTTGCCATACTCCAGGCGCGATGAAATGTGTCCGTTAAACCAAAGAAAGGAGTAGATCTTGTTGCGACGAATGATGACCGAAAAGGGCTATCCCGTGGAAGCGTACGCGATGGCTGCTGTGCTCTACGGATTCTGTGCGGCCGCGATGTTGATCGCAGAGTTCAGCACGCTTGACCTGTATTACTTTGAGGCGTGGTCTTTCCGCTGGATCGGTGGCCTCGTCGGCGTGATCGCTCCGCCTTTGGTAGCGGCAGTTTGGTTCGTTCGTAATGAGTGGGACACGTGGCTTCCGAAACGGATTCTGGCAGGGTGGTGCCTGGGTATTGCAATCGCCGCTGCCGGCGTGACCATCCGTGCTTGGTTGCATATCTAACTCGGGAAATGCCGCCGTCTATCACGAGCAAAGCGAGCCATGTCCAACCTTACCCCGGCGCTGGCCTTGCGGGCCGCAATCAACCTTTTGCGAGATTCTGCCGAATCACGCAAGATGCCCAACGGCGAGCCCCTAACTGATGCCGTTGTGCAGTTCCATTTGGACGCCGCTGACACGCTGGAAGAGTCCCTAACGGACCTCCGGGACCACGAGTAAGAAAACAAGAGCATCGGGGCAAGCTGGACATTCTCAATCTGCTTGAACGAGGCGAATCGGGGCAGCGGCCGCACCGGATTGACAGCTATTTTCGAAAACTTCCGCAGCTAAAAGATGGTATTTTTCCCCGCCTTTTTATTTGCCGCATACGCCAATCTGGTCATTGCTATTCGCGGTCTTGTCTTGAAAGGACGTGACGGGGTTGTGGCGCAGCTGCATTTCGTGTGCTGCCTCGTGGGCGTACTCGGTTTGTTGTTGGGATTCGAGATGGTCCCCGATCCGACCAAAGGCATCGCGGGCGACGCATACAACTGGAGCCCCGTTGCATTTTTTGGGTTCGGGGCGGCAACCATCGCGCTCTTCGTTGCGCGGCTGCGTAAGCAGGAACGCCAGGATCGTCGCGACCCGCTCACGCTGCGCTTCGGTACAGCGATGCTAGCCGTACTGGCAGGGCTCTACATCTGCGGCACGGCGGTTGATCACTGGTGGTTCTTTCGTGATTCTGAAAAAGCAGGCACAGCAGAGGCTTCCTTTGTAGGCAAGGACGTCAATTGCAGCAGCTCAGTGCTTGTGAGACTGGATGGTAGAACCGCGACCTACCGATGTCCGACGCTGATCGAGTTCGGCCGCGATTACAGTCAACCGTTTGTGCCTTGGCCTTCCTATTCTCAAGGCATAACAGACGGTCGACATATTCTCGATGCGCTGGCGAATGCCGACGCGCAGACTGAAACCAAACAAGCGGTACGACACACGCCAGCGGACACGCAACCCGCGGCTTCCGGCCCGTAATTGATCGGGGCATCGAGTTCGATATACCCCTGATATAGTTTCGGCCATGAATACCTCTCTTCCCCCCGATTCCGCCAACAGGGACCGCATGCGCGCGCTGTGCGAGCTGGCCGGCTCGCAGGCTGAAGCGGCCGCGTTGATCGCCAAACATACTCGTCGTCCATGTAGCGTGAGCGCCATCAAGTCCTGGACATGCTCGCCTGACTCGACGCGCGCAAGAACGTGCCATGAATGGGCGGTCGAAGCCCTGGAAAAAGAACTAAAAAAACTTGGTCGCAGCACTTGACGCGGTGTACATGTACACCGCATTATTGAGTTGTCTGTCATCCATCTAGCGATGGATTCCGTTTGTGTTTGCGAGACAGGTGCGCCGCCCGGGGGCGGTGCCGCAAGCAGAACCAGCAACTCAACAAGAACGCAAAATGACCAAGTATCTTCAAGACCTCACCAACGCCGTAGCAGGCATGTCCGTGCTGCAGGCGACTCTCTTCTGGCTTTTCATTGGCATCGCGTTCGTCGCCATCAGGCGGATCTACGCGCGACTCGTCCATCACAAAAGCGCGCCCGCGGCGCCGGCACAGCATCACAACATCGCCTTCTTACTCGCGCTCGCTTCGGTGTTCGCACTTTGCCTTTCCTTTCCGTTCCACATCGTTCTCGCCGACGACCAGTTCGACTGGATCTCTGCCTGCGTGGTGCTTTATGGAACGTGCTGGGTGGCGATCGGTGCCGTAATGAGCAGGGAGCAAGAGGTCGACATGCTTTCGTTGATCGACACGCAGAAGGGGGCGACACCGAATGCGATTGAAGTGGCCACCGTTAAGGCCCTCGTCGATGCATCGCGTTTTTGCCGCAACGGCCTAATCTTTGTCGCCCTCGGTGCCGTTATCCAGATGGGCCATCTCGTCTACAAAGCTCACCCCGAGCTGTTTTTCAAGGTCGCAGTTGCGCAAGCTGACCCGGCGATGGGTGCCACCATCACGCAAACGCCGGCGCTCGCCGCCTTGCGCGACAGCCAGCCGTCGTGACGATGACTTACTGGCTGTGAGCTGGTAGCGCTCTATGCCAGTTGGTGAGGACGAAGGCAATGGGCGAGTGGACCAAAGAAAGCGAGTATTGCCTGTCGCATCCGAGCGGTTGGACGATCGCCAAGTGTTACGTGCAAGGCGTCCCCCGCTACGTTCTCTGGGAAGGCGATACGCGCAAAAACCAGTTTAACGACGTACGCGACGCGATGCGCGAGCACTCGCGGCTCACACGTGTCGAGCAGGCAACCGAACGGGGCGGCGACGCAGTGGCTCCGCCCGGCCCGCAAGAATAAAGCAGCAGCGGCCAAGCGGCCCAAACAGGTGGTGGCTCGCGATACCAACAGCAAGCGACCCACAACGCATCGATTAACAGACCGAGGAACCAAATAATGAAGACGAAGAATACGGCCATCTTTGCAAACGACATCACCACGATCAAGCGGACCGCGCAATACGCGCTCGCGACGCTGGCGTTCGCGGCACTCGCGGCGTGCGGCGGCGGCGGTGGCGGTGGCAATACCTCCGCGGCGTCGAATGCGCAGGCCAGCGCAAACGTTCAAATCGTATCGTTCGGCGACGAGCTGTCGGATGTAGGTACATACGCGCCGGTCATCACCGCGAGTTTTGGCGGGGGCCGCTTTACCACGAATCCGGGCGAAGTCTGGACGCAGAAGGTCGCGGAATATTTCGGCGGCTCGCTCAGCGCTGCCTATCTTGGCGGCTTTGGTCAGCCGCTCGCAGCGTCGACAGGCCTTGGCTACGCGCAAGGCGGGGCACGCGTGCAGGACCCGGCCGGCGAAGGGCATGCGGCGTCGTCGGTGCCGAACGCCGACTACGCGCAGGCGACAACCGTTCCAGTCACGCAGCAGGTGCAGAACTACCTGAGTGCACATGGAGCCTTCAGCTCCAGCCAGGTCGTGCTGGTGAACGGCGGCACGAATGACATTCTCCTTCTCGAGCCTTCGATCGAGAGCCTGGTCGCATCGGATGTCGCTGGAGGCATGGACCTGACCAGCGCGGTGCAGAAGGAAGCAACCGCCGCTCTCGTGCCGGTAGCTCAGAAGTTCGCTGCGACGGTGCAACAGATCGCGACCGCGGGCGCCGGCCACGTCGTCGTGGTCAATGTGCCGGACCTCGGCCAGACTCCCCTTGGGGCAAAGGTCGGTTCGAGTGGGCAGCAGCTGCTGACGGCGCTCGCAACCGTCTATAACCAGGCGGTCAGTCAGACGATTCAGAGCTTCGGCTTGCCGGCCGGCAAGGTCGTTCCGGTTGACCTGTTCGGGTGGCAAAACGGTGTTATCGCTGCCTATCAGGCGAATGGCTTCTCCGTTGCCAATACCGGCACAGGCTGCAATATTTCGCTGATGGTCCAGAATGCGACCAACTCTGGCGTGAGCAATCCGCAAGCGTTCGGCTCGTCGCTGTTCTGCGCGCCGGCCCTTTACACCGTTGCTGGTGCCGATCAGTCGTACATGTTCGCCGATCTGACCAATCCGTCGACGCATCTCCACGCCCTGTTCGCGCAGTATGTCGAACAGCAACTGGCGAGCGCCGGCGTCAGCAAGTAACGCGCGCGACGCGGTAAAAGTCTGATGTGGGACCGCTCAGGGATGTCGCGAAAGTAACCGCGTGTCACTTTCCAACCTGTGCGGTTCACAACTGCGACGATTGAAGCAAGCGCTCGAAGGCGCAAGTTGGTTGAATCATAAGTCCGTCATGAAGGAGGTTCGATGTTCACTCTTGTCGCCAAGGTCGCAGTGCACGGCGAGTTGATCGACGTGATGCAGACTCCAGTTTCGCCGGTCGACGGCGAACGCATGCTGCAGGCAGCATTAGCCGACGATCGGGCTCTCCCAAACAACGGGCAAGATCTCGAAGACGGTGAAATGTGGGTCGACATGCACGACGCCGAGGGGAATATTGTCTCCAAAGAGCCTGCATGTTTTCACGCTGCCGACGCTGCAGATGCTCTTGAGCTGCATTTCAGCGCCCCAGCAGGTCTTATCGCTAAAGCCCTGTCAAAAAGCAACGTGATGGCCCAGTACAAGGATCACCGGGCCGCCGTGTGTTTCGCGCTGCACGGTTAACACGATGGCGGGGGAAATCCATAAACGGCTGGTGACGCTTGGCGAAAAATGGCTGAAGCGGCAGGGGTTTGCCGTAGTCGCGAGCGAGCTTGTGACGAGCGGCACGCGGGAACAAGCCGATGTTATCGGCTTCAGGTCTAACTGCTCGGCCGTGATAGAAGCCAAGGCGTCCCGGTCCGATTTTCTGGCCGACTCACGCAAGCCACATCGCATATCGGGCGGTCTAGGTGTGTATCGGTTTTATCTCTGCCTGCCCGAAGTGATGGACGTAGCCGATCTGCCGGAGCGGTGGGGCCTGCTGTACGCCGATGGGCACACCGTGCGCGAAATTCTGCGGCCGACCGGAAACGGATGGCCGTCGCTGGGTGCGAAGTTGGGAGACTGGTCCGCGTTCCAGCACGAAGCCGACGTGATTGCAGAGCGCGCCGTTTTGTTCTCCATCGCACGCCGGCGGTCATTACCTCGCTCGGTTGAGCAGTATGAAAAGCGATTGCAGGACGAAGTCAGACGGGCCGAACGGCTTGCCAGAGAGAATGTCGATTTGGCCGAACGGGTGAGAAAACTGGAACTCGCTCTGTATCTGGCAGAACGAGGGCTCACAGCGGACAAACAAAGCCCAGCCGAATTCAAGACAGCGATGCGGCGAAAGATTGCGTCGTAAAAAGGGTTGCGCAAGCGCCAACCACTCCTCAACGAAAGATTAAACAAACAATGGAACAACGCATGACCACCTGCTCGAAAATCGCCTTAACTCTTCTGTCCTGCGCCTCAGCACTGATGCTGGCTGGTTGTGGCAAGCCGGAGCATATCGACCTGCTCGGCGTCCGAGCTGGAATGTCGCTCGATGAGGTCAAGGCCGCAGCCCCTGCCGGCGCATCCTTGTACTGCCTGGGCGACGGCGACATTATGTTTGATCAGCGTGCCCGCCTGCCCCCGAGCACTACGCTCAAGTTCTGCACCTGGTCAACGCTCGGCGCCGACGGCACTCGAAGCGTCGCCCAGCTTCAACTTGGCAACGCAACGAGCTTTCAGCAGACGCTCGCGTTCAGTTATTCGGCGGCCGGGTACACGCTCAGCTCCTTTGGCATCGAATTTCCCTCTGCGGCTTTTAGCGGGATCGTCACGAGCCTGACGGAGAAGATGGGCAAGCCCGACTCAGCGGCCGGCTTCGCCGGACTCAACGAAACTGTTCAGTGGGATGGCAAGGACGGGACGCTGAAGGCCGGCCTCGACGTCTCCGGCGCGCCGATCGCGCTGGTGATGTTGCAGCGGCCCTCGACTCCGCGCAGCTGATGGCGCCGGCGACACAGAATGTACACCTCCTCCATTGGTAACCAGGCCTACACTATCGCGGTCTGGATGTTTGCCGACTGGCTCAGCCGGAACCCCTTGATGGCGGGCACTCCGCCCCAGCATTCGCCTCCTACCTGGACAACCGAACAATGGGCGCACGCGGCGACACTGGAAGATGCCTTGCGCCTGTTCGGCGCCGACGAAGACAGTGTTGAATTGCGGTCCATCAACACCGCGACGCCTACTGAGGTACGTCGATGGGTACGGGAAGACGAGCGTGACTTATGCCGCGCCGATGATGGCGTCCTGCGTCGATTTCCCGACCAGCTGCTACAAATTCTTCTCATGGGACGGGGAGAGGTCGAGCTGGACGCGGCCGGCGCAATGGCTGATGCCGTCGATCTCTTCCGCAATGTGACGCAGTGTTCTTAGCCGGTGACCGGCGAGGGAGATGATATGGAAACAATCCGGGGGCTTCTTGTCTGGATAATCGACCTTCACGACACGGACGCGATGAATCGGGTAGTCGCCGCTCAGCGCCGTGCAGGGCGTCGCATGTTCTACGCGCTGGTGACTGCCTCGGTCCTGTGTGCAATCAGCCTGGTCATGGCGCCCGACGTGTCGACTACAGACCTGGCAGCGCCACCGGCTGCTATCGCGTGGAAGCTGGCCGTCGCGCTAGCGGTCGGCGCGCTGATGACAACGGTCGTTGGCATGATGTACATCGCGCGGTATGTCATCCTCTTGCGATGGCCCGATCGCTTCGTACGTGACTCTGACTAGGGCGGAAGGCGAGCGCCTGAGCAATCGTTTCAGCCGTGTACAAAGCGGATCAGGAACGCCCCGGCCGTCCCAATCACAAGAAACGGCCACGACCGTAATGACAAGCGCCAGTCGACGCTGGACGGCCATGCCGCCATTAGCAGCTGCGCGAGACATAGCCACAGCATTGCATCCCACGCGGACGGGTGGAATCCATGACGCACTCTTAGCCATGCGACGACAGGTGCGATTGCAAAACCGAGCAGCGGAGCGAGGCTGGCAGGAGCCGCGTTCCACCACCGCACGTTCGCGAATACGACAGCACCGAACACGTAGGAACCGTCCGCTGCGCGATGGGGCCATAGGGACAAGCGTACCGGTCGCGCCAGCGTAAGAAATCCGACGATGAAATGCAGCAGTTCGTGTGCGATCGTACCCGGGAGCGCCACCAATGCGAAGGCGAGGTTGGCACGACCCCAGCGCGCTAGAAGCAGCGCGATGATCGCTGCCGGGCAAAGATATGCCAGCATCGATTTAACAGGCAGATGCTGGACTAGCGCGAGCGAGGTCACCATGAGTCGGCCGAGGGGCGCGCAGCATTATTCACTGCGCGATTTTCAACGTCATATAACCGTTGGCGTATCCAATCTGGAAACGGTTGAGTACGTTCATTCCCAGCAGGGGGAACTGCAGGTGCTCGACGACCTGCACGTCGACGTCGCTGACCGTAAAGCCGCCGAAGCTGAGGATGTTGGCCTTGCTCGTCCAACTGGTTGCCATACCGTTAGCGGTAGAAACGACAACCTGCTGGCCAGCGCGAATCCCTGCATTACGCGCCTCGTGCAGCGGAATTGCCGAAACAGTGGCGCCTGTGTCGACCAGGAATACGACCGGGTAACCGTTGATCCAGCCGGCGAGGTGGTACTGCCCGTCCGCTGACCGGGGCACCAGATAGACCCCGCGATCCAGTTTCGGTGACTCGTTCTGGACCGGCGACCGCGCGGCCAGAGGCAGCTGCGCTGGAGCATAGTTGCGACCGTCGAACACCCCGAAATGGATCGTCTGAGTGTGGCCGTAAAGAGGGAGCATCATCATGCCAGCTGCGAGTGTCGCCGCGGCTGCGGCTGGCGTGGAAACGAAGAGAGATCGTTTCGCATGCGAAAGCAGCTTCAGTGTCATTCTGCGGTATTGAAAGCGTGCGGGACGGCCTGGGATAGATCGGGCATTGCATCGCCGGCTGCCCATTGCACATGGTTGAGCCGGTCGTTTTCCAGCAGCTCGCCAAGGGCCGCCATAAAGCCGTCGGACGCGTTGCCCGGGATCATATACACCGCGGTGTGTTTCTCCGACGTGTCGCTAAGGATCACCGAAGCGAGTGGCCGTGAGGACGGGAGATTGTAGCGGAGACCTTTAACGAACCGTCGTCCGTTCGTAACGAGGCTGTCCAGCAGGTTTTTTTCGTCGACGTTCGAAAACGGCAGCCAGTGCTCGTTGGCAAGCATCAGGGCCATTTCTTCGATGTCTGCAATGCCGGCACCGCCCACGCTAAACGTCGCGATCATGACGAGGTGAATTTCGGGGAATGCGTTCCAGAGACTGACCTCGTCCTTGTAGACCTTTTCGAGCCGCTTGTTCAGATCGCTGCTCAACATGAACGGAAAATCTGGAACCTGCTTCAGGATGACCTTCTTTCCGTAGCGTGCTGCGGTCACTTCCTTGATCTCGCCGACAACAATGAAGAGCTTCTGTCCCGTCCTGCCAGCGCTCTCGGCAGAGGCGATGAGCGCGCTTCGCCGCTGCGCGATTTCCCCCTTGCGATCGACGTAGAAGGGCTCGGGTACATAAAGCGTACTCGGCAGATGCAGTCCTTTTGTATACTTGCCCTGGGCCGCGCGGACCAGGTACTTGTGGATCGTGGCCCAGCTGCGCTTGCCCTCCATCGCTGGATTCCAGTGCGTCAGGTGCGCTTCGTCCCACAGAAAATGCAGCAGAGACCGGATGGTGAGCTTCGAAGTCTCGCCCTTGATGCTTTCCTGCTCGCTGTTGCTGGGCTGTGGCGGCGCTCGCCCCGGAACCTTGTTCAGGGCGAAGTCAAGCCGTAGGGCCGTCGTTCCGTCTTCGATATCTTCCTTGATCGCGTGACCCAGTACCTCGCCGAGCCCACTGAGTTCCGCCGGCGGGTCGTACGACCCACAATCAGCGGCGTGGCCTGCTCCCGACTCTGGCATTCGCTTGATCAGATAGTGACCGTTCGACTTCGCGACGTACATTGGAATCCCCGGCCGCACGCAAAGGCACAATGGCCGGATCTTCGTGTGGTGGATACGGCCGAGTGCAGCCTGCAGTGCGGGACCGTCTTCGTCGAACAGCCGTCCGTCGATCTCATAGCGTTGCATTGCCAAACCCCGTTTTTTTAAGTGCTTGTAGGACGCAAGGTAGCGCTTCCGACGTTACTCGGTTCACGGCTCATTTATACCGCGGCTTTGCTCCTGCTTTCCCGGCGTCATTTCCTGACTCTGCTCGACCGACTTCTTCTGATCGACTTCCTGATAGTTCATCTGCACTCTCTGGCCAACGCGAACCGCACCGCTAACGTCTGAACGGGCAAACTCAACGGCATCCGTACGTCCAGTTTGCACGAGCACGTGCTTGTCTGTGACCCTGATCACCTCGCCGCGCACCACGATGTTGGGATCGAGATCGCTTGCTTTCGTGACACGTAAATGGGTTCCCGCGGTCGCCTTCGCCCCGGTCGGCTCATCGCCATCCGCAGTCAGAACAGCTTGCCCGCTACGTCCTGTCGAGCTTCCTCGTTCTCGTGCATCTCCTTGACTCCTTTCATGGCGCTGCGAATCCACTGCGAGGCTATCTCGCGGTGGGAGTCCGGCTGCCTGTCGGTAGGCGGCATCGTCGATTCGTCCGGCGTCTCGCTGCTGTTCGATTCTGGTTTGGAGTCGTTGCTGGATGTGTTCATAGTTGCCCTCTGATCTCAAGACGTTGACGTTTTCGAAACCCTGCAGATTGACCGGGTTGGACCGGTCGCGCACATCAATGATGTCGAGAAGTAGATTATTTCCGAAGTATGCGCTCAGCTGCGAAAGCGAGTCGGGCAGGCCACCGACGATCCGCGCGATGGTTCCGATGCTTGAACCCCGGCCCTCCTCGTAGAACCGCTGCAGCGTCTTGTCGAGCGCATCTTCGACCTTGGGATGTACGACCATAATATGCGCCCGGTAACCGGCATCAAGCACCTTCTGGATCTTGTCGCGGCTGGTGTCGAAGCTCGACATCTGCCCCTCAAAAACCATCACGGCATCCTGCGGCAGTCTGTTTTCCTTGAGCATCAGCGACGTTTTGCCGGCCCCTGGAGAGCCGGTCAGGAAATACACCGTGTCACGGCCCGCTTCGCGCTTCCCCTGGAGGTTTTCGGTGAAGAGGGCGGAAGACAGAACCGCCGCCGTGTTGTGCACCGGCTGGTTGTATCGGTTTCGCGCCTCCCGCGACGCGCTGAACTCCGGGAACGTCTCCTTGAAGAGATCTGCCGCAACGTACCGTCCCTCGAACGACCGGACATCGCTTTTGTAGGCCTCGATGTACTTCTCCGGCGCGGACCTTGCCGACTCTATCGCCCGCTCCTGTACGCGGCGCCGGTCCGGTTCGTCGAAATTGACGTACCGGATGTTTTCAAGCTCCATCTCACACCCCGCATAATTTGATTTTGTTAACCTGCATCCGTGATTTTAATTCGTTTGTCACGGTTGGCAAAACGTCTTCAGATCTTCCCGGCGATCCGCACTCGATGCCTTGCCGCAACGTGTTGAAATTACAACGGTTAACGGCCCCGACGAAAAGCTATGACATGGTTGGTAGTGCACAACGGAAGGTCGTGCATCGCCAGAAAAACTAAATTATAATCACCCCGTCGCCTGATTCAGTTTTTTACACAAAACGGCGCGCACACTACGGGGACGTAATGAGGACCGACCATCCCAACGCCATCTTTCGCAACCGAACGCCAGTTCTTCTCGGCGTCGTTGCGATTCTTCAGCTGCTCGACTGGCACAGCACGCTCACCGCACCGCATGGTCGGCATGAGTCGAACAAGCTCCTTAACTGGATTTCCCAGTGGATCAGCTTTGCCTACGAGTTGACGCTGATCAAGGCCGCATTTCTGCTTTTGCTCGCCATCGGCTATCTCTACTGGCGAGCGCACAAAGGAATGTATGAGCTGGAGTACGGCCTGTGCCTCGCCGTACTGATCGTCGTTTACGGCTGCGTCGTCCTCAATAACTACCTGTCCTAAGCCATCGCCGTTACGGGGATCGGGGACCGTCATGAATTGTGTCGGTACATGCTGGCGTGGTTTTCACAGCCTTGCGCCGCGCACCTGCATGCCACGCTCCGACGCCGCACACCGCAGATGGATTTCTGTCGTATCAACCGAACCGTCTGAAAGTTCGATCGCCGATAACGGCACCAACCGGAGCAACAGACTCATGCGAAGCATTTCCAAACTCACCGCCGCGCTCGTTATCGCGGGCTACGCGGCACTCGCTCACGCCGGTTTCCCCGAGGAGCTTGTCAAGCGCTTTCCGGCCGCTCAGGGTGCCAAGATCCAGCCTTCGATTCCCGGCTTCTGGTCGGTCGTCAAGGGCAGCGAAGTCTTCTTCGTGCGCGACGACTTCTCCGTGCTGATCACCGGGAACGTCATCGACCTGCGAACCAAGCAGAACCTGACGCAGGCGCTCGAACAGGCGAACCGGCCGAAGATTGATGTGGCACAACTGAACCTGAAGGATGCGATCCGCTTCGGTAGCGGCTCGCGAAAGCTCTATGTCTTCTCCGACCCCGACTGTCCTTACTGCCGTCGGCTCGATGGCGAACTCACCCAGCTCAAGGACGTTACGGTCTATATCTTCCCGTTCCCCCTCGCGCAGTTGCACCCGAACGCACCCGGCGTATCGGAAGCCGTCTGGTGTCAGTCGGATCGGGCGGCCGCGTGGGCCAAATATCAAGACCTTGCGCGTGACGGTTTCTCCGGCCCGCCGCTCGATGCGGACCCCGAAGCGGACTACAAAAAGCGATCGGCGCGCCTGATTTCTTCGTGGCGCGATTACCTGCATTCGCGCCGTCAACCCGATCAGCCGACGTGCGAGAACCCCATCGCCCGCAATCTTGCGTTCGGTGAGAAGTGGAGTATCAACGGCACGCCGGCCCTGATTTTCGAAGACGGAACGCTGGTGCCCGGCCTGACCCCCACGGCCCGTATCGAGGCGCAACTGACGCAGTCTCACGCAAACCTGACGGCATCCAAATGAGCACCCTGAAATTTCGCCTTCTTAGCGCCGTTGCCGCGCCCGGTCGCTACACGGCGCTCCATGCCGGCGTCGTCACGCTAATCGCCACGGCTGTTTTCATGATGCTGACAGCTGGCGACCTCGGTCCGTTGGGGCCACTAATCATCGCTGCATCGTTCTACGTGATTTTCGCTGCGGTGGTGATCGAACTGGTTCTCGGGCTGATTTCCTTCGGGCGTTGGCTGGCCCGAAGGGGCTTGAGCAAGTACGCGTGATGATCCGGGCCTTCGTCACGCTCGTGATCGCGCTGGGTATCTGCCAATCCGCGCGAGCTGACGCTGACCTGCGGGCATGCTTCGAGCACGCGGCGCAGCGTCGGCACATCAGCGTGAAGCTGTTGCTTGCAATCGGTCACGTGGAATCGCGCTATCGGCCAGGAGCGGTCAACACGACCACGGGCGCGATGGGGGTGATGCAGATCATGCCGTTTCACCTGAACTGGCTGAAGCGATATGGCATCAATCGTGACGATCTGCTAGACGGCTGCACGAACATCAATGTGGGCACTTTCCTGCTCTCCGACTTTATCCGCATGTATGGCAATACCTGGCGTGCGGTCGGCGCATATGGCGCGGGCATCGCACCCGGCAACGAAAAGGCACGGCTCGAATACGCGCGCCTCGTCCAGCAGCAATACGAGCGGTTGATGAACCCGGAGAGCGAGCCTGTGTTTCCTCGAGCCGCCCGGATCGAGACGCAAGCGAGGCCGACGCGACCAACAATGGTGGTGGACAAATGAACAGAAGATTTTTGCAATGCGTTGTGTTCGCACTCGCGGCCACTGCGCAGCTTGCTTGTGCCGAAGACCTCGGCGTGAAAGCGCAAACCTACGCGCTCGATCGCGACGCCACGGAGCAGATCAAGGACGTCATGCGTCACAAGCAGCAGAGCGGCGAGATGGACACGTTCTGGAAAAACTACCGGGACAAGGTGATTGCGTCGATCAAAAACCCGCCGTCGCTCGGCGTCAGAAGCGACTACACGACGCGCACGGAGTTGCACGACCTTCGGTTTGTGATTCCGTCGGACTATAAAGACCAGAACGGAAACGTGATCGTCAAACGTGGCACGGTTGTCGAACCGTTGAAAGTTATGCCGTTGACGTCTGGCCTGCTGTTCATCGACGGAACCGATCCAAAGCAAGTGGAGTACGCAATCCGGCGTAGCCAGCGGGAACCGATGAAGATCGTGCTCACGGCCGGCTCGCCGTACCTGATGCGCATCAAGTATCAGAACGTCCCGTGGCGCGGTGAGAAGGGCGTGCCTTTCTATTTCGACCAACGCAAGATCATCATCAGCACGCTCGCAAAGCTGTATGGCATCCAGATTGCCAGCGTTCCGGCTGCGCTATTCCAGCAGGGTGACAAGCTCGCCGTCCAGTTCGGTATGGGAGATATGAAATGAGACTTCTCTCGCGATTCTGGATTGCGATCGTACTGGCGTTCAGCCTGTCGGGCGGCGCCCAGGCACAGCAGATCTGCAACGGCAGTTTTCCCAATCTCATTAACGACGTCTGCTACGACTGCATATTTCCGATTTCCATCATGGGGGGGTTCATCAACCTCGGCGTTTCCTCTCAGGACTACGACACAGGCGCGAGTTCTTTTCCGGTCTGCGTCTGCGCCAACAACCTGTCGGTGGGTTCACCGGTCTCATTCTGGGAGCCGCGCTACATGGTCGATACCACGACAAAGCCCGGCTGCATGCCCCTGCTCGGAGGAATCGACATCAACACGCCGTACAACTCCGACGAGTACGGAACGGAGAACTACACGACGGCGCATCTAAACGGCAAGCGAAAGTCGGCCTTCGTACAGGTCAATGAGTACATCAATCCAGTCATGTCGGCGATCGGCGTGGTGGTGAACAACCCGTGTCTGGACAACCGCTCTTTCGACGTACCTTTCCTCAGCTGGGCAGATCCGACATGGAACGATGACTCGCTGTCGCTAATGCTGACGCCGTATGCGTATCCGTTTGCAGGCGTTCCAAGTGTTGCGGCCGAGCTGCCCGACGCGATATCGGCCACCTTCGGCTTTCCCTCGGAAATCCTCTTCTGGGTTGCTGGGGCCTGGGGCCCGATGTATCCGCTGGACGGCAACGTCGCTGTTGCGAACACGCAGGAGCAGGTTTCGCATCTGATGATCGCACGCTTGTTTGCAAAGCTGCACGCAGCCGGGGCGCAGCAGTCGACAGCTGGTCAGGACGCTCTTCAGTCATGCGGCGCCCTTGGCGTGCCGCAACTGATCATGGACAAGCGGCAGTACAAGACGAACCGGACGTTTCCGTTTCCCGACAACATGTGCACGCCGATCGGTCGGCCTCTTGCGTTTCAGGAGATCGGCGCGTCCCGTCCGCAGGACAAGGACTACGGGTACTTTCTCTTCCAGCGCAAGGACTGCTGCGCAACCTACACGGTCGCTCAGTAAAGGAGAGCAAATGAAAAGACTGCTCGCAACCATCATGCTGTGCTGTGCGGCTTCGACCCACGCTGAACAACCGTCGCTTGTCGATTCGATGACCGCACCGTGGAACACGCTGGTATTCGTCTCCACGAGGATGCCACAGGCCTCCGTGATCGAGCTGGCCCGCGAGGCCAGTCAGGCGGGTGCTGTGATTGTGCTCACCGGCTTTTCGGACGAAAACGGCACGCTGACTGCGACCCAGAAGTATGCCGCGCAGATCAGCAGCGCCTGCTGTGGAAAGAAGCCTGCCCATTGGATCATCGATCCCGTTCTGACCCGGCGCTATCACGTCACTGCAGCACCGACGTTTGTCGTTGCTCACGGCGAAAGTGACGACCCTCGCGAGTACTCAAAAGTCGCGGGCGAGATCAGTCTCGCCCAGGCACTGAAGTTCGTCGCGCAGACATCGAAACTGCCTGCCGCGAGGGACGCGGCGAGCCGCGTTTATTACTCGGCCTACGGCGATAAATACTAATTGTGATCAGTCTTCCTAGTGATTAAAATAAATGTATGACAAAGTCCAAAATGATTCTTTCGGGGTTAGCCGTCGTGTGCGTGCCGGCGTTTTCGGCACCAGCATCGGACGGCGTCACGTACGTCCAGCAGGGTCGGTACGTGTCGGGCGCTGTGGTCGTTGCGCCGGCGAATGGCGGCGAATATGTGTACTCGTCCAAGCCGGCTGACGACGGACGCGGCACGCAGCGATTCATGCTGGGGCAGGCTCCTCGCCAGAACTATGACCTGTTCAGCTCTGTGGAAGAGGCCGCACTCTGGCGTACTCGGGAACTCCAACGCGAGGCGATGGCGGCGGCGAATGCGCGGGCGAGAACGAAGCACGTCAGTCGACGCGCGGCGCCGAAGCTCAACTGGCCCAAGGTCGTTCTCGTTGGCGACAGAACGTGTGTCCCGCAATCAGCGTTTGCGTCTGCTTCGGACTGGCAGCAACACCTCGTCTGCTGGTTCGCTGGAGATCGACGTGTCGAATAAGACCTTCCGCATTCCAAAATATGGCGGCGCTGAAAGCGCGTTTCTAGGCGTTGAGTTCAAAGACACATACATCCTCATCGTCAGCGTGTTCGTTGCGCTAGTGGCAGGAAAGATCTACGGAACTGGCGCGTATCTGGGTATTCCGTTCGTCGGCTATCACGCGAACAAGAAGTACATCGAATGGCGTAGCACCCGACTGCCTGGTTTCATTCTGGTCTGGCTTTACCGCTTCGGGCTGCGAGGGTTTTCGAAAGGGTTCAAGTCGCAGCGAACGGTGTATGTCGGGGATGCCACGGTGATCAACCCCGCCTCGGACCGTCTTCTATCTCAGATGATGCGCAAGCAGGACGTCGCTGATTCCGAACAACAAGTCACTGAATAGGGCAACAACGATATGGACCTTCCGAACCGAAACAAGTCAGTCGCGGAACTCCGAAAGAAGAATGACTTCCTCATGATCGTAGTGCTGTGTCTCGCCGCGGCAGTACTGCTGTGCGTCGGCAAGGTCGTCTTCATGTCGGAAATTGTTGTGAACCGTGTTCCCGGCATGCCCGATGGCGCGAAGATCGAGCGAAACGGCATGGACGTCGGCGCGCAACAGGCGACCGCCTATGCCGTAGCTTCGGCGCTTGCTTCTGTTAATCCGAGCACCGGTGAAAGCATCAAGAAGTTTGTACAGCCGTTTTTCTCCGCCGCTGCCTACACGAAGGTTAGCCAGGCCATTGACAGCAAGGTAGCAACGCTCAGCATCCAGCACGAGCTGGGCAGCTACTACTTCATCCTCAAGCGTTTCGAGGCGGACGACAAGCTGGGTAGGGTATTCGTGCTTGGCGACGTTCACACGGTCAACGCGGCAAGAGATACAGCTGAGCCGTGGGTCTTCGAGTTTCCGGTGCATTTTGCCAACTACCAGATGATCCTCGACGACGCGATCGCTTATTCCGGTGACAAGGCACATAACTCCGAATGGATCAAGGCTCAACAAAAGAAATGAAGACCACCACACGCTACCTGCCCGCGCTGCTGTTGGCCAGCCTTGGGCTCTCGCTCCCGTTTGCCTCACGCGCTGACAGCGCGCCGGCCACGGTTGATTTCGGCCAACCGACTGGCGCAGTTTCCAGTTCGACGCCTTTTCCGTCCGCCGGCGCGCAAGGTGCGGCACCGACCCGGAAAAAGGTGGTCGCACATGTAAAAAGCAAAGCCGCGCGCAACGCGCTGACGGTCGATTCGGCAATCGCTGTGAAGGCGACGCCCGCCAAAGAAATCGACTTGCCCGGTGTACTGCACGTGCCGGGGGAGAAGCTGGGCATGGACGATCCGACGCGCTCACAAAAGGTCTCGTGGACCAATCAGGGATCGAAGACCGTCTATCTCAGTGTGACCGAACCGAACCGCATCGTGCTTCCGTTCAAGAACCCGTACATCGTGCGGATGAGCGATGTGACGGTCGACCATCGCCCGGAGAGCAACAACCTGTACGTATACTGGAACGTCAATCGTCCTGAGGACGCGCAGCCGCGACAGATCTATATCGAGCCGCCGGGTGGTGGTGGTCAAGCCCTTGGGCTCGAGATTGTTCCGAAGACCATCCCGGGGCAGACGATCCTCGTTGCGGACGATACCGGCATTACTGCGAGCCACAAGCCAAAAACAGGTGACAGCAGCGATTACGTCACCCACGTTCAGGACCTGATGGCGTCCGTCGCGCTCGGCGAGTCGCCGAACGGCTTTTCGCAGGTCGACGTGAACCTGCCGCCGATTGGGATGGATGGATTAACCGTGACGGCCGACACGCGCTACAGCGGTCAGGAAGGGGACGTTTGGGTCTACACGGTGAGGAATCCGCGTCAGACGATTGCACAACTGCGGGAACAGGAATTCGACGGCCCCAACGTGCTTGCGGTTTCCATCTATCCGAAGCCGTTGCTGCAGCCTGGCGAAAGAGCCCGGGTCTTTGTGCTGGCCCGCAAGCGTGAGGAGCAGTGAGCATGGCACTTGAATGGCAATGGCTCGACCAGAAGAAGCAGGAATGGAACGACATGCAGCCTGGGTTCCGTTACCTGCTGATCGCGGTGACCGTGCTCGGCACGGCATTTATCACGTACAACCACTTCACGCGTCGCCCGCCGCAGACCTCGACGAGTGCAGCGTTACCCGCACAGACCGTGGCGATGCCGACCCCCGCTGCAGCTCCCGCAACCGGGGCATCGGCTCCCACGTTTACGGGTGTCGTGGGCAACGTGCTGCCGTCCTCGCCGCGCAATCAGGGACTCGAGAACGTCGTGACGGACATCGAGAGCCTGAAGTCGCAGCTCGCGGCACTCCAGCGGCAGCAGGGTGGAAATCCCGCGCCTGGGGTCGTCAACACGCCGTTCAAGGCGAGTGCCCCCGCGCCGACGACGCCCGCCACCGACAGCCAGGGTTCGAATCCGCTCGGCAAGGACCTGCCGGAAGCGGTGAGCTTCGACCAACCGGGCTCGCGCGCCAAGGCACGGCCCATTGACGCGTCCGGCGTGACAGCGAGCGCAGATGCCGCAGCGCCTGCGCCCCAGGTGGCGAACCTGCCGCCGGCACGTCCGACGATGATCGCCGACCCGGTCCCTGCCCGATCCAGCAGCGATGACGACAAGCGCCCCGATCTGGTGCTGCCGATGTACACGGGCATCGAGGCCGTCATGCTCTCTGGGATCAACGCGCGACCCAGCGGCTCGAACGGTGGAGGAGCTGCCGGAAGCGTGACATCCGCGCTCGACGTTGGCGCGCCGTTCGTTTCGCGCGTCAAGGGCATGGCGATCATGCCCAATTCGTGGAAGGCCAGTGATCTTGCGAACTGCTTCGTCGGCGGCTCCGCGACTGCCGTGCTATCCGCCGAGCGGGCCTATGGAATCGCCGATCACATCAGCTGCATCTTCAAGAACGGTGACGTGTACGAAGCGCCCATGAAGGCCTATGCGCTCGACGTTGACGGCACGCTGGGCCTGGCGGGGAAAGTGGTCAACAAGCAGGGTGCGATGCTGATGCAGGCCGCGTTGACGGGTATGGCTGCAGGCCTTGGCGCTGCGCTCGCGCCGAGCGCGGTGCCCAGCTACAACACGAACGTCGGCAGCGGCTCGGAGCAGAGCTACACCTATCCGAGCCCGAGCTATCTGGCGGGCACGGCAGTAGGCCAGGGCATCAATCACGCGGCAACTGAGCTGTCGCAGTTCTATCTGAACTTTGCCAAGGAGACCTTTCCGGTCGTCGAAGTCACGGCAGGCACCCGTGTGACCTGGATTCTCAAAGAAAACCTCGTGTTGAAGAAACGATTGGTCAACAAGGAAGCAGTCCAATGAGCAACCTTAAAAGCAAACTTGCGGTGATCGCCATTTCCGTTTGCGCTGTGCCGGTCCTATCGGGCTGCCCAGCCGCCTTTAATCCGATCGGGTCTAACTCGTACGACTGCAATCGCAAGCAGGACCCGTCGAGCATCTACTGCCACAGCTTCAAGGCTGTTGAGGCTTCGACAAACGGCGAGTTGCCGCCCAGCCGCTTCGACTCCGAGCTGAACTTCAGCCAGTACGACAAGGCGACCGACATCGCGCCGGTCGGCCAGCGCAATACGGCGGCCTCCCCGATTCGCTCTGGTTCGGGCGAGCCGGTCGTTATGGGCTCTGGCGGTCCGGCCGTTCAGGGATCGGCGACTCCAGGAACGGTTCGCACGGTTGCCGTAGACGGCATGCCTGACGGCATGCCGGTCCGTGAGGGCCCCGTTATCCAGCGGACGTGGATCAAGCATTTCGTGGACGGCAACGACATGCTGACCAGTGACACCACCGTCTACAAGGAGATCGTTGGCTCGCACTGGTCAGGATTCGATGGGGGCAACCCCGCCGGCGCCGCGCGCGGCGTCTACCCACACAAGCCTGCGGACAGCAAGGCGCTCGAGGCCGCGAAGCCCTCGCAGCCCGACACGTCCCAGCGCACCGATTTCATCCAGCCAGGACCGCAAGCATCGGCTGGTGAAAGTAGCCCAGGCAATTCCTTGCCGTCTTCAATGCCACAGTAAAAGTAGAGGAAAACCATGAAACAAAATGCTGTCTTGACTCACGCTCACGCACCGGCACGCTCGTTCCGGCCCGTAGCCGTGATGGTGCTTACGATGGGGGCGATGCTTGTTTCCGTTGGCGCACTCAACGGTGGTACGGCGCTGGCCGCAAGTGCGTGGGACACGCTTGTTTCGACCGTCCAGACGATGCTCGGCAGTACGCTCGTCATGGCGCTCGTGCTGCTCTCGCTGATCGTAACGATCTGGCAACTCGCGCATGGCGGTGGATACCGCAACCTGACCGTTGTGCTGGGCATTCTGGCGACTGCGCTGATCGGACCGTCTCTTGTCCAGACCGTTGCAACGGCGACGGGCCCGGGCTATGCGTCGACGGCACATCAGCTGGAAACGGTCGATCTCGCGCACTGACCCTATCGCGACACCTCGTAGGAGAAATCGCGGCGCGTCCATCCGGTCGCGCCGCGTTCCGCTGACGCCGACAGAGAGATTCATCTTGACTGCCAAGATCACGCAAAGCCGCACCAAACGTGCGAGCGACATCATTAACCTCGAAACCTATACCCCTGATTCGCATCTTCTGATCAGCAAGGCCGCGGGCGGAGAGAAGCCGTATATCGGCGCGGTCTACCGTATGAGTCCCCTTGCCGGCGGCGGCGGCGAATTCAGTACCGTCGTGCAAAACGTATTCAAGGCGGTCCCCGACGACTCGGTGATCACGGTCAGCCTTCTGGTTCAACCTGACCACCATGCTCCAGCCGCGTTTGCCAAGGGCAAGGTGAATGGCGGCTATGTTGTTACCGACCTGGTCAACAGGCAGCGCAGGCTGTATGAGCAAGGCCTTCGCACCGGCACGCTTGCCGACATGGGCATGATCAACAAGCGTACGGTGTATATCTCGCTCGCGGTGCCTTGCCGCAAGGCTGACGCCGAGGTCATCGAACAGGCCGAAAACCTGCAGACCGAATTCCTGACCAACGTGCGCGACTGCGGCTTCCGGGACGCGCAAAAACTTACGCCCGGTCAGGTCGTGGGCACCTACCGGCAGTTCACAGACATCTTCAACGAGCATGGCGAAGTCCAGCTCGACCAGATGATCGATCTGAAGTACCAGATCTACGGGCCCGATCAAAGTTTCGATTTCTCGGACTCGAAAATTGGCGTCATCAACGAGGACACCTACTGCTCGGTCGTGACCACCAAGAGCTACCCGGTTGAGCCGTTCCACGGCATCATGAATCTGGTCAGCGGAGCGCCCTTTAACAAGGGGCCGACGAAAGAGGGCGGCGGCCAGCGTATCGAAACCGCCTACATCCTGTCCACGACGGTGCGGGTCGCCAGCCAGCGCAAGGAGTGGACTCGCATGGAAAGCGCCATCAAGTCGCGGACCACTGCACAAAACTTTCCGATCAAGCTCGGTGTCGAAGACACCCAGGCAAAGCTCGCGGATCTGCTTGAGCTGAAGCGCCAGGTCGCTGAAGACGGCCAGAAGTTCGTGTACGCCTCGACCAACGTGTTTCTGTTCGGCCGCAAGCGCGAGGAGGTGGTGCGCGCGACTGCGACGGTGAAGGGCACTCTGGACAAGCTCGGCTTCGACGCCCGTGCGGTACTTGGCACCGGGCTGGTTCGACTCTCGCAGATTCTGCCCCTGAACTTCTCGTCCGCAATCGCCAACAATGTCGACGGCGAGGCCGTGATGGCCAGCTCCGAAGTGGGGTGCCTGCTTCCCGTCTACGGCGACTATCTCGGTAACGTCAACGCTTCATACCCGGTGACGGGCGCTGCGTACCTTACGCGACGCGGGTCTATGCACTACTTTGATCCGTACGTCAGCAATTCCAACTACAACGGTGTGCTCGCCGCGAAATCCGGTGCCGGCAAGTCGTTCAATCTGCAGTACATGATCGAGTGCGACCTGGCTCAGGGCGATTTCGTCATGCTCTTCGACAACGGCAAAAGCTCCAAAAAATTCTGTCGCTCAGTCGGAGGCGAGTTTAACGAGTTTGGCGGGCCCGATGGCTATCGACCGTCGCTGACGCCGTTCACTGGCCTGTCTGACGACGATTTCGACGCCCAGCAGGAAACGATTACGTCCCTGCATATCATGATGGCGTACGACGGCGAGACGCCCGACTCCGGCGCCCGGATTGCCGCGAACGAAGCGGTCAAGGCGGCTTGGGGCAAGGAGGGCAACAAGGCCGAAACCTCCACTGTCATCGACTGCCTCGAAAAGATGGTCGAGCAGGCTCAGTCGAATCCGATCAAGAACCAAGTCATCACGGCCGCTGCCAACCTCATTCCGCGCCTGAAGGCGTTCGTGGAATCGCCAACTCGCGGCCCGTACTTCCGCGGTCCAAGCACGCTGAATCCCCGCTCCCAGTTCACGGTGTTTGAACTGGCGAGCCTCGGCGATGACGACCACCTCAAGCGCGTTGTGCTGTTCTGCTGCCTGAACGTCCTGATGTCGCGCGTCAGGACCATTCCCGGCCGGAAGCGCATCTATGTCGACGAGGCGCAGGACCTGTTCCAGGTTCCGGCGGCCGCAGCCGCGATGGAAGGGCTCTATCTGAAGGGCCGGAAAGAAAAGCTCGCGGTCTGGATCATCGTCCAGTCGCTGCTGAAGATCGCCGGCTTCCCGGCCGGCGCCGTGATCCTCCGGCAATCGGCGTGGAAGGTAATCATGGAGCAGGAACCTGAAGAAATCGACGCGGTGATCGCGCAGAAGGTCATGACGGCATTCGCCGACGATCCGTATTTCAACCGCCTGTTGCGAAGCGTTGAATCGAGAAAGGGATTCTGGAGCGAGTCCCTGATCATGGGCGACAAAACGTACGAAGTTGTCCGTCTCTATGTGGACAAGTTCACTGCAACGCTCTTCAGTTCTGAAGGTGACGATCGCGACGTCGTGCTGCAACTCATGGATGAAGGCATGGACGTGCTCGACGCAGTCCGGAAAGTGATGGGCGACAAGAAAGCCCGCCGCACCGAGTGGTTCCGCAAGATCCTCGCAATGTGCACCGATCACGATGGACTCACACCGAACGAAGTCATCAACGAGATAAAGGAGCTGCAGTAATGAAAGGACTTATGACAGCGGGCTCGGTGCCGTACTCCGTCGTGATGATGCTGTCGCTTGCGGTCTACCTCATGGGACACCAGACGGCCAAACCGGCTCCGCGCATTGCGGTGGCCGAGAAGAGCGCGGTCATCCTCGAGGCCGCCCTCAATGATCCGTCTGCGTCCCAAGAGAAATTGAAGCAGCAGGTCGCCGTGCCGATCCGTGGGGTGATCCAGCGGTACGAAAAGGCTGGCTTCGTGGTGGTTAATACCAGCCGCAATGATCAGGGCGATATAACCCTCGACGCCCTGCCGGCTGACACGATCGACATCACGAACGAGCTGCGCACTGCCGTGCATCTTCCTGTGCAGAAACCCGACGTTGCGTCCCCTGCGCCGGCGGAAGCGACTGCTAGCGCGAGTGCAGCGGGTGCCCGTCAATGATCCACGACGCAGCAGCAAGCGCAGAAGCGCCGGCCTACGATCGCGGAAAGTTCCTCATGTTCTTCCTTGGGGTGCTGCTCATTGCGTGGGGGTTCTGGAGCAAGCCGATCATCACGATCGGTTTTGACCCGCAAAACGAGCGCTGCCTTCCCGACCTGCATCTAGCGCTGCTGGTACACCGTGCTCCCGCAGCGGTCCACGACGGCGATCTGCTGTTCTGGACGCCGTCTGGCGCGTTGGCCGGCTTCAAGGAACGCTTCATCCTCAAGCAGGTTGCGGGCGTGCCCGGCGATCGCGTGACGATTCGCGACGGCAAGGTCCAGATCAACGGAAAGACAGTGGTGCAAGGTTTCCCGCTCGCGCGCTTCTACCACCGTGGTGAAAAAGAATTCGAGCGCGACGAGATCATTCCGCCCGGGGAGTTTTTCATGGTTGGTGTTCATCCCCTCTCGAATGACTCGCGCTATTGGGGCTACCTCGACGCAGGCCGGGTCGCAGGCTTCGCTTACCGTCTCTTCTGAACGACCAGTATGGTTCGCCGATTCCACATCATTCGATTCAGCTGTGCGCTCGCGTATTTGCTCACAACCACTTGTGCCTTGGCCCAGGCGGTGTCTCCGCGAGGCGACGCGTATGGCGACGCGTTTCTGAACTATCAGCCATACGTGACACCTGCAGCCCCGGCTTCTGCACCGCCGCCCGTCGCCGCAGCACCCGCCGCTCGCGCCCCCGCGCCAGCCTCTGCTCCGGCATCGGATGGCAAGCAGGCCGTCACGGTGGAATTCCTCCGCAAGATCTACCCCCAACTGGAAGAGCGGGCGATCAACAATCCGACGGATGCGAATGTCTCCGACTACATGTATGCCAAGCGTGTGATTTTCGACAAGGCGCAACGCTTTTCGGAGGCAGTGGTCCGGGTTCTTCACGAAGACCCGGTTCTGGACGAGAACAATCGCGTTCCGTATGCGTCGATTGGCGCACGCTCCGTCCGGAACGCCGACTATCAGGCGCAACAGAAGGCCGTCGAGGAGCTGTCGAAGATCGGTGGCCTCGTTGTATTTGTTGACGGCTCCTGCCGCTTCTGCGCCATGCAGCTACCGATTCTCGACATGCTCCGGCGTGGCTACAACGTCGAGTATCTGGTGATCTCGCTCGATGGTACCCGTCCCAAGGGATTCACGGGCAGCATCATGCAGGACAACGGCATGTTCCATAAGCTCGGGCTGAAGCTGACGCCGTCGATTGTCTTCGTCCCGCACCCCCGCGCCTATAACGGGCCCGTGGACCCGAACAAGTACCTGATCGTCTCGCAAGGGTTTTACGCCGAGGACGAACTGGTCAAGCAAATCGCATTTGCGGGTCATGACACGCAGTTGCTCAGTGCGGACGTCATGCGAGACCTGAACGTCTGGGACCGCGGCGTAGCGAGCACGCAAGACCTGAACAACCTGCGGCTGGACCCAAGCAAACCGGGTTCATTCAAGGAAACCCTGCAACCATATCTGCTCAAGCAGTATTAAGGAGTCGCCCATGCGTATAAAACATATTCTGGTGGCCATTGTGCTCGCGCTTGCGCCGATGTTCGCGTTTGCAGGGATTTTCGCTGACCTCGGCTCGATGGTCATGAGTAATTCGACGGCGCCTGGCGTGCTGACTACCAAGGATCGGGTGGGTGTGTTCATGGGTGGTTTCTCGATGCGTGCGCCGATCCAGTCGGTGAACCTCATCACCTTCGACCCGCCTCGGATTGATGCCGGGTGTGGTGGCATCGATCTCTATGGAGGCTCGTTCAGCTTCATCAACGGTCAGCAGCTGATCCAGATCTTCCGGCAGGTAGCCGCGAATGCGGCGGGCCTCGCATTCAAGGCCGCTATCAAGGCGATCTCACCGTCACTGGACGCGCTGATCACCGAGTTCCAGACGCTGCTGCAGAACCTGAACAATCTCGCTAAGAATTCCTGCCAGCTCGCCCATCTCATCGTCGACCCTGCGGCCGCGGCGCTGTCCAACGCGGTCAACGGTGACGGCAACATCGCCAGTACGGATTCGGGCATGCTCAGTGACGCCTTCTCCGGCCTCACGAGTTACCTGTCGAATGCGAACTCGTTCCTCAAGCAGCAGTCGGCGAACAATCCGAAGAGTGGCAACTCGCTGGTGAAGACAGTCGTGTCCTCCGGCGCATCGTCGATCATGGGCCTCGCGGGACTTCCGAACGTTGACGGCAGCAGCGACGACGCGACGAATCCGAACAGTCTGAACAACCAGATTCTGTATGCGCTGCTCGGGTACAACATCGATGCAGTCCCGTGTAACAGCCTGAACCAGAGCGGGCAAGGCGTCAGCAGCTCCACGCCGTCCGGCAACAGCATCGGCCAGGTTACCTGTTCGGGCCCGGCATTGATCACCCTCGACGACATTGTGAAGGGCGGCGGCACGGGCTCGCTGCGTCCGAGCACCCCCTTGTCGCTCTACCGATGCGTGAACCCGAGCGGCAGCATCGCAGGCGGCATTGACGCACAGATCTGTACGCAGATGCAGGTGGTGTCGTTCAACTATCAGGGCATCGAAGGTTGGGTTAATACGATGCTGTTCGGCCAGGCTGACCCGGCCAACGGTGTGTCCGGCTCCTCCATCGTCGGTCAGGTCAACAGCGGTACGTCGACAAGCTTCACGACTGCACAGGTTCAGTTCATGAAGCAGGCGGGCGTGCCTCTGGCCGCGCTGCTGTCGAAAACGTCGAATCCGAATACCCGCGTTGCGATCGCGCAAAGGCTTGCGCCGCACATCGTGGATTGTGTCGCCTCGCATATGGGCGAAGTGCTGTACAAGGGCGCCAATCTGATTCAGACCTCGACCGGCTTCGATCTCACCGACGACGAAAAGGACCGTATCAAGCAGTTGCGCGGCGACTATCTCGTCAAGCAGACCGCGTGCAACAACAGCGACGTGATGCTGAAGATCGTTACGGAAATCAACGAAGACACGCGGTTCATGTCGTCCAACATCAAGTAAGCGCAGCGAGGGGAAACAGTGGCTATTCCAACTCTCACCATCTATTCCACGAGCGCCGACCTGACGACGCTCTACGCCGTGCTGAACGGGGTAGCGATGATCTGCAAGGAGGACGCGTGGATCTGGGGCTTTGCGCTTGTTGTCGCCATGTGGCGACTGCTTGCGTCGTCCACCAGCGCCGTCCTGAGGAGCCCAGGCGGGCAGGGTGCCGCCGTCCTTGGTCATGGCGCATTCAACACACTCATGCCCTTCATTTTGGCTATGACCCTCACCAATCCGATGCTCAAGGGCACGGTGCAGCTCGAGGCAACGGTCAATGGTGCGGTTACCGAGGTCGATAACGTTCCGCTCGTCATTTCGGCGATTCCGGCCGCCGGCAGCATCCTGTCGATGGATCTGAACGCGGCATACTCGACTGCGTTCCAGACCGTTGACGCGGACTATCCCGCAATCTCGGCGAGTGCAAATGGTTTCCTGAACCCACTAAAGGTCTTGCTAACCTCTCGCACGGCGATGGTGAGACTCGGCGGTGTCGACTCAGAAGTGAAAACCGTGCTCGCAGCCTGCCTCGGGCCCGATTCCGGAGTCAACTACGCGAGCATCCAGAATCTCGTCCAGAACGCCGGCAACACGGGCGCGACGAGCGCACAGTCCATTTCGATCAACGGGCTGAACCCGACCGCTCTTGGCGCATTGCTGTACCAGGCATCGCTGAACACCAACGGCATGGTGAATGATCCTGGGCTCAGCTCGACGCAGATTCTTTCCTGCTCGGATGCCGCGTACAAGGTCGCGGACGACATTACCGACGCACTCAATTCCGTCGAATTCACACGTGTCATTCAGGGCGCGGTCAACGGCATGGACCAGCCGTTGCCGGGGGCAGACTATAGCTTCAACACGGTTGCAGCGCAGTATTCTGCAGTCACGCGGGCAAATACCCTGGGCAACGTGTTCTCCGGCGGGACGGGGCAGGCTAATGCAGAGTTCATGAATCTGCTTTTCTCGGAGATAGTCGAGACGAACCTGAACTGCCTGAAGGCGAGTAGCGACACGCTAGTGGAATGTCAGGCGACCGCACTACAGGCCGCCGAGGTCGAGCGAAACAACCTCCAGCAGGCGGCCAGCGAAGTGCCGATGCTGCGGTACGCGGGCAGCTTCGGCAATTACCTGCTTGCGATGATCATCGGGCTCGGCCCGGCCATCGTCATGCTGATGATGTTCGCGGGCATCGAGGCGGGGAAATGCGTCAAGACGGTCGCGCACATCATCGTGTGGCCGTTGCTCGTGGTGAACGTCGGCGCGGAGCTCGTGAACAGCATGATCTGCGTCGACGTGGCGAACTACCTCCAGTCGCTGCGCCAAGGCGGCTGGATCTCGCAGGCGTCCACGCTTTCCGCGTACAAGGAACTCAGCCTGCAGATTGGCGTCGGCTCCCATATCATGGCGAGCCTTCCGGTGTTGATGAGCCTGATCTTTGGGCTGGGTGAATCGTCCGCGATGACGAGTGTCGCCACAACGATCGCACCTAAAGGTCGGGATACGGCCGATAACCTCGCGCCAGCGCCCGAATCGACGCGACCGATGTTCGAGAACAGCGCGGTGGGCACGATCAGCCAGACAGGCAATGGGTCCGGCCGCCTGGCGATGACGGGTAGCCTTAACGCCGTCTCCACAAGCAATACCTTCGGTAATTCGGTACGCGAGGCCGCGCGATCACTGACCGAATCGGACACGCGGTCGAGGGCCTTGACGGCAGGGGAGTCGAACCTCGCCGATATTCGCAGCGCCATCAGCAGCGGCAACTACCAGAGCATCGGGCTGGATCGCCAGGTCGGGGAGGCCCTTGCACGCAACTTCAACGCAGAACAGCGCACAGGTAATGACATGCAGGCGGGTGGCGCTGTCACGGGCGTGCGCAGCAACTCCAATCAGACGTCCGCTGGTGGGGGCGGAAGCGCGAGCTTCAGCAACAGGGGACTTCGCTTCAACGTGGGCGCGCACGGCGACACGGCGACGAGTGCGAACGATTCGTTGCAGGACGCACAAAGCCGCACGCGTAATGAAAACTACAACGACTCCGTGGCGATGTCACGCGCCTTGTCCAAGACGATGTCTGAGTTCCAGAACACGAGTGCGGGGCAACGCTCGTCGAGTGAACTGTCCAAGAGTCTGTCTATCCAGCAGTCCTACCAAAAAACACTCAGCGAGGTGCAATCGGTCTCCGACTCCGCGAGCCAAGGCGTGCGCGACACGTCCAGCATGGTCAACATGAGTTCCACCATCGGTGCAACGGAGCTTGCATGGCAGCAGAGATCGAACAGCGAATACGCCGCGTTCCAGCTAACGTCCGGCCGCCAGTTCTCTGAGAACTCGGCTGTACAACCCTATATTGCCAAGGCCGAGTCGGACGCAGCGTCCGGAGCGACGGACCGCGTCGTTGGCGATCGTGACGCGCAGGATGCGGTTAATCGGCATCGCGCAGCGGTGATGATGGCGCAGGACGAAAAGGCCGCGCCGGCGGATCGTCTTGCAGCAGCGCGATACCTCGCGGACGAAGGCCGCGCGCTTCAGCACATGCGTTTCGAGCCCAACGTGAATAGCGGGCCAATGAACCTCGATATCGGCAAGCCGGTTGATGGCACGGGCGTGGATGGCGGCGGACTGGCGAACGCGGCCGGAGCGCGGATGCACGGACCAATGGTTGGGGCGATTCCTTCACAGCGAGCGCCGGCCAGCGTTCCTCAGGCGCATCCCACAGCTCACCCGGCGGCGGCGCACCTTGCACCGGCTCACCCAGGTTCCCGCGTGCCGAACGCTCCCGCCCTCGCAGGTCGACCGCAGGAATTGCCCAAGGCGGCGGACCCGAACTTCAACCTTGCCCCTGATCTGCAGAACGAAGTTCAGTCGAGGGTTGCCGGCGGTCGTCATAACGTTGAGCAGGCGGTCACGGGCGCCGAGCGGCTCGCTGCTGATTCCGGCCTCGACGCGAACGGTCACGGCACAGTGATCAGAACGGCTGCGA
Source organism: Caballeronia zhejiangensis (assembly GCF_000698575.1). Lineage (GTDB taxonomy): Bacteria > Pseudomonadota > Gammaproteobacteria > Burkholderiales > Burkholderiaceae > Caballeronia > Caballeronia zhejiangensis. The sequence continues at coordinate 49,079 of NZ_JFHD01000045.1, forward strand.
ATGTCGCAGACAACGTTGTCGACGTGGGCCGAAAGGACGGGCAGTCTTCCCGTACGCGTCTGGGCAATACCGATCGTGTTGAGAAGCCTGCGGATAAGCCCGCAGCCCAGCAAGGTGAACCGCCGAAGTCTCACTTTGTACGTCGTGGCCCCGGCGGCCAGTAGAGGATTTTGACCAGCACGTAAAGGGGTGGTCTTGATTCCCGTGCATTTTCCGGGTTAGGGCGCTCTAGCTCCGACAAGGCTTTGCCTTCTGGCGCCAAATTAATATCGTTTGTCGGCTGGTTCGATGAAAAGAAGCGAGTAATACGTGCCGCCGCGGCTTTCGTTGAGAAGTGACGAAAAAGCGTCGCAGGCAACTACGTCTGGTAGTCATGCAACTTCAGAAGACATGAAACGACTCCTGGACTTCGCTCTTCGAAACCTGGCCCTGCTGTATGTGCCGGCCGTGGCGCTAGTCCTCATTTTGGTCCTTTTTTGCGCATCATGAAGCGATACGTGAACGAGGGTGTCTTGTTCAGGCGCTCGCGTCAGCCTGACACTGCCCGAGTGGAAACCGCGCCAGAGCGTTGCCCCTCTCGGAAGACCATATCGACTTGGAGCCGGCCCTTCGTAAGATTCAGGAACTGGCGCGTGAGGAAGATGGTTCGGGCGGTGCCTATTGGAACCACGTCGGTCGGCTTCTTGAACGAGTAGCGGAAATGCAGACGGAGATAGACTCGCTCACCGAGGAGCTCGAACGATGCCGTGCAGTGCTTCGCAAGACAGACTGACCCAAGAAGTAACTATGACGCTGCCGCGATTCAATCCTCAGTTGCAGTTCGTATTCGTCACGTTGCCGCTGCGAACTCAGTCGCAGTGCGTGCCCGTACTGAACGTCTGGAGGGTCATCTCTGGGAACTGCCGTGCATTGACTCTCCGCATTTAGGTCTCCCCATGCGTTCCTGCATGAAGACCGCATGGAGACGGTGGCGACTCGCCGCCTGAGATACGGCGAAGGGCCGAAGATGTGAACGGAGTGTGGCCCTAAAAGAGACTTCTGTTCTTAGCTTTTTGAAGAAAGCCTAATATCTTGGAACGAACTCTTTTTAGTATATTAGAGAATCGGATTTATACGCAGACAGCTAAGCAGTCGCGCGACCAGCACTTCGCACGAGCGC
>NZ_JFHD01000046.1 GCF_000698575.1 Caballeronia zhejiangensis
GCCCGCCGACATGCAGGTATTTCTCGGTCGCGTGGAGCAGGGCCTGAGGTGGCACCTTCAGCGCATCTACCGTGCGCGCTGCGACATTGTTCATAGTGCGGGACGCATGCTCAATATCGCGTTGCTCTGCGCCAATCTCGAGGCGTACTTGAAGTCGGTTCTAACGGCGTTGCTCGCGGCTTTTGGCCGTGTGCCAACGCTCGCCAGTCCGACGGAGTTCTTCTTAAGAGCCGAGCACACCTATGCCAATGCGAGGGACAGATTGGGCCATCGCGACCCGACGGCCCTCAAGGCGTATTTGATCGAACTCAAGCACTAGGTCGCGTCAGTTCGACGGAGGGCAGGTTCGCTCGCGACCAGGGAGGTGGGGCCGACAGACCTTCATCCAAGAACATTACGAAGGAGCGCATGACGACGAAGCTACGCACAATTTCTATCGCCGATGCACGCGCCCAGCCTGCTGCAGGCCTCATCAACGACTTCATGCTGCAACGGGTGGCCAACGGATGGACCATCCTGCTTCTGGAGGTCGGCAATCGCAGTCACTTGTTGCGGTCATGCGTGAGAGCACGGTGCTGCTGATGAAGAGGCGTGTATCTTCCCTACCGCGGACGTCGCGCTCGCGGCGGTATATGAGATCGGTTTCGATATCATTTCGCGCGCGGTGAGATTTTGGCGGCGTGATCCGAAGCACATGGAGCGGTTTCTTCATGAAGCAAAAGGAAGCGCTACGACAAACGTCATAGCGTCAACCATAGCGACCTGCCAGGCCGCCAGCGTTTCAAGAGCCATAGAGGGCCAAGATGGCATGCACGCTTAGCATTGCGCATGCCATCTTTACCAAGCAAAAGAAGAAGAGGAGCGAAGGTGTTTGAATTTATTGAGCCACTGGACATCTATAACAAGAACATCAATATCTTGATCGGATCAGGCGCGTCGGCGGACTTGTTCCCAACGCTTCAGCTCGATATCAAAGGCGCGAACGGAAAGCGGGAGACGATCGAGACACTTGCGACCAAATTCGAGGCGTCGCCGGAGAAGCGGACAGCCTTGTTTATGCACTACTACAACACCTGCATCTACCCTGTTCAGACTTTTACGCCGGATGCCGTGACTTCTTTTGACGGTATCGTCAATCTCGAGAACTACAAGACTTTCCTGACGACGCTGTTGGGCTTGCTGGATCGCAGAAAAGGCGTCAATCGAAAGATCAACCTTTTCACCACGAATTATGACGGGTGTCTGGCATACGCGGCCGATGGTCTGCTGACCAAGGGCGCGCATGAATTTGTAGTGAATGATGGCACGTCGGGCTTCCATCGGAGGCACTTGCATTCCAAGAATTTCAACACCTATCAATGCCAAACCGGGATCTTCGAGCGGAGCAACTACGGCGTGCCGCAGCTCAATCTGATTCATCTCCATGGCTCGGTCTACTGGTCGAAAAGCGGCGACAAGATTGAAGTCAAGTACACCAACGACTTCAAGAATTTGCTGACCAATCAGAGCATCGCCAAGCTCGAAAAATTCTCGGCGATGCTCGCCAACGAGTATGCGTTGACAGAAGACATTCCCCCATTGGCCTTTAATGCCAAGCAGATCGACAATTTCTGGGGTGAGTACAACAAACTTCCGATCGTCAACCCGACTAAGTGGAAGTTTCACGAAACCGTTTTTGAGGAGCACTACTACCAGATGCTCAGGCTCTTGAGCTACGAGCTTGAGAAGCCGAACTCGATTCTCATCACCTTCGGCTTCTCGTTCGCCGACGAGCACATCCTGAAACTGATCCAACGCTCCCTCTCAAATCCGCAACTTCAGACTTTTATTTGCTGCTACAGCCAAGGCAGCGCGAAGGCCATACGCGAGGAGTTCAAGACCTGGAAGAACGTCAAGGTAATTGGTCCCCCGGACGACGTCAAGCTGGATTTTACTCACTTCAACCGGTATGTTTTCTCGCTGCAAGCGCAGAAATACGAACCTCCCGTCAAGCAGGAGGACGTGCTATGAGCATCGTTGTAGGCGAAGTCATCGCGGTTACGGGTATTCGCATTTCGCTTCGAATCTTTGAAGACTCGAGCCAGGAAACCATCTTTTACGAAGGTGTGAAGTACAGAGGCGTGTCGATCAGGGAGCACATTTCCATCCAACGCGGGTTTATCGACATTGTCTGCTTGGTCGAAGGCGAGTTCTTGGATGAGAAGAAGCTGGAAGCGGAGGCCGAATCCACTCAGTACATCCGCAAGGTGGATGTTCGCCCCATCGGCTACATAGTGGATAACAAGTTTTTCGAGGGCGTGAAGTACATGCCGATGATCAGGGACAAGGCGTCCCTGATCAGCGAGCGTATGGTCGGCAAGATCTATGGGACCGAAGGAAAGACCAGCTTTTGCATTGGCACGATGCTGAAAGAGAACGTTCCGATCAATCTGCCTTGGGCGCGCATTTTCAATAGCCATCTTGGTATCTTCGGAAACACCGGAAGCGGCAAGTCCAACACCTTGGCGAAGCTTTACACGACCCTCTTCGATGAGAAGTATCAGGCGCTGAAGGAGAAGAGCAAGTTTGTGATCATTGATTTTAATGGCGAGTACACCGAGGACCAGATTCTTCCGGCCGCGGACAAGCAGATCACCGTCCTCGACTCAAAGAAAGGCAAAGACAAATTTCTTATTGAAGCGGCACACTTCTGGGATGTGGAGACCCTCAGCCTCCTTTTTCAGGCCACGACCAATACACAGCAACCATTTCTGCGCCGCGTTTTGTCTGGAAAAGAAAGATTCAAAGATGTGCCCCTCAAACGGTACGTGGAGAAAGTGTTTGAGAGAGTATTTAGCACAGGTGAAGCGAAGTCAGATGCGTTGGATCTGAGCCGTGAGATTGCGAGAATGATCGACTGCGATCCTTTGGAAGATCATCTCAAGGGCATCGTATACTTCACCAAGGATAAGTATTTCAAACACGGTAACAGCACGTATTACAATTCAAATGGAACAGGATTTGAGCAAAGCATTAAGCCGCTCATTGACGAGCATGTGAACTTAAATGCGATCGATCAGTTTAGCGAGCTGATCTTAAGATGCTATCTGCAACTTTGTTCGGACGTGGTCTTCGGCTACGCGCAGTACGAACATATTCAACCCGTGCTAGCAAGAGCGAAGTCCTCAATCGCTGCGCTGCGCAATGTCCTCGAGATCGTGGATGTTCCGCCGCCTCCGCACCTTCTGCATGTGATCTCTCTGAAAAGGTGTAAAAACGAGATCAAGAAGATTCTGCCGCTGCTAATAGCGAAGAATTTCTACACCAATCACAAGGACTCGGAAAACCTAAAAAGCCCCCCTACCAGTACGCTGCACCTCATCATTGACGAAGCCCACAACATCCTATCAGAGCAGTCCACCCGTGAACACGAGATCTGGAAGGACTATCGGCTTGAGCTGTTTGAGGAGATCATTAAGGAGGGCCGTAAATACGGCGTTTACTTGACCCTCTCCAGTCAACGGCCGGCCGACATCTCGCCCACGATTGTGTCGCAAATACACAATTTCTTCATTCACCGGCTGGTGAATGAACGCGACCTCATGCTGTTGGATAACACCATCAGCACGCTGGACACCAACTCCAAGGCTCTCATCCCAACCTTGGCGAAAGGCTGTTGCGTCGTCACCGGAACGGCTTTCGACCTGCCCATGATTCTCAAGATCGATCCGCTTCTGAAACAGCATCGCCCAAGCAGTGACGATGTCAACCTCCAAGAACTTTGGGCCCTGCCGATCGCATAGGGAACATATTGATGAGGAAAAGTGGCGAGAGACGATGCGTTACTTCGGCATGCACGGCGCGAAGCGATCGAAATATCGTTGGATGAGTTTTTGGATCGCTTCGAGCTCGCATGATTCATTTGCACGGGCTCGCTTCCTGATGCGCTTCAAGGCGAGTTGGCGTGCGAGCGAGTAAAGATCTGTCGAGATGGACGCGAGCGATGGTTTCTCGCGCCATTGGATGATTAGCACAAGGGAGCCTGGGGCTACGGATTGAGATGTCAGTACCGTAGACCGTATTGAATCTGTCACCGCTGCGACGGTAAAAGTGTCACTCACATGCGCGGCCGGCCCCAGGAAGTCGTTCGGCCCCGCCCAACAAGGCGCCGACGACTGCGAAATGACTTTGTCACTTGCGAGGGCCACTGCCTCTTGGCCGGCGGCGGTCGGCCAGAAGCGGTCGTCCCGTTGCTCGAAAGCGCAGTCACCGCAATGACTCGATTGATCCCAGCATCGGCCAATCGTCTACAGGAGATTTTGCATTGGTATTGGGTCAATGGTCTTCGGTCCCGTGCAACGCCGCTGGCGGCTAAGCGTCGGAGGTGCCGTCTTTGAACTCAAGTTTTTGTTGTATGGCGGAAGACATTGCAGCGATCACGCTGTGTCGGCGTGACGAGCGCAGTAATTCGGATAACTTAGAAAGAGGTTCGAAGCTTCTGAACGGACGCCACGACAGGTGAAGACACGCCGACTAACTTCGCTATGGCATTTGCTAACGGCTACGGTGCTTATTTCCGGCGCCCGGGGCATCTTGCTGGCCCTCGATGTGTGACATTTCATCGAGACGCGGAAATCCTCCGTCTGATCAATGTGCGGGGTCTATACCCGTCTTACCGTATCGAATGAATTGATCCCTATTTTTCAGGAGAGGCGGTTGTGAAACCTGCAGCGAACAGCAAGAAAGATTGTCTTGTCGACTCCCGGGTGCTGAACTGCGCCGCTAATGTCGCTCCGGGATGGGGGATCGTTTGCTGTGGGCAGCGGCAGAGAATGCGCTCACCGCGTTCTTCACTCGTTCCTCGCTCGCCATATCCCTAACGGCGGCGAGATGCAGTCGCCTTCAGAATAACTCGGCGAAAGTCCTGGAGTACCTCCAAGCTCGACCTTAATGTCGCCAACAGTTCGATCGAAGTTGGCTGAACCGCGCGACACCCTGCATTTAACCGCGCCTCTTGCGCATGGATCAGCTCGATTGTCATCTCTATCCTGGCCTCCAGTTGCGATAGGCGCTGCGCCGAAACGCCGGGACTTCGTTCCATTTTTTTTCTCCGGTCAGTGATCCCATTCTGACCGCGATTTCAGCGGAGTAGAAGGGCCAGCCGCGTTCGAAAAGGATGCCCTCCGCTGCGCTCTTTTCCCATTATGCGTCCCTCATTCGCCTGATCGAAACCGGCGAACAATCTCGGCAAACGCCTGCAGATCAAAAGGCTTCGAGAGCCAGGCACTGCAACCCGCCCCGCGTGCCCGCGCCTCGTCCTGGACAATAGGGCGCCCCGTCAGCGCCACGATTGGAATGTCGGAGCAATGAGGAAGTTGGCGTAGGTGACACACGAGTTCGAAGCCGTCCATGTCAGGCAAGTTAATATCCGTTACAACAATCGCAGGCGGATTGCGCTCCGCCAGCTTCAAAGCCTCTGTTGCGTCCGTGGCTGTTGTCACTCTCGCGTCGTAGAGCGACAGAAGCTCTTTCATTGCGTTAAGCGACTCCTCAGCATCTTCCACCAGCAGGACGTCCACGTTGCGGAGGACCGAAAGATCGGCGACTGAGTCTCCTGCTTGCCGACGCGCGGAGGCATCAGCCGGCAACCACACAACGAAGCGCGCTCCCTGGTTTTCGCCGTCCGAGAGTGCTTCGACTGCTCCTCCATGAAGTTGGGCGAGTTGCCGAACCAGCGATAGCCCGATGCCAAGTCCGGACGTTCTTGTACGATGCGTGGTGCTGGGTACTTGATGGAACATCTCGAATACCGATTCCAGCGAATCCCGTGGAATGCCACATCCCGTATCCGCCACTTCCAGGCGAACTTTCCCTTCCTGCTGCCGGACGTGCAGATTCACCTGTCCGCCGTGCGGAGTGAACTTCAGCGCATTGCTCAGCAAATTCCAAACAATCTGCTCTATCCTCACCGTGTCGCCTCGAATCAACGCAACGGCTTCGGGGATATCGACCTGCAGTTGGACGCCGGCCGCGTCAAAATCTTCTTTCATCGCGCTGGCAATCGTGCGGGCCGTGTCTGCAACGTCTGTGGGGGAGAAACGCAGCGAGAGCTTGCCCGTCTGGATGCGAGAGAAGTCGAGCAGATCGTCGATGAGCTGTGCCTGAGCGAGAACCGACTTTTGGATCGCGTCGGAGACCTCCTGAACGCGGCTGATGTTTCGCGCTTCGGGCATGCGCGCGAGCATCTCCGCTTTCATGTGGATGAGATTCAATGGATTCTTCAGTTCATGCGAAAGGACCGCAATGAATTCGTCTTTCAGGCGGCTTAGCTTGACAATTTCACTGTTCTGCGCGCGCTCGCGCTCGAGAACTTCCTGCTTTTTGCTGTCGGCCAGTTTGCGGCGGGTCGCATCGTGAACGATCTTGGTGAACCCGGAAAAACCGGGGGATTCGATGCGGCTGAGCAGGCCGCTGCAGAAGACGGGTTTGCCACTCTTCGTGGCATGCCAGCGATCGTCTTCAGCCCGTCCGTACTTGCTTGCTTTCTCGCGTTCGAGTTCAGGTATGCCGTTGGCGATATCTTCTGATGTAAAAATTGCGGCCAAGGGCTGGCCCAGCATCTCTTCAGGGCTGAAACCAAAGATCCGGGTTGCGCCGACGTTCCAGCTAACGATCGTTCCGTCGCGATCCAATACGACAATGGCGAAGTCATGAGTGTCACGAGCGGCGAGTTTGAGTTTCTCTTCGCTCGCCCGCGCTTCATGTTGTGCGGCACGCTGCTCGCTAATGTCGATCAGGGCGAGCACCGCGCCGTCGATGCGATCGTCATCCGTCCGATACGGAAGCACGCGGGCAAGAAACGTCCGCCCGTCCTTGCTTCTCACATCTGTCTCTGACATCTTGAGCGATTCGAACGCCACGCGAAGATCGTCGACCATGCGGGGATAGTCGAGCTTGTGCGTGAGATCTTGCAGCGGTCGGCCTATATCGCTGGGCAGAATATTAAAGAGCGTGTCCGCTGGCGAGGTGTAGCGTTTGATTTTGAACGAGCGGTCGACGAATACCGTGGCCACGCCGACCAGCGAAATCAGATTCTGCAGGTCATCGCTGACGCGCGCCGACTCCTGCACTTTCGCCAGGAGTTCGGAGTTCACCGTCACTAGCTCTTCGTTGAGCGATTGCAATTCCTCGCGACTCGCCTCCAGTTCTTCGGTCGCCGAGCGCAACTCCTCATTCATCGCTTGGAGTTCTTCATTTGACGCCCTAAGCGCTTCGGACGACGACTGCTCATGCGCCAAAGAATCAAACAATCGCTCTTCACTGCCTGCTAACGCTTGCTTGAGAGAATCCACCGTTTCATTGTCCGCCGACGCGACCAGAGGCGGCGCCGAATCGGGTAGCGGGGTGAGCAGGTCGCACGTCACGCACATGAGGTATTCACCACGCGCCGCATCCCGATACGGTCGTAGCGACAGGTCGACGGAAGTTTCGCCGGAAGCCGTGATGAACGGCACCGCGTTTTCGTCTTCCCGACGTGCTTGCGTCATGCACCGCTGCACGGCGCGTCGAACTGCGCCCTGCGCATCACTACGCACGATGTCGAACAAGTTTGCAACCCTATGTTGCCTGATGTCCTCGGTTAGTCGGTTTGCATTGGCCGAGCGGTGCATAATCGTGCCGTCTGAACGCATGATGATAGTCGGCGGGCCGAAAAGATCGAGGCCGCGTATCTGGCTGGGCAACAGAGCATCGCCGGGTTTAACGCCGGCGGGCATGGCAAAGAAGGTTTGCGCGCCCAAGAGCGGGGTAGGAACAGGACCCAAGGGAAGCAGGCTGTTCACGGTCGCGTTCGGTAGAGCGCGGTAGATTTTCTGCTGTTTTTGAATTGGCGTGAACAGATCGCTCGCGAAGTCGGCCGACTCAGCCGTTCCGAGGAACAGAAGGCCTTCATGCGGCCGTAGAGAGAAGTGGATGCTTTCCAATACCCGGGTTTGCGCCCGGCGGTCCAGGTAAATCAAAAAGTTGCGACATGAAACGATATCGATCCGCGAGAAAGGCGGGTCGCGCAGGAGGTTATGTGCTGCGAAGATGACTGTATCGCGTAATGATTTGACGAGCCTATAGCGATTGCCTTCCTTGTTGAAATATTGGCTAAGCCTCCCAGGCGAAATGTCGTTTTCAATTGCTGCCGGATAGCTGGCGGAGCGGGCGATGGACACCGCCCGTTCATCGATATCGCTGGCATACACGACCACACGTGGTCGCTGCGGCAGGCGTCGGGACGCTTCGTCGAGAATCATCGCGATGGAGTAGGCTTCCTCGCCGGTGGCGCATGCGGGCACCCAAGCGCGAAGTTCCTCTCGCCCCTTCAAGGTTTTCGCGAGTTCCGCGTGTACGATGCTTTCGAGCGTATTGAAGGCGTCTGGATCCCGGAAGAAATTCGTCACTCCGATCAGCATATCGGCCAGCAGCTTTGGCGTCTCTTCGACATGCGTGCCAAGGAAATCGCGATAGGACACCACCGTCGGCAAGCCATTGACCTGCATACGCCGCTCGATGCGACGCACAACCGTGCCGCGCTTATAGTTCGAGAAATCGTGGCGTGTCCGGGCGCGCAGCGTCTGCAAGACGTCATCGATGGCGCTCGTCTCCGGAAGCCCGTTCTCCGTGCCGCCGGATTGCTCCGGATCCGAAGGAGCGGGCAGTTCGATCCGCGCGGCATTGCGGGCCAACTCCAGCAGTCGCGGGATGATATCGCTGACGGATAGAACCAGGTCGACGTCCCCAGTCGCGATGGCGTTACGTGGCATCTCGCCATACTGGGCCTCGTCGGGGCGTTGAGCGATGGTCACGCCGCCGCGTTCTCTCACACGAGCAATACCCACGGACCCGTCCGAACCAGCCCCGGAAAGAACGACCGCGAAGGAGCGCGAGCCATGAGCGTCGGCCAAGCTGCGAAAGAAGACATCGATAGACGTTGGAGGCGAACGTGGCGATTCCGGTTCGCTCAGACGCAGGTAGCCGTCCACCATAGAAAGCGACCGGCCCGGTGGAATCACATAGATCGCATCCTTCTCGAGCAGGGTTGACGCGGTGATCTGTCTGACGGGCAGACGAGTCACGGACTGAATGACGGAATCCGCATGGCTTGTGTGGTCGGGCGACAGGTGCAACACCACGACGAACGCGACGCCGCTTGAGAGCGGCGCAGTCTCGAAAAGGCGTAGCAGCGCCTCTACTCCACCGGCTGAGGCGCCGATACATACGACTGGAAAGTCGGGACCCTTGCCAGTCCGGTCTTGCTTCGCCTCCTGAGCCACGCATCCTCCATTGAACAATTTCATCCAATTCAACTGACGCTCGGCGGCCGAAGGCACACGCACGAGGCCTTCGAACATTAGCGGCATCATTGGGAAGCCGAGCGTTTCCATGATACGCCGAAGCAGCGCGAAGGCGGTACAACCCTGAGAGCGCCACGGCGGTGTGGACGGCGTGCGCCAAGCACTCTCTGCTGGACACGGGCGCAAACTGCTCGCATCGCAACATGAGCTGCGTGGGATCACAGTCCACCAAAGGCGACTGGTCCGCCATCATCGTCACACGTCAAGAGTTCTCGCTTGTCGGCAGAGCAGAAACGGCTTCCGCTCCAGCTAGGTGGTGGTATCTCAGCGCCGCGAGAGTCGGTATAACGTTTCCGGGACGCAACATAAAGCGAAAGAGGCGAGGAACCGGTTCGCATGGCACAGCAAGAAAGTTGTTCTATTCTAGTGAGCAATGGCTATTTCATCGTAAGGCTGCTGTGAGCTTCGCGTCGACTTGTTCGAATCAGTGCTGGTCACGGAAGTCGCAGAGGTGCTCGCCTCTTTCCATTGGCCTACCTCTTGTCCGCGATTTCGCTGGAGCGACATCGGCCGAAGTGGGAAGTTTGACAAGCTTGAATTTGGCTGCGAGGCAGAAGCGCGGCGATTCAGGCACAACCATCCTGCTCAAACGAAAAATGCGAGCACGGACGCCAGGGCTCTACTCACCAAGCTGCGAAGAATCTCGAGACGATTTTACTGAGGCAGCCAGGAGGTTACTATGGAGAACGAGTTCGAGGAGTTACTTCTGGCGCAGGCGAACGACAATCTGGCGAGGATGGGAAGACTGATTCGAGTTCAGGAGGAGCTCATCAAGGACATGCAAGAGCGCGGCGGGGACACCTCGATGGCGCTCTATCTGCTGGCTCTAATTCGGGAGACTGAATTGACCATATCTCAGAACAGGCAACAAATACTCGCAGCCATTGAGCTAGAAAGGCGGATCCGGACGCAGTCCGTGCAGCCAGATTTGACTGGGCGCTTCTGAGCCCGCTGCGGATCCATGCGATGCGGTCGCTCTCGCGCTCGCATGCAGAAGAGCTATAAAGCGAGTTTTTCGGCGCGAAATCCTTCGGCGAACCGAGGAGCAGGGTCTAACAGGCTGTTGAAACACCCTCGCCGCGAGTCATCCTTGCGCGAGAGAGAAACGTTGAATCAAAGAATCGAACACCACTGAGACCGAGACGATGCGCGGAGCGCACGGCTACACCGAATCGATGTTCACGATGTCCAAGCTGGATGACTTCGTTCCGGCCAATCATCCTCTGCGACCTATTCGGCTGTGGTTGAACGAAGCGCTCGCTCGCATGGACACGGTCTTTTCGCGAACGTATCAACTCCGAAAGTTGGCGAGCCGATTTGGTCATGCGCACAATCGGAGCGGCCTGCGGTTGTTCACCTCCGATGATCGTGCGACGCCCAATATAGCAAATAGCTTACATTGACTTTGGCCCCTTTCGTTGCTCCGTGAGCATGTCGACATTCGGCGCTGCGCGCGTGCGTCTTGCCTTCAGAGGGCCGCTTATGTTCGAGGCTGTGCGAAAACAAGTCAGGCATCTCGGCGAGGCAGACGGACGGACCTGGTCAATCGACGAGCGGTCGGATAGGTGCGGTCGCCAAAGAAAATTCCGCCTCGCTTTCGATCAAGGCGACTCGCCGCTTGCTTTCATATCTTCATCGCTTCGATCAACGACGACGCGCCTAGAATACTGATTGCTCGCTTCAGGTTGTACGCTAAGACGTGAAGGCTCATCTCGGTTCGCACGCGCGGGAGGGTCTTCATCAAGAAGTGCGCGGATCCCATCCAGAACTTGAGCGTACCGAATGGGTGTTCGACCGTCTGTCGTCGCAGTCTTGCAGTATTTGGATTCTTATCAAGGCGACGCTGCATGTCCTCAAGTACCTTCTCATGTTCCCATCTCGCTATCCTTCGATAGGGGCTCTGAGTGCATTGCGGCTTGAGTTTGCAACTTGGACATGCTGACGGCCAATACTTGTGAATTGTCAATCCTGCCTCGACCGTCTTGAAGCGCCAAATCGCTTTTTCTCCTGCCGGGCACCGGTACGCATCTTCAGCCTCAATGTAAACAAAATCTCTCTTGTCGAAACGGCCCTCTGCTTTGCTGTTCGATGTCAGCGGTTTGGGAACTAGCGTCTTGATCCCTTGCTTTTCGCAGCGCAGAATTTCATCGCTCTTGTAGTAGCCCCGATCGGCAAGCGCCGTCAATTTCTTTTTGCCGATTGCGTCTCGCGCCATCTCTGCCATTCTCGCCAACTGCGTTCGATCATGTCCAATGTTGACGACGTCATGTGCAACGATCATGTGGTTCTTAAGGTCTACAGCCGTTTGTACGTTATAGCCGACCATTCCCGTGCCGCGCCCACTGGTAGCCATTGAGCGAGCGTCCGGATCCGTTAGCGAGATTTGGCCATCGGGCGCCGCGCGCATTCGCACTTCAATCTCGCCGAGCTTCTGCACTTGCGCCTTGAGACTCTCGATCTTCTCTTTCAAATGGGGGATGCGTTCATCCGGCAAGCTCGTCGGCTCTCGATCGGCCCGGTCTAGTTCATCCATATAGCGGGCAATGCTTTGTTCAAGTTGCTCCATTCGAGCCTGAAGCTTGCGGTCAGTGAAGTTCTTGTCACGGTTGTTGACGGCCTTAAATTTGCTGCCGTCGATCGCGACGGTAGCGTCTGCGAATAGTTTCAACCGGCGGCAAAGCAACACAAACTCGCGGCAAACTTTGCGAATCGCAACGCCGTTGTCCTTCCGAAAGTCAGCGATGGTCTTGAAATCCGGTGTCAGCCGGCCTGTCAGCCAGATCAATTCGAGATTCCGTCGTGCTTTCCGTTCGAGACGGCGACTCGATTGAATTCGATTCAAGTATCCGTAGATGTAAAGCTTGAGCAACGTCGATGGGTGATATGCCGGCCTGCCCACCAAGGAGGGCGTGGCCCGCTCGAAGCCAAGACCTACTAGATCAAGCTCGTCGACAAAGACGTCCACCACTCGTACGGTGTTATCAGCATCGACGTAGTCGTCGAGACACTCAGGTAGCAGTGCGACTTGATCTCGTGCCGCGCTTTCAATAAATCGCTTCATGGGCCACCATCGAAAGACGTGTTGACTAACTATAGGCAATCAACACGTTTTTACACAGCCTCGTTCCCTTCCGGCCATCCGCTGTTGTGTGTGTTGGATGACTGAGAAGGGTCGCGAGGCAGCATTCGTCTTGGCACGCATAACAACCAACACCCGAATGTGTGTCGCGCCCGCGCTATCTGATTAGCAACGGTCGGTCGGACTTTGACGTTGGCATCATGCAGATCAACCGTAACCTTTGAAACTGTTACATGGCGGTCTGAGGCTCAGACAAGGTTCGGCGCGACGCAGTTTTCACAGGGCGCTCCGCTATTTCAATAAGATCGATTATCGAAATAGAGCTACGTGCGGAACGGGGGGGTAGCGACCGTGCCGTAGTATTCCGCCGTCGCGGTGTCCGGTAGCGAATCTTCGCAGGTCCGTCGCAAGCTGCATCGAATTCGAGAAAGCTCGGATGGCGCAGATTAAAGCGACTTCCGTGCAGACTGAAAACGTCCAGCTAATATCCCTTCTGTTACTTCGACAGTATTTGCGGGCATTCCGTTTGGAACCAATAGTCGACGAGTCGTTGCGCCGCTTGCAAATCATCCGGATAGTACGGATCGTCATACCACGGTGACGGGTCGTAGCCTGCTTTGCGCAGCGCTCCTAGTTCGCTTTGGTGTTGCGCCATCGTCGGAGACGCGTTGCTTCGGAGCGCAGCCAGATCACGGCACTCCGCCGGATTCAGATGGCCACCAGTGTTCGGCATGCCACCGCCGATGACACAGCCGGTGAGAAGAACCAACACGGAAAGTGCTATCCGATGCCTATAAGATTTGTTCACGATATCGCGAAGCGATTGGGGCTGATTGGTTGTCTTCCCAGGCGCACTTAAGTCGAATAGAGAAGACGTTCGGGGTCCCGTCCGAGCTGCGTCGGTCAATCTAGTAACGGCGAACGGACGAGATTCGCGAGCAATCCGGCAGGCCCAGGATAAACGGCAATGCAGCCGGCATCTCGCAACGACTGCTCGGGAAAGGCACCGGAAAGAAGACCGATTGTACGTAAGCCCGTCTTCCCCGCAGCCTCGGCGTCGTACGGCGAGTCGCCAATCACGATCGCGGCGTCGGGCGGCACTTCGAGCTTTTGCAGGGCGACTTCGAACACGTCCGGTGCAGGTTTCGACTGCTCGACGTCCTCCGAAGAGACCGTCGCATCGAGTAAATCCTTGATCGCGGCGATATCGAGATACACCTCAAGGTCCTCCCTTTTCGCCGACGATGCCACGGCGAGTTTCACGCCCGCACCGCGTAGTTTTCCGAGAAGTTCTGGCACCGCTGCGAAAGGCCGCACCATCGGTAGGTACTGTGCCTTGAAGTGCTGTCCCCTCCAGGATTCGAGCTGTTCGCCATGGTCTCGCAGTTGGGCTTCGGACAGAAAGACAGGCATCAGATTATCCCCGCCCTTACCGATTTGACTACGCGCCTGTTCGAAGCTGACGTCATGCCCGAAGTGAGCGAAGGCCTCATGCCAGGCCAACGCATGAAGATCGACCGAGTCGACCAGCGTCCCGTCGATGTCGAATATTGCAGCGAGTGGCATAGGGCCTCCGTAGATCAAGGCATCGTGCAAAGCACGTACCAGCCCGATATCCTCCAGAATAGGCAATCCGTCTGCTTTCGGCCGGGCGACTACACGTGTTGCGCGCGGTGCTATCCTGCATCTTGCTCGTCAATCGCTCTGGCCCTGTCGCTTGTCGGTTAGACGGGCGAACGCATTGATAAGCTGATTTCACTGGCTGCGGTCGTTGCCGCCAAGGAGAAGCCTCATGCCGGCCCGCTCGATCGCCTCGCTTTCGCTGTCGTTTGGTCTGGTCTCGATTCCAGTCAAGCTCTATTCGGCGACCGAAAGCGCCTCTGACGTCCGCTTCAATATGCTTGGGCCCGACGGCTCGCGCGTCAAGCAGCAATACGTGTCGGAGGCTACCGGCAAGGTGGTGGAGCGCGCCTCCATGCAAAAGGGCTATCAGTTCGAGCGGGACAAGTACGTCGTCTTCACCGCGGACGAGCTGAAGGCGCTCGA
This sequence comes from Caballeronia zhejiangensis, assembly GCF_000698575.1. Classification (GTDB taxonomy): domain Bacteria; phylum Pseudomonadota; class Gammaproteobacteria; order Burkholderiales; family Burkholderiaceae; genus Caballeronia; species Caballeronia zhejiangensis. Next base: position 14,506 of record NZ_JFHD01000046.1, read on the forward strand.
GGAGAGCGCCAGTCACGTGGTTGAGATCGTCTCCTTCGTGCCCCAGAAGTCAGTCGACCCGGTCTTCTATGACAAGGCCTACTTCATTGCACCGGACAAGAGAGGCGGAAAGCCGTATAGCCTCCTGCAAGAGGCGCTTGCTCAAACCGGACGATGTGCGCTTGCCAAGTGGTCGTACAAAGGGCGTACGCGGATCGTTCAGGTGCGGCCAGCCGAGGACGGCATGGTCTTTCAGCAGTTGCTCTTCGCCGACGAAGTGCGCTCGCTCAAGGAACTCAACATCGAGCATGTGGCAGTCTCAGACTCGGAGTTAAAGCTCGCGATTCAGATAATCGAGCAGGGTGCGGAGGACAACTACGACGCATCGGGCTATGAGGACGAAGAGAAGAAGCGCGTTCTCGCGGCGATCGACCGCAAGATCGAGGGCAAGGAAATCGTTGCGCCTGAGGCGCCGGAAGCCGAAGCGGGTGGCGAAGTCATCGACCTGATGGAAGCGCTGCGGGCGAGTCTCACCAAGACTAGCGCGAAAGCGGCGAAGCCTGCGGCCGCCAAACGAAAGGCCGTCGCCAAGCCTGCTGAAGAAGTCGCAGAGGTAGTGAGCGTTCCCAAGACGAGAAAACCTGCCGCGCGTGCTCCCAAGGTAGCTGCGACGGAAGCACCGGCTAAGGTGCGCGCTCGCAAGTGAAGCGAACTCTTTCGCACGACGTGACGCTGTCGAAGCTCCAATCCATGCTGGGCGTGTCCCGACGCGTCGTCGAAGGGCTGATCGAAGCTGGACTGGTTACCCCGGCTCGCGGCTCACGCAATGAGATGCGCTTTTCGTTTCAGGACGTCGTGATGCTTCGCACGGCGCTCCAACTGCGATCGTCGCGCGCCTCGCCTCGCAAGATCCGCGAGGCGCTCGCTCGACTCAAGCGCGAGTTGCCCGATACGCTCCCGCTATCGGGAATCCGCGTCGCGGCAGAAGGCGATTCGATTGTCGTCAAAACCGGGCCATCGCGCTGGGATGCGGTGACGGGCCAGATGCTGCTGGATTTCGAGGTCGCGGAGGTGAGGGGCGATGTCGTTGTGTTCGACGCGACGCCGGAACGCAAGAGTGCCGCTGCTGCACAAGCGCAAGAGTGGTACGTGTTGGCTGAGCAGTTGATAAAAAGCGATCCCACCGGGGCGGAACACGGATATCGACGCGCGATCGAGTTGTCGCCGGAGCCGTTCTACTCTGCGTATGTCGACCTGGGGGCGCTTCTGTGCGAGATGGAAGGGCAATGTCTTGACGCGTTGACTGTCTTCGAAGAAGCGCTGTCGCATTTCCCTGACGATGCTGCTCTGCACTTCAATCGGGCTGTCGCCCTGGACATGCTCGATCGGTTCGACGAGGCCAAACAAGGCTACGAGCGATGCCTTGCCATCAATCCAGACTACGCCGACGCGCACCATAATTTGGCTATTCTTCTGGACAAACGCGGAGACCGGCGTGGCCTCATTCGACATCTGAGCGCATACCGCAGACTGAGCAGCTGATCAGCGTCATTCGGAAAATGGCGAGTTGAGCGTCAGGTGCCAACCTGATAAGGTCGCGCTGATGCTTAAGTCCATGGAGTCGGAATGCCAGCCACGAATCACGCTTTCACCGAAGAGAACGTTCGAACCCGCGCCTATCTCTTGTGGGAAGCCGGCGGCCGCGCGCACGGCCGCGACGATCACTACTGGTGCGAAGCCGTCGCTCAGCTTCAGGCGGAAAGCATCCAGCCATCGCTGAGTTCGTCCGCGGAGTCCGAAGTAGTCGCGGTCGAAAAAACCCAGAAGACGTCGAACGCAGCCAAGAAGGTTGCAAAGAATACCGCTGAGGCGGACGACAAAGCGAAGGCCAAAGTCAGCGCGAAAGGCAGCAAGAAGGCCGCAACGAAAGCCTTTGGTCAAGCACTTGAAGCCGTCGTTGAGCCCAAGACTGCAGCGAAGAAATCGAAGACTGCCAGGAAAGGGAGTGAGGTCAGCGAAAGCGAAACGACGCCGCCAGTACCCGCACGACCGAAGAAGCGTCGCAAGACAGCGTCCGCGGAGTCGACGGTCTCGACGCAGCGTCCCGCCGAATAGACGATCGATTTCGAGCGCTGTAGAGCGTTGCGCCCGAAGCTTGCTTTCAACAGAAATTCCGGCTCACCGTCGTGAGGCCGCCCAGCAGATGCGACATGTCGACGAGGCGCTGAGCGACGAGGTGGCGGACCTCTCCTTCGCATTGCCATGTGCCATACACGGCAAGCAGCGCGGCACCCAATGCTTCCTTTCGTTGCTTCTCAAGGAGCGACTGCCAGATGATCACGTTGACGTTCCCCGTCTCGTCCTCGAGCGTCACGAACATGACGCCCTTGGCGGTGCCCGGCCTTTGCCGCACGGTGACGAGCCCGCAGCCGCGCGCGAGTCGTCCGTTTCGATAGGTGCGCAAGGTAGCGGCGGGCATCAGTCGTTGTCCGAGCAGCGTCGGGCGTAAGAGCGAAAGAGGATGGCGCCCCAACGTTAAGCCTGCCGCGTTGTAGTCGCTGACGATGTCTTCGGCCTCAGACGGCGCGCCGAGCGCGGGCGTCTCGTCATCAATGCGGCTGTCGGCGAGGATGTCACGATCGGGCACGGCCGCAACAGATTGCCAAAGCGCTTCGCGTCGATTGCCGGCAAGTGACTGCAGCGCGTTGGCACCCGCCAATACCTGCAAATCGTGCCGGTCGAGCTGAGCGCGTCGCGCTAAATCGCTCACGCTGGCAAAGGACGTGACCGCGCGCGCGTTCTCAATGCGCTCGGCGGCGCCGTCACGCATGCCTTTGAGCAGCGACAGGCCGAGACGAACAACCGGCTTCGCACGATCATTACGTTGCTCAAGCGCCGAGTCCCAGCCGCTGATGGTGACGTCGATCGGCGCTACCTCGACGCCATGACGCTTCGCATCCTGCACCAACTGTGAAGGCGAATAAAAACCCATTGGCTGTGAATTGAGCATCGCCGCGAGGAAAGCGGACGGTTCGTGACACTTGAGCCAACTGCTTGCATACACCAGCAGCGCAAAACTCGCCGCATGACTTTCCGGAAAACCGTATTCACCGAAGCCCTTGATCTGCTCGAAAATTGCTTCGGCAAATGCGAGTTCGTAGCCGCGCTCTCGCATCCCGTTGACGATGCGATCGTAATACTGCTGTAGGCCGCCCTTGCGTTTCCACGCAGCCATCGCGCGTCGCAGTTGATCCGCCTCGCCCGGGGTGAAGCCCGCAGCCAGGATTGCTACCTGCATCACCTGCTCCTGAAAGATCGGCACGCCAAGCGTACGACCGAGCGCCGTCTCCAGTTCCGCACTCGGATAGCTCACGGGTTCGATCTTCTGGCGTCGCCGCAGATACGGATGAACAGCACCGCCCTGAATCGGACCTGGACGCACGATGGCGACTTCGATCACGAGGTCGTAGAAGGTCCTCGGCTGCATGCGCGGCAACATGCTCATCTGCGCACGTGACTCGATCTGAAAAACCCCGACAGTGTCCGCCTGCGAGATCATCTCGTATGTCTCAGGATCTTCTGCCGGAATGTCTTGCATCTCGAAGCGCTCGCCGCGCTGCTCGGAGACGATATCGAGCGTGCGGCGGATCGCCGAGAGCATCCCGAGCGCCAGGACGTCGATCTTCAAAAGACCGAGCGCTTCAAGGTCGTCCTTGTCCCACTGGATGGCGCTGCGGTCGGCCATCGCAGCATTTTCGACAGGCACGAGTCGCGTGAGCTTGCCTCGGCTAATGACGAAGCCACCCGAGTGCTGCGACAGATGTCGTGGGAAGTTCAATATCTCTGCAGCGAGCTTCGCCCACATCGTGATGAGCGGGTTCGCCGGGTCGAGCCCCGACTCCTCGAAGCGACGCAACAGGTCCTGAGAATGATCGAACCACTGGTGGCTCTTCGCGACCTTGTCGACGATCTGCGGATCGATGCCGAGCGCTTTACCTGTCTCGCGTAGCGCGCCTCGTGGCCGGTAGGTCGACACCGCAGCGGCGATGGCAGCGCGATCTCTGCCGTACTTGCGATAGATGTACTGGATCACCTCCTCACGCCGCTGATGCTCGAAGTCCACGTCGATATCGGGCGGCTCGCCGCGTTCCTTGCTGATGAATCGCTCGAAGAGCATGTTACCGCGCGAGGGATCGACTTCGGTCACGCCCAGGCAGTAACAGACCGCGCTATTCGCCGCGGACCCGCGTCCCTGACACAGGATGTGTTGGCTTCGTGCGAAGCGCACGATGTCATAGACGGTGAGGAAGTACGCTTCATAGCGCATCTCGCGGATCAACTGCAGTTCATGCTCGATCTGCTGCTGCACGTCATGCGGGATGCCGGCGGGAAAACGCTTGTGGGCGCCGACGTAGGTCTCCTGCCGCAGATATGCCTCATGCGTGAAGCCGTCGGGCACGAGCTCATTGGGATATTCGTAGCGCAGTTCATCCAACGAGAACGTGCAGCGCTCGAGGATGTTCAGCGTTTGAGCGAGCGCGTGCGCAGGGTACAGATTGGCGAGGCGCAGCCGGGAACGAAGGTGCTGCTCGGCGTTGGGCGCGAGGTCGTAACCGCATTCGGCCACCGGCTTGCCGATGCGGATCGCCGTCATGGTGTCTTGCAGCGGCTTTCTCGACCGCACATGCATCACGACATTGCCAAGCGCGACAACAGGCACGCGGTGCTGTTCGGCAATATATTCGACGCTGCCGCGATGAATGTCATCCATCGCGCGTTGATGCAGGATGAGGCCGACCCAGGCGCGAGCCGGAAACGTCTCATTGAGCCATTCGACCTGCGCGGAGAGTGCGTCTTCCTTCGCGGGAAAATCCGGCACCAGGATCGCCAGGCAACCGGGCATGCCGCGCAGATGCGCGAACTCTTTCTCGGGCTTCGACAGGTCGTGCGGCGTGAGCAGGTAAGAGCCTTTCGCTGCCCTCATGCGACCGAGCGTGATCAGCTCGGACAGGTTGCCGTAGCCGTTGCGATTTTGCGCGAGAAGGATCAAGCTGAACGCCGGACTTTTGTCGGCATGAACGAGGAGGAAATACGAGCCAATGATGAGCGGCAGCTTTTCTTCCTTCGCCTGGACGTGGGCGCGCACGACGCCTGCAAGCGAGCATTCATCCGTGATCGCGAGGCCCGAGTAGCCGAGTTGCGATGCGCGCAGCACGAGTTCTTCGCCGTGCGATGCGCCGTGCAGGAACGAAAAGTTGGTAAACGCAAAGAGCTCCGCGTAATCGGGCAGCGCCGACGAGAACAGATCCACGGCGACACCGATTAGCCAAACAGCCCATGAAGGAACCAGCGGACCTCTTCGGTCTTCACGCTCGGTCGTTCACGGTAGATCCAGTAGCAGCTCTTATCGGTCGCTTCTGCGACGTAATAGTCGCGCGTCACCAACTGACCGTCGTGCCAACCCGCTTCGATGCGTTCACCCGTCGAGACAAGTTTCAGGGGCGAGCCGTAGAACGGACGATGATGCTTGATCATCAGCCGTACGGGCCTGTCCAACAACCACGCGGGACGCGGGAGATCGGCGGGGGGCGGGCATGCCTTGGTCGTGGCCTGCACGGGCACCCATTGATTCGCATGTTCGGGCCGATGATCGGAGGTCGGGGCCGGCCGCAAGACATTCTGGGCGCCCAGGCGGGCGACCAGCAGCTCGAGCAGGCGGTTGTGATCCTGTGCCGATCCGCCCGGATCGGGGAAGAGCGAATCGCTCGGCGGCTCGGCGGGCTGGACTTTCGACGCCGTGAGTCGAACCGCGATGACGGCCGCTTCGAGCTCGACGCGGCCGAGCCGCTCCTTGAGCAGGCGGACAAGGTGTTCCTCGTGCCATGTGGGTTCGGCGAGTGCAATCTCGATAACCGTCGGCTCGATCGCCTGGCGGCCGCGCTCGTGCTCGAGCGTGATGGTCGCCTGCGTTAGTGCGAGTTGCTGCGCACTCAACCACCCGCACAGTTGCACGAACAGGCGTCGCGCGGAAAAGAGGATCGCCTCAGCATGCTCGACGCGATCGGGCAGTTCCGTGCGCGCGCTGAAAGAGGGCGGCAACTCCAGCCATTCGTACAGTTCGGGCGACAGGCCGTAGGCGCGGTCAAGAGAATCCAGTAAATCCACACCGCACCTCTTTTTGAGACCCGCACGCGGCAGGCGTCGAATATCGTTGAGCACTCGACAACCGAGTCCGTTGAACCAGTCGCCGAATGAGCGAACTTCCGGGACGACCATGAAAGGCAGCTCGCCCAGCAAGCGTTCGAGCGATGTCATTTTCAGCACGCGCCGGCGACCGCGTTTGGCAAGCAGCCATGCGCCTTGCCCCGTGGGCGCGACGCTCATGCGGGCGGTGACGCCGATGGCTTTGACGGTCTCGCAGATCTGTCGACAGACATGCACGATGCCGCCGAACAGTCGAAGACTCGCCGTTACATCAACGACGATGGTTTGTTCCTCACGCACGGCGACCTGAGGCGAGAAGCGCAGCAGTGCGAAGGCGACTTCGCGTTGCACATCGAGCTCGCGCGCGGGGCTGCGGTCATACATCAATGCGTCGGCCGTCAGTGTCGTGACGCCACCGCGCCTCATGCCAACCATCACCCCTGCGTCTCTTGCTGCCTGATCCAGCACGATCACCTTGTCACGTTCGAGCACCACGCAGCCGTGTTCAGTCGGAGATGACCATCTCGGACGGAAGACCTCCAGCGAAAGCCGGGGCAGGAAGATGGCGACGAACACGGCCATGAGGGCTGAGCAGAATCGGAGACGGTTGGAGGTGGATGGATAGTTGGTCGGTTCGGGTGGGCCCTCGTCGCTTGATGACATCGACGACGATGCCGCCGTCGGCGGGCCGCACACCCAGCCGTAACGTTGCGGGCGACGAATCCTGGGCGGCAGCGAGCGGTCGAACCAGAATCAGCAATGTTTCGGTCGCTTGAGCCGCCAGGTGCAATCGCCGTAGCGCCTCAGAGCGGATGTGCTGCTGCCAGAAGAGCAGCGCGCCGCAACTTCGGGCGTTCAGCACGCGCTCGGCGCACCAGAGCGCATCCGCCGTCTTCGACGCCCGCAGTAGCATCAGTTTGTCCAGCGGTACGCCCAGGTAGGCGAACGCCAGGCTGTTCGGCACGTGCGGCGCCTGGAGTAGTGCAACCGGCCGCTTGCTCGCCGCGACAAGCGCGGGTTTGAGTAGCCGCATCTCACCGATCCCTGGTTGCTGAACGAGTAGCTCGACCAGCGCGCCAATCGGCCAGCCGCCACCGGGCAACTCCGCGGACAGGGCCGCGTAGCCGGTGTCGATTGTCTTGCCGTACGCGCGAGCCAACGCCGACCCTCGCCACAGCGACGGGTGGATTGACTCGATGTGTTGAGGCAGGGCGGCCATGGTCGGGAAAAGATTCCGGGAAAGGGGTTCCGTCAAACACTGTATAAATATACAGTACTCATCTTAGCGCAAAACTGAACCAGTGAATTGCTCCCTTTTAGCTGGCAACTCAAATATCTGATCAATATGCTTGCACGACACCCGATGCCTGAGTTCGCCGCCTTCGTCGCCAAGTTGCGTGAGGCGTTTGGCGATGTGACGATCGACGAAGCCGTTGCGCGCGGAAAAGCGGGCGAGCCGACGTTCTTTGCCCAGGAAAATGGCCGGACAGTCGGCACGAAGTCCGTGGACGAGTTCAATCGCTGGCAGGCTGACAAGAGCGTGCCCGATAGGCACTACTGCCCGGGCTGCGACGGTTCATGCGTGGGCAGAGGGCTGCGCTGCAGCGAGCGAACGTTGAACCTCTAACGTTGAAAGTCCTGGGAGCGTCCACACCTTCATTGAAGCCGCCTACCCAGCAGGTGGTTAGTATGTTGGGTGCAATCGGTGCAGAAGAGAAACACGCAGGGAGCGAGATGGAGAAACCGAATATCGACGAACTGACAGGTGCGCGGGCCGATCTACTGTGCTATCTGGTGGCGACGGTGGCGGCGTCTTACGCGCTTACGCAGGAGTGGCGCGTCGATCACGTCGTTGAGAGCTGCCGCATATGGCTCAAGCGCAATCTCGTGACGATGAACTGGCTGGACCGCATTCTCACCGGCCAGTTGGCGCTCAAAATCGCGCGCCGCGACCTGAAGGGCGCGGGCATCGCCGTGCGCCAGTCGGACGTGCAGGTGCTCTTCACTGGCGAGATGGGACTGAACCATGCGAGCACGGTGGTCCAGAAGATGATGAAGTTGTGTCGCGAGGCGACCGGCACGGCGAGCTAGTTGCTGATCTAAGCGATTGAAACCGGAGATGATTCGGGTGACAAATCCGGGCGACTGAGCGGAACGATCACAAAGCAAGGGGGCGGCAGTGTGTTACTCGGCGCAGATCCAGGCGGACTATCGGAAATACGTCAAGATGTTCGGCGCACAGATGGACATTCGCGAATTCGCGCGTCTGTACTGGGAGCGCGCAGAAGGCAGCAAGGCGAAGATTCCGAAGGCGATGGACGCCCCGTTCCTTGAGCCCCAAAACGATGACGATCGCCAGATCAAGGAATTCACTGATCGGTTCAACGCCGAGCAGGCGAACACACTCGAACAGGATCTCTTTAAGCAGCGCAAGCGCCTCGCTGACGCCGAGCGCGCGCTGCAGACGAAGGTGACAAAAGCCGCGACCGAAAGTCGGCGCATCGCCACCGACAAGATCGACTCCGCTATGCGTCGACTCGACGATCTGCGTCGAACGGCACCCAAGGATCGCGACTCGCGGATCTTTCCTGGGCATTACGCGCCGGTGCTTGTCGTTGAAGGTGGCAAGTACGTGGTGAAGCCGATGCGCTATCAGTGCCGCATTGCAGGAAAGCCCGCCAACTATGACACGCGGTTTCCTGGCACCTACAACGCGCGACGCGACAATCTCGAGGGCTTTTGGAAGCCATGCTTTGGCGTGTCGCATGGTTTGATGCTGGTCGACGTCTTCTACGAGAATGTCAAGCGAGCACGGTACGAGAACACACCTCTTGAGACGCACGAGCAAGACGAAAACCTCGTCCTGGAGTTTCGCCCGAGCAACGGTCAGCTGATGTACGTCGCGTGTCTGTGGTCGCACTGGAGCGCACCGGGCCAACCCGACTTGCTTTCTTTCGCCGCAATCACGGACGAGCCTCCGCCAGAGATCGAGGCCGCGGGACATGATCGATGCATCATTCCGATCAAGCCGGAGAACGTCGAAGCGTGGTTGAACCCCGATGCACTTAATCTCGATGCCTTGTACGCCATTCTCGATGATCGAGACCGGCCATATTATGAGCATCGACTTGCTGCATAGACGCGCATGAGCGGAAGGTGTTCGTGCTCCGGTTGCACAGAACGAAACAACGAGGAACTTGCATAACCGAACTGACGACCGCACTTGCACTACGCGCGGCGATCAACGTTCTGCGCGACTCGGCAGAATGTCGGCGCATGCCGTCCGGTGAACCGCTCGATGACGCCGGCGTCGACCTTCACTTCGAGGCAGCAGAAGTCCCCGAAGATGCGCTCTCCAACCTTCGCGATCACGAATAGCCGGGCATTGGCAAGCACTCGCTTTGGGCGCAATGCTCGCGACCGACCGTGTGACGAAATCGACTCGCTTCATAGAAGTCTTTCACGCGCGATGCAGCGTCACAGCGGATCATTCGGAAGCCACAGCAGCGCGCCTTTGCGTTCGTCGCCAGCGACGGTCGTCCACGTGTAACCCTCTTCATCGACTGCGATGCATCCCGGCTGCCAGTGTTCGGGATGGCGAAGACTGTTCACCCAGCTCTGCACATTGCCCCGAAACACAATGACCACGCCGCCGCGGCCGACATAGCCGTTCGCTCGTCGCCATTCGCTTGCCGTATCGGATGGCGTCATGACTCTTCCTCTCCAGTTTGGTCGAACATCAGCTCGCATCCACGACATCGTACTGAGCACCTTGATCGGGAATCAAGCCGTTCGTAGGTGGCCGGTCCGAACAACCTAACGAGGCGTTGCTTCGGGACGGAATGGGTCGCGACTGTGTGCAATGTACTCGGCGGCTCCGTTCGCGGTTAGTGCTCGGCGCGCGAGTTTTCAGCGTTGGGATGCACGGAGCGCGGGACCGCGGGGGGGTACGCGATCTCGCGCAAGTCCCGCCTCTGGGGCGGTCGCGTACTTGGGCGCGTGACCGAGAGGTGCGCCGCTCAGACAGAGATATTTGCCTGAAGGGGGTGCCAAGTACGCGACAGCGTGGTGCCGGTAGGGGCTTTATTGCGCAAACCGACAATAATGCTTTGTCGCATTAGTGGTTAACCCTAGAGGTCGGTTTGCTTAGACTGGAATCACTGAAACGCAAACAGGGCTGTTTGCGAAAACAAAGATCCGGAGGTAACCATTATGAAACTCACATCTATCATCGTCGCCGCTGCGCTCGCAATCCCGGCAGTTTCCTCGTTCGCACAATCGAACCAACCCGTGACCCGCGCTGAAGCGAAGGCGCAACTCGTGCAACTTGAACGCGCTGGCTACAACCCTAGTATGGATCGGACGACTTATCCGGCCGAGATCCAAGCGGCGGAAGCTAAGGTTGCCGCCCAAAACGGCCAAAGCTACGGTGGTGTGGCAGACGGCTCATCGGCCTCGGGCGGTGCTCCGGCACACACGGGCAATAGCGTGGCCCCGGTCTACTTCGGTCATTAATCTCGGTCGGGGGCTGATTGAAGTGGTTTGGCGCGGCAGTTGCCACCGGGAGGATCAATTCCCCTGCGAAGGCCTAGTCTTCAAGTAAAACATGCTGGCCGCTGTCGGGAGCGATAGACGGCCGGTTTGCATTTTGGAACCTCCGCCACCGATCGAATCGATGGCTTGCCCGGTGCAGCGCACCGGGCTTTTTTATGTCCGCGGTGTTTAGGTGCGCGGCGCCCGCAAGCAGCGGGCCGAAAGGCATCGAGCGGCACGTCGGAGACCGCCGAGACCACCGAGAAACTGATAGGCGCCAATCGCGACCAGTGGCGCTCCGGTTGATGGCATTCATGTCCTCTCGACGACATGCGAATCTGGCGGCAGCCGACTCCCGAGCCGCCTGCGGTAAGGTTTTACGAATGCCCTTGTTGCTGCAAGTTCAGTTCTTTGGACGCGGCCAAGCATCGTGACCGTCACCCTTGCTGACGACTTTTTCGCCCGATCCGGTTGGCGCCAAGATTTGCAAGCGAGCGAGCGCCACACACTGTGACTGTCGTTTTCTTCGCGCCCCGCGGCGTCGGCCCAGGGTCAACAGGTTAGCGGCGACGAAGAACGCGAGCTTGAGAGCGTGAGATCATATGCGCTATCGTCGTCCCTCGGCTAGACCGCTTTGCAGTGAAGGGCACTTGCGCGTTCGATCCGATCGAAACTTGGCACTGAGAGAGCATGAATAAAGGAAAGTCGAAACTGACCCGTCAGGACGCTGAGCGCCTCTTCGAGGGGTTGCCGTCGGCAAAGGCGAGCGTGTCGAGCCGCCCCGAGAATCCGTTCGGGCCAGACGTGTCCGATGTCGTCAAGCGCGTTGAGGGCGAATCCGCTCTCTGGAAAGACAGCCTGATCGCGCTGCCGGTGTCGATCGAACTGCCGCCGGGGTACCTATCGGTGGCTCGAATGCGCGAAGCGATGACGCGGGCTTTACGTGTGAAATGGGTGAGAGAAGGCAAGGACGAGGTTGTCGCGGAGTTTCCTGAAGGGTGGACAGCGGTTCGCCCGGAAAGCGGCCCCACCGAATTGCGAGACGCTGCTGGTGTAGTTCGCGGGTTATACGGATGGGCCAAGGATGCTGAACTCAGGCTCCTGCCACGTTACCTAATCGAATCACAGGCAAACACTTCGAGCGGTCTCGGCAGCGTGCTTGTTCGCGATCGCGGGACGGGTCGAATTCTCGAGCGATCGTCGAACTGGTCGGCGCGAACAGGAACCCACCATCCAGATTGGACGAAGCTCGCAGCGTGGCTTGACTTACGTTATCCGGACCATCGCGACCCACTGCGGTACTGGGACGACTGTGAGGAAAATCGTCGAGCTTGAGCGAATCTCGCGGTGCTGTTTTTGCAATCGCTGACGCACTCTGCTCTGGACCCGTCTCTCGATTTGACTTCCGTGTTCGGCCACCACGGGTCACTTGGTTATGCTCTACGGATCCAAGGTGTGCGCGAGAATCCTCCCGGCGAGCGAAGCGTCCGCGTCCTGATGTTCATGTCGATCGTGGAAGCCGTCATGTCGAGCATTCCTTATGACCCTAGCCGCGTCGCGCTCGACTTGCCGCAACTTCGGGACACTGCATTCGTGCCTCGCGCGGAGTACAACGAAGTGGGGTTGTCCGTCGAACTCGCGCGAATCGCCTAGGTGCACTAGGAGGATCACGACGCCGGACTTGCGCGCCGAAAAGAAGTGCCCGGCCGCATACGCTTCGATAACCGCACTATCTTCGAGGACGCCGCCACGGGCACGCAAGGCTTCGGCGCATCGCGATCGTCGGACGGCCTGTGCGTGCTCGAGTTTCGCGGCACGGAACCGACTCAGCTTACCGATCTCGGTGCTGATCTGGCCTTCACACTGACGGATAGGACCGAAAAGGCGGGCCGCGTGCATAAGGGATTCGCGGGCGCGGCGCGCAGCGTCTTGCCCGAGCTCGAGCGGTGGCTGGAGCACACGCAAGCCGCCCTCAAGCGCTTGATCGTGACCGGCCATCGCCTCGACGCGGCCATCGCGACGCTGTATGCAAGTCTGATCGCATCGGGCAGGCTCATCACGATCGGCTCGCCGCGCGTGGGCGATGCCGCGTTCAGCGCGACGCTTGCCGGTATCGACATGATGCGGCTGGTCGATTGATGCGATGTCGTCACCAGATTTCCGCCGGAAGTCGGCGGTTATGTTCACGCCGGCGAGGCCGCTTACCTCACGCGCGAAGGCGTGCTGACTTCCTCGAACGATGAAGCCTTCGTGCGTGACGATCGCTCTGCGGCGAGTGTGGATTAGCTGCTGCATTACGCGTGGAAAACCGGCAATGTGGTGGTGCGCGATCTCGCCGATCACGCGCCCATCTATTACGTGCTCTGCTTCATGCCATGACGCGTGCTGGCTCGACCGATCCGAACGGATGCCGTACGCCCACGCGAATCAAAGCTTGATGATCGTCGTTGAACGGCGAGCTTTGGTTATTGATCGAGGCCACCGCGTGACGATTGGGGCTTCGTTTGATCCGTGAAAAAAATGGCGGTTAGATCAGAAAACGGCTGAGATATCGTGGACGGGCGTTTTCACAGATTGCGCGGGATACCATCGGCGACCGAGCCTTGCTGCAGGTGGCTCGGTGCCCCGTCAACCGCTAGATTTCGCGCGGATAGTCGTCTTACCCCGAGTAGACCCTGCGCGACCCAGCACATCTGAGTGAAAGCAGGGCTCAGTAGGACACCGCATTTCGTCGAGAACGAAGATTTGCAGTAGTCGGTTACGCCGACGTCACCGCGCTTGTTACATTCGGTTCAACCGCAGGAGAGGGCGCTTCGACAACCGTCGACTTTCTCGCCGAAACCTGTTTCGTCGCCGCTTTCCTAACGGTAGCCTTTTTAGCAGCCGCCTTCTTTGTGACAGGCTTGGCCTTCTTTGCAGCCGAGGATGCTTTGCTCACTGCCTCTTTTGCTGACTTGGCGGTTGGCGCTTTCTTCACTGCCGCCGCCTTGGTTGCTGTCTTCTTCGCCGCTTTCTTCACGGCAACGTTCTTCGTCGCTTTTTTGGCCGGTGCCGATTCAGATCTTGCTGACGCAACCTCTGGCTTTTCGATCAGAAATTGCGTCCGATCCTTGGCCGTCGCTAACCAGGCCGGCGCACGACCGCGACCGCTCCATGTCTCGCCGCTCATCGGATCGCGATACTTCGGCGCTTGCGGGCCGCGCACGTAGTTGCCCGCTTTCGGCCTCTTGTCAGCGACTGCCGTCGGCGTACTGTTTCCCGTGGCGAGAAACTTGTCGCGATTCTTCGAATTGGCGATCCATGCCGGCGCGCGACCATGTCCGGTCCATGTCGCTCCGGTCTTCGGGTCAAGGTATTTAGCCGCCCCCGGCTTCGCGGATTTCGTTGCGGCCGAGGATTTGCGACTCGCGGCCGGCTTACGGAAATGCGCGGCGATATCGTCCGGCGTCAGGCCGTGCTTCTCCATCAAGTCACGGATTTTTCCGATGACGGCCGACGACTCTTTCTTCGCGATCGCTTCGGCTTGAGCCTGAAGCTTGGCGATCTTATCTTGCAGTGCTTTGAGCGTAGCCATCGATTTCCCCTTATTGGTCATCGTCGCACTATGCCACATCAGGCCAGCAAAAGACATGTCGCGGTACATTGACCAGCGTCGTTGCCGAATGAGTTTTTTACTAAGAAGGCGAATGTGCTTTACAAAAGGATGCACAGCGAAAGCTTAATTCTTGAGAGGCAAAGCGATTCGGCTATGAGTTTGCGACCTTCCGCTCTCGCGTGGCTCTCGGGTTATGCACTACTTCTCGATTGACGACTTCGCGCCAAAGGCTTCGCCCGTTTTGACGCGCACGTTTCACATCGTCCGAGTGCAAGTGAATCGACGTCGTCGCCACCGAGGCATGCCTAAGATTGCCTCGAACCGACTTGAGTTCGGCACCCTTGGACAGCGCGAGCGATGCGTGGGAGTGTCGCATCCAGTGGGGGGGTTCCGCGCGCAACTTGTCGGCCAGCGGCGGGTGATCCGCCTTGAGCACCTGTGCGACGCACATACCCGGCCCGTAAATCATGACACCGCTGATACTTTCGATGCTAGGAAATGAGGGAATTCTTCGTCGGGTAGCCGAGTTTCCGGATCGTCGCCCTGATGCGCTTGCCCAGCTTCAAATAGAGCTGAACCGCTCGCAGACGGTCCTCGTATGAGTACATGAACTACCTCTAGGTAGTCCAAATTCTCGTCTGCACCCTCACTTCCGCTACAAATTTGCATCGAAAATTGACCCACATGTTCGACTTCCTGCGTGGTCGCCAAGCAGGAGAGCGGAGTGATTACCGTGAGCATATTGGCCAAGATTCGGCGGATGCATTTCCGCGACGGCTTCCCGATTCGGGACATCGCGAGACAGACGGGGCTCTCGAGAAACACGATTCGGCGTTGGTGGCTGCGCGAGCCTACGACGGGCGAGCCCAAGTATCCGAAACGCGTCAACTAAGGTCGATGACGGCCAGAAGCGGCCAATCAGTACAGCAGACGACATCGTTGACAATCGCTTCATTCTCCCCTTTACTCGATCGCCCTACAGTTCCATGTCTTTTTGCCGTTATAAATAGCGACACGGCAACTTCGTCCACATCACGGATCGACGTCGCGCTGATGGGATTTATCCTTTGATAAAGTCGGATCGTCGGGGCTTCGTTATGTTTGAAAAACCAACGCTGAGCACTGGAAAACCACAATCGTCCAACCGCAAACGATACTTTTATGGATGGGCAATCGTTGGCATCGTCCTGCTCGTCGATGTTCTCTGGCTTCAACTGGGACGCTACTCGGTAGTGTTTCCAGACGAACTGAAAGTAAAAGGCAATGTCCTCCTGGCAGTAATGTGTGGTTGCGCGGTTTTGTACGGAATTCAGCATATCCCGCGCTACAGGCAGATCTGCCTTAAGCTGCGCTATTACGAAGTCGCAAACACGGTGGCATGGTTCGTCCTTTTGATTGTTTTTATCCGAGCGACGAGCATTTTGTTTTACCTGTGCATTACTACGGATATGCCACTCGTAGAAAACAATCTACTTCGTTTCGATCAGATAGTCGGTTTCGATTGGCCAGCAGTGTATGGTTGGGTTCAATCGCACCCCGCCGTGCGCCAGATCCTCGGGTTCGCATACGCCAGCGGATTTTGGCAATTGGTTGCGATTCCGGCGGCTTTGGGTCTATCGGGGCGCCGCGAAGACTTGTCAATGTTTTTCTTCTTGCTAGCCCTTTCGAGCATCTACCTTCTCGTAGTTTCCACGCCGTTCCCGGCCACAAGCGCATTTGAGCATTTCAGAGTTTCAGATACTGATGCGTTGTCGAGCGTATCAGACTTCCCGGTGCTGCGAAATGGATCGATGAGAACATTTGACTTGCAACGAACACAGGGGCTTGTGTCGCTGCCGTCGTTTCACACGGCGTTGGCTGTCATTTTCGCTTACTCGCTCCGCCGAATCCGGTTCTTGTTCTGGCCGGCGGTCATTCTTGATGTGCTCATGATTGCTTCCACGCCGACGCAGGGAGGACATTATCTCGCAGACGTACTCGCTGGGTTGGGGCTTTCTGCTTTGACTATCGTGTCAGTTACTATCTTGCTTGACCGGGAGGCGGTCGTGCAGGTCAAGGTTTCAACAAGAATCGCGAGGCATGCCACCGATTTGTTCGCTGCATTGAACGACCGCTTGAGACGTTCGTGAGTGGCTGATTCGGGTCGTGAAGACCCATTCGTAGTTGGTTCCCGGCCACGGCGCAGGTCCGCGGCTACCGCCACCGGGTGCTTGTTTAAGAACTGCTCAACGCCGTTGACGTGATCATCATCGAAATGGGAAAGGATAAGAAGATCAACTCTTTCGGGCCACATCTCCCAGCGGTGCAAGTCATTGATTCCCTCCTTGATTCTCTTGGTGCGCTTGGAACCGCAGTCGTAAACCCAGCTGAAGCTTTTTTCGGGGCAGTCATCGTCGTAGACCATGCCGGTCAAAAATGTACCGTGCCCCACAGGATTAACGCACTGGTGTACGTGGATCATCTGAGCGCCCTCGTCGTTGAAGTTGGTAATAATCGGCACACCTGCGACACGGAGGACCGAGAACACCTTTGCTTTGGGACGAGATTATTAAACTTTAACACCGAAAGGCGTTGTTATATGACTTGCGTATGTGAGCTCAATGAGCGTGTGGCGGTCGGCAGGTCAACGAGCAGGCAAAAATTGGATCGGTCGCTTACCGCCCCTGCTTTACATAACACCGTCGTGTCGATGTTTGCATTGTCAAAGCAAAATTAAAATGTCGTACCGCCGGCTAAATACGGATGTCGTGTTCTCGATGTGTGATTGGCTCTGTTTTCAACGGTTCGAATCCACGTAGTGTTGAAGGACGGTCTTAATCGGACCGGGGCGTTTCAGCCTGTTCAGCGAGTGCGAGCAGACCGTTGTCCAGGTCCAGCGCCGCACGCCTTCACGTACGCGCCGGTGCTCGGTGTAATCGCGGGATCTTGGCGAAGCCGAAGAGATTGCCGCGATCGTCGCGCAACGCGCCGATGACGACATGCGCCCAGAAGCGCGTACGGTCCTTGCGCAGACGCCGACCTTCGACTTCGAACCTGCTCGTCGCGCGCACGGTGGTCGTCGAGACGTTCCTCGACCGAATAGAAGCACGAGAAGGTACGGCCGATAATGTCATTGGCCGCATAGCCTATGACCTTCTGCACGCCGGCATTCCAGCTCGTGATAACGCCGTCGACATTGAGCATGTAGATGGCGTAATCGGTGATGCTCTGCACGAGAAAGGCTTGCACGTTGGCGCGCGAGGGACGGAATCTGGCAAACGAAATAGCCGGGATACTGAAGTATTGTTTGCTCCTTTTTGAAGTCGATGAACGTTGTTGAAGGAGAGTGTGGGACCCGCCTACCTTCTCTTTTCGCTGTAGTCGAGAAGCGCGAGGCATTGTGTTTCTTCGGCGCATCCAATCGCACCGAGCCGAACCCGGCGCAACGGGTGGTTGTGGCTCCAGACGCGTTCTCGGCGACTCAGGAATTCGGCTGTGCAACGAAGCCCGTTTCATGCGCTGCTTGAGTGGACGCGCCCCCGGTCGGCGGCGGCCTTATTTTTATTGGCAGATTTCTTGGAGAAGCGCGTGCATAACTCTCGCGCCGTTTCAGCTAAGTTCTATAACGTAGGTTGAGTTTGTCGAGCCTCGGAGAAAGTCGGCCGCCGACAACCACCTTCGACTTCGCCGGTGTCGCCGGTAGGTCGCATATGTCAACAGGTCTAGAATCTCGCTCGGCAGCCGGGCCTGGGGCTGTCACAAGTACCGCACGGGCGCCAAGTACTCAATCATTTGGAACAGGCCGTGCAACGATTCACCTTTCCGGTAGAAGGCATCGATTCCGACATCGACGCCGCGCTCCACAATTTCCGCTTCGGCAAGCGAACTGTGCGCGAGGATGGGCACCGTTGCAAACCGGGTCGAGCCGCGCATGGCTCTCGCCACGGCGAAGCCGTCAATGTCCGGCATTTCAATGTCTAGGACGACCACCTGCGGTACCCATGATTCTGTAATGGCAAGAGCTGCCCAACCACCGGGGGCAACAAGTGCGCGACAGCCATAGGCTATCAAGGCCGCAGCAAGCGCCTCTGCCACGGCTGCGTCGTCATCGACAAGCAGCACCGCGACAGGGGGCATGACGGCATCGAAGTCACGAGTGGCCCATACGCCGGATATCGAAGTAACGCTGTGAGGCATGGCGGTAGATGGCAGACTGTCTCCTTTCGTCTACGCAACTGTCGTGCCGATTTCCCGGATCTTGCGGCAACGCAGCGCGCTTCCGGAGCGGCAGGATCCGGCCTGCGTATCATGGCTTGTTCTTCGCGTTGATTAGCCGCTGACGAGGGACCACAATTCCGGCGAACGGAGCGTGCGACGCCTAATATTGAGCTTGTGGCAGCTGCCGTACCGTTCGCTCAGGAATCGCATCATGCAATGGCCCGAGATGCGCTATAAGGGATTCGTCTTTACGCCGGGACTTGCCGAAGACGACGGGATGTATGCCCCCGAGCTCACCATCCGCTCGCCCGATGGCAAACAGCAGACCACCGGCATCCTTGGCGATTTCCCCTGCCCAATAGAGGCGCTGCGGTTTGCCTTTCAGTACGGTATGGCACAGATCGATCATCAGCCGCTGTCCGCGCCGGACTGGACCGTTGAAGAGTGGCACGACCGTCACCCCGCAGGAAGCACCAGGATGCTGCGAGGGAGCCTATCGGCGCGCAGAAGGCGTGGCGCATGAATGGCTATGCCCCCCGTTAATGGCAAGAAACGATCTGTCCAAGCGGCGGGGACGTCGAAAACATTGAGTTGAGGTCGGACTATGCCGCGCGATTCGGTCCGACCAGTGTTCAACGGCTGGGTGACTGCTTCATCGTTCCTGTCGATTGGGAGCCCTGCGCCGCGCGCTTGCGACGGTTCAAGCGACATCCCTTGCGCCCGTCCGCTGACTTCGTCCAGACCGCTCGCCGTTCGGCGTGGCGAGGATTTTGCGCGTGGGTTTCGTGCAAGCAACCGGAGAATTGCCATGACGCTCACCGACATCGAACGATTCCTGGATCAACTCGGCGACGAAGCGCGCGCGATTGCAATGCAGTACTTCCGCACGCGGATCGACGTCGAAACGAAGCCCGATGCGACGCCTGTTACGACTGCGGATCGCGCGATCGAGCAACGGATGCGGGAACTGATTGCATCGCGTTTTCCATCGCATGTGCTCGTAGGCGAGGAAGGGGGCGGGCGCGTCGCCGATGGCGTAAGTTGGATCATCGATCCGATCGATGGCACGAAGAGCTTCGTGACGGGCCTGCCTCTCTTCGGGACGCTCGTCGCGATGGTCGAGAATCGACGGCCGGTGTGCGGCATGATCGAGGTGCCGGCCATGAGCGAGCGATGGATCGGCGGCGTCGGTCATGCGTCGCGTAACGGCGAGCCGTGCACGGTCAGCGCGTGCGCCCATCTGCGCGACGCGCGGCTGTGCTCGACCGATCCTCGGATGTTTTCTGGCGAAGCGGAACGAGCATTCGCGAGGATCGCGCGCGAAGTGCGCGTCACCCGGTTCGGTACGGATTGCTACGGGTATGCAATGCTCGCTTCCGGTCATGTCGACCTCATCGTCGAAGACGGTCTGCAGATCCACGATGTCATGGCAATCGTTCCCGTGATCCAGGGTGCCGGTGGCATCGTTACGACATGGGCAGGCGAGCCTGTCGACGAAAGCTTCGAAGGGAACATCATTGCGGCCGCGACGCGCTCGCTTCACGAGGAGGCGTCTCGCTGGCTCGGCCGACTGCACGTGTGAAGCGGCTCGCCGCGGCACGGCTGAGCTCAAGCCTCAACGGGGTTCGAGTTGCTGGCGCTATAGACCTCTACACGCGCAGCTGGCTCGGCAGACTAGCATAGACCCTCCTTTTTTTCTGGTCCGCTGTTTGCGTCAGTGAGGCTGGGAATTGTTCACACAGCAGACGGAGGCTGACTATGAACGAGACCAGGTGAAGGGCACAGCCGAGAAGGCAAAATGCAAGCTGAATGCGGGCGTCGGCAAGATGAGCGGCGAATCAACAGGTGAAGGGCCAAGTGCAACAGGGGGCGGGAGACGCCCGGAAGCAAATCGGCGACGCCAAGGAAGAGATCAAAAAAGATCAACGGTAAGCAACGCAGTGAGCGCCGGAGTTGGGGCGCTTCGATCGTGGTCGGCCCGGAGCAAGGCATGAACACATCGCACGTGATTGACTTTCGATATCAACGCAACCAAGGTCTGAGACGAACCTACAAAGTGACGTTAAATGTTACAAGGCTGCCGTCGGGCATATACGCCTACGAATCGTGGGTGCACCACGAAGGATCTTTCAAAGGGAAGGGAATTGTGTTACCTCTCGTCTCGACCCACTTCGACGACGCAATATCGGAAGCGCGCCGACGCATCGAGAATGATATCGAGCAACTAATCGGCATCTCAGAGTGAGCGGGGCCACGGGAAAAGCGGCTCTGCCCTGCTGGCGCAGCATTGACCGCGCGCGATCGCCGCATGGAAAGTCCATGGACTTACGGACGCACCGCAACATGGAAGGCGCACACGTCATTATCGGGTTGTTCTCGTCATACGGCGACGCAGATGAAGCGCTTCGAGAGCTCCAGGTACGGGGTCTTCGCTGCGACGACGGTCAACTGTATGCGCGGGCGGGTCACGGTCGCACCGGTGCACATCGCGTCGGACCGCTTCCCGAAATGCGGGCCCGTGATCGGGCCGAGTACGCAGCTCACGGAGAGCACCTTGGGGTCGTGAGCGGTGCGCGGCGGTTTAGCGGGCCGAATTGGCAACTCGCTACGCCCGACTTCGCCGCCGGCCAACTACGAGCTTATCCCCGCGAGCGAACCTTGTTGGTGGCCAAGTTATCCGACACGATGACGCACGATGTCGCGATCGCAGTGATGTGCGACCACGGCGCGCTCGCGGTAAAAGACACCGCTGGTCACTGGCACTTTTCGTTTCACAAGAGGAGCGGAGACCAGGACGTCGGCGCATGAACGCATGACCGCCAACGTGGGGCGAATAGCTTTGTCTCGGGCGATAGCTTCGTCCTTCGATTCGCCTATCGAACCGGTCGCGGCGACTGCACTGCAGAGAAGCTCAAGCTCGCTGAGCGCCGCAGTGCAGTGTTCCGGTGCCTCTTGCCGATGGCCAGCAAAAACGAAGTATCGCGCGAGTCGGCGCGCAGTGTTACAACCGGCGCAGGTTGCACGTCGCTGCCGACGACATGCCGCCAGACGAGTTCGAGGATCTAAAGATAGAAACCGGGTGACGGAGTGTCGAGGACTAGCGAACGACCACGTCCGTCGCTTTGCCAACGCCTGCGTTTATGCTTTGCATTTGACTTTTTCGCTGACGTCCTCGACCTGATCTTCGTTATCGCCGTTCTCCTTTAGTGTTCCGGATCGGATTGATGGTTCGCCTCCATGGTTCTCCAATGACATGAGGTTTTTCCAGGGTGGGTCATGCGGACGGGGATCGCCCAAGCGGGAAGTCGAGAAACGCCCGCGGAAAAAATGCGATGAACTTCTTCGAGCGAGGCGGCAAGAATGCCCGCTGCCAGACCGGACCACAGCGTTCCCTGAAAGACGTCGCGGGTGTAGAACTTCTTGCACTGCGGAGTCATGTTGGCATCCCATCATCGAGCGGGTACAAAGATCGATCGTCGGCCGTGCGTCCAATTCGTTCCCCGACGCCTTCCGGCCTATGGCGGCCTATGGAAACGCATCCGCTTTGTGACAGTATGCGTTAGCAGAAGTTCTTGCTGACGGTCGGCAGTCCACCAAGAGATGCGACATGTTGACGAGTCGCTGCGCCACGAGTGTCGGACTTCGGCTGCGCAATGTCACGGGCCATACACCGCGACTAATGCCTCGTCGAGCGCTTCAAGTCGCTCTTTCTCCAGCAATGTCGGCCACCCAATGACGTTCCTCCGGTCAGGCGTGGCACTTGATAGCGTTAGGCGGGGCAGTGCGGGCCACTGGAGGATTCAGGCACCAACGAATGGGCGAGGAGGCACCACGCTACTGATGCTTGGCTGGGCGCAGCACGGCAAAGAACTGTCAGCCATCTAACCAGCGCAACATATTTTCTTGCGGGGGCTTTGTTCAGATTGAAACCGCAAGACAAGGACTAAGCAAGAAATACGTCCGGGGTGACGTGTGTTGTTGCGTAGTTCTATTCCCTCGTATCTGCTATTCGCCCGCTCCTGTCAGCGGGCTTTGCTTCGTCGCTACTCGCCGATTCACCGCAATCGCCCGCTCAGAACCTCCTGCACTTTGAACATCGCTATCTTGGGGTCCGCGTGTTCAGCTAACCTACGGGCCGTGATAAGAATCTCCTCTTCGAACGGATCGGGAATCACGACCCGTTCGACCTCGCGGATGAATCGAAGCACGTCTATGCAAAGCAACTCCGGATAAGGCCCCGCGCTGTATCGATTTAACTCGGTCATCAAAACAGTCCAGCGGTCGGCCAATTGACTGAGGGTTTCTTGATAGAAGCCGCGCATAATCGAGTCCGTGTAGGGAGCACTCCATATTTACCCGCCGCGCTCCGCCCTGCTACTAGGGCGAATCCCCTTGCGTTGGCGCAACTGCCTATTCTTGGCAAAGAGGAACTGGGACCGCCTCCAACAAATGAGCTCGGCGGGTTTGCCGGAAGGTGGTCTGAAAGATCCCGAGGCGGTTTCAAGCTTGAGCGCAACAGCGGTTTTGCTGGTTATAGCCATGGGATTAAGCTGCGGAGGCGAGTGTGACGGCGAAGGCCTCGAGTGGCCAATGGAAGGCGTGACGTCGTGCGCGGCCACTCGAACGCCGCATGCCAGCCCAACGCCGTGCCCACGACCAGATTCGCGGCAAGCGGCCCGCGGTGCAGAATGTGATTAGGCCCGAGCGAGCAATACCGCTTGATCGTCGCCGTCGACGCAGCCGCGCTGCACGCCTCCATTCCGACGGGTTCGGCGCCCGGCGGCAAGATCAGTCAGAAGCCGTCGTCGATAGCCGACCGCGATGGTGGCGGCAATCATCGCTTCGACGGCATGGCCGCCTTCCCGCAGCACGGCGAGCACGCCCTGCGAGGCCTCGAGTGCGGCACAACCGCCATGCCGCGCGAAGGGTCGAAGGTCGGAAAAGTCATCGCTCGGGAGTCGGGAGTTCAGTTGAACGGCGCGCGGCTTCGTCAGCGCGATATCGGAGATCGCGGTCGCCGAGCAAGCAGAGCGCACCGAGCGCTTCACGTTCGGATGCAACGCCAGCGCCGCATCTGCGACGACGGTCTGCGCGAGGGCCGGTGCGGTCAGTAAACCGATCGACGATTCGTCGGTGTCGCCGCGCAGGTTGTCGGCGAGCCCATGAACGGTTGCGGTGCGAAGTGGTACTGCTGTGGCACTGCGCTTCGTTCTGCTTCGACTTCGCGAACGGGCTTAACGTTCAGACTATTCTTTGGCCGAGTCGCCGTCCTCGCGGCGCCGTCCCGACCGCGGATGAAAAAACCAGCCGTCCGGATCGCCGACACCGTTCCATTGTTTCAGGGCGCTCGCCGCGGAGTCATAGGTCTCATAGTAGAACGTATCGTCATGCCCGAAGGCGTGGATGCCTGCGGCGAGCGCATGCTGCCTGCTGTGATGCGTTAGGATCGCTGCGATTCGGCCATCGTCCAGCAGCTTGAACGGTCGGCGGTATCCCATCTTGAGAAGGTGATGGTCGGTCGGATCGCCGACAAACGCAGGGGTCAGCATGTCGAGCGCTTGGCGCAAATTTTCCTCAGGCGACAGTGGGCGAAAGCCGCCGAAGTGCGGCATACCATCGCCAAAGGTCAGCAGCACCTCGCCCCAGTCCCCTTGGCTGTCGCGATACACGAGGCGTTGCTCAGGCGTGAGCAGTGAAGCGACGTCCTCGACGATGATCCGCTCGATGTCATTTTTCACTGACCGACAGCCCACTTCGTCACGGTCGATCACGCAGACATAGTGATCAACGGTAATAAGATCATAGCGGGCGTTCATGGCGGTCATGCCAGTGCGGCCCGCCGCCGTTGCGCGGGTGGAGGTAAGCTGACGGGCCGTAGAAGCTGCCCCGCTTGCGCACGTCGAGCTCGGACGCATGGTCGATCGTCCGGCTGCGCATTTGCAACGCTTCCTCCGTCTGCTTGATATTGCCGGGCCTCGTACTGTTTAGCGCCCCGAGGGCGCGAGAGACACGCCGCGATGGAGCCGCCATGCGGTGAGCGCGACAGCAAAAGCACTACGGCCGCGGCTGACTTCGGATGCAGCGTGACGCCCGGCCGCTGGAACGTAGCCAGATCGCGCGTCTCACCATTGTCCAGCGTCATGCGAGTCGGAACGTTGGTTTGCTTGCGCACGTTGTCGGCCAACGGGACCAACTTCTTTTCCGAGAACATCATTTTGTCCATCAAAGGCCTCAGGATTCGAGCTCGCCTGCAAACGTTGCACCGCGAATCAGGCATGAAGGCGTTTAATCCGAAAGACATCGACATAGCGCGCGAATGGCGCGGTCGTCGACACGCTCGCTTAGCTCGATCGCGTTCGAAGTGGACGATTCCGACCCGGCGATAGGAGCTATTCGCGAGTCCGCTGGCTACGTCCTGAAAAATATATCACAATATGAGCTAACGGCGCTGACGATGCGGAGGACCCGTGAGCAGCTATCAGCGAATTCTGTTGTGCTATGACGCCACGGCCGTGGGGCGTCGCACGCTTCGTCTTGGCGCTCATCTCGCCCGCGATCTTCACGGGGAAACGCATCTGCTAGCGGTCGTCGATGACACGGAGTGGACGCGCGGCGTTCCCGTCATTCCTGCAGTGTCGTTTGAACTTCAAGAGCGAACCGCCAAGGACTTGCTGCATGAAGGCGTGGACGAGCTGGCGGATCTCGGCGTCGTGGCGCAGCGCCATCTGGCGGTCGGGAATCCGATGATGGAAATTTCCGCTTTCGCGAAAGCGCTCGACATCGATCTAATCGTCATCGGACATCACCGGAGCGGTCGGTTCTACCGTTGGTGGACCGGTCAAGACGAGAGCCGGTTGCTCGATCAAGTGTCCTGCAGCGTACTTGTGATTATGGAGCCGCAGGAGCTGAAGACGCATTAGAAAGGCCCGCGCCGTTCGTCCGAACTCAAACGCTCGTGCAAAGGAGTATGACGAAGATAGTCAAATTTCGTTCGAAGGCCACGCCCGATGTCCTCATGTTGCGCGACCTCGCAGGCTTTGGCGTGATTGATAAGCGTATCGGTCTCGAGACGTCATACTGCCGAGCGAGTTTGACACCGCGAATGATCGCTTTGAGAAGGTCCTGAAGGAAGACGAATGCATCGCTTACGAGCATGGTGCAATTTATCATCCGCTGTCGCATGCTGCCGCGCGGACCGGGTTGGGTCTCCAATCGCGGGCGCTTCCGTTCCTCGATATGTTGCGGGAGGCTGGGCGCAATGACGCGGACATCATCTGCAGCGCCGGAAAATCGAGACTAGTGGCGCCTCGTGCGGAGTAAACCAACCGCATCTTTGGTGCCGCCTGGCGCCAAAGCGTCATCGAAAGTGACCAACACTAAGAAATGATCGGCACAGCTTCAATCAGCGCAAAGCCGATCAGCGCGCCCAGCACCGCGCCGACTATCCGCGGATGCCAGCGCTCAAGGTGCAGCCTCGCGAACAGCGCTCCGACGAAGATGATCCCCAGCAGCGAGAAGACGGCGATGACATATCCGATCTCGAAGTCGTTGTTGATCAACATGGCTCCTCCCGCGTCGTGCTATTGTGAAATATATATCATAATGTGATGTATGCAAGCGACGAAGGGAGCGGTTTTTGCTTAATCATCGTTGACGTACGGCGATGAATGAGGAGGCTGCATGAGCGCGATAGGAAAAAGCAGATGGGCGATCGCTGAAGGCTATCTGCCGCCGTATAGCAATGGCGACGGTGCGGATCTGCAGAGCCACGAGGCGGCGTGCATCCTCAACGCGGGTGAGGAAGACGCGCATATCGAAGTTACGATCTTCTTCAAGGATCGCGCACCCGCCGGGCCATATCGCATCACCGTGCCAGCCAGGCGGACGTGGCATATGCGCTTCAATGATCTCTGCGAACCCGAGAGAATACCAACTGGGACTGAGTACGCGAGCTACTTCGAATCGGATGTACCTGTGGTCATTCAGCACGCTCGCCTCGATTCGCGGCAATCGGAGCTGGCTTTGTTGACCACGGTCGCATTTGGCAGCGACTGACACTTGACGGCGCGGAACGTTGAACGCCAATGCACGGTTCTTGGTCTACAGGTTGGTGGGGACTCGAGATGAAGACTTCCTGGTTCCTTTGCTCCTCGAATTAAACTCGCTCGACTTGCCGGGCGCTCCTGGACGTTCGTCACTGCTGCAAGCCTCGTGTTTGGTTGGGCAGCATCAGGCCCGCTGTTTCACTTCAGCGATACTTGGCAACTGGTGATCAATACGTCGACCACGATTGTTTCGTTTCTCATGGTATTTCTGATTCACGATGCTCAGAACCGAGACACGGCGGCCATGCAGATCAAGCTCGATGAGATCATCCGAGCGATAGATACCGCGCACAACGCGCTGCTCGATTTCGATCAACTGGATCAGAAAGAACTCGCTGAGTTTCGGAAGCATTACGAGAGACTTGCAAAAGAAGCGCGCAGCGACTTGCGGTTGTCGAGCAGCGGCGCAAAAATCCTGAACCGTGTCGAGCACTAAACCAAGCGTGCGCAAGGACGCAGTGCCCAAGGCAAAGCGAGCGTCCACAATGCATCATTGATCGACATGTTGCATTCTCTCGTCGAATCGCCTTCTGTGGGAGTTTAACGATGCGCTTAGCCGCCGCCTCGTTGCAACGTCGGCCCGCATAAGCCGAGCGCCGTATTGACGAGGGCAAGATGGCTAAGCGCCTGCGGGAAATTACCGGCGAGTTCATGGCGCTGGGCATTGTACTGTTCGGACATCAGCCCAACATCGTTTGCCGTGGCGAGCACGCGTTCGAACTGCTGCCGCGCTTCTTCTGTGCGTCCCTGAAGGTTCAGGCAATCGGCCATCCAGCATGAGCATGCGAGGAAAGCGCCTTCGTTAGCGTTCCCGGCTTGCCGCTCGTTGCGTCGAATCAAGCCGTCCTCGCAGAGGTCGCGGCGGATGCGTGCAATCGTCGAGGCCATGCGCGGATCATCGGCGCGCAGGAAGCCGACCAGCGGCAACAACAAGAGGCTCGCGTCCAACGCGTCGCTGCCGTAGTACTGCGTGAAGCTGCCGAACCCTTCGTTCCAGCCTTCGCGAAGCACTTCTTCACGAATGTGTTCGCGCAACGAAGCCATGCGTTCCACGAGTGGCGAAAGGGCGCTCTCCGCTGTGCAATGCTTTACGAATCGATCGAGCGCCACCCAGACCATTACGCGCGAATAGGTGTAGTGACGGGGTTCACCGCGCGATTCCCAGATGCCCGCGCCGGGCAAGTGCCATATCTTTTCGAGATGTTCGACAATGTGCGTCTCAATAACTTCTTCCTTGTCGGACGATTCGAGGCCCCCGCGTCGCGCGACATCGAGGCAATCGATCACTTCCCCCAACACGTCGAGCTGATGCTGATGTGCCGCTGCATTACCGACTCGCACGGGCTTCGCATAACGATGACCCGGTAGCCAGTCGACGTTCCATTCGCGTAAATGACGTCCGCCGTCCACACGGTACATGATTCGGCTGCGCTCCGGCGAGCACGCGATGGCGCGCAGCAGCCAGTCGCGCCACGCGCCGGCTTCTTCGTAGTAGCCGGCGTTGAGCAGCGCAACCATCGCAAAACTGGTGTCGCGCAGCCACGCGTAGCGGTAGTCCCAATTGAGCCTTCCGCCGGGCGCTTCAGGTAGGGATGTCGTCGGTGCTGCGACGATCGCGCCGGTGCGGCGATGGATAAGCGCCTTGAGAGTCAGAAGCGAACGACGGGTCTGCACCGGCCAGGCCGTGCGGTTGTCGTCGAACGTGCTAATCCAGTCTCGCCAGAAACGTTGCGTCGAACGCAGCGCGATGTCGACGTCGAACGCTTGGGGTAGCGGTTCGTGCGCATGGCCATAGCTCATCGCGAACGTCACGGATTCGCCCGCTGCGACGGTGAACGTGGCGAGAATCGCTCCATCGTGAACCGTCATCTCGACGTTCGCGCGAAGCACGACGCGGTCAGTCCCAATACGCACCTGCATTGCGCCGTCCACGCATTCGATCAGCGGCTTGAGTTCGCCGTAGTTGAAGCGCAGCCGCAAATCCGAGCGCATCTCGACGAGGCCGCGCAAGCCTGTCACGATGCGCACGACCGAACTCGGGCCGTCGCCGACGGGCATAAAGTCGGTCACGCGTACCGCGCCTTCGCCGACCTCGAAGTCACTTTCGATGATCAGCGTGTCGGGCTGGTAACGACGCACGTTGCGTTCGATGTGCATGACCGGTGTCAGCGTCCAGCAGCCGTTGTCCGACGTGCCGAGAAGTGCGGCGAAGCACGCGTCGTCGTCGAAGCGCGGCCAGCACAGCCAGTCGATAGAGCCGTTGCGGCTGAGCAGCGCGGCGGTCTGGCCGTCGCCTAAGAGCGCATAGTCGTCGATGGGCCGGCTCATTTGGCTCAGCTCCGTTTTTTAGAGACGAAGCGCAGCAGGCCCACCGCGCCAAGGCCCGCGAGTCCCCAGAAAACCGAGCGATGGCGGTCGGTGAACATCTCCCAGCTATGACTCCGCGCTTCATCATCGAACCGGCCATGCGCACCATAGTCGCCGGGCACGGGATCGAAAAGATTGCCTGCGGCATTGCCTTCAGGCGGCTCCTCGGTGAGTTGGCCTGCATAGCCCGCGCGTGCTAGATACCGGTCGATGAGCGCGGGCGCGATGCGATTGGCGAGAATCGCCTTCACGGTTGAGAAGCCAAGCCACACCTCGCGCCGGCGATGCGTCGCCGCGAAGAAGATTGCGCGCGCGGCGACCTCCGGCTGGAAGATCGGCGCGACTGGCCGGGCGCGTTTGCCGGTCTTGTTCATCGCCCAGTCGAACTGCGGCGTGTTCATCGCCGGAAGCTCGACTACTGTCAGGTGAACGTCAAGCTTGTCGTGGATGATCTCGGAGCGCAGCGAATCCGTGAAGCCGCGAATGGCGAACTTCGCACCGCAATACACCGATTGCAGCGGCACGGAGCGGTACGCCAGCGCTGAGCCGACATTGACGATCGTTCCGCGATTGCGTGTGCGCATGCGCGAGAGCGCCGCCATCATGCCGTGGACCTGACCGAGATATGTGACGCGTGTGCCGCGCTCGATTTCTTCGGCTGTGAGCGCGGAGACGGGCGCAAACGCGGTCGCCATCGCGACGTTGACCCACACATCGATCGGGCCGAGCGTGTCCTCTACTTGCGATGCCGCCGCATCGACGGCGCGCGCATCGGCGACGTCAGTGGGTATGGCGAGCGCACGCACGCCGAAGCGCGCCTCGATCTGCGCGGTGGCTCGCGCGAGTCGTTCAGCATCGCGCGACAACAGTGCGACGTCATAGCCGTGGCGGGCGAACTCGTCGGCCGCCGCACGCCCGACACCTGCGCCCGCGCCGGTGATGACGACGATTTTCCGTGTCTCACACATCAAAGATCTCCCCGCGCGGCGAGCGCCTCGATCCGGTCGGCGGTGCGCAGCGCAATCGCCTGGATGGTCAGCGACGGGTTCACGCCGCCGACGGTCGGAAAGACGGAGCCATCGCAGATCCACAAGTTGTCGATGTCCCAGCTTCGGCAATCGGCATTGACCACGCTCGTTGCGGGGTCGCCGCCCATGCGCGCGGTGCCGTTGAGGTGGCAGGTGTCGTCGGTTTCGCGCCAGACATCGCGCGCGCCGGCCGCTTCGAGTGCGAGGCTCATGAAATCAAGCGAATGCGCCACGAGCCGCTTGTCGTTATCGCACAGCGAATAGGTCACGCGCGCGACGGGCAGGCCGTACTGATCCTTCTCGTCGGCGAGCGTCACGCGGTTGCGCTCCTGCGGCATTGTCTCGCCCACTATCTTTAACCCCGCCTGATGGTTGTACTTCTGCATCTCGTCGAGTAGCTGCTGGCCCCAGAGACCTCGCCCGTTCTGCGTCGATGCCCACGCCACCGGCAGCGGTCCCTGGCTCATGTAGCAATAGCCGCCGAAGAAGTCCTTGCCCTTGTCCTCGTAATTCCAGTGCTCGGTCAGCGCAAGCGAGGGCGGCCCCTTGTACCAGCGCACTTCTTCATCCATCGTGCCCCACGCGGCCTGATTGGTCTGCACCATCAGGTTCTTGCCGACGAGACCGGAACGGTTGGCGAGGCCATCGGGATGACGGTCCGTTGCCGAGTTGAGCAACAGGCGCGGCGTTTCGATCGCGTATCCCGCGACCACGACGTTGCGTGCGCGCTGAAACTGCCAGCGTCCTTCGCGGAAATATTCGACGCCGGTCGCGCGCCCGTTGTCGCCCATGACGATGCGGCCGACCATCGCGAGATCGCGAATCTCCGCGCCGGCGCGCACCGCGCGCGGTATCCACGTGACGAGCGCGCTTTGCTTCGCGTTCGTCGCGCAACCCGACACGCAAAATCCGCGATAGACGCACGGATGCGCCTCGCCGCGCGGCGCGGAGACCGTGGCGAGCGGCGTCGGCGCCCAGTCGATGCCGAGCGCTTCGCAGCCGCGCGCCAGCACGAGCGCCGCCGCGTTCAGCTCATGCGCGCGATACGGATAGCGCGGCCGCTTCGGTCCCCACGGGTAGCTTACCGGCCCGGCGATCTTCAGCGCCTCCTCGACTTCGCCGTAATAACGCCACATCTCGCGCCAGTCGATCGGCCAGTCCGCGCCGTAGCCGAGCAGCGTGCGCGACTTGAACCATTGCGGCCGGAAGCGCAGCGAGACCATCGCGAAGTGCACGGTGCTGCCGCCCACGGACTTGCCGCTGTTGTTGTTGCCGAGCTTGAGCGGATTATCGCCGTCGCAAATGCGCTCGTCGGTCCAGAAGAGCTTGCCCTGATGCGTCTCGTCCGATGCGAACTCTTCGAGCGGACGCCACCACGCGCCGGCATCGAACGCGACGACCTTAAACCCTTTCTCCGCAAGACGGCAGGCAAGGGTGCCGCCGCCCGCGCCCGTGCCGACGATCGCGAAGTCCACCGCTTCGTTCTGCGGATACGCGCGCATCGGAATCC
>NZ_JFHD01000047.1 GCF_000698575.1 Caballeronia zhejiangensis
ACCAATCGCATCAACGCTTTACCGAAAAGGCACTGTGAAAAATCACAGTGCCTTTTTTGTTTTGATTCCCGAGAAAATTCCCATTTTGGGAATCTACCTGCCCCGCCTCCACATATGCCATGCGATATATACTGTGCATCCATACAGTATTCGCGGTGTGCGGAGAAGGAGTCGGAAAATGGCGGCGATGTGGTGCCCGGTCTGCGCGCGGCGGCTCGCGCGCGACGACTTTCAGCCGGCGGTCGGCGACATGCCGAATCGGTGGATGTGCGGTGATTGCGATTGCGTCGTCAACGAGTATGACGACGAGTACGAGCGGCCTGAGTGCGATGGGTAAGAACGGAGCCGTACTTCTCGGCGAGCTCGCGGCGCGCGCTACCCACATCGACATCGAGTGCTCGCGTTGCGATCGCAAAGGCCGGTATCGGCTTGCCAAGCTGGTCGCCCGCCTCGGCGAGGAATTCCCCATGACCGACCTCGGCGCCGAGCTGGCGGATTGCCCTCGGCGGACGGCCGCAACTCATCACGAGCGGTGCGACGTGTTCTTTCCCGGCCTGCCGAAGATCATGGCGGAAGAGCAAGTTTCTGCGCGGACGAGCGGTGAGAAAGATTGAGGCACGCGCGAGGCTAGGAAGCGGCGTTGCGTTGATAGACCATTACGCTGGATCGTTCGATTCCCAGTTTAATCACCGGCGTGTCGTCACCATCGAGTTGCCAAAGGTCGAGCCGGTACGGCAATCTCGCCTGCAATTCACGCAGCCACGTCGGTGATTCAAACATCCACGTGGTGAAAGCTGTCTCCCCATCAGCCGGATCGATTTCGAGCGCGACATCCAAATCGCTTTTGTCGGTGAAATCCCCTCGCGCCCGACTGCCGAAGACGTACGCTCTACGTACGAGAGGATTGCCCTCGGACCATTCGCTTAAAGCCTGCACGACCTTCTCATCCACTCCCATTCGCGTCACCTGCAGCCTATTTCCGTTCGAGAATTCTACTGCTTGCCTACCGAAGACCGACTGAGATCTGAATCCGACGGGTTTCTGTCCGTCCAGCCGACGTTGTAATCGTGCATGCGACGGTGTAGGTTGTGCCGACGACGCCTCCAGCCAACCACGCTGAGACGACATCGCCACTGATGTTCGACGAATTGACCGTGAGACCATCATCGGGCGTCACGCTCGTATCGATGATGGTCTCCCCTGCTCCAAGCCAGGCGGACCAATCCCAGTTGAAGTCGAGTACTGCCTGCGGATCCTTGATGAACGAGGGAACGTACGGAAACGCCATTTGATGCTCCGAAGAGGTTATGCCGGCTGCCCGGCGCGCACGGTGATGCTGCGGCTTTCCGGTTCAATGCGATGCGTGCGCGCATCAGCAGCGACCCGCACCGCCCTAGAATTGCCGTCGACAACGGCGCTGCGCGCCTCACGCGCGACCGTGATCGTCCGCAGATCGGAAGCGATCGGATAGCGGACCGGAACAGGCACTCCGACAATCGCGCCTTGGCCGGCCGCGCTTGCGACGCCGGGCGCCTGGGTTGCGCCTGCACTTCCAGAGATCGATTGAAGGACCACGCCCGTCGCGGCCGCCATGCCCGCGGCCTGCGTGCCGGACGCGGCACCAGTTGATGCGACAGCGCCTCTCACGTCGGCCCGTTGAGGCGTCTGGGTGGCAGCCCCACTTCCAACGATTCTCACGGCCCCGCCTGCTGCGCCAATGGTCGTGGCTGCCGTCGCTGCTGCAACGCCACTGATCACCGGTGTTCGAATCTGACCCGACGCCGCACCGGCATTGATCGCCTGCGTTGCTTCCGCGCTTCCCGCGATGCCGATCGATCCGCCGGCGCTCGCCGAGTTGCCATTCGTCGATGCAGCGGCCCCTGAGATCGGTGCCGCGCCAACCTGTCCGTTTGCCGACGCGATGCTTGGCGGCTGCGTGCTGGCCGCGTTTCCGCTCACCGATACAGTGCCGCTCGCCGCCGTTCCCCCCGAACTCGTCGAGGCCGCCGCGCCCGAGCTCGACACGCCGCCGGATGCCGCACCGGCGCCTGGCCCTTGCGTGGTGCTCGCCGTGCCGGTCGTCGAGACGTTGCCGCTCGCTGTGGCCGCGCCTATTGTCTGAGTCGCCGACGCGCTGCCGCTCCCACTCACACTGCCCGACGCGATGACGCTGTTCGCTGCCTGCGTCGCCGCCGCCGCGCCCGACGTGCTCACGCCGCCCGATGCTGCGCCGCTCGACGCGTTCGTGCCGGCGGCCGTCCCGGTGATCGCGGCGGGCGCGCTGCCCAGATACTTGACCGCGTGCAGCATGACGTTGAACGACGAGCCCTGCGTCGTCGTGATCGTCATTTTCAGCGTGAGCGTCTGCCCCGCCGAGTTCGCCGCCCATGTGATGGTAGTGGCGTAGAACTTCTGATTGCCGGACCCCGTCGTCCCCGGCGAAACGGTATAGGCGGTCGCGCTGCCATCCGACAGGGTCGCGGTGAGCGTGCAACCGCTCGAATACGCCGCCCAATAGACCGTGAGTGTGCGGCTCGTCGTGTCCGCTGGCAGGACGATCTGGATGCCCTGCCCAGTCGCCGTCGTGTTGTCGGCGTAGATGCCGCCAGCGAGCGCGGTCGCGGATGCGGTCGGCGTGCCGTCCGTCCACGTCATTTTCGGGCCGTCGGTGTAGCCCGTGAAGGTGACACCGGAACCGATCGTCATCGGCAGGCCGATCGTCGAGCCGCCGCCCGACTTTCGATTGACGGAGGTTGCTGACTGCGGAAAATGAATCCAGTCCGTCTGAACCGGCGACGAGAGATTGAATGTCTCGGTGCCGGCTAGAACGGTGTTCGAACCGGTGAGAGTGCCCATTGCGGCCGCCTGTGCGGCCGATTACTGGCCGTTCGTGTAAGTGCTCGATGAAACGCTGACCGTTTGGCCTTGTGCGATGGTCGTGCTCGTCAGGACGAGATCCGCGTTGCTCGTGCCGACCGTTCCATCGACGACACCCGCGCCCCCGGACGTGCGCAGGCGATACCAGGTCGCCGTCTTGCCAGCACCGGCCGCCGCCGTGCCCGTGCCGTTGCTGATCGCATTCGCTGTCACGACGCCGTTCGACGGCGCGGGCGCGAAAGTAGAGCTGCAGGAGAGCGTCGCAAGCAGGTTCTGCGTCGTGATTGCGACGTCAGGCGACGCAGGCTGCGCGCCGTCGTAAATGTCGTATGCGCCGCTCGTGCCCACCTGCGTCGTGATCGCTGCTTGCTGCGCGTTCTTCAGTGCGGCGCTGAACTTCAAATTCGATGCCATGTGGTCATTCCTTCGCGGTAGTCGTGAGGCTGCAAGCGCCCGCGATCACTCCTTGCTGCTGGAGGATGCAGACGTAGTGCTGGAGGTATTCGGCTTTGGCGCGGGCGTCACCGTCGGCATCGTCGACGATCCCGAAAAGAGCTGATCCAAACGCAGGTGATAGCTCGGCTGTGCCACCGGCACCATCGCCCACGCCGCTGGCGCTTGGGCTTGGATTTGCGGTGTTGCCACCGCCTGCGGGGGTGTAGGCGGAAACTGCGACGCGCAGCCGTCGAGCGCCATCAGCGATAGCAGCGCGATTCTTCGCATTGTCGGCATCATGGGAGGCCTTCTCCAGATTGAGTTTGGTGTCAAGATCCGCGATCTGCGTCGCCGCGTCGTTCTGTTTTGCGATCGCTGCGCGCGCCGCGCTCGCGGCCGCGTCGGACACCGCCTGAAGCTTCTGCGCGTTGATCTCGTTGTCGTGTGCGTGCGCGGTCTGCTCGCTCGCGAGCTTCGTGGCGTCGACCGTGTGAAGTGCGGCACCGCCGATTGCGATGCCGAGCGCGCCCGCGATGATTCCTGTGATGAGGTATGGAGACATGTCAGTTTCCTCGGCAGGCTTGAGCCTCAAGCTGTCGACGCGTCACGATGCCGCCGCAGCGATTCGACGAAATCGCG
Organism: Caballeronia zhejiangensis; assembly: GCF_000698575.1. Classification (GTDB taxonomy): domain Bacteria; phylum Pseudomonadota; class Gammaproteobacteria; order Burkholderiales; family Burkholderiaceae; genus Caballeronia; species Caballeronia zhejiangensis. The sequence goes on from NZ_JFHD01000047.1 coordinate 3,952, forward strand.
CAATCCTTGCCGGCGACGAACCGCCACTTTATGAATTCGGAGCACGCGCCCGGGAAGTCGCGCGCGATGTAGCGCTTGCGCAGCGTCGATCCCTTGTAATTCGGCACGCCGATGTTGTAGGCGAGATCCACGACCGCGACCTTCTGCCCGTCGGTCAGCGAGTCGAAGCCCGGCGTGATGTCGCGCACGGCCGACGCATAGCCCGCGAGGCTGTCGCCGAGCATGGACTTGCACTCCGGCAGCGTGTACGCGCGCATCTCGACGTTCGTCTCGCCGAAGCAGACGGTCTGGACGTTGTTCGCGAGACGATCGTTGTAGGGCTTAAGCGAAACACCCTCCTGCGACGCAGTCAGAGCGACGAGCGCGGCCGCCGCTGCTGCGCCTAGCGTCGCGGCGAGTGTCTTCTTGCCCGGCCGCTTACTCGGCTGCTGCGTTTGCGTTGCCATCCGCTGCTCCGCTCGTGGTCGTTTTCGGAGCCGTCGTCGTGTAGCGCGCGGCGATGATTGCGAGACAGCCGACCGTGATCGCGATAGCAAGCCGCCAGCTATCTGGCAGAAGCGACTTCACTTCGTCGGGCATTCCCGTCCATGCCGCCTCGATGAAAGGCGACGCGGCAGAAACGGCGCCGAGCGACGCCGCAATGATGGTCGACGAATACGTGTGCACCTTGGCCGCGTCATCGACGAGGCGAAGCTTGAGGTTCATAGGGCCTCTAAAAAGAAAAACCCGGCGAGCGGCCGGGTCCGGATGTGAAAGCGTGTATTGGCTTATCGCCGACTGCCCGCCCAAGGCTGTGCGGGCAACGACGGATGCGTCGCCGTCTCCAGCTTCTTGTCGACCGCCTTCGCGGTGTTCGCGGCTTCGTCGGCCTTCGTCGCAGCGACTGCGACTTTCTGCTCGACGGCTTCCGTCTTCTGGGCAGCGACAGTGGCCGCGGCGGCGGCCTGACGCGTCTGTTTGATGAGTGCCGCCTGCCGCGCGTCCGTCAACTTCGCGCGATCGCCCAGAAAGCGCAGCGTGTACTGCGCGACATCATGTGTATCGGTGATCAGCGATCGAAGGTCCGACATCGCTTGGATGTTTTGCTGGTTCTGCTGCTGCAGCTGCTGCACCTTGCTCTCGTATTCGGCGACGCATGCGTTTCGCGTTTCGGCGCGCACTTCAGGGAACCGCTTGATGTATCCGGTGCGCTCCCTCGCCCATTCCGCGCGATCAACCGACATTCCCCATTGCCCGATAAAAAAGCCGACCGCTGCGACACCCGCCAAGCCGCCAAGGAGACATGCGCCCATCACCCACCACCGCCAGTCACGAACGCGAGACATCTGACTCCCTCCGGTTCTCGATCGCCTTCTCGAGGCGCTCGATTCTGGTTTTCAGTTCAAGCACCTCGGCCTCCGCGCGCTGCGCGCGCCGGTCCGCCGCATCGGCTCGCTGTTCGGCGGATCGCATCAGTTCTTCAGCACGATCTGCGCGTTGTACTGCAAGAAGCTCGCGCGCCTCGGCGCGGCCGGCGCGCTCTTCAGCAAGCGTTGCGAGCCGCTCGAATCGCGCGATCGCCTCAACCTGCGCGGCCGAGTCGGCCTTGACGATATTTGCCTCGCCCTCGCTCTCGGCTTGCCGCCGCCGGTCGATCTGACGCCACATTCGGCCGCCGACCCAAAAAGTCCCCACGCTCCCGAGGGCAGTCACAATTGACTTGACGCCCTCGTTCCAGAACTCCGACATCTGGTGTTTCCTCTGTTGAGCCGCGGAGGCATGAAAAAGCCGCCCGAAGGCGGCATGCTTGACGATTTTTAGAGTCTGAGACGACAGGAGCCGCGGAGATGCTGCTGATATACTCCGCGCCTGATCCCGATTAATTCTTTGTAACAATGTCTGCCGAACGACTTAACTCGCTGACATCCCTACGTTTTTTCGCAGCGGCAGCAATTGCGACATTTCATGCTGGTTTCTTCGGGCAGACTCCGGCTCGCCCAGACGGATGGTTTCTGGCGAACCATGCTGTCTCGTTCTTCTTCGTGCTCTCAGGCTTTATCCTGCAGCACAGCTATCGCGATTCACTGAATGAAGTCGGCGCTGCGCGCTTCGTTGCTTTGCGCGCGACCCGGCTTTATCCCGTTCACCTCTTCATCATCGTAGCCCTGCTGCTAATAGTGCCGTTCAACGAGATCGAGGTGCGGGGCACACTCACGGAATGGCGTGTGCTCGCGACGGCGTTTCTTGTGCAGGCGTGGAGTCTGAACCGAGATGTGAATTTCGCAGTGAACCCGCCAGCATGGTCAATCAGCGTCGAGCTTTTCTTCTATTCGTGCTTCCCGTTGATCAGTCGTGCCGCGGTGCGCCGCCCACTTCTCACCGTACTCGCGCCGCTCGCTGCCGTTACCTGCTTCGTCCTACTGGTGCCACCTGTCGGAACGCCTCGACAATGGTTGAGTGTCTACATGATGAATCCGGTGGTGCGTATTCCCGAGTTCATCCTGGGTGTTGGCCTTTACGAACTCCGCGCCCGATGGATGACGGCGAAAGGCTCCGTCAATAGATGGAGCCTCGCGGAAGTCACATCATTGCTGTTCGTCGCAGCTCTGAACGCTGCGTGCTGGCCGTCATATAATTGGCTCGGCGCACACATCGGAACTCCATTCAGAGACTGGGTGATGTTCGATGTCGGGACGACTCCCGCTTTCTGCGTCGTGATCGTCGTGTTCTCTCTGCGGCGGGGCATCGTAAATCGACTCCTCGACATAAAGCCCCTCGTCTTTCTCGGCGAAATCAGTTTCGCGATTTACATGCTGCATGTGCCCATTCTGCAATTGGGCAGAATGTGGGGATGGACGGTCGAAGAATCACTCGTCGCGACCATCATCGCAGCAGCGATCGCTCACCTCTTCATTGAACGCCCGAGCATCAATCTCGCGAAGCGGATGCTCAGACGCAACCGGACGTCGCGCTACGCCGTTGTGACTTGCGGCGACGAGAACACGCCGTCGACATAGGTATCGCCAATCATCGCCGTGTCGCTTTGCACGCTGATTGCCCCTTGAGGGGGAGCCCAGTCGGTCGCGCCGTCCCATACGACAATGTTTTGCACGACTCCGTCAACGACAATCGCATAGTTTGCCATCACGCATACTCCCAGATGATCAGAACACCAGGCGATCCGTTGCCACCCGCATAGTTAGTGCCGCCCGCCAGAGATACCCCACCCGACCCACCGCCGCCGTAGCCCGCCGAGCCAGAGGGAGCCTGGCCGGCTCCGCCAGGGACGCCCGTAGCCCCACGCCCGAGAAAGCTGTCGCCACCGACTCCCGAGCGTGCGCCGTTCGATGCAACAGCGATACCTACGCCAGACCACCCGCCGGCCAAAAGGCTGATATTTGCCCCGGTTACCGCAATCGTTGATGTATAGCCTTGAATGATGTACGGGGCCGTTTGCGGAGAGCCGGCGCCACCGCCACCGCCGCCCGGCATCACGAGCTGCGTGCCAAAGCTGGTTGTGCCTCCGGTGCCGCCGACGTTCGCACCCGCTGCGCCGCCGCTACCGGCCGCGCCGATCGTCACGGCAGTGCCAGCGAACCCGCTCGTAAAGCGCGCCTTTCCGTACGTCCCGCCGCCGCCAGACCCGGCCATCGAAACCAAGCCCGTTCCAGCGGCGGCCGCTCCGCCGCCTCCACCGCCAGCGCCGACGCCTTCGACCACGATGCTGTTAGTGCCAGGGGTCGGCGTGTACGTTCCGCTCGCGGTGAAGACCTGCACATTCAACAGACGACCCGGCCCATACATCGATTTGATGGCGTCGCGCAGTTGCGTATATGTCGTCTTGCTCGGGGTGAGGCCCGCCGCCACGACCACGGCGCGCAGCTCTTCTTGAATCATGTTCAGCCATGATCCGCGCACATTCGTCGCGGGCGTGCCGGCAGTGGGGTTGCCTTCGGTGAAGAATCCTTCCGTCCCGGCAGCCTCCGGTGTCGGGAGCGAGGTTGCTGCCGTCGGGTCATCGATTCGAAACATGTGTTTGGCCTCTTAGGCGTACGCAAAAATTAGGATGGTGTGCGCCGGCATAACCGCACGAAACTCGCACTCGAGAACGTTGTTACCCCATGACGCAAGCGGGTCGCCCGCTGCCATTGCGCCCGCCACCGCGCGCACGACTGTGTTCAGCGGTGCGGTGATCTTCCAGGCGAAGTTCCAGTCGTATCCGCAGCAAGGCTGACCGGCGCGTAGCATTCCAGCGCGGGCTTGCGTGTATTGGGTGATCGTCACGGCGTAGCCAAGCGACGCCGCGAACGCTGTCAGCTGCGCAATCGATGAGCCGCCCACTGCAGTGAGACGTGCAACAACCTGCGCCCGGCGCGCGGGAATCGTTGGCGCGGCGCCAGCGCACGGGTCAGGTAGACCAAGCGTCGATTCCCATTCCGGCAGGAGCTCGTACGTCGTCGATGGGAACGCGTCGATCAGCAGGTAATTCGCGCGAGCGGTCTGACGCTCGTATGACGGCGCGAGACCCGACAGCACCTTCGTCTGCACGGCATCCGGGTCGCGCGGCCACACTCGACCGCGCGGCAACAGCGCCTGCATCGCAGCGAGAAAATCCGCTGCCTTGAAGTTCGGTGCAAGCATGGGCGCCTCAAACGTAGTTCACGGCGGCAAGCACCGGAAGCTGCCCGAAGCCGCTCGTGATATTGCCGGGGTAAGTCGTCGTCGTTGCTCCGACCACGCCTTGAACCAGGGTGATGACGAAGCCGCTCGTGCCCGAGACAGACGCGATCGCGGATTCGATGTCAGAGCGGTTGATCGTGCCCGCGCGCGGGTCGCCGTTCCGAAACAGGACATCGGAGATCGCCGCAGAAATCGCCGCGCGAGTCGCAGTTGACGTGCTCGTCAGCCCTGAAAGGGTGAATGTCAGGTTATTTGCGAGAGGCGCGCACGAATACACCAGCGCGGTCACCGGCTGCTCGTTCACTAGCGTATCTGCGACGACGAGTTGATCGCCGGTTGCGACTGTGCCTCGCGGCGTGCCGCCCGGTCCTTTGTCGTACTGCGAGCACCCGTTGGTGCCTTGAGGGAATCCGCCGTGTGAAGCCTCGGCGGCATCCCACATCGTGTAGATCACCACCGTGCCAGCGCCGAAACCATTCGGCGCACACCACGCGCGCGTCACACCGGCAACAGCAAGTGCCCATCCGACATAGTCGTTCAAGTCACCACCCTGCGGCGTGTTCTGATATGCAGCGAGCATTCGCGTGCGCAGATTATCGTTATCTTCGATGTCCGACCCAGAGGCGACCGTGCCAGTGATCGTTCCAGACGACTGCAAACCCGACACCGCAACGCCGAGCGCTACTGCCGTGCCCGGATCAGCGTTACCGTCTGCGCCCGCCGAGGTCGCTACGATGCTCACGGACAGCGAGCCACCTACGCCTACAGTAGCTGTCGAGGCTGTCGTGTACGCAGCCCCATCGCCGCGCGTGACCGGCGTCCCGGCATTCAGCACAGTTCCCGTAACGCCCGCGAACGAAGCAGTCAGCTGCGCCGGCGTCGCGGCCTTACGATAGACCTTCTTGAGCGCCGCCCAACCTTCGAGATACTCGTCTTCCGCAGTAAACGGAACCGCCTGCTTCGCAATCCAGTCGAGGTAGCCCATCTGCAGGTTCGACATCCCTGCCTGCACCTTTCCGACCACCTTCAGTACGGTACGACGCAGCGTCGCATCCGCACCTTGTAAGGCCGAGTTGATGTCGGCCGCCACCTCGCTGATCAAGGTGGAGAGCGTTTTTCTTTGGAATGGCATATCAAGTGAGCTGTTGCCACGCCCATGCGTAAGTCAGGGAGACGCTGGGCCCGGCCGGTTGATAGAGCGTGATCTGCGCGCCCAAAAACGTGTCGCGCGTCCATTCCGTCTGAACATCCATGCTCGCGACGACGCCATCATCAACGAGCCACTGCAGCGCTTCGACGATGTAGTCGCGCGCGTTGTTGAGCACCTCTTGAGTCTGCTTCGATCGATCGAGCAGCCACAAACGGGAGCCGATGGGGCTATCCTCGTCGAGGTCTCCCCACCAGCCGCGCGGATCGCCGGTGCCGTCAGGAATGACGTCGTCGGCATTCGCCGCGCGATCGGTGAAGAGGCTCAGCAATACTGCAGTTTGCAGATCGTTGCCTGTGAGCAGGTCAGGTCCGAGCTGCTGCCAGTCGCCACGGCTGTTCGCCGTATCCCAGACAATGCTGATGTCAGGCATCTATTACTCCGGCTGCGTCGGCGGCTGCGTGTTGATCGTGCTTCCGCCGGTCTGTACGTTCACGATCGGGTGCGTATGCAGGTTCGCGACTTGGCGCATTCCCGCAACCGTTCGCGTGTTCGTTTCGTAGTTGTCGATGATGTCGCCCTTGCATTTCAGCAACGGCGTGTCAGCGTCGATCTCGGGCGTGTTCGTGATCGTCACAGGCTTTCCGCCGCCATCGAGCACCATGCCTGCCTGCGACAGATAGACCTTCTGCCCAGTGTTGTCGTGCACCACGACCTCGCCACTCGCCAGCGCAGTAACGCGATATTTCGCGTTCGAAGTGGCGATCACAATGCCGTTCGTGCGCTCCCCATTGCCGAATACGATGAGGGCCTCGGAGCCAAGCGGAGGATTGGATGACAGCCCATATTCGACGTAGCGCGGTATGTCGCCAACCGTCTCCAGCGCGTTGATCTTCGCCTGCAGGTACTGGACCGTTCGTGTGTCATCGACGTACGAGATCACCGCGCGGCTCACAAACAGACGTATCCGCCGCGAGAGCGCGTTAAGTGCGTCGAGCATTCAAGGTCCTTAGGCCGGCGCGATGTCCGGATCGATGCGTTGAAGAACGAGCGGTTCGGGCAGGTAGGCCTGCCGCGGCGCAAGCAGAAGCTCGGTATGAGTTCCGTTCTCGTCAAGAATGAAGCTGATCTCGGTGATGAGTAAGAGCGTCTTCTCCGGGATCTTTAGCAGCGGCATCGTCACCGGAACCTGATAGTTCAGATACCAGGGCGAGCCGCTCGAATCGGTCCAACTGTCCACCAGCACGCGCACCTGTCGCGACATGCCATACGCACGCGCGATCTGCCAGTCGACACGCCGTTCGAGATACGTTCGGTCTGACGAAGGCTGCTCGGACACGATGAACCTCGGGCGATACCGCTTAACGCCCGAGTCGTACGCCGTATATTCGGGCAGCAGGTTGACGCCGATGTCGGTCGCATTGTTGTAGTTCGTCAGCACGCCCGAGACGCTTGAGAACCGTCCAAGCGAACTCTTCACCGACACCGCCGATTCGACGTTCTTCCCGATTTCAAGCCCGCTCGAACCGAGCGCGTCGCCGGCCAACGCGAGGCACAGGGAGCCGTCTTCGAGCTCGAACGCGAGCACGCCGCTATACCGGCAACAGCGCTCGATGATCTCCCACGGCGTCTCTGTGATCGAGATCAACTGAAAAGGTATCGTGGGCAACTCGTCGATAACCGCCTTCAGGCTTGCTGAAACCACCACATCGATCTCGAAGTTTTTCAGCAACGACTGGCATACAGCATCGATTCGGCTATTCGCCAGAATGCGATCGACCGGCGCACTACAATCGATCAGATCCTGACATTTGCCGCGACCCGTCGCGCGGACTAGATGCTCGTGCGGCGTGATGATGTACTCGACAGTATCGACATACCCCGTGAGCAGCAGATTGTCTGCGTCGATCGCGATCTGAATTGGCGCGCCTCCGATCAGCGAAGTCTCATCAACCTCTTCTGGAAAGCGCTCCGTCATCTCCAGCACGAACGAGCCGGTGCAACTCTCAATCGAGCGCGTAACGCGCACGCCTTTCCATCCGGTGATCGAGATCTTCGATTCCGGCAATGTCACAACGAGCGAATTCATCAGTACGTCGCCCCAAGCGCGAATTGACTGGTTGAGCCGGTCGAGCCTCGCTCCACCGTCGATTTCACGTTAGGCGTGCCCGAGACTTCAGCGCGCGAACCCTTCGGCAGGTTGCCGAGTTCGACCTTCACGCGTAGTTCACCGTCCGAGCGCGCCGGCGCTGCGTCCTGTTGCGAAGAGTCTGCACCTTGTCCACTCGAATAGAGGCCCGCGATGCGATTCGCAGTCGCAGCGCGTGCAGCGGCTTCTGCGGCTGCGGCGGCAGGCCGCTCGTACAGCCGCGAAACGACATCGGCCGCTTGACCAGGCGTGCGCGCCATTTCCAACTCTGCACCCGCCCTCTGCTCACCGCCGCGCCGCAGTTCGTAATCGACGAACCCGAGCTGTTGCTCGAGCGTCGAATTGCCGATCCAGTTGCCCGCCCATTGCTGAAACGCGGCTTGGCGGTCCGGATGCCACTGCGCGATGCCGTACGCCTTGCCGTTATCGCCGCTCGCCGCCGGGTCGATGCCGCTCTCGTGCTGCAGGTTCGAGACGATCCCAATTGCCTGCGCGCGCGACCAACCGCGCGATTCGAAGAACGAGACGGCAGCCGGGACGTTGGCGTTCGGCTCGGCACCGACCTGGGCGTTCGTGCGCGCGCCGTTCCCGCGCAGGTAGTTGCCGAACTTCTCAAGTCCATCGATCGCCCGGTCGCCAAGGTTCGCCGCGGGCGGCGCATCCGGTGACGACGCGGGGACGTAGCTGCTGCCATTCCAGCGCGTCGGCACATAGTCCTGCCCGTTCACGCGCGCAATGACGCGCTCGACGCCTTCCAGGAAGGTCGTCAGCGCCGGGGCAAGGCCGCCGAGTATCGTCTGCTTCGTCTTGTCGAACTGCGCGTCGAGCCTCGCCATCGCTTCCGCGTAATCGTTCGCGTGGCGAATATCGTCCTCGCTCGGGGCGAGCGCGACGCCGCGCGTATAGCGATCGCGCACACTGCCGGCGCCCTTGTTCAGCAGATCTTCCAAGCCGCCAGCGTCGAGCGCTTCAAACAGGCGATGGCGAGCGAGCGGGCCGTTCCGACTGTTCACGCTTTCGCCAGCCGCAGCGATCTGCTCGAGCAGGCGCTCGGAACTGAACTGGCCGCGCTCGTCGAGGCCATTGATGCCATAGGCCTGATAGATCATCCGCTTCTGCGGATCGCGACCCTGCGTCGACTCGTAGTACCCGCGCGTAACGCCTTCGACTGAAGACGTCGCCTGCTCGGCGCTCAGTCCTACGGACTTCGCCGCGTTCTGGATGCCGAACAGCTGCTTCGCGTCGATGCCGAGCGTCAGCGACTTGTTACTGACGCTGCGGACGGTGTTCGCCCATGCCGATTCGATCGAAAGGATCTTCGACGTGACGAGCGCGGCCGCGCCCACGACGCCCGCGAGCAACGCGCCGCTGAGAGCGCTCGCGCGCGTCGCGCCGGTCACAAAGCTTTGCACTGCCGTCATGCGCTGTGAAGAGCGCGTCGTGCGCATCATCGCCTGATCGATGGCACGAAGGTTCCGGTTCGCCGAAGCGAAGCCTGAGCCCGTCCTGTCGAGCGCCGAGATTACGATCGTCAGGTTGTTTGCCATGGATCAGGTTGCCAGTGCCTTGAAGCTCGTCGGGAAAAATGCGGGATGAACCGGATCTGCTTGAGAAACGAGCTCGTCCGCTCGCGACGCATCGCGATAGATGCGATTCGCCAGGGTCAGCGATGGCAGAGGCGTTGCGAACACGAATGTCCGCATCGCCGGCAGGCTCGCGCCGCGCTGATTCAAATCCGATACAACGGCTTGCCGGAGCGATCTCAGAGCCTCATAGGTCTCGTCGTCGCCTTGATCGCCGGAAACCGTCATCTCGGCGTCGATCAAGTCGAGCACCTGACCGCGCACGCGCGCCGCGTCATCGCTCGACGTAGGCTCGTAATTCGATGCCGCGACAGCGATCGAAGCGATGGTCGCGCGTCGGAACAGATCCGAGCAGGCTGACTGCATCGTCGCCATCGCAGTGCCGATCGTCGACGCCGTTGTTGCGCCGCTAGGGTCATAAGCAGCCAACGACGCGAGCAAGCGCATTGAATCAGCCGGATCCGGCGTCGCCGCCAGCATCGCGCTCGTCACACCCTGTACCGCAGCGGTGAAATCGTCGATCGTCGAAGCGTCCAGATTCCGTGCCGCCGCGTCGAGGGTCGCCGAGGCCGCGTCGAGATTCGCGCGCGCGAGGGTCGCCGCCTGTGTCAGGCTTTCGACGGTCGCGCCGCTCGTATCGACCGACGAACTCGGAAACTTGCTGAACGTCGGCACCGTCGCGCTGCCAGCGAATCGGCCGAAGTCACCCGGTAGATTCGTCAGAAGCTTGAACAGGTTCCGTGCGTCGCCCACAAAATTCTTCGCAGCCGTGTACCAGCCGACGGCCGTGCTCACCGCTGATCCAAGCACCGCTGCACCGTACGCGATCGCTGTGAGCGCCGTCCGGGCGAAATTGAGAGCAGCCGCGATGTTCAAGCCGCTCGCGGCGTTTCCGACAAGACTGCCGCCCGCCACCGAGGTCGCCGGGAAGACACGAGGGCCGCCTTCGATAAATTCGAACTCGAACTCGAAGTATCGGCCCTTCTCCCACCGCTCGATCCAGCGGCTATCCATCAGGCTGACGTCTCGCCGACCATACGTCGGATGCACGAGCGAGCCCGCGCCTTCCTTCTCGCATGCTGCAATCAGCATGTCGCGCTGCGCGATGACGTCGTCGCCAACGACGAACCCGAAGACGCGAAAGCGACGCGTCCCGCGCCCAAGATCCTCGACCCACGGCGTGTCGCGCAGAGGGTATTCGTGCAGCTCGTTCCGGCGACCGAAGCCGCCTTCGCCGCCGAGCGATACGAACGGCACGCCGCGGAATGAAGCGGGCCGCAACTGATCGAAGTACGATCCCGCCGAGCCGCCAAGTCGCGCCGCCAGCGAGCTCGCCAGATTGGAGATGCCCGAGGTGGTGCCGAGCACTGCGCCTGCGCCGCCTCCAATGTTCATGCCTTTGCTCCAATCTGTTGTTTCATGCGCTTGGCCTGGTCAAGCCAGCGCAAAGTCTCGGAAAACGTCATGCCGTCGGCGTCGTTCGGCCCCCACCGCATGAAATGGGTGAGGTCTGCGAGGACGTCATCCCAGCCTTCCGGCATGGCCGTGACGGCGGCAATCAGTCGTCCGAGTCCGCTGTCCGCCGAAGCTGAAAACCGTTGAAGTACGCGCACGCGGCCATGAAGTCACGCGCGGTCAGCGCGCGCACGGCGTTCTTCGGCACCTTCGACACGATGCTGATCAGAGCGATACTCGACGCAAACGTGCCGCCGGCTGCCGACGCCTTGCGCTTCTGCTGGTTCGTCGGCTCGCACAGTTCAAGCGACGCGACATTCAGCGGGCTGTCGTCGGCCGTGAGCTTCACCGGCGATTGCAAGACGAGCTCGAATTCGTCGGAGCTCGGCTTCATGCCGCTGATCGCTTCCTTCCCGAAGGAGCCGATGAAGTCGGCCGCCTCGTCGATTTGGCTCGTGTACATCTGGTCGATCACGTCGACCGGTACGCCGCTGAGCAGTGCGATCAGAGCGATCTGGAGCCCATACACGCCGGCCGCGCTTTCCGCCTTTTCGTATTCGCCAGCGGTCGGCTCGCGCAGCGTGATCGAGTCGACTGTCTTGGCCTGATCGCCCTTGCCGTAGCTCAGCGCCTTGCGCAGCTGGATGGTTTTTGTGTCGTTCATCGATTACTGCTCCGTGACCGAGCCCTGCAGGCCTTCCCACTTGACCGTGAACTTCGCTTCGGTCGTGTCGACTTCCTGCGCTTCGACCGTCCACATGTTGCGGCCGATGATCGTCTTCCCGTTTGCAAGCTCGAGGACGACCGTGTTGCTGCGCATAGCGTTGATCGCAGCGAGACTGACGCCGCCCGAATCACGGATCGATGCCGAGATCGACGGTGCTTTCGGCTTCTCGCTAAAGCCGTGAATGGTGTCCTGCCCACCGAGCGACTCGCGCGTCACGGTGCCGACGTCATACCGAAGCTCGCCTTCGAGTTGGTAGTTGACGCCGTCGATCGTGATGTACGCGGTGCCGGCGATGAAATTCGTGTTGTTCGCCATCGTTGGCTTCTCCACAAAAGAAAAAGCCGCCCGATCGTGGGCGGCTCACAGCGTTGGCGAACTGCTTACGTCTGGCTGGTGGACAAACGGAACTGCGCGAGCAGTGCGAAGATCCGCAACTGATTGATCAGCGTGCCCGGCCAGAGGACGTCGACGCGATTGGGGTTCTGCGCGTTCTGCTCGACGATGATCGACTGAGCGAACTTATCGCTGCCCTGCACGTAGCCTTCGTACTCCATCGCCTGGTATTCGGCGATCTGGTCAGCCTTGATGATGTTCGGCGTCACGATACCGGCGCCCGGTCCGAATCGCGTGCCGTTCGCCGCCAGCTTCACGCGCGCATATTTCGACGTCACCAGCGTGCGCAGACGACGCAGCACGTACGCGAGCAGGAACATCGTCTCGACTTCGAGATAGCTGTTGTCCGGCTGCCCGAACGCGTTCGTCTGATAGCTCGTGATCAGGTTCTCGATCGCGACCGTGCCGTCATCGCCAACCGTGAAGGTGGCGATGCCGTCATAGAGCAGCGTGTTGCGCTGGCTCAGGTTGAAACGCGATTGCAGCGGCGGCGCAAGCACGCCGGTCAGCGCGACGGTCTGCATCGGGACGCCGGGATCAGCGCGCACGCTCACCGCGGTCACCGCCGCGATTGCCGCCGCCCATTGCCATGCGGGCGTCGGCGAATCGTTGAAGCCCATGATCGACTCGTGCTGGTTATTGCGCGACGTGCCGAAAGTGGTGAGACCCGCCCAGGTGCTGCGATATGCGACAAACACGTGGCCGTACACCTGCTGCTGCCAGCTCCAACGGCCGGTCGAGTCGTTCAGGAACGCCTTCAGCGCGTCGAGCGACGTCGTATCGGTGAACGCGCACGCAATGAAGTCGAACGGCATATCCTGAAGATTGCCGAGCGCCGTCGTGAGCGTCGGGTTCGTCGTACCACCCGCCATCGCCGTAATCGTGGCGGCGAGGCCGGTCGGTAGCGCCTCGCCAGCCGTCGTGCCGATGTAATTGAAGCGGACGTCGATGTCGTTGCCGACGAGGCCCTTGTTGTCGGCCGTCAGCGTTACGGTGCTCGTCGATGCGGCTGCTGTGACGGGCATCGACGGGATCAAATTGATCGCCGCAGCGACGGCGGTCGCAATCTGCGCGGTCGTCTGGCCCGCCGTCACCGGCACGGTGACAAGCTGACCGGCGATATAGAGCGAGATCGTGCCATTTGCCGTCGGCGCCGACGTGAAAGCGATCGAACCGGTCGCTGCGACCGCGCCCGCCGCATCCTGCACCGGCAGATACCAGAGTTCGCCGAATTGATCGTTCTGGCGATATGCGGCCGTCATCAATGCGAGCACGCTGTTCGCGCCAGCCTGGACGTTCGCGTCGCCCGTGCCCGACGAGATGAGCGGTACATTCGGCGTCGCGATGCCAGCCGACGTCATCGGACCGATGAGCAGCGCGCGCTGGTTCGCAACAGCGGAGTTCGCGTGCGAGTTGTCGATCTCGGCGAAGAACAGCGGCGTGCGGATGTTCTGCGGGATCTGCTTGAACGGAATGGTCATTGCTTTCCGACCTCTTCATCAGTTGCCGCAGCATTGGCTGCCGGTTGATCGCTCGACGCAGCATCTGCGTCAGCGGCGGCTTTGGCCTGCGCTTCACGCGCAGCCTCGGCTTCGGCCTCCGCTCTCTCTTGCGCCGCATGAAATTCCTTCGCGCTTACCTCGACGACGTCACCGTCATTGAGCACGCGGGTCCAGAAGATGTCGCCGTCCGGCACTTCGATGCCTTCGTCGGGCAGCAACTGCTTCGTAACCGGATGCCGCACTTTGAGGCCCGGTGCAGGTTTGACGATCATTCGTCGCTCCTATTGAGGAAATTGAACGTTGACCTCGCCTTCCGCGCGGCCGTCGGGGCCCTGCGTGCGCGGAGCCGGCGTAACAGCGTCGGGGAATGGCGGGTTCGGATATGTGCCGTTCGGATCGGCGACGTTCGTGAGGTCCGCCGTCACGTCCATTGCAAGCAACTGCGTGTTGATGTCGGGATAGAACGTCTCGACGAACTCAACGCCCAGCAGGACCGAGAGGCCGCCTACGTGCGTCGAGCCATCAGCGGTCACTTCCGTTTCGGTGTCGCAGAATGAGAAGTCCTGCACAATGCGGCGCAACGGAATGCTCTTGAATACCGCTTCTTCGATCTCGGCGCCGAGCGTCTCCAGAGCGAGAAGCGCGGCCGGGCCCGATGCAGCCGACACCTCTGCCTTGATCTCGAAGGCGGCTATCGTGGTGAACGCGGTCGGGCCATTTCTGCCGTTCGACTGCTTGCGTTCTTTTGCCGGTCGTAACTTGATCGCTGGCAGCTTGGGCGCCGCCACGTTCCAGTCGCCTGGCGAATACACGGTCACGCCCGGGATCGTCTGCAAGATCGAGAGCAGAACACCGCGCAATTGCGCGCGGCCGGTTTGATCAGGCATCGGTTTGCCCCGGAACGTTGAGCATGAGCCGGCCGCCGCCGTGGCCATCGAGATGGACCTCGCGCACCTGCAACTGCTCGCCCGTCTTGTTGATCATCAGCGTGTCGTACTGCTGCGGCTCGACGGGGAACTGCGAGACCTGAATTCCGACCGTCGGCTGCTGCGTGACGACCGTCGACCCGGTCACCGGATCGACGCCGAAGAACGCCTTGTCATAGGCACCGGTGATCTGGAACGAGCCACCGTGGGCAGGCATATAGGTGATCGCCGTCCCGAACTGCGCCATCAAAGGACCGAGGATCTTGCCGTCGACGATGTCGTCCCAGTCCATCGGTCACTCCGACTCGTTGATCGACACCTGGCCGCCAGTGATCTGCGCGCCTTCGAGCTTCACTTCCTCGACCTTCTCGGGAACGAGGTAGCCGAGATCGCGCAAGCGCTTGACTTCGGACTCGGGCAGCTTCACCTTCTGACCAGTGGTGCGGATGACGTCGACAACTTCGTCGCCGCTTTTCACGCGGTCATGGATCGTGCGATTGCGCGCGACGACGGCTTCAACCATCTTTTCGTTGGTAGCCATCAGTCACCTCACGCGACGGTCGCAGCGAGCGCGGCGTTCACGCGGCTCGGGATGATGATCGGAGCCGATTGCATCATCAGGAAGCGCTGCGCCGGGTCGTCCTTCAACCACGTCTTCGGCGCGAACGGCAGCGAAGCGTAGTTGAACGCCGGATCGATGATCTGACCGAAGGCGCGGGTGCCATCGAGATCCGGGCCCGTCATGATGAGCGAGCCATCCGGAAGCATCGGTTGCTCGACGTTGTTGTCGTCGACGTACCAGTCGTTGTAGAGCCAGAGGTTGTACTGCCCCCACACTCCCTTCGACACGGCACCGCGCTGGATCTGTGCGCCTACGTTCACGACGTTGCCGTTTTGGCCCAACGCCGGATAGTAGATCGCCCCCTTCAGCGTCGGGTCGAGCTTGAAACCGTTCCACGCCTTCGGGGTGAAGACGATGTCGGTTGCGACTGCGCCCGACGACTTCAGGATCTGCTGCTGCCACGTTTCGATATTGCCGGTCGGATTCGCCGTACCAGCGGCGATGTTTGCAGCCGTCCACTGCGCGCCGCCCGTCAGAGCGATCGTCAACGAACCGTCGCGGCCGAAGTCGATCACGGTCGTCGGGAAGCCTTCGCCAGAAACCGTGAGCGTGCCGGTTACCAACACCTGCGCCGCCATCCACTCCATGCGACGCGTGAGCATATCGATCTGATCGTTGAGCTCGAACTCGAGGTTCATCTGCTCACGAACTTCGGGCGACAACTCGCCGCCGATGCGCTCGCCGATCATCCGGCGAACAGGCTTGCGCAGGTCCGGTGCGCGCTTGTCCTTGATGTACGGCGGCTTGAAGGTGTTCGTCTGGTAGCGGCGGCTCTCGACGAGTTTGCCTTCAACCAGCGGCGAGCAGAACGGCGACATCCGACGCTTGCCGACGTCCACGTCGATCGAGACGAACTCGCTGTCTGCCGGGATCATGTTCGGGAAGAAGCGGTCCAGCAACCAGCTCTGCGCCATCTTCAGGTTCTGCACGACCCCGACCAGGGTGTTGGTGTCGTAAATCAAGTTTCCGGGCATTGCTCTCTCCGAGTGTGTGGCCCAAATGAAAAAGCCCCGCTCGGTGGCGGGGCCTTCACATCAGTTCAGTTGAGGGTTTAGCTCGGGTCAGCAGCCGAGACCGAGGACTTGAGGTGGATGCCGAGCGGGCGCAGCGCGTCTTGAGCAGCCGTCGACGTGATGCCCGTGCCGAGCGTCACCGCGTTGACATTGAACTCGCCTTCGAGATACACGCCTGCGACTACGTCGCCCGCGCTGCCGTCGGCGTAGTCGGCCAAGATCGCCGTCGGCGTCTGGCTACCATCGGACGAAGCCGACAGCGCGACGGTGTACTTGCCGCTCGCCGTAATCTTGCCGAGCACCGTGCCGCGCACGAACGGGCCGCCCGTGATCGTGACGTTGCGGGTGACGAGTTGCTTCGGCCCCGCGATTAGCTGATCGGGGACGAAGGTCTGTGCGGATGCCGACGGGACTTGGGGGTTCTCCCCGACCGTGGTAGGAGTCAATGCCATCTGAGTTTCTCCGGGTTTGGGGAGGGGTTACTGTTCACCGCGGCGCAGCTTACCTGCCGCAACAATTCGTTCTGCAAGCGTCGGTTCGGCGGGAGCGCCTCCCGACGCGCCGGGATTCGCCGGCCGCGCGTGAGCCATCCGCTCATCGAGCGACTTGCGTTGCTGCGCCGCCGGAGCGGCGGCCTCCGGGGCAGCAGCACGGGCGCCGGAGCCGAGGATCGAGATCGCGTCTGCCGACGACAGCTTCGTGTTGAACGCGAACTTTGCGGCTTGCTCGACATTGCCGGTCGCAATGCCGTACGCCAAGATTCGCGCGCAGCGTGCGCGCTCAGTCGCGCGAGCGGCCTTCTTGGAGTCGTCGGTTTCGTCGTCGCCGTCCTCCGCCTCGGTGTCGTCACCGTCGACGTCGTCCGCCTTCGCTTTCTTGGCCCCTTCTTCCTTGCGCTTTTCTTCTTCGGCCTTTTCCTTGTCGTCGAGCTCTTCCATGCGCTTCGCATAGTCCTCGTCGGACTCGTCCTCACGCTGCTTGCGCTCGTCGTCTTCTTGTTCGGCGCGCGCGGCGCCGGCACGGCTCAGCAGGTGGGCAAACGGCGCCACGCCCGCAAGGGTCTTTTTCAAACTCATTGCATACCTCGTGAGAGTGTTGTTTAGGCCAGCTCGGCTAGCAAGGCCAGGAGCGCCGAATCTGGCGCCATCACTGCGTCTGCAAGCCCTCGGCTGACGCCGTTTTCGCCCATGAAGCAGGCGGCCTGCATCTCGCGCACTGCGTCAGGCGCGAGATTCCGGTTACGGGCGACCGTGCTTACGAACAGTTCGCCCATGGTGTTGATGTCGGCCTGCGCGGCTTCGAATGCTTCCTTCGAGAGCGGAATCTCCGGATGGAAGTCCGCTTTGCGATCGCCGTACGTTATGAACGTGACCTGATAGCCAGACGCCGTGAGGGCCTTCGACCAGTCGACGTGCATCGTGATCACGCCGATCGAACCGACACCGCCCGTGCGCGGGACGATGATCTTGTCGGTCGCGCTCGCGAGCGCATACGCCGCCGAGTACGCCGACTCGGAGAGAATCGACCACATCGGTTTGTCGCCGCGCAACGCATACACCGTATCGACCAGGTCGAAGCATCCGGCGACTTCGCCGCCCGGGGAATCGATGTCGAACACGATCGCGCGCACGCCTGGATCGGCATGAGCGGACAGAATGCTCTGCCGAAGCCCGTCGTATCCTGTCATGCCGGAGTACGGCCGCAGCGACCGGAGCTTCTGGACGAGCGTTCCGCGCACAGTAATCATCGCGATGCCGGTGTCGGCAATCATGTCGTAGCCGGGATCGACCACGCGCCCGGCGCGGGTGTCGGACTCGTATTCGTCGTCCCACGCGCCGAACGCCATCGGGCTGATGGTCGATCCATCGAGACGCCCGATGTGCGAGATACCGAGCCGGTCGGCAAGAGAAGCCATAACGACTTCGGCCTTCTCTCGCTTGATCGCCAGCGGAGTGTTGAACATCCGCTGGCTCAGAAACGCCAATTGGCCGTGCATAGCCTCTCCAATGTCATTGCGCCTTCGGCTCCTGTGTTACCTCGTCCGCCGTCGCGTCTTCTTTCAGTGTCGAGGGAAGAGGAATGCCGCGATCCTTGATGTACTGGATCTCGACCGCCCGCTGGTCGATGTTGTCGCGCCAATCGTTGCCCGACAGCTGCGCCGATTCGTCTTCAAGCGTCGACAGTCCGGACTCGATGCCGAGCGCCGCACCCTGCCGTTCCTTCATCGGATCAACGTAGCCGCGGCCCGGACCGATCCACCATGCACGCGTATATGCCGCGCGCGCCATTGCGAACTCGGGCGCGCCAGACGGAAGCGGAAGCTCGCCGATGTCCATCATTTCCTCGACCATCGCGCACAGAATGGGCTGCCCGAATCCGCGCCCGAAGTCGCTGCGGCGGCGGTCGAACGTCTTCCACGCCTCCAGCGCCGCCGCTCGATAGGACGAGTAGTTCACATCTGCCCAGTTCTGGGTGATCTGTTGTGCCGACATGCCGGTGCCCGCCGCGACGTTGCGCAGCATGGCGTTCTCGAACTCGGCGAAGTTACCCGCCGGCCGGGTAGCCGACACCGTGTTAATCGTTTCGCCAGGGAACAGGATCGGCAACCGCGCGCCGCCGAGACGGAGATCGGTCTTGTCGTGGAACTCTGCGCGAGCGTCCTGATAGCCGTTGTATCCGTCGACCGCGTCTTCACCATCGCCAAGAGCCTCGGTGACGAGCTGCTTGTCGAACGGGCTCGTGACGTAGGCGCCGAAGATCGCATTGATGATTGCTGCGTCGAGCTCGGTGCCGTCGTACTTGATCAGCATCTTCAGCCGCTGCAGCACGGGCGTCAGGATGCCCGCGCCGCCGCGATGCTGCGACGCGCGGTCGAAGTCATAGTCGTGAACGACGATCGGACGCCCCCAATCTGTTTCGGCAGCGATCCGCTCCCACGTCACCTGCTTTCCGCCGCTGAACCAGTCGCCTTGGTGCGCCCTTCGAATGTGATACGCCACCGGCGCACCATATTCATCAACCTCGACGCCGCCGCGCATCGTCTGGCGGTCAAAATTTTGTTGCGGGTTCGACAAGCGGTCAGGGTCGATCAGCTGCAGCACGGTCGCGTAGCGCGCGCCGCGCGGCAGGCGCTCCGGCATCCACTGAAGGATCGCCAGAGCATCGCCGTCGACGATCTTGTGGCGGAAGGCCACGCGCATCATCTGCGGGATCGTCAGCTTGCGCTGCGCGTCGCAGAAATGCGCCGGATCTTCCGACCATGTGCGCCATCCGGCCTCCAGTGCGCGACCGAATTCGTCCGCCCACATGTGGTCGAACGCCTTGTTGCCGGTCATCGCAGCGAGCGCGCGGTGGTCCGGCTTCGAGATCGGTCGGAAGTCTGCGCCGATCACATTGTCGAGCGTGCGCGTGACCGCCGCACTCGCCCAACCATCGTTGCGCACCAGATCGCGCACGCGCGAGACGATGCGATCGCGATACGGGTTGAGTTCGCCATCCGGCGACCAAAGCACCGGGTTCCAGTCCCGCATGTGCTGACTGGACATGTCCGCCGCATCGAATGCGCTGGTGCTGCCGTACCCGCTATAGCTGCCGTTCAGCGCGAGCGCACGGCTCTTGCGCTCCGGCAGCGGCTTCCCGTCCGGACCAAGTAGCTGTACGTTCGATTCCATGCGTTATCGCCGTGTGAAGGTAATTCGGTTCGCTCTGCGGGGCGACGAGACGATGCCGAGCTGCGCCTGCATCAACTGAATTGCCGCAGCCAATTCCGCGAGATTTGCGCGCGTGTACGTGACCGAGCGCGTACCGTCGCCCTGTGTGTACGAGTAAGACTCGCCCTGCGCGCCCGTCGACAACTGGATGTAGATCTGCTGCGCGTTGGCGAGTGACTGCCGCAGCGCTGTCTGATCCATGCCGGCGAGCAGGCTGCGGCTCGGGTCGAAGCATCGCAAAGTGGTTCTCCTATGCTTCAGCCGGCGAGCCGCCGGATCCGAGAGCGTTTCTCAGGCTGTGCCTGTTTGATGATCGGGCCGTCTGGGCGTACGGGCCGCGCCGCGCTCACCACATCGAGCTCGACCTCCTGCCGCGTCTCCGGAGCAGGCGGCAGAAGATCGGACGGATCCGCCTGCACCGCTTCGACGCGCCGGTTCAACTTCAGGCCCATGTGCATCAGGCCGCACAGCGCGGCATAGCCGTACACCCGAATGTCGAGCGCTTCGTTCGCGCGGCCAGGCGGCAACTCCCACACCCGAAACTTCTGCCCGTTGGCAAACTTCGTCACCGAGCGCTCGGAGATGAGCTGCGCGAAGTAGTTGATGTCGCGGTCCGTCGGGAAGTGCATGTACCCGGCCGGGTATGTGAGCACGCCGTCGTTATCTTCGGGGTCGCGCCGCAACCGCTCGCGTATCACATCCTTTGCCGCGTTCACGCCGATGATGACCGGCCGAAACGTCGATTTCGTTCGCGACGACGGCCGCTTCGTCGGCCAGACAGGTGACCTCGCGCCGCCGCGCGCCGACTCGCCCTTGATCGCCCAGATGCGGCGCCCGAGTCGCGCCTTCGCGAACTCGTACACCTTCTGCGTATGGTGACCGCCTGAGTCGATACACGCGGCGGAGACTGCGAAGCCTCGACCGTCCGCGCGCCGCCATACCCGCTTCAGATACTCGTCGACGCGTTTCCATAGCTCCGCGCCCTCTGGGTCGCCCTCGATGACCGCGTGGTCGATCGACCAGCTTTCCTCGTTGTGCCCCCAGCCGATCGTTTCGAGTTCGACGCGGTCGTCCTGTACGTCGCCCCCGACCGTGATCAGGCCGACGCCGTCGGGCACTTCCGCATCCCAGACTTCCGTCCGAGCGGCCAGCCGCCACTCGCTCAACGCGCGGTCGCCGCGATCTTCATACGGCTCGCCGAGCACGAGGTTGATGAACGTCTGCCGCGCGAGCGGGTCGTCCTTCACTCGGAGCCATTCGGCAACGAGGTTCGACCAGCACGCGTTGGGAAAGAGGCTGTATCCGGCCCAAATGTGAAAGCCGGCATGCCCCTTGAACGGCTTCGTCGCGCGCCATTCGCCGTTCGTCACCATGTCGGCCTTGTCGGCCTCGTGGATGATGCAGCCGTTGTGTCGGCAGACGTAATAGACGCTTTCCGGGATGCCGTTGCCGTGCTCGTCCTTGTCCCACTTCATGCCGTACGGCGTTTCGGGACTGCCCCATTCGAGCACTTGCCGCTCGCCACAATGCGGGCAGGCCACGAAGAAATAGCGCTGATCGCTCTCGTTGAAGCTCTTCTCGATCCGGCTATAGCCCTTTACCGTCGGCGTCGAGCCGAGCACGATCTTGCGATTCCAGAACGTCTCCGACCGCTTCGTGCCGAGTGCGATCTGATCGCCTTCGTTGCCTGCGCCGTCGACCGGATAGGCGTCAACCTCGTCGAACATCACGACGCGCGAGGTGATCCGCCGGAAGCCCGCTGGGCTGTTCGCCCCAACGAGCGTCAGGCTCGATCCGTTTCGGAACGTCTTCGCGAGGATCGTCTGATCGCTGTTCTTCGCCTTCTGATCGCCCGCGATCGCCGCCAGTACAGGCGTGTCGCGCAGCATCGGCGCGATTTCCGTCTTCGAATAGCTCTCCGCATCCTCGACACGGGGCTGCACGACGAGAATCGGCGAAGGATCCTGGTGGATGAAGAAGCCGACGGCGTGATCCATCAGCTTGGTGTAGCCGACGCGCGCCGACTTCATAACGCTGATCTTCTCGACGCTCGGGTCGGTTACTGCATCCAGCATGCCCCTCTGATAGCCGAACGCCCGGAAGCGGCCGGTTTGCGCACTCGTCTCACGCGACAGCACCGCATAGCGTTCGGCCCATTCGCTCAGCGTCAACTTGGGCGGGGGCGTCAGGTTTTGACGAAGCGCCGCCGCGAGACCCGCGCGCAACGCCGCATAGCCGCGCGCGTACCGCCGGGTGCTATTTAGGGTTGCCTGCTCCATCGCGAGTGAGTTCTTCGAGTGCTTCTGTGATGACCTCCTGCAACATGTCCTGCAGTTCAGCAGGCGTCTTGCACCGATGGAGACGCGGAGCCTGTTCCGCGGGAATCGACAGCAGGCGGGTTCGAACCTTGGCGTATTCGGTGCCGACGGCCTTCGCCACTTCGGCGACGTCGATCACCAGCCCGGAATCGCGGTCGTATTCGAGCTGAGCCTTCAGCCCGAGATAGTTCTCTTTGAAGCAGCGCGCTTCGTCGAAATCGAGCAGCTGCACGTTGCCCGACAAGATGCGGTCAGCGGCATCCGCCGCGCTCTCGCGTTCGCCGAGCGTTACCTCGCTGGCCGCCTGGGTAACGGTTTTGCGCTTGTTACCTGCGGGCGCTTGGGTAACAGGCGGGGTAACAGCCGGCGTGCCGTCGCGCCGGTACTTTTTCAGCAGTGCGTTTGACGCGTCGACATCGACTTCATCGCCCGCAAACACAAGCCAGCCGCGCTCCTTCCATTTTGTGACCGTCTTTCGACTGACGCCGTGGAGAGTTGCAAACTCGCTCTGATTCATCGCCGCTGGTGTTACCCAAATTTCAAATTTTTGTAGCTAGAGAAAGATCGCGCGCGCGCAGTGCCCGCGAAGCAGAAGGGCGGAGAGGGACCCGGTTGTAAACAATACCGACTACCCCTCCCAAACTCGCCCACCCACCCTCCAGACGCGCATCTTTTACAACCATCCCGCCGCCACTGACATCAATAGTTGCCGTCAGCGAGGATGCGGACACTGGGCTGGTCAACGTCGATCGCAGTGGCCTCATGCACCTCTGCGTCACCCGGAAGGCCGCGAGCGCGCAATGCAACATTGAGCAGGTGCTCGGCAGCAGCCGCGCAATCTGCGACAACGACCGCTGCGACGCCTACAGGCCAAACACCGGTGAAATCGGTGCACGTGTAAATCTTCATGGCACGGCTCACTTGTGGTTTGCGTTGCCCTCTATCTCCACATCGAAGTCGATGATGCTCAGCTTCAACACTGGCACACCGTATCCGTCCTGTTCGATAGCCATCGCCGTGACGCCGGCAATCACGGTTCCGTCCGGCAGTTCAATGCGTGCCGGCTTGAGGCCGATGCTGTCAGCGGCGCTCCTGACGACGCGCAACGCTATGCGAGCCCCCGTACGTGAGCTTCCCTTTGGGCCAGGCGGTGGCGGCAGTCGATCCATTCGTATTTCATCTCGCCGTCGCGAGCGCCTTTGCAAACGCCGCAGCAAACTCGGCGCGATATGTTGATGCGACCACCTCGCGGCCGCGCTTTCCGAAGTCGAGATGCTGCTTCACTGGCTGCGCATCACCGAAGCGGATGAGCAGTCTGAGGTGACTGGTCTTGTTCGCGCCGCGCATCGCGACGCCGCGCTTGCCGCTGCGCTTGATCGCCTTCACGTCGGTCGGACGCTGCCACACGCCCCCAATCGCCTCGCCGCTCGCGGTCTTGATCGTGCCGACGAAAATGTCCGGCCGCCCCTCCAGACGCTTCAGCGCGGTGCGACTGAAGTTGCCGTACTGGTTCAGCAATGCCATGTCCTTCGGATTCAGCCACGTCTTGCCCGAGCCGATGAGCTTATGCGTGCCACCAAACTCGTACGGCGCGAGATACGCGGCGGCGATGTCCTTCACGAAGACCATCGCCTCTTGCGTGTTCTTCTTCGCGGCCTTCACCCCGATCGAGTTGACCGTGAAAGGCGTGGGGCGATCGAACACTTGCGGGAGGGCCGTTTTCTCGGCGGCCTGAACGCGTTTAGCGACTGCCGTCAGCGCCTGTGCGGACGCGAACGGCAGTTGCTTGCGTTCGAAATCGTTGATCCTCCGCGTCAGCGCGTCGAGATCCGACTGAACGCTGATGCGGATTGGGCTCTGCATTACTCGCCGTCCTTGATGGTCGGGTGATTCTTGAGATCGGCCAGACGCTGAATCAGGCGCTGGTATTCGTGCACCGCGCTATTGCCGATCATCCGCACCAGCGCTTCGATCTCGCCGATGATCGTCAGCGGGTGGTCATCCGAGCCAGAGCCAGCCTGGGAAGCAGAAAGCGCCGCATCGGACTCCCCCGCTTCAGCACCGCCAGCCTCCGCATCAGCGGCGCCACCAGCGTCCAAAGGGACGGCATCCGACGACACGCTTGCAGGCGCTTGCGCATCGAGATTCGGCGCGGCGGGCGTCGGGTAGAGATCCGACGATCCCGCGCCGCCCGGATCAGCGATCGCGTCATTCACTACGGCGGATTCGTCGCTGGATGCTGCGGGCGAGGTCGAGGACGCGTCCACGGGCTTTCCCGCGTCAGCCTCCGTATCCGAGCCGGTCGCAGACACAGCCGGGTCCTGAGCAGCCTGGGCATCGCCATCCGTCTGGGCTGGCGACGAGGTTTGCTCCCCCACGTTGGCGCTCGGGTCAACGCCCGCTCCGTTCGCGATCAGATCAGGAATCTCGTCGCGCGTGATCTCGCGGATCGGCGCGACAGCCGCTTCGTCATTGTCGAAGATGACTTTGGTGTCGGGATTGAACTTCAGCATAGCAACCTCCGAAAAGAAAACGCCCCGGCATAAGCCGAGGCGTCAAATCAGGGCAGTTGCCCCGCCGAGGAGACACGCAGGAACGTGTTCGAGAAAGCAAAAAGCCCGCTCGGTGGCGGGCTTTCTCTACCGACGACTTCGCCTCCCAATCGGGAAGCGAAAGCTCACGCGCGAGGCGGATTCGGTAATCTGGCGCGATTATAGGACGGTTGCCGCTGGTTTACAACCGGTCTTTTGCAAGTTCTTCATGAACGATTGCGCATGGATCTTCGAGATGTGTTGCCGCAGCGAATTCTCTGCTTCCGCCAGCACGATTTCGAACTGCCGACCGCGCAACACGGCCTTGTGCTGCTTGCGCATGCGGGTCTGCACCTGGTCCGGCGACATCCTCCACACGTAGGTGTATTTCAACACCCACTTGTGCACGTGGTTAGGCATCGTCGACCATGCGGCCTCGACGAGCCAGCCGTCTTTCTCGACAGGTGTCACACCGTGCGGCGCTTCCTTCGCGTCGCGCAACGCGACATAGAGCTGCGCCCACTGCGCGCAGACTCCGGATTGAAATTTGGGCATGCGCACCGTCATGCCCCAGTTATCGAACCGCGCCTCGTTCGTCTCGAACTTCATTCAACCTCCGCCTCGTATTTGTTGCATCGGCGCATCTCGATCCAATCGAGTGACGCTTTCTGATTTCCTCTACTGCATACGTACTTTCGCGCGCCGCCCCAACGGGACAGCACGAGTTGGACACATCCCAAGAACGTGCCGTCCTGCTTGCGCTCCAGGACGATGGCCGGGTCCAAGAACTCGAACCGCCTCACATCGCCACCATGAAACTGATGCCCCAATTCATCAGCCACGCGACGAAGCTGTCTCGCAGCTCGGCGTTTCGAGGGAACGGGAACTCGACTTCAAGCGAATCGCCATCGCTCTCGATCTGACCGGCGAACGGGCAACCATCGAAGGCGATGACCTTCGCACCAGTCACTCCGTCGATGTGCTGCCTGCTCGTGTCGATCAGGCTCTGCGGAACGTCGGCGTATTGGATGTAGGCATGCGCGCTCACTGATGCACCTCCGTGCGCGAATACGCGGCGACAGCGAGAACCGACAGAGCGGTCCACATGAACACGAAAACGATGCCGGCGGCGGTCGTGCTCGGCGATGCGAGAGAGACGGCGGCGATCATCTCGTCACCTTTTGCGGTTGGATCGGAGCAGTCCAGCTCTTGCGCTTGATGCCGAGCGCCACCCAGAGCGCATCGAAGTTGTCCGGAATCGTCGTGTTCATGCTCAATCTCCCACTTCCATCTCGTTTAATCCGCTCTCGAGGAACGGGGCCAAAGTCTTTTTGTTGTCGTCGATGAAGGCTCGTGTCCGATAGACACCCGCCCTCACCCACGCGTCGTCGAGGATCGGAATGCCGCTCCGGCGATCCTCGGGAATCCATGCATCAACCCAGACAAACGGCCGGACCGTGTTCTGCACAGTCGGGCGCGCCAGCCTGTACACCGTCGTCTCCAGCGCCGCCGTGAGTTGAAACGGCTCCAACGCATACCGCTTCCCGTTGCGGCCGCGCGGCGTGCGCCAGCGCGTGTCCGTCGGTATTCGAATCAAGCACCGCACCTTCTTCCTCCTTCAGACCCATCTTTCGAGCCCGCACCGGCTCCCAGCGCGCGAGCGCGTCGTCAAATGCCGCGCATTTCTTTTCCCACGGCGCGCCGCTGCGGTCGAGCCATTCGTGGCAGGCCGCGCAGCCCGGCACCGTGAACCAGTGGTTCGCCTTCAGCGCGCCGCCCTTGCCGTGCTTCGATTGATTCGAATGACAGTCCACGACGGTCGGATCAGCCCAATCGGTCCACGGGCATTTGACGTTCAGGTAGCAAGGCTCGCCGCGACACGCCGTCAGATACTTCGAGCCCTCGGCGACGGTCGGCCTCTTCACGCGCGTCTTCATCGCCGAGCGGCGCAGCGACGTCGCGCGGTCGGCCGTGTTCTTGAAAGGCGAGCGCTTCATCGGCGTCTTGCTCACGAGCGGCTTGCTTCGCTTCACTGCGCCTCCGCAATCTGTTCGCTCGCACCGCTTTCGATCTCTTCGATGATCTCGACAATCGCTTCCTGTGCGATCACAGGGATTTCGCCGGCCAGGCCAACGATGTGAAGCGCCTGCATGACGCGCAGACCGAGCCCGCGAGCGATGGTGTGCTCGAGCGTCGCGCCCGGCGACTTCTCCCAGCCCGGCAGCAGCGCGATGCCGTCGCAATCGACTAGAACCTTGATGTCCGCGCGCATACACGAGAGCCACGTCGGATTCGGGCCGACGTCGACCTCTGCGGGATTGACGATCTCGAAGCCCAGTGCGCGGAGACGCGCCGCCTCCGCGTAAAACGCCGGAAAGTTCAGTTCGGGCAGATTGGACATGGGTCCGGCGATGTAGAGCTTCATGCTGCGGCCCTCCCCGCGCAGATCATCGCGTTCATTGCTGATACGACGACGCGGTCAGCGCAGGGCCACCATGCGGCATTCGAGCGGTATCTCGCATCAAGCACGTCGTCGCTCTCTTCTTCGTCGGCCAGCTTCGCGGAAATAGCATCGCCGTAACGCGCGTTCTCGCCCGGACCGATCGCATAAACGAGTTGCGGATAGCCCTCGGTGATCCGCGAAACATGCGCCCATTGCTTGCCGTCCGGATCCGTCGCGTATCGCAGCAGATCCGAAACCGTCTTCCGCGGAATCGCGAGCGCATCGGCGATTTCCCGACCAGTGCGCTCAACGCCGTCGGACAACAGGTTGCGGACTCGTTGCGAAGACGGCAGCGGCTTCAATTGCATGTGGCGCTGCTTGAACAGCGCGCCTTCGTATGTCCTGCCGGGAAGAAGGTGCATGTGCTTCTTGAGAACCGCACCGCGCTCCTTCAATCCGCGCAGAATGCGCAGTTCATCCTGCGTCCACGGCGCGCCCTTCACAGCGCCGTCCTCGCGTTTCATCTTTTCTGGCATCACTTCACCTCGACAATGGTCAGCCCGCGCGCCGCCATCAGATGGCGCTTGATGCGGTATCCCTCGGTTACGCGGCCTTTCACGTCCTCAATGACCGTCTCGCCGCCCTTCTCGTACACAAAATCCGCCACGTACCGCAGCGCCGGGCGCTTCCGGCCGGCGATCACCACTGGCTCGGCCAAGACGAACGGCACCTGCAACTCCAACTCGCTGATCTCGCCGCGCACCTGCATCTGCACCAGCTCGTGCCAGCGCTTCATCTCGCGCTTGCTGTCGAACTTCACGCCGCCGCTCTCGCACTTCTCGTTGCGATACTTCGCCGGCTTCTTCTTCGCGGCCGGAACCTTCGGGGCAACCGCGAACGGGTCGTATCCGGAGGCGATGTCGTCGAACTCGCTTGTTGGCTGGTTGCCGGTGCGGCGCATGAGTTCGCGGCGCGCGAAGTCGGGCCCTACCGCGCGGTCCTCGCGCACGCGCGCGGTGCCGACTTGCGTCGTTCCTTCCGGGTAATGGAGGGCTGCGGTTCGCTTGCTCACGCCGCCTCCGTGTTGCCGTTCTTGTCGCGCGGGATGTCGTTGAAGTAGGCGTAGAGCTGCTCGTACCGCTCTTCGCTCTCGCGGCCGACCGTGCGCAGCATGTCTTCCATCCATTCGCCCGGGCCTGCGGCCTTGAACACGCGGACCTTGAAGTGGATGAACGTCTCGCCGTCCTTTAGCTTCACGCCGAGTTGCGTTGCGCGGGCCTCGATGCCGCTCGATGTCTTCCACCAGTCCGCAGCGATCGCTTGCGAGCCATTAGCGGCCTGAGCGATTCCCTCAGTCTTCACCGTGAACAGGCCCGTCCAGCCGCGCAACACAGCTTCCTCAACCGTGACTTCGGGCGTCTGCCCGGCACTGGCGAGCTTCAGCAGCTTTTTGATCGACACGCGGGCAGCGCCGCGCGTCCACGGCGCGTCTTTATGCTTCGCCTCGCGGTGCTCACACCACATTTCCCAGACGTCGGCTGGAATGCCTTCAGGAAGTGCAAGTTGGCGAAGCTCGTCATGCAACGCAACTCGCGACGAACGTCGCGCCAATTGCTGATCTACGTTCTTCTCTTGCTCTACTAAAGCAATCTTGGTGTCGAAATTTGGAGGGGCTTCAGGTGAAATTTCACCCCCTTCAACGTGGGATTTGGAGGGGCTTGAAGTGGGATTTGTAGCCCCTTGAATATTGGAGGGGCTTGAATTTTCGTCCCCCTTGGGGCGGCGCGCTTTAGAGTGGCTTGATTTTTCACCCCTCTTCGCCATGTATTCTTCAAGCGTAGGCGGGCTCAGCGAGATCGTTTTGCCGTTGCGGGGATCGACGCTTTGGACGATCGTTGCGCCGGCAGGAGCGAGCATCTGATAAATGATGATGCTCTGCGTGCGGCCGAGACGCTTGTCTGTTTCCAGCAGGTAGCCTAATTCGATCAGCTTGCTTCGAGCACGGCGGATCGTCTGGATATTCAACTCGGTGTCCAGTTCGAGCTCGTCGTTCGTGACCCACGTCGAATAGTCTTCGGCTGCCCAGTTCGCATAGGTCTTCAGAATCGTCTTGGCGGACGAATCGCCCACGCGCTGACGCTTGGCCCATTGATGTGCGTATCCGCTCACGCCGCAACTCCTACGACGCGCGACGAGACAAGCGCATGCAGGTCCGCAAAGCGCTCGACATACCAGTGCGGCTGCGTCTCGCGCGGGCTGTTCGGGTTGGTGATGTTCTTTCCGTAGAGCAGACCGGCCTCCGTGATCGACCAGAAGCGCTTCGTGCCATTCACTGCGCGCGACGAGGTGCTGCGCCGCGTCCGCTCTGCTTGTATTCCCGCGTCGGCCAGCAGGCGGTTATACGTGCGCGCGGAGATCGAGATGCCGTGCGCAATCAAAAGATCGGTCAGCGGTTTCGTTTCCATCGAGCTGCCAGACGTCGAATCTGACGCCGCATCGACGACGTACGCCGGGAGAAACGTCGGCTCGATGCCGTTGTTCTTCGCGATGTGCGCAAGCATCGCGACTTGGCTCGACGGAGATGGCTTCAGTAGGCGCGTGAAGCATTCGGCAATCGCGAGCTCGCCAGCAAGTTTCGATTGCGACAGAGCCGGCTGACCAACGCGCGCCTCCAATTCGGTCCAGCGATCGATAATTCGTGCGCGCATCTGGATGCTGTAGCCAGAAACGAGGATCAACGTCTCGCGTTTCGGAAGCTCGAAGATTTCGACTTCGCGAACTGACCCATTGGGGCCCGCAATTTTTGCTACTGCTGAAAAGTCAGCAGCAGCTTTCCCGAGCTCGGCCAGCATCTTGCGGATGTCAGCGAGTACATTGCGGTGCTCCTTGCCGGTCAGCTCCGCGATTTCGCGGCTAGACATCGTGGGGCCACTGATCTTTGCAATGTCGTTCATGGATGACCTCACAGGTCGTTGTCGTGGCCGCATGGCAGCGAACCGTCCGCGCGTTGCTTGGCACCGCAGCCGATGCAGATCTTCGGCGCGACGTCCGGCGTGATGGATTGTTCGGTCGTCATCGGACCGAGGAAGAAGCGGCCAACGTGAAGAAGATCCGCGCCGCCGAGCAACGGCTGAATGTCGCGCGCGCTCATGCCCTCACCTTCGAAGCCTTGGCTGCCCGGGAACAGTCGGCGTTGAAAGTTGCGAATTCGCGCGAAAGACCGACGCGGACCGCGGCCAGTTCGCCCGGGTAGCGCTCGCCGCGCGCCGCAACCGCACACAGGGCGTCGCGGATCTGCTTCTGCTGCGTAGCCGGCAGTTCCGGCGGTAGCTCCGGCGCGAAGAGAACCGGATTCGAGTTGTTTTGCATGGGATCTCCAGCCGGGATGCCGGTCAGTAGTACTAAATCGGAACAGAAGAAGCCTGGCGCCCAAGCTGCTTGTGTATCGACTCATCCATGCAGATGTCGGCCTCGTAACCGACTTGCTCCGTCAGTTGTCTGACGTTTTATTCCCCGCGCCGCCCAATGTGGGCCACTTCAAACGCGGCTACTTCTGGGTGCAGCGGTCCGTATGCAGAGCGCAGGACGTGATACCCGAGGTATTTCTGAGTTGAAACGCCCAGACTCGCCGCCAAAGCAGCCAACTCCCCAGCTTCAGGAATCGGAAGTTCAACGAGAAGGCCGGTTTTCCCTTCGTTCATGCGCTTACTGCACTCCCAGCTTGGGACGGCGCGACACTGACGCCCAACAGGTTCGCTGGCAAAGTGCCAACCGTGCCAAACAGAAACAGCTTGGCGATGCGGGCAAGGGCAGCGGAATCGCTGTCGATGCCGTAGAGAGCCTTGAATGCTTGCATTCCCTCGTAGACGGGGTCTTCGAGGCGGGTCTTTACTTCGTTGCGAAATTCAGCGCGACGAGACATTGCTTCCTCCATAAAAGAAAACGGTTGATGAACACAAAAGACAACGAACGCGCGAGAGACCTACTTTGCGAGTCGCTGACGGGGCCTACCGAGAAAGATGTCGGGGAATTCGAGCTTGACGGCAGCCGGGATCCCTCTCTCCTTCCAGTTGTGGACCCGTTGAACTCCACCGCGCTGGTCGAAGCCCAGCCGACGGGCGAGCTTGGAAGCCCCACCGAGTTCCTCGATGAGCAGTCGGTCAGCAGTGATGTCGTTTTTCCGGTCCATGCGTTATTAAACACCACGTTTAATCAAAAAGCAAACACTATGTTGAACAACAAAGTGTTTAATTTTGAGAACATCCGGGGTATGCATGAAACCACCGCCCGCCTCTACGAGGCAGCCCGGCTGTTGCGCGGGCTCACTACGCCTACAGAAATCGCACGCCTTCTCAATGTCGCGCCCCAGAACGTAAACAACTGGGAGCGTCGCGGCATGTCGAAAGCGGCGATGCTCGACGCCCAAGAAAAGCTTGGGTGCAGTGCCGTTTGGCTAATGACCGGCGAAGGCACGATGCTCGGCGCGGCACAGGTTCCTTCGTCGAATGATTCGTCGAAAAGAGACCGATCACGCCCCGAGATCGAAAAATCTGATCGAACGGAGTCTGATATTGTTATTTCTTCAGACGACTTGGCGTCAGCGAGGTCGCCACGTAGACTGAGAGCAGCGCTTTTCGATAAGGGCTTAACTACCGCAGAAATTGCATCTGTTGCGGGGGTTAGCGAATCCGTCGCCGGCCAGTGGCTGGACGGAGAAGGCCCCGACATCACACTGGCGCAAGGTGCCGCGCTGCAAACAGCCTACGGCGTGAACGTTGTTTGGCTTACGAAAGGGAAAGGCGAGCCTGGCGTCGCTGTTCGATATGTCGACGAGTATGAGCCTATCCCGATTACGAACTGGAGAGCTGTCCCCGTGGTAGGTCATGCGCAACTTGGGGATAACGGGTACTGGGCCGACCTCGAATATCCCGTCGGAGCCGGTGACGGCTACGTCGACTTCCCTTCCAGGGATCCGAACGCATACGCCTTGAAGTGCGTCGGCGACTCAATGCGTCCCAGAATCAAAGACGGCGAATTCGTCGTCATCGAGCCGAACCAGGCCATCGAGGCCGGCGACGAGGTGCTCGTGAAATCGAAAGCCGGCCAAGTCATGGTCAAAGAATTTTTGTACCGCCGAGCCGGCCGGGTACATCTCCGGTCCGCTAACGACGCGCACAAACCAATCAGCTTTTCGAGCGACGAAATAGAGAAAATGCATTTCGTCCGTGCAATCTGCCGCCCTTCTTCTTGGAGGCCGGATTGAAGCTCACTCTGTTTGTGGCAACGGTCGGTCTGGCGCTGGCGAGTGGCACTGCTGCGGCTGCTAGCGCGGCGGTCGCACGGCTGCCGGGCGGGATGACGCTCGAGATCGTCGACCAGGCGGTCAGCTGCAAGGGGGCGCCCGTCGCAATCCTTCTGGACAAGGAAGGCCGCAAGAAAGACATGACTTGCGCCGTCGAGGTCACTTCCGAAGGCGTGCGCACGACATTCGCCGGATACGGCAAGCCTGTTTTCTGGCACAAATCTCAGTTTTCCACGGTCGACGCTGCCTCGCTCGACTGATTCCCACCCTCTCACGACTCCAAGCCCGCCTCTGCGGGCTTTTTGTTTTCCGGCTCATCCTCGTCCCCCCGCACGCCCGGACAAACTTTATTAAACAAAATGTTTGACACACGTTTAAACATGATGTTTAATACACCCATGCGCTGAACGAAGCGCTCCGGGGATAAACCGGGAGCCCTGATCTCAGGGCGCTGGGAAGCGATCAGTGCCTTGTACTCAGGGCTTCCTGTCCGGCAAGTGGACAGGAGATAGCAAATGAGTTGGCTAGCAAGCGATCTACTCGAGCTAAAGCGCCTTGCACAAGGCGGCGCCGGCGCGCTCATCGAGCATCTCCTGCGTGAATACGCACTCAACAGCATCGCCCCGGGCGTCGCTGACGTTCGGGCCGGCGGATAAGGACAGGAAGATGGAACGCGTTTTGGAAGACAACGCCCTGCTCCGCGACATCACGCGGCTGCAGGACGTCGAGAGGATTTACAAGGCGATCGGCGTTGCCGGTCTGTACGGTGTCGCGATTGGCGCAGTGTGGTTCCTGTGCGTCGCCTTCCGCGCCGGGGTGTTGGCGTGAAGCTCTGGCAAATCTGGGGCATCACGTTTCTAGTCGCGGCGGCCTATCTGGCGATCTGCGCCGAGATCGATTACCGCGCCGCTCGTCTTGAACGCTGCACGGTCGTCCACTGCGCCTAAAACGATCCCGTAAAGGCTCACCATGAACATTTATCAGGCAGTAGTCCTTATCTGGGTCGTGACGATGATTGCGGCAATGGCTTTCGTTCGCGGCGCCGATGCCAGGGCAAAGCGCCGTTTGGACGAGATTCAGCGCAGCAAGAAGAGCATTCGCTGGCCGGCGCACCACTGATTTCAGGAACCGATTTTTACAACCCGAGCGCGACGGATTCGCGCAAATCACGAGGAGCATCAAATGAAGAAGGCATTTCTGGCAGTCGCAGTTCTCGCAGCTTTCGTCGGCCACGCGCAAGCAGCCGATTCCTTCAACGTTGGCGCGGGCTTCAGCTCGTCGGTCACGCTGTCTGGCGGCTCGATGGCTTCGTCCGGATCGAACGGCCAAGGCTTCAGCACGCAGACCTCCAACAGCGCTGGATTCGGCTATGCGGCAGGTGGCACGGCGATGGGCGTCGGCGCAACCGGCTCGTACGCATACAACGGCCTCGGCGCCATCGGCGCAGGCGGCTCTTTCTCAGGTGCGGTCGGCGGTAGCAACACGACGTCGACGTCGAGCGGCTACACATCTGGGGATGGCTATGGCGCGACGAAGGGCGGCGCTGGCGTGGACTACTCGGCTGGCGGCTACAGCGGTCTGAACGGCTCGTACACGTACTAAGCCCAGAAACGAAGAGGCCCCGGGTGCTAGGAACACCCGAGGCCTGACTCCACACGAGGAAGGAGCCACCATGAAAACAAGTTTCACGGCCATCGCAATCGTAGCACTTCTCGGAGCAGCCAATGCCATGGCGCAGAGCACTTCGACGGCTGAACAGACGAGTACTTCTCAGTCGGTCGCACAAGGTTCGATCGAGTTCTCGCAGACGCCAGAGCACACGTCGTCCACGGTTCGCAACGTCAGTGCGCCGGTCCTTGGCGCGTATGCATCCAGTTTTTCGCAATTCAATTGCGGTCAGACGACGCAGGGCGGCTTTGCGGTCGCGGGCTTCAGCGGCGTGATCGGCACCAGCAAAGACCAGAAGAGCTGCGTGCTCGAGGTGGCGGCCGCCGAGATGACGCGTCAGTCCACGGTTGACCCGGATAACGCCACGGCGCTGCGCAGCGCAGCGATCGGAATTCGTTGCCAGATCAGCGAAGAGATTTACCAGGCGATGCGCGACGCCGGATTCGAGTGCAAGCGCACGCCGAAGGACCTCATTTCGCGCGCCGACTCGCAGCCCGAGTCGACGCGCATTGCAGGCAACTGATTTCGCAACCACCCGCGCGCCGGCGCGTAATCCGGCCGTCTGACTTGATGACGTCGCCCTGACCGTGATGGGTAGGCCGAAAGGCGACAGGAGCAGCGTCATCAACTCAGATTCGAACAAGAACGAGGAACCCCATGCCTTACGTGAACGTGGATGTCGACGTCCAATTGGACGACTTCGATACCGATGATCTGATCAAGGAACTCACGCTGCGCGGCAAGCCAGTCGCTCATCTCGAAAACGGCGACGAAGCGGACGAGTCCCTCTACAAGATCTTCTACGCCTTCTATTTCGGCAAGGAGCAGGACGCCGTCGCTCTGATGCGCAAGTACGTGCAGGACGTCACCGGGAGGACGCTGCCGTGAAAGAGCGCCCTATCCTCTTCAGCGGCCCGATGGTGCGTGCGCTGCTCGAAGGACGCAAGACGCAGACGCGGCGCGTCGTGAAGCTGCCGCACAGCAATCCGCTTGGACAGTGGGAGCCTACAACGATCGGCGGACTGACCGGCGGCCGCACGAAGGACGGCCAGACGATTCCCGAGCAAGGCGCGATCTGGCACACGCGGACGGGCGACTGCCTCATGTGCCCCTACGGAGCGCCCGGTGATCGTCTGTGGGTGCGCGAGACGTTCAGCACCGACTTCCGGAATCACTATCCGTTCGATGACGTCTGGTATGCAGCCGACGATGACCGAAGGAACGAGATAGAGGTCCGGGACGGCGTGAAGGGCATCTATAGCCCTGAGCACCGTGAGCATGTGCCCTTCCGCTGGCGTCCTTCGATTCACATGCCGCGCGCGGCGTCGCGCATCACGCTCGAAATCACCAGCGTTCGTGCCGAACGGTTGCACGACATCAGCGAGGCCGATGCAGCGAACGAAGGCCTGCACATGCTCCCCGCTTCCGGGCGCTATGTCGTACAGAAGGGCGAGCAGTACTTCGGCGGTGCCGACCGCGACGCGCGCGTCGTCTTCGCTGATCTGTGGGACCGAATCAATGGCGCCGGCGCATGGGATGTCAATCCTTGGGTTTGGGCTGTGACGTTCACGGTCATCAAGGCAACCGGAGAGAAAGCGTGAGCCGTCTTCTATTTCAGCACTCGTCGCCCTTGCTTCCGAGCGTAGGCCGAGCCGCCAGCGTATGCGTCATTTTCGCTTTCATATCGAAGCGGACTTTCGAAATGGATCCGATCAACCTTCGGCCTCGTTCGATCGATCTCAACGCAAGCGTATGTGAACCCGCCGCCCACCAGCGGTTCAACCAACACGTGGAACTCCAAAGTTCCGATTCTCAACAGTCGCGACATGCTCAACTCCGGAAAGATGATTCAGGCTGGTGCTGCATCGGCACTTCCATCGTTGACGCAACCATCGATAAACCGCTTCGCTTGCCGTTCGGCATATTTAAATCCTGCTTCGGGCGTAAGGAAATTAAGTTGCTCGGGCAGGCTTATGACAGGCGTAGCGCGAGGGTCAGAGGAAAGGATCGACCAGGAGACAGCGTATCGAACCTGTTGGCCATCCAGTGACGGTGATTTGCTTGTGACGACGCGAACGTCGATGGTGTACCCGCGATATGGCACACACGATAGGTTTTCCATGCTTGCTCCTACACACCAGGAGCGGCATGCCAGACCACTATACGCGCTATATGAGATTCCCGTCGTTAAATCGCTTGGACGCCCTAATGACCCGCCTACTCCCCACCTTCCGCGCGCTGCTGGACGCACTCGAAAGCATAGGGCTCGCTCGGAAGCCGACGACACAGCAGACGCACGCGCTCTGTCAGAGATTCGTGGAGATGGTCGCGGGAATCACCGGAATGCGCGTCACGGTCTGGATTGGCGAAACACCTATTGCGAGAGAACATGAACCACGACAAGGCAGGCCGCTTTCGCAGCGGCAACAAGGTGAACGCTGGCCGCGCGCCGTGGAATAAGGATCGCCACGGCGTGAAGTCCGGCTCGTTCAAGGCGGGGCACAAACGGAATTCGAAGCCGGTCGGCACCGTGCGATTCGAGCCGCGTGGCGGATATTTTCTACGCAAGGTGAGCGACACCGGAGATCAGTACCGCGACTGGATCGGTGTCCATGTGCTCGCCTGGCAGGCCGCCCACGGTGCGATCCCGGCCGGTCATGTGGTCGTGTTTCGCGATGGCGATCGAAGCAATGCCGCTCTCGAAAACCTCGAATGCATCACCCGCGGAGAACTGATCCGCCGAAATAGCTGGAAAAACCTCCCCGAAAATCTGCAGGAAGTCGTGCAGCTGAAGGCTGCCCTGACAAGGAAGATCAATGGACACGATTGAAGAACTGCGCTCGCACCTGTTCGACACGCTGCGCGCGCTGAGCGACAAGGAAAAGCCGCTCGAACTCGACCGCGCCAAGGCCGTCGCGGAAGTGGCTCAGGTAATCATCAATTCGGCGAAGGTCGAAGTCGAGCACATGAAGGTGAGCGGCGGCAAGGGGACGGGTTTCATGGCCGAAAAGAAGCCGGAGATCCCGAATGGCATCACGAATATCACGAAACACACGATCCGCTGACGCCGCCTGACCGCCGACACCATTTTTGAGAACCGACATGATGACCGTAGCCGAGTTGATCGAAGAGTTGCAGAAGTACCCACCGCATCATCGCGTGTTCGTGAACCACGATACGACGCCGCCATTCTCACCACAGCCATCGAGCGATTGGGCCGAAGTCCACGAGGTTCGCGCCGATCAGGCATGCACCGTAATCATCGACGCTGAACCGACCCGCTGAGAAATCGCCATGACGAACGACGAACTCGAACAATACATCTACTCGCGCACCCGGCAATTCGTCGGCGCTCATGTGCTCGAAGTGATCAACGAACTTCTCTCCGCGAGCATCGCCGACACACCCCGATACGCAGAGTGGAAGCATCTGCGAACGCACGGCCAATGGAGGGATGGCGTTCCGTCTTGGGCGCGCGGGCACAACAAAACGATGGACGACATGACTGCGGCTGTTGCTGTGATCGAAGAACTGGCCGCTGCACTTTCCAGCGGAGCGAGCATCGCCGACACAGCGTCTCTTTCTGATGCTCAGATCGACTGGATCGTACAAAGCGGCCGCGCATTCAGCTACGACGAGATTCGCGCAAAGATTGGAAAGGTGCGAGAAGCGAGCATCGCCGACACAGCGGGGGAGAAGGAGGACGAGACATTGAGCCTCGCAAATGCAGACTGGCGGAACCTGTACGACATGGTGTACGGACACGAATGCTCGTTCAAGAGCTTCATGATGACGGTCGATGATCTCGCCGCCCCTCCCGCGCCTTCGGTAGCCAATGCGCTCGAAGATCGTTCGAAAGAAGAAGCGGCACAGATTGGATATTCGAAAATGACACGTGAAATTTACGACCCTGAGCTTATTGAGATTGCTCAAAGATGCGCACGCAAAACGCATGAAGGGCACCGATACTTGCCGACAACCAACAAGGATCAAGACAACTTTAGGCCTCACGATTGGGTTATTGACGCAATGCGCGAAGCTATCAAGGCTTCGAAGAAGGTGCCGAAATGACTAATCCCGTTCTTAAAATGACCAAGGACCAGATTTACGACGCGATGGCGCAATGCTGCGATGTTTGGGGCTATGAGATTTGGCCCGAGGCAATCGATCGTCTCTCCGATGCAGTTCTCGCAGCAGGAGCGCCTTCGGTAGCCGATGCGGCGGGGGCGAGTGAGCCAACGCGATGGCAGAAGGCGCAGGCCCTTTTTGGCGGCGGATTTGCGGCGGATCTGCCCGAGAACATCGACTGGACGCGCGTGATGGCGCTGGCCGAGAAGCACGGTGATGGATGGAGTGAGGCGAAAGGCTGGTCGTTCCACTGCGACGATGATCTTTTCAACTTCGCAGGCGAACTGGCAAAGGAGTCCGGCAATGACTGACGAACTTCTCGTGAGCCTGTTCTACGCGGCGCAAGGCGACATCACGCAATTTCGCATCAAAGCCCGCGCCCTTCTCGCAGCAGGCGCGAGTGAGGGGCAGGCGAGCCGAGAACGGTTCGAGGCGCATCAGGGCGGCAACATCGAGAAGCGCGCGAATGGCGATTACGCGCGTTGGCGCGATCAAAACGATTGGCAGCTCTGGCAAGCGGCAGAGCGATCAGCCGCCGACGAACTCGCCGCGCTGCGCGAGCGGATCGCGGGGATGGAGAAGGATGCGGACGCTGGCAAAGATCGGCGCTTCGAGATTCGTCAAGGCGGCATGACCGTCGCAGCGACTGAAGGTCCGGGCGTCGATGCGTACAGAGACGCCGTTCATTACTTCTGGCAGTACCAGCAGGACGCCACTGAAGATGAGCCGGTAGAGATGGTCGAGTTGACCACCGTGATGCGCATCGACACCGCGGAGAAGCAGGGATGAAAACGCTCTACGAGATCTACACGAAGCACAACCGGCGTTCCGATGCAGCGGTAAAGCAGGCGATCGAGCGAAGCATGAAGCTGATCGCCAAATGCGACCGAGTACTCAGAGAATCGCAGGCGGCTCGCGCGTCGAGCGTGGCGAGCAAAGAGGAGCAGACATCGTGAGCGCTCTTTCGCAAACCGCGCTCGCCACCTGTACTGATGGACTGACACCTGATGAGATCGAATTCTGGGACCGAGCGTACCTCGCAGTCCTGCCGTTCGCGATGCAATGCCAAGGATGGAAGATCGGCGAAAAGCCAATCACGTCGGGAGACGACCGCGCTTATCTGGCCGGGAGATGGGCCGACGCGGCAGTTCGCGAACGACGCAGCCGAATGGACGAATTGAAGTGATCAGCAACATCGAAGAATTTTTGAAAATCAGCCGCGCGTATCTGGAGAACCCGAATGTCGATCGTGACGAATGACCAGCTCGTCGAACTGACGGGCGGCCTGCGCCAAGGTGCGGCGCAAAAGCGCTGGATCAAGAAGGCGCTCGGCATCGATGCACCGCGCAAGGCCGACGGCCATCCGATGCTGACGTGGGAGCAAGTGAACCGTGGTCCCGGCGAACAGATGCGCCGCACCGCACCAAAATGGAAGAACGCAGCATGAGAAAGCCGGTGCGCGATGGCCTCCTGCCCCGCATGGAGGCGCGACCCACAAAGAAGGGGTTCACGTACAGGTATCACCCGGTCGGCGGCAAGCCGATCAACCTCGGCGCCGACCGAATCGAGGCGATCCGCAAG
The DNA here is from genome assembly GCF_000698575.1 of Caballeronia zhejiangensis. GTDB lineage: Bacteria > Pseudomonadota > Gammaproteobacteria > Burkholderiales > Burkholderiaceae > Caballeronia > Caballeronia zhejiangensis. Next base: position 43,809 of record NZ_JFHD01000047.1, read on the forward strand.
GTGCTCGAAATCACCGGCGGCGGAGACGACATCGGGACGATCTCGCGATTGTGGGATCAGTTCCGCGAGACGCCTGGCTGGAAGCGGTACTCGCAGTACACGCGGACCGATTACGAGCAGTGCGCGACGAAGCTGCTCGACATTTTCGGCGACGTGCGCGCGGCGGACATCGATGCGACGGACGTCGCGCGGTACCTGCGCAAGGAGCGCGCGGACGCGCCGGTGCGTGCGAATCGGGAAATGGCGCTGCTCTCGAACCTAATCGGCCTGGCGATCGAGCGCGGCGAGGCGAAGCACAACCCTTGCCGCGAGGTGAAGCGCAACGAAGAGCAGCCGCGCACCGAAGCGCCGGAGCCGGAAGAGTTCGCCGCGTTCGCGACGTGGCTCGCTGAGCAGCGCGGCCAGCGCGCCATGATCGGCATGGCGGCCGAATACGCCGCCGTCGCAGGCAATAGAAAGGTCGAATTTCTGGATCTCTCGTGGCTGCAGGTCGACGAGGCGGCCGGGCACATCCGAATCAAGCGCGCGAAGCAGCGCGGCAAGAAGCGCGGCGAGGTGATCGAGCAGATCGAAATCACGCCGCAGGTCAGCGCCCTGCTCGCCCGGCTAAAGGTCGCGCGCGCCGCGCAAAAGAATGAGGAATGCCTTTACGTCTTCCCGAACCGGTCGGGCACTGCATACACGCAGGCCGGCTTCAAGACGATGTGGCAGAAGCTGATGGTCGAGGCGATCAAGAAGAAAGTGATCCGGCACCGTTTCACATTCCACGATCTCCGCGCCTATTACGTGACGCAGCACAAGGCCGAACGCGGCGCACTTCCAGACCTGCACGCCAACCCCGCGACCACCGCGCGAGTGTACGACCGCAGTAAGGTTGTGAAGCGAAAAGCGCTCTGAGCCGTGGGAACGAAGTCTGAAAAAGCCCATATAATCAACGGGCCTGTTTCAGATTGCGTTCCCATCGACGACAGGGAGAGGCTTATCGGATAAGGTTAGATGATT
>NZ_JFHD01000048.1 GCF_000698575.1 Caballeronia zhejiangensis
GGCGGCGGAGGCTTCCGCCGTTGATGATCGATTCCATCGTCAAACGCCGCGAATGCGGCGAACGCCAGATCCAGGAGCCCGACATGAAACCATTCGCCTCATCGAAGAAGCTCGTCCTGCGCGCGTTCGCGGTCGCGTCGCTCGTGCTCGGCGCGTCGCTCGCGCACGCGCAGGCCGTTTATCCGACGCCCGAAGCGGCGGCGCAAGCGTTCACCGACGCCATCGCCACCAACGACGAAGCCGCGCTCGCCAAAGTGCTCGGCAAGGACCATCGCCGATATGTGCCCGAAGGCAGCATCGGCCGGGAGGATATCTACGCGTACCTCGGCGCGTGGGCGCAGCAGCATCGCATCGTCGAGGATGCGCAAAAGGTCGACGGACATCCTTCAGCGCGCATCGAAGCGGGCACGGACGGCTGGACGCTGCCGATTCCGCTCGTCAAGGTCGCGAACGGCTGGCGCTTCGACATGCGCGCCGCGCGCGACGAGCTGCTGACGAGGCGCATCGGGCGCAACGAGCGATCGGCGATGCAGGTCGCGCTCGCGGTCGTCGCCGCGCAGGACGACTTTCGCAAGACGGCGGGGCGCTACGCCGACCGCTTCGTGAGCACGCCCGGCAAGCACGACGGCCTTTACTGGAACACGGCGCCGGGCGAGCCGGAAAGCCCGCTCGGTCCGCTTGCCGAGACGATGCCGAACAAGCCGACCGACAAGGACGGCTACTACGGCTATCACTACCGCATTCTGACGTCGCAAGGCTCGAACGCACCGGGCGGCGCGAAGAACTATCTTCAGGACGGACGGCTGACGCAGGGTTTCGGCGTCATCGCGACGCCCGCGCGCTACGGCCAGACGGGCGTGATGACGTTCATGGTCAATCAGGACGGACAGATCTACGAGAAGGATCTGGGCCCGGCTTCCGCAAGCAAGGCGGCGGCGATCAAGTCGTTCAACCCGGATTCGTCGTGGAAGGTGGTGACGCCCTGAGCGGGCGCGGGGTGGCGCGCGGCTCAGGGCGAGAGGACTATTGTTTCGTCAACTGGCCGTAGGCATAACGAAGTTCGTTCAGGTTATGCACGTTGTACAGAACCGTTCGGCGATAACCATTGCTGCCGGTGATCGGCACGAACAGAATGGCCGCGTTGCCGGTATAGGTCGTGCCGGCGGGCACCGAGCAGGAAGTGGCGGGCGCCACGCTCATCGTCACGGCGTACATGTTGCGATTGCTGCCGGGCGTCGCCAGCAACATTTTTCCGCTGACGTCGCAACCGCTTAGTTTGCCTGTGAAAGAGCCGTCGTCGGCGATCGTCAGCGACGTCGACGATTGCGTCCAGGTGCCCGCGACGCTCTGCTGCGTGACACTCAATGCGTTCGCTGCATCGTAGTTCGACGAGAACTCCGTGGTCGCTCCATTCGCGACGTAGCTCCCGCTGAAAGTGTTTCGCGGCGAGTAGGTTCCGCTTCCCGAGTTCGTCGGATACGCGAACAGCATGTTGTTGAAAGACAGACCGGACGTCAGCGTCCAGGCCTGCGGCGAGTATGAGATGACGCCATAGAGTGCGCTGGTCACGATCGACCCGATCGCATTGAGCGACGAGATATTGCCGTCCGGATCGACTAGCGCGATGGTGCGGTTCGTCAGCGAATTCGTCGTCCAGATTCCTTCGGCGTTCGTTCCTGTTTGCGCCGTCGATCCTGCTTGCGGATTCGCGAGGCTCGGCAGTGCTTCCCCCACCGTTGCCGGCGAAGACGCCGCAGCAGGCGCGCTGGCGCTGGTCGGCAAATCTGTCGAAGGGACCGTCGACGACGCCGCGCTGGCCGGTGCGGCCGCGGCGGGCGCGCTGGCGGGCTGACGGTTCTCATCCGCGCCGCCGGAGCCTCCGCCACCGCAGGCGGAAAGCAAAACGACACTGCTAAACGTCAATGATATGACTGCACATTTTCCGAAAGACATTCTTGATTTTCTCCTGCAAGCATCGGTAAATAACGCGGCAGGGAGTATCCCGGAAGAACGGTGGTTTACTGGTAAGCGGCAAGTAATTTGACAAGCGCTGGGCGAAGACTCATCGGCACGCAGCGGATCCGAGATTCTGGTTTCACGTCGGTGACCCGCCGAGACTCCCGAGCGCGCCCGGCGGTATAATTTCGCCCTTCCCAAGGGCGCATTTGCCGCACAGCGGCCAAGCAAGCGCCCAGCACCTTGCGCGAGCGCCGCGCACCGTCGCCGATCAGAGCGGCGGGCACGGCGTCGGCTTCACGCCCTCGCGCGCCCTCGCCCATCCTCGATCCGATTCGCCATGACCGCCCAACTCATCGACGGCAACGCCCTATCCAAGACCCTTCGCGCCGATGTCGCCCGGCGCGCCGCCGCCCTCTCCGCCCGTGGACACAAGCCGGGCCTGGCCGTCGTGCTCGTCGGCGACAATCCGGCGAGCGAAGTCTACGTGCGCAACAAGGTGAAGGCCTGCCAGGACAACGGCCTGCACTCGGTGATGGACCGTTTCCCCGCGACGCTCGCCGAACACGAACTGCTCGCGCACATCGAAAAGCTCAACGCCGATGCGTCGATCCACGGCATCCTCGTGCAACTGCCGCTGCCCGCCCACATCGACAGCCACAAGGTCATCGAGGCGATCGCGCCGGAAAAGGACGTCGACGGTTTTCACGTCGCCAATGCGGGCGCGCTTCTGACCGGCAAGCCGCTCTTTCGCCCGTGCACGCCCTACGGCGTGATGAAGATGTTCGAAGCGCACGGCATCGACCTGAAAGGCGCGAACGCCGTCGTGATCGGGCGCTCGAACATCGTCGGCAAGCCGATGGCGCTGCTCCTGCTCGAAGCGGGCGCGACCGTCACGATCTGCCACAGCAAGACGCGCGACCTCGCCAAACATACGCGCGACGCCGATGTGATCGTCGCCGCGGTCGGCCGCCGCGACATCCTCACCGCCGACATGGTGAAGCCGGGCGCGACGGTCATCGACGTCGGCATGAACCGCAACGACGAAGGCAAGCTGTGCGGCGACGTCGATTTCGCGGGCGTGAAGGAAGTGGCGGGCTATATCACGCCGGTGCCGGGCGGCGTCGGCCCGATGACCATCACGATGCTGCTCGTCAACACGATCGAAGCGGCCGAGCGCGCGGCGCAGGCTTGAGCGGCGCGGGGCGGCCGCGGGTTGTAGGGGAATGCCGGGCATTGCCTTAATCGGCCCCTTAAAAACAAACGATTGGAATTTGCCGCGCCCGCCCCAATAATCTCCGAACGAGCCGGCGCGGGGCGCGACACCCGTGCGGCGTCATCCAACATCAGCACGGGAGAGCCATGAGCGATACCACGTCAGCCATCACGTCCGAAGCGGCAGCGGCCAATCCGCTGCTCGACTTCTCCGATCTTCCGCGTTTCGGCGAGATTCAGCCGGCGCACGTCACGCCCGCGCTCGATGTGCTCCTTGCCAATGCCAAGGCCGCCGTCGACCGTGCAAGCGCGCCCGAGACGCCTGCGACGTGGAAAGACGTCGTCGAGGCCGTCGAGCAGGAATCGGAAAAATTGTCGCGCGCGTGGGGCATCGTCGGCCATCTGAACGCCGTCGCCGATACGCCCGAACTGCGCGCCGCCCACGCTGAAAACCTGCCGCGCGTGACCGAATTCTCGGCGAGCGTCGGACAGAATCTCGCGCTCTACGAAAAGTACAAGGCGATCGCCGCCGGTACCGAATTCGCGGGCTTGTCGGCCGAGCGCAAAAAAATACTCGAAAACTCGCTGCGCGATTTCCGTCTCTCGGGCGCCGAATTACCCGAAGACCGCAAGCCGCGTTTCGCGCAGTTGCAGGAAGAACAGGCGGCGCTGTCGAAGGCGTTTTCGGATCACGTGCTCGATTCGACCAACGCCTATGCGTACATCGTCACGCAGAAGAGCGATCTCGCCGGTCTGCCCGACGACGTGATCGAAGCGGCCCACGAAGCCGCGCAACGCGACGGCAAGGAAGGCTGGAAGTTCACGCTGCATTTCCCGTCGTATTTCCCGGTGCTGCAGTATTCGGAGCATCGTCCGATGCGCGAGGCGATGTATCGCGCGTACGTCACGCGCGCGTCCGAACTCGGCGCGACCTATGGCAACGGCAAGGCCGAATGGGACAACACGGCAAACGTCGTCGAGCATCTGAAGCTGCGCGAGGAAGAAGCGAAGACGCTCGGTTATCAGAACTTCGCGGAAGTGTCGCTCGCGCCGAAGATGGCGGAATCGCCCGCGCAGGTCATCGCGTTCCTCGAAGACTTGGCGAAGCGCGCCCGCCCCTACGCCGAAAACGACTGGATGGAACTGCGCGCGTTCGCCGCGACCGAGCTCGGCATGCCCGAGTTGCAGCCGTGGGACATCGCGTACGCGGCGGAGAAGCTGCGTCAGAAGCGCTATTCGTTCTCGGAAAACGAAGTGAAGCAATACTTCCCGCAAGAAGCCGTGTTGAAGGGTCTCTTCAAGGTGACGGAGACGCTCTTCAACGTGTCGATCCGCCGCGACGAAGCCGCCGTGTGGAATCCGGACGTGCGCTTTTTCCGCGTCGAGAACAAGGACGGCACGCTCGTCGCGCAGTTCTATCTCGACCTCTACGCGCGCGAAGGCAAGCGCGGCGGCGCATGGATGGACGACGCGCGCTCGCGTCACAAGCGCGGCGAAGGCGGCGTGCAGACGCCGGTTGCTTATCTCACCTGCAACTTTTCGGCGCCGGTGGGCGGCAAACCCGCATGCTTCACGCACGATGAAGTCATCACGCTGTTCCACGAATTCGGGCATGGGCTGCATCACATGCTGACGCGCATCGACGAACTGGGCGTGTCGGGCATCAACGGCGTGGAGTGGGATGCGGTCGAACTGCCGTCGCAGTTCATGGAGAATTTCTGCTGGGAATGGGACGTGTTGACCGACATGTCCGCGCACGTCGAAACCGGCGCGCCGCTGCCGCGCGAACTGTTCGACAAGATGCTCGCCGCGAAGAACTTCCAGAGCGGTTTGGGCACGCTGCGCCAGATCGTCTTTTCGATGTTCGATATGGTGCTGCACACGTCCTACGATCCGGCCAACGCGACGCAGAACGTCAACGATCTCGCACGCGCGATCAACGAGAAGTTCCATGTGATCCCGCAGGCGCCCTTCTCGCGCTGGCCGAATACGTTCAGCCATATTTTCGCGGGCGGGTATGCGGCGGGGTATTACAGCTACAAGTGGGCAGAAGTTTTATCCGCCGATGCGTACGCCGCGTTCGAGGAAGCCGCGAAGGCCGGAAGCGGTTCGGTGCTCGATGCGACCACGGGTACGCGTTATCGTCGCGAGATTCTGGAAGTCGGCGGCAGTCGTCCGGCGATGGAATCGTTCAAGGCGTTCCGTGGGCGCGAGCCGGATATCGACGCGTTGTTGAGGCATAACGGGATGTCGGGCGCGACGGTGCATTGACGTCTCCTGCCGATTGATGCGAAAACCCGGTCCGCGAGGACCGGGTTTTTTTTATCGCCTCTCAATCCTGAAATCCACCTCCCCCGGCCTTCCTTCCAGCGCCAGCGTCGCACGCACGGCCGGACTCCGGCTCACCACCTTCCCGCGCCTGACAACAACCGTTCGCGCCGCCCGCAGCCGAATAGCTTCGACAGGATCGCGCGCATCCAGCACCACGCAATCCGCGTTGCAGCCCACTTCGATGCCATACCCTTCGAGCCCGAGAATCCGCGCAGGATTTTTCGTGACCGCATCGAAGCACGCGCGCATCGCGTCGACGCCCGTCATCTGCGCGACGTGCAAGCCCATGTGCGCGACGTCGAGCATGTCGCCCGAACCCAGGCTGTACCACGGATCCATCACGCAGTCGTGCCCGAACGCGACCGTGATGCCCGCCGCCATCAGTTCCGGCACGCGCGTCATGCCGCGCCGCTTCGGGTAAGTATCCGAGCGCCCCTGCAACGTGATGTTGATGAGCGGATTCGCGATTGCATTCACGCCCGCCTCGCGCATCAGCGGAATGAGCTTGCTGACGTAGTAGTTGTCCATCGAATGCATCGACGTGAGATGCGAGCCGGTGACGCGTCCATGCAAGCCGAGCCGATGCGTCTCCGCAGCGAGCGTTTCGATGTGGCGCGACATCGGATCGTCGGACTCGTCGCAGTGCATGTCCACGCGCAAGCCGTGCTCCGCCGCGTATTCGCACAGCAGTTTCACCGATGCCGCGCCGTCCGCCATCGTGCGCTCGAAGTGCGGAATGCCGCCGACGACATCGACGCCCATCGCGATCGCGCGCTTCAGATTGTCGAACGCGCCCGGGCTGCGCAACACGCCGTCCTGCGGAAACGCGACAAGTTGCAGATCGAGATACGGCTTCACGCGCCGTTTCACTTCGACGAGCGCTTCGACGGCCAGAAGCCGCGGATCGCACACATCGACGTGAGAACGGATCGCGAGCAATCCGCGCGCGACGGCCCAGTCGCAGTACTGCAGCGCGCGCTCGACGAGCGCTTCCTGCGTGAGATCCGGCTTCAATTCACCCCATAGCGCGATGCCTTCGAGCAGCGTGCCGGACGCATTCACGCGCGGCAGGCCGTAGGAAAGCGTCGCGTCCATATGGAAGTGCGCGTCGACGAAAGGCGCGGTGACGAGCGAGCCGTTCGCATCGATTTCCTCGCGCGCGGTGGCCGCAAGATGCCGCTCGATCGCGGCGATGCGCCCCGCCTCCATGCCGATGTCGACGAGTTCGCGCGAGTGAGCGAGCGCCGCGCGGCGAATGATCAAATCCATGTGCGAAACCTCCGTGCCGGGCTGTTCGTCCGATTGTATCGGGACATAAAAGCCGTGCGGAGGCGCGATTCAACCCGTCAATCGATGACGGCCGACGATCGCGAAACTGAGCGGCAGCGAACCGCGCGGCATCGTGCGTTCCGTCGTGCGCTCCGTCTCGTGCGCAAGCGGATGCGCGTCGAATACGCCGAGGCGATTGCCGCTGTGCGAACCGCGTCGCGCGAGATGCGGCATGCGATGACGCACGCGCGCGCCGCCGGGAAAACATATCGCGTAGCTGTCGAAGCGCCCGCCGTCTTCGGTGCGCTCGATCCAGCCGACGCCCGCCGCGACGCCGCTTTCATCGACGGCGGCGGCGATCGCGTGAATCGACGGATCGTCGAACGGATCGGCGCGCGAATCGTCGATACCCGAAGGGGAAAACAGCGCGAGCCACACGCCTTGGCGCGCGGCATAGGCGAGCTTTGCGGCGATGAATCGACAGTCGAGCGCGGCATCGCCCTTCCGCGATTCGAGCGCGATGACGGCGACACGAAACGATGCGGCATCCAAGTGGAACTCCCGATGTGACGAGTGAGTATTCTCATTGAAGCGCTCGGCAATCGATAAGTAAAATGAATGTTTCGACGTGTTCGATCGCCAAATGGAATTAAAACTCCTGCGCTCCTTTCTCACCATCGCCGAATTGCGTCATTTCGGCCGTGCCGCCGAAGCGCTGCACTTGAGCCAGCCTGCGCTCAGCAAGCAGATTGCGTCGCTCGAAGAAAGCCTCGGCGCGCGCCTCTTCGAACGCGGACGCCACGGCGCGGATCTGACGACGTTCGGCGCGGGCTTCATCGGCGATGCGCAAGCGCTCGTGCGCGACGCCGACGCCGTGCTGGCCCGCGCACGCGAAGCCGCGAGCGGCGCGCGCGGATTTCTGCGCGTCGGCTTGTGCCTGTCGACGCTCACGCATGTGCCGAAGCTGATCGCCGAATTCGGCGCGCTGAATCCGGACGTGAGCATCACGCTGCACGATCTCTCGTCGCACGAACAGACGCGCCGCATCCTCGCGAACAAGCTCGATGTCGGATTCATGCGGATGCCCGCGAGCGCCGGGCTTTCCGGCTTCACCGTGCTCGATGAAACGCTCGCGCTCGCCGTGCCCGAGCACACGCGCTACAAGCGTCTGCCCGCGAATCTGAACGAACTGAACGAACCGGGATTCATCGCGCTGTCGCGTGGCCGCGGGCCGGGGCTTGCGGCGCAGATCGATCGCTGGTGCGCGGAGCACGATTTCGCGCCGCGCGTGATTCAGGAAGCGGACGATATCCAGTCCGTGCTCGCATCGGTGGCGGGCGGCGTGGGCGCGGCGTTCCTGCCATCGCGCGCGCAGTACTTGCTGCGCGATGCGCGCGTGCTGACATTGCGCGATCGAGCGGCGCGCTGGCGCGTCGGACTTGCATGGCAAGACGAACGCGACGACACCGTCACGCGCCGCTTCGTCGCGTTCATGAAGGCGCGCGTGAAAGACCTGAAGGCGCGCGCTACGCTCGACGCGTGAGCTTGGCGAGCAGCATCGCTTTGACGTCGGGCCATTCGTCGTCGATGATCGAAAAGCGCACCGAATTGCGCTTGCGGCCATCGGGCATGATGCGCTCGTGCCGCACGATGCCTTCCTGTTTCGCGCCGACGCCGAGTATCGCCGCGCGCGATTTCGCATTGAGCTCGTCGGTGGTGAACTGCACGCGCACGCAACGCATTGCTTCGAACGCGTGCGCGAGCAGCAGAAACTTCGCTTCCGTGTTGATGCCCGTGCGCTGCGTCGATGCCGCGAGCCACGTATGTCCGATTTCGAGCTTGCGGTTCACGCGGTCGATCTTCCAGTAACGCGTGCTGCCGACGACGCGCGCATCGCTGGCGCGCACGATCACGAACGGCATCACGGTGCCGGCATCGCGGCCCGCGAGGGCGGTGTCGATATAACGATCGATGGTGTCTTCGTTCGGCACGACCGTCACGCTCAGATTCCAGAGTTCGCCGTCGGCGGCTGCATCGAGCAAGGCGGCGCGATCCTCGCGTTGCAGCGGACGAAGCTGCACGCGCTCGCCGTTCAAAGTCGGTTGGCTCATCGTTGGTTTTCAGTTTGCTCGTGAGCCGACATCATAATTCGCCGCGTCAGACATCGTCCGTTCCCGGCGCGGCCGCCTTGGAGTCGACATCCTCGTCGGGCGGCAATTCTTCGGGCGGCGCATCGTTGGCCGGCAGCGTGAACCAGAATCGTGCGCCGAGAATGCGCCCGTTCGCGTCCGCGCGATTCTCGACGCCGATGTGCCCGCCATGCGCCTCGACGATCGCGCGGCAGATGGCGAGACCGAGCCCGATGCCCGGTTGCGCCGATTCCTTCTCGCCGCGCGTGAACTTGTCGAAGAGACGGTTCTGCATGCCGGCCGGCACGCCCGGCCCTTCATCGTCGATGCACACGCGCACGAAGCGCGCATCGCCGTCGTGCGCGAGCGCCGCGCCGATGCGGATCGGCGTCGCGGGCGGCGTGTACTTCGCGGCGTTTTCCAGCAGGTTGGCGAAGAGACGCTCCATCAGCACGGCGTCGAGTTGCAGCAAGGGCAGGTCCGCCGGCACGCGCGTCTGTACGGGACGCCCGGCGAGCACGCGGCGCGAACTCGCGAGCGCGGCGCCCACGGTTTCTTCGAGCATCGACCATTGACGATTCAGCCGGATCGCGCCCGCCTGCAGACGCGCCATGTCGAGCAGATTGATCACGAGGCCGCTCATGCGCAGCGCTTCTTCGTGGATCGCGTGCACGAGTTCCTGCGATGCCTCGCTCTGGCCGCCTGCTTCCCGCGCCTCTTCCTCCAGCACCGAAGCGAAGCCGACGATCGACGTGAGCGGCGTGCGCAGATCGTGCGATATCGCGGATAAAAGCGAGTTGCGCAGGCGCTCCGATTCCATGTTGACGAGCGCGTCCTGCGCGATTTCGACGTAATGCACGCGTTCCAGCGCAAGCGCGATCTGCGACGCGAACGTTTCGATCATGCGGCGCTGCTCGGGCACCGCGAGTTCGGCTTCGCGCCCGGTCACGAGCGCGAGCACGCCGCGCGTGCGCATCGGCGCCTTGAGCGGGAGATAAAGCGCCTGGCTCGCGGGCAAGGTCTCGGTGCCGCGTCCCGCCGGTTTCTGCTGGTCATAGACCCATTGCGCGATGTCGAGATCGAGACGCGCGGCATCGAGCGTCACATCGGGATTCGGTTCGTCCACTTTCTGCCGCACTTTCTCGGCGGCGTCGGGCAGGAGCATCACGACCTTCGCCTGAAACACTTCGGCGACGTGGCGCGTGCCGATCTCGATGATCTGCTCGGTCATCAACGCGGCGCCGAGTTCCTTGGTCATCGCGTACATCGCGCCGGTGCGCCGCTCGCGTTGCGATGCGATGCGCGCCTCGCGCCGCAGGCTCGACGTCAGATGACTGATCGTGAGCGAGGTCAGCAGCATGACGAGGAAGGTCAGCAGATACTGCGTGTCCGTCACGGAGAAAGACAGCTCGGGCGGCACGAAGAAGAAGTCGAACGCGGCGACCGACAGAAACGACAGCATCACGCCGGGACCGCGCCCGAGCCGCACGGCCGCGAAGATCACGCCGAGCAGATACAGCATCACGAGATTCGTGATTGCGAACTGACGGGCGGCGAGCATGTCGGCGACGAGCGTGATGCCGCCGCCGATCGCGAACGCATGAAGATAGGCGCGCGGCGGCGAGTGCGCGCCGTCGCGCCAGGTGCCGAAGGCTTGCGTGATCCTGCGGCGTGGCTCGTCGCGTGTGCCGGTCGACACGAGCGTCACGTCGATATCGGATCCTTGCCGGATGATGCGCTCGCTCACCGGCCGAGCGATGAGACGCCGCCATCCCGCGCTCGCCGACGCGCCCGCCACGAGCTTCGACACGTTGCGCATGTGCGCGTAGTCGATGAGCGTCGCGGCGGCATCGGCGCCATCGAGCGTGACGGTTTCCGCGCCGAGTTCGGAGGCGAGCTTGAGCGCGTCGAGCGTGCGGCGGCGCTGATCGTCGGAGAGGCGCTGCAGCTTCGGCGTTTCCACGTACACCGCGAGCCAGTCGGCCTTGAGCGCCGTGGCGAGCCGCGCGGCCGCGCGCACGAGCGTCGCGCTTTCCGGTCCCGGGCCGATGCACGCGATGAGCCGTTCGCGCGCGCGCCAGATGCGTTCGATCGACTGATCGGCGCGGTATTCGCGCATTTGCGCGTCGACGCGATCGGCCGTGCGGCGCAAGGCGAGTTCGCGCAGCGCGATCAGATTGCCCTTGCGAAAAAAGTTGCGCACGGCGTGCTCGGCCTGCGCCGGCAGGTAGACCTTGCCTTCGCGCAGACGGTCGAGCAGTTCTTCGGGCGGCAGGTCGACGAGCGTGACTTCATCGGCGAGGTCGAAGATGCGATCGGGCACGGTCTCCCAGACGCGAATGCCGGTGATGCGCCCGACGATGTCGTTGAGGCTTTCGAGGTGCTGGACGTTGACGGTCGTATAGACGTCGATGCCCGCGTCGAGCAGTTCTTGCACGTCTTGCCAGCGCTTCATGTGGCGAGAGCCGTGCACGTTCGAGTGCGCGAGTTCGTCGACGAGGATGAGTTGCGGTTTTCGGGCGAGCGCGGCGTCGAGGTCGAATTCGGCGAGCAGACGGCCGCGGTGTTCGATGCGCGCGGGCGGGAGCGTTTCGAGGCCTTCGACCAGTGCAAGGGTTTCCTTGCGGCCATGCGTTTCGACCAGGCCGACGACTACTTCCACGCCTTCATCGCGGCGGCGGCGTGCGGCCTGCAACATCGCGAAGGTCTTGCCTACGCCCGCCGATGCGCCGAAGAAAATCTTCAGTCTGCCGCGCTCGCGTTTTTCTTCCTCGCGGTGGAGTTTGTCGAGGAGTTCTTCTGGGGTTGGGCGGGGCATGGTTTTTTTGGGGTTCTTGCTGGCGCTTGTTGTGGTGGTTCGCTTGCGATTTCGCCGGATCCCGTTTTCGTGTCGGTCTGTTAGCACTGCCCCTGTGCGGGGCGGCACTCACTTTCTTTGCTGCTGCAAAGAAAGTAAGCAAAGAAAGCAGCTCCCGATACGCCCGCGGTCACACGCAATTTGGGTAGTCCTCTCGTCCATCGTGGGCTGCCTAAAGAGTGCCCTCAAACACCTAATCGGGCTTGGCTCGCGCACGGTCTGTCACATCGCACCACACAACAAACTGGTTCAGCACCAAATAGCTCCAGCCCGCTTCGCGGCCGACCGGTCAATCGGGGATGCATTTGCTGCTTTACTAACGTCTCCATCTCTCCGCAAGTGCCGCACGTTGGTTTCCCTTGCATACCCGGCGGCAGCGCGTAGCGCTGTGCCGAAGCTCTTTCGTGCTGAACCAGTGTCCTTGGAAAACTAGCTCGTCAGACCGTGCGCGATCCAAGCCCCGTTATTGTGATGAGGGCACTCTTTAGGCGAGTGCCACCTTGGACGAGAGAACTACCCAAATTGCGTGTGACCGCGGGCGGTGACGAGCTGCTTTCTTTGGTTACTTTCTTTGCAGCAGCAAAGAAAGTGACTGCCGCCCCGCACAGGGGCAGTGCTGATAGACCGACACGAAAACGGGATCCGGCGAAACCAAGCCAAGCGCCCCCAACTACTCCCCATCCAACGCAAGATTCAATTTAAGCACATTCACCCGAGGCTCTCCGAGCACTCCAAACTGCCTCCCGCTAGTAGCTTGAGCGACAAGCGCTTCAACGCGAGCCACCGACATCCCCCGCGCCTTCGCGACCCGCGAAACCTGATACGCCGCAGCCGCCGGACTGATTTCCGGATCGAGCCCGCTCCCGGACGAAGTCACCAGATCGACGGGAACAGCCGCCTCATTCCCCGGATCGGCATCGTGCAAGGCGGCAATGCGCGCTTTGATCTCATCGGCGAGCGCCGGATTGGTCGGCCCGAAATTGGAGCCACTAGAACTCCCCGCGTTATAAGGATTCGGCGCAGTAGCCGACAAACGCCCCCAGAAATACCGAGGCGCATCGAACTGCTGCCCGATGATCTCCGAGCCCATGAGACGCCCATCGCGCTCGATCAAACTCCCATTCGCCTGATGCGAAAACGCCGCCTGTCCGATCGCGGTGACGACCGCCGGATACACCACGCCCGTCACGACAGTCAACGCGACGAACAACACCAGCATGGGACGCAACAGATTCTTCATGATGTTCAACTCCAGCCAAGAGCGGTAATGACCATATCGATGAGCTTGATGAACGGAAACGGCAACACGATGCCGCCCAGCCCGTAAATCAGCAGGTTCCGTCGCAACAACGACGCGGCGCCCAAAGCGCGATACTTCACGCCCTTCAACGCGAGCGGAATCAGAAACACGATGATGAGCGCATTGAAGATCACCGCCGACAGAATCGCCGACGATGGCGACGCCAGATGCATCACGTCCAGCACGCGCAACTGCGGATACGTCGTCGCAAACGCGGCCGGGATGATCGCGAAGTACTTGGCGACGTCGTTGGCGATGGAAAACGTCGTCAGCGAGCCGCGCGTCATCAGCATCTGCTTGCCAATCTCCACGATCTCGATGAGCTTCGTCGGGTTCGAATCGAGATCGACCATGTTGCCCGCTTCCTTCGCGGCCTGCGTGCCCGTGTTCATCGCCACCGCGACGTCGGCCTGCGCGAGCGCGGGCGCATCGTTGGTGCCGTCACCCGTCATCGCGACGAGACGCCCCTCGGACTGATGCGCGCGGATCGTCGCCAGCTTCGCTTCCGGCGTCGCTTCGGCGAGAAAGTCGTCGACGCCCGCTTCCGCCGCGATGGCAGCAGCCGTCAGCCGGTTGTCGCCCGTCACCATCACCGTCTTGATGCCCATCTTGCGCAGCTCCGCGAAGCGCTCCTTGATGCCGCCCTTCACGATGTCCTTCAGCTCGATCACGCCCAGCGCGCGCGTCGTATCGTTCACGCGCTCGGCCACCACGAGCGGCGTGCTGCCGCGCCGCGCGACTTCATCGACGGCATGCTGCACTTCCTGCGGAAACCGTCCGCCGCGTTCTTCGACGTAACGCTTCAACGCATCGGCGGAACCCTTGCGGATCTCCCGATTCGGCAGATCCACGCCGCTCATGCGCGTCTGCGCGCTGAACGCGAGAAAGGTCGCGTGCAACGTCGCCATGTCGCGCTCGCGGATATTGAAGCGCTGCTTCGCCAGCACGACGATGCTGCGGCCTTCCGGCGTTTCATCGGCGAGCGATGCGAGTTGCGCCGCGTCCGCGAGATCGCGCTCGGCCACGCCGGGCGCCGCCACGAACGTCGACGCCTGGCGATTGCCGAGCGTGATCGTGCCGGTCTTGTCGAGCAGCAGCACGTCGACGTCGCCGGCCGCTTCGACCGCGCGGCCCGACGTCGCGATCACGTTCGCCTGCATCATGCGGCTCATGCCCGCGACGCCGATCGCGGACAGCAGCCCGCCGATCGTCGTCGGAATCAGGCACACGAGCAGCGCGACGAGCGCGGTGATCGTGACGACGTGGCCCTGCTTCGCCGCCTCGACGGAGAACATCGAGAACGGCAGCAGCGTCGCGGTCGCGAAGAGCAGCACGAGCGTCAGCGCGACGAGCAAGATCGTCAGCGCAATTTCGTTCGGCGTCTTCTGACGCTTCGCGCCTTCGACCATCGCGATCATGCGGTCGAGAAACGCCTCGCCCGGATTCACCGATACGCGCACGACGATCCAGTCGGAGAGCACGCGCGTGCCGCCCGTCACCGACGAGAAATCGCCGCCCGACTCGCGGATCACCGGCGCGGATTCGCCCGTGATCGCGGATTCGTCGACCGACGCGACGCCTTCGATCACGTCGCCGTCGGCGGGAATCACGTCGCCCGCTTCGACGAGCACGACATCGTCGCGGCGCAATTCCGTGGACGTCGTGATGCGGATCGGCGATTTCGGATGCGGCTCGTTGAGCTTCTTCGCCATCACGTTGTGCTTCGCCTGGCGCAGCGATGCCGCCTGCGCCTTCGAGCGCCCTTCCGCGAGCGCTTCGGCGAAGTTCGCGAAGAGCACCGTGAACCACAGCCACAGCGCGATCGCGAGGATGAAGCCCGCGGGCGCTTCCGCCTGGCCGGCGAGCGCGGCGAGCCAGAGCACCGTCGTCAGAATGCTGCCGACGTAGACGCAGAACATCACCGGATTGCGCAACTGCGTGCGCGGCGCGAGCTTCCTGAACGAATCGACGATCGCCGGCTTCACGAGCGCCGGATCGAACATCGAACGTGCCGCTGTGCGCGCCTGCCCGAGATTCTCCGGGCGATGCAGCGGCGTTTGATTCTCTTGATTCATGCTGTCCTCGGAAATCAATGGCTTGCGATCATCGTGACGTGCTCGACGATGGGCCCGAGCGCGAGCGCCGGCACATACGTGAGCGCACCGACCAGAAGGAGCGTGCCGAGCAGGAGCACGACGAAGAGCGGTCCGTGGGTCGGCAAGGTGCCCGCTGTCACGGCGAGACGCTTCTTCGCGGCGAGCGAGCCCGCGATGGCGAGGATCGGAATGAGCGAACCGAAGCGGCCGAACCACATCGCGATGGCGAGCATCGAGTTATAGAACGGCGTGTTCACCGAAAGGCCCGCGAACGCGCTGCCGTTGTTGTTGGCGGCGGAGCTGAACGCGTAAAGCACTTCGGAGAAGCCGTGCGCGCCCGGATTCGCGATGCCCGCCGTGCCCGCCGCGCTCAGCACGGCGATCGATGTGCCGAGAAGCACCAGCAGCGGCGTAAGCAGAATGACGATGGAGACCATCTTCATCTCGAACGATTCGATCTTCTTGCCGACATACTCGGGCGTGCGGCCGATCATCAGACCCGCAACGAACACCGCGAGCAACGCGAACGCGAGCATGCCGTAGAGACCGGAACCGACGCCGCCGAAGATCACTTCGCCGAGCTGGATCAGCAGCATCGGCACGAGGCCGCCGAGCGGCGTCAGCGAATCGTGCATGCTGGAGACCGCGCCGCACGATGCGGCCGTCGTCGCGACCGTGAAGATGCCCGATTGCGCGATGCCAAGGCGCGTTTCCTTGCCTTCCATGTTGCCGCCGGCCTGTAGCGTGGACGCTTGCGTATCGACCTTGAGCGACGCGTAAAGCGGATTGCCGGCCTGCTCCGATGCAATCTCGCCCCAGCACGCGACGGCGAACGCGATGGTCATCGCCGCGAGCACGGCATAGCCCTGACGCCTGTCGCCGACCGTGCGCCCGAACACGACGCACAGCGCAGCCGGGATGATCAGCATCGCGAGCATCTGCATGAAGTTTGAGAACGGCGTCGGGTTCTCGTACGGATGCGCGGAGTTCGTGTTGAAGAAACCGCCGCCATTCGTGCCGAGCATCTTGATCGCTTCCTGCGAGGCGACGGGGCCCATCGGCAGCGTCTGTTTCTCGGCCTTGAGCGTCTGCGTGACGGGCTTGCCTTGTGCGTCGGTGGATTGCGTCTGATATGTGGTGACCTGCAGCGTCGATACGTCCTGATACGCCTTGAAATTCTGGATCGCGCCCTGGCTCACGAAGACGAGCGCGAACACGACGGCAAGCGGCGCAAGGATGTAGAGCGTCGTGCGCGTGAGGTCGACCCAGAAGTTGCCGATGGTCTGAGCGCTATGCCGCTTGAAGCCGCGAATCAGCGCGATGACGACCGCGATGCCCGTCGCCGCCGAGAGAAAGTTTTGCACGGTCAGGCCGAGCATCTGCGCGAGATAGCCGAGCGTGCTTTCGCCGCCGTAGTCCTGCCAGTTCGTGTTAGTCACGAAGCTGATGGCGGTGTTGAACGCGGCATCGGGCGTCATGCCGGCCATGCCTTGCGGATTGGCGGGCAGCGTGCCCTGCAGGCGCAGCAGCGCATACAGCACGAGCGCGCCGAGCACGTTGAAGAACATCACGGCGAGCGCGTAATGCTTCCATGACATCTCGGATTCGGGATCGACGCCGGCGATGCGATAGAGCATCGATTCGATCGGGCGTCCGATCTTGCGCACGATAACGGACGATCCGTCGAGCACGTTCGAGATATAGCGGCCGAGCGGAATGGCCAGCGCAATCAGCACGACGATGAAGAGCGCCGTCTGCATGAAGGTGTTGGCGTTCATTCGAGATCCTCCGCACGCAGAAGCGCGTACACGAGATACACGAAGAGCAGCAGCGTGGAAGCCGCCGCGAGCCACAGCATCCAGGCGCTCATGGACGCCCTCCCGTCGCGCGGCGGCCGAGTCGCTCGCAGCCGCGCGTGAGCGCCACGCAAAGTCCCCAGAACAGGACGATGCCGGCGAGGTAAATCAGGTCCATTTTGGTGTTCTCCACTTGTGCGGTTCAGGACAAGGTGGAGATTAAGAAAATGGACGTAAAGGGCGGGAAAAGAGTGGGAGGCGGGGTGTAAAAATGGTGTAAAAAAACGCCCGCCTTGGATAGGCGGGCGCTAATGCTTCGTGCCTTGCGTGAGTGAGCCCGAGTCGATCTGATCAACCGGGCGTCACATCACACGAAAGTTCCGCATAAAGACCACATAGAGCACAGGCAACAATGGAATGGCGAGGATCATCAGCGCGCCATCTGCCGCCACGGTCAAGGGCGTCGCCAGCAGGATGACTTTCTTCGCATTGGAGTAATGCTGCTCCCTGACGGAGACTTCATAAGACTGGTTCAGCAGCATGGGATTGACCTTCGACCGGTCGAAACCTTTCGCGTCATATCGCCGCCCGCTAAGCCTGAACGAGAGAGACCGGCGTTGCGGATCGATTCCAAGATTTCCCAGTTCCTCCTTCTGCTCTTCGCTGAAGCTCGCCGCCTTGTCGAGATTCAAGACGAAGGAACCGCTGACATTGCTGTCTCCGTCTACGTAGAACTGATTGACATCTGCGGTCATTCCGGCGTGAAAGGGTGACTGAAGGACATCCACGAAGTGATCCGGCGCATCGAAAATAAAGTGATAATTCTTACCAAGAAACACTAGCGTCTTCTGGTCAGCCGAGATAAGCACACTGCTTATCGTTTCCGCGTACCTGTAGTAATCGGGCGACTTTGCTTCCTCGTTCAATCCGGATGTCAGGCACCCGCTGAGAGCGAAAGGCATCGATACCGTGAGGGCAATAAACTTTCTTCTTTTCATTTGACGTCCTTTGACCGCATCGCCGCCTGTCGTTGGTTCAAACAATCAGCGCGATCAATCGGCGTTCGTCGCGACCAACCTCTTGCAATCCATCCACTGCACACCCGATGCCGTCAACCGGTCATGCAACCAGGGCACCGCAACCTGCGCCTTCGGATGAATATCGTGGAAGAGAATGATCCCGCGTCGCCACAGCAGCATGAGCGTGAGCACGCGCTGTTTGACTTCATCCGCGCTCACCTTCTCGTTCCAGTCTTGCGAATCGATATTCCAGAGCGCCACACGCAGGCCTTGCGATACGAAGAAGTCGCCGCTGTCCGCTCGGCGTTGACCATAGGGCGGCCTGAAGAGCGGAACGAAACTGTCCGGCAGATTCGCCTGCGCCAGCCCGATGCTCCGCGCCACCGACTCTTCCCACGACGGCCAGGTTGCGTGCGAACGATGCTCCCAGCCATGCGCGCCGACGCACATGCCGCGATAGGCATACGCCATCGACGACGCACCCGCCTGCTGCAAGCGCGCTTGCAACCGCGTCCCGAGCGTGAAGAACACGCCATTCAAGCGAGCGTCTCGCAACGTCCGCAGCAACGAGTCGGTTGTGCCGCCGGCGGTGGTCGGGCCATCGTCGAAGGTGAGCAGGAAGGTGCGGTCGGCGAATTCGTTGCCGTCGATCTCGCGCGACGAATACGTGTCGATCTCACTGCTGACCTTCGGAAAGAGCGCGGCCAGTCTCAGCAGTTCGTCGAGATACGTGTTGTGAAACGTCCGCGCCTGCGATGACCACGCGCGATACGGACTATCCGCCGGGACTGCGAAGGCTTTGGCCGCGTTCATGAAGTCAGCCTCGCCATGCACCTTTACGCAAAACGGAGCACTCGGCGTGCAATTCGCCGAAGCGTTCAGATAGTTTCCGGTCAGACGCTTCCAATAACGGCCCCGGATACGATCGACCGATGCCCGATCGAACGATTTCACCTTCAGCCGGCTCTGCAACTCGGCGTCTGACAGTCGTTCGCTATCGGCCAGCGCTTTGCCGAATGCGAGAAGTTCGGCGCGCGAAGCGAGATCGAAGTTCTCGGTACTATCGATGGATGTCGGCCACGTCCCGCGATCGCCGATGGCGACCGAAACCGGACCTGCCGCGTGCGACGACATCGCGGCGAATGCCATGAGCATCGCCGCGAGAGCTTTCTTGTACATGTGATGAGCGATGCGGGCCCCGGCGCGATGCCGGGGCCTGGATTGAACGGATTTAGCGATTGCTGACGCGCGTAATGGCGGCGTCGTAGACCGGATTCGACTTTTCGCGTCGCGCTGCGCGGTAGTTGCTCAATGCGTCGGTGAACTGGCCGGCGTCCTCATAGATGCGGCCGATGTTGTAGTACGAACTGGCGCGGACCGTCGCGGCCGTCGCTCCATTCGCCAGCGCGATCGCCTTGCGATTGGCCCAGATGGCTTCGGCAGCACGTCCGGCCTTCTGGAAGGCGAGCCCGAGATTGCTGTACGCCTGGCCGAATTCCGGATTGAAGCTGATCGCCTCGCGGTACAGCCAGATAGCGTCGTCGAAGTTGCCTGCGTGATAGGCACGCTCGCCGTCCTTGTTGATCAGGCTCGCGCGGGCCGCGTCGACATAGTCCTGATTGGCCGGCACGATTCTCAACTGCTCGTCGTTGTAGTTGTCGATGGTGCCGAGCACCTCGCTCGCTCTGACCGTCACGCCACGCATGGTGTTGATGTCCTGAATCTCGCCCTCGCCATTGACGCGGAACACGGTCCACAGATTGCCCGCCTGACGCGGCACGCTGAACGTTCGAACCAGCGACTGGCCGACATACACGAACACCCTTGCCTCGCTGTTCGCAAGCTCCGACGACGCGGGGTTGCTCTCGTTGCTGAAATCGTGCACGGCGAAGACGTAGGTCTGGCCGGAACGCTTGTGATCGAGCGTGATGGTTTCCGGACCGTAGCTATCCGTGTGGTCGACATCCAGATTGGCGTCGTCCCCGGCTTAGCGTTGAAAGTAGACGTGATTCTGCGGATAGGACACGTGCAGATCGAGATCGCGCGGGCGCTGTCCCCATGTAAGCACGACGAGCATGCCATCCAGATTCTTCATCACCGGACTCAGCGCATAGGACAGTCCAGCGCATGGGCACTTGGCGACCAGATCGGAATAACCAGCCTTCTTGATGATCAGAAGCACCTTGTTGTCATTCGCCATATCGGCTGGAATCTGCGCAGCGCCTTGTGCATCACTCTGAATACGAACCGACTGGGCGCCGTCCTTTTGAAGAATGACAGTCGCGCCGGATATCTTTCGGTCCTTTACCGTAGCGCTGAGCACCTGAATAGGCGCAGTCGCCGCCTGAGCGCCTGCAGCGCAGAACAGCGCGAGCATCATCGATAACTTACAGATGGAACGAAACATATTGTGAGGAGTAGACGGTTGATTGATGAAGCGATTCATCGCATCGCTACTTCTTCGGATACCGAATCATGAAAGCATAGCAATCGCCGATTCGCTCGATCTAGCAGCCGATGCGCAATTTCTTCAAATTTCCGCAAAAGCCATACGGCACCGTGGACAACAGCGCTGCGTGCTGCAATGCTCGCGACCGGACATACGAAAGGACCGCACACTCGAGGCAAGCATCATGGAACCAACCGAACATCAACTAGACGTGCCTCAAATCAACACCGACATACAGTCGCCCACGCTCGAACTGGACGTCGCTCTCTTCGTCGGAAAGAACGCGAAGTACTACGCGTACAAATGGTCCTTTCTGAACAAACGCGGGCAGCCAAGATGTACATGGAACGGAGCCGCGTTCGTGATCGGTCCAATTTGGCTCGTCTATCGAAAGATGTACTGGCAAGCTGGAGCGTTGTTCGCGGCTGCTGTCCTGCTTCGGTTCGCCGTCGGTTCGCTGGGAGATGGGGCTGGCGGCTTTGTTTCGTACGCGATTTCGTTCGCGCTGGGACTCTCCGGCAATCTTCTCTACCGGGAACATGTGCTAAGGAGCATCGGCAAACTTCGCAGCGAGGGTTCATCCGGCAGCGCGCTGGAATACGAACTGTGCCGCAAGGGCGGCACGAACGCCGCGGCGGCATGGATGCTCGCGCTTCTGATGATCGTGGTTCTGGGCATTGCCCTCTTCGGCTGACGGTGTGTCGGGGATGGGAGTGGCTTAGCTGCAAGCGTTTGAAGCAACGATGTCACCCGCCCTCAACCATCACCGCCACACCCACGCACACCCACTGCACGACCGCAAGCATCACGCTCGCCCTGAGCAGTCGAGTCACGCCGCGCACCCGTGCATCGAGCGGCCGGCCGGCACGCGATGCACCGGTCCATCCGAGCTCGATCAGCACGCGGTCGAGATCATCGAGCGTCGAAGATTCCATTGCGGCAAGCGTGGCGAACAACTGTCGGTCGATGAGGATTCGCACCATTAGCCACGAAGCGCCTATGCCCGAACATGTGCTGATGAGCGCGATCAGCGTTCGCACGTAATGCAAATGCTCGCAATGAATGGCGACACCCCACCCCACGCCTGCCGCTGCCAAGGCGACCGCGCACGCACAGCAGCCAGCATCGAGCGCACCACGCGCCGCGGCGATGAAATAGGCTTTCATCCTTGTCTTCCATGAACCGTGCAATGGTCGATCCAGTCCTGCAGCAACGCGACGGTGTCCTTTGACCAGACCGCGCGACGCTGCGCCGACCGCACAGCCAGAAGTGCCGCGCGTGCATCGTGCAAACCTTGCGTCTTCGCGATCCATGCCGCCGCGCACAGCACGCTGCGCCCATAACCGAGCGCACAGCAAACCAGCACATCGCGCCCGTCGCGATGCAACTCACCGAGCGCCTCGACAGCCGCGTTCAGACGCAGCAGAGTCGGCGGCACGAGATCCAGATGCGGCACGCATAGGTACACATGCGATTGATCGAGCGCGATCCAGCGCGGCATCTCGGCCGTCAGATCGAGCAATGCATCGAAACCATGCTGCCGCCATTCGCGAGGCGTCGGCGTGCGACCGATGGAAACGCCGGTCGCAACGCGAACAGGCGATGGCCTCTTGCGCGTCCATAACCGTGAGTTGATGAATGCGCCAGCGATAGCCGGAGCGAGCAGCAGACGGACGGCCAACGGAATGCGGCCCCGCTCGTCCTTCTGAAACACGGCAGGCGAGCCTTGCCAATAAATCCACGCAACGCAAGCGAATGCCAGCGAAACCCATCCCGTGACAAGCGCGGCACCAACGGCATGCCTCACAAGGATCAACGTGAACGCGGTCAGCGCGACCGCGACGGTCGCATAGACGCCAGCTATCCGCCGGCTTCGCGCGCAAGGGAGCGCGGCGCCGGTCACATCGTCTGCGAGAGGAAAGAGAAATAGCGCAAAGGCACCCACCGCCGCGCCGGTCGGCACGTCGATCACATGGTGCTGCCATGTGGTCAGAACGGAAACACCGATCGCCATGAACCAGAGATGCAAGACCGCACGAGCAGCTTTGTTCCGCAGAACGCCCGCGTAGAACGTCCAAAGCACAATCAGCAATCCGATGTGCAGCGATGGAGCCTGGTTATACGGCTTATCGATGCCCGTCAGGAGGTCGAATAGCACGCCGGTCACACCGCTCGAGACTGGCCGCTCGGCGCCGAAGCTCAACGGCCACGCGATGAAACATGCCACGGAGATCATTTGCACCGTGAAAAGCCTGCGGACGTGCGCGTGGAGCGCCGCGCGCCTGACGCACAACAGGAACGAGAGCGCGTAGAACACATCGATGGACCAATACGGCACGATGCTCCACGGCATGAACGGAATGGCCCGTTCCCATGCGAATGCGAAGGTTGGCACCGAGGCGCGCGTCGACGCCAGCCAGTTCGCGAAGGCGTATGTCGAAAAGAACAACGCGCCCATGATCGCGAGCCATCCGGATCGCAACATCAAGGAGGCGTCCCGTTCGCTTCGCGCACCGGCGACGGACAAGGCAGCGCTATTCATCAGGACGCGACGCGCTCGGCAAGCGTCACCGTGAAGATCCCCTTTTCATCGATGCGCTGCGTGATCTTGCGAAAGCCGGCGCGCGCGACGAGTTCGTCCATTTCCGCCTGCGAACGGCGACGCATGACCCACGCTGTCTCGCCACGATGATTCCCAAGCACGCGCGCAATGAATTCGAGCTGCGGATGCCACGGCTGTCCGGTATAGACGAGGTAGCCGCCAGGTTGCACGGCGCGCGCGAGACCACGGAGCGACTGTTCTATCGAAGCGTTGTCGCCAAAAAGCTCATACAGCCCTGACACGATCGCAAGCGTCGGACGGGGATCGAGCGCGGCGAGCGAGGCCTCGTCGAAGGCATCGCCTTGCTCGAAACGCGCAACGCTTTCGAGACCACGTTGCGCAATCAGAGCGCGTCCAGCATCGACGTTCGGCGCGCTGTAATCGCGCAACAGAATGTGCTCGGGCGACACGCCATCGCGACGGGTCACCGCGGCGATGGCGTCAAGGACATAACGGCCATGTCCCGCCGCGATATCGACGATCCGGACCGTCTCGCCCGAGCGCGTGATTCGCGTCATCGCCTCGGCGATCAACGCCTCGATATTGATCTTGCGCTGACGGATGCCCACCCAGCCAGGAGAGTCGAGGTAGTTGCGATCGATGTGCCGCCCCACACATCCGCGTCCCCTCGCTTCGTTGCGGTACACGTAGTCGAGCGTCGAGCCGGAATCGAACCCGAGCCGATGCCCAAGTGCAATGCCTTCCGAGAATGCGCCGCCCACCCGCAACCCCGCGCGCGCAGCCATCCAGTACAAACGCGCGAGCGGACTGGCGGGAGCTTGTTTCAACGCTTCGTACTCCGCATGAAAAGGTCCGCGCGTGTCGGCATCCACGAGCGAGACTCGCGCGCAAGGCGCCTCGAACTCACGCAGCAGAAACGCCCGCAGCGGCGCGAGCGCCTGCGCGCGGTCGCATTCACCGAGCGTATCGTGATAGAAACCGGGCAGCACGATGCGCTCCTTGCGCGCCGATCCGAGCCGCTCGAAGAAGCGTTCCTGCGGTCCGCGATGCACGACCCAATCCGCACCCGAGATCAGCAGTTGCGTCGGCACGGTGATGGCGGCCGCATCGTCGACGATGCGCCTCGCCGTGTCGTGCAGGTCCAGCAGCATATTGACCGCGATCGGCCGCGTGATCAGCGGATCCGCGGCATAGCTCGCGATGCGCTCCGGATCGTGCGTCAAAAATTTTGGCTTCACATAGCTGTTCACATAGAACAGACCGCGAAGCTTGTGCATCAGACGCAATCCCGGACGTGCAAATGGCACGTACAGCTTGATATGAAACGCCGGCGATGCGAGCGCGAGACAGCGCACGGGCGGCGCATAATCGTGCGCCCAGGCCGCGGCCAGCACGGCGCCGACGCTCTGACCGACGACCGCCATGTCTTCGATGGCGACGCCATGAACGTCGCGGATGTGTTCGACGAAGCACTGGAGGTCGCGCACGCAAGCCGCTGCGTTCGGACTGTATCCGCGCGCGCCGGGCGAACGTCCGTGCCCACGCGCGTCCCACGCAAAGAAATCGTAGCCAGGCATGTCGAGTTCATCGACCAGATGCGCGACACGCGCCGAATGCTCGTGCCCCCGATGCAGCAGCACCACAGCGCCGCTGCGTGTCGCGCCCGCCGCGGGCCAGTGCCGATAGAAAAGCGCTTCACCGTCGTGAGTCGTGAAGCGCGCCTCTTGTGCGCGTCGAATAGTCGCTTGAGTCATGTGATTTTTGCCTTCGTTGTTTCGATGTTGCAGGTAACGCTTAACGGCCCGTTTCACGCGATAAGCGAACGCCCATCGCGACGCGTCTGATCGCAGTCAATACCGCGAGTGCGATCAGTGCACGCCACAGCCAGACAAACGTCGAACCGACCGGCAGCCCCATTCCGAACCAGAGCGCAAATGCCCCGAGCGCCAGCGCGCGGTCGCTCTTGCCGAATGGCCCGTCGTAGCGACGATCCGCGCCGGCCAGTGGTCCGATCAGTCCCGCGCACTCGACTACGCACGCCGTCCAGGCGAAAAGCCACACGTCCGATGGCGCGAAAGCCGGCACGGCCAGAAACGGCAGCACGAGCGCCGTGTCCGAGATCACATCGCCTAGTTCGTTCAGGTAAGCGCCCAATGCGCTCTTATGGCCGTGTTCGCGCGCAAGCATGCCGTCGATGGCATTCAGCGCCATGCGGATGAAAAGCCACAGCGGAATGAGCAGAAACAGACCGCGCTCGGGATAACCGAGCCACGCCGATGCACCGACTGCCATCGATCCAAGCATCGCGGCTACCGTGACCTGGTTTGCGGTCACGCCTCGCCGCGCGAGCCAATTTGTGAATGGACGAAGCAGAATTTGGAAGCGCGGCTTGAGTGCGTAGAGGCTCATTGCGATGTTTTCGCCGGTTCGTCGACCATGCCTGACGTCCCGATGGATCGAAAAAGCCGCTACTATCAGGGCACTTTTGCATCCCGTCAACCGTTAGGATTGCAGAGCCTCTTTGTTATGCAGTTCTGTTATCACTTGCTAAACATCTGACACATCTTGTCAAGACCACTTGCTCCGTCGATGCGCATGTGAACGGAATATAAATAAGCAATCCACACCACTACCGACTCATGAAACGGATATATGCCTGGCAACGCGATTTACTGTTATCTCTCGTTCGGTTGGTCGCTGGAGCCTACCCAGTCTGTCATGTCCCTCGTGCAGGCGAAACTCAACAGATCTACTTCTCGAATCACACGAGCCATATCGACACACTCGCTATCCTCGCTGCGTTGCCGCGCAGTTTGCGCGATTCCGTGCGGCCCGTTGCTGCGCGCGACTACTGGAACGCCAACGCGCTCAAGCGACATATCGCGCAGAAACTGCTGAACGTCGTGCTGATCGATCGTCGACGCGAAGGAGATGGCGATCCGCTCGATCCGGTTCGCGATGCGCTCACGAAGGGGCATTCGGTGATTATCTTTCCCGAAGGCACACGTGGCACGGATGCTTTGCCGCAAGGCTTCAAGAGCGGACTCTTTCATCTGGCAAGCGAGTTTCCCGGCATCGCCCTCACGCCGGTCTATCTCGAGAATCTTCAGCGGATCATGCCCAAGGGCGCGATCTGGCCGATTCCGTTGATCTGCAAAGTCCATTTCGGCGCGGGCGAAGCGCTTCGGGCGACCGACGACAAATCTGCTTTTCTCACACGCATGCGCGATGCGATCGTCGCGCTGGCGCCATCGGCTTGCTCAGACTGAGCTTGCTGCCACAACATCTCCGATTCTCGAACATGCCAGAACTGTTTTGGAAATTGATCGCGGGCGTGGCGGGCTTTCTCGCCGTCGCGACCGTGACAGGCGCCATCCTCGCCGCCCGGCCGAATGGCAAGAGCGCGACCATCGTCAACCTCAATGAACGCATCCGCGCGTGGTGGGGCATGGTCGCCGTCATGGCGATCGCCATTGGACTCGGCGAGACTGCAACTTATGTGGTCTTCGCGCTACTGTCATTCCTCACGTTGCGCGAGTTCATAACACTCACACCGACCACGCCGAGCGATCACTCGACGCTGTTCCTCGCGTTCTTTGTCGCGGTTCCCGTTCAGTACATTCTGCTTGGCATCAACTGGTACGGCATGTATTCCATCTTCGTACCGGTGCATCTCTTCTTCGCGATGTCACTGGTATCGGCGCTGACGCAGGATACGCGCGACTTTCTGAGTCGCAATGCACGCATTAACTGGGCGCTGATGGTCTGCGTCTACGGCCTGAGCCACGCCGCCGCGCTCCTGACACTCGACATTCCCGGCTATCGCGGGCAGAACGCGTTATTGCTCTTCTACTTCCTGCTCGTCGTGCAGATCAGCGATGTCTTGCAGTACGTCGTGGGGAAACTGTTCGGCAAGCGCAAGATCGCACCCGTGCTTTCGCCTTCTAAAACGGTCGAAGGCTTCGTCGGCGGTGGCGCGCTGGCGACCCTTTGCGGCGCGGCGCTTTACCGGATCACGCCATTCGGCTTCGGCGCGGCGCTCGGCATGTCGTTCGCCATCGTTCTGGCGGGGTTCATCGGCGGGCTGGTTCTTTCAGCGGTGAAGCGTTCGCTCGGCGCGAAGGACTGGGGCTCGATGCTCGCCGGACACGGCGGCATGCTCGATCGTGTCGATTCGATCTGCTTCGCCGCGCCTGTGTTTTTTCATCTGGTCAGATTCGTTTATGTGTGACGTCTGCGAGCCCGCCCCCGCCCCACCGCTCCGCTAGAATCGAGCCTTCAGCGCAACGGCCGCGCTCTACGAAGAAAACGGGCACTCATGAAAATCGCCACCTGGAACGTCAATTCCCTCAAAGTCCGCCAGCAGCATGTCATCGACTGGCTCGCGCTCTCGGGCGTCGACGTGCTGTGCCTTCAGGAACTGAAGCTCCCCGACGAGAAATTTCCCCGCGCCGAACTCGAAGCCGCCGGCTACAAAAGCTGGTTCGCCGGGCAGAAGACGTACAACGGCGTCGGCATTCTGGTGCGCGCCGATGCGGGCTTCGAAGTCGATGAAATCAGCGTCGTGCGCAACATTCCCGGATTCGAAGATCTGCAGCAACGCGTGATCGCCGCGACGATCGACGGCGTGCGCATCATCTCCGCATATTTCCCGAACGGACAGGCGCCCGGCTCCGAGAAATTCGCCTACAAGATGCGCTGGCTGGACGCACTGCGCGAATGGTTGCGCGAAGACATGGCGCGTCATCCGCAGCTCGCGTTGCTGGGCGATTACAACATCGCGCCGGAAGACCGCGACGTGCACGATCCGAAAGCATGGGAAGGCCAGAACCTCGTGTCGCCCGAAGAGCGCGCGCACTTCGCGCAACTCGTCGGGCTCGGCCTGACCGATGCCTTCCGCAAGTTCGAGCAGGCCGAGAAGCTCTTTACGTGGTGGGATTATCGGATGATGGCGTTTCGCCGCAACGCGGGGCTGCGCATCGACCACATCCTGCTGTCGGCGGAACTGGCCGCGCGCTGCACGTCATGCGAAGTCGACAAGGTGCCGCGCAAGTGGGACCAGCCGTCGGACCACGCGCCCGTGATCGCGACGATCGGCTGATCCCGTCGTAACGACGTTCACGCGTCGAGATGCAACTCCTGAATCTTGCGCGTGATCGTATTGCGGCCGATGCCCAGACGCTCCGCCGCCTCCACCTTGCGCCCGCGCGTGAAGTCGAGCGCCTCGCGAATCACCGCCGCTTCGAAACGGCGCGCGAGTTCGTCCATGACATCGGCGGAATTCTCGCGCAACAGTCGCGCGACTTCCGTGCGCAAGCCGTTCTCCCACACGCTCGCCGCGACGCCCGCCGGCGCCGCCGCGATCGGCGCGGATACGGCGCCGTTCACGGCATTGGGAACCGGCGCGACCGCGCCATCCGTCGATACGGCGAGACTCTCGGCGCTCACCTCCTGACGCGACGTGAGATCGGGCGGCAGATCCTTCTGCTCGATCACCTGCGCGGGCGCCATCACCGTGAGCCAGTTGCACAGGTTCTCCAGTTGACGCACGTTGCCGGGAAACGGCAGCGACGCGAGATACGCGAGTGCATCGTCCGACACGCGCTTGGGCTCGACACCCAGATCGCGCGCGCTCTTCTGCAGGAAGTGTCGCGTGAGCAGCGGAATATCCTCGCTGCGTTCGCGCAACGCCGGCAGACGCAGCCGAATCACATTCAATCGGTGATACAAGTCCTCGCGAAACAAGCCCTGCCGCACGCGCGATTCGAGATTCTGATGCGTCGCCGCGATCACGCGCACGTTCGCCTTCAGCGGATTGTGCCCGCCCACGCGATAGAACTGCCCGTCCGACAGCACGCGCAGCAGGCGCGTCTGGAGGTCGAACGGCATGTCGCCGATTTCATCGAGAAAGAGCGTGCCGTTCTCGGCTTGTTCGAAGCGGCCCTGACGCATCGCCTGCGCGCCGGTGAACGCGCCGCGCTCGTGCCCGAACAGTTCGGACTCCAGCAGATCCTTCGGAATCGCCGCCGTGTTCAGCGCGATGAACGGTCCGTTTGCGCGTGGGCTATGTCGGTGCAAGGCGCGCGCGACAAGCTCCTTTCCGGTGCCTGATTCGCCCGTGATGAGCACGGTCGCCGCCGAATGCGACAGACGGCCGATCGCGCGGAACATGTCCTGCATCGCGGGCGCCTGACCGAGCATCTCGGGCGTCTCGGTTACGCGCTCGTCGACCGACGCTTCGCCGCGCATGCTTTCATCCACGGCGCGGCGGATCAGCTCGACGGCCTTGTCGACATCGAATGGCTTGGCGAGATATTCGAAGGCGCCGCCCTGAAACGCGGCCACTGCGCTGTCGAGATCCGAGAACGCCGTCATGATGATGACAGGCAAGCCCGGCAAGCGGTCGCGCACGGTCTGCAGCAGTTCCAGCCCGGACCCGCCCGGCATGCGGATGTCCGAGACGAGCACTTGCGGGCTTTCTCCTTCGAGCGCGGCAAGCGCGTCGCGCACGCCGGAGAAGCTGCGCGTCGTGAAGTTTTCTCGTGCGAGCGCCTTTTCCAGCACCCAGCGGATGGATTGGTCGTCGTCTACTATCCAGATCGGCTTCATATCGTTCGGCGAGAAGTCTTCGTGTGGTTCGGTGTGAGCCCGTCGAAACGGTCAGGCGTCAAAGCATGCGGCACTACGTTCCTTGGCGTGAAGTCGCTGGTCAATTCTCGAACGGCAACAGGATGGCGAACTCGGTACAGCCCGGCCGGCTTTCCACTTCGATCAGCCCATCGTGCTGATGCACGAACGACTGCGCGAGCGTGAGGCCGAGACCGCTGCCGTCTTCCCTGCCCGATACGAGCGGAAAGAAGATCCGGTCGCGGATTTCGCTGGGGATGCCGGGACCGTTGTCAGTGATATGCAAGTCCAGTGCCAGTTTGTGCAGCTTCTTGCCGATGGTCACCTTGCGCGCGATGCGCGTGCGCAGCTCGATCTTCGCATCGCCTTGTGAGATGCGTTCCTTCAGCGCTTCGGCCGCGTTGCGCACGATGTTCAGCAGCGCCTGAATCAACTGTTCCTTGTCGCCGCGCAGATCGGGCACGCTCACGTCGTAGTCGCGCTCGATCGTGAGGCCGCGCGGAAACTCCGCGAGGATCACGGCGCGCACCCGCTCGCAGACTTCGTGGATGTTCACGTCGCCGACGATATGCGGATGCCGGTGCGGCTCCAGCAAGCGATCGACGAGCGTCTGCAGCCGATCCGATTCCTTGATGATGACCTGCGTGTATTCGCGCAGTTCGTCGCGTTCGCGCGCGCCGAGTTCGAATTCGAGCAACTGCGCCGCACCGCGAATGCCGCCGAGCGGATTCTTGATCTCATGCGCGAGATTGCGGATGAGCTGCTTGTTGACCGCGGTGAGATCGTGGATACGCTCTTCGCGGTCCGTGCGCAGATGTCGCTCGTTCTCGAAGAGTTCGAGCAGCACGTATTCCGGCGCGGCTTCGAGATAGCCGACGATCGCATGCACATGCACCGGCTCGCGATTCTGCCTCTCGAGCACCGCGTCGAGCCGCGTCGCGTTGAAGCGGTTCTCGGCGATCGACGCGATCGTGGTCGCGAGCTCGTCCGCGTTCGCGAAGAGGTCGGGCCAGTTCGTCTGCGTCAACTGCTTGCGCGACATTTCCAGCATCGCTTCGGCCGATGGATTCGCATACGCGATCCGCAGATTGCGCACGTCCAGAACGAGCACGTTCGTGGGCAGCGCCTCGAAGCCGGGCAGCAGTCCGCTTGCCGCGAGCTGCGTATTGTCGGAGAGCGCATCGGCGTGGCCTTTGCGCGCCTTGATCAGATTCTTGAGCACCATCGTGCAGTCGATGAGGTCGTTCGTGACACCGATCTTCTTATCGTTTCATGACACTGAGCAGCGATTAAAAAAGGGACGGCGCGCCGTCCCTTTGGATCACTGTTCAGCACACGTCGCGCGCCTCATCGGACTGCTCACGACAAAACGCGCTTCGATCATGCTGCTTTACAGCGAGTAGTACATCTCGAACTCGATCGGATGCACCGCCTGACGATAACGCTGCAGCTCGTTCGTCTTCAGTTCGATGTATGCGTCAAGCATCGAATCCGTGAACACGCCGCCGCGCGTCAGGAACTCGCGGTCCGCGTCGAGTGCGTCGAGCGCCTGGTCGAGGCCCGCGCAAACGGTCGGGATCTTCTTGTCTTCTTCCGGCGGCAGGTCGTACAGATTCTTGTCCGCGGCTTCGCCCGGGTGAATCTTGTTCTGCACGCCGTCGAGACCCGCCATCATCAGCGCGGAGAAGCACAGGTACGGGTTCGCGAGCGGATCCGGGAAGCGCGTTTCGATACGGCGGCCCTTCGGATTCGAGACGTGCGGAATACGGATCGATGCCGAACGGTTGCGAGCCGAGTAAGCCAGCTTCACCGGCGCTTCGAAGTGCGGCACGAGGCGCTTGTACGAGTTCGTGCCCGGGTTCGTGATCGCGTTCAGCGCGCGCGCATGCTTGATGATGCCGCCGATGTAGAACAGCGCGAATTCCGACAGACCCGCGTAGCCGTTGCCCGCGAACAGGTTCTGACCGTCCTTCCAGATCGACTGGTGAACGTGCATGCCCGAACCGTTGTCGCCGACGACCGGCTTCGGCATGAACGTCGCCGTCTTGCCGTACGTGTGCGCCACGTTATGGATGATGTACTTCATCTGCTGCAGCCAGTCCGCGCGCTGAACCAGCGTCGAGAACTTGGTGCCGATTTCGTTTTGGCCCTGGCCCGCCACTTCGTGGTGATGCACTTCGACCGGAATGCCGATCTGCTCGAGCAGCAGACACATTTCCGAGCGGATGTCCTGGAACGTGTCGACGGGAGCGACCGGGAAGTAGCCGCCCTTCGTGCCCGGACGGTGGCCGGTGTTGCCGCCTTCGAATTCCTTCGCCGACGACCACGGTGCTTCTTCCGAGCCGATCTTCACGAACGTGCCCGACTGGTCCGTGTTCCACTGCACCGAGTCGAAAATGAAGAATTCCGGCTCCGGACCGAAGTAGGCGGTGTCGCCGAGGCCCGAGCTCTTGAGATAGGCTTCCGCGCGCTTCGCGAGGGAACGCGGGTCGCGCTCGTAGCCCTTGCCGTCGGCCGGCTCGACCACGTCGCAGGACAGAACCAGCGTCGATTCTTCGAAGAACGGGTCGATGAAGGCGGTGTTCGCGTCCGGCACGAGCAGCATGTCCGACGCTTCGATGCCCTTCCAGCCTGCGATGGACGAACCGTCGAAAGCGTGGCCGCTTTCAAATTTGTCTTCGTCGAATGCCGAGACCGGCACGGAAACGTGTTGTTCTTTGCCGCGCGTGTCGGTGAAGCGGAAGTCGACGAACTTGACGTCCTCGTCCTTGACGAGTTGCATGACGTCGGCCACGGATTTACTCATTACCTATCTCCTGATTAACAAAAGTCGGCGAATCGCTTCGCCGCCCCGACCAATCCTGTACATCGATTCAATCGAGGATGGAAAAGCAGCTTCCGTGCCAAGCGCACCATCTTCGCGCTAAGCGCTTGAAGCAGCGCGCGTTTTGGGTGAAACCACTTCGCTTTCGATGGCGGCGTTCGTGTCGCCGTCTCCGCGTCGAGCACCAAATCAGTGCAGCACGGTTTGTCTGATATTTCTTCAGCACTTTTATAGTGCATCCGAGTCTTCTTGCACCAATTTCGCGCGCGGCGTCGAAACTGCGCGCCACGCTAGAATGATTCTTTGCGCCTACGGAGACCCATACGTCATGAGCACGCTCGAACAGCTGTATGCCCAGGCCGGCAAACGCGCCGCCGAAAACAATCTGACCTACGCGGGCGCGTTCTCACCCGCCGAAGCATTTGAATTACTGCAACTCGACCCGCGCGTACGCCTCGTCGACGTTCGCACCCGCGCCGAACTCGATTGGGTCGGCCGCCCGGCCATCGATGGCGCTCAGTACGCGCACATCGAATGGATTCGCTACCCCGGTTCCGTGCCAAACGCCGAGTTTATCGAACAATTGCGACAGGTCGCCACCCCGGATACGCCTGTCGTGTTTTTGTGTCGCAGCGCCGCGCGCTCGAAGCTCGCTGCGGTCGCGGCGCAGAAGGAAGGCTACGCTCAGGCGTACGACCTGCTCGAAGGCTTCGAAGGCGATAAGGACGGACAGGGGCATCGGAAAACGGTATCGGGATGGTGTTTCCGCAAGCTGCCCTGGATCGGGGCTTGAAGGTTTCGCTCAAGCACGCGCGTCGAGCAAGGTCCGCACGCGCCTGACCCTCGTTTCATCGACGGGCGCCAGAGACTTCCCATCGACGCGCACGCCCGAGCCAAAGTGCACCGCTTTCACGCGCGTCGATGCGACGAACGGCGCGACCGCATTGACGGTCAATCCGGCGCCCGCCAGAATCGCGCAGCGCGTTCCCGCCGCGTTTTCGACGAGCTTCGAAATCGTTTCCTGAGCGTCCAGCACGGAAGGCTTGCCACCCGACGTCAGCACATTCGTGACGGCACCGAACTGCAGCAGCGTATCGAACGCAGCGAGCAGATCGCGTGTTTCGTCGAATGCGCGGTGAAACGTGAGCTGCAGGCCATCCGCTGCTTCGATCACGCGCGCGAGGCCGTCGGTGTCGACGGAGCCATCGGCGCGCAGCATCCCCACGACGATCGCGTTCGCGCACGTCTTCGCGATCGCGCGAACATCGCGCAGCATGACCGCGTAGTCGTCGGCATCGTAGACGAACGAGCGGCTGTGCGGCCGCACGATCACGTTCACCGGAATCCCGACCGCCTCGATCACCGATTCGATCAGGCCGATGCTCGGCGTCAGTCCGCCCTCGCCCATCGCGGTGATGAGTTCGAGACGGTCCGCGCCGCCGCGTTCCGCTGCCCGCGCGTCGGCGACGGTCGTGGCGATCACTTCCAGCAGCGTCACTTCGCTTCCTCCGGCGGCACTTCCACGACTTCACCGCCGAGCGCGATCACGCCCTCGCGCAGCACGTCGAACGCCGCGTTCGCCTGCTCGGGATCGCCCTTCACGCCCAGATCGATATGCGCGCGCTGGTAAAGCGCCCCGCGCGTAGCATCGCCGACGCTCGGCAGGCTGAACGCACGCACGCCCTCGAAGTCGCGCTCGATCGAAACCATCAGCGGCGTGATGCGCGACTCGGGCAGGCCGAAGACGAGCAGCGACCGCTCGACATGCGGCGTCGCGTGATGCAGATGCGCGTACTTCGTGTCGAGCACCCATTCGATCATCGGCCAGGCCATGACCGGAAAGCCCGGCACGAAATGATGATCGCCGACCGAAAAGCCCGGAATCTTGTTGTAGCTGTTCGGGATGATCTCTGCGCCGCGCGGAAACGTGCCCATGTTCAGCCGATGCAAGTTCTCCGGCGACTCCAGCTCGACCGGCTTGCCTGCCTGCGCCGCCGTGTCGCGGATGCGCGCGCGGATCAGTTCCGCCGCTTCGGGATGCAGCTCCAGCGGCACGCCGAGCGCCTTGGCGGCGCACTGGCGCGTGTGGTCGTCGGGCGTCGCGCCGATGCCGCCCGTCGAAAACACGATATCGCCCGATGCGAACGTGCGCGCGAGCGTCGCGGTGATGCGCGCGGGATCATCGCCGACGTATTCGGCCCAGTCGAGCGACAGGCCGCGCGCGCCCAGCAGTTCGATGATTTTCGGCAGGTGCTTGTCGGTGCGGCGGCCGGACAAGATTTCGTCGCCGATGATGATGACGCCAATGCCCATGAATGCCCCTTTGCTTTTTTCGTGCTTACAGTGAAACGTCGCGGGATTCGACCGTGATCGCCGGGAATTGCGGCTCGCTCGCGCGCAAGCGCTCCAGCGCGTGCAGGCAGTAATGCGCGAACCAGAGCGCCGAAAACACGAGGATGAACGCATACGCCCAGATCGTCACGGCGGCGACGACCGGAAAGAGCGGCAAGAGCCAGACGGACCATGCCCAGAGCATCGTCGGGACAGAACTGAGCAGGCCGCTCACGATGCCGATCGCAAGCAAGGGCCAGCGTGCATCGCGCACGATCGCGCGGCGCTCGTCGGCGCTCGCGTGAAGCGCGAGCGCGTCGTAAGTCATCACGCGATACGTGAGCCAGCCCCACAACAGCGGCGGAATCAAGGCGAAGAACGGCGGAATGAGCCACAGCGGCAGCGTGACGACGAGCAGCACGAGACAGACGACCGTGGTCACGACCGAGTGTCCGAGACTGCCGTACCACGAGCCGCCGCGCCGCTCTTCGAGCGATGAGTAATGACCTTTCGGGCGACGTGTGAGGAGCTTGACGACGCCCGGCATCGACAACGTGGCGATGAGCAGCAGCACCGTCACGACGATCAGCGGCACCGTCATGATGACGACGAGAAACGGCGCGATCACCGCGTGCAGCGACGAAAAGCCGACGGCATCGAAGAGACGGTACATCCACGAGGTCAGCGCCCACGCGCTGAGCCAGTCGTTGGCGGCGCCGGTAAGCGTCTGCCAGAAGAACCAGAGCACCGCGCCCCAGACCACGGTGGCGACGCCGAAGGGCATCAGCGTCAGCCAGAGCATGCGCGGATGAAAGACGTTCGCAAGCGCGCGCACGAACGAACGCAGCAAGTCACTCATGCGTGTTTCTTAAAAGAAGAAGGAACCGACAGGATAAACCAGCGCCGCGCACGGGCGCTGGTCGAACCGGAGACGTTCAGACGGCCGCCGAGTTGTCGGAAGCGGATGCACCCGCACGGCGAGCGGAAAGGCGCGCGGCGATGCGTTTGAACGCGAGCCAGTGCTGTTCGACGAAGCCGTCGCCGTAATGGACGGGCGCAACGCCCGGCGCACCGAGCTGGTCGCGGATGCCCGTCGGCTCGACGGTGCGATCGAACGACGCCGAGCGGAAGATGATGTCCCAGAACGAGAACAGCACGCCGAAGTTGCAACCGTAAGTCGTGCCTTCGTGACCGAAGCCGATCGCGTGATGGCGGCGATGAAACGCCGGACTTACGACAATGCGCTCCCCGAGCCAGCCGAAGTGCATGCGGATGTTCGCGTGCTGCACGCTCTGCATGAAGTTGGTGATGGCGACGAGCACGACGAACTGCGACGGCTCCACGCCGATTACGAGCGCGACGCACGCGAAAAAGCTCGCCTGAAGAACGTCGTCGAGCAGATGGTTGCGGTCGTCGGTCCAGAGCGACATCTTCTGCTGGCTGTGATGCACCGCGTGCAATTCCCACCAGATGCCGAAACGATGCTCCAGCCGGTGATACCAGTATCCCGCGAGATCGAGAATGAGCAGATAGATGACGAACGTGACGAGCGGCTGCGTCGTCACGCCGGGCCACAGGTTGTCGATCTCGAGATTCGGCACGTTATGGAGGCGCAGCCAGCTCTGCATCGAATCGAAGAGCGGCTGGAACGTGAAGAAGAAAAACAGATTGAGGATGCCGAGCTTGACGATCCACGTGTAGAGCACGTCCACGCGCACGCCTTTGCGGTCTTTCCACTCCTCCGCCGGGCGGAAAGCTTCGAGCGGCCGCAGGATCGCGTACATCGCGAGCACTTCGAGCACGCCGACGATCACCCAGTACAGCGCGTCGTAGGTGTCTTCGTCGTAGTCCATCATGCCGATCTTGAACAGGACCGGCTGCACGACATCGACGTAGAGCTGCGTCTGAAGCCAGGAAACGAGACCGTCCAGCGACGAAAGAATGGAATGAAACATGGTGCTCCGTGGTGCGTGCGGCCGTCCGGGACCGGCCATCCCTCAATCGTAGTACAGGGCGCGAATGCGCGCCCTGTTTGCTTACGCCCCGTTCGGCGCCGTCACCGGCGCGCGATTGTAGAAGTAGATGCCGTGCGGCGAGCGGCCGACCTTGATGGTTTCGATCAGCTTACGATTCGCCAGGTCGATCACGCCGACGTGCTTCGCGAAGCGGAACGTAACCCACAGATACTTCTTGTCGGCGGAAAGTTCCATGTCGTCGGGGCCGGGCAAGAGACCGGTGATGTCGCCGACGTTCGTGAGCGTGTCCTCGTCGATGATGCTGATCGTGTTCGCCACGCGATTCGAAACGAGTACGTGCTTGCCGTCGACCATCGAGCGGAAGTTGTGCGCGCCCTTGCCGGTCGTGATGGTCTTGACGACCTTCTGGTTGCGCCAGTCGACCACGGCCACGTAATCCGCGCCGGTCATGCCGACGAGCAGATATTTGTCGCCCGGCGTGAGCCAGACGCCCGCGGGCACCTTGCCGACCTTCATCTTCCATTTGACGGTCTGCGTCGGCAGGTCGATCGCCGCGATTTCGCCGGACACCTGCAGCGAGATGAACGCGGTCGAGCTGTCGTTCGTGAACGCGATGTGGCTCGGCATCGTGGCGAGCGGCAGGCGCTTCGCGACGCTCAAATTCTTGCCGTCGAAATGATAGATATCGAGGCGATCGAGGCGCAGACCCGTCGAGACGAACCATTTCTTGTCCGGCGAAAAGCCGAGCTGATACGGATCTTCGATGTCCTGCACCCAGCGCTGGAACGCGCCGGTTTTCGGATCGACGAACATCAGGTTGTTCGACACCGAATTCGCAACGATCAGCGATGAGCTGTCGGGCGTGGGCATCAGGTGATGCGGCTCTTTGCCCGTCGGCACGGTGCCGACGACCTGATGCGTGTTTTCGTCGATGAGACTCAGCGTGGCTTCCGCCGAGTTGAGCACGATGACATTGTTGGCCAGTGCTGCGGAAGCGACCAAGGCGGCGCCGGTTGCGATGGCTGCGCGTGCGGCGAAGGCACGCACACGGCCGGAACGGAAAATATTGCGCATGAAAAGTAGGCTTCGGAGGGCAGGCGTCATTGTAGAACGTTTGCCTCGCGCGGCGGGTTGACGAGCGAGGTCTTTTTGCGCAATACATTGATTCGTTGCGTCTTTCCAGCGGAAACCTAACGCTGCATCGATTCCCACACCTTGTGGAGGCGTTTTACCGAGACCGGCATCGGCGTGCGCAGTTCCTGCGCGAACAGCGATACGCGCAATTCCTCCAGCAGCCAGCGATATTCGGCAAGCCGCGCATCCGCGACGCCGCCGCGCTGCGATAACGCGCGCTGATAGTTCTGCGCGAGCGGCTGCAGATCGGCGGCGAGACGCGCGTCGCGGGCCGGATCGGCCTTGAGCTTGTCGACGCGCTGCGCGATCGCCTTCAGATAGCGCGGAAAATGCGCAAGCTGCGCATACGGCGTATCGATGACGAAACGCTTGCCGATGAGCGCGCTCAATTGCGCCTGCATGTCCGCATAGGCCGACGCGAACGATTTCACCGACGCCAGCTTTTTGGCGAGCGCCGCATATTCGTTGAGGATCGTGCCGACGAGCCGCGCGATTTCGTTCGCGAGCAGCGTCAGACGCCCTTTCGCGGCGTCGCGGCGCGCGTGGAAGCTGGCGTCGTCGTCGGGCAGCGGGTCTTGAAGGCACGCGCGATCGAGCGCCGTTTCCACGATCTGATCGCGCAGTTCGTCCGCCGTGCCGAGCGCCATGTATTGCATCGACATCTCCCGCAGGCCCGGCAGATTTTTCTCGAGATAGCGAATCGGCTCGCGCAACTGCAGCGCGAAAAGCCGGCGCAATCCCGCGCGATGAATACGCACCGCTTCCTCGGGCGAATCGAACACTTCGACGTCGCAATGCGTGCCGCGATCGACGAGCGCCGGATAGCCGAAGAGCGTCTGCCCGCGCCGGCGGATTTCCAGCAGCTCGGGCAGCTTGCCGAAGTTCCACGTCGTGAGGTTCTCGTAGAGCGCGGTGCCTTCGCTTGCCGGTTGCTGTGCGGGCGGCGTATCGGAGTCCCCGGAAAGCGCATCGAACGCCGCCGCCGACGTCAGTTTCTGGAACTGCTGCTGCGCCTGCCCGCCGAGTTCCGCGCGCAACTGCGCGAGATTGCGGCCCATCGCGAGCTGGCGGCCGTGTTCGTCGATCACCTTGAAGTTCATGAACAGGTGCGCGGGCAGCGTTTCCAGCTTGAAATCGGCGCTTTTCACGGCGATTTGCGTCTGCTCGCGAATATCGGCGATGAGCGATTCGACGAGTGCGCCCGCGCCGAACTTCGGCCCGCCATGACGCCCGGCGAAAGCCGCGGCGTATTCCGGCAACGGCACGACGTGACGGCGCAGCTTCTGCGGCAGCGACTTCAGCAGCAGTTGCACCTTCTCCTTGATCATGCCGGGCACGAGCCATTCGACGCGGCGCGCATCGACCTGATTCAGCCCGTAAAGCGGCACTTGCAGCGTGACGCCGTCGCGCGGCGAACCCGGCTCGAAGTGATACGTCAGCGCCATTTCGATGCCCGACATCGTCATGCGCTTCGGAAACAGATCCGTCGTGACGCCGGCAGCTTCGTGACGCATGAGGTCGTCGCGCGACAGGAACAGCAGCTTGTCGTTGCCCTCTTTCTTCTGCTCGTCGCGATACCAGCGCTCGAACGCCGCGCCCGTCCAGATGTTTTCGGGGATCAGCGAATCGTAGAAGCCGTAGATGAGTTCATCGTCGACGAGCACGTCCTGACGGCGCGACTTGTGTTCCAGTTGCTCGATGTCCGCGACGAGCTTGCGGTTGTGCGCGAAGAACGGCAGACGCGTATCGAATTCGCCTTCGACGAGCGCCCCGCGAATGAACAGTTCGCGCGCGTATTTCGCGTCCTGCTTGCCGAAGCTCACGCGCCGACGCGCATACACCGTCAGCCCGTACAGCGTCGCGCGTTCGTAGGCGACGACCTGCGCGGCCTTCTTCTCCCAATGCGCGTCCGATAGCGATTTCTTCAGCAGATGCGCGCCGACCGTTTCGAGCCATTCCGGCTCGATCTTCGCGATCGTGCGCGCGTAGAGGCGGCTCGTCTCGACGAGTTCGCCCGCCATCACCCAGCGCCCCGCTTTCTTCAAGAGCGCCGAGCCCGGCCAAAGAAAGAACTTGATGCCGCGCGCGCCGAGATAATGCGGCTCGTCGTCGGCCTTGAGACCGACGTTGCCGAGCAGGCCCGTCAAGAGCGACAGATGCACCTGCTCGAAGGTCGCATCCGATTCGTTCAGACGCCAGCCGTGCTCGCGCACGACCGTCAGCAGTTGCGAATGCACGTCGCGCCACTCGCGCAAACGCAGATGCGACAGGAAATTCGCGCGACACGCATCCGCGAGCTGCTTGTTCGATTTCTTGTGCGCGACCGCTTCCTCGAACCACCTCCAGATGCGCGTCCACTGCAGAAATTCGGAGCGCTCGTCGACGAACTGCCGATGCGCCTGATCCGCCTGCTCCTGCGCCTCGATCGGCCGGTCGCGCGGGTCCTGCACCGACAGCGCCGACGCGATGATCAGCACTTCCGCGAGCGCATGATGATCGCGCGCGGCGAGAATCATGCGGCCGACGCGCGGATCGAGCGGCAGGCGCGCGAGTTCGCGGCCGAGACTCGTCAGCGCGTTGTCGTCATCGACGGCGCCGAGTTCGTTCAGCAATTGATAGCCGTCCGCGATCGCGCGGCCCGGCGGCGGTTCGATGAACGGAAACGTTTCGATCGCCGTCAGATGCAGCGACTTCATCCGCAGAATCACGGCCGCGAGCGACGAGCGCAGGATTTCGGGATCGGTGAAGCGCGGCCGCGCGGCGAAATCGGCTTCGTCGTACAGACGGATGCACACGCCGTCCGCGACGCGCCCGCATCGGCCCGCGCGCTGATTCGCCGCCGCCTGCGACACCGGCTCGATCTGCAGTTGCTCGACCTTGTTGCGATACGAATAACGCTTCACGCGCGCCATGCCGGTATCGACCACGTAGCGGATGCCCGGCACCGTCAGCGACGTCTCCGCGACGTTCGTCGCGAGCACGATGCGCCGCGCGTTCGACGGCTTGAACACGCGCTCCTGCTCCTGCGCGGAAAGGCGCGCGAAGAGCGGCAGGATCTCCGTATGCGGCGGATGATGCTTGCGCAACGCTTCTGCGGCATCGCGGATTTCGCGCTCGCCGGGCAGGAACACGAGCACGTCGCCGGGACCGACGCGGCACAGTTCATCGACGGCATCGACGATGCCTTCCATCAGATCGCGATCGGCTTTGCGATCGTTGCGTTTGGGCGCCGTGCCCTGCGCGTTCCTGATCGCCTCGCTTTCCTCTTCGATCGGCCGATAGCGCACTTCCACCGGATACAGCCGTCCGCTCACCTCGATCACCGGGGCGGGCTTCTCGTCGCTGCCGAAATGGCGCGCGAAGCGTTCGGCGTCGATGGTCGCGGACGTGACGATCAGCTTCAGATCCGGGCGTTTCGGCAGGATTTCCTTCAGATAGCCGAGCAGAAAGTCGATGTTGAGGCTGCGTTCGTGCGCTTCGTCGATGATGATCGTGTCGTAGGCGGTCAGCAGCGGATCGGTCTGCGTTTCCGCGAGCAGAATGCCGTCGGTCATCAGCTTGACGGACGCGCCGGGCGCCAGATTGTCCGTGAAGCGCACTTTGTAGCCGACGACTTCGCCGAACGGCGTGCCGAGTTCCTCCGCGATGCGCCGGCCGGTCGCCGAAGCGGCGATGCGGCGCGGCTGCGTATGCCCGATCAGCCCGCTGCCACCCGCGCCGAGACCGCGTCCGAGCGCGAGGCAGATCTTCGGCAATTGCGTCGTCTTGCCCGAGCCGGTTTCGCCGCTGACGATCACGACCTGATTCGCAGCGATCGCGCGCGCGATTTCCTCGCGTCGGCCGGAAACGGGCAGCGCTTCGGGAAACGTGATCGGCGGAATGGGATTCGGCGTGACGACGCGCGGCGCGCGCGGCGGACGTTGCTCGCGAGGCGGACGCGTTTCGGCCGGGCGTTCGACGTGCGACGGACGTGCTTCAACCGGGCGTTGTTCGCGCGGCGGACGTGCTTCAACCGGGCGTTGTTTGCGCGGCGGGCGCGTTTCGGCCGAAGGTTCGACACGCGGCGCAGGTTGCGGCTGCGGCTGCGGCTGGCGCGCTTCGACGGGCTTCGGCTGCTGAACGCGCGCCGGACGCTGCGGCCGCGCACCTTGTTCACGCCTCGCGTCTTCGCGTTTCGGGGGCGCTTGCGTGGCAGCTTGCGCCGTGTCGCGCGGCTTCGGCGGACGTTGCGCCGTGACTTCCGCTTTCGCGGGCCGCTCTTTCGATTGCGCCGCCTTCTTCGGTTGCGAAGGAGCCTCCGCCGCCGCTTTCCCGCCCGCGAACCGCTGCGCGGCGCGTTCCTTCTTGCTCAAACCCGCCGCTTCGCCGGAATCGGACGTGCCCGCGCCCTCCCGCGTCTCGCGCAGCAGACTTTCACGCAGTTGTCGCAACTGCTCCTGAGTATCGAGGGATTTGTCGGCGGACTGAGACTTGCCCGCCTGATCGGGGCGTGAGGGACGAGAAACATTCGGCATAGCGTCGCATTATAATCCCGGGATGAATTCCCAAACCGACCTCACGATGACCGCGACGCAGCCGGCAGTCGAGCCCGAAGCGCCGAATCCCCACGCCCAGTTCGTCGACTGGATGCGATCCGTCGCGCCCTACATTCACGCGTTTCGAAACA
Organism: Caballeronia zhejiangensis; assembly: GCF_000698575.1. Lineage (GTDB taxonomy): Bacteria > Pseudomonadota > Gammaproteobacteria > Burkholderiales > Burkholderiaceae > Caballeronia > Caballeronia zhejiangensis. The sequence goes on from NZ_JFHD01000048.1 coordinate 42,539, forward strand.
AGACTTTCGTTGTCGCGTTCGGCGGGGAACTCGTGCAGGAAGGTCGCCTCAACGCGCTCGTGCAGGACGTCGGCCTGTTGCACGCAATGGGCATCCACGTCGTGCTCGTGCACGGCTCGCGTCCGCAGCTCGACGAGCAACTGAGCCTGCACGGCGTCGAGTCGTCGTTCTCTCACGGCTTGCGCATAACCGATGCCCGCGCGCTCGAATCCGCGAAAGAAGCCGCCGGCGAAGTGCGTCTCGACATCGAGGCCGCGATCAGCCAGGGCTTGCCGAACACGCCGATGGCGCACGCGCACATCAGCGTGGTGTCGGGCAACTTCGTGACGGCGCGGCCGGTCGGCATTCTCGATGGCGTCGATTTCCAGCACACCGGCGTCGTGCGCAAGATCGACGGCGATTCCATCCGCCAGTCGCTCGCGTCGAACAAGCTCGTGCTGCTGTCGTCGCTCGGTTTTTCGCCGACGGGCGAAGCGTTCAATCTGTCGATGGAAGATGTCGCGTCCGCCGCGGCCATTGCGCTGCGCGCCGACAAGATCATTTTCGTGACCGAAATTCCGGGTCTCGGCGACTCGGAAAACGAGCTGATCCGCGAAATGTCGCTCGACGACGCCTATCGCTTGCAGGAAAGCGGCGAATTGCAGGGCGACACGGCGTTCTATCTGAAGCATACGGTGCGCGCGTGCCGCGGCGGCGTTGCGCGCGGCCACATCATTCCGTATTCGCTCGACGGCAGCGTGCTGCTCGAACTGTTCCTGCACGACGGCGTCGGCACGATGATCTCGTACGAGAATCTCGAAAGCCTGCGCGAAGCGACGCCCGACGACGTCGGCGGCATTCTCACGCTGATCGAGCCGCTCGAATCCGACGGCACGCTCGTACGGCGCGGACGGCACCAGATCGAGCGCGACATCGACCATTTCTCGGTCATCGAGCACGATGGCGTGCTGTTCGGCTGCGCGGCGCTCTATCCGTACACACAGGAGCGCATCGGCGAAATGGCCTGCCTGACGGTCGCGCCGGAAGCGCAAGGTTCGGGCGACGGCGAACGCCTGTTGAAGCGCATTGAACAGCGCGCCCGCGCACGCGGCTTGACGCGCATTTTCGTGCTGACGACGCGCACCGAACACTGGTTCCTGAAACGCGGTTTCGTGAAAGTGACCGTGGACGATCTGCCCGAAGATCGCCGGCGGCTCTATAACTGGCAGCGCAAGTCGCTCGTCCTGATGAAACAGCTTTGAACATGATCCAAGAAGCGTCGAACGGCGCTTTGCCCCCGATACAGAGGAGAAACTCACAATGGCCCGAATGGTTCAATGCGCGAAGCTCGGCAAGGAAGCCGAAGGACTCGATTTCCCGCCGCTGCCGGGCGAGCTCGGCAAGCGCATCTACGAAACGATCTCGAAGGAAGCCTGGCAAGGCTGGCTCAAGCAGCAGACCATGCTCATCAACGAGAATCGGCTGAACATGGCCGATCCGCGCGCACGCCAGTATCTGATCAAGCAGACGGAGAAGTATTTCTTCGGCGAAGGCGCCGATACGGCGTCCGGCTACGTGCCGCCGCAAAGCTGAAATCGCGCGTTCATCGCATCGCAAAAACCGGCCCGAGCGGCC
>NZ_JFHD01000049.1 GCF_000698575.1 Caballeronia zhejiangensis
GCCTGTAAAGAGCTGACGGACAGCGGACTGGTCGCGGCCACGTGGGTCAACGGCGATTCGGTTTACTGCGAACGGGAAACGAGCGGCGAGCGCACCGAGCGGGTCTAGCTGAAGCAACTTACTGTGCTTCCGTCATGGCTTGCGCGACCGGCCTCGACGGCGATGATAATTCTCATTCGAACAAGTATCTGAAGAAAAAGCCGTCGAGATGTAAGCATTGAACGCTTACAGGTCGATCGAATGGCTCCGACTCCGGGAATGAAAACGCTCCCGCTCGAGGCATGCATGGGTCAGCCCGTATCTCCACCGGCTACTGGCAACACGGTCCCGGTGATATAGCCTGCCTCGTCTGACGCGAGGAACAGAATCGGCGCGACCTGTTCGTCGATGCTGCCGTAGCGCTTGAGAAAGGTCGATTCAGTGACCTGCTTCACCGCTTCGCCCATCCAGGCTTTTTCCTGTTCGCTGTCGCCGGCGGTATTGCGCGGGACACGTCGTGGAGGCGCGTCCGTCCCGCCCGGCGCGGTGGCGACTACGCGGATGTTGTGCTCCGCGTATTCCATCGCCAGCGACTGCGTCATCGCATTGACACCGCCCTTCGCCGCCGAATACGGCACACGTCGGATACCACGCGTGGCGTTCGAGGAGACGTTGACGATGGTTCCGCCTCCGCGCTTGATCAGGTGCGGCAGCACCGCATGGCACGCGTACAGCGTGGGCATCAGCGAACGGCGAATTTCTGCGTCGATCTGGGCAGGCTCGAACTCCGCGAAAGGACGCATGCGAATTGCGCCACCGACACCGTTGATCAGAATGTCGATGCCACCGAACGTCCGCACCGCAAATTCCATCGCCGATCTCGCGCCCTCGTACGTTTCGAGGTCGGCGACGAATCCTGCCGTGTCTGCGCCTTTCGCTTCGGCGGCAACTTCGGAAACGAAGTCTGCGCGATCGACGAACAGCACCTTGCCACCTTCGGCGGCCGCACGCAGCGCCGCGCCGGTCACGACGATGAACTTGTCGGCAAATCGTTGCGTGTTCATGCGGTCCTCGGTGCCGCGTTGGGTGTGAACTTCTCATAGTGGAAGCTGTTGGGCTTCACGCCGGTGTCGTCGAAGTGTTTGCGCACGGCATCGACCATCGGCGGCGGCCCGCACAGGTACACGTCGACGTCGCCGTCATTCAAGGCTTCGGCCGGCATGTGCTGCGTCACCCAGCCTTTGTGTGGATGGTTCGAATCCGCATCGGCCACGACGGTGGTGTACGTGAAGTTCGGCAACTTCGCCACGTAGGCTTCGATGGCATCGACCTGCACCAGGTCGAGGTCGCGTGTCACACCGTAAATCAGATGGACCTTTTGCTGCGAACCAGCGCGCGCTAGCACTTCGAGCATCGACAGGAACGGTGCCAGGCCCGTGCCGCCAGCAAGGAACAGCAGTGGTCGCTCCACGGCGCGCAGATAGAAACTTCCGAGCGGTCCGACTAGCTCCACCTTGGTGCCGGGCTGTGCGGAGTCGAGCCAGGTGCTCATCACGCCACCGGGAATCTTCTTGATCAGAAAGCTGATTTTCGATTCGCCCGGCGCTGATGAAAACGAATACGAGCGGTATTGGCCACTTCCTGGAACATCGATGTTGATATACTGGCCTGGCAGGAACACGGGCGCAATCGAATCCACGTCCATGTCGAGCACGACCGCTGCATCGTTGTGCTGCTCGACCTTGGACACCGTCGCAGCGAACTTGCTCTGCTCAGTCTTGCAAACAGCGGAAGATGCCGGCACGGCGATAACGCAGTCGCTTGTCGGCACCATCTGACAGGTGAGGACGAGGCCGCTATCTTTCTCATCTTCGCTCAGCGCGTCTTCGATGTACTCGTCGCCGAGGTCATAGCTGCCGCTCTCGGCCCGGCACTTGCAGGTGCCGCAGACGCCATCGGAGCAATCCATCGGCAGATTGATCTTCGCGCGGAAGGCGGCATCGAGCACCTTCTGACCCGGCTTGCATTCGACGAAGCGCGTCACGCCGTCCTCGAAGTTCAATGCAATGTTGTAGCTGGACACGTTGTCTCCTACTTACAATTCCCCCGGCATTCGACGTCACACGTGGTAGACGTCTAGCACCTGGCGGATGTAGTCGTTCTTCAGCACGATTCTCTTACTGGCAATCAACAAGCTGTCATCGACCTTTCGCAAGGTAACGAACATCGTTCCAAAAAATTGATCAGTCATCTTGTAGCGGTGGCTGAGCGTGTTGAAGTTGTACCGCACGTCCACTTCATCATCGCGTTGCGCCAGCACTTCCACGTTGGTCACGTTGTGGCTGGTACGCGGCTCAGGCATCGAAGCGCCGCTGCGTTCGGTCTTGATGCGAAACACACGGTCTTCCAGGCCGCCACGGTCCGGGTAGTACATCAGCGAGATCTGGCTCTCGTGGTCGTCGGTGAGCTGGTCGTCGTCGTCCCACGCCGGCATCCAGTAGGTCACGTTCTCGGCATAGCAGGCGAGCCACTCGTCCCACTGGCGGTCATCGAGCAGACGCGCCTCGCGGTACAGCACCGTGCAGATTTGCTGGTAGTCGAAGCTCATGCCAGTGCCTCCGCTTGTTCCTTCTTCAGCGCGTCGCGCATCACATGCACCCAGTATTCGTGCTGACATACGAAAAGGCCTTCGTCTTCGCTGCGCTCGCCCGAGATGAGCGGCTTGAGGCCCATGTTCTTCGCGTTTCCGTCCGGCCCTTCGACCCAGAGCGGCGCGCCGCGCGAAAGGTCATTCCACAACGCAGTGGTGCCGGCATAGCCAACCTGGCAGGCACGAAACTCTTCGAGGTCATCCGCGGTACCCATACCCGAGACGTTGAAGAAATCCTCGTACTGGCGGATACGCGTAGCGCGGTCCGTGGCGTTCTCGCCCTTCGGCGCAAAGCAGAAGATCGAGACTTCGGTCTTGTCGACGCTAAGCGGACGTACCACGCGAATCTGCGTGCTGAACTGGTCCATCAAAAACACGTTCGGATACAGGCACAGGTTCCGCGTCTGGTTGACGATGAAATCCCCCTTGACTTCGCCGACGCGCGCCTTGATTTCATCGCGGTATTGATAGACCGGTCGCACTTCCGGGTTCATCGTCTTGGTCCACAGGAGAATGTGGCCGTGGTCGAACCCGTACACGCCCGCTACCGACTTGCTCCAGCTATTCGCATCGACCGCCTTGGTGCCGTCGACCTTGCGACGGTCCATCGTCGCGGCGTAGTTCCAGTGCACGGTGCTGACGTGGTAGCCGTCGCAGCCGTTTTCCATCTGCATCTTCCAGTTGCCATCGTAGATGTACGAGGAATTGCCACGCAGCACTTCCAGGCCCTCGGGCGCCTGATCGACGATCTGATCGATGATGACCCTGGTCTCGCCGAGGTGGTCTTCGAGCGGTACAGCATCCTCGTTGAGGCTGCCGAAGAGGAAGCCGCGATAGCTTTGAAAGCGCGGGACTTTTCTCAGGTCATGCGAACCGTGCGTATTGAATTGCACCGGATATTCGGTGGTTTTCACATCCTTCACTTTCAGCAGCTTGCCGGTGTTGGAGAAGCTCCAGCCATGGAACGGACAAGTGAAGCTGCCTTTGTTGCCATGTTTCTTCCGGCACAGCATCGCACCCTTGTGAGCGCATGCGTTTATAACCGCATGCAGTTCGCCAGTCTTGTCGCGAGTAACGACGATGGGCTGACGGCCGATCCACGTGGTGTAGTAATCGTTGTTGTTCGGTATCTGGCTTTCATGCGCCAGATACACCCAGTTGCTTTCGAAGATGTGCTTCATCTCCAGTTCGAACAGGTCGGCATTCGTGAAGATGTCGCGGCGGCAGCGGAAGACGCCGGCTTCCTTGTCATCCCGCACGGCGGTATGCAGCAGTTCTTCGAGTTGCCTGGCTTTGTCGGTGATGACGGACATGTGTGCTCTCCCCATGCGTGCTCCAGACGATGGAGCGCTTGCACTAGTATCAAATGATCTTGCGAAGAATTGAGCGGCGGCCGGGTTATCGCTTGGCCGCCGCGTCGAGCGATTTACGTCGGGGCTGACGCACGCAGGCGATTGACGAGCTGGTTGTCCTTGCCCTGAACCAGCGGAGTCAACTCGAAGTTGAACTCGATGTCCTTGTACGGGTCGGCCTTCATGCCGAGCGCCGTGCCGCCGTTCTTTTCGACCACGTGCGGAATCAGGTCTTCGCGGGTGGCGTACGCGAAGTCGTCCCAGATCAGCGGATCGCCTTCGATGTTGATCTGCGTCGTCAGCTTGCGGTACTTGTCGGTGATCACGAAGAAGTGCACGTGCGCCGGACGGTTGCCGTGGCGGGCGAGCACGTTCAGCAGTTGCTGCGTCGCGCCGTGCGGCGGGCAGCCGTAACCCACCGGCATGAGCGTGCGGAATTCGTACTTGCCGTCGGCCCCCGTCTTGACCGCACCGCGCAGATTGAACTCGCTTTGCGCGCCGGTCGGGTCGAAGTGCGAATAGAAGCCCTTCGAGTTGGCGTGCCAGCATTCGACGACTGCATCGGCGACGGGCTTGCCGTCGGGGCCGGTCACTGTGCCGTGAATCACCAGCGGGCCGGAATGCGCATCGGGGTCGAGGTCGATCTTCGATACGCCTTCGCGCACCGGCGCACCGGCGACATACAGCGGACCTTCGATCGTGCGCGGCGTGCTGCCGTTGATGTCGGCTTCGCGGTCGGCGGCGTCCATGCGGATGTCCAGATACTTCTCCAGCCCAAGGCCGGCAGCGAGCAACGCGGCTTCGCCGTCCTGGCCGAGCTTGTTGAAATAGTGGACGCCGGCCCAGATTTCATCGGGCGTCATGTCGAGTTCGTCGATGGCCTTGAACAGATCGCCCAGGAGACGCTGGACAATCTGCTTGGCGCGAGGATTGCCGTCCTGGCTACCCAGATTGGCGGCGGCCTTCAGCAGGTCCTGCACTTCCTTCGTATCGAACACTTTCACGCTCATGACGTCTGCTCCTATTTCCGGGGGTAAAGCCTTGATTCGACCCCGAACCTGATATGTTTAGTAGGTCTAATCTGGTGCTGAAACTGGAGGTGTGAATGAAGAATACTGGACGCCCGAAAGACCCGTCCAACACTGATTTAGTATCGGGCCATATCCAGGAGGTATTGAGATGGAGCCGCGGCATCTTCGCTATTTTGTCGTTATAGCCGAGGAACGCAATTTCACGCGGGCAGCCCAGCGAATGCACATTGCCCAGCCTCCTCTTAGCCGTCAGCTATAGCAACTGGAAGGGACCCTTGGAGTAAAGTGCTGCAAAATCCGGTGGGGTGCGCTTGAATAAATGAATAAAGGCAGCCCATCTTATTGACCGAAGCGAGCGCTAGTCCCCGCGACGCGAGGACGATCACATGTTGCCGGCGGTAGTATTGATGAAGCATGGGCGGCCATCGCCCGCGTACAGGCGAGTTGTCTTATGCCCCTTACCATAGGTCGCAGGTCGGTAGCGTCTCAAATGACCGATCCAGCATTCAGTATGCCGATGCCTAGGACGCATAACACCGCCGTCGCAGTAATCGCAATACGCGCGCCAAGCCAACAAGAGTTGATCTCCTCAAGCCGGACAAGAATGGCTACGCGGCATTGATCTTCTGCGACGGACGTAGAATCGTCGGGTCCGACGCCTCGAGACGCGGGCAAAACGATCGAATGTAAACGATCTAGCATAACCACCCCTTGTTGAAGTCGACGCGAAGGAATCACCGGCCTATTTCGGGTATAGACGTTATTGCTCTTATCGCAGAGTCCATGCGAGAGATGGACGAACCGCTGAGCGTCTGCTCGCCTTCGGTGAGGCTACTAAGAGCCGCACCAACCGTAAACATGGCAAGAGTACCGTCCGCCGCTCAGGCCGCGAATCGGTAAGGACGCATCGCCGGTGTGTTCGCCATTGGCGGGAAAACGTTCCAGGAACCGTCATCGTGCCGGAAGAAAACTATAGTTAAGCGTCCCTGCGGCCGCGCCACGCCGACGCGCACAAAGCGCCTCCGATCGGATGGAGTGCGACTGAACTCCATCACGTGCACCGGCACCGCGGCAGCAAGTCCGAACCACTTGCCGACCAGCAAACGCAATGACTTCTCACCGGAGTTCATCTCAATCTCCTATCACCGGGCTACGCCACCGTCCTGCCACTGAAAGAATGACCGGACGCTTCTGCGTTTCGCCCTGTAACCATGCTCCAATTATAGGTTGTACAACCTATAAATCAACCGTTACGTGGATGTTGAGGGTAAACGATAGATTTAGGAGCTTCCGACGGGATGCGCGCTGGCGGTGGACTTGACGGCCGGCCTAGCCATCACCCAGAGCTAAACCAATACTTTTTTTCGGTTCTTCAACCTATTAAGATGCAATGTGAGGAACATTTGTGTCTGGTGGAACGACAGGCGATGCGGGTCGAGACCTACAGCGCGCACTTTTTCTCGTCCCGCCGACAAGGTTCATTACCGGGTGGGAAATTGAGCCAGTAGCGAGACAATGTCCAAGATGGAGTAAAGATGAAGAAATTGACGCTCACTTCGGCGGCGATGCTTGAACAATCGATCGTCGACCCCGTGAAACGGCGCGGCAACCGGCAGAGCCGGGTGCCCGAAATCATCGACGTCTCGATCAATGTGCTAATCGCGGCAGGTTACGCCGGGTACACCATCAACCGCGTTGCCAATGATGCGGGCATTCGCCTGAGCACGTTACAGCACTATTTTCCGAGCCGCGAAGCACTGTTGCGCGCCACGATCGAAGAAATCTCCAGGCGGTATCTCGAGCGCTTCCGACACTTCGCGGAAAACAAAACCCACTCCCCGCAAGCTCGGCTCGAAACAATCGTCGACGATGCTTTCGTGGAACTCATTAAACCAGGTCTCCCCGCTTCTATCTTCGAAAGTTGGGGCTTGGCGTTGCACGAACCATTCGCGCGGGACGTCGTCGTGGAGATGCAAAAACAGTTCACGCGGCTGTTTGCAGAGCTTGTCGGCGAGATCAATCCACAGTTATCGAGTGCCGAACGCGAGTTGCGCGGCGCACTAATCATGTCGAGCCTGGAAGGCTTGGTCGTCTTCCTTCGGTGGAGTAACGACAGCGCTTCAAAATTGAAGACATACCGCAATGCTGTCAAGGTCGTATGGAGCGGACTCAGTAGGGCTGACGACTGACCATATGCCACTCGCTCGGCTCAAAGGAGGTGCAAACAAATAACGATATTCTGAGACTCATTGAGTTGTGCTCATGCGCTTGAGCTCGATAGCTTTGATTCGGCTTCGCTTGGTACTTTAAGGCGTTGCAGCATGACCGCGACCTCCCTTCGCAACCAGCAATTGCCGCGTTCCAGATCTTCGTGATCGGTACGATGGTAGCGCCGGTAGCAAAGTATCGCCCCGAGCTTCAAATTGGTCGCGCTCCGTTTCCCTGTTCCCCTGCCAGTTGCCACGTCGGTCGGCTACCCTTATGTGCAGTCCGACGGTTGACGATGTCGGGGAAACCTTCTGGCCCGGTCGGCTCTTCGCGCCAACTGAGAAATGAAATCCCCTTTACATGTTTGGGTAGTTGGGGCCGCCGCCGCCTTCCGGCGTCACCCAGACGATGTTCTGCGTCGGGTCCTTGATGTCGCACGTCTTGCAGTGGACGCAGTTCTGCGCGTTGATCTGCAGGCGTTCGTTGCCGTCGTCGGTCTTGACGAATTCATACACGGCGGCCGGGCAGTAGCGGCTTTCCGGACCCGCATAGGTATGCAGGTTCACGTTCACCGGCACCGATGGATCTTTCAGCGTCAGGTGCGCCAGCTGATTCTCCTCGTGATTCGTATTTGAGATGAACACCGACGACAAGCGATCGAACGTCAGCTTTCCGTCCGGCTTCGGATAGACGATCGGCTTGCATTGCGACGCTGGTTTTAGCGTCTCGTAATCCGCGTGCCGGTGATGCAGCGTCCACGGCACGTTGCCGCCCATCACTTTCTGCTCCAGTCCGACCATGAAGGTTCCCGTGTACAGGCCCTTGCTCATCCACTGTTTGAAGTTGCGCGCGCGATAGAGCTCGGTCTTGAGCCAAGAGCTTTCGAAGGCTTCGGGGTAGGCGGTGAGTTCGTCGTTCTGACGGCCGGCTTGAACGGCATCGAACGCGGCTTCGGCGGCGAGCTTGCCGGTCTTGATCGCCGCATGCGAGCCCTTGATTCGCGATGCATTGAGGAACCCCGCATCGCAGCCGACCAGCGCACCGCCCGGAAACACCAGCTTCGGTAGCGAGACCAAGCCGCCCGCCGCAATCGTCCGAGCGCCGTAGGAAATACGCTTGCCGCCTTCGAGAAACCAGCGGATGGACGAATGTGTCTTGTAGCGCTGAAACTCCTCGAACGGTGACAGATACGGATTCGAATACCCCAGCCCGACGACAAAGCCGACCACGACCTGGTTGTTATCCATGTGATACAAGAACGAGCCGCCGTAGGTATCGCTTTCCAGCGGCCAGCCGGCAGTGTGGATCACCAAACCCTGCTTGTGTTTTTGCGGATCGATCTCCCACAGTTCCTTGATGCCGAGGCCGTACACCTGCGGATCGACGTCCTTGCGCAGCTTGAACTTGTCAGTGAGTTGGCGGCCGAGATGACCGCGCGCGCCTTCGCAAAAGAGCGTGTACTTCGCGTGCAACTCCATGCCGAGCTGGAAATTTTCAGTCGGCTGGCCGTCCTTGCCGACGCCCATGTTGCCCGTCACCACGCCGCGCACCGAACCATCGTCTTTATAGAGCACTTCGGCTGCGGGAAAACCCGGGAAAATCTCGACGCCCAGTGCTTCCGCCTGCTGACCGAGCCATCGCGCGACGTTCGCGAGACTGATCACATAGTTGCCGTGGTTCTTGAAGTTGTCCGGCAGGAGCCAGTTGGGCACTTGCTTCGCGCTGTTCTGCGTCAGGAACAGGAACCGGTCCTCGCTGACTTCCACGTCAAGAGGCGCGCCTTTTTCCTTCCAGTCGGGGATCAGTTCATTGAGACCGCGCGGGTCCATCACCGCGCCGGAAAGAATATGCGCGCCGATTTCCGAGCCTTTTTCGAGCACGCAGACCCCGATTTCGACGCCCTTTTCCTGTGCAAGTTGCTTGAGCCGGATGGCCGCCGACAGTCCAGCCGGGCCACCGCCAACGATCACGACGTCATATTCCATCGACTCACGCCGCGAGTCGGCCACACTTAAACGAATCATGATCATCTACCTTTCTTGGTATTGAACAAAAGCTTTCCCCGGCGTCCGTTACTTAGGGCGACGTAATTCAAGGTAGGCGAGCACGTTCGGTTGCCGAACTTGACCGACACCGGTTCTTGCACTTGGCCCTAACGCGCAACGACCAGCCCGAACGGGACTCGTCACGAGGCGCGTCCGTGCCGGTCGACCCTTCAAAATTAGGCCACGAGACGCATTGCGACGCTTTGTTAAGGCGACCCACGTTGCTGCGGGCACCTAAAACTTATGACTTACGCCCAGAAGCACGCCGGTCGTGGTTCCCGGTGCCCCATATAGCGCACCCTGGATCGATAACCCAGTGTTCATCGCACCATGGTTGTTCGCGACACCCACCTGGGCATAAACTCCCGTCCTTTTCGAGACAAAGTATTCCGCACCGAGCGCCACCACAACCGAATGATTCTTTGTGTCGTTACGGTCACTCGTCACCCAGACGCCACCATTGACGTCCAATTGAGGCAGTACAAGATAATCGAGCCCTCCACCGTAGACGTTATTGTTGAACGACCCTGCGACCTTGTAGTTGACGAACGACGCTTTGGCGCTTAGCGTGCCGAATCTGTATGCCGCCCCCAACGTGCGGCCTTCGAATTCCAACGTACTAGGAACAGGAGTCTGACCCGTTCCGCCGCTATTGCTGCCGAAAATTGCCGCATTGATCAGGAGGGCGCCGTTGTCGTATTTCAGACTCGCGGAATATTGTCGACCCGCTTGGAAATTGCCTGCTTCGCCGCCAAGAGCGAACATTACGCTACCCGAAAACCCGCCGAACACCGGGCTCGTATACGACACCGCATTTGCGCTGAAGGTGCCGGTGGCGAGGACATTGTCGGCGTAGTTAACAACGCCGCTGCCGAATTGCCAGAATGCGCGCGGGTCGGTCTCATAGATGGCCAGATAAAACGGCGAGTATTGAAGACCCGCCTTAACTTCGCCGAATCTTCCGTCAAGTGCAACCCAGGCCTGACGACCGAACAGATTGCCGTTCGAATCACTGAAACCGCCATTTACCGCGCTGATCCCGCTTTCAAGATCGAAATTCAATTTCAGGCCGCCGCCCAAGTCCTCCGTTCCCATAATGCCAAATCGGGACGCTAGCAATCCCGCATCGATCAACGAAAACTGCTTTCCGCCATTTTGTCCAGTAGCCGAATTGAGCGTTTTGTTTGTGTACAAGAACCCAGAGTCCAGCACCCCGTAAAGCGTGACACTGCTCTTGGCTTGCGCGAGTCCGCATAGGAAAAACAATGCTCCGCCCAAAAGCGACCGTCCTGCGCTCGAATCAAGCCTTCCCATGTTCGTCTCCTGATCTAATATGAGAACCTGACATTCCGTATTTGCTGTCCGTACAATTAGCTAGGAACCAACGCAGGGATGTCGCGCTCATATTGGTTTAGTACTACTAGTCGTCTTGCCTATCATCTGCCGGACAGGGTCTTACACGGCTAGCCATCTGTTCGAATGTGGAAGCGACTGCGAAAGTCAGCCGGAAACGATGGTCGATCGTTTCTACTTTCCGAATGTTGTCTTTAGTCGGCAAAGAGCCCACCGCCACCGAACGGCCGCATGCGCCCGTCGACCCGGGTCGATTGCCGCTACCATCGACCAGGGAAGCTCTTCGGAAACCACGGCATGACGAAAGACTATCCTCAGACCTGGGGACTGCTTATGCGACTAGACGGCGTCTCCACTCGGCGCAACGCCATACGAGAGGCTATCAATAGCCAATTTTTTCCGTTCGCGCCGCGGCCGACCCCGTTGGCGCTATCTCATTCGATCCCCCGCCAGGGCAATCGGTAGCCGGTCTCGTATAGACCGTATCCAATCGTTCCGTCTCCCAAGCGAAATTCCATCATCTGTTCGCAAAGCACGAACGTGTCGAGGGGGAATAGCCAAGTGAACAATGGCTTTCCCGACATTTCAAAGGTCCGACCTAAATCGTCGGTGAACGTCCACTGCGCACTTTCAACCGAGGTTTGATTGGACGCAAAAACCATTTGGTCATCGATATGGGTAACCCGGCGCCACTGGGTCCCATCGTGGTACATGCGCATATAAGCGGATTGCTTCTCCGTTGAAATGCCATGCACACCCGCAAAAGCCGTACCGTTTTCGAAAACGGGCCATGCTAACCGATAATGCAGCAATGCATCCCAGTTTCGCGGGCCCGCAGCGATATCGCGAAATCCTTTCGCATTTACGTCAGTGCGTACACCGCGGTGGACGAAGTGTCCGGTGATCGTGGACGTGCCTTCAAGATGAACGTGCGAAAGTTCGCGTGCGAACGAGCCCTCTGTATCGTTCGTCATGGCAACGTTATCTTCCATAGGATGCAACTCGTCCCATGTAAAGTCCGCAGAGAAGCCGTCTGCAGATAACGAGATGCGAGTTTTCTTCAACGGGATTTCTGCGTGAATGCGCATACCCGCTATTTCCAACCCCTCCAAAGGGCGTCCTGCGGAATACGGCAGGTTCATGTTTGTTCGAGTAAAAATCGGAAGGCCATCTTGAAAGACGATAAACCATGTGTTCGTGTCCTGCCGGCTCTCCTGAATGCCAACGCGAATCAGAATGCCGACTCGGGTGACCGGATCGTAGGCGTTGTAGTAATAGCTTTGATTCCAGTGCGGATTTCCGTCACTCTTTATGTAACCTTCAAATTTTTCGTAATTTGGTTTCATGTTCGATATTCCATAGTATCTTGCAATGAGCAGTCGCTCCGAGTTCGGCAGTTTAGACCGTCGATAGCAACGTTTCAATCGACGGCAACGATGCCGGATCGGTTTCCCAATTTTGAGGGACCAGCAGCGCCCGATCTCGTAAGAACTGCTCGCGGGACATTTTCAGAACCACCGCCTCGGTTGCTTCTAAGTGGCCAACTGTGCCTTTCTCTTCGATGTCGGTGAGTACGAGTCCAATTCCCGAACGCAACGCGCGAATGAATTCCACAATGCTGGCAGGTTCGACTTGGCACTTTTCTAATGTCTCGGTTGCTGCCGCGCGCGCATCACTGAGGCTCTTCAGCGCCTCTGAGCGCGCCGAGTCTTCCCCGCAAATCGTATTAATGTCGCCAGCCGCTTTGATTAGACGCTGTAATTCGTCCCGGTCAAATCGGAATTGCAGCGGCAGCTGCTTTTCCATCAAATGAAGCATACCGACAACGAGCTGCGATTGCTCGTTCGCAAGCCGATTTTTTGGATCAATCGCCGGCATGATGACGTCGGTCATTGCCGTAATCATGGTCGCGATCTGAATTTCGGGTCGCATTTGCATCTTAAAGTCCCCTCTCGAGTTGTTCGCCAAGCTGGTCAAGGACCACGTAACCGATGCCCATCAGCCACGCTACCAAAACATCTTGGTGGGTTTTGCGATTCCGAGCGATTCGATAGCCAGTGCCCAGTAGCAAAACTGCCAAGCTGAAATTGTTGTAAATTTGATACCAACGCATGGTGCGTTGATTCACCGAAAAGTTCGCTGCCTTTTCGTATGCCTCAAGGAACTCAGGTTCCGACATCATGCTGGAGACCAGGAACGTGTTCGTCTCTGTATCGAAGCTTCCCTGCGTACGGCTAGTCGTCCATGCTAGATCCTGGTGCCGATCGCCAATGCGGCCCAACTCCCAGTCCAAAAGCGCAGAGATACGCATATCCGGCTCGGTGAATAAGAAGTTCCCGAGGCGGTAATCGGCATGGACAATGACCGGCTGGTCAAGCACGGGCATTGTGCGGCGCAGCCAACCGGCCGCCATGCGAAGCAAAGGAATTTCCTCATCGCCGTCTTCCTCCCAAACCCGCTCCCACCAATCGAGGCCGAGTTGCGCGCACTGCGTGCCGGCCACTGGAATCTGGAATGCGGAGAGGTCGGCCTTGTGGACGTCGAGACTGTGAATACTGGCAAGATGCTCAACAAATTGTGGCGCAAGCAACTTCCGGATTTCAGGCGCGAGCTGGGTACCGACGCCCGATACACCACTGGTGGTGTTGCTCGGCTTAGCAACGCCGGCGGCAAACCCGTAAATCAGGCCGGGGTAAGGCAGATGCTTACCGTCCTCATCGCACCAGAACACGGGGGGCACCGGTACTACTCCAGCCACCGCTTTGATCAGCTGGAATTCTCGAAGCCGACTGGTTTCGACCAAGGACTCCGCCGGCTCCATCCGCAGCACCATAGGCGTTCGTTCGTAGCCGATGCCCGGACGGTCCCAGCCGAGAGTGAAGGCCATCTGAAGCTTGGATGCGCCACCGGACAGCCATCTTGCATCGCTTATCTCAAACTCGTTCCCGATTTCCGCTCGCAACAGCGAATCCAGGCAGTTAGACAACTGCTCCAGGGAGACGGGCTTATAAACGTGGCCCGCGCGTCGCTCCATTTTTCGGGTCAGCAATCGATCGATCTCAGGCTCAGTCACATAACGCCGTCTCAGTGCAGAGATCCACTCCAACGATGGCCTGTCTTTGTCAGCCACGGACAGGACGCCGCCTTTAGGCAGGTACAAGGGGCCACTCATAAAATCTCCTCCTAGCTATTGCCCCTTCGGGAGCCGGCTCTAGTGCGGGCACCCCAGGCGGGCTGTTGAAATACGCCGCGGCAGCGCGCGGCCCTCCATGCGATATAGCGTATTGCATGCGACTTCTTTGAGCGTCTTGATTCTGTGTCGCTTTTTCTTTGACTTAGACATCGTCGAGAGAGCGCAGCATGTCTTGCTTCACCTTTGCGGTGCGGACTGCCGCTGCGCAGGCCCTCGCTTAAACATCTAGCAACTTGATCACTAGTCCATCAACGGCGTCGGATACCGGTATCTGACAAGCAAGCCGCGAGTATTCGGTGCGGAATTCCGCGAATTCCAGTAGCGCGGCTTCTTCAGGAGAAGGTGATTCGATGCGGTTTGCCCACTCCTCAGCAACATAAACATGACAGGTCGCACACGCGCAGCTGCCGCCGCACTCGGCAATGATTCCTGGCACTCCGTCCTGAACGGCCACTTCCATGACGCTCATTCCAACTCGACCCTCAAGCACGTGTTGCGTGCCGTTCTGCTCAATATATGTAATCGTAGGCATCAGTTACTCCGTCCAAATATTCATTCACAAGTCAGCTAAAACGTTGCTCATTGCTACTGTCGCATCTGCCAGTTTCTGTTTGCTCAA
Organism: Caballeronia zhejiangensis; assembly: GCF_000698575.1. Taxonomy (GTDB): domain Bacteria; phylum Pseudomonadota; class Gammaproteobacteria; order Burkholderiales; family Burkholderiaceae; genus Caballeronia; species Caballeronia zhejiangensis. The sequence goes on from NZ_JFHD01000049.1 coordinate 14,431, forward strand.
GCGTCCTCCGCTCTCGATTAGCGCTCGCCCCGCCATATACTCGGCGGGCGAATTGATCGCCTCGACCGCGCGTAGCCGTTCGCCTAAAAGATGGAACACCGCTAGCTGTTGTGACCCGGCGCCAATCCGAACCACATAGCTGTCCGCGTCCAGTGGTAAGCCGGCGATTTGTATTTTTAGATCGTATTGATCCGACCAGAACCAAGGGATTTCTGCCTTTGGCGCGGCCTGCCCCGTGATATCCGCGACCACTTGTTTAGCCTGTTCGGTCGCGTTTTGTACGCTCTCGAGCCGAAGCGTTCTACCGTATAGCGGAACAGGGCGCGCGCTCACATCGCCAATCGCGTAGATCGACGGGTCTGACGTCCGTGCTCGGTGATCAACAATGACTCCATCGCCGCAAGAGAGGTTTGCATCGCGGGCTAATTCGTCACGCGGAACGCCCCCAACGCCCACAAGCACCATGTCACATTCCAATGTCGCACCGGTCGACAATCTGACTGCCCCGACGTCGCCATCAGTGGTGGCATCAAACACTACTACCTGGGTGTCTGTAATGATCTCGACCCCATTTGAGCAGTGATATTCGGCGACACGCTGGGAAAGCACGGTGCCAGCAACACGCGCGAGGATTCGGGATTCGCGCTCCACGACAGTTACTCCGAGGCCGGCAGCTCGTGCCGAAGCGGCGACCTCCAATCCTATATACCCACCGCCTACAACCACGAGCCGTCGACTTTTGCCGAGTGCGCTCCGGATCTTGTCTGCATCCGCTATGTCGCGCAGTTCATAGATACCGTTCAACTTCGCGCCCGGCACGTTTAGTCGACGCGGCTCTGATCCCGTCGCGAGAATGAGCGCGTCGTATTTGATCGGCGCACCTGCGGCCACGATGATCTGCTTAGTCTCGCGATCGATTCCAACGATACGTTCGCCTAGTTTCAATTCAATGCGATTCGCAGCATAAAAACTCTCTCCTTTCAGGAGAATCCGCGTTGAGTCGGCACCTTCTTTGAGATAAGCCTTCGAAAGCGGAGGCCGATGGTACGGAAGATGACCTTCCTCCCCCACGAGAACGACGTCGCAGTTGGGGGCGCGCTGACCGAACAAGGTGGCGGCAGCGACCCCAGCATGCCCGGCTCCAACTATCACGATGCGGATTCTATCGGTTTGCGCCATTTACATCTCCCTGAAACAAAGAGCCGCACGAGCGAACGTCTTCACTACGTCCATCGCACTCTTTAAGCTTTCTCGAATTTGATCGGAAGGCGCTTCAATCCGCCGACGAAGTTTGTCTCGACGAGTTTCGGATCGCCGTCGAGTTCGAATGACTTCAGGCGCGGAAGTAGCTCCTCGAAGAAAATCCGCATTTCGAGCTTCCCAAGATGCTGCCCGAGGCACATGTGTGCCCCCCACCCAAATGCCAAATGGCGATTAGGGCTGCGGGTGATATCGAAAACGTCCGGGTCAGCGAAAACCGATTCGTCGCGATTGCCCGACGGATAACTCAGCATAAGGCGATCGCCGGATTTGATCTCCTGGCCGCCAATCGACGTGTCGGCGGTGGCAGTCCGCATGAAGTGCTTGACAGGAGAATTCCACCGCAACGCCTCATCCACCAGGCCGGGGATCAATGCGGCGTTTTCCTTTACCAAACGGAATTGGTCGGGGAATCGCGCCATACCTAGCATCGCCCCGCCCGTGGTCGAAGACGTCGTATCGTGTCCCGCCGTTGCGATCGCGACGTAATACCCGTTTGCGTACTCTTCCTCAATCGGCTTGCCATCGACCTGACTATTCGCGATCAGCGACATCAGATCATCGCGAGGTCGTTCCCGCCGATCTTTGGTGAGCGCTGAAAAATATGAGTAGAAGTCGTTTAGAGCCGCGTGCCATTGCTTGGCCGCCGCATCGGGGCTTTTAGGGAGCTCGTCGCGATGTTCATCGGGGTCGTGCACGCCGAAGAAGTCCTGAGTCAGCCGAAGCATGCGGCCCTCGTCTTCTTCTGGCACTCCGAACGCGGTCATGATGACATGCAGCGGGTAATAAAGCGCGCAGTCGCTCATGAAGTCGCATCGACCGTCGAACTGCAGCAGGCGTTCAACGGATGCCTTCGCGATCACGCGAACCCGTTCCTCGAGGCGACGGATGTTCGCTGGCAGAAACCAATTAGACGTCAGACTCCTGTACGATGTATGCATCGGCGGATCCATGGCAGTCAAACTGCTCACGAGATGCGGATTGCCATTGTTCATAGCCTTCATGAACTGATCGTTTGCTCTGTCGTACAGGATTTCGCTTTCGGCCGCGTTGCTAAACAGGTTAGGCTGCTTGCCTACCGTCATTATGTCGGCGTGCTTCGATACGATCCACATCGGGTCGTAGCCATCAATCTCCGCCCGCCCCACTGGCGTGTTAGTCCGCAGCCATTTGAGCGCGGGATAGATCACGTCGTCGTCCGTGTATGACTTCGGATCTACAACGATGCGGGCGATATCGTCCGGAATCAAAGCCGGTCTGCTTTCGGTTGCGTCAGTCATCTGTTCTCTCCGTTTTACGGTGTACCCTGTTACGCAGCTTGCTCCACAATCGGAACTTGCTTAGCTCCGGTTGATCGCCACCGTTTGAGTACCTGTATATTCCAACAACCCTTCCAGTCCGCATTCCACCCCGTATCCAGATTGCTTGCGGCCGCCAAATGGTGTAAAGGGGGTTATATAAAGCCAGTCATTGATCCACACCGTACCGCTGTGAATGCGGCTTGCAATCAACGCGGCTGCATCCGCGTCGCTCGACCACACCGATCCTGCTAGTCCATATGGGCTCGCATTAACTTTGGCAATCACGTCATCTAGGTCCGAAAACTTAAGCATCGGCAACACCGGGCCGAACGCTTCCTCCTGAACCACTGGACTTTCTTCGGGAGGGTTATCAACGATGGTGACGGGGACGAAATACCCTGCCCCTGGCACAACGTTTCCGCCGATCAGCACTCGCTCTCCACGCTCAGCGATGTCGTGAATAAGGCGACAAACGCGGTCGTACTGTGCGCGATTTTGTATCGGTCCAATCTTCGTTTCTGGCTCGAAGCCGTCGCCTACTTTTACCGTCTTCGCATATTCCGCAAGTGCGAAGGCAAGCTCGTCATAAACTGATTCGTGAACGTACAGGCGCTTTGTCGCCATGCACACCTGGCCGGCATTCGTAAATGCTGACCAAAAGATCTTCTCAGCAACGGCGTGTACATTTACATCGGCGAGCACGATCGCAGCGTCATTTCCCCCAAGTTCCAAGGTGACACGCTTCAACGTATGCGAAGCCGACTGGACGACACGCCTTCCCGTAGCCGAAGACCCCGTGAAACTAATTTTCGCGAACCCAGGATGCTCCGTTATCCATGGACCGAGTTCATCGCCGCCCGATAGAACGCTGAGAACGCCAGCAGGAAAGAGGTCACGAGAGAGCTCGCCGATCTTTAGCGTTGTCAACGGTGTGTATGGCGAGGGCTTCACCACGACGCAATTACCCGTGAGAAGCGCTGCCGGGATCTTGAGAAACGCGATCGAGATGGGGTAATTCCAAGGTACGATCGCAGCGGCCACGCCCAGCGGAACCCGTCGGGTCTCGACCTTCCGATCTCTGGAGTCTTCAACGACTACCACCGGCATATCGACGGTCGCCAAAGTCTCACACCAGTATGCAGCGCCCAAGATTTCAGCACGCGCGTCCGCCAATGGTTTACCTTGCTCGGACGTGAGAAGGCGCGCTAAGGCGTCCGCGTTTTCGACCAACTTCGATCCCAACCTCCTTACAGCGTCCCTGCGCGCCTCGACTCCAGCCGCGCTCCACGAAGGAAACGCGCGAGCTGCACCCGCGACCGCCTCGTCAAGTTGAGCCTTCGATGCGCGCGGTGCTGTAGCAATGACGGCTCCGTTTGCGGGATTGATCACATCGATCGTGGCCTCCGCCTCGAAGCCCCGGCCGCCTATCGTCATCGTGTAGTCGCTGTCAAACTGCATGAGTTGCCTCCCCTTGCTCGGCGGGAATTAAGACGGGTTTGACGCAGATGCCGCGCGCCTGGTCAGTCACCGCCCGGTTAATCTCACTCAGCGGATAGGTCTGAACTAGCTTGTCAAACGGAAACTTCCCGTTAAGAAATAGCGCGACCAACTCAGGAATGAAGACATCAGGATCGCTATCGCCCTCGACGATGCCTTTGAGGGTCAAGCCCAGCGACATCAACTGGAGCGGATCGACCGGAATCGTGACGCCAGGCTTATTTGGAACGCCAACCAGCCCGAGCGTGCCCAAATGTCCCATACAACTCAAAGCAGATTGCAATACCGCGACGTTTCCGGTCGTGTCGAGCGCGTAGTCAACACCGTGCGGCAGGAAGTTGCGAACCGTGGCCCCGAGATCTGCGTTGATCGGGTCAACGACGTGCGTGGCGCCTAGCGCAAGAGCGAGTTCCCTCCTGGCTTCCATCGGGTCGGACACTATGATGTGGCTGCAACCCTGGACTACAGCTGCCATAACCGCGCTAAGTCCAACCGTTCCTGCGCCTAGAACGAGAATGGAAGAATGCTGCTCGCAAGAAAGCGAGCGCATCACCGCGCCCGCGCCCGTTTGCACTCCGCACCCCAGCGGTCCAAGTATGGGGAGGGGCGCGCGTTCATCCACCTTAACAATGTTTGCTTCGTACGCGAGGGCATACGAGGCAAAGGATGACTGCCCAAAGAAATTTCCAGAGACTGCTTCGCCTTCGGAACGCAACGAATGAGAACCGTCGCTCCGGACACCGGCGAAATTCAACTCATTGAATTGTTGGCAGTAAGCGGGGTCGTCGTCGTCACAACTGTGGCAATGCCCGCAGGATCTAAACGTCAGAACCACGTGGTCTCCAACCTTAACCTTGGTGACATTGCTGCCGACGGCCACTACGGTACCGCTGCCTTCATGCCCGAGAACCGCAGGCAGTGGTATTGGAAGGACGCCATCGCGTACAGCGAGGTCCGTGTGGCACACGCCCACGCCACTGATCCGAACGAGAACTTCGTCATTGCGCGGATCGTCGATGTCGAGCGTTTCCACGGAGAACTCCTCAGCTTGACGGCGCGCAACAGCTGCTTCAATTTTCATATCGTCGACTTCGAAGTAAGGGTTGACTCAACGGATGGAGGCGCGCAGAGGCGACGTTTTCCGTCTTAACAAGTTGTTTGCTGCATCTAGGTTTAGCGACGTCGCCTTCTAGAAGCATTCTGCTCTTCACCGCTTTATTTCCACCCGACGCCCCAAGCCCATCTTCGGGCCAACCCGCCACCTTTTTCTTCCAACTTGGACGGCAGGGCATCTTTTTCGAGCAATTGCAAGGCATCGTCAAGGGCGCCGGTCTGGATTGCAGGTGCAGCGGCATATGCCAATGCGACTACTTGCAGTGATTGACAAGCGCGTTTGCACATGACGTCGAACCACGAAAACACTGCTCCCCGAGGCGCGCAGCATTGGTGTTGACGCAAAGCACCGACTTCATGTTTCGCGATCGCGATGGGATGGCGATTCGGGTCAGCGTTCGGAAGCGTCACTCCATGTTTTTCGGAGTCAAAAGATCGTCCGTACACGTCGACCAAACTCTTCCTTTTCATAACACCTCCGATCGGTCCCTGTTTAAAACAATTGCTTTATACAAATGACTATATTCTACGCACCATCTGATTGCACCTTGGGGGTTTCCCGGAGACGCCGACCTGGCTGAAGCATTACGACTTCGTCGATCCGCTGCACACGCCCTCATGCCGCGTGAGTGAAATCACATCCCCGCAGCTAGCCAGGCATCCTGAGCTGGGCCTCTACGCCGCCACAATGAAGGCGCCGCCGCGTGATCGGGATGGGCAACCCGGACAGCCCCGGGCGTCGAGTCGCATGAGCCGGTGGGGCCGGCAGGTCAAGACTCCCTCTTGCTGGCGAATCGGGCAGACTCTTCTGCGACGTACCGTCCGTCCGCTGTGAAGGTGCAATACAACATGCGTTCGTTTGTACTTTTTCGCCGCGGCGGTAGCGTCGACATGTCCGCCCGCAAGGCCGAACTATCATTCAAGACCGAGCAAGCGTCAGAACCTCTTCCGTGTGCTCACCGAGAAGCGGTGCGCGTGACCTTATATCGATCGACGCCGCGCTGAAACTGACTGGAAAATTCATGTAACGGACGGTACCGAAATCCGGGTCTTCGAAATCGACATATGCGTGATTGTGTTTCACTTGAGAATCCTGAAGGAACTCTTCGAGTGTATAAATGGGGCCAATCGCAATACCCTTTTCAGCCGCACGGGCTAAAACCTCGTTGCGTGTCATTTCACTAGCTCGTCTGCTGAACTCGCGCCACATATCTCCGCTTCGCTCGACCCGCTGCGCTACCGAATTCCAGTCATCGTGCCCAATCAAGTCCTCTCGCTCAAAAATGCGACAGGCCGCCGAAAAGTGTTCGTCACTCTGTACATGACCGATTACCCATCCGTCCCGCGTTCGAACGGGGTGGTGAATATCCAGCGTTGCCGTCTTTCCTCCTTCGCTCGATTCGAAGGTGTTAATGTTGTCCATCATTCCAATCCAGGAGAACGTATTCAGTAAGGACGCGTCTACGCGTTGGCCCAGCCCTCCACCCCGTTCTCGTTGAAGCAGGGCTCCAAGAATCGCGCTGGCCGTGATTGTCGCGGCTGTTTTGTCCACAATCAGATTTCTAATTGGCTCGGGATTACCTCCGCGCCCTTGCACATACATAATCCCAGTCATTCCCTGTAATAGGTGGTCATAGGCAGCGTTTGATGCATACGGGCCTGACGTGCCGAAGCCGGAAATAGCTGCGTAGACAAGCTTCGTATTGGTGTCCTTCAGTTGATCGTATCCCAATCCAAGGCGCTCCATGACCCCTGCACGATTGTTGTGAATCAACACGTCAGCGGTGGCAATCAGCTGTTTTGCAATGTTAAGATCGTCTGGCGATTTCAGATCTAGGATGACACTCTTCTTCCGTCGGTTGACCATCATGAAAAGCGCTCCCATTTCGTTGTGAAACGGGCCTACCTTCCGCAATGGATCGCCGCCGGGCGGCTCAATCTTTATCACTTCCGCGCCCATGTCCCCGAGGATTTGTCCTGCGATTGGCGCCGAAAAGAGCGAACCCAGCTCTATCACACGCAGCCCGGCACACGGGCCGCCCTGCTTAGGTTGATCGTTCATACTGGCTCCATGTGTTTCGGTTGTCTACCGACTGATGAAACTCAATTGCTTGTAATCAGATGCTTGGAATACTGCCCGGCGGAGCACCGCCCGATTGAGACAATGAGCCGCGGAAGCCGAATCTGTTCGCGGCATGTCGCCACTACGCACGTCGACGCAAACACCCATCGAGTCCATTGGGCGCAAAGCTCGAAACGACTACCCGGACTGTCAATCAACAGCAAAAATCTTGATCAGCTCCCCCAGAGAGAGGTGCTCGACTACATGCGTGTGTAGCTGGGGCTGCCGCCCTCTCAGGCGGGATCCAGACAATATTCACGGCCTGTCCGCGCGGTTCGAGATACCATTTTCGCGCGTGCGTTTTCGCAGTCGAGATTCGCCTGTGCTGACGCAATCAGTCTGTTAAGCGCCGCCGGAAGTGGACTTGTCCTCTTAAGTGCTTCGGTTACTTCAGTGCGTGCAGTCCCATCATCGAACGTTGCTGATCAGGGATAGCTACGGGCTGACGTGTGTCGGAGTCGATCAGGACGAGAACGGTTGTCGCAAGAGCGACACAGCTGCCGTTCGAGAACACTCCCTGTATCAGCTTGCATGATGTGTTACCTACTTCTATGACGGCCGTGCCGATACGCACGAGATCGGGCCAATGAAGTTCACGAATGAACTCCATAGTCAACGACGCAGTGACAAAAGTTTGATGCGGTTCTTCAAGTTCGGCAATGAATCGTGAACGACCTGTCTCAAAATACGCGCCAATTGCAAGATGGTTCACGTGGCCAATGCGGTCGGTGTCGGACCAACGCACCGTGTCCGTAGACCAATGCTCGTAACTGTCCTCATCCATTCGACGGGCAGGAAAACTAGGCATATTGCGTTTTCAGTAGGAGGGGGCAGGTTCCTAATCGCTATTTCCACATCAGTTTTGGAGCTGCGACTTTTGAGTCGACTTTACGAGTAGCCTCGCTAACGAACCCTAAATGGAGGCGACCAGTTCGGGGACGACTGCAAACAGATCACCGACGAGGCCGTAGTCGGCGATCCCGAAAATTGGCGCCTCCTCGTCTTTGTTGATTGCGACAATGAACTTCGAGTCCTTCATTCCTGCGAGATGCTGGATCGCGCCTGAGATACCGACTGCGATATAGAGATCCGGAGCAACGATTTTTCCGGTTTGACCGACCTGATAGTCGTTCGGCACGTAGCCCGCGTCCACAGCGGCGCGCGATGCGCCTAGTGCCGCGTTGAGCTTGGCGGCAAGCGGCTCAAGCACATTCATGTAGTTTTCGCCACTGCCGAGGCCGCGCCCGCCCGAAACGATAATCTTGGCGCTCGTAAGCTCAGGACGATCGAGTTTTGTGACTTCGCGGCTAACGAGCTGAGAAACGCCGCTATCTGCTGCGGCTCCAATCACATCGATCGTCGCGCTGCCTCCTTCCGCTGCGACCGGGTCGAATGCAGTCATACGGACAGTGACGATCTTGATAGGATCTGCGGATTGAACTGTTACGAGCGCGTTGCCGGCATAGATCGGCCGCTCGAACGTGTCCGGGGAGATGATCGCGGTGATATCGCTAATCTGCGCCATGTCCAGTTTCGCTGCGATGCGCGGCGCGACGTTCTTGCCCGCCGCGGTAGTCGGCGCGAGAATGTGCGTGTAATCCTTCGCAAGCGAGAGAACTGTCGGTTCCAAGTTCTCGGCAAGCCCGGCTTCCAGTTGCGGCGCGTCGGCAAGCAGAACTCTCGAAACTCCTGCAATCTTTGCAGCTTCATCGGCTGCGGCCCGTGCGTTGTGGCCTGCAATCAATACATGTACGTCGGCATCGATCTTCTGCGCGGCTGCCACCGTGTTTAATGTCGCGGCCTTGACGCACGTGTTGTCGTGTTCCGCAATAACTAGAATCGTCATGTCAGTTCTCTCCGTTACAGCACTTTGGCTTCGGTCTTGAGTTTTTCAACCAATGTCTTTACGTCGGGGACCTTTACGCCTGCGCTGCGCGTAGGCGGTTCAGCGACTCTCAATGTCTTAAGGCGCGGCGTAACGTCAACCTCAAGATCGCTAGGCGTGGTCTTTTCGAGTGGCTTCTTCTTTGCCTTCATGATATTAGGCAGCGTAACGTAGCGTGGCTCATTGAGGCGCAAGTCAGTCGTGACTACTGCGGGCAGCTGGAGCGATAGAGTTTCTGACCCGCCGTCGACTTCCCGCGTGACCGTGGCATTGCCGTCGGAGATCGCGATCTTTGAAGCGAATGTTGCTTGCGGCATATTGGCCAGCGCGGCAAGCATCTGGCCGGTCTGATTAGAATCGTCGTCGATTGCCTGCTTGCCAAGAATCACCAGTTGCGGCTGCTCCTTATCGACAATGGCCTTCAGTAATTTTGCAACCGCTAGCGGCTGCAGTTCCTCGTTCGTTTCAATAAGAATCGCGCGATCCGCACCGATCGCGAGCGCCGTGCGCAGCGTTTCCTGCGCTTGGGCCGCCCCCGCGGACACGACTATCACTTCAGTGGCTACACCCGCCTCCTTCAATCGCACCGCTTCTTCCACTGCGATTTCGTCGAACGGGTTGATGGACATCTTCACATTGTTGAGGTCGACCGCGCTCCCGTCTGATTTGACCTGCACTTTGACATTCGCGTCGACAACTCGTTTAACAGCTACCAGAACCTTCACTCGAACACCTCCAAAAAATGTGGATCGCAAGCTCTCCCGCGGATAAGGCAAAGCAACGCTAGGTAAAACGTTTCCTCAAAGCGACCTTGTTGATTTTCCCCGTCGCGGTGGTCGGAATCGCGTCTACGATCTTCACGGTATCCGGAGCCCACCAGCGTGCGATTCGAGGTCGCATGAATTCGATGATCTGCTGGGCATCAGCCTTCGCCGCTGCGTGCAACGTGACAATCAACATCGGCCGTTCTCCCCAGCGCTCGTCGTCGACTGCAATTACCGCAGCGCGTTCAACGTCCGGGTGTAGCATCGCAATCCTTTCGAGCTCTACGGAACTAATCCACTCTCCTCCGGATTTGATGACATCCTTCGCACGATCTACGATCTGGACATACCCATCGGAATCGATAGTCGCAACGTCACCGGTTACCAGCCACCCGTCAGCATCCAAGGCTGCACGGTCCGGATAGTTAATGTACGTGTGCGGCGTCCAGAGCCCGCGAACACGCAGGTGTCCAACTGCTCGACCGTCACGAGCTAGCTCATGGCCCTGATCGTCAACGATGCGCAGGCGCATTCCAAAAATCTCGCGCCCCGCTTTCTCGCGATAAGTCAATTTGGCGTCTGAAGGAAGTTTGTTGTGCTCCGGCTTAAGCGCCCCGCTGCTTGCGTTTGGTGCCTCAGTCATGCCCCATGACTGGGATACGTCAAGGCCATACCGTTCAGTTAGCGCCTTCATTAGATCCGTGGGAAGGGGAGAACCCGCAGAAAAGGCCTGGCGCATTGTGGAAAACCTCTTTCCGTTGCAATCGAGCCAATCAACTATGATGCGCCAGATCGAAGGCACACCCGCGGCACCTGTTACCGCCTCTGCTTCGATCAGTTCGTACAAGCTCTCTGGCCGCATATCGCGCCCAGGGAATACGACCTTCGAGCCGGTCAATGGGCCCATAAATGGGAAGTTCCATGCGTTCGCGTGGAACATCGGGGCGAGCGATAGCAAGACCTGTCGCTCGCCGTGCGGGCTACCAGGCATATTCGCTGACCCGATAAGCGACGAGAGCATCAATGAGCGGTGGGTGTACGTAACACCTTTGGGTGCGCCTGTCGTCCCAGACGTATAGCAAATTACAGCTGCCGACTTTTCATCGAACTCCGGCCACTCGTAAGACGCGTCACCTTCTTCCACCAGCTCTTCATACAAGACCACATTCGGGATTTTTGCCTCCGCGAACTCGCCCCGGGCACCCATTGCCACGAATGTCTTGACGTTCGTTAGTCGCTCTGCAATTTGTTCAACGATCGGAAGCGTGGCACCGTCAAAGAAGAGGACGGAATCGCATGCGTCGTTGATGATGTAGTCGATCTGGTCGATAAAAAGGCGCGGATTGACCGTGTGAAGGGCTGCACCGATACCAGGGACCGAATAAAACAACTCAAAGTATCGAATAGTGTTCCAGGCGAGTACCGCCAACTTTGTACCATGGCCATAGCCACGAGCAATTAACGAGGACGCCAACCGTCGTGCTCGCAGCTCCGTTTGTGCATAAGTTTGACGGCAGATTTCCCCAGACGTGTCGCGGGCTACTACCTCGATTTCGCCGTGGCATCGCGATGCATACGAGAGCAAGCGTGGAAGGAGCAACTGCTCTTCAATGGGAACGCCACTCATCTACCGTCTCCTAAGCATTTTTATCTTTGGATCTCTATTCGCGGGTCTCTTATCGCAGGTCCTTTTGTGAGTAACCCAGCAGAGAACGAGCGATAATCAAACGCTGAACTTCACCCGGCCCTTCGTAGATATCGGAGATACGGGCATCACGGAACCATTTCTCCGCGAGTTCTGCCTCGGTCAAGGAGAAATTTCCGAGCAGCTCGAGACAGCCTTGGGTGATGCGGCGCGATGCCATCCCGCCCATCGCTTTTGCCGTTGAAGCCTCGACCTTGACGCCGCCTCGCTTGTCTTCCAGCCATTTCGCTCGCACGACACAAAGCCACGCAGCCTCGTACTCGGCCTCCAACTCAAGCAAGCGATCCACGATAGCCGACCGTCCGGCAAGTCCGGAACTGTATTCGGGAACGATTTCAACCTCAGCTAGCTTTTCGAGGGTGAAGTCCAAAAGCGCCCGCGAGGTTCCTAGCCCAAACGCGGCAACGATTGGTCTAGAGAAATTGAACACCTCGAAGACAGTCTTAAAATTCGCCTTGACGTGATTGAATGACGGCAGACGGCAATCCTGGAACACGAGGCCCGCGGTATCTTCCCCGCGAATGCCCATTTTTTTGACCTGGGGACCTACGGTAAATCCAGGCGTCCCTTTCTCAACCAAGAAGGTAGTCAGACTGAAATTGCCATCAGCGCCTTTTGCGCGCGCGAACAGCATTACTGCGTCAGCGTCCTCGGCATAGGTGATGAAAATCTTTTCCCCATTAATTACCCATTCATCTCGCGCTTCGTCGTAGATGGCTGTCGTGGTCACTCGCGACGGATCGGAGCCTGCCCCTGGCTCAGTAATTCCGATGGCAATCCGGGACTTTCCCCAACGCTCGATCTGCTCTGGGGAACCGACGCTCTCCAGTACATAATTTCCGAGGCTGATTTTCGGTACCCTCAAAGGGACAACGTCGCCACGGAACATTTCCATGTGCAGCAGCGCCTCTACAATAGCCTTCCCGCTGATCTGGCCGTCCATATCTAGCCGCTGCTCGAACGGGTCTGGCCGACCGATGGCCTCCTCTAGCTCTCGGGGCGGGACGACATTTTCATTCTTGTCGTAGAAGCGTGCATATTTACGAGCGAGCAAGGCCTGCTCTCTCGCTTCATCGACGAGTGCTTTATCGCCTTCTGACAGTTCAAAATCAATCATCTCTTATCTCCCAGATTTCTCGACGTATCCTAAATCCCGACAATTCCATCCAGCACCGACAGGGTCCTGACGTCGCGGTACCACATCTCGAGCGGGAAGTCTCGGGTGTATCCGTGCCCCCCGAGCATCTGCAAGCCCTCGTCAGCGATCCACATCGCGTTCCTACTCGCATATATCTGAGAAAGACGGGAAAAGCGGGAAGAGGGACGCTGCTGGTCGATCGTCGATGCGGCTCGCCAGTACATCCAACGCATTCCTTCAATCTTCATGTGCATGTCAGCTATGCGGAAGGCAATTACCTGCTTTTTGGCAAGCTCACTCCCGTGAGCGACGCGCTCTTTTGTATAAGGGATCACATAGTCCATCACCGAGGCGCTGACCCCGGTAAGGATGGCTGAGAGTGACGCGCGAGAGGCGTCTAACAAACGGTCAACGACCGAGCTTCCGTGACCGCCAAGGCGATTCTGCTCGGGCACGAACACGTTATCGAAGGCAATCTCTCCTGCACCAAGCCCACGCAAGCCGAGTGTTGCATGTCGGTTGCTAATCGTTAGGCCCGTGCAGCCCGCGTCCACAATGAACGCTACCTGTTCGTCGTTCAGTTTTGCCACGACTAGGAAATGCTGACAGTCGTCCACAAGAGGGACGAAACTCTTGACTCCACTCAAGAGGTAGCCGCCTGTCGCCACTCGCGCAGTGGTTCGAAGGTTAGTTCGGTCGAACGCCGGGGTCGGCTCAACCAACAATACGCCTGCCGCATGAAATCTCTCTTCAGCAAAGACGGAACGGAAACGCTCGACTTGCTCAGGCGAGCCGAAATCGCGGATAGCTGCTGCAAAGCCTAACGAGGATGCGACAGCCACTGCCGCGGATGCATCGCCTCGGGCAAGCTCCTCTAGGAGAAGTGCGCTCATTAGTGCGCCGCCGGCTTCGTCTGTGTCCAGGCGGGACTGCGCCACACCGAGGGACCATAGAAGGTCCAACGTTGAAGCGCTAAGCTTTGCCTCGTCGTCTACACCACGGGCGTTTGGCGCAAGTACCTCCGCAGCGAACTCACGGAGGGCCGATTGGGCGATAGTCTGGTCTTCGGAAAGCTCAAAAGAAATCATGGTCTCTCATCCGTGTCATCGGGTCGATCTGCTCGAGAAATGTTCCAGCGTGAGTCGACTATACGAGCCATTAAAACAAGCGTCAAGAACAACTGTATAAAACAAGTGTATACTTGCGTAAACCCCTACCCGGCGGCCTCGGTCCTATCAACACGGCGTTGGTTCTATCAACAAGCCGCTTTGGGACGAGGTCGATAAAGTAGAATGCTGTAACCACATTGTTGGTGCCGACGGCCCACGACCTTGTCGATATGGATACTTCTGACCGCATTAAACTCGCCGCTGTGCGACTGTTCGCCAAGTTGGGCGTTGAAGCCGTAACCGTCCGCGATATCGTGGCCGCTGCCGAACTCAAGAATCCGGGCTCGTTGAACTACTACTTCCGCTCCAAGGAGGAGTTGATTCGCCAAGTGATCATCGAGGCGATGGGCCAGGCCGACAAGTTGTGGGGATCGCGGCTGGCAGAGGTTGAGCGAAACGGTGGGCCGCTCTCACTGAGAGAGGTTGTGGAGGCGCTCGTAACATGGCCACTCTCGGAGCCCCTAGACGGCAGCATCTCTCACACTGCGAGGTTCCTTGGGATGGTACTGCAGTCTCGCCGTCCGCAAGTTCGTGCGCTGACTCGTGAGATGAATTACAAAGAGTACGATCGCGCCGTTGCTTACATACGCGATTTCCTCTCGGATTTCCCGCCGGAAATAGTCGCTCAACGCGTGATCTTCTTCTTTTGGTCGTTGACTGGATTTCTCACGGCCTACGAGGCGTCAATTGACTCTGATAAGCATAAAGACTCGGCATGGTACAGAGTTGACCCGTTTCAAAATTTTGTCGATGCGATGGTGGGGATGCTTACCGCGCCCGTCGGTTCAACGAGAACGACACAACAGCGGAAGCGTCCCGAAGCGCCAGTGAAGTTATCCGAGGGACGCATCACTTGAACGCGCCCCAATTAACATGGATCAGCGATGCAAACCGGACGCCAACATCTGCCCACATTCTTGAGGGCAGTTGAACGCCACCCGTAGCCAAGGAACAGCATGCTCGTGCGATAGAGGCGACGCACGCTTTCGACCTTGTCTTGGGCGTATCTCACTTGAGTCGCGTTGATCGACGGCTTGGCCTCGAAGACAGCGTAGACGCTTTCGATCGGGATAACCTTCTGGCCGTTGTGCTCGAAAATCGGCGGGGTATATCCTCTTCGTCTTACAGACAGGCCTGCGTTGGGACCCCTACTACCTCGCGAGATCGGCTGCGGCAGCGGCATGAGTTGCTGGCGTCGCCTGCGTGACTGGCAGGAGGCAGGCGTCTGGGACCAGTTGCACGAGGTGCTGCTTGCGCGGTTACGTGCAGCCGACCAAATCGACTGGTCTCGCGTCATCGTTGACTCATCTTCAATCCGTGCTGTGGGCTCAGGTCAAAAACAGGACCGAATCCCACAGACCGCGCGCGACCCGGTTCAAAGCACCACCTCATCACCGAGGCGCAGGGCATCCCGCTCGCGGTGATACTGACCGGCGCCAACCGCAACGACGTGACTCAACTCCAGGCGCTGGTCGAGGCTATTCCACCCATCTGCGACAGGAGCGAACCATTTCGTGGCTTCACAACTTTCGCCGGCTACGCATTCGCTTCGAACAGCTCGCTTTCATCCACGAGGCCTTCTTGAAAATCGCTTGCTGCATCATATGCTGGCGACGGCTAAAAACGTCATTAGAGACGCCCCTTAGAGCTTGCCAGCCGCTTTCAATGCGGCTTCAAGGGTTTTGAGAGGAATCACCAACGGAATCGGAAAACCATCCGGCACGCCGATCAGGCGCTCGGCCCCGCGCGCTTCGTACCACTTTGTGGCGCGTTCGGTTTTGGCGTCGATGAAGAGCGCAACGCCGCCGACCTCGCCGGCGACTTTGATGCATCGAAGACTGGCCGCAAGCAGCAGCTGGGTACCAAGGCCCTCACCATGCAGGCTTGCGTCGGTGGCGAGGCGCGCCAGGCGAAAGCCCGGTACCGCGTGTCGCGGCAGACCCTTGCGAGCGCTTTCCGGGGTCTGCTCATAGCGGGCGGAGGTCGGCGCAATCGAGTAGTAACCGAGCACGCGACGGGGCGGGACTTGCAGCAGCGGCGTCTATGGGTGCGCCTGCGTGAAAAGGGCGGCAAGGCGCACGCGATGCCCTGTCATCACACGCTTGAGGCCTATCTGCATGCGTATCTCGAACAGGCTGGCCTACGCGACGAGCCGAAAGGGCCGCTGTTCCGCACGATCGCGCGCGGCACCGGGCAGCTGAGTTCCACGCCGCTGCCGCAGGCCAACGCGTATGCGATGATCCGGCGTCGGGCGCTCGCGTTCGGGATCGGCACGAAGATCGGCAACCATACATTCCGCGCAACCGGCATCACCGCGTACCTGAAAAACGGGCACGCTCGAAAATGCAGCGGCGATGGCGAACTACGCGTCGACGCGCACCACGCAGCTGTATGACCGGCGCCGCGACGACGTCAGCCTCGACGTGGTCGATCGCATCCGTCTTTGACACACGCGGAGAACCATTGATTGAGCAACTGAGCTCTTGCTCAAAACCTCAACGATTTTTAGTTACGCGACTCAAGTAACGGTTAAATGCCATATCGTCCTCTCCAAAGGACTGCACGACGCTGCGATCCACCCACCAGATCAGCCGCTCTAGCACGGCGCGCTTGGATATCCCGTAATGCGCCTCCAGACGCTGGAGCGAAAAAATCTCGCGGCCGTTCATCGTCACCACCAGCCGCTTGTTATCCGATTCCGCCTCGTCCGCCGGCGGCACGGGCTTGGCCAACACCGCCGAGGCAGCGGGAGGCTCGCCCTCGCTCGCCATACGGCCGCGTGGCTTTGCGATCGCGCGACGAGCCATCGCCAATTCTTCGCGCAGCCGCTCACATTCGAGCACAAGCTCGTCATACTCATTTTTCGTTACGGTAACGCGTTTTTTGTCCGTCTTATGACGTGCCCGAAAGGCGGCCTGACGCTGGGCGTTCGTCATGGCGTCGAGCTTCCGCGGCCGGCCCCGACCTCGCTTTTCTGTTACAGGTAACGAAATATTTTTATCGGCTGCCATGCTTCGCCTCTGTCTGTTTGGAGCTTCAATTTTGAGTTACGAATAACGATAAATCCAACCGCTGCATGTCGCCGCGTATTCGTATTACTTTAAATGACACCCCTGTGGGGAGGCGTTATGACAAAATGGCACCACTCACGATGATTATTCGGTACACGTGCTACTATTAGTCGTGGAAACCTCGTTCATTGAGTGCGCGATGAAAACCCTCGATGTGTCACAGGCCACCGCCGCCGCCCAGGCCGGTGGCGTGCTAAATGCCATCCTTCGCGCCGACGGCGGCCAGTTCTTCATCGAGCTGGAGACACGCACCGCCGGCACTGCTGTGCTGGTCACCTCGAACAATCGTCGGCCGCGCGCGTTTCGTAACCCGGTCAAGGCGCTCGAGGTGATCCGCGCGCTCGGTTTGCAGAATGGGCGATTCTCGCTTGAAGCGTGGCGGCCCGACGAAGCTCAAATCGATCGGCAGAGCCGACCCGATCGCGCCGAAGCCATGAAGCAGACGCACTCGAACGCGGCCGCATATGAAAAGTGGTTTCGTGAACAGGTGCAGGAATCGTTAGACGATCCGCGGCCGAACGTGCCGCATGCGCAGGTGCAAAAGGAGATGGCCGACAAGAAGGCCGCGTTGCGCAAGCGGCTCGCAGGCGGCGAGGCTGAATCTTGATCGTCGAGTGGCGTGCGAAGGCGCGCGAGGACCGCAACAACATCTTCGATTACATCGCCGAGGACAACCCCGCAGCCGCGCTCGAACTGGACGACCGGATAGAACAACAGACGGACGCCCTGCCTGAGCATCCCGAGCTATACCGCGTCGGCCGCCGCCGCGGCACGCGCGAAATGGTGTTGGCGCCCAATTACGTGCTCGTCTATCGGATCTTGAAGCGAACCGGCATTATCGAAATTGTGCGGATTGTGGGCGCGCGGCAGAACTATGGAAGGCGAGCGAGGCGATGACGAACGGAAGCATCAATCTGGGCGACGTGGCGGCTCGAGCAAGCCATAGCGCGGTCCCTCGCCTTTAACTTGTCCTGTCGTTCGATCCCGACAAGGCGGGCTTCGCCCCAAGTTAGAGTTACTGCCGGAGCTCGACGATAACGCCGTTCTCATCGCGATATGTAATGTGTGCGATGGTCGCCAGCACTGCAAGTAGACTCTCGAAGTGAGATTGCACATCCCCCTCGTGCGCATCCTTCTCCTCCCACCGCAATATCATATCGGCCGCTGCGAAGGAGGGGGTCACGGTGAGAAGCCGGTCAACGCGATGTCTGTGCCACAGCCGTTTCAACTTTGTCGTTGCATCAGTTTGCCAATCGCCCGTCAGCACGGTATCGTCCCCGCGACGGCCAAAGCTACCAGCCATTGTCTGGGACCGTGGCATATCGCGGCTCGTAACGTTGCGTCTGGCAGCTTGGGCATGTGCGTCAGCCAGAGCTTGAGCTTCCGCCTGCGCCTCCTTCATCAGTTGCCCGGCGCGCGAGTTGAACAGCCACTTTCGCCCTTCGACAGACTCACTGATGAAGGATCGGATTTTGGTCCAATCCACCGTGCGATCCAACCTCCAGGCTTCCAGTTCGATCGCAGGCGTCTGCATGTAAGCGAGTTTTCGGAGCTTCTCGTCGTCCACAGGATGCTCGACTGCGACTTCGATGATTAACTGTCTGTCGTGCGTTGTGACCACCGCGTCGGCCACGATTTCACCCAAACGGACCTCGAGTCGAGGCCCAGCATAAAGGACCGCGCGCCCCTTCAAGCAACGTTTTGCATGACCAACATAGGGGCCAACGTTCACCCTCGCCTCAACAACGAGATCAGGAGTGCGAATTACATCTCCTTCGAGGATTACTTGTTTGACGGCCTTATGCAGTGCCGTCTCAGCTGCGTGCAGACAATCCGCTGTGGATAGGTGGGCAAAGTGCCACGCGGTTTGGTTTCCCTGCTTGGCAATCACACGTGAGCCGCAGGCAACGCAGCAGCACTCACATGCTTTCCCGCGTGGAACCTCTGAAACATGCACGAGCTTGCCCGATACGTTCAGCGCGAAGACCGCGTCTTTCGCCCGTCCATCTCGCGGACTCGGGCGAGCAGACCCCATCGAAGTGATGCGCATTAGTCAAGATCTCTGGTCAGAAACGGAACCTGCTGCGCTATCGTTTGATGACCCGTTGCGCCGCGCGCTGGATCGCTTCCATCTTTCGATGAAGATCTCGCTGCCTCTTGTTAAGCGGCCGATCTCCTGCCGCATTCGGAAGGACCTGGCGCGCGGGTGATTGCACTACAGAGTTATCGAGTTTGTCTATCGTAAGCGCAGTTAGCACGCCCTTTGCCGCTGGTGATAGCGGTAGCATCGCCATCAGGGCAAAGTTGGCCGGAGTAAAGAACACCCGCGCTGCCTCGCACTCTTCGAGGATTCGTCGTGCGTCTTCTGGCAAATGGACCGATTCGTTGAATAGTTTCTGCAGCCCGGCGATGTCGACGGCTTGCGGATTAGCAGCGAGCAAAGCATCTGCGCGGCGCCAGAGCGACGAAATCCGTTGCTCCGAGAGCGATAGCGCAGTCGAGCCGCGGATAGTGCCCTTCTCAACTTCCTTGTAGCGCGCGGCCGAACGGTTGCTTGCCAATCCAGCCGCTATCAGATCGCGGATTTCAGATTCTGAGCGTTCGACTACGTCAACAACTGCCATGCTGGCGCCACCGCTGATTCGGCGCCGAAGTTCCCTGTCCGCCTCCGGACAACCTGCTGCAAACGCAGCGACGCGGCGGACCCAATTTTCCGCCTCGTGGTACGCGGCGCGTACAACACGTTCCGTTCTTTCAAGCGCCGGTCGATCAAGAAGGATCGGCAGCATTGCCTCCCGACGTCGCGACTCGGACAACTTGAGCATCTCCGCCGTGAACTTCGACGAGAACTTGTCCTTGTCGGCGCCGCAAACGTGTCCAATGTTGGAGACTGTGCCGTCTTCGAGCTCGATGATCACCCCTGCCTTGTGCGGCGTGCCGCAATTCGTCAAGGCACAGTGCGTTTCGGACGCGAAGCCATACGGCCAGATAACGCGCCGAAGCCCGATCTGCGCGGGATTGACCTTCTCGACGTAACCAGGCAAATTTCGGAGTTCCCCTGGCGTTCTAATTGTGCGGCAGAGTTGATCAATGTCGATTGGCATATGCTTGATAGTCGAGTAGCGAGATCGATCGCGAACGCCCAATTCTTAAACAGAGATAGTCCCCAAGAATTGGCAGCGCGAATGACTTATCGCGGCGGACCAACCTGCCACCTGTTGCGCGCGCTACAGGCGGCAGGTTCGGCTGTCATCACACCGGCGCGCTATCGCAACGGCAGCGAGAGAAGGTTGTCCGACTTGCGACCATCGGCGACGGTCTGGACATATTTAATACGGCCGTTGCTATGCACATGCACCCAAGCTCCCGTGCGTCCGGGATTTACGTCTGGGCACCAAACCCGATCTTGATCGTAGTTTTCGATGAAAGCCACCATCTGCTCACGGGATGAACGCGCGGGCTCGCCAACGGTTTTTCCGTCGACGATTTTGATCCACCACAGATAGGCGATGTGTTCGTGGCTGCTGCCACCAGACATCTCTCTCGCTACACATTTGTACGTCGTTTTTGCAACCATGGGTTTTCGCTTCCTAATTCGCAACGTAAGAAGCCGGGGCTATTGTTGCCCCGGCTCGCTATACAACTCCGTTGTTAAACGGACGGCCACGACCGGCAATGTTCACAAACCGTTTCGGGACGACCTCGACGGAAGCGTACATATGCGCGGACATGGACAGGCTTCGGAAAATGGCAGACTTTCGCCATCAACTGCTCCTATCTCAACAGCTCGGCACGACAGGAATCCTTCGGCAGACGTGCCGAACTTAGGTCAAGCAGCAGTTTGAAAAACCCACACGCCAGCTATGGTCGGAGACCAAGTGATACACTGGCTGCTCTTGTGAAGCAAAGTAAGCCGGCGGGAGGACACCACTAACCCCTCGTCGCACGCGGCCGGGCACCACCCCGGCCGTTTCTCTTTTTAGCAAAACCACAACATCTTGTGTTCGGTCATCGCTTGAACACCAAGTATAGTGGAAAAATGGTCTCGGAGGGTACTTCTTTCCGAGGCCCTTTTTCATTCTGAGGATTTATTGTGCCAGATCGAGTAAGATCGCGGCACAAGTTATCAACAGACAGTGCCATATTTGGCACGATCCATGACACCAGAACAAGAACTCGAATTTCTCCGCTCGGCAACCGAGAGGGACATTGCTGGATATCTGGCTATGCGGGTGCGTCGAGAGCGAATTCGAGGGGGATATTCCCAGCCGGCGTTTGCGGAAAAGGCGGGCATTGCGCTACGAACATATAAACGGTTCGAATTGAGCGGCATTGGAAGTATCGAAACCCTCACTCGTGTTTTGATGGCAATGGGGCATGCACGAGGTTTTTTCACGCTGTTCCCGCAGCCCATGCCCGCAGGACAGCCAACGCTTGCCGAACGAATCGGCGCAATCAGCAAAATTGCGGAAAGCCGTGCGCGCGGCGATCCCGAGAAGAATATCGACTGACAGCCAGTCTCGCGCAGCACGCTATGGTTTCTGCTTCACGACGGTCGTGATGGTTTCGATGCTATCCATCCAGCTGGCGGTCGTTTTGCACCGCCAGGAAACAAGGCTGTGAATCGAGGCATAGTAATCCAGTAGGTTGTAGGAGATGATCGGTTCGTGATGGGCAATCCGATTCCGTAACTTGCGCAGCTTTTCAAGCTCGACTCCCATCAGCGTGCGGCACTGCGCAACTGTATGCGTTTTAGCATCCGGCAAGTTCGGGAAAACCGTACGCAGAAACGGTGTCCACAATCGACCATCATGTCTTTGGGTCAACATTTGCGACCAAAATGCCATCTTAAGTTCGGCGATGACCTTGCCGGTTTCGCCTTGAGCAAACTTCCTTCGCGTGTCGATCAGTTCCCGTTGAGGGTTGAAGCCATAGCGTGGGGCCGGCAATGTTCTTTCGAATCCCGCGACCCACGGCCAGTCAGCCCCATAGCGCCGCTCGATGCCGTCGCAAATTCCGTTTCGGACGGTGACTTCGCAGATTTGTAGCGGAGTCAAAAACGCCCCCGACAACTGCGCATTCCATCCGTAGAGCTTGATCGGGTGAAGCGCGTCATTGTTTCCGGCGTTGGCGGCCGCTTGAATATAGGTTCCGAGCCGCGCTGGCGATAACGCTAAGCTGATGGCATCCAGCTCGGCTTGAGTTAGGGCAAGTGACATCTGTTGACGAAACCGTTAATAATGGATATGATGTCGCTCATTAGCTCTGGGTCTTGTTGGCGAAAGCCTCCCCCTAGAGACAAGCGAT
Organism: Caballeronia zhejiangensis; assembly: GCF_000698575.1. GTDB lineage: Bacteria > Pseudomonadota > Gammaproteobacteria > Burkholderiales > Burkholderiaceae > Caballeronia > Caballeronia zhejiangensis. The sequence goes on from NZ_JFHD01000049.1 coordinate 36,763, forward strand.
AAAGGCGGCCCACTTCGGTGGGCCGTTTTCTTTTCTACGCTCCGATCTGCAGATGCGAGCATCACGCGAGAGGTACAACGGCCTTCTTGATTCCGCCGCGGCGGGTCACGGCTCTTTTCATCTCGTTGGCTGCCTCGATCTCCGGCGCGATCTTCTTCAGACGCTCTACCAATCCGGAAAGGTCGTATTCGTTGCTCAGCTTGCCGCCGTTGGTTGCACGCCGTTCAACGCGCCTGACCAGGCCTTCCTCTTCCAGTTCAGCAATGTATCGTTGAATCTGTCGCGGACCGAGGCCGAGGCGTTCACTCAGTGCCTGCTTGCTGGGGTACGGTTTTCGGTCCGGGTCCCACCAGTAGTCCGCCAATTGAAGCAGCACGGCAAGTTGAGTCGGATTCAACCCAAGCCGCTGTTGAGCACGCAAGAGCACGGACGGCACAACACAGAAGCCAAGCTTCATTACGGGCTTGCCCCACTTCTTGTCGGACGCCTTGTCAGCCGACACGGTGTGCAGCGAGACTACCTTCGCGGACGTCGTCGCGGTCGCCATTGATTTCTCCAGCAATTCATCTTGACGTGAATGTACGGGGATTTGCGGCTTCGCGGAAGAGGTTATGACTAGTCATTCATGACGCCATGGACCAGACAGATCTGACACCTACTGTCCGGTCATCGCCGACTCATAAAGAAGAACCATGCAATCAGGACGCTACCTAAGCGATACCAACTAGGGATAGCTCACTACCAGTCGCTGGTGACTTGTGGGGTATAGGTCCTGTTGAACGTGCCGCAACCAAGACAATGAAGCGGTGGGAAGTTTAGCGGGTGGTGGCTTGCTTTGCGAGCCGTGCATAGTAGCCCGCGACTTCTTCGAGTACACGCTGCTTCTCGGCTTGGACATAGATGGTCGTCGTCTGCAGCGAGATGTGGCCCAGCACTTTCTGTACAACGTCCACCGGGACGTCGTCCGCAACCGACTGCGTGCCGAAGGTATGGCGAAAGGCGTGCGCGTTCACGCGGTCGAGCTGGACGCGCTCGTCCAGGCTCAATGCGTCCATCGTCTCGACGAGCTTCTTCGTCATGCGGCCGATCAGCCGGTTGAGCCCATCGGCGGTGTAGCCGGCCTCTTCCACTCTTGATGGAACGCTGGATCCATCTTCGTTCTTTCCAGCAAGCGCCTGCCGGTGACGCCGGCGCGAAGCCTCCGTCCACGGAATAAAGATGGGCGCCAGGAGTGGACCATGCGGAGCCTCGCTCATGTCCTCAACATCGAACGCCCTGCCCCGATCAACCCAGTGCGCGCGCAGGGCAACCAGCGTCGCCGCACTCACCGGCACGGTCCGCTCGCGCTGCCCCTTGCCGATAAGGGTGAGCTCCCACACTGGCCGCTCGGGCGTACCGTACGCCGAGGGCTTGAGGTATTCGCGACGGGCCGAGGCGGCTTCTTCCCGTCGCAAGCCCGAGTCGCCCATTAGCAGGATCGTCGCGCGCAAGGCGCGCCACTGCGAAGCGTGCTCCGGTGCCGACCGGGCATCGAGCTCGTCACGCAGCTTGCGCCACAACGCAGCGGGCAACGCCCGATCGATCTGCATGGAATTCGCGCGGCGAACGACGGGAGGATCGTTGATCGCCACCCACGGGTTGCCCGCCAGATAGCGCACGTCGACGAGCCACGCGAAGGCACTGCGCAGCAGCTGTTGAGGTTCGTTAATTCCGCTAATGACGCCCACTTATCGCGCTAATGACGCCGCCGCCTAAGCCATTGATTTATTGATAAATTTCCGCTTTCTGAAGCGTTGGGCGGTGTTGTGCAAATGCGACGACCAAAGCGACTACTGCCCATCAATTCGGCTAATGTATCCCCGTTGCCCAACAATTGTACTAATGTAGGTGGCAACCTTCCTCGCGGACAACGTCAATGGCCAAACCAGAGAACGATGCTGAGCGGGAGGCAGCCATCGCCCGCGTGCTTCGCCCGCTGGGGACCGGGCCGCTGCCACTTGAGCAGGCGAAGCAGGCTGCGAAACTGCTTAACCTCCATTGGGCGACTGTCTACCGTCTGCGACGGCGCTTTCTTTCGGATCCGGTAAACAGCTCGATGAGGCCGCGCGAGCGCGGGCCAAAGCGCGGAAAGCGCCAGCTGGGCGGCCGCACTGAGGCGATCGTCGATGACGTCCTCAACGTATGGCTGCCGAAGCAACGCCAGCTTGCCCATCCCCTCTCCGATCTCACGCTTGAAATACGTCGAAGATGTGCGGAGAGCGGCGCGCGACCGCCAAGCCGCAGCACGGTTGCACGGTGGTGGGCGACTCATCGCGAAGCGCAGGCGCTCGAGCGCGTGAACGCCGATGCGCCTCCGGGAAACTTTGTTGTCCGCAATCCGCTCGACGTCGTGCAAGTCGACCATACCCAG
>NZ_JFHD01000050.1 GCF_000698575.1 Caballeronia zhejiangensis
GCTGATCCGTATGCTGCCGCACCTGAAGAAACGGTGAGAACGGTGACGGCCACTGTGCACACGCCTGCTAAGCAACGCAACGGCCATAAACCCCGCAGTATTCAGAGTCCCGCAATCACGTTTCTCAGCTTTTCGCGCAGTTCTTCCGCGATAGACGCTAGCGCCGAATTATTAGTGGCTTGCATCGACGCAACCGGGTCAACGGCCGCAACTTCAACGTCACCGCCCGCCGGCTCGTGGATTACGACGTTGCAGGGCAGCATGGCGCCGATCTTGTCTTCCGCTTGCAACGCCCGATAGGCAAAGGTGGGATTGCAGGCACCCAGAATTCGGTAGCGCCGAAAAGCGATGTCGATCTTCGCCTTTAGAGTGCCTTGGACATCGATATCCGTGAGAACGCCGAATCCCTGACTCGTCAACGCGTCGATTACACGACGGACCGCGTCGTCGAATGAAATCGCAAGAGTTTTTGCAAAGTAGTAGGCCATTTTGGGCTTCTCAAAAATGTATGAGATTGCGTAGTCCATGCCACGTTGTCGATCCCAGGCTTAATCGTTTGGGCATATAGCGCCGCCGCCGTCCCGTGGGCCGATACTTCATCCCGTGCAGGACCCGCTCCGTTTTGAGAAGTCGCATGTCATCGTTTGAAGGAGAATGTAGCCTGATGTCGTCCTTTTGTTTGTCGCGAGAAGCGCGGTGCGGAAATTTGCTTCGCGTAGCCTGCTTTTCTGGCCTATTGTCATTGTTTGCGGCGCCGGCGCCGGTTTCCTCGGCAGACCTCCCTCCAGTTATCAAGACGCTGCAGGCGCAAGGTATGAGCCTCCTGGGCCCCCTACCCGCGCCCCCCGGCATGACCGGCTGGGCAGGGCGGGCAGGCGTTCAACCACTTGCACTATATGTGACGAAGGACGGGCAGGACGCTATCGCTGGAACCTTCATCGACAGAAACGGCAACGATTTGACTCACGACGTGCTCAAGGCGTCCGCTGAACCGTCTATCTCGAAAGAACTCTGGGCCCAGTTGGAGCATGCCACCTGGGTCGTTGACGGAAAGCCGACTGCGCCAAAGGTCGTGTATGTTTTCACCGATCCCAATTGCCCGTATTGTTCGAGGTTCTGGGTCGAGGCGCGCCCTTGGGTGGATGCCGGACGGATGCAAATCCGGCACGTGCTTGTCGGCATACTTACGCCTAGCAGTCCTGGAAAGGCTGCCGCACTGCTCACGAGTCGTGATCCGTCATCGGCCTTGCACGACTATGAAGCGCGGCAGACGAAGACGGTTGACGCTCAGATGGCGGCCGGCCACGCTCGGGCTCTTGAGGACAAGACGCTGCCGCCACTCGACCCGATCCCCGTCGACATCGCAAAAAAGCTAGCGGCAAACGCGGAGCTGATGCATGCCTTTACGATGCAAGCGACGCCGGGTTTTGTCTGGCGCGACAATGCGGGAGCTGTTCAGGCGCGCACTGGCTTGCCACCGGATCAACTCGAAAGCGTGCTCGGGCCGAAGCCTCGCTGAGCGATCGACCCAACAATGCTGTTAGCCGCGCAGGACACGTGACGGTGCCTATCGTGGGGCTTCCGACCGGTCGTTAGGCACGGCGTGCTCATTTCGGGAACAGGTGCTTGAGCGCGTCGGATAGCGTCGCTTGTGAAAAGGGGCCTAGGTGCTCAGCGACGAGACGCCCTGATCGGTCGTAAAACAGTGTGGTCGGGTAACCTCTCACGGAGAGTCGTGTAGCAAGGTTACCGCGTGGATCGTGAAGCGAATGGTCCAAGCGAATGTCACGCGCTTCGAGATAAGGCCTTACGCCTGACGTGTCGATGTCTTCGTTCAGAAAGATGAAGTTCACGCCGGGCATCTCTCGCTGCATCTGTGCAAAGACCGGAAGCTCGGCTTGACACGGCGGGCACCAGGTCGCCCAGACGTTAATCACTGTCGGTTTTCCGGAAATCTGGATGATCTCGGTCGTATCAGTCGTGGTGGGCAGGGTCGCTCGAGGTAGATCAGGTTGCACCATTTGAGACGCGAGAACTTGTCCAGAACCGTAGACGACCGTGCCGGCAAGGAGTGCGACAATTACTGGAAGGCGGCGAGCATCCTTTCTTGTTAAACGCCAGGCTAAGATAAGGAATGATCCAAGCAATCCGGCCGGAGCGTCGAATCCGAGGTCTTGTACATCCAGGACTTGCAAAAGGTCGCCGTAGTCGGAAACATAGCGTGCAACGAATGCCAATCGAGCGACAAGCAATCCGACACAAATCACAATCGCGACGTCTGCCTCGGCGGTAGCGCGCCCGGGGCCGAGCACACCGGCAACCGACAGAGCTGCAAACACTGCCAACAAGAAAATCAACGGAGGCAGCGGTATAACAAGATGTCCAATCTGCATGATGGGTTTGCCGGCACCAAAAATTCAATGTGTTGCTGGGGCTCTGGGTCAGGCCGCCATTGCGACCTTCGCGACCATGCCTATCGCAATGAGTCCGGCGACCACCGCAAATGCCTGTTGCAGTCGTTGACCGCTCAAGCGATTCCCGATAAGCCTGCCGCCTAGCATGCCGATCATCGCGCCTGCGGCAAAAGGCACACCGACCTGCCAGTTCATCCGCCCGATGAGCGCTGTTGAGATGACGCCGGAAGCCGACACCAGCGTGATGACCGCGAGCGATGTCGCCATGATTGCTTGAACGGGAGCATTGGTTGCCTTCTGAAGCGCTGGCACGATGACGAATCCGCCACCTACGCCAAGCAGGCCAGACAAAAAACCGGCACCGATGCCAGCAAGGGCGATTGCTCTCGTACAGGCGGCAGTCCACACGAACCGGCCGGTGCCACCGTGCAACTGGCAGGGCTGGACAGGTTGGTCGCCCTGCACGGGCTGGGGTGTGCCGGTGGTGCCCTGCCTAAACATCCGCAGCGCCACATATGCTAGGACCGCTGCGAAGATGAGCGCAAGCGGCCCGTTCGGGAGGCGATGCGCGAGCCACAAACCCACGGGAGAAAATACTGTTCCCACCGCTGCCATCAACATAGCGGCCCGGTAGCGCACCAATCGAGCGCGCAGTCCCATGACTGCGCCTAATGCGGCCGATACCCCGACCGCCAGCAGCCCGACGGGCGCGGCTTCTGCAACGCCCAAATGAAGCCCGAACAGGAGCAGTGGAACGGCGAGGATGGCGCCGCCGGCACCGGTAAGCGCGAGAATGAGGCCGACTATCCCACCTAGTAAGGCGCTATTGACTAAAACGTGATCCACAGACTGACCTTTGTGAAAATGGTTAATCAACTGCTGGGATGTAGACGAGTGGGCTATTCATGCCCGTTGCATGGTCGCTTTTGCCCGCTCCACGAGTTCGAAGACGACCATGCCAGCGATCATTGCCGCCACGAAACCAACAGCTTTCGGATATCCCGCGCCGAGCGCGACCAATGCCGGGCCTGGGCAAAATCCGGCTAAGCCCCAGCCGATACCGAAAACAGCGCTGCCGAAGATTAGTCTCGACGTGATGGCCGTGCCGGCCGGAAGTTGCATAGGCGCTCCAAGGAGCGAACTGTTTCGGCGCTTCGCGACAAAAAATGCCAGAGAGCCGACCGCGATGGCTCCGGCCATCACAAAGGCAAGCGATGGATCCCAGCGGCCCGCGAGATCGAGGAAACCCAGCACCTTGGCGGGATTCGCCATGCCGGAGACCATCAACCCGATACCGAAAAGCAAGCCAGCGAGTAGGGCCGCGAGGCGTGTCATGAGGGCAGTCATATCAGCCTCCAATCAGGTGACGTTGCACGAAAACAGTCAAGATTCCGGCCAACATGAAGGTAGCGGTTGCGGCCAGCGAGCGCACCGACCCACGCGACAGGCCGCAGACGCCGTGACCGCTGGTACAGCCGCTGGCATAGCGGGTGCCAATACCCACGAGAAACCCAGCAGCGAGGATAGCTCCCCAGCCTGCTTCAATGTCCACGTGAGTAGACCTGCCGAGGACGCTTGCTACGACGGGCGCGCCTATCAGACCGGTGAGGAATGCAATCCGCCAGCCAACGTCATTGCGCGGCCAGCTCAGCAGGCCGCCGATGATGCCGCTTATTCCCGCGATTCGGCCGTTGCAAAGCACGAGCACGGCGGCGGCGATGCCGATCACGAGTCCCCCCGCCAGCGACATGCCGGGTGTGAAATGGATGACGTCAATCAGCATGATGGATCCCCTTACTGCTGCGGGCAGAATTGTTCATAAAGTACCGCCATCACCGCGAGAGCTTGCGGGCTGGCCACCGAATAGAAGATGTTTTTGCCCTCGCGGCGCGTATTCACCAGGCCGCTTTCCCGCAACACGCCCAACTGCTGCGAGAGAGTGGGCTGCCGGATGCCGAGCAGTTGCTCCACTTCGCCGACGGAAAGCTCTCCTTGGGAAAGCTGGCACATCAGGAGCAGGCGGTCCGGGTTGGCGAGAACCTTCAGCAGGGCGCATGCATTTTCGGCGCCGGCCTGCATCGTGGCCAGATCGAGCGTCGGATTGGGATTGGAGTGTTTCATAAAATGTTCACGATCTATCTGAATATAGTATATTGCAAAACATAATGTTTGTGAATAGAATGGGCGCATCCAAGGAGCAACACATGAAGCCCATCATTCACCCGTTTTTCGACTCAGCGACCTGGACCGTGACATACGTGGTTTACGAGGAAGGTGATTCAGCGTGCGCCATCATTGACTCAGTGCTGGATTACGACCCGAAATCGGGCCGCACGTCTACGGCCAGTGCCGACAACGTGATTGCTTTCGTGCGCGAGCGCGGGCTGCGTGTCGAGTGGATTCTGGAGACCCATGCGCACGCCGACCATCTCTCTGCCGCCACGTATCTCAAGCGAGAAGTCGGTGGCCACATCGCGATCGGCAAGAACATCTGCCGGGTGCAAGGGGTGTTCAAGAAGCTCTTCAACCTGGAGCCCGAGTTTCGCCTCGATGGGTCGCAGTTCGACCATCTTTTCGCCGATGGCGAAACGTTTGCCATCGGCGGCTTGACAGGAAAGGCGATGCATGTGCCGGGTCACACGCCAGCTGACATGGCCTACCGGATCGGCGACGCCGTATTCGTCGGCGATACGCTCTTCATGCCGGACGTGGGCACCGCTCGTTGTGACTTTCCAGGCGGCGATGCGCACGAGCTCTATCGTTCCATACGCAAACTGCTGGACCTGCCGTTGCACACACGGCTCTTCATGTGCCATGACTATCCGCCCGAGGGACGCGAACCCACATGGGAAACGACAGTGGGTGCGCAGCGCGATGGCAACATCCATGTGCATGAGGGTGTGAGCGAGGAGCAGTTCGTGGCGATGCGGCAGGCACGCGATGCGACCTTGGCGATGCCCATGCTGATATTGCCGGCGGTACAGGTCAACGTCCGGGCGGGCGACCTTCCTCCGCCGGAAGAAAACGGAATCCGTTACCTCAAGATCCCGCTCAATGCTGTTTGATGCAGTGCTTGCCTGGCGTGGCGTCGAGAACGCCAGGCCGGCGCGTGGTTCAACGCTTTCAGGAAGTACCTCATGATTGTGCGCCCCCTCGCCACCGATCTTTCCGTTTCTCCTCAAATCAGTACTACTGATGTCTCAACTTTACAGGAACTCGGCTTTCGGTCGATTGTGTGCCACCGACCGGACGGGGAGGCGCCGAACCAGCCTTCGTTCAGAGAGATCGCTCACGCAGCGAACCTGGCCGGAATTCAGGCGATCTATCAACCGGTTGTACCGGGACAGGGTTTGATCGAAGAGGCCGTTGTGTTCGCAGCGCTTTGTGCCGAATTGCCCAAGCCGATCCTCGCCTATTGTCGCACCGGAACGCGGTCCACGACCCTGTGGGCGATGTCGCGGGCGGGCAATGTTACTTCGGCTATGGCGCGCGAGCGCACACAGCGAGCTGAATCCGATTCGGCAACCGTGGTGCCGGGAAACAAAGACGTACAGGCGGCGTTGGTGGAAGTTGTCGAGGCGGAACACACTGTAGTGATCGTCGGCGGGGGTGCGGCCGGAATCGCGGTGGCGTCAAGTTTGCGCGCCCGCGATCCCAAAATGGATGTCGCCATCATCGATCCTGCTGACACACACTATTATCAGCCAGGGTGGACGCTGGTGGGCGCCGGGATATTCGACGCCGCCGATACCGCGCGCACGATGGCCTCATGCGTACCTCCAGGCATTCATTGGATCAAAGCCGCCGTGCTAGCGTTCGAGCCCGACACTCACGCGGTGGTAATCGAGGGAGGGCGGAAGGTACGCTATCAGCGACTTGTCGTCTGCCCGGGGATCAAGGTCAACTGGCATGGCGTCGAAGGGCTCGTCGAAACACTGGGCCGCAACGGCGTGACCTCGAATTATCGTTTTGACCTCGCACCGTACACGGCGGATCTGGTCAAGCGAATGCGTGGCGGCACGGCGCTCTTTACTCAGCCGCCCATGCCCATCAAGTGTGCCGGCGCACCGCAAAAGGCGATGTATCTTTCGTGCGATACGTGGCGACGTAACGGTGTGCTGCAGAGCACGCAGGTGCAGTTCTTCAACGCAGGAGCCGCGCTATTTGGTGTGCCAGACTATGTGCCTGCGCTAATGGAGTATGTCGAGTCATACGGCATCGACTTGCGCTTCGGCCATACGTTGAGGAGCATCGATGGATCTCGCGGTCGCGCAACCTTCGAGCGCGTGCTAGCGGATGGCAGCACGGACCGGGTCGAGTCGGATTTCGACATGATCCATGTGGTGCCCCCACAGACGGCGCCGGACTTCGTGCGCTCGAGTCCACTCGCGGACGCGGCCGGCTGGATCGATGTCGATCGCGGCACCCTGTGTCACACGAAGTATGAGGATATCTACGCGTTAGGCGACGCGATCAACGCCCCGAACGCAAAGACGGCGGCCGCCGCCCGCAAGCAGGCACCTGTCGTCGCACACAATGTTTTGGCAAGCCTGGGTCGCGTCGCTAGGATCGCACTGTACGACGGCTATGGATCATGTCCGCTAACGGTAGAGCACGGTAAGGTCGTGCTCGCGGAGTTTGTCTATGGTGGAAAGCTTGCACCGAGCTTTCCGGCCTGGCTGATCGACAGCACGCGGCCGTCGCGTCTAGCATGGTTCCTCAAGGAACGAGTTCTGCCGCCGCTTTACTGGAACGGCATGCTCAAGGGACGCGAGTGGATGGCGCGTCCTGCTCAGGTTGAGTGAACTTGAGCGCCGAATGCAATCGCGCCTGGTAAGGGCGGATTAAGCATTGGATTGTCGCTCGTGAAGGGCTTTGTGGAACAGCATGGCGGTACAGTGGTTGGCGATGGTGCGGTCATTCGGCGCGGATGTCCGATCAATTACCACAAACTGCCAAATCGCGACAACGCTGGTTCTTTATTGCAGAGCGTCACCGGGACCCAGTTCCGGGTCCCCGTCTTTTGAAGTGACGCCACGTGCGTGCTGCTTTGACTGATGGAGCGGTTCTAATCGGCACGGTAACCTTGCGGTCGCCCGGTTGCCGATCAAACCGGCCAGGGTTGTGTCATTTACCTGTCGGCGCGACGTCAGCCGATCTGTCGTCGGTGCGCGGCGCTATTCGCCATACAGCGTTGCCGACGTCGTCAGCCACAAGCAAGGCACCATGCGCGTCCAGTGCGACACCAACGGGTCGACCCACGGCGTAGCCGTCTGTCGTCAGGAAGCCGCTCAGGAAATCCTCAGGTACGCCAGCAGGTTTTCCATCGAAAAATGGCACAAACACCACCTTGTAGCCGGTACGTGGTTTACGGTTCCATGACCCATGCTGGCCGACAAATGCGCCTCCACGATAATGAGGCGGAAACAGCGTTCGGTCGTAAAAGACCAGACCGAGCGAAGCCGTATGATTGCCGAGCGCATAGTCCGGCGCGATGGCTTTTGCAACCAGATCGGGGCGTTGCGGTTTGACGCGGGTGTCGATGTGCTGTCCGTAGTAGCTGTAGGGAAACCCATAAAAAGCGCCATCTTTCACGGCGGTCATGTAGTCGGGGACAAGATTGTTGCCGAGATCGTCGCGCTCATTGACTGCCGTCCACAACGCGCCACTGTCCGGTTGCCAGGCAAGTCCGTTGGCGTTGCGCAATCCAGTCGCATAGGGCCGCACATGGCCCGTGTCGATGTCGAACACGAGGATACGCGCTCGACCTTCTTCGGCGTCGACTCCATTTTCCCCCGCGTTGCTGTTCGATCCCACCGTGATGTACAGATGCTTGCCGGAGCGATCCGCCAGGATGTTCTTGGTCCAGTGATGGTTGATCGGCCCTGCCGGCAAGTCGGCAACCTTGACCCCGGGGCTTGTTATCTGGGTGCTGCCCGTCACATAGTTGAAACGCAGCAGAGCGTCCGTATCGGCAACATAGAGTTGATTGCCGATGAGCGCCATCCCGAACGGCGAGTGGAGGCCACCCAGAAACACGGTCTGAGTCCTCGCGACGCCGCTGCCATCCACATCGCGCAACAGCACAATGCGATCGGGGCTCGGCACACCGGCGCCGGCGCGCTTCATGACCTGCTTTCTGACCCAGCCGAATAGGCCGCTGCCCTTATCGTGTTCTTTTGGCGCGTCGCTTTCCGCGACCAGCACGTCACCATTGGGCAGCGTGTAAAGCCAGCGCGGGTGGGCGAGGCCACCGGCAAACTCCGTGACGCGAAAGCCTGCGGGAGCAGTGGGCGTGAAATCGTCGGGGCGCGCCTGAACAGGCGCGATGTTGACCATCGGAATCAAGGACGATTCCGGTGCCGGCATGACGGGCGACGAGCCGAAGCCGGTGTTGCTTGAAGCTGATGGCCCAATCGCACAAGAGGCCAGCGGCAAAACCAGTGAAATAGCCAGACGGTTTAGCAGGCGCATGTAGGTTCCGAGTGAACAGCGTTAATCGACGGTGTACGGGACGAACAGCAATAAACCGGCCATGACGTTGCCTGTTAAATGCGCAAACTATTCGGTGATTCAAGTGGAAAACCTCGGGCTCCCGGCTTCGGTCGTGCTGACCCCCATTGACGGTCGTGCGGGAACAGCAGCGGAGTCGAGCATCCGAAACGCTCCTCCCTCGGCGTCAGCTTTCCTTAAGATAAAGTCGCTAGCATCTATCGGATTTGCGTAGTGCTTTTTTCAGGCCAGCAACTCAAGATTCGCAGGCCGCGCATCCCCATCAATTCATCAAGTCGTGACAACTTGAGGAGCAAGAATGGCGAAGGTCTACAAAATGCAGCGTCCGGCATATGACGCGGTCGCACGCACACTGCACTGGCTAACCGTCCTGTTGGTCGCAATGCAATTTGTGATCGGCTGGACGATGCCGGACGTTCACAAAGACACGCAGCCGGTTGATCTGATCGCGTGGCATCTTGGGGTGGGCGCGACGCTCGTCGCCGTCATTGCAATCCGGGTGATCTGGCGATTGACGCATTGGCCCACGCCGGATGAACTGCCACCGCTACTCAGCGTCGTTTCGCGCATAACGCATGTTCTCCTCTACGCCGCCCTGGTGCTGGTGCCGCTGCTCGGCTGGATCAACGCGTCCTCACGAGGCTGGACGGTCCGCTTGCCGGGCGTGGTGTCCTATCCGGCGCTGAGCGAACCGGGCTCGGCCTTCGGCCACGCGATGGGGGATGTGCACGGCATCCTCGCATGGGTGCTCTTCGCGTTGATTGGTCTGCATGTCGTCGCAGCGCTGTTCCACCGCTTTGTCCTGAAGGACCATGTGCTGCAAAGGATGCTGCCCCACGCAGGCCCGTCGCGTGATCAGGGTCGAGACCGCTAGGGTCCGCCAGCGCCCAAGGCTCACAAGAAACCGCATCGAATCAAGGCGATCGGGTGGCTACGCGCGGCGGTCCTTGGCGCGAACGACGGCATAATTTCGACGGCAAGTCTGATAATCGGCGTCGCGTCCTCGCATGCCGAACACGGCCATCTGGTGCTGACCGGCCAGGCCGGATTGGCAGCCGGCGCGATGTCGATGGCGACAGGCGCGTACGTATCGGTCTCGTCGCAAGCGGATACAGGAACCGCGGCTTCCTGCCGATGCTTGCTTCGTGGCGGCATGCGGTGCGCCGGCACTTGTGCGACGGGTGTTGTGAATCGCGCAATTTCAGGACGGGCGGTTGAGCTCCCGCTTGTTTGCTGCGCGTCCGGCCTTTCTTCTGATGCCGCAGACTTGGCCCAATGTATTCGTACCTCATGCTTTGCCGAGCCGTTCGCATGAATCAACCGGCGAACCACAGCCATCGTCGCGAAAGCTGGCATCAAAATCGGAAGGACGGACTGTTGAAGCCTCAGAGCGGATGTGGATCGGAATGAAAGACCGCCGTTGCCGAGCACCGCAGCCGCGGATTGCCCGTCTTTAAAGAAAGAGGAATGCCGCGCCTGCGGTGATGGTTGGTGCGAGCGCGGCGCCGAGCAATCTCAGGGGGCTTACCGCGCCTCCAGAGAACCGATGTCCCACTATCGCCAAGCCGGCCGGGTTGGGCGCGTTAGCAATTACGGTCAATCCGCCCCCAGTAACAGCTCCTGCCACGAGCAGATACTTTGCGCTGTCAGACAAACCAGATAATAGTGACCCCAGATAAGTGATGGCGGCATTATCCATCACCGCGGTCAGCCCGGTAGCGCCAAAAAAGAGAGTCAGCGCATCCATAGAACCCACGACAGGCCCCAGCCACCATTGTTGCAGTCCGCCGAGCACAATCAAGCCGCCGAGGAAGAATGCAACCAGGAGGCTTTCACGAAGCATGAGCGGCGATTGATGGTGCTCGTAAGCCTGGGTATATCCAAGGAAAAAGAGAAATGCTCCGATGAAAACGACCGCATGATGTGAATTGACGACGACCAGCGCAAGAAATCCTAGATGGACAAGTGTCACGCCGAGAGGGACGCGCTTCAGTCCCGAAGTCTCATCGTCTTTGCTGACCTGTAGCCTCGGTATGCTTTTCGCGGTTAGCCCAACGAAGACAGTCGCATTAAGAAGCACTGCGGCCGCCGCTTTCCAGCCAAATGTCGCCGCCATGAACGCGGTGTTCCATCCCCACACATTTGCAACCATTAATACTGGCGGGGCCGCATATGCAGTTATAACGCCGCCGATCGAAACATTAACGAAGAGCAACGCAAGGCCAAAATATTTGACGCGCTCCGGCGTCTGAGCAACGAACAACCGGTCACGTAGCAAGAGCGCCGCGAGCGTCATAGCAGCCGGCTCCGTTACGAAGGAACCGAGAAGCGGGATGGCAGACAAGGAGAACCAGACGATCGCCACTTCCGTGCGCACCGGAAGGAAACGAGACAGCCCAATCACCGCATTCGTGACAAGCACCAAAATCGGCCGGCTCGCCGCCATGACCATGATCACAAAGACAAAGAGCGCCTCTGTGAACTCGCGATGCTCTAAGTAGCCGACGGTCGCCTCGGCCCCAACAAGCACCCACATGACAAGACACAGCACAAGCGCCCAAAAGCCAAAGATGACCTCGACCTCTGCAAGAAAATGGAAGAGACCTGAGTGCTTAGGAAAGCGCCGGCCAAGTGTCTCGATTCGCGCCACGGCGAAAGTGTGGATGAGTGCGAGTGCGAAAATGACAGCGGCAGCAATTTCAATGGAATGAGGCATTGGTGGAAAGCGCGTGCGGAAGCGAACCCGCGAGTTCATTGTATTCACATCTTACAACAACCATTCACCGCGGAAAGCGGACGGGCGCCAGTCCATTGAGGCAGTTCGTGACACGAGCGGCGATACCCAAGAGGAGCTATCAACGCGTTGTTACCTCTTTCTCAGGGCTACAACGTCACTGATGCGGCGATCATAGAGGAAGCGGACCCGTGCCAATACGGTATCGGCTAGCATCTGCTATTGACCGCGCCTACAAAGCGCACAACCTCGCCGCTGGCAACCTCAATTGCGATCAACGTGCAAGCAACAGCGAGGTGAGCGGGCGGAACGTGTCGCGTCTCTAAGATCCGCGTAAGTGGCTTTGGCTGGATAGCTCGGGATTGCGAACCCGTCACTCCGGATGCGAAAAGCGGCCCTAGGCATTTATGGCACAATGTGCTTCTTCTGAAGGCTGGTGCTCGCAATGCCTGTTAGCCGATCTCAACTCGCGTGCAGTTTCCCTTAGGTTTACCTTGGTAACGTTGTGGCTTCCCGCGAGCTTTGCGCAACAGAGCAAACAACTCTTCTTCTCAAGGCATTAATCGACAGGCGATCGCAATCGTGTTGTGTCCAAGTTATGAGAACGTCCAGAAAATTCGTGCGCTTGTCCAGCCACACCCTTGATCCGAATGTGCTGGAACGTTGGCGATCGAGCGTGCTCAGCGGCGGCTTTGCCGTTTTGTTCGTAGCACTGATCGCACGCGCATTTTGGGTACAAGGCATTAACGATGCGTTTTACCGCCAACAGGGAGAATTGCGGCAGGTGCGCGACTGGCCAACGCATGCTTCACGCGGTAGGATCCTTGATCGTAACGGATTGGCGCTTGCCATCAGCAGTCCAACTCGTTCGCTCTGCGTGGACGCGTCAGGCACCGACGAGCGCGTTTCGCGACAGCAGATCGACGCGCTCGCTCGGCTTATAGACGTAAGGCCGACTGCGATCGAGCAGATTTACGCAGCACATCGCGGATTCGCCTATCTGAGGCGGGAAGTGCCACCTGATGTCGCCGAACGTGCGCTGCGTCTCGGCCTTCCCGGACTTTTTGCGCAGGATGACTATCGACGGTCGTACCCGGAAGGCGAGATCGCCGCCCAGATCACCGGCTTTACGGGCCAGGATGGAAGCGGGCAGGAAGGGATGGAGCGTTTCGCTGAACAGCGCCTGCGCGGAGCGGACGGACACCGACGGGTGCTTCGCAATGCGCGCGGACAGGTGATTGACACCCTCAGCGTTCAAGCGCCCCGCAACGGCCGCGACCTCGCGCTCGCGATTGATCGTTCATTGCAGTATGCTGCGTTCGGCGCTTTGCGCGACGCGGTGAGGCGATCAAATGCGAGATCAGGTTCCGCTATCGTACTGGATGCACACACCGGCGAAGTTCTCGCCATGGCCAACTGGCCGAGCTACGATCCGAATCAGCACGATGCACGAAGTGGCATGGAAGTGCGCAATCGCGCCGTGACGGACGTCTTCGAGCCAGGCTCGGTGATGAAGCCGCTGACTATTGCGCTCGCGCTGCAGCGAGGACGAATTGCGCCCAACACAATCGTCCCTACCGACGGTGGGAAACTTCGACTCGATGGGCGAACCATTCACGACGACAAGAACTTCGGCACTCTCACCACCGCAGGGGTCGTTGAGAAATCGAGTAACGTGGGCACGACCAAAATTGCCTTGCTGCTCTCGGCTGCTGACATGTACGGAAACTTTCACGCGTTGGGGCTCGGTCACGCGCCTCGTGCTGGACTTCCCGGCGCGGCGGCAGGAAGGGTGCGCCCTTATCGCCACTGGCGCCGGATCGAGCAAGCGACGATGGCTTACGGTTACGGACTTTCCGCGTCGCTGCTGCAGCTTGCCCAAGCTTATACGAGCTTCGCGAATGGCGGGCGGATTGTGCCCGCGACAATCTATCGCCGAGATTCAGGACTATCGATGCCAGTGGGACGCCGCGTCTATTCGGAACGGGTTGCACGACAAGTGCTTGGGATGATGGAGAATGTGGTTTCCGCCGACGGTACTGCGCCGCAGGCCGCCGTGCCAGGTTACTCCGTCGCCGGTAAGACGGGAACCGCGTACAAATGGACGACAAAGGGCTACGATCGTCAGCAATATCGGGCTTCGTTCATTGGAATCGTGCCTGCTAAGCGGCCAAGAGTGGTGATTGCGGTATCGATTGACCGGCCACTGCATGGATCACATTTCGGCGGCGCCGTTGCTGGGCCGCCATTTGTCACGATCGCAACGCAAGCGATGCAAGTCTTGAATGTCGCGCCAGACAAGTCCACCGGGAAGAAGGCAGGCGTCCAGGCCACGATGTAGCGCCACTCACTGGTCGGCGAGCGACATGACGGTCGCACCGGAAGGTTGCTCGACGCCTTAACATGAAGTAGACCCACCTGATTTACGCCACGGCATATGCATATACCATTTTCGAGAAGGCTTCAGGAAACAAGAGTGAGCGCGCGCCAGCTGCTTGCGTTGCTGTGTCTTGTCGGTCCAGTGTGCGCACGCCGCTACTTGTAGTGAGACGCAAGAGGTACGCATCGTCGGTGATGCGCCTGCCGCGATTAGCTACGACATTTTCAAGGCGAGTCGACCAGTCGATGCGCGAAAGCTTCCATCGTTCATCGCTGCGCAGCAGGTCAAAATGCTTCCGGATGGAACTCTCGCATGTATCGTTACCGACGACGGTGTGGCTGACCCGGCGGCGATTCTGATTCAGGTCCCAAATGAACCCGTGAACTATTGGGTGAGGAGTTGGAACGTCGAGTTCCTGAGCGCTGCCTACTAGACGCGTGTGCGCATGGTGTGCGTCGAGCGAACCGGTTGAGCAACCGTCGTAGCGTCGCGGCCTTCGTCAGAAGCCTACCGCCAGCGCAAACGACTGCGTTGCGGGCCACTATCCGCGATGGTCAACCGGTCGGACTCGACGTACCGATTTTGCCTACCGCTTCCGGGCGTATGGTAATGTGAAAGCGGCTTGCACCGATGAATGTTCTCTCTTAGCCGCCACCTCGTTGCAAAGTCGGCCCGCAGAGTCCTAACGCAGTGTTGACGATAGCGAGGTGTGTGAGGGCTTGTGGGAAGTTTCCAGCGAGTTGCCTGCTCGGGACGTTGTACTGCTCTGAAAGTAGGCCAAGATCGTTTGCAACGGAGAGTACGCGTTCGAACTGCATCTTAGCTTGCGCTGTGCGCCCTTGCATTTGCAGACAATCGGCCATCCAACACGAACACGCCAAAAAAGCGCCTTCGTTCGCTTCGGCCGGAAACTTCTTGTGCCGACGTATCAAACCCTTCTCATCCAAGTCACAGCGAATTCTTTCGATGGTCGAGGCCATGCGAGCATCGTCGGCAGGTAGGAAGCCGACGAGCGGCATCAAAAGCAGACTTGCATCCAACTCCTCACCTCCGTAGAACTGGGTGAAGGCGCCGAGTCCGTCGTTCCAGCCTTCACGGCAGATCTCCGCGTGGATGGTCTCACGCAATGCGGTGAACCGCGCGATGAGATGGGCGTCTACGCCTTCGATCGAGGATCGATGTTCGACGAACCGATCAAACGCGACCCATGCCATCACCCGAGAGTAGGTGAAGTGACGTGGTTTGGCGCGCGACTCCCAGATCCCCGAACCGGGTGTGTTCCAGACGGACTCAAGATGCTCGACAATGCGCCGTTGCACAATATCATCCTGGCTTGACGGCGGCATGCCCGCGCGACGTGCCACGTCGAGGCAGTCTATGACTTCGCCGAGGACATCCACCTGGTGCTGACCCGCAGCGGCATTGCCGATGCGTACGGGGCGGGCGTAACGGAAGCCCTGTAGCCAGTCAACGTTCCATTCATGCACGTGCCGCCCACCATCGACGCGGTACAGGACCTGGATGTGCTCCGGCGAGCCGGCAATGGTGCGCAATACCCAATTGCGCCACGCGTATGCCTCTGCATCGAAGCCGGCATTCAGGAGCGCGACCATGGCAAAGCTTGTATCTCGCAGCCAGCTATATCGGTAATCCCAGTTGAGTTCGGCCGCGGGCGCCTCAGGTAGCGATGTGGTGGGCGCAGCAACGATCGCGCCGGTACCATGGTGAGTCAACGCTTTCAAGGTGAGAAGCGAGCGTTTCACGGCGCCAGGCCACTCGGTGCGCGCGGTATCGAACTTGCCGATCCAGCCACGCCAATAAGTTTGCGTATCGAGAAGCGCGGCCTCTGCATTGACGGCGCGCGGTAGCGGCTGATGCGACCTACCGTAGCTCATGACGAAAGCGATACGGGCACCGGCGGCAACGTCGAATACAGCTTGGATGATGTCGTCGGCTAATGACAGTTGCACATCGGTGCGCAAGACGACCTGGTCAGGTCCGATGCTAGCCTGTAGTGTACGGTCGATCCGCTCCGCCCAAGGCGAGAGGCGCCCATAGTCGAAGCGCAGACGCAAAGTAGAACGCATCGTGACGGTCCCTCGCAATCCGACGACGATGCGTACTACCGAACTGGGGAAGTTGCCGACCGGCATGAAGTCGATGATGCGGACATGGCCGCCAAGCGTTTCAAAGTCGGTTTCGACGATGACGGTGTCAGGCTGGTAGCGGCGGTCTCGCCGGACCACTGCCTCGTCCGGTGCTAGAGACCAGGAGCCGTTCTCGGGGGTGCCAAGTAACGCTGCGAAGCACGCATCGTCATCAAAGCGCGGCCAGCAAAGCCAGTCGATCGAGCCGTCGCGGCTCAGTAGGGCCGCCGTGCTTCCGTCGCCGAGCAGTGCGTAGTCTTCGATCTGGCGGGTCATTTCGAGGACCCCGAGCGCCGCAAAAGACTCACCAAACCCACGGCGCCAAGGCAAGCAAGCGACCAGAACAACGTGCGATGGCGATCCGTGAACATTTCCCAGCTCTGCTGCTTGGCCTGCTCATCGAAGCGTCCGTGTGCGCTGAAGTCTCCAGGTACCGGTTCGAAGAGATTGTTGGGCGAACCCGGCACTAATGATTCGGCGGTCAGCTGACCGCTGTAACCGCTTTTCGCAAGATAGCGATCAATGAGCGCAGGCGCGACACGGTTGGCGAGGATCGCCTTGACTGTCGGGAAGCCCACCCAGACCTCGCGCCGACGGTGAGTCGCGGCGAAGTAAATGGCGCGCGCGGCGACTTCAGGCTGGAAAATAGGAGCGACGGGCCGCGCACGCTTGCCCATTTTGTTGAGCGCCCAGTCGAACTGGGGAGTGTTCACGGCAGGCAGGTCGACCATGGTCAGATGAACGTTCAGCCGGTCGTGAATGATTTCAGATCGTAACGAATCGGTGAAACCGCGAATGGCGAATTTTGCGCCGCAGTAGGCCGATTGAAGGGGAACCGACCTGTACCCTAGGGCAGAACCGACGTTCACGATCGTGCCTCGATTGCGCACACGCATGCGTGAAAGTGCGGCCATCATGCCGTGCACCTGTCCGAGATAGGTGACTTTGGTGGCGCGTTCGATTTCTTCGGGGGTCAACAAGGACACGGGCGCAAAGGCAGTCGCCATCGCGACGTTCACCCAGACGCTTATCGGCCCGAGTGTCTCTTCAACTTCTGTTGCCGCGGCATCGACCGCGCCTGCATCGGCCACGTCAGTTGAAATGGGCAGTGCGCGCACGCCGTAGGCGTTGCGGAGTTCCTTGGCTGCGCGTTCGAGCCGCCCGGCGTCGCGCGACAGCAGCGCGACATCGAAACCATGACGGGCGAACTCTTCGGCCGAGGCTCGTCCTACTCCCGCGCCTGCCCCCGTCACAACGACTACCTTCTTCATAATAACCTCGTCCTAGAGTTCGCCCCTTGCCGCTAACGCCTCGATGCGATCCGCGGTACGCATCGCGATCGCCTGAATGGTGAGAGAAGGATTCACACCGCCGACGGTCGGAAACACAGAGCCGTCGCAGATCCACAGATTTTCGATGTCCCAGCTCCGGCAGTCCGCATCGACGACGCTCGTCGCGGGATCGTCGCCCATGCGCGCGGTGCCGTTCAGATGACACGTATCGTCGTCCTGACGCCATACGTCGCGCGCGCCGGCTGCATCGAGCGCCATGCTCATGTAATCGAGCGAATGCTTCACGAGACGCCTGTCGTTGTCGCATAGCGAATAGGTGACGCGCGCGACCGGCAGGCCGTACTGATCCTTC
This sequence comes from Caballeronia zhejiangensis, assembly GCF_000698575.1. GTDB lineage: Bacteria > Pseudomonadota > Gammaproteobacteria > Burkholderiales > Burkholderiaceae > Caballeronia > Caballeronia zhejiangensis. The sequence goes on from NZ_JFHD01000050.1 coordinate 17,833, forward strand.
TCGTCGGCGAGCGTCACGCGGTTGCGCTCCTGCGGCATCGTTTCGCCGACGATCTTCAAGCCCGCCTGATGGTTGTACTTGCGCATCTCGTCGACGAGCGCCTGGCCCCACAATCCGCGCCCGTTCTGCACGGCGGCCCATGCGACCGGCAGCGGCCCCTGGCTCATGTAGCAATAGCCGCCGAAGAAGTCCTTGCCCTTGTCTTCGTAATTCCAGTGCTCGGTCATCGAAAGCGACGGCGGCCCCTTGTACCAGCGCACTTCTTCTTCCATCGTGCCCCACGCGGCCTGATTCAACTGCACCATCAGATTTTTTCCAACGAGGCCGGAGCTGTTCGCGAGGCCATCGCGATAGCGGTCCGTCGCGGACATCAGCAAGAGACGCGGCGTTTCGATCGCATAGCCCGCGACGACGACATTGCGCGCACGCTGGAAGCGCCATCGTCCTTCGCGGAAGTATTCGACGCCGGTCGCGCGGCCATCGTCGCCCATGACGATGCGGCCGACCATCGCGAGATCGCGAATCTCGGCACCGGCGCGCACTGCACGCGGTATCCATGTGACGAGCGCGCTTTGCTTCGCGTTGGTCGCGCAACCCGACACGCAAAATCCGCGATAGACGCACGGATGCGCTTCGCCGCGCGGCGCGGATACGGTCGCGAGCGGCGTCGGCGTCCAGTCGATGCCGAGCGCTTCGCAGCCGCGCGCGAGCACGAGCGCAGCCGCGTTCAGCTCATGCGGACGATACGGATAACGCGGCCTTTTCGGTCCCCACGGATACGTGACCGGTCCCGCGATCTTCAGCGCATTCTCGACTTGCGCGTAGTAGCGCCACATCTCGCGCCAGTCGAGCGGCCAGTCCGCGCCATAACCGAGCAAGGTCCGCGACTTGAACCACTCGGGACGAAAGCGCAGCGACACCATCGCGAAGTGCACGGTGCTGCCGCCAACTGCCCTGCCGCTATTGTTGTTGCCGAGCTTGAGCGGATCGTCGCCGTCGCAGATGCGCTCGTCGGTCCAGAAGAGTTTCGATTGATGCGTCTCGTCCGATGCGAACTCTTCGAGGGGACGCCACCATGCGCCCGCATCGAACGCGACGACGCGAAAGCCTTTCTCCGCGAGACGGCATGCGAGCGTGCCGCCGCCCGCGCCCGTGCCGACGATCGCGAAATCGACCGCATCGTCTTCGTCGTATTCGCGCATCGGCAGCCACGCGCCATGATGGAAGACATCGGGCGCGCGTCCGTGCTTGCCGCGCGGCGCATGTTGCGGATCATCGGACACGCTGGTTCTCCTTCTTGGCGCGTGCTTCGTCGCCGGGCTTCGCTTCGACCGCGTCCCACGGATCGCGGCGATCGAACACCATGCGGACATAGCCGCGCGGATTCGCCGGTCCGCCGAAACCGATCTCGCTCCACGCGCGCGGATGCGAGTAATACGCACCGCAGATGTCGCGCAGCACGCGCATCGAGAAGAAGAGCGCGGGCGGCATGCGGCGCCATGCACCGTGATTCAACGTGCCTTGCTGCATGTCGCGCAGCAGCGCGTTCTGCGCTTCCTTGCCGATGCTCGCAAAGGGCAGTTCATGACGCGCGCGGCTTTCGGCATCGAGTGCGGCAAGGCCGATGCGCCATGCTTCGCGCATCGGTGGAAGACGCGTATCGCGATATCCGTCGCCGGTGTCTTTCACGAGCTTGGCATCGAGCAATGCGGGCAATGGCACGGGCTCGCGCTCGTCGCCCTGCGGCACGATGCACGCGCACAGCGCACGCAACGCGATCCATTCGACGGCATCGAAGAAGCGCGCTTCTTCCGGCGTCGCGAGACGTTCGTCGATGACCTTGCGCGTGATGTCGTCCCATGAGGGCGTATCGCGTTTCTTCGTGACGTCGTAGCCGGGATAGCGAGGCAGCGTCATCGCTCGGTCTCCCGCAGGCGCAATGCGGCGAGGGCCGCGAGCGCGAGCGCCGAAAAGCTCGGCGGCGCGGGCAAGGGCGGACCGTTGAAGAGATTCTGGCTCCAGTTGCGCCAGCCGCCCTGATTGCGCGCAATGCCGCGCGCATGAAAGCCCACGCCGATGAAACCGAGCGCCGTCGTCATGCGCAGCCAGAGCCGCGTGAACCAGCGCTCGCGCGGTGCCGCGATCGCGGCGTTCACGAGCAACGCGGACGCCACCGGCGGAATCACGATGGGGGCATACATCACCGGATTCTGGAACGCGCCGCGAAAATGCAGCAATGCGACTTCGCCGAGCGTGCCGGCGATGCCCGCGCTCGTCAGCAGCGCGAGCGCCTGTCCCGCCGGCATGCCGAACATTCGTGGCTCATGCGCGGGCTCGTCGCGCAGTCTTTCGGCGACGGCACCCAGCGCGCCCGAAAGCAGCAAGGCCATTGGGGCGCCGATCGGGGCGGCATAGAAGAGGTTATGCCAGCTCCATCCACCGGGACGCTTCGTGATGTTGTAGAGATGAAATCCGGTGCCAGCCACGCCCGCGAGCGCCGCGCCGAGATAGACCGAATCGCGTACCAGATGGCGCTGCGTCTCGTGATCGCGTCCGCCGTGCAGGCCCGCCAGCAGGGAGAGAGTGGAGGCGACGAGCGGCGTGAACATCGCGGGGTTGTCGAAGGAGCCGCGGTAGTGCTCCATCGCGCTATCCGCGAGCACGGAAAGCGCGAGCAGCGCGGAGCTGCGATTGAAGGTGCGCGCCGTATCGATATGCGTCTCCATCGGCGTTTCATGCGTGCGCGTTTTTCTGCCGATCAAGGCCGCGCCCGCAGCGGCGATGCCGCAGGCAATCGCGATGTTCCCTGACGTGATGTGCTTCATCGATCATTCCGTTGTCGTCTACGCGGCGAAGCGTTGCGCGTCCGCGTGTTTGAAATCGAGTCCGCAGCCGGGCCGAGAGAGGTCCGGCGCAATGGCGCCATCGATCGCGCGGGGCGCGCCGTCGAACAGCATCTGCTCGATGCGGACGTGATCGTGAAACCATTCCTGATGCCGCAAGCGAGGCGCGGCGCACGCGACATGCAAATGCATCGCGGGCGCGCAATGCGCGGAGAGCGGCACATGAAACGCATCGCACAGTGCCGCGACGCGCAGAAATCCGGTGATGCCGCCGCAACGCGTGACGTCGGCCTGCAGCACATCGATCGCTTGATTCGCGAGCAGCGCGCGGAAGTCGTCGAGCGTGTAGCCGTATTCGCCCGCCGCGAGTTCCATGTGCGCGGGCAACGCATTTCTTATCGATGCGAGTCCGGCGATGTCATCGGATGAAACGGGCTCTTCGAACCACATGACGTCGTGTTCCGCGAACAAGGCCGCGTAATGGAGCGCCTGCTTTCGATCGAGCGCGCCATTCGCATCGACGAAGAGTCCCGCATCGCGGCCGATCACTTCACGCGCGACACGCACGCGGTCCGGATCGCGCGAAGGTTCGCTGCCGATTTTGATCTTGACCCAGCGACAGCCGTTTTCGTGTACCCAATGCGCGAGCTGATCGCGCATGTCGTCGTCGGTATAGGTCGTGAAGCCGCCGCTGCCATAGAGCGGCACGCGCGCGCGCACGATGCCGAGCAGCCGCGCGAGCGGCATGTCGAGCAGACGCGCCTTCGCGTCCCACAGCGCGCAATCGATCGCGGAGATCGCCGTGGCCGCGAATCCCGAGCGGCCGATGTTGCGCACGCGCTGTTGCAGGCGCAGCCAGAGCGCGTCGATATTCCAGGCGTCTTCGCCGATGAGCAGGGAGCCGAGCGTCGCCTCAATGAACTTCGCGACGCTCGCATCGCTGTACGTATAGCCGATGCCTGTCTTGCCCGCCGCGACAATCTCGACGATGACGAGCGTCGTCGAATTCCATGCGAAGGTGCCGTCAGCTTCGGGCTTGTCGGTGGGAATGGTGTAGGCGCGCGTTCGAATCGTTTCGATCGGCGCCTCGCGCTTGGACAGATGCATGAACGATCACTTTTCCTTGTGGCCCGGCAGCACGGCGCTCAGCACCTGCTTCGCCGTATCGACGATCACATGGCTCTGGCTCGGATCGCCCTTCATGAGCGTGGTCGCGAACGCCTTCGCCTGCGCGATCGTGATATGCGGCGGCAGCGGCGGCACGTTCGGATCGGCCTTCACTTCGATCACGACGGGACGGTCCGCCGCGAGCGCTTCGTCCCACACGGCGGCCATGCGTTCGTCATCGTCGACATAAAAGCCCTTCAGCCCGATCAGTTCCGCGAACTTGTGATAAGGCACCGACGGAATGTCCTGCGATGCCTCGAACTTCGGATCGCCTTCCATCACGCGCTGTTCCCACGTGACCTGATTCAGGTCTTCGTTGTTGAGGACCATGCAGATCCAGCGCGGATCCGACCATTGCTTCCAGTACTTCGCGACCGTGATGAGCTCGGCCATGTTGTTCATCTGCATCGCGCCATCGCCGACGAGCGCGATCACCGGCCGCTCCGGATACGCGAACTTCGCCGCAATCGCGTAAGGCACGGCCGCGCCCATCGAAGCGAGACCGCCCGAGAGCGAACACTTCATGCCGCGCTTGATCTTCAGATCGCGTGCATACCAGTTCGCGACCGAACCGGAATCGCTCGTGACGATCGCGTTCGCGGGCACGCGCGGCGACAACTCCCATACCGTGCGCTGCGGATTCACGCCGCCTTTCGCGGGCTCTATCGCGCGCTTTTCCAGCTTCTTCCACCAGTCGCCGATCCAGCTTTCGATGTCCTCGCGCCACGCGTGATCGGTCTTCTGTTGCAGAAGCGGCAGGAGCGCGCGCAAGGTCTCCGCGCTGTCGCCGACGAGATTGACCTCCATCGGATAGCGGATCGACAGCATGTCCGCCTTGATGTCGATCTGCACGCCGCGCGCCGCGCCTTCCTTCGGCAGGAATTCGGAATAGGGAAAGCCCGAGCCGATCATGAGCAGCGTGTCGCATTCGGTCATCATCTTGTAGCTCGGCTCGGTGCCGAGCAGACCGATAGAACCGGTGACGAAGGGCAGGTCGTCGGGTAGCACAGCCTTGCCGAGCAGCGCCTTCGCGACGCCCGCGCCGAGCTTTTCTGCTATCGCGATGACTTCATCTGTTGCGTGCAGCGCGCCCGCCCCGACGAGTATCGCGACCTTCTTGCCGTCGTTGAGCACGTCAGCGGCGCGTTGCAGGTCGTCGTCCTGCGGCACGGTCTTCGGCGCGCGATACCCGACGCCCGAATGCAGCGTGCCGTGCTTGCGGCCTGGCGGCTCGTAATCGAGGTCCTGCAGGTCGTTGGGCAGTACGAGCGCCGTTACCTTGCGCTCCGATAGCGCGATGCGCACCGCGCGATCGACGAGGTGACGAATCTGCGAGGGCACGCTCGCCTGTTGAACGAAGGCGCCGGCGACGTCCTTAAACATCGCGGGCAGATCGACTTCCTGCTGATAGTGTCCGCCCAATGCCGCGCGCGCCTGCTGGCCCGCGATGGCGAGGACGGGCATGTGATCGAGACGCGCATCGTAGAGACCGGTGACGAGATGCGCCGCGCCCGGACCCGATGTCGCGATGCACACGCCCAGTTCACCCGTGAACTTCGCATGCGCCGACGCCATGAATGCAGCCATCTCTTCATGACGCGCCTGAATGAATTCGATCTTGCCTTTAGCGCGACTGAGCGCGCCGAATACGCCGTTGATGCCGTCGCCGGGATAACCGTAAATGCGACGCACGCCCCAGGCATGCAAACGATCGACAAGGAAGTCGCCCACAGTCGCAGCCATCGCTTTCTCCAAAAATCGCCTCGGTAATTGGCCTACAACTGCATAACGATCAGAGAGCGTAGGCACGACGGTCTCTTTGACGCAATACCTATGCCGTCGCGCGTCACCGCGCGAGCATTTTTCCCTCTCATTCGAGAAAGCTTGATGACCGGCTCACGAGTAACGTCGATCCACCTGACGCGGCGATCGTTAATGTGTCCGGCGACGCCTTTGCAAAACTTCCAAACGTTTGTAAATCAGGCATGTTGTGACATATCGTGTTGTAACGGGGCCGTGGTTCGCGCGGTGTCGTGAGAAGGCCATTTGTGTCACAATCTGCGCAGAATCTCAAACCGCAGGTTGCAATGAAATTCCCGCGCTGGATAGACCGAAGAACGATACTGCACGGCAGGCGACTCTGGCTCCACTACGGGGTGTTCTGGCTCGGAGCGGTAGCGACGGGGCTGCTCGCTGTGCTCTATGCGCGCGTGATCGATTTCGGCTACGACACATTTCTGCGTTATACGCAGCAATTCTGGTGGCTGCCGCTCGTATTGACGCCAACGATGGCTGCTACGGGGGTCTGGATCACGCGTAAGTGGTTCCAAGGCGCCGAAGGTAGCGGAATTCCTCAGGTGATCGCCACACTTCACGCAGGGCGTGAGATGGGTCCGCGCCTGCTCAATCTTCGCATCCTCGTCGGCAAGATCGCCGTGTCGTTTCTCTCGATTCTGGGTGGGCTCACGATCGGACGTGAGGGGCCGACTATTCACGTGGGTGCTTCACTGATGTTCACGCTTCGATGCCTCTATCCGGCGCGCCTGCGACGCATGGGCGGGGCAAGTCTTGAGCGCAGGCTGGCGCTCGCAGGCGCCGCCGCAGGGCTCTCTGCCGCGTTCAATGCACCCCTTGCCGGGGTTGTTTTTGCCATTGAAGAGCTCACGCGCAGCTTCGAGCAGCGCACCAGCGGCGTCTTGATTACCGCAATCATTTTTGCCGGCATCGTGTCCCTTGGGCTGCAGGGCAACTATACGTATTTCGGCTCGATCGATGTGGGTAGCCACTTTCCGGATCTGCTAGCCGCGGCGGTGGTTCTCATCGGCGTGCTCGCCGGTGTCTTGGGTGGCGTCTTCTGTTGGCTATTGCTCAATACGCGCCGGTGGATGCCCGAGGCGCTCCTCGCCTGGCGGGCAAGCTACCCTGTGCTCCTCGGGGGGCTTTGCGGCCTGGTCATTGCGGTCATCGGCGTCGCAACAGCGAACCATACCTTTGGCAGTGGTTATGCGGAAGCACGCGGCATGCTCGAGGGGAGGGTGCAGTTGGGCGTCGAGTATCCGATCCTCAAAATGGCTTCGATGATCGGTTCCTACCTGCCTGGCGCTCCAGGCGGACTCTTCGCTCCATCGCTTGCTATCGGCGCCGGGATTGGCAATGCACTGCATCTGCTTTTCGGACAGATGCAGCTGCCGATGCTAGTGGCTTTGGGCATGGTGGGTTATCTGGCTGCCGTTACACAGAGCCCGATCACTGCATTTATCATCGTTATCGAGATGATTAATGGCCACGCACTGGTCATCTCTCTGATGGCAACTGCGTTGATATCTAGCCAGGTCTCGAAGTTTTTTGCTCCGCCGCTTTATGAAGCGCTCGCTCAAAGGTATGAGTCGGCAGGCTGATGGTGGCCCGAGGGGCCGTAAAGGATCGCCGGAGACGCCCCGAGCCTTGAGCGGGCCTACCCCTGTGCCTCGACGCTGCTGGCTAACCAGCCAAACGCGCGGTACTCGGCGAAATGCAAGGAGGCCAGCTCCAGCAGGCAGCGTTCGCCTTTCGGTGTGAGGTGAACTTCAACTAGCCGCCGGTCGGCTTCACCGGGCTTGCGAAGCACGAGTCCCGCTGCCTCGCATCGATTGACTAGCGCTGCGGTGCCGTTGGGCGCTGCTTGGAGGCGTTCCGCAATCTCGCCAACAGTCGCCCAGCTCTTTCCCGGAATGCCTTGCACATGCAGAAGCAGTTGATACTGGAGCGGTGTAATGCCGGCTGCGTGAGTGATCTCCTCGGAGTATCGGAGAAATTTCCGGAGCTGATACCGGAAATTGGACATCGACTCGAGGTCTCGTTTGGTAAGAAGGCCGCCCTGAGCGCGACTCTTTCGCTGATTCATGAGGGTAAGTCTCGTTTCGAGATGGCGGAAACAATGGCTCCCGGTCGTTCAACTGGCCACATGTTAGCAGAGCCCGACCTTTATCGAGCATACCGCTTAAGAGCGCAAGTGAAAGCGGCACGATGTGACATGTAGCGAGCCTACCGCCTTGCACGGCCGCCCCCGCCGGCTCCCTATGGCTTCCAAGACTACGTACGCGGAACACCGCTTGCTGCGTGTTTGCACCCTGATGCGGACCCGTTGGGTGTGCAGGGCAAGCGAGCGTTGGAGACCTTAGCGTCACCTTCGTCTGGTCTCATGTGCACGGGAGAACCTTCGATGCCAATATACGGATCGCCCGCCGCGGCGTCGATATGGCTTGCGCTATCCGTGCTATCGGCCATTATCGTCGCTTTCGACGTATGGCTAGGCGGACACCGGCAGCCGATGGTCATTATGTCCGTCGTCTGGCCGTTGACGATGCTTTACTGGGGTCCTGTTGGCCTGATCTTTTATTTTTGGTTTGGGCGGTCAACGCCGGGTGCTGAGAAAGCTGAACCTCCGATGTGGCAGGCCACCTTTCTCGGCGCGACCCACTGTGGCGCCGGATGTGCCCTGGGCGACTTCATAGGCGAATGGCTCGCGTTTGGGTTCGCAGTGACTATTGCCGGCTCCGCGTTGGCTGGGAAACTAGCGTTGGCCTTCGCGCTCGCCTACCTGCTTGGCATCGCTTTCCAGTATTTCTCTATTGCACCGATGCGTAGCTTGGGACTGCGCGACGGCATCGTTGCGGCTGTCAAGGCAGATACGCTTTCCCTGCTCGCTTACGAAATCGGTATGTTCGGTTGCATGATTGCTTTCTCCGAATGGGCCGCGTCGCTGGAGCCGACGAGCGCTGCATATTGGGTGCGCATGCAAGTGGCAATGGTCGCAGGTTTCGTCACGACCTATCCGGTCAATTACTGGCTGATCAAGCGTGGCGTGAAGGAGAAGATGTGAGCAGCGCACCTCGCCTCACTGCTCGGTCCGCCCGTTGTGGATTGGCGCTGACGATTGCGCTAGCTCACGACAAGGCTCGGGCGGGATTTGACGCGACGGCCCATGTGGCGACGTCCCTTGCCGGCACACAAACACCCCTCGCTTACTTCCTTCACAGCAAAGGTCCTGCGACCGAGCCGGTCCTTTACCTAGGATGGATACTCGCGGCCATCTGCACCGCCGTGTGCGCGATCATTACCGTTATGCTGATCATCGGGATGTTTCGGCGCCGTAAGCCTGAAGATCCAAGGTCGCTGAGCACCGAAGGAGGCACGAGCTTCGTTTATGTTGGCACGGCAATCTCCACAGTCGCCCTCCTAGGCATTACGGTGTATATGCTCGTCGTGCTCGCACGTGTCGCCCAACCACCGAACGAACCGGCGATGACTGTCACTGTCACGGCTTACGACTGGTGGTGGAAAGTCGACTACGGCGATGGTCCAAGTCATTTCTCGAGCGCGAACGAACTGCATATTCCAGTGGGCGTGCCGGTGCTCATCCTGCTGAAAAGCGCGGACGTCATCCACGCCTTCTGGGTGCCCGAGCTATCAGGCAAGACGCAAGCCATACCTGGCGTGACCAACCGTCAGTGGATTCAGGCGGACCGCCCCGGCGTATTCCGAGGGCAATGTACCCAGTACTGCGGCCTGCAGCACGCGCATATGGCCTTCGAAGTGTACGCCCAGCCGCACACGGACTTTGAGCATTGGATAGCAGCGCAGCGAATGCCGGCGCCCGTCCCAGCCAATGCTCAAGCGGCGAGGGGAGCCACGCTGTTTGAGAAGCGTTGCGCGGGCTGCCATACGGTTCGTGGCACCCGTTCCGCTGGCGTACAAGCGCCCGATCTCACACATGTGCGGTCCCGCCGATTGATCGCCGCCGGTACGGTCGCTAATTCGCCGGAAAGTTTGATGCAGTGGGTGCAGCACGTGCAGGAAATCAAGCCCGGTGCGCTCATGCCGGACATGAAGCTTTCGCCTGCGGAAGCGGGCGATCTTTCGGCCTATCTCGCTACTCTCAGGTAAGGAATAACGATGTCCGCGACGAGTGATCGCAGCGTGGTGCAGTCGGGGCGGGTGGCTTTCCGGCGAGAACCGGAATACGGCAGCGTGCCCGAGGGTTCGGACGCGGAAAAACGTCTGCGTGAAATTTGGGAAGGCGAGTCTGGCTGGCGCGGATTTTTTACGACGGTGGATCATAAGAAAATCGGCTTGCGGTACATCGTTACAGCTTTTGCCTTTCTTCTTATCGGTGGGGTCGAGGCCTTGCTGATGCGCCTGCAACTGGCGCGACCGAACGAGACGCTCCTGTCGCCTGAACAGTATGCGCAGCTTTTCACTATGCACGGCGTGACGATGATATTTCTTTACGCCCTGCCGGTGCTGAGCGGCTTCGCTAACTTCCTCTGGCCGCTCATGCTCGGTTCACGTGACATGGCGTTCCCGCGCCTGAACGCGCTGTCCTACTGGTTGTTCTTGTTTGCGGGACTTTTCCTCTATTGCAGCTTTCCGTTCGGCGAGGCTCCGAATGCGGGGTGGTTCAACTACGTGCCGTTCTCCTCGCTCGAATATAACCGCGGACCCAATATCGATGTGTACTCGCTCGGTATGGTCCTGCTAGGCATATCGACGACGGTAGGCGCGGTGAACTTCGTGGTTACACTCTTTCGCATGCGTGCGGTCGGCATGTCAGTTGATCGCCTGCCGATCATCGTGTGGGGAACGCTCACGATCTCGTTTGCCAATCTTTTCGCCGTGCCGTCCGTGAGTCTTGCATTTCTATTGCTGTGGATGGATCGCAATGTCGGCACGCACTTCTTTGACGTCGCCGCCGACGGCCGACCGCTCCTTTGGCAGCACTTGTTCTGGATGTTCGCGCACCCTTGGGTGTACGTCGTCGTGCTCCCAGCGATGGGCATCGTCTCCGATGCATTGCCAACCTTTTGCAGGCGGCCGCTGGTTGCGTACGCCGCCGTGGCAATGTCAACAGTCGCCACGATGATAATCGGCTTCGAGGTGTGGATTCATCACATGTTTGCGACAGGCATCGCGCCGCTCGCACTGGCGTTCTTCGGCGCGGCAAGCGTGCTCATTTCGATTCCGAGTGCGGTGGCGGTGTTCGCGTGGATCGCGACGATATGGATGGGCCGCCCAGTTTTTACGGTCCCATTTCTTTACTTCGCGAGCTTTGTCCTGATGTTCGTGATAGGTGGTGTCTCCGGCGTGATGACTGCCGCCGTGCCGCTCGACTGGCAGCTGAACGAAACGTACTTCATTGTGGCGCACTTGCACTACGTCTTGCTCGGTATCAATGTCTTCCCCGTGCTCGGTGGCATTACCTACTGGTTCCCCAAATTCACCGGGCGCCTCATGAATGAGCGATTCGGGAAGATCGCCTTTTGGATCGTATTCATTGGCTTTAACGTGGGCTTTTTCCCGATGCACATATCGGGTTTGCTTGGCATGCCCCGACGCGTCTATACCTATCCCGAAGGAATGGGGTGGGACACATCCAATCTCGTCACGACCATTGGCTCATTTTTGCTCGGTATAGGCATTGTGCTATTTGCCATCAATGCGTTGCTCTCAGCCCGCCGCGGAAGTAAAGCCCCGCCCAACCCGTGGGACGCCTCAGGTCTTGAGTGGTCCGTCTCGTCGCCGCCGCCGCCCTATAACTTCGCCGTGCTTCCGATCATTGAATCACGCCATCCCATGTGGGAAGATCGAATTCAACCGACGGGCCGGCGTTCGCATCTGAAGGAAGGGTACCTGCTGCATCACGGCCGGGAGGCGTTGGGCGTCCATCCGTTCAGCGGCAAGCCAGACGTCATCTTGAAGATGCCGGATGACGCATGGTCCCCTTTCCTCCTTGGCGTCTTCGCCGCATTCATGTTCCTCGCATTGCTGCTGCGTTCACCTTCATTCACGATCATCTCTTTCGCCGCGAGCGGCGCGACGCTGATCGCGTGGATGTGGCCGCGTCGGTCATTGGCGCAGCGCGAACCGCCCACGCCCAAACAGGTGACTGCGGCGCCGAGTGCGCTAAAGGACGATGCACTTCCCGTGGGCAGCGCCGGCGAACACTCCGGCGGGTGGTGGGGTGTTCTCGCGCTTGTCGCCACAGAGGCAAGCCTCTTCGGTTATCTGCTCTTTAGTTACTTTTACTCGCAATCCCAAACGCAGCTGCCATGGCCCCCCGAGGGCATACCGAAGATCGGCGTTGGCGCGCTGAGTACCGGCGTGCTTGTCTTGAGCAGCGTGTTCACGTGGTTCTCCGAGCGCACGCTCAAGAAGAACAAGCGATGGTGGGCTTTCGCATGGTTGCTGGTCGCAATCGTACTCGGGACTCTTTTCGTCGGCGTACAACTGAAGGAATGGCACAACCATCCGTATGGATTGACTGCGCACCTCTACGGTTCGCTGTACTTCACCATCACCGGCTTTCACTTGGCGCACGTTCTAGTGGGACTGGTAATCCTGATCTTGTTGGCAATATGGATCGCGTTGGGCTATTTCGACGAAGCGCGCAATGCGCCGATGCGCATCGGCGGCCTTTACTGGCACTTTGTCGACGTGGTGTGGCTGTTCATTTTCACCGCGCTCTACGTGACGCCGATTTGGCTCAGGGGTCAGTGATGCATCCGCGCGTCCCCACAGACGAAGGACTGACACAGGTGGAGAAACGCCGCCTATGGATTTATGCAGGTGCGGGATTCTTTATCTCACCGGGTGCATGGCTTTTGCAGGTCATCGTTTCTGAGACCGTTTCCGCGCAGACGTGCGATGCAATGACAACACCGCTCCGGTCGCCGGGTGTCACCCATATGCACACATGGTTGTACGCGACATCGGCCCTGGCACTTGCGATTTCGATCGTATGCGCGGCACTGTCCACGTACGGCTTCGCTCTCTTGCACGCGAGGCAAAACAGTATCAGAGCGCAGGGCGATCCTAACGAACTGAAGGAGCAACCGCGGCGCGAACAGGAAGAGATTAGTCGAAAACGATTCATCGCTCTATGCAGCGCATTGATCGGTTGTGGATTTGTGGTGGGACTAGTGTTCACGATCCTCGCGGAAGTGTTCCTCGATTCTTGCAGTCAATGGCACTGATATGAACGCGCCAAGAAGCTCGAAGCCGACCACCGTCCTGCTGTTGCTACTTGTGGCACTCGCCGTTGGCGCGTGTAGCGGAAGCGCTGATGATCATTTGCCGACTGCCGTTACCGCGCAGTCGCCCGCGACTAGCGATCCGAAGCTCGTTGCGCGTGGCGAATATCTTGCAAAGGCGGGCGACTGCAGCGCATGCCACGACGCGGCTGACCATACCCCGCTGGGTGGAGGCCTGCCCGTCAACTCGCCTTTCGGCCCGATCTATGCGAGTAACATCACGCCTGATCCCACATTCGGCATCGGCCGCTACTCGTTGAAGGAATTTTCCGATGCCCTGCGCTACGGCAAGCGCCGCGATGGAGAGCGCCTTTATCCAGCAATGCCGTACGCGTCGTTCGCGAAAATGAACGACGCTGACGTGACGGCGCTGTATGCGTACCTGATGCATGGCGTGACGCCCGCAGCGAAACGCGCGCCGCGGACGCACTTGCCGTTCCCGTTCAATCAACGCTGGGGTATGCTGTTCTGGACTTTCGCTTTCGGTAACCGCGATGAGTTTTCACCTGATCCCAAACAAAGTGCTCAGTGGAATCGCGGCGCGTACTTAGTCCAAGGGCTCGGGCATTGCGGCGCCTGTCACACGCCGCGTGGCCCAGCGTATAACGAACTCGGATATAGCGAGGCGTCGCCGTTATACCTAACCGGTGGGGTGGTCGACCATTGGTTAGCACCCAACCTCACCGGCGATCGGGGAAGCGGATTAGGGCGCTGGTCACGGCAAGACATCGTCAACTTCTTGCGCACGGGCCACGGCGCTGGCACGATCGCGTTCGGCGCGATGGCGCCCGCCGTGGAGGACAGTACCCAGTATCTTACCGATTTGGACCTTAACGCCATTGGCGAGTATCTCAAATCGCTCCCCCCGCAGCAAGCGTACGGTGCCTACGACAACGACGCGCGTGCCAAGCTACAAACTGCGCGCAGCCTTGAGACTGGAGAAAACGAACGGCCTGGCGCAGGTATATACCTGTCGTTCTGCGCCCGTTGCCATCAGCCCGACGGGCGCGGCGAACCAGGCAAAGTGGCGGCCTTGGCCGGCGCCCCTCTCGTTCTGGCTGAAGATCCGACCTCAATCATGCGCATCGTCATTGAAGGCAGTAAAAGCCCTGCCACCGAAACCGGCCCCGAAGCGCAGAAAATGCCTGCCTTCCATCACGAGCTGACGTCGCACGAGATTGCGGAGGTGATCAGCTTCATCCGGAGCACATGGGGAAATCATGCGGCGCCGGTCTCCGACCGACAGGTCGAGCGGCTTCGCTCGGAGATTCATAAGTAGTGGCCTCCCGACGGGAGGTTCGGCGGCGCAGTCGCTGGGGCTCGCCAAACAGTCGAAACATGAGAGCTCAAGACAACATTTCTGTCGACCTATTCCGTTTCGAGCCGCCCCGGAACACCGACACTGGTTCCCACTGGAATAGCAGAAAGAGGTAAGGCGACTCCGAGGAACTTGCACCGGTGCGCGATGGCGCTGAAAGAGCGTGGAGCCGAGGCCGAGGCCCTCCGGACCGTTGCACCGCTGCCGCGCTTGACAAAACTGCTCGCAGGGGTGATCAGGTCCCGCTGGTGTCGTAGCTACGACGGTGCGCCTCACATCTCCCACTTCTAGCTGCGATGGAGCAAACCCCAATATCACCCGTACAGGTAGATATGGCACACTGTGCTATATCAACATTGTGCGTCACGGTCGTACACGGCATAGAAGCCTAATGGATGCGGAAAACGCCCGATACGTGCGGAAACGACCGATAATGCTTTGGCGAGGATCTCGATGAAGTACCTTTCTTGGTTGCCGAAGCTATGGATCGTCGACGCTTTGTGTGGCTTTGTTGAAGTCGCCAACACTGCCCCGGGACTCATCCACGGAGCATTGACTTGTGACGAAGTGGCGCAGCTGAATGACCAAGCATCGGCAAGCCGACGTTACTTTTCGACATGCGACCTTCAGCATCGCGACCTTTTCGTGACTGTCGAGCACGCTCGTCCGGCGAGTGCAATCGGTCCGGACCGTTCTGCCTCGCTGGATGACGCAACTTTGTACGGTGCCGGCGCGACCTATATGCAGCGAGTGGGATTTGGCGTCGGAAGCTGCGCGCTGACAGCGCTGGGCTATTCTGCTCCTTCCGCCATTCATCCCCGTGAACACGAGCCGTGATCGGTGGCTTGTAGTGAATCTAGTTTTTAAGCATGGTCAGAACTTCCGCGCTACTGTCGATTTCGACTCTACTGTTGTCGAGTGTTTGTCACGCCGATGGCTACGACCATACGGTCATTTATACAGGAAAGGCCAATAATGGTGCCATCGTGCATTTGCGGCTGTTCGAAGGTGACAACGGAGCCGGTGAGGCAATTGTCGAGTCTCGATTCCAGGTAAATCGCTTTTACGAGACGTTGACCTACCGGGTGGCGTGGGGCCGAAATGCGCTGGCCGGGGCGGGCGACTCAGTTCGCGTCTGGCTTCCTGGAAATCCGGTGGTGCACCTGTACTGCGGAGCTCGGAACCTGGCGTGTGCATCTGAGGAATCCTTCGTAATAAATGCTCTCGGCGTATCTGCGCAACAATGGGAGCGCACCATTGAGGAGGGTGGTTGAAGAATGGAAGGTTCTGACGAGCCAATCCCACCATCGCTCTTGACGCCGATCGAGGCAACGCGCTCGCCGAGAGCGGCGACTGATGTTCACCAGCGACGCAAGGGCCACGCACAGCGAGATGTTGCGGAGCGATCGGCAAGCTACCCGTATCAGGAGTTTTGGCGCGGGTGCAAGCGACCTTGACTCCTTCGTCTTCTCGTGCGGCGGCCGACTGTTCTCGCAACAATCATCGATCTCAAATCGTCTCTCACGTCAATCATTCAAGATATTCTTGTGTCACGCCATTCTATTTTCAGTGCCGATAGACGATCTGCTCGTGAGGCGTTGATGTTGTCTAAGGCGATCGAAAAGCGGCTCGTGATCGGCTACGAGTTGGGCTTCCAATCGGCCGAAGACGCGATCACGGCAGTACCGAACCTGTCGCGTTGCAGGGCCGGAGCGACCGGCGATGCGGTGCATCGGGCGCCGAGTCGACGTACCGCTCAACGACAAGGTCGTCGCGGTCGTCGCTGCATCAGAGAAGCAGAGAATATCGACCTCGCGCCTCACATCTCGTGTGAACTTACTCCGCCGATGGAAAGGACTCAGGCCTTCGGGATATCCTACCGTTAAGCAGAATTCAGGGGTGTCTCGTTATGATCGCTCGATGGCAGTGGGTGTTGAAAAGGATCAGCAAGCGATTGTGGTTCCGGACAGGACTTTTCTCGGTGTTGGGCGTCGCAACGGCTTTGCTAGCGCTGGCAGTCAAGCCTTATATTCCAGACGACCTCTCCGCACGCGTCGGCGCCGATGCAGTCGACAATATTCTCGGCATCATCGCTTCAAGCATGCTGGCTGCGACGACATTCTCTCTGAACATTATGGTGTCGGCCTATGGGTCTGCGACTACAAATGTGACGCCCCGGGCCACGCCACTGCTTGTTGAAGACACCACGACTCAGAATGTCCTGGCCACGTTCATCGGTTCGTTCTTGTTTAGCCTGGTGGGCATCATCGCCTTAAGTACCGGCCTTTATGGCAGAAACGGCCGGGTCGTGTTGTTCGCAGTGACAATTGCGGTCATCGTGTTGATCGTTTATACACTCCTACGATGGATTGACCATCTTGCCCGTCTGGGCAGACTTGGTGAAACGTCCGATCGCGTCGAGGCAGCGGCAATCGCCGCGCTTGATCAGCGACTCAAGCATCCCTATCTGGGCGGCAGTCCGTTTCCGGGCGATGAGTTTTTAACATCCGGCCGCGCTGTGTATTCTAATTCGATCGGTTACATTGAGCATATTGACATCAAGGCTCTCGGTGAAATCAGTCAAGCGTTGTCCACCGCTATCGCCCTTCGTGTCCTTCCGGGAAGCTTCGTCGATGAGCACACTGTTCTGACCCACGTCGAAAGATTGGATGGCGGGGATGTCGAGTCCATTCGGGCCGCGTTCACAGTCGGCGTGCGGCGCTCGTTCGATCAGGATCCGCGTTTCGGCATATCGGTTCTTTCTGAGATTGCGTCGCGTGCGCTTTCTCCGGCTATCAATGATCCCGGCACCGCGATCGACGTCATTGGCAGGGGGGTACGCATCCTTTCACGGTGGGACCGGCGATCGGAGTTAAATGAGGAGCCGTTGCAGGGCTGCGACCAAGTTTTCGTGCCCGGCCTATCCCTTGCTGATCTCTTCGACGACTTCTTCGGTCCCTTGTCCCGCGACGCAGCAAGCATGCTGGAAGTAGGCATCCGGTTGCAGAAATCATTGGCGTTGCTTGCTCGGAATGGGGACACTTCGTTCGAGTTGGCGGCCGTGCGTCACGCTGCGCTCGCGCTGAAGCGAGCCGAGATTGCGCTCGACCTTGAGGAGGATAAAATTCAATTGCGGCGGCTGGCTCTGAAGGTGCGTGCCGTTGAGTAAGTTATTTGTAGAATTCAGTAAAGCGCGGCTCATGGTGCGGATGCAGAGTTACTCTGCTAGGGTCTGCCCGGCATTTCTGGATGTAGGCACGCCCGCACCATAGCCAAATAGCGACGATCGGCAAGCCGCCTTTCAAAATACTCAACTGTTGTGTGACCGGACTCTTCTGTTAAGCGTGCACCGATTCGGACGCCGGCGAAGAAGGTTTTCGCACTCAGTTGGATAGAATGTTTCGCCACGGCAATGCGCACACTGCGTGTCGCGTCAGCCCAGCGAGACTCGATGCAAGTAGCCACCGTTGCGGCGGACGCATCTGTGTGCGCCGATAAAAGCGGAGACATGGCAAAGGGACCGTCCTCACGGGAGCAAGCGCATAGGGTCAGGCTGAGGGCTAGCATGACGGCCAGACGCTGCTGCATCTTCGAGATTTTTGGCGATGATCGCATTCACACCCATGACTTTAATAACGCTGACAAGCCGATTGTTGCTGCGTAAAATGGACGCCACCGAAGGGGTGCCACGTTTCTGCCGGCAATGACGGATGCTAGTCGGCTCGCGATCTGTATCGCACATCGATAAGGTGAGGCGTTAGCGTAGCACGTCTCTGTTGAGCAGGCAGGAGCACGGTTGTCATTTGAGACCAGGTAGCGGCCAGGTTAATAACCGGTCTTAAGGCTGCGCTGAGCAAGATCTCACAGGCCTGCAAAGCGCCGGGACCTCGCGTGCGGGTAGCACTCGACAGTAGCGTCATTGATGATCAGCAAAGCGGATCGGACACTGTACTGCGCAAGACCTGCTCCTTGATGGGAACCGTGGGGGTTCAATTTGGTCGACCTAACATGAGAGACGCAGGGCAAATGCAGGAGACGAAATGAGACGCCTATTGACCGCTGCACTTTTCATCGCTTCTTTGGTTTCTGGTGCGTCGTTCGCATCTGACAAGAACGCGACGCAAGCCGCAGGGGATCGCAAAGGGGCAGGTGCGCATGCAGAAACTTTTGGACTGTTCCATCCGAAGCTGCAAGCAGAGGGGTTGTCAGACTGGAATACGTTAGTACCCGGATCAAAGCTGTCGGGCTACGGTTTCACGTATGGCGGATTGTGGGCCTCGTCGTCCTCAAGGCATCCCAAGGCTCAGCGAAAGCGCTTGTATTTGCATCATTGATCGACAAGGTGCTCCTGCACGACAACGTTTCAGTCGACAGATGACTTGCTAGTAGATTGCCGGTCCATTGCTTTCTTCGCGTTGCGCCTTCGGCATCTGTCTGGGCGTTCTAGCGACGCTCGTTTCAGCGTCCGATCAGGTGAAATTGTCCTCTCTAGACGCTTGCTGCTTGCGCCGCAAAAAGTGCCAGCGTACCGAGAAGGACCCAGCCTCCTATGAAGAGTACAACATGGCGGCGTCCTGAATACGGTCGCAC
>NZ_JFHD01000051.1 GCF_000698575.1 Caballeronia zhejiangensis
TTTGCGCAGTTATTTGCTTCGCTATTCGCTTGCTTTCTTGCGCGCCGTCATTCAACGGGAGGCGAATTATGCGGGGCTATTTCGACGACGTCAAGCGCCTTTTCCAAAAAAATAAACGGGTCATTTCGGGCGGCAAATTCGAAGCCGAGCAGCGGCGCGTGTCACCGGCGTCTGTGCACGTCAGATCGCACGCGCGCACGAAGAATTGACCAGGCACAACAACGAGGCGATGGCATTGGGCGGCAATTGACGCTCACCGGTACGATGTCGGCCGGTCACACGATTCAGGCGTCCTTCATCGCGCGCTCATCCCGCGCTAATTCTCATCTTCGATCATGTGCGCAGTCGCATGGTCGAAGCAAAGCCGCCCGACTGCCACCGTGACCGGTTTGAAGCGCAACCTGGAGACAACTCAGATGAGCACCCTCGCCGACCGCAGCGTCCCGACATCCACGAAAACCGGACGATATGGTCTCTTCGTCTGCCTGATGGCGGCGCTCGCCGGCCTGCTGTTCGGCCTCGACATCGGGGTGATCTCGGGCGCACTGCCTTTCATCGCGAAGCATTTTGTTCTGAGCGATCGCGCACAAGAATGGATCGTCAGCTCGATGATGGTAGGCGCGGCGATCGGCGCACTGGGTGCGGGCTGGCTATCGTGGCGTCTCGGACGCCGCTATGCGCTCGTGCTGGCGGCGATACTTTTCATTGCGGGATCGCTATGGTCCGGGTTCGCGGCGAGTCCGGCTCATCTGATCGGCGCACGCTTGCTGCTGGGCCTCGCGGTCGGGATGGCGTCTTTCACCGCGCCGCTTTATCTTTCGGAGGTTGCGCCGCGACAAGTACGCGGCGCGATGATCTCGACGTATCAGTTGATGATTACCGTCGGAATCCTGGCCGCCTTCCTGTCGAACATCGGACTGTCGTACGTGGCCGACTGGCGCTGGATGCTCGGCGTCATCGCGATTCCCGCCGTCTTCTTCCTCGCAGGCGTGCTCGCCCTTCCCGATAGCCCGCGCTGGCTGCTTCAGCGCAACCGCGCCGACGAAGCGCGCGCCGTCCTTCAACGCTTCTACGCCAATCCCGCCGACGTGCAAGCCGAACTCGAGCAGGTCAACGAAGACAACACGCGGCCCCAGCGAGGATGGAGCCTGTTGCGGCAAAACGCGAACTTCCGTCGCTCGGTATTGCTCGGAGTCGTGCTGCAGGTGTTCCAGCAACTCACCGGCATCAACGTCGTGATGTACTACGCTCCGCGCATCTTCGAACTGGCCGGCTTCGCGACTCATGAACAGCAACTGTGGGCGACAGTCATCGTCGGCCTCGTCAACGTCATTGCGACCTTCGGCGCGATTGCCTTCGTCGATCGTTGGGGCCGCAAGCCGATCCTCTATGCGGGATGCGCCATCATGGCAATCGGCATGTGCTCGCTCGGGTTCCTGCTGCATGCCGGAGTCGCCGGCCTCACGGCACAGATTCTGGCGGTCGCGTCGCTGCTGCTTTTCATCGCGGGGTTCGCCATGTCTGCCGGCCCGCTCGTTTGGATCCTGTGCTCGGAGATCCAGCCGCAGCAAGGGCGCGACTTCGGCATCGCCGTTTCGACGCTCGTCAACTGGGTCGCCAACATGGCGGTCGCGGCCACGTTCCTGAGCTTGCTGTCGACTGTCGGCGAAGCGAACACCTTCGTGCTCTATGCGATCCTCAACGTCATCTTTGCGGTCGTCGTGTTCTTCTACGTGCCCGAGACGCGCGGCGTTTCGCTCGAGAAACTCGGCAACGATCTGATGGCCGGCAAGCGTCTGCGCGATCTCGGGAAGAAAAACTAGTTTCGTCGTTCGATGGAAATCTTCACGGGGCGGATATTCCAGATCCGCTCGCAATATTCGTGAACCGCGCGGTCCGAAGAGAACTTGCCTGCATAGGCGGTATTCAGGATGGACATGCGAGTCCAGCGCCGCTCGTCGCGCCAGGCGGCGCTCACATCTTCCTGACGCGCGACGTACGCGGCATAGTCGGCAAGCACCAGAAACGGATCGTGGTGTAGCAGGTTGTCGACCAGCGGACGGAACATCTCTCGATCTCCGCGCGAGAAGTGCCCGCTGCCGATCAACTCCAGCACTTCCCGCAGCGTCTGATTCGCATCCGCATAGTCGGCCGGACGATACCCTTCGCGCTTCACGCGTTCCACTTCGTCAGCATTCAGGCCGAACAGGAAGAAGTTTTCATCGCCGACTTCTTCGCGGATCTCGATATTCGCGCCATCGAGCGTACCGATGGTCAACGCGCCGTTCATCATGAACTTCATGTTTCCGGTGCCCGAAGCCTCCTTGCCCGCGGTCGAGATCTGCTCGGACAGGTCCGCAGCCGGGTAAATGAAGTGTGCGTTCTTGACGTTGAAGTCCGGGAAGAATACGACTTTCAGGCGGCCGTTCATCGCGGGATCGTCGTTCACGACTTCAGCGATGCCGTTGATCAGCCGGATGATGAGCTTGGCCATCGCGTAGCCCGGCGCGGCCTTGCCGCCGAATACGAAGCAGCGCGGCGTCAGCGCGAGTTGTGGATCGCGGCGCAGACGCATGTACTGCGTCACGATGTATAGCGCGTTCAGATGTTGCCGCTTGTACTCGTGGATTCGCTTGACCTGTATGTCGAACAGCGCCGCAGGATCGACGACGATGCCCGTCGCGCTGTTGATCTTATCCGCGAGGATCTGCTTGTTCGCCTGCTTCACGTTGCGCCAGCGTTCCTGAAATGCGGCATCGTCGGCGTATTCGGACAGCTTGCGCAGTCTGCCGAGATCGGTCGCCCAACCTTCCCCCAGCCCCTCGTCCAGCAGTTTCGCGAGACCCGGATTGCTGAGCATCATGAAGCGGCGCGGCGTGACGCCGTTGGTCACGTTATGGAAGCGCTCGGGCCATAGCTCGGCGAAATCTCGCAGCACCGTCTTTTCGAGCAGTGCCGAATGGAGCGCGGCCACACCGTTGATCGCGTGACTGCCGACCGTCGCAAGATGCGCCATGCGTACGCGCTTCGTGCCGCTTTCGTCGATCAGCGACATGCGCGCGATCCGCGCTTCATCGCCGGGATATCGTTGGCGGACATCATCGAGGAAGCGGCGATTGATCTCGTAGATGATCTCGATCAATCGCGGCAACAAGCCCTGAAACAATGGCAATCCCCACGTCTCGAGCGCTTCGGGCAACAGCGTGTGATTCGTATAGGCGAGCGTGCGCTGCGTGATGTCCCAGGCGTCGTCCCAAGGCAGTTGCCGCTCATCCACGAGCAGGCGCATCAACTCGGCGACGGCTATCGACGGATGCGTGTCGTTCAATTGCGCCGTGAACATGTCCGGCAAGCGATTGATCGGCTCGCCCTTGAGCGCAAGCAGGCGCAACATGTCCTGCAACGAACACGAAACGAAGAAGTACTGCTGCGCGAGCCGCAAGCGCTTACCCGCTTCGGGCTCGTCATTTGGATAAAGCACCTTCGACAGCGTCTCCGAAAGCACCTTCTCGTGCACGGCTTCGTAATAGTCGCCGGCATTGAAATCCTGAAGATCGAACGACTCGACTGCCTCGCTTTTCCAGAGCCTCAACGAGTTACATGTATTGACGTGAAAACCGGGGATCGGCGTATCGCAGGCCACGCCTTTGACCGTATAGGCAGGAATCCAGCGCACATAAAAGCGGCCGGCTTCATCGGTCGAGCTTTCGGTGCGGCCACCGAAGTTCACGTAGAACGCGACGTCCGGGCGCAGGATTTCCCACGGGTTGCCCTTCTGCAGCCATTTGTCGGTGATTTCCACTTGCCAGCCGTCGCGGATTTCCTGATCGAAGATGCCGAACTCATAGCGGATTCCGTAACCGATCGCCGGGATTTCGAGCGTGGAAAGCGAGTCGAGATAGCACGCGGCCAGGCGTCCGAGGCCGCCGTTGCCAAGGCCCGGTTCCTCTTCGATCGACAGCAGCGTATCGAGGTCGAGTCCGAGCGCCTGCAACGCTTCGCGCGCGTTGCTTTCGATGCCGAGATTGATCAGGTTGTTGCCGAGTTGCGGGCCGATGAGAAATTCAGCGGACAGATAACACGCGACTTTTGCGTCGCGCGCTACATAGGTGTGCGTGGTGGCGACTCGGCGGGTCATCATCCGGTCGCGGACGGCGTAGGCGAGCGCCATGTACCAGTCGTGCGGCGTGGCGATCTCCGGATAGCGCGCCTGCAGACAGATGAGGTTATCGACGATATCGCGCTGCAGCGCCTCGACGCCAAGTCCGCTGCGCGCGGGCTCGGCGCTGATCCGCGATTCGATGGTGGGCGTGTCATCCATGATCTGTCCTCTCTCCCTGCGTACCGGGCTTCGACAAGAATGTGCCGGCTCTATGTCCGGCCGTTGACAGTGCTGCGTCATGGCGCATCGATGAATAGCATACGCCCTCAAGTCGTGCGCTTCCATGCCGTTATCCCCAAGGGGAAGGCCAAATTCGGCAATCGCGGGACCGCGATGGCCTGCCGCTTCAAAGGCTGTCGGACCAGTTCAAGATTCCGGTCATCGCTTATTTCATTCGCTTGCCGCTAGCGCAAGTTCAGACATCAGAAAAATATGAAACGCGTCGTCGCAGTATCTGCAGTTACAGTCGTTTTGGCCGCATGCGGTGGGGGCGGCGGCAGTTCCGATAATGCGCCGAGCGCGCCCGAGGCTAACGCTGCACAAGGCCTTTATTCCGGAACCGATGCGAACGGCAACGTCGTGGGCGGCGTAGTGCTCGAGACTGGCGCTTTCTATTTCGTGTATGCGAACACGACGACAAACGCGCTAGGTCTGGTACAGGGTGCGGCATCCGCATCTCATGGCACTTTTCAGTCGGACAATGCGCGCACCTTCGACATAAGCGGCAAGGCGGCGACCGATACGCCCGTCCTCGCGGGCTACAACGCGAAGAACAGCGTTCAGGGCGTGATCTATACGAGCACGGCGAAGCAGAACAGCATCAAGTTCAACGTGGTTTATGACGCCAACTATGAACGTCCGGTGGCGCTGTCGTCCGTTGCCGGGACGTATTCGGGCGCGGCCGGATCGACGAAGGACGGCGAGACCGCCACTTTTGTAATCGGTCAGGACGGCTCGATCAAGGGTGAAGGCTTGAGCGGCTGCACGTTCAGCGGAACCGCCACGCCTCATGGCGACAAAGACGTGCTGGACGCCACGATCGCGTTTGGACCCGCGCCCTGCATATATCCGGGTGCGAAGCTTACGGGCGTCGTCTTTTTCAGCGGCAGTCAGGTATTAGGAGCTTTGACGCTACCTGACAGATCAGACGCCTTCGTGGTGGCCGCTACGAAGTGATGTCGCGTGGAGTGCGCGTCGCGCACTGCCAGTTGCGGATCGGATTGCCGGCGGCCTGTTGAGCTTTGCCCGTCCGGATTTATTTGCGCTAAGCATCCCGCGCGCATTTTCACGGCCACATTATTTCGGATACCGAAGAAATATACGAGGTAGGCGTTGCGCAGGGGCCTTTCCGCCGACAACTCGCCACTTGCGTCTGACTTTGAATTTCGACGCGCCGGACGCCCGCGGACGCATTTCGGTCAGCCCGCGCGCATTCCAGACATTAAGCGCGGACGGAAATTCGAAGCGTCGAACAGATGCCTGTTGTCCCGGCTTATCGCGACATCGACTTTGCCATGCCTCGCTCACACTGAGTCCAGTAGATCTCCAATACAAAACTATGCGACCGGACGAGGTGAATATGTCTTTGCTCGAGTTTCTTGGCACGATGGTCTTCGTTGCCGTCGTATTGCTCTCGATGGTCGCGGTGCTCGACATTTTCTTCCCGCGACTGATCCCGGTCGCGCGTGATGAGCGCTCTTCGGGATTGTCGCGCGCGCGGAAGTTCGCGAGAGCGAACGCGCGGGGACGCTGAGCCTAACTTTCAGATACCTGCGGCTCGCGCATGTTCCGTCCGAGCTTTTTCACCAGCACGCGGGCGGCAAGCAGTCTGAATGGACGAGGGAGCAAGCGGAAAGTTTGCTGATCCGCGCAGCATTTTATGAAGGTTGGTCTGGCGGATCGATGTCTTCCGTCGCCCCATCCGGAGTCGCGACGGGTGTTCTTCGCCGCGACCAGCGAAACGCCGTCTCACGCAGCTTCGACGCCTCATTGCGGACGTATCGGGCGCTACATTTTTCGTCTTATTCGTCACGATGCGGCCGTCATGCGCGTTTCGGCGCGCTCGCCGGTTCCTTTTATGCCGATACCCTGTGTTCACGGCGACGATTTCGTGAAACATCTTCCCAGAACAGCGTTAAAAATGGCCGGCAAGCCCGTCCTGTCTAGGGATCGCAGGAGTGGAAACGGGGCGTCGATTGTTTCACGAACGATCGGAGCGATCATTGTTCAGCAGCTTTCTAGGCGAAGTACTTGCTCGAGTGGCGGTGACCGGCTTCGCCGTTGGTTTCGCATCGCTAAGAGGACGTTCAGGCTTTACATTCAAGCTTCGGATGTTGGCAGGCTCTGCCTTTCCCAATCTGCTATTCACCCACGCTGAGAGTGACTGGCATCGACGCGCTTGGAGTAGTGGCTGCGTCGTCCTCTGCGCCAAACCGGATGACCATGCGCCTGGATCGAAATCGAGATATTTCGCGCGCCTCATGTGCATCAATGGTGCTTGCCATCAATTGTCCTGCCGTTGAGACAGCTCGTTCCCACTGGGAAATAGCATCAGTTCACGAGTTGGCGTGCAAACAACCGTGGGAGTCCTTTCGATGCGCGCGTGTGGGAAAGTTTGCGCCCCGGGCGTGAACGGCGGAGGCTGCTGCGGAGACCGAGTGTCCCAAGTCGGGACACTCGTTAGATCAATCTAGAAGTGCACGAGCGTGACTTCGCGCTGCGCGTGTCCCAAGTTGAGACACTCTTGGAGCTTCGGAAATTGACCCAGATGCTGAGCGCACCGCATCAAGACCAATTGCTGGAGGGAATCAACTAGCTGTTATCGGCAAACAATTGTGTCACCAACTCCCGAATTTGCCGTTCCTTTTCTTCGGTCAGTAATCCGGCTTTGATCTTGACCGTGAGCCCCATTGAGTCTCTCGTGATCGACCCTGCCTGCGATCCACCCGCAAAAATCTTGTCGATACTGCGATCGCTTACGGCCGGCGCCGGCTTGCGCTCGTCATCCAACGCCTGCTTGATCGCCTTGCCAAATTTCGACTGATCCAGATCGCCCGAAACCACGCGCGCCCAAAGGCCCTTGGCAACGTCGAACGCCGCCGCGTTCCGCCCGCGCAGTACCGAGACGACATTCTCCGCGGCCGTGGCTCCCAACAGGCGAGGCTGCACATCTAGATCCTGCACGACGAAATCCGGCAACTCGCCAAAGGAAAGATACCGGTACAACTCGGAGCGCGAGATGCCCAACGCTTCAGCCATGCGCTTGCGGTTAGGAAACTCCTTTTCGGTCCGTCGAATCGATCGCGAGATCTCGTAGTCGCACAGATCTTCACGCGCTACGTTTTCGACGAGGGCAAGCATCGCCATCTCTTCGTCGGAAAGATCGACGACAAGAACCTTGATCGATTCCTTACCGATCATCTTGTGCGCGCGCCAGCGCCGCTCACCCGCCACGATCTGGTATCCGGTGCCGATGCGCCGTACAACGATCGGCTGTACGAGACCCGCTTCGCGGATCGACTCGGCGAGTTGCACAAGCTTCGCGTCGTTGAATACCTGCCGAGGCTGCCAGGGATTCGGAACGATCTCCGAGACCGGCGCTTCCGACGCAGGACCTGCCTGCTCGAGTTGCGCGATGCGCTGCTGCGCCGAGGCCAACGCCGCTGCCATTCCGGGCGCAGTGCGCGGACTCGTCGCCTTCTCTTGCTGCGGATCGAGTTGGATGTCCTTTGCCGCACGAACTTCCGCGGTCTTGCTCATCATTCGGTCGCGAAGGCTGCTCATTGTCCCGCCCTCCATTGCTCAACGTACTGGTCATCGATCCATTTGCAGTAGTCGACCATCGGCTGTTTTACGCGCGCCAAAGTTTTCGCGACTGTCTCGGCCCGTGAAAGATCGAAGACAGTAGAAAAAGCCAACGCGCCATTGCTCATGACCGAACTCGCCGGAATCTCAGTGGTGTGCAACCAGTCGCCATACGCGCGCTGAGACCATGAGCGAACGACCGGCGCCGAAGATGTATTGCCATAGTCGACCCGCGAGAGAAGCACCGAAACGAAGTCGTATGTTTTGTCGACTTCGTGTTCGACGAAACCATTCGCGACTTCAGCGAATAACGACCAGAACGACACCGACGAAATGAAATCCAGACTTTCGGGTACGAGCGGCATGACCATCGAATCGGCCGCCATCAATCCGTTCAGCGTCATATAAGAGAGCGAAGGCGCGGTATCTAGGATGATGTAGTCGTACTCCGCGCGCAGCGGCTCAATCCCTTTTCGCAACACCGACCAGAACTCGAAGTTCGCGTTCGTCTTCTGCGCAGTAGGCAGATGGAATTCGGCGTCGTGAAGATAGTTGTGTGCCGGAATCACATCGAGTCCGTCCCA
Source organism: Caballeronia zhejiangensis (assembly GCF_000698575.1). GTDB lineage: Bacteria > Pseudomonadota > Gammaproteobacteria > Burkholderiales > Burkholderiaceae > Caballeronia > Caballeronia zhejiangensis. The sequence continues at coordinate 8,551 of NZ_JFHD01000051.1, forward strand.
ATACGTGCTTTGCACTTTCGACGCGAGACCGCCTTCCATGTCCGGATCGTAAATGTATGGCAGGACCGTATCCTCCCAAGTCACGTCCTTTTCCGCGTACAGGCCGCACAACTCCGAAAGCGACGCTTGTGGGTCGAGGTCGATCATGAGAACCTTGCGACCACGCAAGCTCAATCCTTGGCCGATGCACATCGACGTCGTCGTCTTGCACGATCCGCCTTTGAAGTTCGCCGTGATTAACACGCGACCGCGATGTTCGCGCGTACCAGTGACAAGCGGCGTCTGATAAATGTCCGAGACCTGCTGAACCCACGTTCGGGCATCCTTCAGAGAGAAGATACGCGCACGCCCGGTTCCGTGCGTTTCACCCGGCGGGAGGTCAGTACCTTCCTTTGTCGCCAGATAATTGATCTTCTGCCGGTCGATCCCGCACATGTCCGACAGCTCGCCTATCGTAAACACCGGCGCTGTCTTCCTTGGCCGTGGTGCCAAGATCTGATCACGCAGTTCGTTCGTCATGACCGACAAACGCTCTGCGAACTCTCCTAGGTTGGAGAGCTTCACCCTTCGATTAATCCCTGGCAGTTCGCTCAAATTCATTCGGTGCTTCCTTTTTTAGTCCACGGTGAGGCGTTTTCTTCACGCTCGCCGATGTTTCCACGGTTTTGGTGTAACTAGATGTCGAACCGTAGAATACTAGCCGCAGTGATGAATAGCTATTGGAATTGATCGAAATTTGCAAGCACTGGGGCGGAGGTGCAAGACTATCAATAAGATCAACCACTTATACAAGCTATCTTCAGTGATTCCCGAAACGCTCAGAGGACAGCGAAACGCTCCACGGCATCGTGAGCTCAGTGGAACGCCGGATCCCATCACAAAAAACCTCACCTCTGCGAACGTCGGCGCAGTTGGATTCCAGCGTCTCGACGGCTGGTCACAATTCACTTCACCTAACCGAAGCGCGCGAAACGCCATAGTCCCGCTGGTTAGAAATAAAATGCACCGTCTATATGAGTAAGGCCGTTGGTTAGTTATTTTTGTAAACACAAAGACTCACCACCACTAACGTCTCACGCGCACGCTCATGAAATCAACGACTTACACCCATAAGGTGAGGAAAAGTGTGCTTGAAGTGATGTTGATTGAGCGTCAAGGTGCTGTGTTTACCCCGTCAAGGTGAGATGAAGTGGACCCCAAGGTGAGGCGTCTAGGCAAGAATGGTGAGGAAATTTGTGTAGGTTGCGCCGCAATGGTGAGGTTTCCTGTGTCCGCGCCTGCAAAAGGTGAGGTAGTTTGTGTTGACAGCTCACCTTGCAGCCGTTAACGTACCGCTCGACACAATGAACTAGCGCCGGACACGGAGACGGAATGACGACAGCAGGGCAGGTGGCCACGTCCAGACAACTGGCGCTGGCCCTATTCGACGATGCGAATGCGCAGGGCTTGCCCGTCGAAGCCGCCCGCTCGGACATCGGCTTTTCGCGCAAGAACGTCCTGATCCGCATCGTCGATCTTGGCGTGGCGGCTCGTCGCTTGATCGACGCGGCCTATTTCATCGTCGCGCAAGAAGAAAAGATTCACGACCTGTACGACGTCGAGCTCGACTATTTCAAGTGGCTCATGCGCTACTCGAGCCGGAACAACGCGCATCTGGAACAGGTGATCACCGAGGCGCAGAGGGCGCTCATTCAGGCGACCGCGGAAGCCGACGCCGATGGCTCCAAGCCGTTCGGATCGGTTCAACTGATTGGACGCATCTCATACGTCGGCGGACGGTTTCAGTTCCGCGTTCCGCCCGATCTCATCGGAATCATTCGCGGTCCCGGGAAATCGCATTGGCTGAGCTTGCGCATCACGTCGCTTTTCACGCTCAGCTATGCGCGCGTGATGTACGACCATCTGCTTCCCTACGCGGCCGAGGGTATAACCGATTGGTTCACGCTCGACGAATTGCGCGCCTGGCAGGGGACGATGGGCGCAAAAGCGCAGGAATTCAAATACTTCAAGCGCGATTGGCTCGCTCCGGCGGTGGATCAAATTAATGAGGTCTCCGATCTTTCCCTCTCGTATGAGACGCGCAATGAACCGGGTTCACGCAAGATCGGACGCATGCGATTTCGCGTCGAGCGCAAGGAAATAGCCGAGCGCCTGCTGCATACGCACGAGCACGCGCAGGCGCTGTATCTGACGCTGAAACAGGAAATCGGTCTGTCCAGCGCGCAGTTGAATCAGATCGCTTCCGACCGCGATACCTTCACCGACGAACGTCTGGAGCAGGCAATCGAGCGTACGCGTTTCAGCCTCAAGCTCGGCAAGGTGTCGAAGAGTCCGGCGGGCTTCTTCATGAAAGCGCTGAAGGAAGGCTGGATCGTCTCGGATGCGGAACGCCAGATGGTCCAGATTCAGGAGAGCCTGGCGCTGACCGATCAACGCGACACCGAAGCGAAGCAACAGGCCGAGGCGCGTCGGGCATTGCAGGTCGCGGCACAGGATGTGAACGCTCAGAACCGGATCGTCGATGAAGTCCGTCGCGGCTGGGAGATGTACGAGGCCGCGACGCCGCGGCAGCGCGAAGACTGGCGGCGCACCTACAAGACGAGTCCGGCGGGAAAGCTGACGCTGCGCAGATTGGGCATCGATCCATCGAGCGAGCTCGTCGAAACCATCATTCAGAAATATCCCGATCTGAGAGACGGCTTCTCGGGCTACGTCTTCAACAAGTCGAAAAGCGCGAAGGGCAGGGACTGACCATTACGCAATCAGATCGATCGCAACTAACGGTCTTTAGCAACCGCGCCATCATTTGCTTCGCGATCCCCATGCCCGACGGCAAGAACGACATTGGGCATTTGCACTATCGGCTCTACGCCAGTTCCGCCCTGACGCTCGCCCGGCTCCCGTTGGAGCGCGTCGAAATCGTGAATCCAGTCTTCGACCTGTTCGCGGATGCCGCGAAGGGCACGCGCAAACCGATATCGGCGATTTGAGCTAGTCTGTCCGACTCGATTCCAATCTTCACGAACCTCATGTCCCGCACTCTCCAAATCGACTTCGTCTCCGATATCGCGTGCCCGTGGTGCGCCGTCGGACTCTCTTCGCTGCAACGCGCGCTGGAGCGTCTCGGCGATACCGTCGATGCGCGCATCACCCTTCATCCCTTCGAACTGAATCCGGACATGAGTCCGCAAGGCGAGCGCATCGTCGATTATCTCGGCCGCAAATATGGCCGCACGCCCGAACAGATCGGCGAGACGCAGGCGATGATCCGCGAGCGCGGCGCGCGCGAAGGCTTCGCGTTCGGCGAACGCAAGTGGGTCTACAACACGTTCGATGCTCATCGGCTGCTGCATTGGGCGCGCATCGAAGGCAAGCAACTGCCGCTCAAGCTCGCGCTGCTGCGCGCTTATCACGGTGACGGCAAGGATACGAGCGACCCCGACGTCCTGATCGAAGCGGCTCGCAGCGCCGGGCTCGATGGCGACGAGGCGCGCACGGTGCTGCAAAGCGGTGCGTACGCCGACGAAGTCCGCGCCGAAGAGCGCGAGTTCCAGCAACTCGGCATTCAGTCCGTGCCGGCGATCATCTTCGACCAGAAGTATTTGGTGAGCGGCGGGCAGCCTTCCGAGGCGTTCGAGGAAGCGATCCGGAAGATCATCGACGGGACCGCCTGAAGCCGCCTGCTCAATCGGGCGTCCGCTGCTTCGCGAGAAAACGGTCGAGCTGCGCGGCGAAGTTCTTGCCGTCGCGCGGCGCGTACGGCGGCGGCCCGCCGGTCTGCACGCCGGAGCCGCGCAACTGATCCATCATCGCGCGGATCGACAGACGTTCCTCGATGTTCTCCGCGTTCATCCATTCGCCGCGCGGATCGAGCGCGAACGCGCCCTTTGCGATCACCGCCGCCGCGAGCGGAATGTCCGCCGTGATGACGAGATCGCCAGCCTGCGCCATCTCGACGATGCGCGCGTCGGCGACATCGAAACCGGCGGGCACCTGAATCGCGCGTATCCACGGCGAGGGCGGCGTGCGCAAAAACTGATTCGCGACGAGCGTCACGTGCACCTTCATGCGTGTGCCTGCGCGAAAGAGAATATCCTTCACGACGGCGGGGCAGGCGTCGGCATCGACGATGATTTGCATCCGTTGGCTTCCGATAAGTTATGTCGTGACGAATGAAAGTCGCATGCTCGACGGGCGCAGTGCCGAAACGCGCGCCCTATACTTTCCTCAACGCAAGTCCTCCAGGCGAACGGAGAATCACCGTGAGAACGAAGCTAGCAAGCATTGCCGTGTCATTCTTCCTGGGCGTGGCGGGCGCATCCGCGGCCTCGCTTTCCTATGCGCAGGATACCGGTTCGACCGCAACCGGCGCGACGCAAGCTGCGTCCATGACGAAAGCCGAGAAAAAAGCCGCACGAAAACATGCGCGCGACAAGAAGAACGCCGAGCTGAAGAAACTCGAGGACGCGGGCTATAACCCCGGCCGCGCGAATGATCCCAACTATCCCCAGGACTTGCAGAACGCTCAGAAGAAAGCGGGGATCGGAGCGGGCGCCAGCCAGTAGCTTCCGACGCGACGTTCCGGCTCGCGAGAAATAGAACGCAAAATCCATGGCCCGATTTCGCCGGGTCGGGGCGCAAGGCCGAACGTCGAACCATCGCTCCCGTGATTCCGCCGCGCCGCTCGCGCGTCCTGGCGGCTCGTCAGCCGACTGCGCCTGTAGCCGCATCCCCTTATCTGATCAAAAAACCCTCGCCAATTAGGGTTCGGGCCGCTTGTGCTCGGAATTTTCTCATCCAACACTGCAGTTCGATCCGATACGCCAGATGTCTGTCCGGTATATCGGACATAGGCGAACTTTCGCGTTTCGCTCTGAGCCGGTTCTGGAACCGGTTCCTCATAACCATCCTTCGAAAGGACCTGCTCATGAAACTCTCGAACATAGGCGTCAGAACCGTTTCGCTGTTCGTCATCGCCGGCGCGCTGGCGTTGGCCGCCTGCACCAAGGTTTCCACGCCGGCCGAAGGCGGCGGCGCAAACGCCGGGGCGGCGGCAGGTTCGTCGACGCTTCAGGCGGTTCTGCAGCGCGGGACGTTGCGGGTCGGCGACTGTCTGACGTTCGCGCCGTTCGGCTTCTACGACAAGGATGGTCAGCCCGACGGCTACGACGTCGATCTCGCCAAGGAACTCGCCAGGCAGATGGGCGTGAAGCTCGAAGTCGTGAACACGACGAGCGCGAACCGCATCCCGAACCTGCAGACGAGCAAGGTCGATGTCGTGTTCTGCAACTTCACGCGCAATCTGGAGCGCGCGAAGGTCATCGAATTCACGACGCCGTATGTCGTCGCGAGCGAGGCGCTGCTGGTCAAGAAGAGCAGCGGCATCAAGTCGGTTCAGGACATGGGCAACCGCACGATCGCGACCGTCAAGGGCTCGACCAACGGCGATGAAGTCCGCTCGCTGAACATCCCGATCAAGATCCAGGAATACGACAGCTCGCAGGCCGCGATTCTCGCCGTCAAGCAAGGCCAGGCCGACGCGATGATCGAGGACAACAACTTCCTCGCGTATCAGGCGAAGCTCGATCCCGAATTGACCGTCACGAACGAAGCACTCGTGCCGCTCGAATACAACGGCTTCGGCGTGAAGGCCGGCGATCAGGCGTGGCTCAACTATCTGAACCTGTTCCTCTTCAACATCAACGCGTCGAAGCTCAACGCGCAGCTCTACAAGAAGTGGTTCGGCACCGATCCGCATTTCCCGCTCAACCCGCAGTTCTGAGGATGAAGTGATGTCGATATCGCACGAGACCGGACGGATGCGGAGGCCGAGATGAACTACGAATGGCTGACCTTGTGGGGCTACGTCCCCGAGTTCCTGAAAGCCGGATGGCTGACGCTGCAGGTGACGCTTCTCGCGTTCGTGCTGTCGCTGGTGCTCGGCTTGCTGGCCGCGCTGGCGAGCCTGTCGCCGATGGCCGCGATCCGCTTCGTCGCGCGCGCGTATGTCGAAGTCATCCGCAATACGCCGGTTCTTTTGCAGATATTCATCGTGTTCTTCGGCTTGCCGTCGGCGGGCATTGCGCTCGATGCCTACTGGGCCGGCGTGATCGCGCTGGGCCTGAACGTCGGCGCGTATCTGTCGGAAGTGTTTCGCGCGGGCATTCAGTCGGTGCCGCGCGGACAGCTCGAAGCCGCGGGCATTCTCGGCCTCGAACGCGGGCAGATCTTCACCGAAATCGTCTTGCCGCAGGCCGCGCGCGCGGTCTATCCGGCGATCGTCAACTATCTGATCCAGCTATTGCTCGGCACGTCGCTGCTCTCCGCGATCGCGCTGCCCGAACTCACCGGCACCGCGACCGTCATCAATTCGCGCACGCTGCTCTACGTGCAGACGTTTTCGGTCGTGCTCGTCGCGTATCTCGTGCTGAGCAACGTGCTGTCGTGGATCGCGGGTCAGCTCGGCGCGCGCATGTTTCATCCGCCGCTCGTCGTCCGGCCGCGCGCACGCTTCGGCGGCCTCGCGTTGCGCCGCGCCAATCGCGCCTGATGCCCGAACCGGAGTCGGATCATGTCATTTGAACTGCTGAGAACCAGTCTGTCGATCCTGCTGCAAGGTCTCGTGACGACGCTTTTGCTGTCCGTCGCGTCGATCGTCGGCGGCACGCTGATCGGCCTTTTCGCCGCCGTGTTGCGATCGTTCGGACCGTGGGGCACGGACCGCATCGCGCGGCTTTATACCGAGCTCTTTCGCGGCACGCCCGTGCTCATCACGCTGATGTTCATCTACTTCGGCGTCTCGTATTTCGGCTATGCGATCGATGTTTTCGCCGCCGGCGTGATCGGCCTGAGCGTTTATCAAGGCGCGTATATCGCCGAAGTTTTTCGCGCCGGGATCGAAGCGGTGCCGAAAGGCCAGTGGGAAGTCTCGCAGATTCTCGGTCTGTCGCGCACGCAGGCGTTCGCGTTCGTCGTGTTGCCGCAGACCGGCAGGATCGTGTTGCCGCCGCTCATCGGCCAATATCTTTCGCTTATCAAAGATACGTCGATCGTCAGCATGATCGGCATGTCGGAGCTGATGCACGGCGGCCAGGCGATCGTCGATCGCATCGGCAAGCCGGTCGAGATTTACGGACTCGTCGCACTCATTTATTTCGTCGTGTGCTTCCCGCTTTCGCAATGGGTGCGCCACCATGACCGCAGGAGACTGTCGTGAGCAATCAAAGTCAGACCAGGCCCATTATTTCGCTGTCGGGCGTCAGCAAAGCATTCGGCGCGACGCGCGTGCTCAACGAGATCAATCTCGACGTGCGCGCGGGCGAAGTGCTCGTGCTGATCGGCGCGTCGGGTTCGGGCAAAAGCACGGTGCTGCGCATCATGGCGGGGCTCGAAACGACGGATTCCGGCGAAGTATGGGTCAACGAAGTGCCGCTGCACGACCCGAAACGCGCGCGCGATATTCGCGGTCACGTCGGCATGGTGTTCCAGCAGTTCAATCTTTTTCCGCACAAGACCGCGCTCGGCAACGTCACGCTCGCGCTCATCAAGGCGCGCAAGATGAGTCCCGCCGATGCCCGCAAGCGCGCGATGGACGTGCTCGATCGCGTCGGGCTTGCCGACCGTGCGGATCATTATCCGAGCCAGTTGTCCGGCGGACAGCAGCAGCGCGTCGCGATTGCGCGGGCGCTCGCCGTCGAGCCGGGCATCATGTTCTTCGACGAAGCGACTTCGGCGCTCGATCCCGAACTCGTCGGCGAAGTGACCGAAGTGATGCGCGGACTCGCACGCGATGGCATGACGATGGTCGTCGTCACGCACGAGATGGGTTTCGCGCGCAAGACCGCCGATCGGGTCGTCTTCATGGACAAAGGCGTGATCGCGGAGCAGGGCGAGCCGGAGCAGATCTTCGTGAATCCATCCAACGAGCGGACGCGGCAGTTCCTGCATCGCGTGCTCGACCACTGACGCACACGGAGCGAATGAATGGCAGTCACGGAATCGTCGCGAGCGAGGGGAGTCGATCGGGTCATCGCCATGTTCCGGCAATTGCATCTCGCGCAGCGCCCGATGACGATGCGCGAGCTGATCGAAGCGACCGGCGCGCCGCGTTCGAGCATCTACGAGCTGGTCGCGATCCTGGCGGAAGTGGGCTGGCTCGAGACATCGGCCGATGGCAGCGTGTTCTTCGGACGCGAGATGCATTACTACGGCTCCGACTACGCGACGCACAACGACCTCATCAGCCGCGCGCATCAGTCGATACTCGCGCTCGTGCGCAAGTACGACGAGACCACGCAGCTTTGCATGCTCGAAGGAAACAAGTACACCGTGGTGCTGTCCGAAAACAGCGCGCGGCCGTTCAACATCAGCTCGGATATCGGCGTGCGCGTGCCGATTCCGTGGACGGCGACCGGACGCCTGCTGCTCGGCCACCTGAACGCCGATGAAATCCGCGCCCTGATTCCCGCCGAAGACTTCGCGCTCGACAACGGCGTGCGCATCGACTTCGATGAATTCATGCGCGATGTGCAAGCCGCGAAGAATCAGGGCTATTGCTGCACCGAAGGCTTGTCGAACGCGTTTCGCCTGTGCATGGCCGCGCCCGTGCGCGATCGCGCCGGACTGCCGATCGCGGCGCTGTGCTTCATGACGGGCCGCGACACCGATCCAGAGCGACGCCAGTCGATGCTCGACGACCTTCTGCAATCGGCGAAGGCGCTGTCGCATCGATAGCGCACATCACGCGAACGCACATGACGACGCCAGCCGCAGACGACGATCCGCTTCGACGCATCGCGCAACTCGAAGAAGAGAATGTCGCGCTAAGGGAAGTGAACGACATCTTGCGCAAGGCCGTCGCGTTCTATGCGCCGATGTTCGAGCGGGAGATGGCGTCGCAGCGTCAATCGACCGAAGACGCTTAGGTCGCCCAGCCGAGTCCGAGACTCTTCTGCAACGCGACGAAGTCCTTCAGCAGTTCGGCCTGCGCGGCGACCACGTCCTGCTGCGCGGCGAATTGCGTGCGCTGTGCGTCGAGCAGATCGATGAGCGTCGATACGCCCGCCGTATAACGTTGCCGCACGAGCGTGGCCGACCGCTCCGCCGACGCCTGCACCTGCTGCAGCCGCACGACATGCTCGCGCTGGTTGCCGTAACGCGACAGCGACGAATTCGCGTCCTTCAGCGCGCCGAGCACGGTCTTTTCGTAGCGCGCTTCGGCTTCGTCGCGCGCGGCTTTGGCGGCATCGACATTCGCCGCCGTGCGCCCGAAGTCGAACAGATTCCATTGCAGATACGGCACGCCGACCCACGAGAAATTCTGCTTGCGCAGCAGATGACTCGGCTCCGATGCGGAGAAACCGATATCGCCGAGCAGCGTCACCTTCGGAAAATAATCGGCAATATGCTCGCCGATCTGCGCATTGCTCGATGCGAGACGACGCTCGGCCGCGCGGATATCCGGACGCTGCTGGAGCATGGCCGCCGGATCGCCGATCGGCACCGACGACGGCAACGCGGGCAACGGCGCACGCGCGCCGAGTTCGGCATCGAGCGCGCCGGGCGCGCGGCCCGTCAGCACGGCGAGTTGATCCAGCGAATCGGTGATCTGCGTCTGCAAGGGCACGAGCGTCGCACGCGTCGTGTCGACTTGCGTCGTGAGCCGCTCGACATCGACTTCCGCCGCCGTGCCGCGCGCGCGCCGCTGCTCGGTGAGCGTCAGCATCTGCTGCTGATACTCGGCCGTGCGTTCCGCGAGCGCGAGACGTTCCTGCTGATCGCGCAAGTCGATGTACACCGACGCCACTTCCGCCGCGAGCGACACCTGCGCGTCCGAAAGATCGGCGTGCACGGCTTCGGCTTCGCCGGATGCCGCTTCGATCGCGCGGCGCGTGCCGCCGAAGAGATCGAGCTCCCACGAGGCATCGAAGCCGACGGTGTAGAAATCGACCGGACCGCGTCCCGTCGAACCCGACGAACCGTCATCGCCCGACGAACCGAAGATCGACGTATCCGGCGAGCGCATGCGCAACGCCGCCGCCGATCCCGACACTTTCGGCAACTCGTTGGCGCGCTGTCCGCGCAGTTGCGAACGCGACTGACGCAAGCGCGCCTGCGCCATCTTCAGATCGGGATTGTGGGCGAACGCGGCATCGATGAGCGCGTTCAGTTGCGGATCGTTGAGCGCTTGCCACCACGTCGCGGGCGCGTGCGTCGCGACGACGCCCTGCGCCGGCGCGCGCACGAAGGCGGCGCGTTTCGCGGCGTCGGGCGCGATTTCCGGCGCGCCGCGATAGTCGGGGCCGACCGTGCACGCGGCGAGCGCGAAAGCAGCGAGCGGAAGCAGGGCGGTCAGGCGAAGCGTGCGAGGGAACATCGTCGATGAGTTCATGAATCAGTGGCCGGCAGAAGACATGTCGCCGGATTGGCCGCGCGGCGTCTTGAGCAAGAGTGCGAGCGGCAGACACGCGAGCAGCGCGATCGCCAGCACGTAGAAGGTTTCGGAGTAAGTCATGACGATCGCCTGCTGACCGATTTGCATCGACAACTGGCCGAGCGCCTGCATCTTCGCGTGCGCCATGTCGCCGCCCTGCGCGAAAAAGCTGGCGGCGCTCGCGGCCATGCGTTCCTGACCGATGACGGAATTCGCCGTCAGCGATTCGCGGATCGATGCGGTGTGAAAGTCGTTGCGACGGTCGATCACGGTGCCGATGATCGCAAGCCCGACCGAACCGCCGAGATTGCGCGCCATGTTGTAGAGGCCGGCCGCATCGCCGGATTCTTCGCGCGAAACGGCGGCCATCGACGCCTGATTGAGCGGCATCATCGCGAGCATCTGGCCGAAGCCGCGCAAGATCTGCGACCAGAAGAAATCGTGGCCGACGCTTTGCGCGGTGAGCGAGATATCGAGCAGGCAGCTCGCGGCGAAGCACAGCAGGCCCGAGATGACGAGCACGCGAAAATCCACCTTGCCGAGCAGACGCGGCAGCACCGGCATGATGAGAAACGCGGGCACGCCCGACACGAGCATGATCGCGCCGGATTGCAGCGCGTTATAGCCCGCGACGACGCTCAGAAACTGCGGCAGCAGGAACGACACGCAATACAGCCCCGCGCCGACGGCGAACACGATCAGAATCACGCTCGCATAGCGCGGATTGCGCAGCAGCGACAGCCGCACGATTGGCTTCGTCGCGACGAATTGCGAGATCGCGATGAGCAGGAAGCCGAACGCCGTGACGCACGTGAGCATCACGATTTCATGCGATTCGAACCACTGATTGCGCTGGCCTTCTTCGAGCACGACGGTAAGCGAGCTCAGGCCGATGGCGAGTCCCGCTATGCCGATCCAGTCGGCCTTGAAGAACGATTCCCAATGCGACTTCTCCGCCGGCAAGCCGGTGATGAGCAATGCGACGAGCGCGAAGCCGACCGGCACGTTGACGAAGAAGCACCACGACCACGAGATGTTCTCCGCGAGCCAGCCGCCCAGCACGGGTCCGAGCAGCGGCCCGAGCAACACGATCAGGCCGAAGATCGTCATGCCGACGGGCATCTGCTCGCGCGGCAGCCGCGTGCGGATGATGGTCTGCGCGGTCGGAATCATCGCGCCGCCGGTGAAGCCCTGGCCGATGCGGCCCACGACCATCATCGACAGCGACGTCGAGAAGCCGCACATCACCGAGAACAGCGTGAAGAGCACCGCGTTGCCGAGCAGAAAATTGCGCAGCCCGAACACGCGCGTGAGCCACGCGGCGAGCGGGATCATCACGATTTCCGACATCAGATAGCCGGTGGAGATCCAGGTCCCTTCGGTGCCGGTCGCGCCGATTTCGCCTTGAATCTGCGGCAGCGCGGAGTTGGTGATGGAAATGTCGAGCGTGGCCATCAGCGCGCCGAGCGCGCCGGCCGTGACCGCGATCCAGTCGGTCGCGCTCGCGCGATGCGGATGCGCGGCGGCCTCAGTCATGGCGATTTTCCGCCGCGATGCGATGGCTGTCGTCGGTGGCGGTTTTGGTGTCGACATCGACCGTTACCGAGAGGCCCGGCAGCAGCACCTTGCGCGTTTGCGGACCCGTATCGACGCGAATGCGCACCGGCACGCGCTGCACGATCTTCGTGAAGTTCCCGGTCGCGTTCTCCGGCGGCAGCAGCGCGAACTGCGCGCCGGTGCCGGGCGCGAAGCTTTCGACGACGCCGTGCAACTCGGTGCCCTTGAGTGCATCGACGTGCAGCGTCGCCGGCTGGCCGACGCGCATGCGCCCGACCTGCGTTTCCTTGAAGTTCGCTTCCAGATAGAGCGCCTCGACCGGCACGACCGTCATCAAGCGCGTGCCCGGCTGCACATACTGGCCGACGCGCACGGTGCGATCGCCGACGCGCCCCGCGACCGGGCTCACGAGCGTCGTGTCGCTCAGATCGAGCTTCGACTGATTCAGTTGCGCCTGCGCCGCTTCGACTTGCGCGCGCGCCTGCGCGATCTGCGCTTCGGTCGCGCCGATCTGCGTCGATGCCGAACGCGCGGCGGCGAGATTCGCGGCAAGCGTGGCGCGCGCCTGATCGCGCGTGGAGACGAGGCTCGCGAGACGCTCGGCGGTTTCGGCGCCCGTCGCGACGAGCGGACGATAACGGTTCACGTCGTCTTCCGCATGCGCGAGGCTTACGCGCGACACTTCGGCCTGCGCCTTCGCCTGATCGGCGTTGGCGTGCTGCTGCTTCAGCTCGGCTTCGGCGCGGTCGATGTCGGCGGCGCGCGCATCGAGCGCGGCCTTCGCCTGATCGAGCGAGGCCTGATACTGCCGCGTATCGAGCCGCGCGAGCGGCGCGCCGGCCTCGACCGCCTGATTGTCGGCGACGAGCACTTCGGTGATATAGCCGCTTACTTTCGGCGCGATGGTGACGCTGTCGGCCTTGAGATAGGCGTCGTCGGTGGTTTCGACGAAACGGCCGACCGTCCACCAGCGCACGCCCCATGCAATGCCGGCGACGACCGCGACGATGCCGATTGCAATCAGCAGGCGTTTGCGTGACGGTTTGCGTTCGACGGCGTCGGCGGGTTGGCCGCCGTGCGTGGGCGCTGTGACTGACATGTGTTCTCCGGGAGCTTTCGCGCCACCGCGCGGGTGCGGTAGCCTTCGATGAATGCGGGACGGCGAGGGCGTTGCGGCCAGAAATGACTACGATGTCACCGCGACGCGCTCGCCAAACTAGACGATGCCGTCTAGTATGCACGAATCTAGACGCGAGCGTCTAGTTTGACCTTGCTCGAGGAGAGACAATGAAGAAGGCTCGCGCCGACAATGAAAGCGAATTGCAGGATCCGGAGCGCGCCAGCACGGCTCGTTCGCCCTTGCAGGCGCGCGGGCGCGCGCGCATCGAGGCGGTGCTGGATGCGACCGCCGAGCTGATCGTCGAAAAGGGGTTGGAAGGCGTGACGATGCACGGCGTCGCGCGGCGTGCGCAAACGCCGATCGGCTCGATGTATCACTTCTTTCCGGATCGCGACGCGTTGCTCGCCGCGTTGTGGGACCGCCACGCGGCGGCGCTGCAGGAACTCGAAGACGAACTTGCGCGGGTCGACAGCGAGACCTGGCGGGCGTTGTCGGCGGAAGCGGTGATCGATCGGATCATGTCGCCGCATATCGAATATTTCGACCGCAAGACCGATCTCCTGATTCTGATGTCGGTCATGCCGCACGATGAAGCGAAGAAAAAGCGCAAGTCCAGCATGATGCGCAAGGTGATCGACGCACGCATGCCCGGCGTGAAAGCGTCCGAGCGCGAACTGTACGTGGACATGCTGCACGCGCTCGCGAGCGGCGCGCTGGCCGTGAAGCTGCGTCCCGCAATGGGCGACGTGCAACTGGCGCGCCGTTATCTGCGCGAGGTCAAGCGGGCGCTCGCCGCGTATCTCGCCGCCGTGGAGGCGGCGGTGCTCAAATGATGGACGGGCCTTCCAGTCTCTATCGGCCATGATTCGTCGTATTTTGTCCGACGATTCGACGGAAACGGCCATGCGCCATATAGGGCGATTATCTTTTCATCGCAACAACGGCGCGGAAACGGGATAATGACTTGTCCAAAGAAAACATGCCGAGCACAAAAAGCAGGCTCCACGAATGACGAGGGTCGGTCGGGGTGCCTGCGCTCGGTTAAACACGGGTCATAAATGTCCAACAGTCCAGCCAGCATTCAAGGCGATTTTCTCAACGCGCTGCGCAAAGAACGCAAGCGGGTTTCCATTTATCTCGTTAATGGGATCAAGCTGACGGGCCATATCCAGTCGTTCGACACCTATATGGTCTATCTCAATTCGACGAGCGGAAACCAGGTTCTTTTCAAGCACGCGATTTCCACCATTTGCGAAGATCACGGCGCGCCCGGCCGGCCGAATCATCGCGAGAGCCGTGGTCCGGGCGACCGTCCGCCGCGTCCGCCGCGCAGCTAGTCCGGTCTCGCGCGCGAGTTGGCCCAAGCGACGCGCGCGTGAGCTTGCTCACGCGCGTCGACGGGCCGACTATCCGCGCGCCACGATCGCGTGGCGCAATTCCTGATAGCCGCGCAATCCCGCCACGCCGAGCTCGCGGCCGATTCCGCTCAGTCCGAGTCCGCCCCAGCACGCCTGCGGGAAGATCAACTGCGGTGTGTTGATCCACACGAGGCCCGCGCGCAGCGCATGGCGAAAGCGCCGTGCGGCTTCTTCATCGCGCGTCACGACGGTTGCGACGAGCCCATAACGCGTGCCGTTGGCGAGCGCGATGGCTTCATCGTCGGTGCGGAACGACTTCACGCACGCGACCGGCCCGAACACTTCTTCCGTCCAAAGCACGTTGGCGGCATCCGGTTCGGCGACGACGACCGGCGCCATGAAAAAGCCGTCCGCGCAAGCGCCGTCGAGCGCGCCGCGGAACGCGATGCGCGCGCCGTCCGCCACGCCCTGCTCGACGAGCGCCTGCACGCGCGCACGCTGCGCATGCGATACGAGCGGGCCCATCGCGGCATTTTCGACGTGCGGCGGGGCAACCACGAGCGCGCGCACGGCCGCTTCGAGCGCGGCCACGAACTTGCGATAGACCTCGTCGTGAACGAGGATGCGCGACGTCGCCGAGCACATTTGCCCGGCGTTCGTGAACGCGCCGCCCATTGCGAGCGCGACCGCGTGCTCGATGTCCGCATCGGCGCGCACGATCAGCGCCGATTTCCCGCCGAGTTCGAGCGTCACGCGCTTCATGTCCTGCGCCGCCGTCTGCATCACCTTGCGGCCGACGCCCGTGCTGCCCGTGAACGAAATCTTGTCGATGAGCGGATGCGCCGCGAGCAGCGCGCCGACTTCGCCGCTGCCGTTCACGATATTCACGACGCCATCTGGCACGCCCGCCGCCGTCATGATTTCCGCGAGCAGATGCTCGACCGGCGACGTCAATTCCGACGGCTTCAGCACGGCCGTGCACCCCGCCGCGAGCGCGGGCGCGATCTTCCACGCGGTCGTGACCATCGGGAAATTCCACGGCACGATCAGCGCGGCCACGCCGACCGCTTCGTAATGGCGCTCGCCCGTCACGGCGTCGTCGGGCAATGTCAGCGTCTCGGTCGCAAAAAGCGATGCGTCCGCGCACAGGTCCGCGTAGTAGTCGAACGTGGCGATGGCGTCGCTGACGTCGGTGTCGGCTTCGAGCGGAGGCTTGCCGCTGACTGCTTGCTGCATCGACGAAAGACGCGTGCGGTTCGCAGCGAGCGACTGCGCGATCTTGCGCAGCACCTCGCCGCGCGATGCGGGCGTGCGGTTGCGCCATGCATCGAGCGCGGCGTGCGCGGCACGCACGGCGGCATCGACTTGCGCGGCGTCGGCATGTTCCTGCCAGCCGATGACCGCGCCCGTCGACGCGTTGTGGATCGCGTTGCCCGCTTCCAGAACCGATGCGCCATAGCGCGTGCCCGCGATCGTCGCGGCGGGCACAAGAATCGAGTGATTGTCGCGGATATTCATGATCGTCCTCGATGGTTCAACGGTACGCGACGCCCGGCATCACGCAGAGCATCTCGAATGCGAGATTCGCGCCGACGAGCGCCGTCGTTCCGGCCTGATCGTAAGGCGGCGAGACCTCGACGAGATCCGCGCCCACGACATTCAGGCCCTTCATGCCGCGCACGATTTCAAGGCCTTGCTGCACGGAAAGGCCGCCGATTTCCGGCGTGCCGGTGCCGGGTGCAAACGAGGGATCGAGCCCGTCGATATCGAAGCTCAGATACACCGGTGCGTCGCCCACGCGCGCGCGGACTTCTTCCATCAACGGCGCGAGCGACCGGTTCCAGCACGCTTCGGCCTGCACGACGGTGAAGCCCTGCTTGCGGCACCAGTCGAAGTCGTCGGCGTGATAGCCCGTGCCGCGCAGACCGATTTGCGTGACCTGATCGCAGCGAAGCAGGCCGTCCTCGACCGCGCGTCGAAACGGCGTGCCGTGCGCGATCTTCTCGCCGAACATCGTGTCGTTGACGTCCGCGTGCGCATCGACGTGCACGACCGCGACCTTGCCGTACTTCTTGTGCAGCGCGCGCAGGATCGGCCACGCGATCGTGTGATCGCCGCCGAGCGTGATCGGGCGACAGCCGCTCGCGACAATCTCGTCGTATGCCGATTCGATCAGCCGCATCGAATCCTTCAGGTCGTAGGGATTCGTCGCGACGTCGCCGATATCGGCCACTTGCAGCGAATCGAAGGGCGCGGCGCCCGTCGCCATGTTGTACGGACGTAGCAGCACCGATTCCGCGCGGATCTGGCGCGGCCCGAAGCGCGCGCCCGAACGGTTCGACGTGCCGATATCGAGCGGCACGCCAACGAAACACGCGTCGAGACCAACGGTGCTCGCCGCCTGCGGCAGCCGCATCATGGTCGCGATGCCGGCGAAGCGCGGCATGTCGTTGCCGCCGAGCGGCTGATTGAGTTCGCGCTGCATCGATACGTCTCCCGTCATCGTTGTAAGGACGGGGCGATGTTAGGCGAGGCGAGCGCCGCGCGAATCACGAAATGGAGATGTTCACATCGAGCCGGTTCGATGTGAACGCGGCTTCAGGTGGCGTGCAGACGAGGATGCTCCTGCCCCCACGCGATCAGATCGCGCTTGGTCCGCACGCCGAGCTTCGCGAACGCGCGCTTCACATACGACTCGGCCGTACCGATTCGCACACCGATGATTTCCGCCGCTTCGGGCACCGTGCGGCCCGTAATCAGATGCGTGCAGATCTCGTATTCGCGCTTCGACAGACGCACGCGATCCTCGGCGATGCGCGCATCGAACTGAGCGAGCGGATGCAGGAACGACGTCGGATGCGCGACGCGTTTCGCGGCGCTCGTCGAAGCATGCAGCTCCAGCAGCGGAAACAGGAACTCGCTCACGTTGCGAAAGCGGTTCATCTCGGCGAGCGTGAACGGCGGCGCATCGAGCGCGCGTTCGAGCGCGATGGAATCCTGCGCGTGCGGCGTGCCGCGCGCGAGCACGCATTCGTGCGCGATCGACGCTTCGTCGAAGAGCCGCTGACGGAATTCGCCCGGCGGAATCGCGCCGATATCGCGCACGACGAGCATCGTCCCGACCTTGCCGCGAATGCCCGCGAAGAGCGGATCGCTGTCGTAGAAGCGGTCGTAGTACAGCGTCATGACATCGGAGATGACGCTCGTGTCCATGCCGACGCCGCTGCTGCCGATCCACTCGCAGCGAAACCCCGTGGGCTTGCTGCGATCGACGCGCGAACGTTCGATGTGCACGACATTGAGCGGCACGACTTCATTGAGAAGCAGCGTGAGACGCGGCACGAAATCCGGCGTGCCGACAGCTTCGATGACTTTGCCGAGCGTCTTGAAAGACAGCGGAAACGCGGCTTGATCCTGATTGAGCGGGGGTACGTTGAGCAGCATGGCGCGCCCCAAAGAAAAGGCTGTCCGATTGTAGATCAAGCGCCGCATCGCCCGCCAGACGGGGATTTCGAGGTAACTAGGTATTTACCCGCAGATCGCTGAAACGCGGCTTGTCCCCCCTGCGGGGGGGCATACCGGGGCATGTCGACCCGGTAACTTTGGCGCACCGATTCATTGAAAACGACGCACCGAAGGAAACACATGAGCAAGCTGATTCAGGACATCGCGCCGCTGGGCGCTGGCATCGGGCAATTCACGCAACTCGATTACGGCATGGACGAAAGCGACTGGCGCGCGGCCGAAGGCAAGACCGGCAACTACGTGATCGGCTGGTGGGAAGGCAAGGTCGGCGCCGTCGATTTCCCCGCGACCACCGCCGACGAAGCCGTCTGGCTCGTCGAAGGCCGCATCGCGCTGACCGATATGAACGGCGCGCGCCGCGAGTTCGCGGCGGGCGAGGGCTATCTGCTGCCGGCCGGTTTCGCGGGCCGCTGGGAAACGATCGAGGACGCGAAGAAGTTCTACGTCGTGCTCGAACCGCAGCAATAACGTCGCGCACCGCGCCCGAGGAGGAGACACGTCATGAACGAAAGCGCGCAACTGTTCGAAGCCGACTTCGCCGCACCCGGCGCATCGCGCGATGTGCGCCGCAAGCGGGCCCGACTGACCGTCGAAGAAGCACTCGCCCGCACGAAGCTCTGTCCCTACTGGCTCGACAATCCCGCCGAGCCGCCGGCCGAACCGTCGCTCGCGGGCGAAACACGCGCCGATCTGCTGATCGTCGGCGGCGGCTTCACCGGCTTGTGGGCCGCCGTGCAGGCGAAAGAGCAGATGCCCGAACTCGACGTCGTGCTGATCGAAGCAGGACGGGTCGCGCACGGCGCATCGGGGCGCGCGGGCGGCATCATCTCGACATCGGTGATGCACGGCCTGCCCAACGCCGTGCGGGTCTTTCCGAACGATATCGCCGAGCTCGAAGCCTTCGGCCAGCGCAATCTCGACGGCTTCGAAGAGACGCTCGAACGCTACGGCATCGACGCCGATATCGAATGGAACGGCGAGATGACGGTCGCCGTCGATCCCGAGCATATCGACCATCTGCGTGCCGATTACGATCTGCACAGATCGTATGGCCACGACGTCACACTGCTCGACGCCGCGGCCACGCGCGAACAACTCGATTCGCCGCTGTTCGCGGGTGCGCTGTGGTCGCGCAATCGCAGCGGCATCGTGCATCCGGCGAAGCTCGCGTGGGGTCTCAAGCGCGCGGCGCTCGAACTCGGCGTGCGGCTTTACGAGCACAGTCCGCTGATCGACGTGATCGACGAAGGCGCGACCGTCTTCGTGACGACGCCCGCGGGCAGCGTGCGCGCGCCGCGCGTGCTGTTGGGCAGCGGCACCGCGAAAGTCGGCATTCCGGATATCAACCGGCGCGTCCTGCAAGTGCGCGATCACGTACTCGCGACCGAGCCGCTCACCGGCGAGCAACTTGCGCGCATCGGCTGGAAGCAGCGTCAGGGCATCTACGACACGCGCACGCAGCTCAACTATTTCCGCCTCACGAAGAACAACAACATCATCTTCGGCGGCCTCGTGAGTTATCACTTCGATGGCGATCCGAATCCGCCGCGCGATCGGCAGCGCGACACGTACTACCGTCTCGCGGAGGCGTTCTACAAGACGTTCCCGCAACTGAGCGACGTGCGTTTCTCGCACGCGTGGGGCGGTCCGATCGACTACTGCTCGCGCGGATCGGTATTCGCGAAGCGCTATCTCGGCGACAAGGCCGTGTTCGTCGCGGGCTACACCGGCTTCGGCGTGGCCGCGAGCCGCTTCGGCGCGTTCATGGGCCTGAACATCCTTTTCGATCGCGACAGTCCCGAGCGCGCGCTCGACATCGCCAATCGAAGCCCGACCTACATTCCGCCCGAGCCGGTGCGATGGCTCGCCGCGAAAGTCACGTTCCACGCATTCGACGGCGCCGATGCCGAGGGCGGCTGGAAGCGCGCGTGGATCAAGGGCATCAAGGCGATGGGCTTCCCGATGTGAGCGCGACGACATGTTCTCCAATACATCCGATCTCGACCTTCGCCTCGTGCGCGTCTTTCTCGCGGTCGTCGACGCGCGCGGCATCACCGCCGCGCAAGCGTCGCTCGGCGTGCGCCAGTCGACCATCAGCTCGCAGCTTTCCGCGCTGGAGGCGCGCGTCGGCTTCAGGCTGTGCGAACGCGGACGCGGCGGCTTTCGGCTGACGTCCAAAGGCGAGCGTTTCGTGATGTCGGCGCGGGCGCTGATCGGCGCGACATCGCAATTCGTCGCGCAGGTGCGCGACATCGATCGCAAGCTGGTCGGCACGCTGTCGATCGGGTTGATCGGACAGGCATCGCATGTCGAGAACGCGCGGCTCGCGGAAGCTATCGGCGCATTTCGAAAGCGCGATCAGGCCGTGCGTTTCGCGATGCACGTCGCGCCGCCGCAGGAACTCGAAGAAAGCCTCGTCAATCGCGAACTCGATCTGGCGATCGGCTATTTCTGGCATCGCGTCGCGGGGCTGTCGTACAGCAGGCTGTTCAACGAGCGGCAAGTGATCTGTTGCGGGCGCGGACATCCGCTCTTTCATGCGGACCCGCTCGTGACGCTCGACGATCTGCGCGCGCACGACTGGATCTGGCGCAGCTATCCGGTGCCGGAAGAACTCGCGGGCATCGGCGAGCGGCGCGTGACGGCGATCGCGGACAGCATCGACGCGGCCACCGTGCTGATCCTGTCGGGCAGTCATATCGGCTATTTGCCCGCGCATCACGCGGACGCCTTCGAGCAGCGCGGACTGGTCCGCGTGCTGGGACGCACCGCGTTCGGCTTCGACGTGCCGCTGCATCTCGCGATGAAGCGCGACATGGCCGACAAAGCCATCGTTCGAGCCTTCTGTGAAGACCTTTTCGGCGTCTATGGCGCGCGCGAGATTCATCACGATGAGCCTGAACGCGCGGTAGCAACGTGCCCGATGTGAACGCCTTGACGACGCCTTGATGACGCATTACGGCGCGCATTCCGACGCAACGGAATGACCGCCGATAACAATGGAGCGAGACAACATGGCAGACAACACCAGCGACAGCACCAGCATCACGAAGATCGAAACCTACGGTTTCGAGCGCATTCCCGACGCTTCGCGATACGCGCGGCCCATCGATCTGTTCCGCCTGCTGTTCGGCGGCTGCAATACGTTTTCGACTTCGGTGCTCGGCAGCTTTCCGGTGCTCGTCGGCCTTTCGTTCGAAGCGAGCGTGTGGTCCATCGTGATCGGCGTGCTCGCGGGCACCTGCATGCTCGCGCCGATGAGCCTCTTCGGGCCGCGCAACGGCACGAGCGATCCGGTGTCGTCGGGGGCGCACTTCGGCATTCATGGCCGCATCGTCGGATCGTTTCTCGCGGTGCTCACATCGGTCGCGTTCTTCTCGCTCGCCGTATGGAGTTCGGGCGATGCGCTCGTCGGCGGCGCGCACGACATGATCGGCTTGCCGGTCAATCCGTGGACGCTCGGCACGGCGTATCTGGTGTTCGCGGTGCTCGTGCTGATCGTCTGCATCTACGGATTTCGCTTCATGCTGTGGGTGAACAAGATCGCCGTGTGGGCGGCGAGCCTCATGTTCGTACTCGGCGCATTCGCGTTCGCGAAGCCTTTCGACGTCCACTACGCGGGCGCGCTTCAGCACGGCAGCGCAGGCTTCTGGGCGGCGTTCGTCGGCGCGGCGCTGGTCGCGTTGAGCAATCCGGTTTCGTTCGCGTCGACGCTCGGCGACTGGGCGCGCTACATTCCGCAATCAACGCCGCGCCACCGCGTGATGGGCGCCGTGTTTCTCGCGCAGATCGCGACGTTCTTGCCGTTCCTCTTCGGCCTCGTCACCGCGACGATCATCGCGACGCAAGCGCCGAGCTTCATCAGCTCGAACGACTACGTGGGCGGCTTGCTTGCGGTATCGCCGCGCTGGTTCCTGTTGCCGATGTGTCTGATCGCGATCATCGGCGGACTGTCGACGGGCACGACCGCGCTCTACGGCACGGGCCTCGACACGTCGAGCATGTTCCCGAAGTTCCTCAACCGCGTGCGCGCGACGGCGCTGATCGGCCTGCTCGCCATCGGCTTCATTTTCGTGGGGCGTTTCGCGTTCAACCTCGTGGAAAGCGTGGCGACGTTCTCGACGCTCATCTGCACCTTCAGTTGCCCGTGGATGGCGATCATGGTGATCGGCTTCGTGCAGCGCGGCGGTTTCTATCTGGCCGACGATCTGCAAGTGTTCAATCGCGGCGGGCGCGGCGGCCACTATTGGTATAGCCACGGCTGGAACTGGCGCGCGATGGGCGCATGGCTGCCGGCCGCGTTCATCGGGCTGACGTTCGTGAATCTGCCGGGACAGTTCGCCGGGCCGCTCGGCGCGCTCGCGGGCGGCTGCGATCTCAGCGTGCCGGTTTCGTTCGTCGTGGGCGGCGCGCTGTATCTGACGATGCTGCGGCTCTTTCCCGAACCCGACGCCGTTCACGGTCCGCAAGGGCGCCGTCTCGTCGGCGCGTCGCGCGAATCTTCACGCACGAGCGCGCACGTTCCGATCACGGCGCGCGTGCGCGAGGATTGACTTTCATAACGCTCGTCTATTCGAACATTCGGACGATAGATTTAATCCACCGTTGATCCAGCGCTTTTCCAGTATCGGTTCAACACATGGACGTTATTGACGCGTGTGTTTCAGTGCGGATCGCAAAGGCGATCCGAGACGGAATACATCGCGTTCCGGCATTTCCCGACAGGAGACGAGATGTCCGAGCCGAAACATCCAGCCGATGCAGAAGCGCGTCGAGTCTTTCTGAAGAACGTTGCGGTCGCCGGCATGGCGACGGGCCTGTCGGGCGTCGTAGGCGATGCGCTGGCGCAGGCCGACGCGTCGCCATCGGGCGGGACGGGCGCGGCGTCGAAGCCGGCGACGCGCGCGACGCTCGACATCAATCAGCAGTACGCCAACTTCCTTAACTTCGCGGATGCACAGGACTTCGAGGACGCAACCGACGCATCGCGGCGCAGCAACATCGTCGTGATGCCGGAGGCGGGCTTGCGCGCATGGCTCGCCGGACGGATCGGCGCGCGCGCGGCGCTCGGCGATGCGCTCTTTCACGTCGACGCGCCGGCGCTCGCCGGAACGACGCTGGCGACGATGCTCGCGAGCGCCGAATCTTCCGTGGCCGACGCGCGCTGAAGGAGCGCCGATGACGGTTTTAGTCGATCATCCGGAAGGTTTGTTCGTCGTGCTGCTCGCGCTGTTCATCGGCGCGGTGGCGTGCGGCGCGCACGTATTGCGGCGCTTCGCCGTGCTGCCGCCGGAGGATCGCGAAGACTTCAACATCATCCAGACTTCCACGCTGACCTTGCTTGCGCTGCTCGTCGGCTTCAGCCTTTCGATGGCGGTGAATCGCTACGACTTGCGCAAGACGCTGGAGGAAAGCGAGGCGAACGCGATCGGCACCGAATATGCGCGCGCCGATCTCGTCGATGCCGCGACCGGCGCGAAGATCAAGTCCGCGCTGCTCCGCTATACGAAGCTGAGACTGGCGAACTACACGACGCGCGCGCCCGATGCGCTCGCGACGATCGTCCGCGATACGTCGAATGTCGAAACGGAGCTGTGGCAGCTCGCGACGCAAGTGGCGAAGGATCAGCCGACGCCCATCGGCGCGCTCGTCGTCGCCGGCATGAACGACGTGCTGAACTCGCAGGACTACTCGGAGGCAGCGCGCATCAACCATATTCCGCTGGGCGCGTGGTATCTGATGATCATCATCGCGCTGCTCGGCTGCGTGATGCAGGGCTACGGCGCGAAGGGCAAGCTGACCAAAGGGCTGCTCATCACGATTCTTCCGGCGACGGTCGCGCTGTCACTCGCGCTGATCGCCGACATCGACAGTCCGAAAGGCGGATTGATCCGCGTCGAGCCGCGCGATCTCACGCGGTTGCTGCAGTCGATCGGAGCGTGAGAGCCATGGCGCGCGTCCGGCTGCGTGCTATCTTTTTGAGTGGAAGCAGATCTTCCGCCCAGGAGAGATCGTGGACGTCGCCGCCTGGCTGCGCAGCCTCGGAATGGAACGGTACGAGCCGGTGTTTCGCGAGAACGCCATCGACGCCGACGTGCTGCGCAATCTCACCGCCGACGACCTGAAGGAACTCGGCGTCGCGCCGGTCGGGCATCGGCGCAAGCTGCTCGATGCGCTGGCCGGACTGCCGCATGCGTCCATCAAACCGGGCGATGAAGGAGAGCGGCGGCAAGTCGCCGTGCTTTTCGCCGACCTGTGCGGCTTCACGCAGATGAGCCGGGAAATCGACGCGGAAGAAGTGCTCGACGTGCTCGATCGATACTTCGAGCAGGTCGATCGCATCGTGGAGCTGCATGGCGGCCATGTCGACAAGCACGTCGGCGACTCGGTGATGGCGGTCTTCGGCGCGCCGGTCTCGCATGGAAACGATGCCGAACGCGCCGTGCGCGCCGCGCTCGCAATCGACGATGCGATGCCCGGCCTGTCGCGCGCGCTCGGTCGCGCGGTTTGCGTGCACATCGGCATTGCGGGCGGCGAGGTCGTCGCGAGCGGCACGGGCAGCGCGACGCATCGGGCGTACACCGTCACGGGCGACACCGTCAATCTCGCGTCGCGTCTCACGGACGCGGCCGGCACGGGAGAAATCCTCATATCGGAGGCCGTGCGGCGTCATCTGGCCGAGCGTCTCGATTGCGTCGAACGCGGCGCGCTGTCCGTCAAGGGATTCGCCGATCCGGTTCCGGCATGGCGCATCGCCGGCATTCGACACGCGCCGCCGATCCGGCCGATGGTCGGCCGCTGCGAAGATCTGCTCGCGTTCCGGACCGTGCTCGGCTCGTGCCGCGCGACGGGCCATGGACGCACGATCGTGCTGCGCGGCGAGGCGGGCATCGGCAAGACGCGCCTCGTCGAAGCGTTCGAAAGCGCCGCGCGGGATGCGGGATTCGTCTGTCACGGCGGGCTCGTGCTCGACTTCGGCGCGGCGACCGGACGAGGCGCGATTCAATCGCTCGTGCGCGGACTGCTCGCGCTCGACGATCCGAACGATGACGCAACGATAGGGCAGGGCATCGCCCAGGCGATCGCCTCCGGTTCGATCGATGAAGGCGATGCGCTCTTTCTCGAAGACCTGCTCGACATGCCCATGCCGCTCGCGGATCGCACGGTCTTCGAGGCAATGGACAACGCGATGCGCGTTCGCGGCCGGCGCGATGTCGTGGCGCGGCTCGTTCGTCGCGCGAGCGGCCGGCATCCGCGGTTTCTTGCCGTCGAAGACATTCACTGGTCGGATGCGCCGACGCTGGCGGACCTCGCGGCGCTATCCGCGACGGCGGCGGATTGCGCGGCCGTGCTCGTACTGACCGCGCGCCCGTTATCCGAAACCTTCGACGCGTCCTGGCACGCCGCGCACGGCGCGCCGTATTCGCTCATCGATCTCGGACCGTTGAGCGCAAGCGAGGCGCGCGTCATGGCCGAATCGTTTCCCGGCGCGACGGCGGATCTCGCGGAGCGCTGCATCGCGCGGGCGGCGGGCAATCCGCTGTTTCTCGAACAGTTGCTGAACCACGCGCAGGACGGCGCGGAATCCGGCGTGCCCGGCTCGGTGCGCAGTCTCGTGCAGGCGCGGCTCGACCGGCTCGATTCCGCCGGCAAGACCGCTTTGCAGGCGGCGTCGGTGCTCGGGCAGCTCGTCGAGAAGGATGCAGTCGATTTTCTCGTCGATGAAACCGGCGCGGGCGCCGCGCTCGAATCGCCGTCGATGGATCGCCTGGTGCGACGCCAGGGCGCCGGCTTCATCTTCCACCACGCG
>NZ_JFHD01000052.1 GCF_000698575.1 Caballeronia zhejiangensis
TCGCAAAAACTTCATGTTCGCCGGTTCTGACAGCGGTGGCGAGAGGGCCGCCGCGATGTATGGTCTGATCGGCAGTTGCAAGCTCAACGGTATCAATCCGCGTACCTATCTCGAATACGTGTTGACCCATATCGCCGATCACAAAGTCAACCGCATCGAAGAGCTACTGCCCTGGAATGTGGCCCCAAAGCTTCGCGACAAGGGCGGCCCTCCTGCCTCAACCTCCTGATTGCCTGGTAGATCACAGATCCTGCCCACGAACGCCGACTTTGGCGAATTGCCCGCGTAACGTCGAGAACGGCCCACGCGAGCCGCTTACCAACGAAGTCTGTTCCGGTGCCGTTCCAACTCCGATGCGCTGCTTCAGTCGGTAGAATGGCATCGAAAGGTTGTACCCATCATGCCGACCCATCCCGGAGCGCATATGAGAACGAGCCTGTTGATTGCCGCCGTCAGCGCGACGCTGCTTTTTGCGGCGTGCGGCAAGAAGAACGATGCAAGCGAGTCCAGCCTCGGCGAAGCGATTTCCGCCGACATGAAAACGAATCGCGGCTTGCTATGCCTGAATCGCAGCGGCCGCGGCCCCTACGCGTTCCCATCGGCCTATAGCAATCGGGACCTCAACGAATATTCGGCTGCCGCGTTGCGCGAACAGCTCGCTGCGCTCGAAAAGAGCGGGCTCATCGCGCGAGCGGCCCCGACATCCGCGAACGCCAACGCCAAACAGAACGGCCTCGCGTACAGCCTTACGGGCGAAGGGCAAAAGTACGCGGTCGAAACCAACCGGCCCGCCGGCGATCCGAACGCGACGAGCGATCCGCGCGCCTGGATGCTTTGTTACGCGCACGTCAAGCTGGACAAGGTCGTGAGCTGGACCGAGCCCGATCCCACCGCTCACCGTTCCGACGTTACCTACACCTACAAGCTGGAGAGCGTGGCTCCGTGGGCCGACGATCGCGACATCAAGCGCGCTTTCCCGGAGGTAACCGCCTCAGACCGCGAAGCAGGCGAGACGAAGCTGCATGTCATCCTGGAACAGCGTGAAGACGGCTGGGTCCGCGTCGACTGAGGACCATCGCCGCATGTCCGAGCAAGACTTCGATCCTTCCGCCGGCCCGCCGCGCATGTCCGACGTCGCGCGTCTCGCCGGCGTGTCGAAGATGACCGTATCGCGCGTGCTCGCCGGACATAGCGTTGCGTTGGCGACGCGCGAACGCGTGCAGCAAGCTATCGACGAACTCGGCTACGTCGCCGATGCCGCTGCCGGCGCGTTGTCGTCCGGCCGTTCGGAATTCGTTGCCGTGCTGGTGCCGTCGCTTGCGAGCTCGAATTTCTCCGACACGGTGCGCGGTCTTTCCGCGTCGCTCGAACCGCACGGCCTGCAATTGCTGATCGGCGACACGGACTACCATCTGGATCGCGAGGAACGGCTTGTGCGCTCGATGCTGCGTCATCAGCCGCGCTGCATCGCGTTGACGGGCTCGCGTCACACCGAAGCGACGCGCACGCTGTTGCGCCGCTCGGGCATTCCTGTCGTGGAGATGTGGGATTCGCCTTCCGATCCGATCGATGCCGCCGTCGGTTTTTCCAACGTCAGCGCCGCGCGCGCAATGGTGCGGTATCTGGCGGACGCAGGCTACCAACGCATCGGCTTCCTGGGCGGGGCGAGCGAGCTCGACCGTCGCGGTCTCGATCGTCTGAAAGGCTTTCGTGCGCAGATGAAGGCGCTCGGCCTCGACGATCGACGCATCATCCGTCTCGGCGATTCGCCCATCACGATGAGTCACGGCGGCCCGGCGATGGCCGCACTGCTCGAAGCATGGCCCGACACGCAGGCCGTGATGTGCGTGAGCGACATGTCCGCGTTCGGCGCGATAATGGAATGTCACCGGCGCGGCCTCACCGTACCGGACGATATCGCCGTCGCGGGCTTCGGCAATTTCGAGGTTGCCGCATGCTGCACGCCATCGATCACGACGGTTTCCGTCGACGCATACGGCATCGGCCTGCGCACCGGAGAGACCTTGCTCGCGGCGCTCGAAGCGCGCGATCAGGGCGTTGCTGCACCGCCGGCCAAGCGCGTGCGCGTGGCCTATTCCGTGATAGCGCGCGAAAGCGCTTAAGCCGAAGCAGTAACGCGATTGCGTGCTAACATTGATCGCGATGTTACCGGTAACACCACTATGAACACAGCGTCGAACGACTGTGAATGATGGAGAGACACCTCATGCCCCAACAGAATCCCAAGCGCCTGCGCAGCCAGGAGTGGTTCGACGATCCCTCGCACGCCGACATGACCGCGCTATACGTCGAGCGCTTCATGAATTACGGCCTGACGCGCGAGGAATTGCAATCGGGCCGCCCGATCATCGGCATTGCGCAGACCGGCAGCGATCTCGCGCCTTGCAACCGCCATCACATCGAACTGGCCGCGCGCACGAAGGCGGGCATTCGCGATGCCGGCGGCATCCCGATGGAGTTCCCCGTGCATCCGCTCGCGGAGCAGAGCAGGCGTCCGACCGCCGCGCTGGATCGCAATCTCGCATATCTCGGTCTCGTCGAAATCCTGCACGGCTTTCCGCTCGATGGCGTCGTGCTCACCACCGGATGCGACAAGACCACGCCCGCATGTCTGATGGCGGCCGCCACCGTCGACATGCCCGCGATCGTCCTCTCGGGCGGTCCGATGCTCGATGGCTGGTACGAAGGCAAGCGGGTCGGTTCGGGCACGGTGATCTGGCACGCGCGCAATCTGCTCGCGGCGGGCGAGATCGATTACGAAGGCTTCATGCGCCTGACGACCGCATCGTCGCCGTCGATCGGACATTGCAACACGATGGGCACCGCGCTCTCGATGAACAGTCTCGCCGAAGCACTCGGCATGTCCTTGCCGACGTGCGCGAGCATTCCCGCCGCGTATCGCGAGCGCGGACAGATGGCGTATGCCACGGGCAAGCGCATCGTCGACATGGTGCGTGAAGAGTTGAGGCCGTCGAAGATCATGACGCGCGAGGCGTTCATTAACGCGATCGTCGTTGCATCCGCGTTGGGTGCATCGACGAATTGCCCGCCGCATTTGATCGCGATCGCGCGGCACATGGGCATCGAACTGAGTCTCGACGACTGGCAGCGCCACGGCGAGCAAGTGCCGCTCATCGTGAACTGCATGCCCGCGGGTGAGTATCTCGGCGAGAGTTTTCATCGCTCGGGCGGAGTGCCTGCGGTCCTTAGGCAACTCGACGAGGCCGGACTCATCGCGCGCGATTGTCTGACGGTGTCGGGCCGCACGATCGGCGAGATCGCGAGCGATGCGCCCGCCGCCGACAACGAGGTCATCCGCACGGCGGACGATCCGCTGAAACACGGCGCGGGTTTCATGGTCCTGTCGGGCAATTTCTTCGATAGCGCCATCATGAAGATGTCGGTCGTCGGCGATGCGTTCAGAAAGACCTATCTGAGCGAGCCGGGCGCGGAGAACACGTTCGAAGCGCGCGCGATCGTCTTCGACGGTCCCGAGGATTACCACGCGCGCATCAACGATCCGTCGCTCGAGATCGACGAGCACTGCATTCTCGTGATTCGCGGCTGCGGCACCGTTGCGTATCCCGGCAGTGCGGAGGTCGTGAACATGGCGCCGCCCGCCGAGCTCATCAAGCGCGGCATCGATTCGCTGCCCTGCATGGGCGACGGCCGGCAAAGCGGCACGTCCGCGAGTCCGTCGATTCTGAACATGTCGCCGGAAGCGGCAATCGGCGGCGGTCTTGCGATGCTGCGCACGAACGACCGGATTCGCGTCGATCTGAACGCCCGCAGCGTGAACGTGCTGCTCGACGAAGCCGAACTCGAAAGCCGTCGCGCGCAATCGTCGTTCGCCGCGCCGGTTGCGCAGACGCCGTGGCAGGAGTTGTATCGGCAGACGGTCGGACAGTTGTCGACGGGCGGATGCCTCGAACCCGCGACGCTGTATCTGAAGGTCATCGAAACGCGCGGCAATCCGCGTCATTCACATTGAGCGAGCCGCCATGTCCTACGCCATCTATCCGAGTCTTGCGGGCAAGCGTGTTGTCGTGACGGGCGGCGGCAGCGGCATCGGCGCGGCGATCGTCGAGGCGTTCGCGAAGCAGGGCGCGCGCGTGTTTTTCATCGATGTCGCCGAGGCCGATTCGCGTCAACTCGAACAGACGCTCGCGAGCGAGCAGCATGCGCCGAAGTTCCTTCGTTGCGATTTGCGCGATGCCGGCGCGATCGAGCAAGCCTTCGATGCCATTGCGAGCGAAGCCGGTTCCATCGACGTGCTGATCAACAATGCCGCGAGCGACGACCGCCATCATTGGGACGATGTGAGCGCTGCGTACTGGGACGAGCGCATGGCCGTGAATCTGCGGCATCAGTTCTTCTGCGCGCAGGCGGCCGCGAAGCGCATGCGCGCGCAGAAGCAAGGCGCGATCGTGAACATGGGCTCGATCTCATGGCATCTCGCGCTGCCCGATCTCACGCTTTACATGACCGCGAAGGCCGCGATCGAAGGGCTCACGCGCGGCCTTGCGCGCGAACTCGGTGAGCATGGCATTCGCGTGAACACGGTGATTCCCGGCGCGGTGCGTACGCCGCGCCAGATGAAGTTGTGGCAGTCGCCGGAGAGCGAGGCGCAGCTGCTTGCGCAGCAATGTCTGCATGAGCGGATCGACCCGGAACACATCGCGCGCATGGTGCTGTTCCTCGCATCCGACGATGCGGCGCGCTGCACCGCGCGCGACTATTACGTCGATGCCGGATGGTTCGGCACCTGACGCGTCACCCGATGCGTTACCTGATGGTTACGTCACGCGCACGTCGCGACGCCGCACCACTTTCGGCGTTGGCTTGACCGTCGGCATCGTGCCGCTTTCGATGTAGTGCTGCACGGCGTCGGCGGCATCGTGGTAGTCGCGTTCATCGAGCCAATGCCAGACCGCAGCGAGAAAGAGGCCGAGCCCCGCGTTTCCACAATGGGCGATGACTTCAGTAATGCCCTCCGCGAGCGCTTCGTCGCGGCCTTCGGGCCGCATCGCGCTCGCGATGTGCGATGCCGCGCGGGACACCAGCATGGCGTGCATCGTATGCAATTGCGGGTTGAACGTGTTTGTTGCGTTTCTTCTTTGACTGCCACTCATGACGCCCCCGTCTCTGGCACCGGCCTGCTGCGTGCTGGGATGCGATGTCCGCATCGAAAAAGCAGCACGCGCCGCGATTGGATTTCGAAAACGCCTTGTTTCGGCGCTGGGGCAGTTGAACGCAAGAAGCGGGCCGACTCCGGCTTAGAGCGATGAATTATCTAGCCCGGCCTTGCGGGACGAGGCGCAACGCAATTTTCCGATGATCGGACCAGAGCGCGCACAGCGTGCTCTCCATGCATTCCGTACAATCGACTGCCCGCGATGCGCGCACTTCGTCAAAACATGCATCTCTTCTTCGCTTTTTGCTCCGATGTGTTCGCGCGACGTAGTCATGTCGCGTTGTGCGCGCTCGCGTTGCTCGCGGGTTGCGCGTCAGGCACGCCGGCGCGCAGCCAGGAAGCTGCATCGCGCGAGCCGCAGCCGCTGCATCACGCAAAACGCACTTCGTCGGGCTACGAGAACAACTACGGAACCTTGCCGCGCGAATCGTTCCTGAAGTGGCGCTGGGAGCGCTTCAAGCAAGGCTTGCCGAAGCCGCCGGCGAACGGCTATCACTTTCCGATGGCGCATCCCGACATCGCCTGGCTCAAGGCCAACCGCACCGCCGACACGCTCACCTGGATCGGTCATGCAAGCGCGCTCGTGCAGATCGACGGCGTGAACATCCTCACCGATCCGGTGTTCTCGGAACGCGCGTCGCCGTTCTCGTTCATCGGCCCGAAGCGCAAGACGCCGCCCGGCCTTACGCTCGACGAGCTGCCGCATATCGACATCGTACTGATCTCGCACAATCACTACGATCACCTCGACAAGCCGAGCGTCGAAGCGCTCAACCGTCAGGCGGGCGGGCCGCCGCGCTTTCTCGTGCCGCTCGGCATCGAACAGTGGATGAACGATATCGGCATAACGAATGTGGAAGAGCTCGATTGGAGCGACGAAACGCACGCGGCCGGCCTCGATATCTGGTTCGTGCCGAGCCAGCACTGGTCCGCGCGCACGCCATTCGACCGCGCGGAAACGCTGTGGGGCGGCTGGGTGGTGAAAACGCCGGCAGGCGCGGCGCGTCCGTATTCGTTTTACTTCGCGGGCGATACGGGCTACTCGCCGGACTTCCGCGATATCGCCGCGCGTTTCGGCGGCTTCGATCTCGCGCTCATTCCGATCGGCGCGTACGATCCGCGCTGGTTCATGCAGGCGCAGCACGTCGATCCCGAAGAAGCCGTGCGCATCTTCCAGGACGTGCATGCGAAAAAGGCGATCGGCATTCACTGGGGTTCGTTCGAGCTGACCGACGAACCGCTCGACGAGCCGCCGCGCCGTCTGGCCGAAGCCGTGCGCCGCGCCGGCCTGCCCGCGGACGCGTTCACCGTGCTGAAACACGGTGAAATGATTCATCTCGACACACCGGATTCAAGCGCAGCCACAATCGGCCGTTAACACGGTGTGGCAGCGCGTCTTTCACGCGCGGAAATCCATCTGCATCTGCGACGCCTCGCGTTTCTCGCGCGGCGCGCGGTCGTCCTTTTCCAGTTATAGGGCTCAAACGCGTGAAGCAACTGTCCATCCGGCATCGCATTCTGGCGAGCTTCGGCATCATCCTTACCCTGATGCTCGTCATGGCCGCATTGTCATACACGCTGCTCGGCGGAATCGATCGCGAAGCAAAGAGCCTCGAAGACGATTCGATGATCGGCTTCTCGGTCTCCAACGACCTGCGCGCGGCCTGGATCGAGAACTACACGCTGACGCAGCGGCTCGTCTTCATCGACCGCGACGAAGAGCAGATACGCCGCGACACGCAGCATCTCGCCGAAACGCGGGCGAGCATCGACAAGCTGCTGGAAACGTACGCGCCGACCATCTTCGAAGAAGACGACCGTCGCCTCTTCAACGAATTCAAGCGCCAGCGCGACCTCTACCTTCCGGTACAGGATCAGACGCTGCGAGAGCTCGCGGGTTCGAAGGACGCGGCCGTCGCGACTTTCAATACGCGTCTCACGCCGGCGTGGGAAGCGGGTCAGGCCGCGACGCGCGCGCTCGTCGAGCATAACGAAGTCTTCAACGCGAAATCGGTGCAAAGCATTCGCGGCTCGGTGCAGAAATCGGAAACGACGCTCATCGTCATCATGGTCGTGGCGATCGGGGCGGCGGCGGTGCTCGGCTTCATGCTGATGAAGGCGCTGACGGTGCCGATGCTGCGCATGGTCGACGTCGTCGACAAGATGCGTACCGGCGATCTCACGCAGCGCCTCGCGCTCGCGCGCCGCGACGAGTTCGGCACGCTGGAGGCGGGCTTCAACCGCATGACCGATGAACTCACGGGCCTCGTCGGCCAGGCGCAGAAATCGGCCGTGCAGGTGACGACGTCGGTATCGGAGATCGCCGCGACCGCGCGCGAGCAGCAGGCCACGGCGAGCGAAACGGCCGCGACGACGACGGAAATCGGCGCGACGTCGCGGGAGATTTTCGCGACCGCCCGCGATCTCGTCCGCACGATGAACGAAGTCTCGGGCGTGGCGGAGCAATCGGCGGCGCTCGCGGGCACCGGTCAGGCGGGGCTTACGCGCATGGAGGAAACCATGCGCCTCGTGATGGAAGCGGCAGGCTCGGTGAACGGCAAGCTCGCGATCCTCAACGAGAAGGCGGGCAACATCAATCAGGTCGTCGCGACCATCACGAAAGTTGCGGATCAAACCAATCTGCTTTCGTTGAACGCGGCGATCGAAGCGGAAAAGGCGGGCGAGTACGGGCGCGGCTTCGCGGTGGTCGCGACGGAAATCCGCCGCCTCGCCGATCAGACGGCGGTCGCGACGTTCGACATCGAGCAGATGGTGAAGGAGATTCAATCGGCGGTCGCGGCGGGCGTGATGGGCATGGACAAGTTCTCGGAGGAAGTGCGCCGCGGCATGCTCGACGTGCAGCAGGTAGGCGGACAGCTTTCGCAGATCATCCATCAGGTGCAGACGCTCGCGCCGCGCTTCTCGATGATCAACGAAGGCATGCAGACGCAGGCGACCGGCGCGGACCAGATTTCGCAGGCGCTCTCGCAACTCTCCGAGGCCGCGCAACAGACGGCCGAGTCGCTGCGCCAGTCGTCGCAGGCAATCGACGATCTCACGCACGTCGCGAACGGTCTGCGCACGGGTGTGTCGCGCTTCAGAATCGCCGCTTAAAGGCGCGCCGCGATGCTCTTCGTCCAGTTCACGCTCGACGCCGACCGCTATCTTCTCGACAGCGCGCAGGTCGAGCGCATGCTGCCGCTCGCGCCGCTGAAGACGCTGCCGGGCGCGCCCGCATGGGTCGCGGGCGTGCTCGACTGCGAAGGCGCCAACGTGCCCGTCATCGATCTCGCGGCGCTCGCGCTCGCGCGTGCCTCGCACGAGAGAGTGTCGACGCGGCTCGCGCTCGTCGCGTATCCGCGTTGCGGCGACGACGGCGCGATAAAGCATCATCGGCTCGGTCTTCTGCTCGAACAGGCGACGCGCACCGTCACCTTCGATGCCGCTTCGTTCACCGATGCGGGCATCGACACGCCGCACGCGCGCTATCTCGGTCCGCTCGCGCGTGACGAGCGAGGCCTGCTGCAATGGGTTCGCATCGAGCATCTGTTGCCCGATGACGTGCAGACGCTGCTCTTCGCCGGGAGCGAAGCATGAGCGCGCTGCCGAGCGCCTTCGCGGACGAAGCATTCGGCGTCGGCCGCTTCATCGAGCTGTTGCATCGCACGATCGGCCTCGATGCCGAATCGATCGGCGCGAACGCCGTATCGCGCGCGGTGCGCGAACGCTTCCACCTGTGGCACGACGAGCAAGGCGGCACGCTCGACGATTACTACCGCGCGGTGATGCAGGACGGCGCGCGCATGCAGGAGTTGATCGAAGCGGTGGTCGTGCCGGAGACGTGGTTCTTCCGCGATCCCGAAGCGTTCGCCGCCCTCGCGCGACTTGCGCGCGTGCGTCTGCATGAACGGCCCGCGAAGCCGCTGCGCGTGCTGAGCGCGCCGTGCTCGACCGGCGAGGAAGCCTATACCGTCGCGATGGCGCTGATCGAAGCGGGCATCGCTGCCGAGCGCTTCACCATCGACGCGATCGACGTGAGCGAACGCGCGCTCGCTATTGCGCGCCGCGCGCATTACGGGCGCAACGCGTTTCGCGGACGCGCGCTCGGTTTTCGCGACCGTCATTTCCGCGCGACCGATGGCGGCTGGCAGCTCGATCCCGCCGTCGCACAGAGCGTGCGCTTCTCGCAAGCGAATCTGCTGCAACTCGATACGCATGCGTTCGAGCGCTTCGATTTCATTCTGTGCCGCAACGTGCTGATCTATTTCGATCGCGATACGCAGCGCGCCGTTCTGCGCGTGCTCGATGGCTTGCTCGCAGAAGGCGGCACGCTGTTCGTCGGTCCGGCGGAGACGGGTCTTCTGATGCGCGAGGGTATGAGTTCCGCGAACATTCCGCTCGCCTTCGCGTTCAATCGGCCCGAGCGCGAGCGCGCGAACGTGTTCGATGGTGCATGGCCGAGTCCGCAGATCATCGCGAAGCCGATGAAGCCCGCGTTCGTGTTGCCCGCATGGGCGAGTGCGCCGACCGTCGTTCGTGCGATGCCGGTTGCGAAGCCGCCCGCCGAACCCGCGCCGCCGGCAAGTCTTGCGCACGCGCGTCAACTCGCCGATGCCGGCCAGCTCGACACCGCTGCGAATGCCGCGCACGCGTATCTCGACGCGCATCCGTCGAACGCGGATGCGTACTATCTGCTTGGCGTGATCGCCGATGCGCGTGGCGAGCATCAGGCATCGCGCGGGCATTATCGTCGTGCGTTGTATCTCGATCCCGCGCATCGCGAGGCGCTCACGCATCTCGCCGCGTGTCTCTCGCTCGACGGCGATGAAAGCGGCGCGCGTCTGCTGCTCGCGCGTGCGCAACGCGTGACGGAGCGCGCGCGATGAACGCACGCGACATCGGCGTCACGAACGATATCGACGATTGCTGGAACCGCATCGGCGTGCGCGGCGATGCGTCATGCCCGAAGCTCGAACGCTACGTGCATTGCCGCAATTGCCCGGTTCATGATGAAGCCGCAGCGCGCGTGCTGGATCGCGTGGAAGCGCGTACGTCGATCGTCGCTTCGGCGGTCGTCGAACGAGGCGACAAGCAAACCGATACGCTCTCATGTCTCGTGTTTCGCATCGGCGGCGAATGGCTCGGCTTGCCGACGAACCTCTGCGCGCAAGTGGCGCAATTGCGCCCGGTGCACTCGCTGCCGCATCGGCGCAATCGCGCGGTGCTGGGCGTCGTGAACGTGCGCGGCAGATTGATCGTGTGCGCTTCGCTGGCGCGGCTGTTCGGCATCGAAGCGGACGAAAGCGCTGCAAAAAACGTATCGCTCGATGCCCGCGAACTCGGGCGTCTCATCGTCATGCAGTGCGGCAATGGCGATCACGAAGCTCCGATCGCTTTTCCCGTCGATGCCGTCGACGGCGTGCATCGCTTCACGCAGGCGCAGCTTCAGCCGGTGCCCGCGACGCTCGCCCAGCGCCTGTCGTCGAACGCGCATGCGGTGGCCGCGTTCAGGCACGCGACCGTCGGCCTGCTCGACGCCGATCGACTCATCGACAGCCTGAGCCGGAGTCTCACATGACGAGCATCGATGCGGGAGGTTCGTCGCTGCTCGACCTCTTTCAGGAAGAAGCGCGCGGGCAGGCGCAGATTCTTTCCGATGGCCTCATCGCGCTCGAACGTGCGCCGCGCGATCCCGTCACGCTCGAAGCGAGCATGCGCGCCGCGCATTCGCTGAAGGGCGCGGCGCGTGTCGTTGGCGTGCCGGTCGGCGTGACGCTCGCGCATGTGATGGAAGATTGTTTCGTCGCAGCGCAGGAAGGGCGCATCGTGCTCGATGCGGGTTACATCGACATGCTGTTGCGCGGTGTCGATCTGATCGTGCAGATCGGCGAGGCGCGCGATATCGATGCACAGACCGCGCTCGAACGCGAAGTCGATGCGTTCGTGGATGGCCTCAGCGCGCATATGGAAGGCGCAACATCCCAACGCGAACTTACACCGACGAAACCGTCCGAGCCAATTCCGGCACCATCGCGCACGAACGAAGCTCGCATGTTGCGCATGCGCGCGGACACGCTCGATCGTCTGCTGAGTCATTCGGGCGAATCGCTCGTCGAATCGCGCTGGCTGAAGCCGTTTTCGCAATCGATGCTGCGCGTGAAGCGCGTGCAGCACGATGCGAGCCGCGCGCTCGAACGCCTGCACGAATCGCTGACCGATTCGCACGCCGCGCAACTCGATGCACGCACACACGCCGCGCTCGACGAAGCGCGTCGTTTGACGGCGGAAGCGCATCGTCAGTTGAGCGAGCGTCTGGCTGAACTGGAAAACTACGACCGGCGTTCGACGCATCTCGCCCAGCAGATCTACGACGAAGCGCTCGCGTGCCGCATGCGTCCCTTCGTCGATGCAACGGGCGGCTTCGCGCGCATGGTGCGCGATGTCGCGCGCGGACTCGGCCGCGACGTGCGTCTCGTCATCGCGGGCGAATCGACGCAGGTCGATCGCGACATTCTCGATCTGCTCGACGCGCCGCTCGGGCATCTATTGCGCAACGCGGTCGATCACGGCATCGAGCCGCCCTCATTGCGCCGCGCGCTCGGCAAGCCCGAAACCGGCACGATCACGCTCGAAGCGCGCCATAGCGCGGGCTCGCTTTTCATCAGCGTGTCCGACGACGGCGCGGGCGTCGATCTCGATGCGCTTCGCCGCGCGGTCGTGCGCAAGCGTCTCGCGAGCGAAGATACAGCCGCGCGCCTCACCGAAGCGGAACTGCTCGAGTTTCTCTTGCTGCCCGGCTTTTCGATGCGCGATGCCGTCACCGATGTATCCGGCCGCGGCGTCGGCCTCGATGCGGTGCAGGACATCGTGCGGCAAGTGCGCGGCAGCGTGCGCGTGACGCAGGAAACGCATGTAGGCACGCGCATCGCGCTGCAATTGCCGCTGACGTTGTCGGTGATCCGCAGCCTGATCGTCGAAGTGGCGGGCGAGCCCTACGGACTGCCGCTCGCGCATGTCGCGCGCACGCTGGTGCTGCCCGCGAGCGCCATCGACATGCTCGAAGGCCAGCAGCATTTTTCCTTCGACGGCAAGCGCATCGGCCTCGTCACCGCGCATCAGATTCTCGAAACCGCCGCGTTCGAAGCCGCGAGCGAAAGGCTCAACGTCGTCGTCATCGGACAAGGCGCGGCGAGTTACGGCATCGTCGTCGATCGCTTTCTCGGCGAGCGGATGCTCGTGGTGCAACCGCTCGACAAGCGCCTCGGCAAGGTGCGCAACATCGCGGCGGGCGCGCTGATGGAGAACGGCGATCCGCTGCTCATCGCCGATCTCGACGACTGGCTGCGTTCCGTCGAGAAGCTCGTCGGCAGCGGCGAGCTCGGGCGCGTCGGTGCCGGCGCTTCGCGTGCGCGCGTGGCGAGCGCGAAGCGCGTGCTCGTCGTCGACGATTCGCTCACCGTGCGCGAACTCGAACGCAAGCTGCTCGCGTCGCGCGGCTACGACGTGTCCGTCGCGGTCGATGGCATGGACGGCTGGAACGCGGTGCGCGGCGCGGACTTCGATCTCGTCATCACCGATATCGACATGCCGCGGCTCGATGGCATCGAGCTCGTCACGCTCATCAAGCGCGATGCGGAACTCGCCGCCCTGCCGGTGATGATCGTGTCGTACAAGGATCGCGCGGAAGATCGTCAGCGCGGCCTCGACGCGGGCGCGGACTATTACCTCGCGAAAGGCAGCTTTCACGATCAGGCGTTGATCGATGCCGTGCGCGATCTCATCGGCGAGGCGAAGACATGAAGATCGGCATCGTCAACGATGTTGCACTCGCGGTGGAAGCGTTGCGTCGCGCGCTCGCGTCGCGGCCCGACTTGGAGATCGCGTGGATCGCGCACGACGGCCAGCAGGCGATCGACTATTGCGCGGCGCACACGCCCGATGTCGTGCTGATGGATCTCGTGATGCCGAATGTCGATGGCGTGCAGGCGTCGCGGACCATCATGGCGCGTTCGCCGTGCGCGATTCTCGTCGTCACGGTCGATGTCGGCGCGAACGCATGGCGCGTCTATGAAGCGATGGGCGCGGGCGCGCTCGATGCCGTCGATACGCCCGCGCTCGCCGGCGCCGATGCGCGTCGCGGTGCGGCGGCGCTGATCGCGAAGATCGATCAGATCGGCGCGCGGCTCGCATCGTCGAGCGTTTTGCCCGCCATGAAGAGCGGCGATCGTCTCGTCGCGATAGGCGCATCGGTGGGCGGACCGTCCGCGCTCGCGACACTGCTCGGCGCGTTGCCGAAGCATTTCGCGGCGGCGCTCGTCATCGTGCAGCACGTCGATCGCGCGTTCGCCGAAGGCATGGCGCAATGGCTCGATGCGCAATCGGCG
The DNA here is from genome assembly GCF_000698575.1 of Caballeronia zhejiangensis. Taxonomy (GTDB): domain Bacteria; phylum Pseudomonadota; class Gammaproteobacteria; order Burkholderiales; family Burkholderiaceae; genus Caballeronia; species Caballeronia zhejiangensis. Next base: position 13,600 of record NZ_JFHD01000052.1, read on the forward strand.
CTGCCCGTGCGTATCGCGCGTGAAGGCGACAGGCCCGCGCCCGGCGAAGTGCTGCTCGCCGCGACCAACGATCATCTGCATTTCGCCGACGCCACGCGCCTAGGCTACACCGCGCATCCGGAGCAATTGCCGTATCGCCCGTCCGTCGACGTGTTCTTTCAGAGCGTGACCGAGCGCTGGACCGGACGCGCGGTCGGCGTGCTGCTGACCGGCATGGGCCGCGACGGCGCGATCGGACTGAAGGCGATGCGCGCGAAGGGTTATCACACCATCGCGCAGGACGAGGCGACGAGCGCGGTGTACGGCATGCCGAAGGCGGCGGCCGCGCTCAACGCGGCGGCGTCGATACTGCCGCTGCCGCGCATCGCGGATGCGATCGCCAAGGCGTTCGACTGAGCTCAGCGAAGCACATCAACCAAGGACACGCGTTTCATGAAAACTCCTCATCCCGATCCGCTGGCCGAGCGCGCGAAACGGGCCGCGGCCGCCGCGTCGGCGAGCATCGAGCGCGCGGGCTCGCGTGCAATCGCGGACGAGCGCGCCGTGTCCGATCTGCTCGCCGCCGCATTGAACGCGCCGCCCGCCGCCGAGTTGCCGGTGATGGTGCTGCTCGTCGACGATCAGGCGATCATCGCGGAAGCGTTGCGCCGCGCGCTCGCCGAAGAGCGCAACGTCGATCTGCATTACTGCGCGAATCCGGAAGAGGCGTTGCGCACCGCGCAGGAAACGCGGCCGACGGTGATCCTGCAGGATCTCGTGATGCCCGGCGTCGATGGCCTGACGCTCGTTCGTCAGTATCGCGAGCATCCGGCGACGCGCGATATCCCGATCATCGTGCTCTCGACGAAGGAAGAGCCGCGCATCAAGAGCGCGGCATTCGCGGCGGGCGCGAACGACTATCTCGTGAAGCTGCCCGATACCATCGAGCTCGTCGCGCGCGTGCGCTATCACTCGCGTTCGTATCAGAACCTGCTGCAACGCGACGAAGCGTATCGCGCGCTGCGTCAGTCGCAGCAGAAGCTGCTCGAAACGAATCTGGAATTGCAGCGCCTGACGCATTCGGACGGGCTGACGGGTTTGTCGAATCGCCGCCGTCTCGACGATTATCTGAACGCGGAATGGCGGCGCGCCGCTCGCGAGCATGCGTCCATCGGCTTTCTGATGATCGATGTCGATAACTTCAAGTCGTACAACGACACGTATGGCCACGTCGCCGGCGACGATGTGCTGAAGCTCGTCGCGCAATACGATCGAATCGAGTCTCGCCAGTCCGACCGATCTCGCCGCGCGCTTCGGCGGCGAGGAATTCGCGGTCGTGCTGCTCTCGACATCGGCGCCGGGCTTGCGTCTGCTCGGCGAGAAAATACGCATCGCGGTCGAGGCGCTGGACGTGCCGCATGCGGGTTCGTCGAGCGGGCGCGTGACGATCAGCGTCGGCGGCGCGATACAGATGGCGATGCACGACGATGCGTCGAAGCAGCTCGTCGAAGCCGCCGATCTCGCGCTGTATCGCGCGAAGAGAGACGGGAAGAACCGGGTGATCGTCACCTGACGAAAAAACGCGCGGCCTTCGTCGAAGCCCGCGCGTTTTGCTTTACGGCGTGTGCTGCGTGAATGGCGTCATCGCCTGAACACGCCGAGCAGCAAGGTCGCCAGAAAGATCACGATAAAGATGAAGAACAGGATCTTGGCGATTTCCGCCGCGCCCGTTGCGATTCCGCCGAAGCCGAAGACGGCCGCGATGATCGCGATGATGAAGAAGATGACAGCGTAACGGAGCATGTTGCCCTCCTTGGTGGATCGGATGATCGGTTGATCGGTCGATATGCAGGCGGATCGATGCCGCCGCTTTCGCTCATCGGTTTTCCCGCGCATCGTTCAAAGCAACGGACGTGCCCAGCGCATCGCCCGCGTGCCGGAGATGCAAAAACGCCGCAATGAAAGGAACATTGCGGCGTCGCGGATCGCGCTTGCCTTCGCGCGATGTGTCCGGCTGTCGAGGCTAACGGCCTAGTGTGCGATCGGAGTCGGTTTCATCGTCGTCGTCTTCGTCGTCGACGCTGTTGAGCGCATCCGGCAGGTTGTTCTCCAGTTCATCGCGTTCGATCTGATCGGCTAGGTCGAGGGATTTGCGCGTGGCGGGACCGGACGGGCGATTGGCTCCAGACATGGCGTACTCCTTGAACAGATTTCAAAGCCGCGCCGACGATTCGGCGCGAACCAACGGACTAGCAAGGCTTGTACGCGCCGGGCTGAATAGTCCGCCTTAAAGGATCGCTTAAGGATCAGTTGAGGATCGTTCGGGCGGAAAGGTGAACAGACCGTGCTGACGATAAAGAAACGCAGTCCCAATCTTGCAAGCAGGACGGCAGATTTTGCGTGCCGGCGCGTAAGGCCAGTATGCACCGGGACGCGCGTCGAGGCAAAGACGACGCGCGTGTTTCGGATCGCGCATCAAGCGAAAAAATGGGCGACGATCGGATACAGCGACAACACGAGCAAGACGGCCATCGTGATGTTGAACATGCGCAACCGGCGCGGATCCGCGAGAAAGCGGCGCAGCGACGTGCCGAACGCGGCCCACATCGTGATGCACGGCAAGCCGATCACGACGAGCACGACGGCCATCAGCGCGGCGTTCAGCGAAAGACTCGCGTGCAGGTGGATCGTGCTCGCGGCGGTGAGCACCATCATCCACGCTTTGGGATTGATCCACTGGAACGCGATCGCTTCGTGAAAGCGCATCGGGCGCGCCTTGCTGTCGCGCATCTGCACCGACGACGACGTGCCGATCTTCCACGCCAGATACAGCAGATACGCGACGCTCGCCGCTTCCAGCACCGTGTAGAGGATCGGCAGACGCTCGAACGCCTGCGCGAGCCCGAGGCCGACCGCGATCATCAGGATCGCCATGCCCGCGCTGATGCCGAGCATGTGCGGCAGCGTGCGCCTCAACCCGAAATTGACGCCCGAGGCGAGCAGCATCGTGTTGTTGGGACCGGGCGTGATGGTCGTCACCAGCGCGAACAGCGCGGCGGCTGGAAGGGCGTTCAGAAGTTCGGTGGGCATGGCGCGCTCCGCAATGAAGGATTCGATGAGCGCCAAGTGTACGGAAGGTGTCCGGTACAGTACCGGTACAGATTGTCAGGTGACTTCCTGTACGGTGTCCGGACGCGACGGGCCGTCGCGCCCAGCCAACCTCCTTACACGGGGAACGGATTGCGTTCCGCGAATCCCTGTTGATGCCAGTACGGATACGCGGGCCGCACCGCGCTCGCCTCATCGAGCTTCTTCACCTGTTCCGCCGTGAGGTTCCAGCCGACCGCGCCGAGGTTCTGCCGCAGTTGCTCCTCGTTGCGCGCGCCGATCAGCACGGTCGCGACCGTCGGGCGCTGCAGCAGCCAGTTGAGCGCGATCTGCGGCACGGTCTTGCCGGTTTCCTCGGCGATGGCGTCGAGCGCATCGACGACGCGGTACAGATATTCGTCCGGCACCGGCGGCCCCATGTCGGCGGTTTTGTGCAGACGGCTCGTCGCGGGCAGCGGCTGGCCGCGCCGAATCTTGCCGGTGAGGCGTCCCCAGCCGAGCGGGCTCCAGACGATCGCGCCGACGCCCTGATCGATGCCGAGCGGCATCAGCTCCCATTCGTAGTCGCGGCCGATCAGCGAGTAGTAAGTCTGATTCGCGACATAGCGCGGATAACCGTAACGGTCGGCCACATCGAGCGATTTCTGCAAATGCCAGCCCGAGAAATTCGACACGCCCGTATAGCGGATTTTTCCGGCGCGCACGAGATCGTCGAGCGTGGAAAGCGTCTCTTCGACGGGCGTTTTCGCATCGAAGCCATGCAACTGGAACACGTCGATGTAATCCGTTTGCAGGCGTTCCAGTGCCCCGTTCACGGCCTTGATGAGATGAAAGCGCGACGAACCGACGGCGTTCGGGTCGTTGTCGTCGAAGCGGAAGGTCGCCTTGGTCGAGACGATGACCTTGTCGCGCCGGCCCTTGAGCGCCTCGCCGAGTATCGATTCCGACGTGCCGCGCGAGTAGATGTCGGCGGTGTCGAACATCGTCACGCCCGCGTCGAGGCAGATGTCGACGAGCTTGCGCGCTTCGCTCACGTCGGTCTCGCCCCACGCCTGAAAGAGTTCGCCCTTGCCGCCGAAAGTGCCGGTGCCGAAGCTCAGGACGGGAACCTTGAAGCCCGAAGCACCGAGATGTCGATATTCCATTGCGTGTCCTCGTGGATGAAGTCCATCGACGAGACTACCGCAACGGCTCGACGCATGCAGCGTCCGCGTCAGCGATGCCGCGCCGCGCGTTCGCCGAGCGAATCGTAGATCGGCGGCACGCGCAGGAGCATCGGCACGATCATCGCGGTGAAGCAGGCGGTGAGCATCGGCAGAAGCAGCGTGAAGCTCGCCGTCATTTCCGTGACGAGCACGATGCCCGTCACCGGCGCGCGCACCACCGCGACGAAGAACGCCGCCATGCCGACCACCGCGAACGTGGCGGTGTCGCCGGCGGGGCTCGCCATGCCGGGAAACCAGTCGAGACACACGCGGCCGAACACGAGGCCCGTCTGCGCGCCGAGCGCGAGCATCGGCGCGAAAAGGCCGCCTGGCGTGCCCGCCGCATACGACACCGGGCCGAGCACGAAGCGCAACGCGAACATCGCCGTCACGCTCGCGACGGTTCCCGCGCCGAGCAGCGCGCGCTCGGTGAGCGCATCGCCGCCGCCGGCGAGAGCCGGCGCGAACCACGCGAGCAGGCCGACCGCCGCGCCGACCACGGCGGCGCGCGCCGTCGCATGTTTCACCGATGCGGGCGGCGCGATCGAGTCGGCGACATCGAGCGTCCAGAGAATGACGCGGCTGTACAGCGCGCCGAGCAGCCCCAGCAACAGGCCGAGCACGAGATGCGCGCCGGTCATCTCGAAGCCGGGAAACGGCTGCGCGGGCAGATGAAAGTCGGGCAGATCGCCATGCAGCAGACGCGCCATCGCGATCGCGCTCGCCGATGCGCCGAGCGCCGCGACCGCCGTGCGGGTATCGAAACGGCGCATCAGTTCTTCGAGCACGAACACTGCGCCCGCGATCGGCGCATTGAACGCCGTGGCGAGCCCCGCGCCCGCGCCGGCCGCGAGCAGCACACGGCAATCGCCGGCATTGCGCCTGAAAGACGTGCCGATGGCATGTGCGATCGATGCACCCATCTGCACGGTCGGACCTTCGCGGCCGAGCGCGAGCCCCGCGCCGATGGCGAGCACGCCGCCCACGAACTTGATCGGGATGAGCACGAGCGGCGCGGGCGGCACGCTGCCGTGCAGTACCGCTTCGACGTGTGGAATGCCGCTGCCGCTCGCCATCGGCGCGAAACGCGCGACGAGCCATGCGGCGAGCGCGGATGCCGCCGTCGCCGCGAGCACGACGAGCACGATCGCCGCATCGTGGCCCGCGTGCGCCCACGCGACGAACGCGTTGCGCCAGATATCGCCGCGTTCGAGCGCGAAGCGAAAGAGCACGCCGATCGCGCCCGTCGCCGCCCCGACGACCACCGATGCCGCCGCGAGCGGAACGAGTCCTGCGCGCTCATCGTCCTGATTGGTGACTTCGTTATCGTTCATCGCGCATGTCGCTCCGGAATCGGCATGTGCAACGAAGCGTAACATCGCGCGGCGCGGCGGGCATGGGGCTTGCAAAACGAAAGTTATTTCGCCGCGAAGCCCGTCGCGGGGTATGCAGAGGCACACAGAGGCACATGAACCACGCAAACGACGAGCCGTTTTTTCAGCCAGGGCGCAATTGCGCGAGCGTGCGTCACGCAGATCGCTTCAGTCTGCTCATCGATGGCGCCGATTATTTCCGCGTGCTGCGCGAGGCGCTCACGCGCGCGGAGCGCACGGTGTTCATCCTCGGCTGGGATATCGATAGCCGCATGAAGCTCACGCCCGAAGGCGCGGACGACGGCTATCCCGAAGCGCTCGGCGATTTTCTGCACGCGCTCGCGGGCGACAAGCGGCGTCTGCGCATCTACATTCTCGCGTGGGATTTCGCGATGCTCTACGCATTCGAGCGCGAATGGCTGCCCGTCTACAAGATGGGCTGGCGCACGCACCGGCGCATCGCGTTCCAGATGGACGGCAAGCATCCGCTCGGCGGATCGCAGCATCAGAAGATCGTCGTGATCGATGATCGCGTGGCATTCGTCGGCGGACTCGATCTCACGCGCTCGCGCTGGGACACGTCCGCGCACGCGCCCGACGAGCCGCTGCGCCGCGATGCGAACGGCGCGGCATATCAGCCGTTTCACGACGTCCACACGATGTTCGATGGCGACGCCGCGCGCGAAATCGGCCAGCTCGCACGCGAACGATGGGCCCGCGCATGCGGCAAGCGCCTCGCGATTCGCGCGCATCGGGCGACGCTGCAGAACGATCCGTGGCCGCCTTCGCGACGCGTCGATCTCGAAGATGTCGATATCGCCATCTCGCTCACCGAGCCGGATTATCTCGGCCGCGAACCGGTGCAGCAGATTCGCACGCAGTATTTCGACGCCATCGCGCGGGCGCGGCGCAGCATCTATATCGAGAACCAGTACTTCACTTCGGGGACGATCGGCGCGGCGCTCGCGGATTCGCTCGCGCGCGAGGACGGACCCGATCTCACGATCGTCGTGCCGCGCAATCAGAGCGGCTGGCTTCAGGAAGTGACGATGGGCGTGCTGCGCGCGCGCCTGCACAGGCTTCTGAAAAACGCCGACGCGCATGGACGTTATCGGCTGCTGTGCCCGAGCGTGCCGAAGCTCGGCGACGCGATCGTCAACGTGCACAGCAAGCTGATGATCGTCGACGACGAATTGCTGATCGTCGGTTCGGCCAATCTGAACAATCGCTCGATGGTCCTCGACAGCGAATGCAACGTCTCGATCGATGCGGGCGCGGATGCGCGTATCCGCCGCGCGATCGCGACGATGCGCGACACGCTGCTCGCCGAGCATCTCGGTTGCGATATCGCGGATGTGGTGCGCGAACGAGAGGCGCGCAACGGCACGAATGCGGGAATTCAGGCGCTGTTGCGCGACCGCGACGAACATCGCACGATGGTGCCGCTCGATCCGCAAGTGTCGACGGAGCTCGACCAGCTGATTCCGCCCGAGGCGCTGATCGATCCCGAAACGCCGATCGCCGCCGACGAACTCGTCGATCAGTTCGTGCCTGCGGAAAAGACGCGTCCGCTCATCGGCCGCTTCGCGCTGCTCGGCATGTTCGCGCTGATGGTCGTGGTCGTCGCGGGTCTGTGGCACTGGACGCCGCTCGGCGATTACGTGAACCTGAAGTCGCTCACGAACGCGACGCGCCATATCGATTCGCTGCCGCTCGCGCCGGTCTGGATCGTGCTCGGCTATGTCATCGCGGCCGTCATGGCCGTGCCGATCACGTTGCTGATCGCGACGACGGGCATCGTTTTCGGCGCGTCCTGGGGCGCGGCTTATGCGTTCATCGGCACGACGATTGCAGCGGCGATATCGTATTCCCTTGGCAATTGGCTCGGCCGTGACGCGGTGCGCAAGCTCGCGGGCGCGCGCGTCAACCGGCTGTCCGAACGCGTGGCGAAGCGCGGCATCGTCGCGGTCGTCGTGTTGCGGATCTTGCCCGTTGCACCATTTGCGATCGTCAATCTCGTGGCGGGCGCATCGCATATCCGCATGCGCGACTTCATGATCGGCACGATGCTCGGCATGGGCCCCGGCATCTTTCTGACGGTCGCGTTCGCGCATCAGTTCGTCGCGTCGCTGCATCGGCCGACGGTCGGCTCGTTCGCGGTGCTGATCGGCATCGGCGCGGCGCTGATCGGCGCGTCGCTGCTGCTGCAGCGCTTTCTCGGTGGCAAGAATCGTCACGACGCGCACGAAGGCGCACCGAGCGATGCGGACAAATCGCGCGCCAGCGACGAAGCCAAACGCGCGAGCGAACTGCGCGAGAACGGCACGATGCCGCGCGAATCATCGACGAAAAACGAGCGCCCCGACGAGGTCAACTCATGACGCTGATGCACGAGACCGTCATCGAACGCGAATATATGAAGGACGCGCGCGCACGCGAGCTGCGCATCGCCACATACAACTTGCATGGCGCGATAGGCATCGACGGCAAGTTCGCGCCGGAACGCATCGGCGCAGTGCTCGCCGAGATCGATGCGGACATCTTCGCGCTGCAGGAAGTGCCGCTCGGCGGCAGCGGCGCGCCCGATGTGCTCGACGTGCTGCAACGCATGACGAACCTGAACGCGGTCGCGGGCCCGACGCTCGACACGCCCGAACGGCGTTACGGCAACGCAGTGCTCACGCGCTATCCGGTGCGCGCGGTCCGCACGCTCGATCTTTCGTTCAGGAGCCGCGAGCCGCGCGGCGCGCTCGATGCCGACATCGATTGCGGCGGCGAACTCTGGCGTGTGGTCGCGACGCATCTCGGGCTTGCATCGAGCGAAAGGCGCGCGCAAGTGGAGCAAGTGCTGCAAAGCTTCGATACGCCCGCGCTGCCCGTGATCCTGCTCGGCGATCTGAACGAATGGTTCGTCTATGGCCGCACGTTGCGGCGGCTCGTCACGCACTTTCATCGCGCGAGTGCGTTACGCACCTTTCCGACGCGCTATCCGCTCTTCGCGCTCGATCGCATCTGGGTGCATCCGGGCGAACGTCTCATGCGTGTCGATGTGCATCGCACGCCGCTTTCGCGTATCGCATCGGATCACTATCCGCTCATCGCGCATATCGCGCATCGCGCATTTGCATCGTCGATGCAGCGATAAAGCGCGCGACGTATGCGATGTAAACGCGGCTCCATGACTTGCGTGTCAGCGCGACGCCACGAAAAACCCCTATAAAAACGATATAAAAGCGCAAAAGACTCGCACGAACTCGCTTGGCCTATGTAGAATCCGGCGTGATACGAACGCATCGGTGCGAACGTATTCGAATATCACTGACCAAAAACAGGTAGGAGAAACATGCCGACTTCCGCTAAAACCGCTGCCAAGAAAGCCCCGGCCAAGAAGGCCACGGCGAAGACCGCTGCCGCACCGGTGAAGAAAGCAGCAGCACCGAAAGTTGCCGCGAAGAAAGTAGCCGCGAAGAAGACCACGAGCGGCGCTCCCACGCCGATCAAGGACACGTTCACGAAGGCATCGCTCGCAACGCATCTCGCAGATCGCGCCGCTGTCGACGTGAAAGCGGTGAAGGCCGTGCTGGTCGCGCTGGAAGACACCATCCTCGGTTCGATCCACAAGAAGGGCGCTGGCGAATTCACGCTGTCGGGCCTGCTGAAGATCACCGCGCAAGCCGTGGCCGCGAAGAAGAAGCGCTTCGGCAAGGACCCGTTCACGGGCGAGGAGCGCTGGTTCCCGGCCAAGCCGGCAAGCGTTCGCATCAAGGCGCGCGCGCTGAAGAAGCTGAAGGACGCAGCGGCTTAAGTATCTTTCGCCGGCATCACGGCTTCGGTTTCGTTGGCGAAATCGAAGCGCGTCGAACAAGAGGCCAGCTTCCCTTCATTGGGATGCTGGCCTCTTTTGCTTTCTCGTCCCTTGCTTTTGCGTTCCTTGCTTTTGCTTTCCTTATGACGCGCGCGCGTTGAAAGGCGCGAAGATCTCGCTCAACCAATCCGCGAAAACCCGTACGCGCGCGGAGAGCTGCCGGTTATGCGGATACAGCACGGAGATAGGCATCGGTGGTGGCGGAAGGTTGGGAAGCACGAGTCGCAGACGACCATTGTTCAAAGCATCGTCGACGTGATAGCGCGGCACCTGCACGATGCCGAGTCCGGCGAGCGCGGCTTGCGTATAGAGTTCGACGCCCGACACCGAAACCGACGCCTGCAATTCGATGGTCTCGATACGCCCGTCGACGCTGAACTCCAGCGGCAATGCGCGACCCGTCGCGCTCGATACGAAGTTCACCGCGCGATGCGATGCAAGCGCTTCGAGATCATCCGGCGTGCCTTCACGCGCGAGATACGCGGGACTCGCCACGGTGACTTGTTCGAGCAGCGCGACGCGCCGGCCGATCATCGACGAATCCTGCAACATGCCCGCGCGCAGCACGCAATCGACGCCTTCGCGCACGAGATCGACGAGCCTGTCGTCCTCGCCGATATGCAGTTCGATCTGCGCATGACGCTCGAGAAACGCGGGCAGTCCCGGCATGATGAAATGCCGCGCGAGCGTGCCTTGCAAATTCACGCGCAACAAACCCTTCGGCTCCGCGTGCTTGAACGAGCCTTCCGCTTCTTCCAGATCGGCGATGAGACGCACGCAACGCCGATAGTGCTCTTCGCCATCGGGCGTGAGGCGCACCGTGCGCGTCGTGCGTTCGAGCAGGCGCGCGCCGAGCCGCTCTTCCATGCGCTTCATCAGATTAGTGACGGTGGCGCGCGGTATCTGCAGATCGTCGGCCGCTTGCGTGAAGCTGTGCCGCTCCGCGATACGCACGAAGACCTGCATTTCCTGGAATCGATCCATGGCGAATGGGCGGTGAATTGTTAAAGCTACTGGAACGATGATACTAATCCACGCACGATGATCGCGAAAACGGAATGATTCATCATGCTTCTCATCGAACAGCCACTTTGAGGAGCCCATCATGAGTCAGACTCAATCGAAACGCGTGGCGATCGTCACGGGCGCGTCGCGCGGCATCGGCGCCGAGATCGCGCGGCGTCTTGCACGCGCCGGCTTCGCGGTCGCGGTGAACTATGCGTCGAGCGCGAAGGAAGCGGATGCGCTCGTCGTGCAATTGCGCGAAGCGGGAAACACGGCGATCGCCGTAAAAGCGGATGTCGCCAAAGCCGACGACGTGCGCGACATGTTCGAGACCGTCGAAGCGCAGCTCGGCAAAGTCGATGCGCTCGTCAACAACGCGGGCGTTCTGAAGACCGCGCCGCTCGCCGACACGAGCGATGCGCTTTACGACCAGACGTTCGATATCAACGTGCGCGGCACGTTCAACACGCTGCGCGAAGCGGCGGCGCGCATGAAGGGCGGCGGGCGCATCGTGAACTTTTCGAGCACGACGCTCGCGCTCAACATGCCGGGCTACGCGATCTACAACGCGACGAAGTCGGCGGTCGAATCGTTCACGCATGTGTTCGCGAAGGAGTTGCGCGGACGCGGCATCACGGTGAATGCGGTCGCGCCCGGACCGGTGGCGACGTCGCTGTTTCTCGAGGGCAAGACCGACGAGCAGATCGCCACGTTCTCGAAGATGCCGCCACTCGAACGTCTCGGTCAGCCGGACGATATCGCCTCGATCGTCGCGTTTCTCGTCGGGCCGGATGCGGGCTGGGTCAACGGGCAGGTGCTGCGCGCGAACGGCGGCATCGCTTAAAGCATCAGCGGGAACTGGTCGTCGGCGGGTGCGCGGCGCTTCGTCGTCGCGCGTTTCGTCTGCTGTGTGACGGCGGCGCGCGCGGGCGCGTCCTGTACGACGAGTTGGAACGCAGGCCGCGCATCGCATGCGATCCATTGCAGTTGTTCCGGCGCGAGGCGCTTCGCGATCAGGCTGTACACATCGGAGTCGAACGGGCGTAGGTCGGGCGAGTCGGCGAGGAGCGGCGCGATGCCGTCGCGTGTCGCGCATGTGCCGATATAGCACCATCGATCGATTACGTGCCACGCTTCGCGACCCGATGCTTCATCGCGCTCGCAGACGGCGATCGGCCCTTCGTGCGGCCATTTCACGAGGCGCGCGCCTTCGAGCGCATCGAGCGCACGCGAGGCGTGATCCGCGAGCGTTTCGATTCCCGCACACGACCCGAGGCAGCGTTTCACCTGATAGCCGAAGCAGCCGCGCCCCGGCGAAAGCGGCGCATTTTCGAGGCCGAGCGTCGCGTGACAGAGATTGTGTTCATCCGCCAGATGGCGCATGAACGCATGCGCTTTCGCGCGCGACGCGAACACGCCGAAGAGATGTTCCTCGCGCGACAGATCGCGTTTGTTCGCCTTCACGAGCGTCGGCGCATGCGCGCCCGGTAGCCACTGCCACGCACACGTTGCCGATGCGCCTTTGAGCAAGCGATTGTGCGTCGGCTTCAGCTCCTTCACGAGCTTCGCTTCGAGCAGCAGCGCGCCGAGCTCTCCGACCGTCTCGCGGCATTCGATGCGACGGATCGCCTGCGAGATCGACAAGTCCTTCTGAAGCCTGTGATCGCCCGAAAAATGCGCCGCAACGCGTTGTTTCAGGTTGATGCTCTTGCCGACATAGAGCGGCACGTCGTCGTCGCCGTGAAAGAGATAGACGCCGGGCGCCGACGGCAACGCATCGAGCGCGCCTTCGGGCAGCGCGGCGGGCAAGCTCGCGCGGCGCACGAGCGTTTTGATGGCTGCGTCGACGAGATCCTGCGAATAGAGCGCGTGAATCTTCTGCCAGAACTGCCAGAGCAGGTCGGCGTCGGCGAGCGCGCGATGGCGTCCTTCGGGCGCGAGATTCAGCCGCGCGATGAGCGCATCGAGACCATGTCTTTCGACCGACGGAAAGAGCGCGCGCGACAGCCGCACCGTGCACAGCGTATCCGCGCGAAACGCGATGCCCGCGCGGCGAAAGGCGTTCTTGAGGAAGCCGTAATCGAAGCGCGCGTTGTGCGCGACGAAGAGCTTGCCGTGCAGCCGCTCGGCGAGCGCGGGCGCGAGCGATTCGAAGGTGGGCTGGCCGCGCAGCATGGCGTCGTCGATGCCGGTCAGGCGCGCGATGAACGGCGGCACCGGCACGCCCGGATCGACGAGCACGCTCCAGCGCTCGATGCCCGCCGTGCTCGCTTCAACGACGCCGATTTCGGTGATGCGGTCCTCGGTCGCGTTCGAGCCGGTGGTTTCCAGATCGACGAAAACGATCGGGCGCACGAGTCCTGCGAGAAGGGCATCGGCGAGGGAATCGGCTTCGTCTTCGAAAGCGTCGGACATGATGAAACGTTGAGCGTTGAGCGGGCAGTCTAGCGCGAAACGGCCGTGCACCATGAACGCGCGCTAAAAAAGTGGCGCACGTCGCGCACTTTCGTCCGATACTGCAAGGAAATGCGGTAAAAAAACGAAGGACGCAATGATGCAGATCTACGATGAAATGCGTCAGGACGACACCGTGCGCAGTCACTACGCGCGGTTTTCACGCTGGCTCGCGCAGCAGCGCCCCGAAACCATCGCGAGAAAGCGCGCCGAAGCGGACGTGCTGTTCCGGCGCGTCGGCATCACGTTCGCGGTGAATGGCGATCTGTCCGGCACCGAGCGGCTCATTCCCTTCGACATGATTCCGCGCATCATTCCCGGCGACGAATGGCGCGTGCTCGAAGCCGGTTTGCGGCAGCGCGTGCAGGCGCTCAATCTCTTTCTGCACGATATCTACCACGACGGCGACATCGTGCTCGCCGGGCGCGTTCCGGCCGAACAGGTCTACACGAACGCGCAATATCGGCCGGAAATGCAGGGCGTCGACGTGCCGCTCGACGTCTACGCGCATATCGCGGGCGTCGATGTGGTGCGCGCGGGCGCGGCGGGCGAGTTCTACGTGCTCGAAGACAATTTGCGCGTGCCGTCGGGCGTGTCGTACATGCTCGAAAACCGCAAGATGATGATGCGGCTCTTTCCCGAACTCTTCGTGCAGAACCGCGTCGCGCCGGTCGCGCATTATCCCGACCTGCTGCTGGAAACATTGCGTTCGATCGCGCCTGAAGGCGTCGACGATCCGGCGGTCGTCGTGCTGACGCCCGGCATGTACAACTCGGCGTACTTCGAGCACACCTTCCTCGCGCAGCAGATGGGCGTGGAACTCGTCGAGGGCAAGGATCTTTTCGTCGACGACAACTATGTCTTCATGCGGACGACGCACGGCCCGCGCCGCGTCGACGTGATCTATCGCCGCGTGGACGACGACTTTCTCGATCCGCTCGCGTTTCGCGCCGATTCGGCGCTCGGCATTCCGGGCTTGCTGACGTCGTATCGCGCGGGGCGCGTGACGCTCGCCAACGCGATGGGCACCGGCATCGCCGACGACAAATCGATCTATCCGTTCGTGCCCGACATGATCGAGTTCTATCTCGGCGAGAAGCCGATCCTGAACAACGTGCCGACGTTTCAGTGCCGCAAGCCCGACGATCTCGCGTACACGCTCGCGCATCTGCCGGAGCTCGTCGTGAAGGAAGTGCACGGCGCGGGCGGCTACGGCATGCTCGTCGGGCCGGCATCGACGCAAGAGGAGATCGAAACCTTTCGCGCGTTGCTGCTCGCGCGGCCCGAAGGCTATATCGCGCAGCCGACGCTCGCGCTCTCCGCGTGCCCGACCTTCGTCGAGGCGGGCATCGCGCCGCGTCATATCGATTTGCGGCCGTTCGTGCTGTCGGGCCGCGAAGTGTCGATGTGCGCGGGCGGCCTCACGCGCGTCGCGCTGCGCGAAGGCTCGCTCGTCGTCAATTCGTCGCAAGGCGGCGGGACCAAAGATACGTGGATGGTCGAATGACATGCTGAGCCGAACCGCCGATCACCTGTTCTGGATGGCGCGTTACATGGAGCGCGCCGAGAACACCGCGCGCATGCTCGACATCAACATGGAAGGCGCGCTCCTGCCGCAAACGCCCGAGCAGGAAGCGCGCGCGCAGCGTTCGGTGCTGAAGATATCCGAGCTGGAAGACATGTTCGACGCGCGTCATCCGGGATCGCGCTCGCGCGAGGACATGCTGCACTTCATGGTCGCCGATGCGCGCAATCCGTCGAGCATCCTCTCGTGCCTGCAGGCGACGCGCGAAAATGCGCGCGCGGTGCGCGGCACGCTCACCACCGACGGCTGGGAAACGATCAACTTCACCTGGCTCGAATTCACTCAGCGCCTCGCGAACATGGAACTGCAAACGAGCCCGGATGCACTGTTCGAATGGGTCAAGTACCGCTCGAATCTGTGCCGCGGCGTGATGCAGGGCACCGCGCTGCGCGACGACGCGTTTTTCTTCATGCAGCTCGGCGCGTATCTCGAACGCGCGGACAACACGGCGCGCATTCTCGATGTCCGTTTCGCCGATGCCACGCCGAACTCGCGCGAAGCCGCGCGGCAGCTCGAAGACTTCTACTACTGGACGTCGATACTGAGTTCCGTGTCGGCGCTGGAGATTTATCGCAAGGTGTATCGCGATGTCGTGACGCCCGCGCGCGTCGTCGAACTGCTGATCCTCAACGAGCAGATGCCGCGTTCGCTGCTGGCATCGCTCGACGGCGTCTGCGACACGCTCGCGAAATTGCGCACGGACGCGTCGAAGGAATGCGAGCGTTTCGCGGGCAAGCTGCGCGCCGATGTGCTGTATGCCGACATCCGCCAGATACTCGAAACGGGCGTGCACGCGTGGCTGACGCAGTTTCTCAAGCGTGTCGACGAACTCGGCCTGCGCGTGATGCACACCTTCCTCATGTTGCCGATCGCGTGAATCATGCTGCTGACCATTCGCCACGACATCCGCTATCGCTACGCCACGCCGGTCACGTATTCGATCCAGCAGTTTCGCGTGAGTCCGGCGAGCGGCGCGTCGCAGATCGTGCGGCACTGGCATGTCGAAGCGCCGGGCAAGCTCGACCTCACGCGCGACGCCTACGGCAACGCGCTGCACACGCTCGTGCTGACGAAGCCGCACAGCGAGATTCATGCGAGCGTGGCGGGCGGGATCGAAACGGAGGCTTTATCCGATGGCCGTCTCTTCGATGAAGCCGGTCCGATTCCGCTCGAACATTTCACCTGTCCCACGCGGCTTACCGCGCCCGATGCCGCGATCCGCGAGCTCGCGCACGGCGTCGACGCGCTCGATACGCCCGCGTCGCTCATCGCGCTGACGGAGCGTATCGGCGAGCGCGTGCGGTATCGCAAGGAGCCGGCGTATGCGGCGGGCACGGCGGCGCAGGCGCTCGCGAGCGGCTTCGGCGATGCGCGCGATCTCGCGCATCTGATGCTCGCGTGCTGCCGCGCGCGGGGCGTGCCGGCGCGCTGCGTGAGCGGCTATCTGGATGCCGACGTGCACGCCTGGACCGACGTGTGGATCGAGCACGGCTGGGTGTCGATCGATGCGACCCGGGCGGCGTTCGCGGGCGAGCGTCATTGCTGCCTTGCCGTCGCGCGCGATTACGAATCGGCGGCGCCGGTGCGCGGCTCGCGCGTCGGCGGGAAGGAGGAAACGCTGACGGTGCATGTGAGCATCGATACACCGCCGGATCAGTGAACGCATCGATGCGACGCGCGGTCGCGCTCAGTACAATGTGGGTTTGCTTGTTTCAGGACGGATCGACATGACTTATTGCGTGGGCATGTGCGTGGACGAGGGACTCGTGTTCCTGTCCGACACGCGCACCAACGCCGGCGTGGACCACGTGAGCGCCGCGCGCAAGATGGCTGTTTTCGAACAGCCGGGAGAGCGCGTACTCGTCCTGCTCGCGGCGGGCAATCTCGCCTTGACGCAGGCGGTGACGCATCTGCTCGTGGAGCCCTCCGATCCGAACGCGCCCACGCTGTATAGCGTCCAGACGATGGCGGAAGCCGCGCGCATCGTCGGCGATGCGGTGCGCGAGGTGCATCGGCGCGACGCGCTGTCGCTCGCTGAATTCAGCGTCGACTTCAATTGCAGCTTCATCCTCGGCGGACAGATCTTCGGCCAGCCGCCGCGACTCTTCATGATCTACGCGGCGGGCAATTTCATCGAATCGACGCGCGTGTCGCCGTATTTCCAGATCGGCGAATCGAAGTACGGCAAGCCGATCATCGATCGCGTCATCACGCCGTCGTCGCCGCTCGACGAAGCCGCCAAATGCGCGCTCATTTCGATGGATTCGACGCTGCGCTCGAATCTCTCGGTCGGTCTGCCGCTCGATCTGCTGGTCTACGAGAAGGACTCGCTGCGCGTCACGCGCTTCGCCACGCTCGACAACAACAGCGCGTACTACCAGATGATCAACAAGACCTGGGGCGAGCGTCTGAGGCAGCTTTTCGGCGAGATTCCGAACCCTTCGTGGACCGAGCTCGACAATGTTCCGCTGCGTCCGCGCGAGACGCGCAGCACGGTGCCGCGGCTCGTCATCGGCGATCTGCCGTGCCCGGGCGCGCCCGCGCAGACGCTCGCGCAAGACGTCGAATCGAACGGCAACGCGCCGCATCAGTGAGCGGCTTCAGGGGCACGGCAGCGGCAGCGCAATGCCCGACCTGACCGCTTGCATCTTTCGCGGCGAATCGGTGAGCACGGCCGTCATGCCGATACAGGCGGCGGCGCGATAATCGTCGGCGTTGTCGATGCCGATCGCGAGGATCGGGGTCTCGCCTCTGGTGCGAAAGCACTGCACCGCTGCGGGCGTCCAGAGTCTCGACGTCACCGCCGAGCGCGCTTCCCCGAGCGTGAACGTTTCGACCAATTCCATCTTTCTCGCATACTCGAACGCGGTCCATCTTCCGGGCGACGGTGCGTCCTTGCACGTGGATTCGAGCGCCACGTAGGCGAGGCGGGCGCGTGTCGCATCGCGCGACTCGAACAGCCGCGAACGTGCCTGCGGATAGGCCGAGAAGGCCCGTTGATAGGCGGCATCGGTCGAATAGATCAGCACGCGTGACCACGCGTTTTCCTCGTCCAGCACGCGCGCGACCGCCGCCGTCTGAGGTCCGGCGGGCAATGCCTTCATGTCGAGCATCACGGGTACGTCGGGCGGAATCACGCGCAACGCCTGCGCGAGCGATGGAATACGCAGCGCGTGATCGCGATACGGATAGCGCGTCACGCCGTTTCCATCGGCGAGGGCGAAGTTCCGTCCGGCGTCGAGATGTTGCAGCGCGCCGAAGTCGTGGTCCGCGACCGTTCCGTTGCCATCCGTGTTGGTCGAGAGATCGGCCGGGCGATAGAGCACCGGCACGCCATCGCGGGTGAGTTGCACTGTGAGCCAGATCGCATCGGCGCGATTGTGCAGCGCGCCCTGGATGGCGATCAGCGTGTTCTCCGGGTAATCGGCTGCGCCGCCGCGATGCGCGATGATCATCGGCAAGGCGGACGCGTGCGCAGTATCGGACCGATGCGCGGCTGTCGTGCAAGCGGTTGCGGCGATGCACGCGGCCATTGCAAGCGGAGCCAGAAGTCTTGAGCGAAGCGGCATTCAGCGAACCCCCGGGGCATTGAGATTCGGCCGATTCTGCCGCCGTTGTCCGGGCGGGATGACGCGCACGCGGTTGATTCAACACTTTGTTGCGCTTGCCGCTTTCGGACGCGAAAAAAAACAGCCATCGGAAAACCGATGGCTGTTCGAGGATGCTGCTGTCCTTCCGGCGCGGCACTCGCGTGCCACGCCAGTCGGTTGTTCTTAGAACTTGTGGCGCAGGCCGATGAGCACCAGTTCCTGGTGGCTGCGGCCGCTTGCGAAACCGAAGTCGCTGATCGAAGCTTGCGCTTCTTGCGTCGAGCCGTCCGCGTTGCGCTGCGTGCCGCTTGCGTGCTGATACGCGCCGACAGCGTAGACGTCCGTGCGCTTCGACAGCGAGTAGTCCGCGCCGATCGAAACCTGGTGGTAGTTCGCCGACGTGTCGCCGCTGCCGTGCGTGTACGTGTAGCCCAGGCCGAGCAGCGTTGCCGGCGTCAGCTGGAAGTTCAGGTACGCGTTGGCGACGTTGAACTTCTCTTGTTCCGTGAACGTCGAGCTGCCGTCGTTCTTGTACTGAGCGAAGCTGTACGAAGCGCCGGCCGTGAACGGACCGAACACGTACTGGCCTGCGCCGCGCGCGATGGCGACTGCGTGGGCCGTCTGGTAGCCGACGTTGATCACCGTGTTGAACAGCGAATCCGACGACGGGCTGTTCCAGCCGGTGGTGCCGGTCGTGCGGCCAGCCGTCGGGTTGTTCACGTACAGGTAGCTGGCGGCCAACGAGAACGGACCGTTGCCGTACGTTGCAGCGGCACCCCAGGTCTGGCCCTGGCCGGTAGCGCCCGCGAGGTTGCTGAAGCCGTAGATGCCTTCGAACTGGAAGCCGGAGAACACCGGCGACACGTACTTGACGGCGTTGCTCACGCGCAGGCTGTTGTCGTAGTTGTCGACGTCGCCCGGCGTTGCGAAGGCAGCGCCCCAGTAGTTGTCGGCCGTGAGGCCCTGAACCATGTCGACCGACGGGTCATACTGACGACCCAACGTGACCGTACCCCACTGGTTGCCGCTCAAACCGACGAACGCTTGACGGCCGAACAGACGACCACCCTGGTTCGACTGACCCGTGCCCGGATCGAAGCCGCTTTCCAACTGGAAGATTGCCTTGAGGCCGCCACCGAGGTCTTCCTGACCCTTCAAGCCCCAACGCGGGCCGGACAGCGTGCCGTTGACCATGCCGAACAGATGGTCGCCGTTTTCGTTGGCGTGGCTCACATATGCGAGACCGGTATCGATCACGCCATAGAGCGTCACGCTCGTTTGTGCTTGCGCCGCGCCTGCTGCGCCGAGCAGCGCCAGCGAGAGGGACGTCAGTGCGATTCGTTTCATCGAATTCTCCACGCGAATGATTAATCGTTGTTGCCGGCGCAGAGAATAACGCAACGTTTCGTAACTTCAGAAACGAAAAAATATTGACTGTCTCGAAAAACACACACTTGGGCGTGAAGCCCGCCTGTCAAGGTTCTCAGGCAGTCGCAAGGGGAATTTTGGGAGACAGGGCTATCGCGGAAAAGTTCCGCGCGCAATCGGACATTTGAATCGGATTTTCCGGACGCCGATATTCGATTACTTGCTTTTCAAATAACAAATCGCTTTCCCGGCGCGCGATCTTTCGGATTCGACGGACAGCCGCGCGACATAGCGCGCAAGCGCCTCAGCCTCGGTCGTTTTCACGCGCGGCATCGCGACGCGAAAGCAATGCGAGCGCCATTCCCGCGCCTGCCGCCACGAGCACCGCGCGCCACGGATGCCGCCGCACCGCAGCATTCGCATGCGATGCCTTGCGGCCAGCGCCGACCATCGCGAGCGCGGTGGCGCGCGTGGCCGTCGATTCGGCGCGCGCGAGCTTGCGCGACAACGCCAGCGCCCGCGCGACGGCGGATACCTTCTTGCGCGCCTGTCCCGTCAGTTGTTGCGCGTGTTGTGCGCGGGCGCCGATCGCGCGGCGCGCGCTCGCCGTGGCGGGGGCATCGTCAGGAGCGCTTGCCGGCGTGAGCGGCGCGGCG
>NZ_JFHD01000053.1 GCF_000698575.1 Caballeronia zhejiangensis
GCTTCGACGGCGATGCCGGATTGCTGCGCGCGTGCGCCGGAGCGTCGTCATGACGGCACCGACATTGCACGATGCGCCGGTGTTCGGCTGGGACGTGGGCGGCGCGCACGTCAAGGTGTCGATGGCGACGCGCGCGGGCGTGCTCGCCGACGTCGCGCAATGGGCGTGTCCGCTGTGGCAGGGCATGGCGCACCTGGAACGCGCGATCGACGCGATGTTCGAGCGCTGGCCCGCCGCCGCCGATCCGGCCGCGCGCCACGCCGTCACGATGACGGGCGAAATGGTCGATCTCTTCGCCGACCGCGCCGAGGGCGTGCGTGCGTTGACGCGCGCGCTTGCGCAAAGGCTCGGGCCGCGCACGATGTTTTTCGCCGGCGACGCGGGCTGGCTCGCGCGCTCGGCGTGCGCGGAACACTGGCGCAAGGTCGCATCGGCGAACTGGCTCGCGACCGCGCAATGGGTCGCGGCGTGCCTGCCGGATGCGCTGCTCGTCGATATCGGCAGCACGACGACGGACATCATTCCGATCGTCGGCAGACGCGTCGTGGCGCGCGGCACCAGCGACGCCGAACGGCTCGTGAGCGGTGAGCTCGTGTATCAGGGCGTGGTGCGAACGCCGTTGTGCGGGCTCGCGCATCGCATCGCGTTTCGCGGCGAGCACGCCGGCGTGATGAACGAATGGTTCGCGACGACCGCGGATGTCTATCGTCTGACGGGCGAGTTGTGGCCCGAGCACGACCAGCATCCGAGCGCCGACAACGGGCCGAAGACGCAGGCTGCGAGCCGCGTCCGGATTGCGCGGATGATCGGCCGCGACGCCGCCGATGCGAGCGATGCGGAGTGGCGGCGTTTCGCGCAGGGCTGGCGGCGCGAGCAATTGCGCGCGCTGGAGACGAATCTGGCGCGCGTCGTTGCGCAGGATGCGGCGCTGGCGGCGGCGCCGATCGTGGGCGCGGGTTGCGGGCGCTTTCTGGCGGCGGCGCTGGCGCGGCAGGAGGCGCGCAGCTATGTCGACTTCGCGCGTCTCGCGGGTATCGACGGCGACGATGCGACGCGTGCCGAATGGGTATCGACGTGCGCGCCGAGCGTGGCGGTTGCGCTGCTGGCGTCGATGGCGATGAAGGGCGCGGGAGGCAACGAAGCGCATCTGTCGAACGATGCATCGGCGCGCGCTGCGTGATAGCGTGCGAAACATAGCGAAGGACGCGGGTGCGTGGCCCGCCGGCTTGATCGAACGAGGACAGGAATATGTGGGTGGTGAAGATCGGGGGAAGCCTGAGTCACGACCCGGCGCTGCGCGAGTGGTTGACGCGGCTATGGGAAGTGGGCGGCGGGCGCGTCGTGATCGTGCCGGGCGGCGGCGATTTCGCGGACGCGGTGCGGCAGTATCAGCAGGAGTGGCATTTCGACGATCTCGCGGCTCACAACATGTGTCTGCTCGCGATGGCGCAGTACGCGATTCTGATGCAGGGCGTGGTGCCGGAGCTCGTGCTGGCGTCGAACGAGGATAGGATTCGGCGCGCGTTGCGCGATGGGCGTGTGGCGGTTTGGGTTCCGACCGATCTGATGCGCTCGACGCCCGATTCCATGACGAACTGGGATACCACTTCGGATTCGCTCGCCGCGTGGCTTTCTACTTCGCTTAATGCGGAGCGGTTGATGATCGTGAAGTCTTGCGAGGTCGAGGCGAATGCGCCGCTCGAGGCGCTGGCTTCTAAAGGCATTCTGGATCGGCGGTTTGCGGCTTATGTGCGGGATGCAAATTATGTCGTCGAGGTTTTGAGTAAGTCCGATGTAGGGGTTATGCGGGATCGATTGCTCAACGTGGCGGTTTGAATTTTCTTCGCTTTTGGTTTTGCTTATCGCTTTTGATTTCGCCGGATCCCGTTTTCGTGTCGGTCTATTAGCACTGCCCCTGTGCGGGGCGGCAGTCACTTTCTTTGCTGCTGCAAAGAAAGTAACCAAAGAAAGCAGCTTCCGATACGCCCGCGGTCACACGCAATTTGGGTAGTCCTCTCGTCCATCGTGGGCTGCCTAAAGAGTGCCCTCATCACAATCACCGGGCTTGGCTCGCGCACGGTCTGTCACATCGCACCACACAACAATCTGGTTCAGCACCACATAGCTCCGGCCCGCTTCGCGGCCGACCGGTCAATCGGGACTGCACGTGCTGCTCTACTAACGTCTCCATCTCACTGCAATCGCCGCCCTTTTGGTTTCCCTTGCAGACCCAGCGGCAGCGCGTAGCGCTGTGCCGAAGCCATTTCGTGCTGAACCAGCGCCCTCGAAGTTATTGGTTGGCAGACCGTGTGCGAGCCACGCCCGATTAGGTGTTTGAGGGCACTCTTTAGGCGAGTGCCGCCTGTGACGAGAGGACTACCCAAATTGCGTGTGACCGCGGGCCGTGACGAGCTGCTTTCTTTGCTTACTTTCTTTGCAGCAGCAAAGAAAGTGAGTGCCGCCCCGCACAGGGGCAACGCTAATAGACCGACGCGAAACCGGGGTCCGGCGAAAAAGCCCCCGAATAACAAACGCTCAGCGAGCAAGATGCAAAGCCCGAACCCACTTCTCGACGCGAAGCGGATCAAGCCTCCCAGTACGTCCATCGCGCTCATCGCAAAGAGCCCCACGAAACCCGGCGATATCCGGCGCGAGCAAACGAATCCTGTCGAGATCGTCCCACCTCAAAGATCCGGCGACGGCAATCATCGTCCCCCGCTTGCGCGCATCGCCGATGCAGGAAGCAAGCGCCCCCACATCGACGCAATCGAACAACGTGCGCCCGTCCTTGCTCGCCGTATCGAACACGATGCCCACAAAGCCCAGTTGCGCCGCAAGCGCGGCCAGTTCGCGATCCACGCCATCGTCGGATAACAACACCGGCACGACAGCCGCCGGCAAGCTCGCCAGATGCCGCAAGCACGCAAAAGCGCCCGCCCCGGGCGACACCCCGACCTTCACATAATCGACGCCCGTAGCCGCGACATCGAGCACGCGCGCGGTCATCTCGTCGAGCGCATCGTTGGGCAAATCGCCGATCGTCGCGCTGATCGGCCGCACCGCATACCGCGCACGCAACGCCCCCACGATACGCGCGATATCGCCGATCGCAACAGCGCCCAGCGCGCCCGCGCCCGGCTCCTTCAGGTCGATCAGTTCGGCGCCGGCGTCCGCCGCATCGAAGGCTTCGTCGGCCGAGCGGACGCTCGCGAGCAATGCGGTCATCGTCGAAACTCCAGAGGGATGGCTACGGAAAACGCGTCAGCTCACAGCCTTCGCGCGATGCGCCTCGATCGCCTGCAAAAGCCATTGCCAGGCCTCGCGCTCGGCGTCGCCCGCAGTCTTGTCGATGGCGATCCGCAAATACGCCACCTCGCTATCCACCTTTTCAGGCGGCAACATGAACAGCCGGCTCACGAGAATCGCGCCTTCGACAACCGCCGCCTGCGCGCGATTGAAGCCCGGAAACGGCGCATGCGTCTCGCGATGCACACATTCCATGCGCAACGTCGGGCGCGCTTCGTCATCGAGAAGTTCGGCGAGACGCAGCTCGATATGCGCGAGCGTCGATGCGAGCCGCACGCTTGGCACCGTGCTCGCGGCAACCGTCGGCCAGTCGCGCGCAATGCCCGTCACGCAGCCCGCGAACACGCGCACGTCCGTCGTCAGATTGATGACGGCGCTCTTCGTCGCGATGACGTTATCGAGCGTCGTCGACGGACGGAACGGCGCAAGAATCGCGAGGCCCTCTTCGAAGCGCACGCCCATCGGCGCGATATGCGGCCGGCCATCGCGATCCGCGGTCGTGACGATGGTCTCGTAAATCATGATGGTCGGCGAAAGTATTCGTAGCCGCACGAAAGAGCCGCCATCGCTTCGATGCGGCTTCGTGCGGGTTCGGTCCGCGTTTAGCGGGTGGCGATATACATCGTGATTTCAAAACCAAAACGCATATCGGTGAAGCTCGGCGTAGTCCATTGCATGGGCGTTCCTCCAGATGAGTCGGGTTGATGCCTCGATACCGCTTCGATGATTTGCCGATGCGGACGAATCCGCCAGGCGGCCGGGAGGGGGCCGGCCCTTCGACGATGCAAGCGCCATGCCAATGACATGAAGCGGATGCCGAAGAGCGCGGCTCGCTCATCATGCGCGCCGACTGTGACGAAATCAGAACACAGTGTCCCATTGCTTCGTTCATAAACGCATCAGGGCTATTCCCGACTAAGGCATCGCTTAAGCCCGGGCAAGTAATTCGTGAATTCCTTTCTGTGCGACGCGTGCTTACTCTGCAATGACAGCAGGGCGCGGTTCACAAGCGGCGATCGCTTCGAGCAGCACCGCGACGCCACTCTCATCTCACTGTCGAGGAAACGGAATGAACGACTTCAGCAAGGCCGCCGTCGAGGCGGTGCGCAATCCGTCCGATCCGCGCTCGCGCTATGCGGCCGGCGTCATGAAGTATCGCGAGATGGGCTACTGGCAGCCCGATTACACGCCGAAGGACACCGACGTCATCGCGCTCTTTCGCATCACGCCGCAAGCGGGTGTCGAGCCGGAGGAAGCGGCTGCGGCCGTGGCGGGCGAGTCGTCGACGGCGACATGGACGGTCGTGTGGACCGACCGTCTCACTGCATGCGACATGTACCGCGCGAAGGCGTATCGCGTCGAACCGGTGCCGAATGCGCGCGCCGACGAGCCGCAGTACTTCGCTTACATCGCGTACGAACTCGATCTTTTCGAAGAGGGATCGGTCGCGAACCTGACGGCGTCGATCATCGGCAATGTGTTCGGCTTCAAGCCGTTGAAGGCGCTGCGGCTCGAAGACATGCGTATTCCCGTTGCGTATCTGAAGACGTTTCAGGGACCGCCGACGGGCATCGTCGTCGAACGCGAGCGGCTCGATAAATACGGACGTCCGCTGCTCGGTGCGACCGTGAAGCCGAAGCTCGGCTTGTCGGGAAAGAACTATGGGCGCGTCGTGTACGAAGGCTTGAAAGGCGGGCTCGATTTTCTGAAGGACGACGAGAACATCAATTCGCAGGCGTTCATGCACTGGCGCGATCGTTACCTCTTCGCGATGGAAGCGGTGAGCCGCGCGCAAGCCGAGACCGGCGAAGTGAAGGGTCACTATCTGAACGTGACGGCCGGCACGATGGAAGACATGTACGAGCGCGCGGAATTCGCGAAGGAACTCGGGTCGTGCATCGTGATGATCGATCTCGTGATCGGCTGGACCGCTATTCAGTCGATGTCGAAGTGGGCGCGTCGCAACGACATGATCCTGCATCTGCATCGCGCGGGACATGGGACTTATACGCGGCAGCGCAATCATGGCATCTCGTTTCGCGTGATCGCGAAGTGGCTGCGGATGGCGGGCGTCGATCATGCTCATGCGGGCACTGCCGTCGGCAAGCTGGAAGGCGATCCGTTGTCGGTGCAGGGCTATTACAACGTGTGCCGCGAGGCGCGCAATGAGCCTGATCGGTCGCGAGGGATCTTCTTCGATCAACCGTGGGCGGGGTTGCGCAAGGTGATGCCGGTGGCATCGGGCGGGATTCACGCAGGGCAGATGCATCAGTTGCTCGATCTCTTTGGAGATGACTGCATTCTGCAATTCGGCGGCGGGACGATTGGACATCCGCAAGGGATTCAGGCCGGGGCGACGGCCAATCGCGTCGCGCTCGAAGCCATGGTGAAAGCGCGGAATGAAGGGCGGGATATTGCTCGTGAAGGCCCCGATATTCTTGAAACCGCCGCGCGGAGGTGTACGCCGTTGCAGCAGGCGCTCGATACCTGGCGCGATGTCACTTTCAACTATGCGTCGACGGATACGCCGGATTTTGCTGTTACTGCTACGGCGGGGGTATAAGAGGTTTGTTGTTGTCGCCGGATCCCGTTTTCGTGTCGGTCTATTAGCACTGCCCCTGTGCGGGGCGGCAGTCACTTTCTTTGCTGCTGCAAAGAAAGTAACCAAAGAAAGCAGCTTTTCAGGCCCGCGGTCACACGCACGTTGGGTAGTTCTCTCGTCCCAGGCGGCACTCGCCTAAAGAGTGCCCTCAAACACCTAATCGGGCTTGGATCGCGCACGGTCTGCCGCCCGAAGGTGTTGAGGACACTGGTTCAGCACGAAACTGCTTCGGCACAGCGCTACGCGCTGCCGCCGGGTCCGCAAGGGAAACCAAAGGGCGGCGATTGCAGTGAGATGGAGACGTTAGTAGAGAAGCACGCGCGGACCCGATTGACCGGGTCGGCCGCGAAGCGGGCTGGAGCTATTTCGTGCTGAACCAGTTTGTTATGTGGTGCGATGTTACAGACCGTGCGCGAGCCAAGCCCGATGGGGTGTTTGGGGGCACTCTTTAGGCAGCCCACGATGGACGAGAGGACTACCCAAATTGCGTGTGACCGCGGGCGTATCGGAAGCTGCTTTCTTTGCTTACTTTCTTTGCAGCAGCAAAGAAAGTGAGTGCCGCCCCGCACAGGGGCAACGCTAATAGACCGCCGCGAACACAGGATTTCATAGAAGCAGCATGAACCAATCAACCTAAGGATGCCGAAATGAACATCACCCAAGGAACATTCTCCTTCCTGCCACCATTAACCGACGAAGAAATATCCGCACAAATCAATTACGCGTTAGAGCAAGGCTGGGCCTGCTCGGTAGAATACACCGACGATCCCCATCCAAGGAATACGTATTGGGAAATGTGGGGCCTCCCCATGTTCGACCTCCACGATGCCGCCGGCGTGCTGATGGAAGTGAACGAATGCCGCAAGACGTATCCGAACCACTACATCAAAGTAAACGCCTTCGACTCCGTCCGCGGATTCGAAACGATGCGCCTCTCGTTCATGGTGAATCGCCCAGCGGAAGAACGAGGCTTCCGACTCGAACGCCAGGACGACAGAAGCCGCATCCAGCGCTATGCGATCCGCACCTACGCAACCGATCGCCCGAGCGGCGAGCGTTATTGATGAGGAACACCGACCATGAACGCCGAAGCCACGCTCGAAGAAGCGCCGCAAGCGAAAGCGATGCACGCCGACCTGATGGCGCTCTATCGCGAATCGCGCATCGGCGAAGTACTGGCGGAACTGGACCGCGATCTCATCGGCCTCGCGCCGGTCAAGACGCGCATCCGCGAGATCGCCGCCCATCTGCTCGTGGAGCGCGCCCGCGAGACACTCGGTATCGCATCGGGTGCGCCCACGCTGCACATGTGCTTCTCGGGCAATCCCGGAACCGGCAAGACCACGGTTGCGCTGCGCATGGCGCAAGTGCTGCATCGCCTGGGCTATATCCGCCGCAATCATCTCGTCTCGGTGACACGCGACGATCTCGTCGGCCAGTACATCGGCCATACCGCGCCCAAAACGCGCGAAGTGCTCAAGCGTGCGATGGGCGGCGTGCTCTTCATCGACGAGGCCTATTACCTGTATCGCCCGGAAAACGAACGCGACTACGGACAGGAAGCCATTGAAATCCTGCTGCAAACGATGGAGAACCAGCGCGACGACCTCGTCGTGATCCTCGCGGGATACGAGTCGCGCATGGAGACGTTCTTTCATAGCAACCCGGGCTTTCGTTCGCGCATCGCGCATCACCTCGTATTTCCGGACTACGCGCCCGGCGAGCTTCTGCAAATCGCCGAGCACATGCTGAGCGACATGCACTACCGCTTCGACGACGCCGCGCGATGCGCCTTCGAAGACTATCTCGCGCATCGCATCAGACAGCCGAACTTCGCCAACGCGCGTTCGGTGCGCAATGCGCTGGATCGCGCGCGACTGCGTCAGGCGAACCGGCTGTTCGCCGCGGCCGAAAGCGGCAACGGTGTCGCCGATGCCAACGCGCTGATGCAACTCGACGCCAGCGATATCCGCGCGAGCCGCGTGTTCACCGATTCATAACTCGAAGGAGAACGCGATGCAGGATGGACGCACGACCTTATCGAAGTTCCTGATCGACACGCTCGACCGCAAGCCCGGACCCGAGGCGGCGAGCGGACTCTCCGCGCTGTTGATCGACGTGGCCGCATCGATCAAGACGATCGCGGCCGCATTGACGCGCGGCGCGTTGAGCGGACAGCACGGCTCGGCACAATCGATCAATACGCATGGCGAGGAACAAAAGAAGCTCGACCTTGTGACCAACGATATCTTCCTGCAGCATTGCGAATGGGACGGTCTGCTCGCGGGCATGGTGTCGGAAGAAATGGACGACGTCTACGCGATTCCCGAGCCGTATCCGCGTGGCGAGTATCTGCTCGCGTTCGATCCGCTCGATGGCTCGTCCAACATCGATATCAACGGCGTAGTCGGATCGATCTTCTCGGTGTTGAGGCGCGCGAGCGACGAAAGCGACGCGCCCAACGATGCAGCGTTTCTGCGTCCGGGCCGCGAGCAGGTTGCGGCAGGCTATGCGATCTACGGCCCGTCGACGATGCTCGTGCTCTCCGTCGGCAATGGCACGCACGGCTTCACGCTCGAACGCGATGTCGGCAACTTCGTGCTCACGCACTCCGATATTCGCATTCCCGAGGATTCGTGCGAGTTCGCGATCAACGCATCGAACGAGCGCTTCTGGGAACCCCCCGTGCGCCGCTACGTGCAGGAATGCAAGGACGGCCGCACCGGATGCCGCGCGCAGGACTTCAACATGCGCTGGATCGCATCGATGGTCGCGGAAGTGCATCGCATCCTCATGCGCGGCGGCGTGTTCATGTATCCGCGCGACTTCAAGACGCCAGCGATGGAAGGCCGCCTGCGTCTCCTGTATGAAGCCAGCCCGATGAGCTTTCTCGTCGAGCAGGCGGGCGGGCTGTCGATCACCGGGCGCGAACGCATTCTCGATGTCGAGCCGAAAGCGCTGCATCAACGCGTGCCCGTGATACTCGGCTCACGCAACGAAGTCGACCGCATTCAGCGCTATCACGGCGAATACGATCGCGGCGAGGACAAGCCGTTCACGTCGCCCTTGTTCAAGGAGCGCTCGCTGTTCCTGCCGGAAACGGAAGCCTGATCCCGCATCTGAAACGGCGCTCATCGATTACATTCAGGGAGACAAGCGCATGTCAGTCAAACATCCGATCGTTGCAGTGACCGGTTCGAGCGGCGCCGGCACCACCACCGTCATGAAGAGCTTCACGCATATCTTCAGGCGCGAAAAAATCAACGCGCAGATCGTCGAAGGCGATGCGTTCCATCGATACGATCGCCTCGGCATGCGCGAAGCGATGAAGCAGAGCGAACGCGACGGTCTCGTCAACTTCAGCCACTTCGGGCCGGAAGCGAATCTGCTGCATGAACTCGAAACGCTGTTCGATACCTACGGCGAAACCGGCGGCGGCAAGTTTCGCCACTACGTGCACGATGAAGGCGAAGCCGTGCATTACAAGCAGGAAGCGGGCACCTTCACGCCATGGGAAGACGTCACGCCCGGCACGGACATGATGTTCTACGAAGGCCTGCATGGCGCAGCCGTCACCGACAAGGTCGATATCGCGCGTCATGCGGACTTGCTCGTCGGCGTGGTGCCGATCATCAATCTCGAATGGATTCAGAAGCTGCATCGCGATCAGACGATGCGCGGTTACTCGCATGAAGCCGTCGTCGATACGATCCTGCGCCGCATGCCCGATTACGTGAACTACATCTGCCCGCAATTCTCGCGCACGCATGTGAATTTCCAGCGCGTGCCGACCGTGGATACGTCGAACCCGTTCACGTCGCGCGAGATTCCGCAGCCCGACGAGAGCTTCGTCGTGATCCGCTTCGCGAAGCCGAAGGGCATCGACTTTCCGTATCTGTTGACGATGCTGCACGACTCGTTCATGTCGCGGCCGAATGTGATCGTCGTGCCCGGCGGCAAGATGGGTCTCGCGATGCAGCTCATCTTCACGCCGATGATCCTGCAGCTACGCGACCGGCGCGCGCGCGCATGAAAGGTTTCTCATCATCGCATCCAAGGAGGCATCACATGAATGCCGTCGCTGAAGCATTGCCCCGACTTCATCGCTCACCCGACACGCGGCAGATGGCGAACGCGTTGCGCATGCTAGCCGTCGATGCCGTGAGCCAGGCCAACTCCGGTCATCCCGGCATGCCGATGGGCATGGCGGAGATCGCGGTCGCGTTATGGGGACGTCATCTGAAACATAATCCCGCCCATCCCGACTGGCCCGATCGCGACCGCTTCGTGCTGTCGAACGGGCACGGCTCGATGCTGCTCTATGCGTTGCTGCATCTGAGCGGCTATGACTTGTCCATCGACGAGATCAAGCGCTTCCGGCAGATGGGCAGCAAGACGCCCGGACATCCGGAATTCGGCGTGACGCCCGGCGTCGAAACGACGACCGGACCGCTCGGGCAAGGGCTGACGAACGCAGTCGGCATGGCGCTTGCCGAAGCCTTGCTCGCGCGCGAGTTCAATCGGCCGGGGCATGAGATCGTCGACCATCGCACGTATGTTTTCGCGGGCGACGGCTGTCTGATGGAAGGCGTGTCGCACGAAGCGGCGTCGCTTGCGGGCACGTTGCGGCTGAACAAGCTCACCGTGCTTTACGACGACAACGGCATTTCCATCGATGGCCACGTCGACGGCTGGTTCACCGACGATACGCCGAAGCGCTTCGAATCGTACGGCTGGCATGTCGTGCGCGCGGTGGACGGCCACGATGTCGACGACGTATCGCATGCGTTGCAGCTCGCGCGCGAGTCGGACCGGCCGACGCTGATCTGCTGCAAGACGGTGATCGGCCTCGGCGCGCCGAAGATGGCCGGCACGCACGATGTGCACGGCGCGCCGCTTCCCGCCGACGAAGTGGAAGCGACGCGGCACGCGCTTGGCTGGATGCATCCGCCGTTCGAGATCCCATCGCCGATACGCGCGCTGTGGGACGCGCGCGAGGCGGGCGCGGCGGCACAGGACGACTGGAATCGTCGCTTCGGTGCGTATCGCCGCGTGTTTCCGGGCGAGGCCGCCGAATTCGAGCGGCGCGTGCGCGGCGCGTTGCCCGCGAACTGGCGCGACACGGCGCATACGCTCGTGCGCGATGCGGATCGCGCGCGACAGAGCATCGCGACCCGCAAGGCGTCGCAACTCGCGATCGAAGGACTGGCGCGCGCGTTGCCCGAACTGCTCGGCGGTTCGGCCGACCTGACCGGCTCGAATCTCACGCGCTGGAAGGACGCGGTCGATGTAAGCGCCGCGCCGGAGAAGGGCAACTACATCCACTTCGGCGTGCGCGAGTTCGGCATGAGCGCGGTGCTGAACGGCGTTGCGCTGCATCGCGGGTATCTGCCGTTCGGCGGCACGTTTCTGACGTTCTCCGACTATTCGCGCAATGCGCTGCGCATGGCCGCGCTGATGAAGACGCGAACGGTGTTCGTTTTCACGCACGATTCCATCGGACTCGGCGAGGATGGCCCGACGCATCAGCCGATCGAACACGCCGCGACGCTGCGCATGATTCCGGGCCTCGACGTGTGGCGTCCGTGCGATACGGTCGAGACGATGCAGGCGTGGATCGGCGCGATCGAGCGCGACCGGCCTTCGTGTCTGCTGTTGTCGCGGCAGACTTTGCCGTTCGTGCCGCGCGACGAAGCGCAGATCGACGGCATCGAGCGCGGCGGCTACGTGCTCGCCGACTGGCCTTCGACTTGCGAGCGCGATGCGCGCCGCGTCGTGTTGATCGCGACCGGCTCGGAAGTCGCGCTTGCGCTCGCCGCCGTCGAGCCGCTGAAGAAAGAGGGCATTCTCGCGCGCGTCGTGTCGATGCCTTCGACGACCGTGTTCGATCGCCAGTGCAACGCGTGGCGCGAACGCGTGCTGCCCGAAGGCGTGCCGCGTGTCGCGATCGAAGCGGGCGTCACGGCGTTCTGGCGGCAGTACGTCGGGCTGAATGGCGGCGTGATCGGCATCGATCGCTTCGGTGAATCGGCGCCCGCCAGCGAACTGTTCGCGCACTTCGGCGTGACGACCGATGCGCTCGTCGACGAAGCGCGCCGCGTGGCCGCATGATTTTCGCGTTTTGCATGGAGACATCACGATGGCTTTCATCGCATTGAGGCAGTTGCTGGATCACGCGGCGGAGCACGGTTACGGCGTGCCCGCGTTCAACGTCAACAACATGGAGCAGGTCCACGCGATCATGCAGGCGGCCGAGGCGACGAGAAGCCCGGTCATCCTGCAGGCGTCGGCGGGCGCGCGCAAGTATGCGGGCGAGCCGTATCTGCGGCATCTGGTGTTGGCGGCGGTCGAGGCGCATCCGGATATTCCGGTGGTGCTGCATCAGGATCACGGCGCGAGCCCGTCGGTTTGCCAGCAGGCGATTCGTTCGGGCTTCACCTCCGTGATGATGGACGGCTCGCTCATGCCCGATCAGAAAACGCCCGCGGAATACGACTACAACGTGGACGTGAGCCGGCGCGTCGTCGAGGCGGCGCATTCGGTGGGCGTGTCGGTGGAGGGCGAGCTGGGTTGTCTCGGATCGCTGGAGACGGGGCGCGCCGGCGACGAGGACGGCGTCGGCGCACAAGGCGCGCTGAGTCACGATCGCCTGCTGACCGATCCCGACGAAGCGCGCGCGTTCGTCGAGGCGACGGGCATCGATGCGCTCGCGATCGCCATCGGCACGTCGCACGGCGCTTACAAGTTCAGCCGCCAGCCAACCGGCGATATTCTCGCGATCGATCGCATCGCCGAGATTCACGCGCGCATTCCGGATACGCATCTCGTGATGCACGGTTCGTCGTCAGTGCCGCAGGAATGGCTCGCGATCATCCGCGAGCATGGCGGCGAGATACCGGCGACGTTCGGCGTGCCCGTCGATGAAATTCGGCGCGGCATCGCGAACGGCGTGCGCAAGGTGAACATCGATACGGATATCCGGCTCGCGATGACCGGCGCGATGCGGCGCGCGATGGCGTCGGCGAAGTCGGAGTTCGATCCGAGGCATGCGCTGAAGGCGGCGACGGCGGCGGCGCGGGATTTATGCGTCGAGCGGTTCGAGGCGTTCGGCTGCGCGGGACACGCGGATCGCATCAGGCCGATGGGACTCGAGGCGATGGCGAAGCGGTATCACTGAGAGGAGCGCCGCTCGGTGAGACGGGCGGCTTCAGGCAGATCCTTCTGCGCTTCTTCGACACTGAAAATATACTCATGTCCTCGGATAGTTAAGGAGAACTTCGATGCTATCCGAGTGCAATCGCCCCACCAATATGCCAAACCGCCAATCGAAACAATTGGGACCTATTTCATGCCTACCGAATCACCGACAGCCATCCCCGCATGTTCCATCTCGGCCCTGCGCAATCGAAGATCGTACGACATGAGCAGCGCCCGCATCTGCGGCGACATGCCGTGATAGTGAACGAGAAAGCTCGACGGCACACGAAAGCCCCACGGCGTGTTGATGTCAACGAGGCTGCATATGTCTTCGCTGCCCAACGATGCCTGCTCCGAGACCGCGCAATTGAAATGCCATTGATCCCCGCCGCCCGATACGAGACTTTGCTTGTCATCGACGTTCTCGACGCTTGCGATGACCCGATCGAGTAGCGCGGCATTCGCAGGCGTGCGGCGAAAGCCCATCACGCCTGAATTGAAAATCCAGGTGCCGACATCGCGCGCAAGAACGAGATCGCGGCTGCTGCAGAAAGACTCGAGCGGCCGGTCGAGATCGTTGACGAGCGTGTCGGCGTCGAGCCAGAAAGCCCATTCGTGATGCGGGAGATTTTCGCGCAGCAGGAAAGGCTTGACCCAATTGCCGCGCATCGGCAGGCGTTCGGCGATGCGGCGCGGAACCTCGCGATGCACGTACAAGGTATAGCCATGACGTTCGCAATACTCACGCAGGTTCGCTTCTGCGATGCGTCCGTAGATCGCTGCCTCTGGCGTGTAGACGGTCGTGATCGACACGGGCCGTCCGGGATTGCAGGTGCTCATGGCCGTCATCGTGCTTTCATCGGATGCGCCGTCCTCGAACGCACGCGCATGGTTGTTGCGATGTGCATTGAGATGCTCGATGAGCGCTTCCCGCAGCCGGGGATGCACGCATGTT
This sequence comes from Caballeronia zhejiangensis, assembly GCF_000698575.1. GTDB lineage: Bacteria > Pseudomonadota > Gammaproteobacteria > Burkholderiales > Burkholderiaceae > Caballeronia > Caballeronia zhejiangensis. The sequence continues at coordinate 14,061 of NZ_JFHD01000053.1, forward strand.
CGCGAGAGATCGGCGTGCTCTTCGGCGATAGCGAGCGCGAATACGCGAAACCGCGGCCATACGGGCATGAGGGGGCCACTGGCGGCGAGCACCGCGTAGATCGGGTTCCGCGCGTTACCGCAAACGCGAGGAAACGTGCATGCATCGAAGGCATCGAGCAGGTCGGTTTCGATTGGCGGTATAGGCGATCCGAACCGGCAGCGATTCACGACTTTCAGCAGCTCGGCGCGCACCCGAGCCGTGTTGCGCCAGATTTGAACATCGGGTTGAGGCTGCACGTCCTTGATACGGGTGAGCAGCCAGTCGCGTTCGCCGAGCACGAAGTCGAGCGGCACCGGCTCGACGATCGCAGCGTTCTCGCTCAGCAACAAAACGATCTCGCCCTCTTCGGCGCGGTGCATTTCGGAAAGCAGCGACTCGTACTTGAAGAGCCATTGCGCCGGCGCGTTCCGATAGATGTCTGCCGCGTCGATGACGATATGGCGATACCCATGCAAGGCGGCATAGTGTCGATGATTGTCGAGCGCTGCGCGGGAGGGGTGAAGAAAAAGACTGATGACTTGCATGATGGCGGCGCCGCTCCGTTGAAAGGAGAGCTGCGCGAAGGCTTAAAGGCGTGGAGAAATGTTCAACGGCGGATGCGAAGTACAAAAAACTAAGGATTACGCCGTAGTTCATGTTGTTAGCGGAACCGCATTTTAGGCTATTTGCAGTCAACCATTGAATAGTTCGAGCAACCTTTTTGGAGCGATGTCATCATGCCTACCGAATCACCGACTGCCGAACTCGGCGCGATCGCATCCGGTTTCGTGCTCCCCGCGACCGACGGCAGCATGCACACACCGCATTCTCTGAAGGGTGAGAACGGCCTCGTGATTGTCTTCATGTGCAATCACTGTCCCTACGTGAAGGCCGCGATGCCGAACCTGATCCGCGATGCGCGCGCGTTGCATGAAATCGGCGTCAACGTGGCAGGCATCAATTCGAACGATGCGGCCGTCTACACCGACGACGCCTTCGATCGCATGATCGCGGTCGCCGAAGAATGGAACCTGCCGTTTCCGTATCTGCACGACGAAACGCAGGAAATCGCGCGCGCGTATGGCGCGGTCTGCACGCCGGAGTGCTTCGGCTTCGACCGCGAATTGCGCCTGAACTATCGCGGCCGAATCGATGCGTCGTGCAAGCAGGCTTTGCCCGATGCGCGCCGCGATCTCTTCGAAGCGATGCGCGCAGTAGCGATAAACGGCGAAGCGCCCGAAGCGCAATATCCCGCGCTCGGCTGCTCGATCAAATGGAAGCCTTAGCTTGTCTTTTTTGTGCTGCCGGGCGCATGCCACGCCATCAGGTCTTCATCGGGCCGATCGACTTCGCATCCCCAATCGAGTTGCTCATCCTGATCGAAGCGCTTGCCCAGCTGCCACGCGATTTCCGCGCGCGCGAGCTGCACGCCGAGGTAGAACGCGTGCCCGCCATCGTTTTCGATCTTCAGCGCGGGATAGAGCGCGAACGGATCGACGGCGACGTGATGCCCGTCGCGGTTATAGACATGTATGCCGTCCGCCGATACTTGCACGCGAAAATTCGGATCGCGCACGGCGGCGGCGAATGCGGCGATCTCTTCGGCATCGTACGGAAACGGCCGCTTTGCGTGCAGCGCGGACAGATCGGCGGATATGCCTTTGGGCAGCGTCTGCGTTTCGCGCGCGGCGTGCATCACGCGACGCGCGACATCGGCTTCGCGAACGGCGCGGCGCGCGTGCAGGCTGACCGACGTCGTCAGCACGGCGGCGATGCGCAATTCCGCCGCCATGCCGAACAACACTGCGTTGATGCCGCTCGTGTCGGCCTCGGTCAGCTCGGTCACATTGCCGACGCCCATCATGATCGGCACTTCGGGATGACGCTCGCGCAACGACACGTAACGCGCGATGGACGCCGCGAGTCCGAACGGAATCGGATCGAGAATCGGATCGGCGAGAAAGGCGCGGCCGCGCCTCGTCATCGCGTCGATTGCGGCATCGAGCGATGCGACGTCCGCGGGCTCGCGCGGCACGAGTATCGGCGTCGACGCAATTTCATCAGTTATCCATAGCGTATCGACGTTGAGGCTCATCACATAGTCCGCGCCCGCGCGCCCGCCGCGCACGAGTTCCTCTTCACGCATCGAATCGACGCTCACGCGATAGCCTTGCTCTTTAAGCATCGCGACCGCGTCCTCGAGATGAGCAAACGGCGTTTCCGGCAGACAGCCGATATCGATTACATCCGCGCCTTGCCGCTTGTATTCGCGCGCGCGCGCCGCGATGCCGTCGAGATCGAGACGCGGCGCATCGACGATCTCCGCGAATATCTCCGTCTCGTAGCGCGACAGATCGACATGCCGCGCCTCGCGTCCGAAGAATTGCGGCAAGTCCTTCACCTCTTCGGGACCGCGCTCGACCTTCACGCCGTAATGCGCGGTGAGGGCGTCGAGATCGCCGCGGCATCGGCCGGGCACGATCATGCGAGTCGTGCCTTCGCTCAAGGGCGTCGCGACGCGCCGGCGGATCATGTCGGCGGTCATCAGGCCCGCGACCTGAAGGCCGATCTCGCGCACTTCCCATGTGAACGGCGATCCTGCGGCCACAGGCGCGATGCTTTCGAGCACTTGCCGAAGGCTGGGCTCCGCGAGCCGTCCCGTCAGGAAGACGATGTGTTCCATGCGAGCTTCAGGTCCGCCAGGCGTTGATCGAGCGCCGCTTTGAGATCGTCGAGCGAGCGGGCCACCGTGGTATGCGCGAAGCGCGCGAGCCGCTCGACGTTCTCGAACTCGATCGCGCGCGGCCTCACTTCGACCCATTCGTGCGGGGCGTGCGTGATGACGGAGGGCGCGGTATCGCATGCGAACACGATGCCCGGCACGCATTGCTTGCCGGCTTGCGCATAGAGATTGGTGGGCAGGGTATCGGAGATGCCGAACGCGCATTTGGCGACGGTGTTGCTCGTCGCGGGCGCGATCACGACCGTGTGATATTCGCCGTTATAGATCATGCCGACGGGCACGCTGCTCGCGCTGTTGTCGCGCAACACCTTGAAGTGCTCGCGCAGTTTCGCGACAGTCCAGCCATAGAGCGGCAGCACTTCCTCGCCGGCAGACGAGAGAAACAGATCGACGCCCGGAAGCTGCCGTGCGAGCGCGATCGATTCCTCGAGCATATGGCCCGAGCCCGTCACGCACCACGCAAAGCGCGCGTCGGGCTTGAACTCGTCGAGCCGGCGGGCGGGCGTGGGTTGCGTCATGCGTCGGATGCGCCCGGCGTATCGTGCGACAGCCGGATATGCAGACGATGCATCTTGCGATACAGCGTATTGCGGCTGATGCCGAGCACCTTCGCGACATTGCTCACGTTCCAGCGATGCTCGTCGAGCAACTGAAGCACGGTCTCGCGCTCCTTGACCTGGATCGCGTTGAGCGACGACGTATCGGCATCGTCGGCGAGATGCGGCGCTGCGGTTATCGGCGTGCGTGCGGCGGTTTGCGTGACCGGCGTGACGCCGTTCGCGATCTCTGGCGGCAGATGCGCGCAGCGAATCTCGGGGCCGTCGCAGAGTGCGATCGCCATCTGCAGCACATGCCGCAACTGGCGGATATTGCCCGGCCACGGATAGTTCAAGAGCGCCTGCTTCGCTTCGGCGGAAAGCGCGGGCGGCTCTTCGGCTTCGGTCTCGAGAATATGGCCGATGAGCGCGAGCGCATCGGCGCGTTCGCGCAGCGGCGGCAGATTGATCTCGATACCGTTCAGCCGGTAATACAGGTCCTCGCGGAACATGCCCGTTTGCACGAGCTCGACGAGATTGCGGTGGCTCGCGCTGATGAGCTGAAAGTCCACCTTTACCGTCGTTTCCGCGCCGAGCGGCGTCACCTCGTGTTCTTCGAGCACGCGCAGAAGACGCGCTTGCAACGCGAGCGGCATGTCGCCGATTTCATCGAGGAAAAGGGTGCCGCCGTTCGCCTGCACGATCTTGCCGCGACGGCCTTCACGCTGCGCGCCGGTGAACGCACCGGCGCGATATCCGAACAGTTCGCTTTCGATCAGATTCTCCGGCAGCGATGCGCAATTCACCGCGACGAACGCACCGGTTCCGTTGGGGCTGATGCTGTGCAGCGCATTGGCGAAGACTTCCTTGCCGGTGCCTGTCTGGCCGCGCAGGATGATCGGGATCTTCCGCTGGATCACGCGCGCCGCGAGTTGAATCTGCGAGGCCATGCGCGGATCGCCGAACTCCAGATGCGCGAGCTTGTCGAGGCGGCCCGCCGATGCCGGCTCGCGCGCGTCCTTCTTCGACGCTTTGGCGCGCGCGCCGGGCGCGGACAGATCGCGCGATGCCGGATCGTTCATCAGGATGCGCGTTGCGCCCTTCGCGCCTTCGCGCGACGTCTGCGCAGTGAGGAAGAAGCGGCTGTTCGCCTTCGCGCTGTAGACCGTCACCGGATGGAACGAGCCGCGAATGCTGCGCGCGATCATGTCTTCGAGCGACGCATTGAACGCTTCCTCGATGCGCTTGCCGCACAGCTCGGCGGGCGAGCGCAGATCGAGCTGGAAGAGGGCGCTGCGGCTTGCGGCGAGCACGACGCCGTCGTCGCTGACGGCGAGCTTGCCCGCATGCAGAGTGCCGACGAACTCGGGCCGGCTATGAAAGTGGATCATGTTCGCGTGCCGGTAGCGCGCATCGATCAGACGATTTTCGATCATCTGCCGCGACATGCCGACGAGCACGAGCGAATGCTGCTGCAACAGCTTCGAGCGGCTCGTGACATCGAGCACGCCGACGACGGTGCCGCGTTCATCGAAGATCGGCGCGGCGGAGCACGTGAGCGATGTATAGCGTGGATAGAAATGCTCGTGCTGACAAACGGCGATGCAGTCGCGCTCGATGAGGCACGTGCCCATGCCGTTGGTACCGGCTTCGCGCTCGCTCCACATCGCGCCGACGCGCAGGCCGTCGGCGGCGACGGCTTCGCCGAACGGCACCGACGACACCTGATGCACGATGACGCCATCGGCATCGACGAGCACGACGGCGAGTTCAGGATCGGCGAGTTGCTGATAGAGCGTCGTCATTTCGAGCTTCGAGCACGCGATGAGATCGCTCGCGGCTTCGCGACGCTCGTTGAGTTCGTGCTGCGCGAGCACGGGCGGCATGACGAAGCGGCCTGGATCGAGCCTGAATTCCGTGAGGCATCGCAGCCACGATTGCGCGACCGAATCGCTGGCGCGGCGCGCGGCCAGCGGATTATTGACGATGTTCAGCACTTCCCGGACATGCGTGTCTACGTCAGCAAGTGACGACATGGGGGCAAGTCTCCGTTGCGCCGCATTCCGGTGCGCGTTTCGCGCGGCCGTTCGACGCCGAATCTGTTGTGTTTTACGCTGGCGCTGCGGCCAATCGTGCCTGAAGGCGCGCCTCGTGGCCGGATGATCGGGAGATTTCAGGTGCTGTCTGCGGACCCGAACGACCGGTTCTCAAAAACTGTACATCCTTAGGCGCGTAGGTTCAATAAGTAGTCGCATAGAGTGATGCGAACGCGCCCGCTTTTTGCTTGCCATTCGCGGATGGATTCGGCGATTGGCGCCGGGTCTCTTTTCTATAAAGGGCCGCATTCGCGCGGTGATGAACATATGGGCCGATTCGAACCGATCCGCGAAGCTGCGTATGTTGCGCCGCAACCTGATGCGTCCCTATCGCATGCTGCAATGGACATCGTTTATATCGAGGGACTGACGGGGCAGACGGTTATCGGCATCGACAAGAGCGAGCTGCATGATCCGCAGCCGGTGCGGATGAGCCTCGCGATCGGAGTGCCGTCGTTGCGCGCCTGCGTGACGGATCGGATCGAGGACACGGTCAACTATGCGGCAGTGCGGGAGGCGGTTCACGGGCTGCTTGCGTCGCATGGATTGCAGTTGCTGGAGGCGCTGGCGGAGCGCATCGCGCAGATGCTTATCGCGGATTTCGGTGCGCATTGGGTAAGGGTTACGCTGGCCAAGCCAGCCAAGTTCGATGATGTCGATGCTGTGGGTGTTGTGATTGAGCGACGACGTAGCGTCGATGTGCGGGGCGGCGGTTCTGTTAGCCTTGCTTGGATCGGGCGGGGGTATGTGCCGGGGTGATGGGTTTTTGGTTTTTTTTTCGCTTTTGGTTTTTGGCTTTGGTTTTCGCCGGATCCGGCGAAATCAAGAGCGCGAGAGAAAACCGCAAGCAAAAAGAACTTCACTTGGCAGCAGCCTTCTGCTGAATCCCACAAGCCTTATAAGCATCCCTCTGCAATTCCCGATACTTTTTGGTTTGAGCCTTCGCGCGATCCACGCGAAACTCTGCCCCACCTTCCCCACCCAACGTAGCGTACTTAGAAAACGTAGATTGCTCGACGTAATCGTCATAAGTAAGCACCTTGGCGATCTTGTCGATCGCACACGAGCACTTGTACACGTTGGCGAAATCGTGCCCGTTATCGTCCATGCATCCGAGCACGTATTCCACGCGCCCTTCGGTCGGATAATCGTGCGTCTTCGCCGGCGGCGGCCCGCCACCCGCGCCTGTCGCGGCGAACGAAAGCGGCGAGATCAGCGAGAGGCAAAGAAGCACCGACAACGCGCAGCAACGTGGGGTCATGCGAAGAGCCTCGTGGTTATGAAACGAACAACGCCAAGACAGCCGGCACGCAAAAGTCCCACACGCACCGGCCCCAAACAACAAATCAGCTCGGCGAGAACGGATGCGACATCGTTCCCTTCTTCGATACTACATCTTGGGCCGATGGCTCGCCCGCCACCGCGCGCGCAATCGCTTCCTTCGTCGCCTGATAGTTGAAGTCGTGAATCTTCTGGTCGTTGTCCGCTTCCCAGTGAATGAACACGCCGACGCAAATGAACAGGTCGTCGGCTTCGTCGGCGGGAATGACGCCGCCTTCCACGCTGTCGGCGACAGCCATCGCCACCGCGCGCTGCGCCGGGCCGAACATCTGCACGGCCTGCTTCGCGCCCTTGATCGTCACCTTGTTGAAGAGAATCGTGTTCGGCTTGGTCAGCAGATTCGGCGCAACCACGGCGAGCAGCGACGTGAAGCCGTCCTTGTTGTTCGTGAGCGCGTTGCAGAACGCGGTCTCGGCAGCGGAACCTCGCGGTCCGATGATCAAGTCGATGTGTGCCACCTCGTTGCCATCGCCGACGAGCGACTCTCCTACCAGGACGCGGTTGATCTTGGCCATGCTGTTCCTCCAGTGATGTGTGGTTCTAGGGACTAGCGACTTGCTCTCGACTCGCGACGGGCACCTCTTTAGCCGCGCAAGGCTCGCGGTCCCACCGGATTGCCGATGCGACCGCTCAACCGCGAACTTCCTAACATGTTCCGTGCCAATTTCCGGTCCGCGCGGGCAGACTTCATGCATTCGCCGATGACGTCGTCAACGCGACGAAAAGCGCCGCCACCGCGAGGTCCGCGCTCGTGCCGGGATTGATGCCGCGCGCCTTCAGTTCGGCATCCCATCGATCGAGCGCGGGCGACTCCGCGGGACAACCCGTCGCGTGCCAGTTCGCGCGATGCATCGCCGCATCGCGCGTGACACTTTGCGCCATCGCCGCGCCCTGCTTGCGCACAATGTGCGAATCGGGCCAGCCGGAAAGAAACGTCAGGAACGCTTCCAGCATCGCGCGATGCTCCGTCGCCGACGACACGGCGCCCACCGCATCGAGGCCCGCGCCGAAGATATCGGCGAAACCGTTCTCATACTGACGCGCAATGCTGTCGCGATCCGCCGCGAGCGACATCGCCGCGCGCAAGGTCACGGTCGGCGGCGCATGCACGGGCTGCTCGGGCGCGTCGCCGAGGCCGCCCGGATTCGCCAGCGCGATCGCGCGATACGCGAGGCGCGCATCGTCGACGTCCAGTTCCGCGAGCACGCGCTCGGTCGCCGCGCGCCAGCGCGATGCATCGATCGGAGCGTCGCCATCGAAACGTTCGAGCGCGGCGCACAAAGGCGCGGCGAGCAGCACGATGCCCAGATTCGTGTTGCAGCCGACCGCGTCGAAAGTCCGCCGCACGGCGTCGAGAATGCGCGCGCCCACGCGTGCGCGCGGCGTGAAGAGTCCCGCCGCCGCCGTGCCCGCGCTCGCGATGAATTGCGCCGATGTCATGTTGTGCCCCGCGCTCGCGACGCTCACGTTGCCGGGCTTCCTGGTCTCGACATCGAGCCGGCACGCGCGCAGAAACGCGGTGCGCGCGGCGTCAGACGCGCTCATCGCCGCTGGCGAGCGCAAGCGGGCCTTTCGATGCGGCCAGCTTGCGATCGAGAAAATCGTCGACGAGCAGCGCCGCGATATCGCGCGGCGTCACCGATTGCAAACCGCGCCACGCCGCGACGCCGTTCACTTCGAGCACGACCGGCCGTCCGCCTTCCGCCGGAATCAGATCGACGCCCGCGTAGTCGAGACCGAGCGCCTGTGTCGCGCGCACGGAGATGTCTGCGAGCGCGGGCGTGATTTCGGCAGGCTCGCATATCGCGCCGCGCGCGAAGTTGTGGATCCAGTCTTCGCCGCCGACGCGCTTCATCGCCGCGACCGCCTTGCCGCCGATAACGAGCACGCGCCAGTCGAAGCCAGGCGCACCCGCATCGACATAACGCTGCAGATACGCGACCTGACTGAAGGGTTCCAGCGACGGCAGCGTCACGCCGGGCTTCTTCAGCCCTTTGCCCTGCGAACCGAAAAGCGGCTTCATCACGACTTGCCGGCCCGCCGCCGCCTCGCGCATCAGCACGCGCTGCGCATGCGACGGCGATTCGCTTGCCCACGTCGCGGGCGTCGGCACGCCGTATCGGTTGAGCAGAAAGCTCGTCATCGACTTGTCGACGCTGCGCTCGATCGCGCGCGCATCGTTATAGACGGGCACGCCGCTCTCGCGCAGCGCATGCAGGATGCCGAGCCGCAACGTCACCTGCTCGAACGTGCCGCCCGCGATGCCGCGCACGAACACCGCGTCGGGCAGCGTGTGGCCGAAGCCGGGAATCGCGAGACCGTGCGGTTTCCATGTCGTGTCGATGCGGCAATCCGCGAGATCGACGCAACGCGCTTCGACATCGCGCGCGCGGAATGCTTTCTTCAGGCGGCCGGTGTGCCAGCCTGTCTCATCGGTCATGATGGCGACGCGCAAGCTCATGACGCGCTCCATTGCGCGTCGAGCAAAGGCTTGTCGACCTTGCCGCCGTGATACGTCGCGCCGCTTTCGAGACTCGACACCCACGCTTCGGCGGGCGCGAAGAGCGCCGGATCGATCTGATAGAAGTCGTAGTTGAACGACGTGAAGATCTCCGCGAACGGACGCCCGTAATCGCGCGCATTCGACGACGGCAATTCGGCGGCGAGCCGCTTCGCGACCGCGTCGCTTTTGACCGTCAGATGCACGCGGCCGCCGTAGAGGATCGCGTCGTTGGTGCGGCCCATCGCCTGGATGCCGTCGGGCGCGGGCGGCGGAAGCGGCGCGCTGCCGCTGCCTTCGACGATCTCCGCGAGATCGACGCCCAGCACATGCGTCTTGTGCAGCGCGACTTCCACGACACGCGCGACGACCTGCACCGTGCCCGCAACAGACTGTGTCGGCGTCACGGCGATGACGAGCTTGTCCGGCGCGAGGCCGCAATCGTTGAGCACTTTGTCGATGACAACTTGCGGCGGCAGCCGGTCCACTTCCATCACGAGCGCACCGCGATCGTGACGGTCGCGATAGCCCAGTTCGTCGAAGAGCGGTTCCTTGCACGCGAGCGCGCGCGCCGGCCCCGAGCCGAGCGAGAAAAATTTCTTGCCGCCCGTTTGCTCCTTGGTCGCGGAAAGGCTCCAACCCGCGTACTGACTCGCGAGGCACGCGAGCACCGGGTTGCTCGTATGCACTTCGATGAAGCTCGGCCAAAGCGGTGCGTCATCGAACGCGCTGCGCCGCGCGACCCGCCCGAGCCCGCCCATGCAGATGCGCGCGATCAGGATGCCCGCGTCGGCGCTGCCTTTGGCGTCCACGCCCGCATCGACGATGACGGTGCCGCCATCGGTGCGCGTGACGTCGACGTGAAGACGCGCGGCATCGTCGATGAGACGCGCGACGAGCCGCTCGCTCGATGCGTTGACGCTCACCGCCGAATCCGCCTGGAAAGTTGAAGTCATGGTCTCGATAAGAGTTCGATGCGTTGCAAAAGGCGCGCATGCTCGCGATCCAGCGCGTCGCGCAGATCGGAGAACGCGGGCGCGGACGCGGTCATCGTGCAGACCGGCTGGCCCGCTTCGATGCGCGCGCCGACGAGCGGCACGTCGTGACACGCTGGATCGTCGAAACATGCGTCGCTGAACGCGGGCGACGCCGTGAAGCCTTCGTGCGCGAACACGACGCGCTGCCCCGCATGGAGCGGCGGGGTGCGAGCGGCGGTATCCGGCGCGTGCGGCAGCTCGCCGTGCAGACACGCATCCAGATGCGCGCCGATCAAACCGCGCGGCCAGGCGTCGGGCCAGGCGGCTTCATAGAGCGCCATCGTCGATGACGGGCGCGTGTTGATTTCGAGCACGCTGAACGTGTCGCCGTCGAGCAGAAAGTCGATGCTGTTCAGCCCCGTCAGATCCGTTTGCCAGACGATTCGATCGATCGCTTCGACGATGCGCGCCGCGATGCGCGCGGACAATCGCACCGGCCCGAGCGAGCCCGCGTGCACGAAGGGCAGACGTCCCGCCGCGACCGTCAGTTGCTCCGCGAAGCCGATGACCGCCGCCTCGCGATGCGCGGCGACGAAAAGCGCGGACATCGAACGGCCCGGCGCGAGCCGCTGAAAATACGCGCCGGCGGGCGCGCGCCCGACATCATCGGCCCATTCGATATGCGTGCCGCCGCAGCCGTCCGAACGTTTGACGAGCCAGCCGCTGCGATCGGCGGGCGGCGTGTAGCGCACTTCCGGATGCGCGATGTGCGCTTCGTCGAGCAGCGCGAAGAAGCGGCGCGGATCGCGCACCGCCGCCGCCTGCGCGCCGTTGCCGATGAAGCGCGGCATGTGCGGCGCGCGGCTCAGTTCGCCCGCGAGCGGCTCCAGTCCGCTCGTCACGATGAGACCGAGCATGCGCGGCAGGCGCGCGGCGTGTTCGAGCGCATCGAAGAGACGCGCGCGATCGATCGACAGACCCTTGCCGCCAATATCGAACCACATGCCCGCGTGCTCGCGCGTGTCGCGATCGCCGAAGATATCGAGCGCGACGACGTTCAGTCCCGCGCGCGCCGCCGATTGCGCCAGAAGCCGCGCCGACAAACCCGCGACGGCGATGCGCGGTGCGCGGGATAGCTCGCCTGCGATCATGAGCTTTGTCCCGCGACGATCGCGCGGGCTTCGTCGAATGCTTCGGGAAAGCCGAGATAAACGGGCTTGCCGCCGGTGCGCATGCGCAAAAACAGCCGATGCTCCGCCTGATATTTGACGTTGCCGATCGCGAGCGCGCCGATGCCGACCGCGTCCGCGCGCGCGGCGCCCGCGAGCGGCTTGCCGTCGTCCATCACGTTGACGCCGGCGATGCCTTCGGGCGGCACGGCGTTCACATCGGCGGCGATCAGCAGGTTTTTTGCGTGGGCGAGATCGGCGGATGTCATCACCTGTACGCCCGCGACCGCCGTCGCGAACACGACTTCGGCGCGCGCGAGTTCGCGATGCAACTGATCGGGCGAGCCGGTCGCGACGCCCGAAGTCGCGATATCGAAGCGGCGATTGATTTCGTCGCTCACTTGCGTCGCGCGCGACTGGCTCGAATGGCTCGCGACGACGACATCCGCGCCGAGCGATGCGGCCATCGCCGCGGCCACGCGTCCGACCGCGCCGGTGCCGCCGAGAATGAGCACGCGCTTGCCGCCGAGATCGACGGAATGCGCGGCGCGCAGATGCTTTTCCGCGAGCGCGACGAGCGCGGCGGCGGTCGTGTACGCGCCGCTCGGATCGGCGAAGACGGAGACTTCGAACGGCGGGACCATCGCGTTGCGGGCTTTTTCGAGCATGTCGGCGGCGAGCATCACGTCGCGTCCGCCGATGAAGATGCCCGTGCGCGACACGCCTTTTGGCCCGCGCGAGAAGATCGCGTCCTGCGTGAGCTGCACGACGATGTCTTCATCGACATTGCAGTAGGGCACGAGGATCTGATAGCCCGCGTCGGCGGCCATGTTCACATCGAACGGACTCATTTGCGGCGTGCTGGTGAACATGTGCAGGACGTAGGGTCTTTCGGTGGCTTCGGGCATGGCGATGGACTCGTTGGGCGTGGTGGATGGTTCGATGTGCGTTCCGTGCTCAGGCCGCGTCCGCGCCGTGATGACGATGACCCGCCGCACGCCACGTCGCGCCGCGATTGCGTCCGGCGGCGATCGTGAACGCGAGCGGTGCGCCTTGCGAGACGCGCTGCGCGGCGGCGAGCGCGCGTTCGGCGTCCTGCGCGCTCGCGACGAACGCGAAGCCAACCGGCCCCCACGATGTCTGTCCGATGCCCGCTTTCTGCTCCGCGGCGACGGCTTCGAGCGCGCGCGCGACGGCGGGGCTCGCGAACACGCCGCCTTGAACGGGCGCGAAGTATTCGCCGATGGTGTGTTGCAGGTCGCAGATGGCGTCGGCGTAGGTGTCGAAATCGTGTTCCGCGACGGCGGGCAGGACGCGCATCAGCACGAGATGCGAAAGGTGCGCGGCGAGCGATGCGGGGAAGGGTGCGAGCGATGCGAGGCCGCGTTTCTCTTCGTCGCCGTGGAGGCCTTCGCGCGAGGTGTCGTCGATGAGCAGGACGCGCCATGCGTCCGGGAATGGCTGGCGGGCGATGAGCGGCGGCAGTTTCGTCGTGGAGGTGTGGCGGGTATTGCGCGCGTCGCGGCCGCCGTCGACGATCAGGCCGCCGTGATCGAAGCCATGTATGCCGATGCCGGAGCGCGCGCCTCGCGCGAGGATTGTGGCGATATCGGCGGTGGTGGCTTCGTGGCCTCGTACGCGGGCGTAGGCGGTTCCCAGGGCCAAGGCCAGCTGCGTGCCGGAGCCTAAGCCCGTGTGGGCGCGCGGGGTTTCGTGTACCTCGATGTCGATCGTTGGGCCTTTGCCCAGTGCTGCTTCCAGTTGCTCGACGTGGTGTTCGATGCGTTCGCGTTGTGCTTCGGTGGTTGCGCCTTCGATGTGCGCATCGCGTCTGGATGCTGGTGCTTGCCTCGCCGTTATGCGCGTGCCGTGCGCGTCGATCGCAAGACCCACGCTGCCGAAGACGCGGCCCAGCGAGCCATTCGGATCGATGAAGCCAAGATGCAGGCGCGCAGGCGATTCGACTGTGATCGCCGTGGGCGGCGAGATGCGTGCTGGTTGAGTCGGCATCGGGATGGGCTTCCTTTTTCTTGGCGGGATTTTTTTGGGGCTTTGGGGTTAGGCAAATCCTGTACCAGTTTTTTTGTTTCGCCGGATTCCGTGGTCTGTCGGTCTATTAGCGTTGCCCCTGTGCGGGGCGGCACTCGCTTTCCTTGCTGTAGTCGCCGGATCCCGTATTCGTGTCGGTCTATTAGCATTGCCCCTGTGCGGGGCGGCACTCACTTTCTTTGCTGTAGTCGCCGGATCCCGGTTTCGCGTCGGTCTATTAGCGTTGCCCCTGTGCGGGGCGGCACCTACTTTCTTTGCTGCTGCAAAGAAAGTAGGCAAAGAAAGCAGCTTTTCAGGCCCGCGGTCACACGCAATTTGGGTAGTACTCTCGTCCCCGGTGGCACTCGCCTAAAGAGTGCCCTCATCACAATAACGGGGCTTGGCTCGCGCACGGTCCGCCGCCCAATAACTTCGAGGGCGCTGGTTCAGCACGAAATAGCATCGGCACAGCGCTACGCGCTGCCGCTGGGTCTGCAAGGGAAACCATCGGTTTGCGCGCGCAGTGCGATAAAGATGTTAGTAGCGAAGCACGCGCCGACCGGATAGACCGGTCGGCCGCGAAGCGGGCTGGAGCTATTTGGTGCTGAACCAGTTTGTTGTGTGGTGCGATGTGACAGACCGTGCGCGAGCCAAGCCCGATGGGGCCTATGAGGGCACTCTTTAGGCAGCCCACGATGGACGAGAGGACTACCCAAATTGCGTGTGACCGCGGGCGTATCGGAAGCTGCTTTCTTTGCTTACTTTCTTTGCAGCAGCAAAGAAAGTGAGTGCCGCCCCGCACAGGGGCAGTGCTAATAGACCGACACGAATACGGGATCCGGCGAAAGCGAAAGCGAAATCAAAAGCGGAACCGAAAGCAAAAACAAAAACAAAAACAAAACCTCAACCCTCGTCATACTTGATATAGCGGAAGCGCTGATCATCCGAGGGAGTGCCCTCGAGCGGCCCATCCTCCTTCCCGGGCTGCCACTGAATGACCTCTTCGATCTTCGAAGCAAGAGCAAAGTCCTTATCCGTGATGCCTTTAGCGGAATGCGTCTTGAGCTTGACGATGACGAACGCATAAGAAACCGTGAGATCCGGATGATGCCAGGCCGCTTCGGCAAGATGCCCCACCGTATTCACGACCATGAGCGTCCCCTTCCAGCTTTCGGTCTTGAACTTGCGCCTGAGCCACCCATCCTCGACATACCAGTGCTTGAGCACACCGGTCAGACGCTGCTTGATCTCCTCATCGGAATAGACCTTCTCGGCTTGAGCCATGGCGAAGCCTCCGCAAAGTTATCGACGCAAGACCAAGTATGCGCCAAACAAAACATGCTGCATCGCGTCATGTCACACGCGCCGCATGACTGTTCGCGTATTTGACACAGTATGTGTCGCCACCCGACAGAAATTCGTCCACTAACGACAGCATCACCCGTCGAATTCCCGATTTAAAGCAACAGAAGTTAAACCGGCATGGAATATGCAATTGGCCTCTCTACGCAAACGTCCGGCTATGTACTGGACGAAGCGCAACTCGTTACCTGCATTTGAAGGCGCGCACGATGCAACCCGGTAGCGTGGTCATCCCTGGGTCGGAGGCATCACCATTCTGGAGGAGACATGAACTTACGCACCCTGGTTCTTGGACTGGCGGTGGCAGCGACGGCAGGCCTGAATTCTTATGTCGCTCAGGCCGACTCGCAGCTCGACAGCCTGATCAAGAATCCCTCGAACTGGGCGGCGCAAGCGGGCGATTACTCGAATCACCGCTATAGCACGCTCAAGCAAATCAACGAAAACAACGTCGGCAAGCTACAGGTTGCCTGGACCATGTCGACTGGTGTGCTGCGCGGTCATGAAGGCTCGCCGCTCGTCATCGGCGACACGATGTATATCCACTCGCCCTTCCCCAACAAGGTTATCGCCATCAACCTGAAGGATCAGACCTTCATCTGGCAATACCAGCCCAAGCAGGACAATCAGGTCATATCGGTGATGTGCTGCGATACGGTCAACCGTGGCCTTGCATATGGCGACGGCAAGATCTTCCTCCAGCAAGCCGACACCAAGCTCGTCGCGCTCGACGCAAAAACCGGCGACGTCGTATGGACCGCGACCAACGGCGATCCGAAGAAAGGCGAAACCAACACCAACGCGCCGCACGTTTTCGGCGACAAAGTCCTGACCGGCATCTCGGGTGGTGAGTTCGGCGTGCGCGGCCGTATCGTCGCGTACAACATCAAGGACGGCAAGGAAGTCTGGAAGGCCTACAGCACCGGTCCCGACAACGAAATGCTGATGGACCCGCAGGCGACCATGACCTGGACCGACGGCAAGATGACGCCGGTCGGTGCCGACTCGTCGCTCAAGAGCTGGCAGGGCGACCAGTGGAAGTACGGCGGCGGCACGACATGGGGCTGGTACGCATGGGATCCGAAGCTGAATCTCATCTACTACGGCTCGGGCAATCCGGGCACATGGAACCCGACGCAGCGTCCGGGCGACAACAAGTGGTCGATGACGATCTTCGCGCGCGATCTCAACACGGGCCAGGCGAAGTGGGTCTATCAGATGACGCCTCACGACGAGTGGGACTATGACGGCGTCAACGAGATGATCCTCTCGGACCTGAACATCGGCGGCAAGACCGTGCCGGCGATCGTTCACTTCGACCGCAATGGCTTCGGCTATACGCTGAATCGCCAGACGGGCGAACTGCTCGTCGCGCAGAAGTACGACCCGGCGGTGAACTGGGCCGATAGCGTCGATCTGAAGAGCGGCCTGCCGATTCGCAATGCGAGCTACTCGACGCAGAAGGCCGGTCCCGATCACAACGTGAAGAACATCTGCCCCGCAGCGCTCGGCTCGAAGGATCAGCAGCCGGCCGCATTCGATCCTGGCTCCAAGCTCTTCCTCGTGCCGACGAATCACGTCTGCATGGACTACGAGCCGTTCCAGGTCGATTACGTGTCGGGTCAGCCGTTCGTCGGCGCGACGCTCTCGATGTATCCGGGCCCGAACGAGAAAGGCGCGATGGGTAACTTCATCGCGTGGGATGCCTCGAAGGGCAAGATCGTGTGGTCCAAGCCGGAGAAGTTCTCGGTGTGGTCCGGCGCGCTCGCGACCGCAGGCGGCGTCGTGTTCTACGGCACGCTCGAAGGCTACATCAAGGCAGTGCGCATTAAGGACGGCAAGGAGCTGTGGAAGTTCAAGACGCCATCGGGCGTCATCGGCAACGTGTTCACGTACCAGTACCAGGGCAAGCAGTATATCGGCGTGTACTCGGGCATCGGCGGCTGGGCCGGCATCGGCATGGCGGCGGGTCTCGAGAAGTCGACGGAAGGCCTGGGCGCGGTCGGCGGCTACAAGGAGCTCGCGAAGTACACGGCTCTCGGCGGCACGCTCTTCGTGTTCGCGATTCCGGGCGGTTGATGTTTCTTCGATGTGAATCAGTCGATGTGCGATGCGCGGCGGCTGCAACGGCCGCCGCGCCGCAGCAACACGAAGCACCTCATATACAAGACATGTTCAAGGAGTCAGACGTATGAAAGGCCGATCACTCTTGCTGCTGACGATGACGCTCGCTGCTTCGTCCGCTTCCTTTGCACAGACGCCGCCTGCGATGCCTGCGCAAATCAAGCCGGTCGCGTATAAGGTCGTCGATGGCAACAAGGTAGACAGCGACACGCTGCAGGGCTGGAAGACCTGGCGGGCGCTCGCGTGCGAACGCTGTCACGGGGCGAAGCAGGAAGGGATGGTCGGCCCGTCGCTGATCGACGCTTTCAAGACGCTCGACAAGAATGAGTTTCATCGAACCGTATTCGGCGGTCGCGTGGACAAGGGTATGCCCGACTTCAGCGCGAGCCAGATGATGCAGAAGAACTGGGAGAACCTCTATGCGTACCTGAAGGGGCGCTCCGACGGCAAGATCAACCCGGGCGATCTGCAGGCAATCGATGCAAAATGAAGACGTTGCATGGCCGATTGGCGGCTGACGTCTGATGATTGCTCTCATACCCGGAGGTGTCGATGTCTGATCGTAATGCAAGCCGCGCCGCTTCGTTCCGATTCGTAGCCACGTTATGCGCGGCATTCGCGACGTTCTCGGCGCAACAGGCGTTCGCGCAAGGTGCGCTCGCTCCGCCGCCCGATCTACCGAACAACGATGGCGCGGACGGTATCCTGCGCGTGTGCGCCGATCCGAACAACATGCCGCTCTCCAACAAGAAGGGCGAGGGTTACGAGAACAAGATCGCGAGTCAGATGGCGAGCGATTTCGGCTACAAGCTCGAATATACGTATTGGCCGCAACGCATGGGATTCGTGCGCAACACGCTGCGCGAGAAAGTGCCGCAGACGGAGCGCTTCAAATGCGATCTGATCATCGGCGTGCCGAAGGGTTATGAATTGACCGCGACGACGCGTCCGTATCTGCATTCTACTTACGCGATGGTGTTTCCGAACAAGCCCGAATACGCGAGCATCAAGACTCCATCGGATCTGATGAATCTGCCGCCGGATCAGTTGAAGAAAATGAAGCTCGGCGTCTTCGTGAAGAGCCCCGCCGTGGACTGGCTGCTTCGCCATGATCTGATCGCTCAGGCTGTGTCGTATCAGGGGCAAAGCGGCGATCCCGAGGCGTTTCCCGGCGAGATGATCGAACGCGATCTGGCGAAGGGCGACGTCGATGCGGCTTTCGTATGGGGGCCGATCGCGGGCTATTTCGCGAATCGTTCCGATAACAAGGTGCGTCTCGTGCCATTCCCGGCCGGTCAGCCGATTCGCTTCGACTATGAGATTTCGATGGGCGTGCGTTATGGCGAAAAGGCGTGGCGGGACAAGGTCGATAACTGGATTGCATCGAACCAGCCGAAGATCGATCAGATTCTGACGAGCTATCAGGTTCCATTGTTGCCGTTGCAGCCGGAAAGCGCGCAATGAAGCGGATATACGCGGCTTCTCTTTGCGCGTGGGTTATCGCGCTGGGCAGTGCGATGCCGCGCGTCGCGATGTGTGCGGACGCGCCCGTGGCTTCGGCGCCGACGTCCGTCGATATCAAGCCCGCTGAGCAGTTGCTCTTCATGCAGCCGCATATGACCGGTGTCGAGGCGCAGACCGAGCTCGATTACGCGGTGGATTATTCCGGGCCGCCGTCGAAGGTCAATGACACGTTGCGCGTGCTCGTCGTGAGTCAGGGCAACAGCAAGAACGACGCGAAGGTTTCCGATCGGACGGGGAATGTCAACGTGCCGGGCGGCTTGCCTTGCAATCCGGTGATCATCTATTTTCTGGAGCATGACATCGCGGAGATGGAGCAACTGACGGGCGGTCAGCGGCGCTATTTCCAGCAGCGCGTGAGGATGGCGCTTGCGGCGGGGCCTGCTATCACGCCGGTGTCGAGCGAAGCGCTCGGGCTTGGCAAGCATGCGAAGGCGCAGCAGATCGTCATTCAGCCTTATTTGAACGATCCCAATGCCGAGCGGTTCACCAAGTACCTCGCCAAGCGCTATACGTTCGTCATGGCCGATGACGTGCCCGGGCGATTGCTCATGATTCGCACCGAAGTGCCCGGTGATGGGAACGATTTTGCGCATCCGCTGCAGAAGGAGACGATTGCTTTTCAAGGGACGTTCAGGAATATGGGCGCGCCGGGGAAGCCCTCGAATGCGCCTCGGGCTAGTCGGTGATTTTTTTCTTTTTCGCCGGATCCCGGTTTCGCGGCGGTCTATTAGCGTTGCCCCTGTGCGGGGCGGCACTCACTTTCTTTGCTGCTGCAAAGAAAGTAAGCAAAGAAAGCAGCTCGTCACGGCCCGCGGTCACACGCAATTTGGGTAGTTCTCTCGTTGCAGATGGCACTCGCCTAAAGAGTGCCCTCATAGGCCCCATCGGACTCGGATCGCGCACGGTCTGCCGCCCGAAAGCGCTGAGGACACTGGTTCAGCACGAAAGAGCTTCGGCACAGCGCTACGCGCTGCCGTTGGGTATGCAAGGGAAACCAAAGGGCGGCGATTGCAGTGAGATGGAGACGTTAGTAGAGAAGCA
>NZ_JFHD01000054.1 GCF_000698575.1 Caballeronia zhejiangensis
ATTCATTAGAAAGTCGCGCATCGCAACGGTGCGCGTGAAGCCGAAGCGATTCCAAATCTATTCAAGCGCCGAAGTCGTTAGCAATGCAACTATTGCGCGGCTTCGCTGCGAAAGATCATTCTCCACATCGAGACTTGTCATGACTGAAGCCTTCATTTGCGACGCGATTCGTACTCCATTCGGCCGCTACGGCGGCGTTTTCAAGGACGTCCGCGCCGACGATCTCGGCGCCGTGCCCATCACCGCGCTCATGAAGCGCAACGCGTCGGTGGACTGGACGCAGATCGACGATGTGATCTACGGCTGCGCGAATCAGGCTGGCGAAGATAACCGCAACGTCGCGCGCATGTCGAGCTTGCTCGCGGGTTTGCCTATCGACGTGCCGGGCTCGACGATCAACCGTCTGTGCGGCTCGGGCATGGACGCGGTCGGCAGTGCCGCGCGCGCGATCAAGGCCGGCGACGGTTCGCTGTATGTTGCGGGTGGCGTCGAGAGCATGACGCGTGCGCCTTTCGTGATGGGTAAAGCATCGAGCGCATTCTCGCGTTCGGCTGATATCTTCGATACGACCATCGGCTGGCGTTTCATCAATCGCGCGATGCGTGTGCGATATGGCGTCGACTCGATGCCGGAGACCGCGGAGAACGTCGCGGTCGATTTCAACATTTCGCGCGATGCGCAAGATCGCTTCGCGCTGCGCAGCCAGCAGCGTGCGGCACGCGCACAGGCCGATGGCACGCTCGCACAGGAAATCGTCGCGGTGAATGTGCCGCAAAAGAAGGGCGAAGCGATCGCGATCGATCGCGACGAGCATCCGCGCGAGACCTCGCTCGAATCGCTCGCGAAGCTGAAGGGCGTCGTGCGTCCCGACGGCAGCGTGACCGCGGGCAACGCGTCGGGCGTGAACGATGGCGCATGCGCGCTCATCATCGCGAACGAGGATGCTGCGAGGCGTCATGGACTCACGCCGCGAGCGCGCATCATCGGCATGGCGACGGCGGGTGTCGAGCCGCGCATCATGGGCATCGGTCCCGCGCCCGCGACGAAGAAGCTGCTTGCACGTACAGGCCTCACGCTCGATCAGTTCGACGTCATCGAACTCAACGAGGCCTTCGCATCGCAAGGCATCGCGGTGCTTCGTCAACTGGGCCTTGCCGAGGACGATCCGCGCGTGAATCCGAATGGCGGCGCCATCGCGCTCGGTCATCCGCTCGGCGCATCGGGTGCGCGCCTCGTCACCACCGCAATGTACGAACTCGAGCGCCGCAACGGGCGCCATGCGCTATGCACGATGTGCATCGGCGTGGGTCAGGGCATCGCGATCGCAATCGAGCGCGTCTGAGGGACCTGGCGACATGACACAGGCCATTCAGACATCGGCGATCGTCGGCGTGATCGGCGCCGGCGCGATGGGCGCGGGCATTGCCCAGGTCGCAGCGCTCGCGGGGCACACCGTGCTGCTTTACGATCTCGATGCGAAAGCGCTCGACAAGGCGCGCAATGCAATCGCGGCGAACGTGCAGCGCCTGATCGACAAGAAGAAGCTCGAAGAGTCCGCAGGACAGCAAGCCATCGATCGCGTGCGCGTCGTTACGAGTCTCGCTGACTTGCGCACGGCATCGCTTGTCATCGAAGCCATTGCGGAACGTCTCGAGCTCAAGCGCGCGCTGTTCATCGAGCTCGAAAGCATCGTGACGCACGAGTGCATGCTCGCGACCAACACGTCATCCATTTCGATCACGGCGATCGCGGCGCCCTTGAAGCATCCGTCGCGCGTGGTCGGGATGCACTTCTTCAATCCGGCACCGCTGATGGCCCTCGTCGAAGTCGTGCACGGACTCGCAACATCCGATGCGGTCGCACAAACCGTGCATGCCACAGCCGCGGCATGGGGCAAGACGCCGGTACATGCAAAATCGACGCCGGGATTCATCGTCAATCGCGTGGCTCGGCCGTTCTATGCGGAAGGCTTGCGCGTGCTCAACGAGCAGGGCGCTGACGCCGCTTCCATCGATGCCGTCATGCGCGATTCGGGCGGCTTCAGAATGGGTCCATTCGAGTTGATGGACTTGATCGGCCACGACGTGAATTTCGCCGTGACGCAATCGGTGTTCAACGCGTACTTCAACGATCCGCGCTTCACGCCTTCGCTGATTCAACAGGAATTGGTGAACGCGGGCTTTCTTGGTCGCAAGACCGGCCGTGGCTTTTATGACTATGGCGCTGATGCCGCGAAGCCTGTCGCGCGCATCGAAACGAATGCTCATACGCCTTCGAAGATCGTGCTCGGAGAAAGCGTGCCTTTATACGAACGCCTGCAAGCGCGCATCGCGCCGGCGAGCGTCGCTGGAAACGACATGCCCGGACTGATCGCACAAATCGATGATGCGTATCTTTTCCTTACCGATGGACGCACGGCGACGGAACGCGCGCATGCGCTCGGCATCGACAACATCGTGTTGATCGATCTCGCGCTCGACTATGCGAACGCGCAAAGCGTGGCGCTCACGCACGCGCGTCAATGCTCCGGCGAAGCCTACGCTGCGGTAGCCGGCGCATTGGCGCAAGCCGGTTATGCAGTCGTGCCATTGAACGATGTCGCCGGCATGACCGTGATGCGAACCGTCGCGATGCTCGTCAACGAAGCGGCCGACGCCGTGAATCAATGCGTTTGCACGAGCGCCGATCTCGACCTCGCGATGGAGAAGGGCGTGAACTATCCGCTCGGACCGCTCGCGTGGGGCGAACGCATCGACATCGGCCGCGTTCAC
This sequence comes from Caballeronia zhejiangensis, assembly GCF_000698575.1. Lineage (GTDB taxonomy): Bacteria > Pseudomonadota > Gammaproteobacteria > Burkholderiales > Burkholderiaceae > Caballeronia > Caballeronia zhejiangensis. The sequence continues at coordinate 2,772 of NZ_JFHD01000054.1, forward strand.
GACGTGCTGCTTCATCTCGCTGCGCATTACGGCGAAGACCGTTATCGCGCATCGCCGCTCATCGCGGCATTGCGTTATTCGGGCCAGCGCTTTCACTGAAGCGAAGACGCATCATTCATTCATCGAGCATTCATGCAGGAGACAACCGTGGTTCAATCCATTGCACAGCAAAGCGAACTGGAACCGATCGAGCGCGCGAGCCGGGACGAGCTTCAGGCACTGCAACTCGAACGCCTGAAGTGGACGTTGCGTCACGCCTATGAAAACGTCGCACACTATCGCCGTGCTTTCGACGCTGCGGGCGTGCATCCAGACGACCTGCGCGAGCTATCCGATCTCGCGCGTTTCCCGACCACGACGAAAACCGACCTACGCGACAACTATCCCTTCGGGCTCTTCGCCGTGCCGCGCGATCAGGTCGTGCGCGTGCATGCATCGAGCGGCACGACGGGCAAGCCGACGGTGGTCGGCTATACCGCGAAAGACATCGACACGTGGGCCAACGTCACGGCGCGTTCAATCAGAGCTGCTGGTGGGCGCAGAGGCGACACGCTGCACAATGCGTTCGGCTATGGTCTCTTCACCGGCGGTCTCGGCATTCACTACGGCGCCGAACGTCTGGGCTGCATGGTGGTGCCGATGTCAGGCGGTCAGACCGAAAAGCAGGTTCAACTGATCCGCGATTTCGCGCCGAAGATCATTCTCGTCACGCCGTCGTACATGCTGAATCTGCTCGATGAAATGACACGGCAGGGCATGGACCCGGCGAACACGTCGCTCAAGATCGGCATCTTCGGCGCCGAGCCATGGAGCCAGGGATTGCGCAGCGAGATCGAAACGCGTGCGGGCATACAGGCACTCGACATCTACGGCCTCTCGGAAATCATGGGTCCGGGCGTTGCGTGTGAATGTATCGAGACGAAGGATGGCCCGACGATCTGGGAAGATCATTTCTATCCCGAGATTATCGATCCCGTGACGGGCGAAGTGCTTCCGGAAGGCAGCACGGGCGAACTGGTCTTCACTTCGCTCACGAAGGAAGCGATGCCGATGATCCGTTACCGCACGCGCGATCTCACTTCGTTGCTGCCGCCGAGCGCGCGCTCGATGCGTCGCCTCGCGAAGATCACGGGCCGCTCGGATGACATGCTCATCATTCGCGGCGTCAATGTGTTCCCGAGCCAGATCGAAGAGTTGATCCTTGCGATTCCGCGCCTGAGCGGCCAGTATCAGTTGTGCGTGTCGCGCGACGGCCACATGGATTCGCTGTCCGTCTCAGTCGAAGCACGCCCGGAAGTCTGCGCAACGCTGAACGAGAGCGACCGCGCCGGTCTCTCGCGCGAACTTCAGCATCGCGTCAAGACGATGGTCGGCGTATCGACGCAAGTGCGCGTGCTCGATTCCGGCGAACTGCCGACGACGGCAACCGGCAAGGCCAAGCGCGTACTCGATCTTCGTCCCGTAGCGGCATAACTTTCCGCATCGCCAAGCGCCTCGCGCTCTGCGAGGCGCAATTCATTTCCAACAATTGGAACGCGCGTTCCGTTTTCGGTGCGGCCCCGCATTCTTCTGCAGAAATCTTTCCGCAAAAACCCTCGCAACCGTTTGCGCAAATTGTTTTGTAAGCTTCAGTTGTGTCATCGTATCGAGTGCATTTGCGTCTGCGGGCGCAGTGTCGTCGCATAGCATTCGAATAACGAACAACGAACGGGGCAGGCGAAACCTAGATGTGGATTGTCAGACTCGCGCTGAAGCGCCCGTACACATTCATCGTCCTGTCGTTGCTCTTGCTGATCATCGGTCCGCTCGTCATCGTGCGGACGCCGACCGATATCTTTCCGAATATCGATATTCCCGTTGTCAGCGTTATCTGGTCTTATACGGGCCTGCCGCCCGATCAAATGGAGCGCCGCATCACGCTCAATTACGAGCGCGGGTTGTCGGTGGCGGTCAACGACATCGAGCACATCGAGTCGGAATCGCTGCCGGGCATTGCGGTCATTCGCATCTACTTTCAGCCTAATGCGAATGTCGATGAAGCTATCGCCGAGATTACCGCGCTCTCGCAAACGCAATTGCGCTCGCTGCCGCCCGGCATCACGCCGCCGAATATCTTGCGCTTCAATGCATCGACGGTGCCGATTCTGCGGCTCGCGTTGTCGTCGTCGGAACTCAGCGAACAGCAGCTCTACGACTTCGGCAATAGCTTTCTGAAGACGCAGCTCGCGACCGTGCAAGGCGCTTCGGTGCCATTGCCTTATGGCGGCAAGCAGCGGCAGATCATGGTCGATATCGATTCGCGCAAGCTGCAGGCGAAGAACCTCGCGCCGACCGACGTGGTCAATGCAATCAGCGCGCAGAATCTGATTCTGCCGACGGGCACGACGAAGATCGGCGCAACGGAATACTCGGTCGGCCTGAACGCGAGTCCGGGCTCGATCGAAGGACTCAACGACATACCGATCCGCACCGGTCCTGGCGGCACGATCTATATCAAGGACGTCGCGCATGTGCGCGACGGCTTCCAGCCGCAAACCAATATCGTGCGGGTGGACGGCACCCGCGCTTCCTTACTCACGATCAACAAGAGCGGCAATGTATCGACGCTCGATATCGTCGCGCGCGTGAAGAACCTGTTGCCGACCTTGCGCGGCATGGTGCCCGAGTCGCTGAAGATCGAGCCCGTTGCGGATCAATCGCTCTTCGTGCGCGCGTCGGTGTCGGGCGTGCTGCGTGAAGCGGTGATCGCAGCGGGCCTGACTGCGCTGATGGTGCTGCTGTTTCTGGGAAGCTGGCGTGCGACGCTCATCATCGCGATCTCGATACCGCTTTCGATGCTGACGTCGATCGTCGCGCTCTCCGCGATCGGGCAGACGATCAACATCATGACGCTCGGCGGCCTCGCGCTCGCGGTCGGTATCCTCGTCGACGACGCGACAGTTGCAATCGAAAACATCAGCCAGAATCTGGAGCAGGGCAAGGAACTGGAGCATGCGATTCTCGATGGCGCGCAGCAGATCGCCGTGCCGACGCTCGTGTCGACGCTCTCTATCTGCATCGTGTTCATTCCCATGTTCCTGCTGACGGGCGTCGCGCATTACCTGTTCGTGCCGATGGCCGAAGCCGTCGTGTTCGCGATGCTCGCGTCGTACTTCTTCTCGCGCACGCTGATCCCGACGCTTGCGAAGTATCTGTTGCGTCATCACGAGCACATGGGCGGCGATGTCGAATCGATGAAAGGCTCGCGCAATCCGTTCGTGCGGATTCATCTCGCATTCGAGCGTCATTTCGAGTCCGTGCGCCATCGCTATCGACGCGTTCTCGAAACGCAGCTCGCGCAACCGGGCCGCTTCGCTTCGTTGTTTTTGCTGTGCTGCCTGCTGTCGCTCGGGCTTGCGCCGTTCCTCGGGCGCGACTTCTTTCCGTCGATCGATTCAGGCGTGATCGCGCTGCATATGCGCGCGAAGACGGGCACGCGCATCGAGGAAACGGCGGCGCTGACGGATCGCGTCGATGCACGCATCAGGCAACTGATTCCGCGCGGCGAGATTCGCTCGATCATCGACAACATGGGCTTGCCGGTATCGGGTATCAATCTCTCGTACAACAACACGGGCACGGTCAGTTCCGCCGATGCCGACGTGCTCATCAGCCTCAACGAAGATCACGCGCCGACAGAAGGCTATATCCACGAGTTGCGAAAGCGCCTGCCGCAGGAGTTTCCCGGCGTGACGTTTTCATTCCTGCCCGCCGATATCGTGAGTCAGATCCTCAACTTCGGCGTGCCCGCGCCGATCGATATAGCGATCACCGGCCGCGATGTGCGCGGCAATCGCGCGCTGGCGAATCGCATGCTGGAAAAGATTCGCCGCGTGCCGGGTCTCGTCGATGCGCGCATCCAGCAGCCATCCGATCTGCCTGCGATCAACGTCGAGGTCGATCGCACGAAGGCGTTGCAAGCGGGCTTCACGCAGCGCGATGTCGCGAACAACTTGCTCATCACGCTGTCGGGCAGTCAGCAGACGACGCCCACGTTCTGGCTCAATCCGGTGAATGGCGTGAGCTATAACGTCATCACGACGGCGCCGCAATACGACATGAACTCGCTGCAATCGGTGGCGAACATTCCGGTGACATCGTCGAGCGGCAAGACCAATATTCTCGGCGCGCTCGCAACGCTTTCGCGCAGCGCGCGCGATGCGGTCGTCTATCACTACAACGCGCAGACCACCATCAATCTCTATGCGACCACCGAGCGGCGCGATCTCGGCGCAGTGGCGGACGACGTGCAACGCATCATCGACGAAGCGCGCGGCGAATTGCCCAAAGGCTCGACGATCGAAATGCGCGGCCAGGTCGAGACGATGAACGGATCGTTTTCGGGTCTCGCATTCGGCCTCATTCTCGCGGTCGTGCTGGTGTACTTGCTGATCGTCGTGAACTTCCAGTCGTGGCTCGATCCGTTCATCATCATCACCGCATTGCCGGGCGCGCTCGCGGGCATCGTGTGGATGTTGTTCCTGACGCATACGACGTTGTCGATTCCCGCATTGACCGGCGCGATCATGTGCATAGGCATCGCGACGGCAAACAGCATTCTCGTGGTGAGCTTCGCGCGCGCCGCGCTCGCCGAACATGGCGACGCAGTGCGCTCCGCGCTGGAAGCGGGCTATACGCGTTTCAGGCCGGTGCTGATGACCGCGCTCGCGATGATGATCGGCATGGTGCCGATGGCGATCGGGCTCGGTGAAGGCGGCGAGCAGAATGCGCCGCTCGGGCGGGCGGTGATCGGCGGCCTGATGGTCGGCACCATCGCAACGCTGTTCTTCGTGCCGGTCGTGTTTTCGATCGTCTATCGGCGCATGGAAGCACGCGGCAAGGGACCGGGCGCGGCGGCACGGAAAGCGGCGCAATAAAACAATCGAACAGCAGGCGGAGCAAGAATGGAAGAGCAGTTGTCGCAACGATCGGGCAACAGGCGGCGAGGGCGCTTATGGCTCGTGATCGCGCTCGTGGTCGTCGTCGCGCTCATCGCGCAGGGAATCCTGTCGCGCCGCGCTGCGCACGCGGAACTCGAACGCGATGCGAACGAGCACGGCTTGCAGACGGTCGAGGTCATCAAGCCGACGCGCATGAAGGCCTCGCAGGATCTCGTGCTCGCAGGCGATATCCGCGCGTTCTCCGATGCGCCGATCTTCGCGCGCACCAATGGGTATCTGAAGCGCTGGACCGTCGATATCGGCACGAAGGTGAAGAAGGGCCAGTTGCTCGCGGAGATCGATGCGCCCGAAATCAACGATCAGCTTCGTCAGGCGCGTGCCGATGCGCAAACCGCGCGCGCGAACTATCTGCTTGCGAAGACGACTGCGGAGCGCTGGGCGCAGATGCTGAAGAACAACTCGGTGTCGCGCCAGGAGACCGATGAAAAGAACGGCGACATGCTCGCGAAGGAAGCGGCGCTGAACGCGGCGCAGGCGAACGTGTCGCGGCTCGAACAACTCGTGTCGTTCCAGAAGATCTATGCACCCTTCGATGGCGTCGTCACCGCGCGCAACACCGATGTCGGTCAGTTGATCGACGCCGGCAGCGGCGCCGCCGGCCGCGAGCTCTTCCACATTCAGGATGCGTCGACGTTGCGTGTGTTCGTCGATGTGCCGCAAGCGTATGCGCGGATGATCACGGTGGGTTTGCCCGCGGAGTTGCTGCTCAACGAAGAGCGCAATCGCAAGTTCGACGGCGTCACGGTGCGTACCGCGGGCGCGGTCGATCCCGTCGCGCGCACGATGCGCGTCGAAGTCGATGTGAAGAATCCGGCGGGCGAATTGCTTGCGGGCGCGTATGCGCAAGTGCGCTTTCGTCTCACGAGCGCGAGTCCTTCATACACGCTGCCCGGCAATGCGCTGTTGTTCCGTCCGGATGGCGTGCATGCCGCGAGTGTCGATGCGAACAACCGCGTGAAGCTTCTGCCGATCACGCTCGGCACCGACTACGGCACGCGTGTGTCGATCGTCTCCGGATTGAATGGCGATGAGCGCGTGATCGTCAATCCGCCCGATTCGATCATCGATGGCGCGGCGGTGCGTATCGGCCGCGCGGGTTCGAGCGACGCCGCGAGCGGTGGTGCAGCGAAGGCTGAAGGAAGCGAGTCGTGATGAGGCGCGCATCGCTCGAATTAGTTGCATCGCTAACTATCGCGGCATTGGGCGGCTGCGCCGTCGGGCCGGATTACGTGCGGCCCGAAACTTCTACGCCTGCTGCGTACAAGTCGCAGATGCCGCTCGATGCGCCTGCGTCGGCATCGCAAGACTGGAAGCCTGCGCAGCCCGCCGATGCGAAGCCGCGCGCGCCGTGGTGGGAAGTCTATGGCGATCCGCAATTGAACGCGCTCGAAGAACGTGTCGCGACAGCGAATCAGACCGTGGCCGCGGCCGCCGCGCGTTTTCGTGGAGCGCGTGCGGCGGCCGCGCAGGCGCGTTCGGCGTACTTTCCGACCATCACGGCGAATGCCGCATTCAATCAGTCGCGGGTATCGTCGAACGTCCTGTACAAATCGAGCGCGGGCGTGACCGTGCCCGACTATCTGATCGACGCACAGATCTCGTGGGAGCCGGATCTCTGGGGCCGCATCTCGCGTGCTGTCGAAGGTGGCCGCGCAGAAGCGCAGGCGAGCGCCGCGGATCTGCACAGCGCGATTCTGTCGATGCAGGCCGAACTCGCGACCGACTACTTCGATTTGCGCGGCATCGTCGAAGAAGAACGGCTGTTGCAGGCGACGCTGCAAGCCTATGAGAAGGCGCTCGCGCTTACACGCGATCGTTTTGCGGGCGGCGTCGCGGCGGAATCGGATGTCGCGCAGGCCGAAGAGCAACTGCGCGCGACGCAGGCACAATTCATCGATCTGGAGACCACGCGAACGAGCCTCGTCAATGCGATCGCGATTCTCGTCGGCGAGAGTCCGTCGAGTTTTACCCTCGATGTCGCGCCGCTCAACGAAGCGCATTCGCCGCATCCGTCGGCGGCGCTCGCGGTGCTGCCGCCCGGCGTGCCGTCCGCGTTGCTCGAGCGCAGGCCGGATGTCGCGGCGGCGGAGCGGCGCGTGGCCGAGGCGAATGCGCGCGTCGGCGTGGCGACGGCGGCGTTCTTTCCGAACCTTCTGCTCGCCGCGACGGGCGGTCTCGAGGCGACGCGCTTCAGCTCATGGCTCGAAGCGCCGAGCCGATTCTGGTCGCTCGGGCCACAGCTCGCATTCACGGTGCTGGACTTCGGCGGTCGCGCGGCGGCTCGCGATGCGGCGCGCGCTGACTACGACGAGAAGGTCGCCGATTATCGGCAAACCGTGCTGACCGCGTTCGGGCAAGTGGAAGACAACCTGAATGCGCTGGAAGTGCTGCGCCGCGAAAGCGAAGCACAACGCGATGCCGTCGATGCCGCCCAGCGCGCGCTCGGCAAGGTCAGCAATCGCTACGAGAACGGCGCGATCACGTATCTGAGCGTGGTGGTGACGCAGGCAATCGTGCTGTCGGATCAACGCACGGCGGTGCGTATCGAGCGGCGCCGCATGGCGGCGAGCGTCGCTCTCGTGAAGGCGCTGGGCGGAGGGTGGACCACCGCCGAATTGCCGAATCCGGAGGAAGTGTCGCGCCGCGATTGAATTCTGTGCTATGCGCGATGCATGCAAAATGCCATCGCGCATAACGTATGCAAAATGCAATTCGGCGTGCAGGACTCCGCGTCAGACGAATAGAAATAAGCCGCACGCGATCAATGCCGCGCTCCAGATCCAGTCGACGTTGATCCATCCGCTGCGTAGAAAGCCGAGTCCGCCGCGTTCCTGAAGGGACATGGCGAACATGGCGATCGTCGCGATGACGGCGAGCATCGCGCCGGTATGCACGGTCAACGCGAGTGCGCTGGCTTCGAAAGCCGTCTTTGGCATCGCGCCCGTGCACAACGGCAAGAGCGCCGGCACCAGCATCAAACCTGCGCCGTGCGCGCTCGACATCATGAAGGACCATAACGCGAGACCGGCCAGCCCGGTACGCATGCCGACGGTCGGGCGTCCGCGATGCCCGCGCCACGCGCTCCACACGCCCCAGCCGATCAGCAGCGCCCCGCAGCCGCGTGCGAGCAGGTCATGGCCGACCGCCGCGCCGAGCGTGAGCGCGCCCGCGAGCACGAGCGCGACCGACGCCGCGTGGCCGAGCGCGATCGGCACGAGCGATACGAGCGCGACGCGGCGGCTTCGCGCATACAGGCCGAGCGCGACGGCGAAGAGCCATCCCATCGCGGGATTGAGACCGTGAAACGCGCCGAGGCCCGCGGCGGTGAGGAGGAGCGCGGGCGATGCGGCGTCCATGCGAAGTGTCTCGCGGCGGATCAGGGATAGCAGTACGAATCCGACGAGCAATCGCCCCCTTGCAGCCGGATCTGATGCGGCCGATGTCCCTTGGGCCAGTCGATGAAAAACTTGTCGTCGACGGCGAGGCCGCCGTTGGGATCGGCATCGAGCTTCACCATCCAGCCGTCGATGCCTTCGGGATAGAACTGCGCATCGACCGCGCCGTACAGCGAATTCGTGAAGTAGACGCGGCGGCCGTCGCGGCTCACTTCGACCATCTGCGGGCCGCCATTCAGCGCGCCGTTCTTCGCGCCCGGATGCGTCGCGCGCGCGACCACGCCGCCGATACGCACCTTGCCCGTCAGTTTCGGCGCGAAGGGATCGGAGACGTCGTATTGCAGCATGTCGCCGGTGCCCCAGCACGACACGTACAGAAAGCGGTCGTCCATCGACAGATCGATATCGGAGACGAGCGGCGGCACCGCATTGAAGCCCTTCAATAACGGCGGCAGCTTGTCGGCATCGGCGGGTTCGGCGGGAATGTCGATGATCTTTTTCACCGCCCACTTGTCCTTGTCGCGATACCAGGTCCAGATCGACGACGACAGATCCTTCAGACTGATCACGCAGTTCACGAAACCATATGCCTTGGTCGGATCGTGCGCGGGACGCAGTTCGAAGACGAGCTGATATTCGTCGCCGAAATCGATCTCCTGAATGTGCTTGCGCTTCGTGAAGTCCCAGAAATGCAGCTTGCGCCCGTACTTCGCGCCGAGCAGCAGATCGGGCACGAGGCCTTCCTCGAAGGTGTCGGGCGTGCCCCATTCGCTCGTGACCATCGTGTCGTAGCCGAGATGCCACCAGCCGTCGTACGCGAGCTGTTGCGGTCCGCGATCGACTTCCCATCGGCCGAGCGGATCGAAGCTCTGCTGATCGAGCATCAGCACGCCGCCGGGCGCCTTGCCTTCGGCGTTGCCGAGCGCGGTGATATAGATGCCACCCGGCCCGCAATGCACGGTATGCGGCCGCGTATAGCCGGTCTTTTCCGCGAGTTCCGCGGGCTCGATCGTCTTCACGATCACCGGCTTCTTCGGATCGGGCTTCGTGTCGATGATATGCACGCGCGATGAACGCAGCCCCGGCACGACGAGATAGCGCCGCTCCATGTGCGGATGCGGCGCATTCGGGCACAGGCACGACGAGCATGCGTTCCAACCGAAGTGATGCAACTCGTCGCCGACATCGGGCATCGCGATTTCGCCGACGATCTTCGTATAGTCCGGCGAATCCGGATCGACATCGACGACGGCGATCTTGTCCGGCGACTTGCGCTCGGGATCGAACGTCGCGACATAAGCCAGCGTTTCGCGCGGCGCTTTCGCTGCGAGCCGCGGGGAAGGATAGAAGCTCGGATCGGGTTTCCACGTCGCCATCTGCGTCTCCCGGTTGATTTCGTGGATCTTCAAACCAAACGTGCTAAAGCACTATAGGACATGGGAACACGTCATGCTTTCGATGACTTAGCTGCTTTCATGCGAAGCATGTGCGCGCGGGGCGTGATTCGTCGCGCGAAACAGCGCCTAAAATACAGGCATCGCCTGTCGAAGAAAGGAGGTAGCGATGGCCGAGCCAATGATCAGCCTGATGGCGGGACTCGTCCTGGTGCTATGCGTCGCGGTGGTTATCGTGATGCATCACCGGCATCCGCATATCCATACTCCGAAAGCGCGTTGGCTGGATACGCATCCGCCGCGCGACTGGCGGCACAGGCATTGAACGTGCAGTGAATTGCGAAGTGTGAAGCGCGAAGTGTGAAGCGCGAAGTGTGAAGCGCGAAGTGTGAAGCGCGAAGTGGAGGGATGAAGCGCCGGCATCGACCGGCGCTTTCTTTTTTGCGCGGCGCGAGAAACGCCTTAGCGTCGTGGCCCTTTCATCGCTTCGGCCTCCATTGCGGCGTGCCATTCCTCGCTGTTCTCGATCGGGTCCATGCCTTCGTCGATGAACGCGGACGCGCGCTCTGCCGCCGAACGCGTTTCCTCGTCGGTTTCGTCGTCGGCGGGGCCGTCTTCGTCGCCTGGCGGCTCCAGCATGTCCTGCAGCATCGCCTCGAGTTCCGGCGTGTCCCACGGCTCGTCGCGCTGCTTTTTCTTCTTGATGTAATGCCGCACTTCGGCATCTTGCTCGGGTGTCAGCGGAAGTCCGCGGAAGGTGCGGTTGGCGTCGAAGTCACTCATGTTCGCTCCTCGCGCGCATAGCTGTGATGCGGTTTCAGGCGACTCAAGTGTAACCCCGTTCTTCTGCAGGTAAAAACGCGCAGCGATCAGCCGAGCGGCGGCAGGCGTCTTTCGATCGGCGTTGCCTTGATGATGGCCGTGCTCGTCGCGGCGCGCTCGGTGACGCGCGAAAGGATGTCGTCGAGATGCTCGATCGAGCGCAGATAGAGGCGGCATACGAAGCAATCGTCGCCCGTCACCTTGTCGCATTCGACGAACTCGGGAATGCGCCTTATCGCTTCTTCGACAAGATGCAATTGCCCCGGCAGCGGCTGCACGCGCACGATCGCCTGCAGCGTGTAGCCGAGCGCGCGCGGATCGATATCGACGGTGAAGCCGCGAATCACGCCTTGCGTCTCGAGCCGCCGCATGCGCTCGGCGGTGCTCGGCGCCGACAGGCCGACGCGCTTCGCAAGCTCGCTCACGGCGATGCGTCCATCGCTCGCAAGCACGGCGATGAGTTCGCGATCGATTGCGTCGATGCCCGCTTGCGGCGGGTTGCTCAGGTGTTTTCCCATGATGGCCTTCAATTCAAAGGTCGAAAGATGCGTGAGCCTAATTTTAGGCATGGTTTCGAGCGATGCGCATCGATAGACTTGAAGCCATCGAAACTTGCATGACGGGCGCGAAATGAATAGCGAAAGAATCGATGCGCGGCTTGGCGGCGCATCGCGTGCGAATGAACTGCGTCGCGGCGCGATCGAGATGTCGCTCGCGATGCTGATGTCGGGCACGATCGGCTGGCTCGTGGTGTCGTCGGGGCAGACGCCCTGGAACGTGGTGTTCTTCCGCTGCGTGTTCGGAGGCGCGACGCTCATCGCCGTGTGCGCGGCGCTCGGCTTCTTGAAGAGGCGCTATTTCTCGTGGCGCATGATCGGTCTCGTCGCGCTCGGCAGCGTGGCGATCGTCGGCAACTGGCTGTTGCTTTTCGCCGCGTATTCGCGCGCGTCGATCTCGATGGCGACGACCGTTTACAACACGCAGCCCTTCATGCTGGTCGCGTTGGGCGCGCTCGTGTTGCGCGAGCGCGTGTCGGTATCGACGATCGCGTGGCTCGGCGTCGCGTTCATCGGCCTTGTGATGGTGGTGCGGGTCGAGCCGTCCGTGCTCGCGATGCCGGGGCAGTATCTCGAAGGCATTGCGTATGCGCTCGGCGCGGCTTTTCTGTACGCGATATCGTCGATCGTCACGAAGCGCCTCGCGGGCACGCCGCCGCATCTGATCGCGATGCTGCATGTGTTGTTCGGCATCGCGATGCTCGCGCCGTTCGCGCGCTTCGATGCGACGCCCGCGACGATCGGCGGCTGGACCGATCTCGTCGTGCTCGGCGTCGTCAACACGGGACTGATGTACGTGTTGCTGTACGGCGCGATCCAGAAGCTGCCGACCGCGACGACGGGCGCGCTGTCGTTCATCTATCCGGTGGTGGCGATCGTCGTCGACTGGCTCGCGTTCGGGCAACGGCTCGCGTGGCTGCAAGTGGCCGGCGCGGCGCTGATCCTGCTCGCCGCGGCGGGCGTGAATCTGCAATGGCGGATCGTGCCGCAAAAATGGCGCGCGAACGACTGACGCGCACTCGTATAGAATGGCGCCCCTTTCCGACTACATCGAAATCCTGCGCCATGTGGTTCAAGAATCTTCAGCTTCACCGTCTTCCCGCACACTGGTCCGTCACGCCGCAGCAGATGCAGCAATGGCTCGCGCCGCTCGCGTTCACCGCGGCGTCGAGCATCGAGAACGAGCGGCGCGGCTGGGTCTCGCCGCGCGGCGACGATGATCTCGTCTACACGGCGAACCGTCAGATGCTCATCGTCTATCGCGCGGAAAAGAAGCTGCTGCCCGCATCCGTCGTCACGCAGTTCGTGAAGGAACGCGCCGCCGAGCTCGAAGAGCAGCAGGGCTTCAAACCCGGCCGCAAGCAGATGAAAGAGCTCAAGGAACAGATCACCGACGAACTCCTGCCGCGCGCCTTCAGCATCCGCCGCGATACGCGCGTGTGGATCGATCCGGTGAACGGCTGGCTCGCGATCGATTCGTCGTCGGCGACGCTGTGCGACGACATCATCGGCTTGCTGGTGAAGTCCGTCACCGATCTGCCGCTCGCGAGCGTCCGCACGGCGCGCTCGCCCGTTTCGGCGATGACCGAATGGCTGCTTTCCGGCGACGCGCCCGCGGGCTTCACGCTCGATCGCGATACGGAACTGCGCTCGACCGGCGAAGGCAACGCGACCGTCCGCTACGTCGGTCACGCGCTCGAAACGGAAGACATGCGCCGCCATATCGAAGCGGGCAAGCAGTGCATGCGTCTTGCGATGACGTGGGACGATCGCGTGTCGTACGTGCTGACGCCATCGCTCACATTGAAGCGCGTGAGCGCGCTCGACGTCATCAAGGAAGCCGCCGATCCGACCGCGTCGAACGACGACGAGCGCTTCGAATCCGACTTCATCCTGATGACAGGCGAACTCGCGCGCATGCTGTCGGCGCTGACCGAGGCGCTGGGCGGCGAAGAAGACCTGCGCGCCGCCGCGTAGGAACGAGCGTCAGGCGGACGGCGCCGACGCGAACGCGTAGCCGTTCTTGCCGTTGCGCTTGACGGTGTACATCGTGTCGTCGGCAGCGGCGACGAGCCGCCAGTAATCGTCGACACGATCCGGAAAACTCGCGATGCCGACGCTCGCGCGCACGATCGACAAGCCCATCTGCGCGTCGGTTTCCGCGACGCACGCGATGATTCTCTGCGCGATCACCGCGAGCTCGCCATCGCTCGAAAACTCGCGCACGAGCAACGCGAATTCGTCGCCGCCGATACGCGCGACCAGATCGCCGCCGCGCACCGCCTGACGAAAACGCCGCGACACCGCAATCAGAAACTCATCGCCGATGCGGTGGCCGTGCGTGTCGTTGACGCGCTTGAAGCCATCGAGATCGATATACAGCACCGCGATGCGCGACGCCCCGCGCGCGCCGCTCGCGAGCGCATTCGCCGCTTCTTCCAGCGCCGCGAAGAGCTTGCGCCGGTTGGGCAGGCCCGTCATCGGATCGTGCAGCGACGCCTGCTCGAATTCATTCGAAATCCCGAGAAGTTGCCGATTGCGTTTTGCATACATGCCGAGCGCGGTGATGAGCACGCCGAATACGATCGCCGACAACGCGATCAGCGTATGCGACACGCTCAGGATGCGCTCGCGCACGTCCGCGCTCGTGCGATCGCGCTCCGCGCGCCACCAGGCGTAGGCCGAATCGAGCGCGGAGCTGGCCTCGCCGAGCGCGGCGGAAGGCGAGAGCACGGCGGAAGGCAGCGACGGCGCCGACATCGGACTCGACGACACCAGCGCGTGCAGCGCCGCGAGCCGCCCGGCCAATTCGATGCGCGCCTCGCGATACGCAGCCTGGCGCTGCGTATCGCTCGCGGGCGTGTTCTGCAGGGAAAGCGCGGTCGCGCGGGCGGTATCGGCGCGCTCGACCGCTTCGAGCACGAGCCCGACGTACTCCTGCTGCAGTTGCGCCGAAAAGATCGCGCGCACCTGCAACGCCAGGAACAGCAGCCCGATCAGCAGACACAGCAAGGCCGCGCCAGCGAGCGGCGCGGGGCCGGGCACGCGCAGGCGCAAGCGCATGATCGCGTGCCGCGCACGGCTCGCCAGCGTCTCCTCAGGGACGTGAATACTCCTCTCGCTGACGGGTCGGAACATTGTGTCGATAGCTCACTCGATGGAAGAACGCGCCCACGCGCGCGAACAGTCCGCCTTCGGACTGCTGCCTTGCGTTCGCGCGCGCCTGATGCCTGCGTGCCTGCGCGTACTGATCGGCGCGATTGCTCCGATCGACGGCCGCACGCTGCGTCGCGGACGGCGTGCCGCGGCGTTGCGCCTGTTGCGCCAAAGGTTGCGCGGACGCCGTCGCGAGCGCCGCGGCGGCGGCCGCGCCCGAGCCGTCAGCGCCAGCGTTGGCGACGGTGGTTTCGTCGGCGGGATCGGCGGTGGGTGCGTTGTCCGCGAGCGATGCCGTGTCGATGGGCGCGGCCGTCGGACCGTCGTTCGACGAGTACGGAATCGCGCTGCCGGGCGCGGCGGTCAAGGGCGTTTCGACGGCGCCGCCCGATTGCGTCTGCGCGGTAATCACCGGCTGATCGATGCCGAGCGTGCGGCGCGCGCTCGCCATCGCCTCGGCATAGACGCGCTGATCGTGGTTGAACCACATGCCGTACGCGACCGTGCCGAGCACGCCGATGCCAAGCGCGCTCGCCGACGCCATCCACAGCGCGAGACGCCCGAAGCGCAGCGGCGCGCGCATGGGGCCGGGTTCGTCGTCGTAATCGATTGCAGTCTCGGGCAAGTGAGTGACAGTGGGATCATTCGCAGGACTTGCGCGTTCCGCGATGCTCTCTTCGGGTAGCTTTGCGTGCTGAGGCATGACAGCGCTCTCCAGAACCTATTCGTCAGACAGCGGACCAACGCGGACTTACAGCGCGCGTCCGGCCCGATGCTTCACCTCGCGCGTCCCATCATATGAACAATCAAACGCGATGCGGCTTCGTCGGACGTAACAGCCGGTTGCCGGTTCAGCATCTGCCGCCGGCCCTTTTTTGCCAAACAATGTAACTCGCGCCACATATCGCCACAATCAGGGGCGGCGAGGAGGCGTTGGAACGACGCTGCGGATCATTGCGCCCGATGCGCGGCGCGCCTGCCGTGGCGCGGTCCGGCGCACCGTTGCACGGCGATTTCACCTCATTGCGTGTCGCGACGGCGAAGCAACTTCGGCCATTACGTCAGCATTTCCCGTTCCTGCCCCGATTTGAAGTGCGGTGCATGCATCATTCTTCAGAGGAAGTTCCCGCGCGTATGTGAGGTGCCGCACATACGCGCATGGCAGCCGTTTGCGTGTGGAACGCGCGCCACAGTTCGTCATCGGGGCTTCGACGACACGACGAGCGCGATGCCGCCGAGAATCGCGACCGCGCTGGCCGCGAGCCGCATCGTCAGCGTTTCGCCGAGCAGCAGCACGCCGCCCGCCGCCGTGATGAGCGGCACGCTCAGTTGCACCGTGGCCGCCGTCGCGGGCTTCAATCCTTTCAACGCCGCGTACCAGACGACATAGCCGAGCCCCGAGGTCAACGCACCCGAGGTCATCGCGTAGGCCAGGCCTGAGACATCCGCGTCCGTACCCGCAAACGCGAGCGCGAGCGCCGACACCGCGATCGCGAACGGCAGCGCGCGCAGGAAATTGCCGGCCGTCGCGGCGACGGGATCGGACTGGCCCCGTCCGCGCAATGAATAGACGCCCCAACCGATGCCCGCCGCGATCATCAGTGCGGACGACGCGGGATCGGGCGCCGCGAGTCCCGGCAGCACGAGCCACACGAGACCGGCGAGCGCGAGCAGCAGGCCGAGCCATTGCGCCGCGGCGAGACGCTCGCCGGTCGCGATGCCGTAGCCGATCATCGTCGCCTGCACCGCGCCGAAGAGCAGCAGCGCGCCGGTGCCCGCCGCGAGCCGAACGTACGCGAAGGAGAACGCCGCCGCATACACGATCAGCGCGAATGCCGATACCCAGCTTCCGGCGCGTCGCGTGTCGTCGCCGGGCGCGCCGCGCGCGAGCAGGATGATCCACAGCACGAGCGCCGCCGACGCGACGCGTACGAGCGTGAAACTCGCCGCGTCGATGCGCGCGCCCCTGAGCGCGAGGCGGCACAGCAGCGAGTTGCCGGCGAACGCGATCATCGCGACGACGGTGAAGAGCGCGATGCGCGTGCCGTGCGAGCGTGTGGGTGTCGACATCGGCGGCGCTGGAATGAGGGCGCATCACTGTAGCGCACGCGCGTCGCGAAGACATGCTGCGGCGCGTTCAACCGGTGGTGAAGGGCTGCGGCGGCGCATCGGCCTCGGAGCCGAAGCGCTCGAATTCGGAGATGACCTGCGCGCCGAATAGAAGCAGCGTCGCGAGCGCTTCGAGGCTGAAGAGCACGACGATCGACGTCGTCAGCGATCCGTAAACGACGCTCACTTGCGAGAGCGTCGCGAAGTACCAGACGAGCACATGCCGCGTGATTTCCCAGAGCACGGCGGCCGTCACGCTGCCGAGCAGCGCGAGCCGCAGCGAAGGCCGGCCGACAGGCATCACGAGATAGATCGACGTCAGCACGAAGATCTCGCCCGCGACGCCGAGCAGATACAGCAAAAGCCGCGACACGCCCCTGAGCGACACCTCGACGCCGAGCAGGTCGACGCTGTTGCTGCCCATCGCCTGAAGGCCGTTCGACACGAGCGTGACGATCAGCATGCCGACGCCGAGAAACAGGATGTAGCAGTAAGGCAGGAGCGCCGAGAGCAGAAAATGCCGCCGCCTGACCGCGACGCGATGCACGAAGATCACCGACATCGCGTTCTCGAGCACCGTGAAGGCAAGCGAACTGAAGAAGATCATCGTGACGAGCAGCAGCCAGCCGAGCACCGCGCGATGCGCAAGAAAATTCGCGAGCTCGCCCACGACGGCGTGCGCCTGGCCCGGCACGAGCCATTCGAGCAGATGCGCGAGCGTGTCGAGCAATTGCTGTTGCCCGACGAATTTCGACAGCACGATCACGATCAGGATCAGCAGCGGGACGATGGAAAGCAGCGCGTAATACGCGACCGCGCCCGCGAGCAGCAGGCCCTGATTGGCGCGAAAAGCCTTGAACGTGCGCATCGCAAAGCCGAACGGATGACGCGCGACGCTTCTCACCTGCGGGCCCAGCACAGGGCCGAGAATCTTCGACATGGAACCTCCGCGGCGCGATCGCTGGCCATCCTTTGTGGACGAGCAAGATCCGCACCCGTAGCGAAGGTCCGCACGCTTCAGCCTGTCCGGCGCGCCTCGATGCGTGCGGCTGCTTGCTGCGCGGCTTCCTCGAATGCGAGATTGAGGAAGACATCGACTTCGCACGCGCTCAGGTCGGCGGCATCGACGTTACGTAGCCGGCAGAAGAGCGCGAGCGCCTCGGCTGCGGCGGCGAAGGCGTTGTTCATATCCCGGGAGTGAAGGCGTTTTTTTCTCATGGCCAGCATAACGGCAGGCGCACGGACGACTTTAATGCGTCGCAACGCAACGCGCACGCCGTTTCATTTTCGCTTTTTGATGCATTAATCTAGGTTCATAACTCGAGCCCGCCGAAGGCACTGGAGGACATGATGGCCGCATCCCACGCAACCTCCGCCGCCGACGCCGCCGCGCTCGGTGCCGATGCCGAAATCGTCAACGCCGACGAGCGCCTCTACAACCACGACCTCGCGCCCGTGCCGCGCGCGAAGCGCACCTGGAACGGCTACAGCATCTTCGCGATGTGGATGTCGGACGTGCACAGCGTCGGCGGCTACACCTTCGCCGCGAGTCTCTTTCTGCTCGGCATCTCGGGCTGGCAGGTGCTGCTCGCGCTGACCATCGGCATTCTCATCGTGTATGTGCTGATGAACTGGGTCGGCAAGCCGAGCTTGAGACACGGCATTCCTTTCCCGGTGATGGCGCGCGTCTCGATGGGCGTGATGGGCGCGAATCTCGCCGCGCTGATTCGCGGCGTGGTCGGCATCGTGTGGTACGGCGTGCAGACGTATTTCGCGTCGAAGGCCGTCGCGACCTTGCTGCTGCTTTTCGTGCCGTCTGTCGCCGCGTGGCGCGATACGAGCTTTCTCAGGCTCGACATGCTCGGCTGGGTCAGCTTCCTCTTCATGTGGCTGCTGCAGCTCGTCATCTTTCAGCGCGGCATGGAGATCATCCGCAAGTTCATCGATTTTTGCGGGCCGGCCGTGTATGTCGTGATGTTCGTGCTGATGGGATGGATTCTCTATCGCGCGGGTCTCGGCAGCCTGAATCTCACGCTCTCGGGCAAGGTGCTGACCGGCGACGAGCAACTTCACGCGATGATCAACGCGATCCTGCTCGTCGTGAGCTATTTCGCCGCGCTGCTGCTGAATTTCGGCGACTTCTCGCGCTTCGCGAAAAGCGAGCGGCAGATGAAGATCGGCAACTTCCTCGGGCTGCCGTTCAACTTCGTTGCGTTTGCAATCATCACGGTGATCGTCACGGCGGGCAGCGAGAAAGTGTTCGGCACGATGATCATGGACCCGGTCGAAATCGTATCGCGCATCGAGAACAAGGTGTGGGTGGCGATCGGCAGCGTCACGTTCGTCATCGCGACGATGGGCATCAATATCGTCGCGAACTTCGTGTCGCCCGCGTACGACATCGCCAATCTGTTTCCGAAGCATGTGGACTTCAAGAAGGGCGGCCTGATCGCGTCGATACTCGCGGTGCTCGTGTGTCCGTGGATCTTCGTCGACAGCCCGAAGGCGATCACGATCTTCGTGTCCGTGTTCGGCGCCGTGCTCGCGCCGATGTACGGCGTGATGATGTCCGACTATTACCTCGTGAAGCGCCAGCAGGTGAGGACCGCCGAACTGTATTCGATGCAGCCCGGCGGACGCTTCTATTACGACGGCGGATGGAACAAGGTCGGGCTCGCGGCGCTGATCGTATCGGGCGTGATCTCGGTCGGCTGGGAACTGTCGACGCAGTTCTTCAAGCTCTTGCCGCCGAACAATCTCGGCTGGCTGATCGGCGCGGTGGCGGGCGCGTTGCTGTATGTGCTCTTCATGCGCATGGCGAACCGCAAATAGCGCTTTATTCGAGCCACTTTCGTACGTCCTGTTCCCAATCGGGCTGGCCGCAGTTCGGCGGATTCTCCGGCCCGAGCACGGTGATGTAGCCCTTGTCCTTCATGCACGCCTCGTAGGCGCGCACCTGCGTGCAACGGCCCGCGCCGGCTCTTTTCGCGGCGCCCTTGCATGCGGACATCGCGTTGTCCATGCCGCTGAAATCGGCATCGCCGTCGTTATTCCATGAAGGCGGATTCGCGCTCGCCGAAAACTCGACAGGCGTGCTGCACGCGACGAGCGCGAATGCAGCGGCGGGAAGAAGGCACAAGCGGAAGAATCGATTCATCTGCTTTAACTCCTTGTTCTTAAGCTCTTGTTGAACGCGCGCAATTCGCCGCCTATTATTCCCCGCTGCCGTTGGCGCGTCGCGTGTTCTTTTCATCGCGGGCGCGAACGACGATGTGCTTGCCGATACCAACGCGCGCCGTCTCGAACAGATGATTCCGCGCGCGACGCTCGATGTGGTCAGCGACGCGGGACACGCGCTGATGTTCCAGTATCCGAGCGAGCTCGCGCGGCATATCGATGCGTTCGTCGCGAAGTGAGCGACGCCGAACACGTCTATCGCTTCATAGCGCACAGAACGCACGCGTTTTAGCTTGTCGGCGCATTTCCCGGCCCTTCATACTGTCGCGCAACCGCGATGCGAAAGCGCGCGCCGATAACAAGAAGAGCCGGGGAAACCACCATGAAGTCACGCTTCACTGCCGTTCACCTGCGTCCCGTCGAACTTGCCGATCCGCATCTCGCGCATCTCTACATGGAATGCGCCGATGCCGAGGCGCGTCTGTCGGGCGCGAGCAGAGTCGCGGCGGTCGCCGTGTACGAAGCCCGTGAGAAGACGCTCGATCGTCTGTGGTCGCGTCTCGATGCGCTCGATCCGAGACTGTGCCGCGAGCTGAAACACGCGGTAGAGGACTGGCACGAAATCGCGGTGAAGCTGCGCGGCGGCGACTGATTGAGACGCGCGCGCAGCGCAATGAGACGCTGCGGCATTCGCGCGGAAGGCCGCCGCCACTAACCTTTCTCCAACGACGCAAATCAAGGAGAAGGGCAATGAACAGCAACAATGGTACGAACAATCGCGCGCCGATGCCGGCTGCGTTCTTCGGCATCGCGGTCGGCGGGCTCGCGCTCGCGGGCGCATGGCGCGCGGCGGCTCGCGTGTGGGCGATTCCCGATGCGGTGCCCGCATGGCTGACGGCGGGCGCGCTCGTCGTCTGGATCGCGGTGCTCGTCGCATACGGGCGCAAGTGGCTCGTCCAGCGCGATGCGGCCATCGCGGAAATGCGTCATCCGGTGCAGTCTTCGTTCGCGGCGCTCGTGCCGGTATCGGCGATGCTCGTCGCACAAGCCGTGCAGCCTTATTCGCGGCCGCTCGCGATCGCGCTCTTCGCGATCGGCGTCGCGAGTTCGCTCGCGCTCGGCGCGTATCTGCATGGCCGGTTCTGGCAGGGCGGCCGCAAGCCCGAGCTGACGACGCCCGCCATCTACCTTCCGACGGTCGCGCCCAGCTTCGTCGCGGCGACGGCGGCGGCCGGGCTCGGTTTCACGCAAATCGGCATGTTGCTGTTCGGCGCGGGCGTGTTCTCGTGGCTCGCGATCGAATCGATCATGCTGCATCGCGCCGCCGTGCATGAACCGCTGCCCGAAGCATTGCGCCCTACGCTCGGCATCCAGCTTGCGCCGCCGGTCGTCGGAGGCGTGTCGTATCTCGCGATCACGCACGGCGTACCCGATACGTTCGCATACATGCTGCTCGGCTACGGTCTCTATCAGGCGCTGATGCTCGCGCGCCTCGTGCCCTGGATTCGCCAACGCGCGTTCACGCCTTCGTACTGGGCCTTCAGCTTCGGTGCCGCAGCATTGCCGACGATGGCTATTCGCATGCTCGAACGCGGCGCCACCGGCCCGATGACGTGGATCGCACCGGCTGCGTTCGTCGTGGCCAACGTGGTGATCGGTCTCATGATCGCGGGAACGGTGCGGGCGATCGTGCGAGGCGAGTTGCTGCCGGCCGCGGTTACATCGGCGCCGGCGAACGTCACGCCGATCAGCATCGAGCGTCGTGCGGCAGCGGGTTCGCGTTGAACATCACAACGTCAGCACTTCGCCCGCGCGCAACGCACGCAGCGACACATCGGGCAACGCGGCGCGCAGTTCTTCCAGAATCTGCGCGCCGTGCGGCGGTTTCAGATGCGAAATCAGCAATTCGGCTTTCATCGCGCGGCCACGCAGATCATCGGCGATGAGCTTCGGGCAATAGTGATGCGCCG
Organism: Caballeronia zhejiangensis; assembly: GCF_000698575.1. GTDB lineage: Bacteria > Pseudomonadota > Gammaproteobacteria > Burkholderiales > Burkholderiaceae > Caballeronia > Caballeronia zhejiangensis. The sequence continues at coordinate 24,352 of NZ_JFHD01000054.1, forward strand.
CACGCGCCAACGCGATCTGCGCATCCGGATACGCGGTCTCGACGATCACATGGCGCAGTCCCGGCAACGCGCACACGGCGGCCCAGAACTCGGGATTGCTCGTCGTATCGCCGCTGAACGCGATGCACGCCGTTGCGTTCGACACCGCCAGCCCCATCGACGGCACCGTATGCCGCGCGGGCAATGCCGTCACGGTGCGCCCGTTCAGCATGAAGCATTCGCCGACCTCCAGCGCTTCGAAGCGCACGCCCGGCGCATCGGGCGAAGGAATGCGCGTGAAGTCCGGCCAGATCAGATTGTTGAAGATGTGCGCCTGAAGTATGTCGAGCGTCGCGCGGCTCGCGTGAACGACGAGCGGCCTATCGCGCGCGTCGCCTACGGCATCGATCATGAGCGGCAGATACGCAATGTGATCCAGATGCGAGTGCGTGAGAAACACATGATCGATACGCGCGAGTTCGTCGTCGGTGAGCACGGCGACGCCCGTGCCGGCATCGATCATGATGTCGCCGTCGACGAGCAGCGCCGTCGTGCCGCCGCGATCGCCCGCATCGTCGCCGCCGCGCCTGATCGCGCCGCTACAGCCGAGTACCCGAACGTTCATGATGATTCATTTCGTGTCGAATTCGCTTACGCAATCCCAGTCCTCGGGCAACGCAATGCCGCGCAGCGCATCGATGCGCCTGCGATACATCGCGTACACCTGTCGCTCAGGATACTGCGCCGCGAGCGTCGCGAGTAGCGTTTGCGCTTCGTCCCACTCGCGCGCGCGATAGTGCGCGAGCGCCGCGTGCCAGCGCGTGAGCGCATCGCCGTGTTCGTGCGCGGGCTGCGGCTCGAACACCGCAATCGGCGCGACGCGTCCTTTCACGCGCACGCGATCGATCTCGCGGAACGCGATATCCGTCACCCGTTCGCGCGTCGCTTCGCCCACGATGATGTCGATATCGAAGCGCCGCGTGAGGCCTTCGAGCCGCGCCGCGACATTCACGGCATCGCCCATCACGGTGTAGGCGCGGCGCACGTGCGAGCCCATGTCGCCGACGGTCATCGGCCCCGTATTGATGCCGATGCCGATCCACAGCGTCGGCCAGCCGCGCGCCGTGAGCGTGCGGTTCAGCTCGACGAGCGCCGCGCGCATGCCGAGCGCCGCCGCGACGGCGTTGCGCGCGTGATCCGGATCGTCGACGGGCGCACCCCAGAAACCCATGATCGCATCGCCGATGTACTTGTCGAGCGTGCCGCGATGCGCGCGGATCACTTCGGTCATCGTGCCGAGATACTCGTTCATCAGACGCGCGAGCGCTTCCGGCTCCAGCGTCTCCGCGATGGCCGTGAAGCCGAGCACGTCGCAGAACAGCACGGTCAACTCGGCGCGCCGCCCGGCCATGCTGTAGTCCTCCGGATGACGGCTCATTTCCTCGACGAGCTCGGGCGGCACGTATTGCCCGAACAGCGCGGTGAAATGGCGTTTCGCGCGCGCCTCGACGAAGTAGCCGTACGACATGTTGAGCACGTAGAGCGCGAGCGCGGCGAGCAGCGGCGACGCCACAGGAATCGACCAGCGAAGCCGCGCGAACGCGAAGAGATCCGCCGCGACGACGAGCGCGAGCAACATCGCGGTGAAGATCGTCGCGCGCGCGGGCATGTGCCACGGCCAGAGGAAGATCATCGCGAGTCCGATGAGCGCAAGCATCGACGCCTGCAACGCCGACGCGAACGGGGGTTCGAAGCGGATCGTATCGTCGAGCATGCCGCCGATCAGATTCGCGTTCACCTCGACGCCCGGATAAACCTCGCCGACGGGCGTCGTGCGCTGATCCATCAGGCCCGGCGCCGTCGTGCCGACGAGCGCGATCTTGCCCGCGAGCGCGTTGGCGGGAATGCGCTCTCCGAGCACGTCGGCGATGGAGTAATACGGGAAGCTGCCGGTCGGGCCGCGATAGGGCACGAGCGCCGCGCCGTTTTCATCGACAGGAATCGTGCGCGTGCCGCGCGGCGTCGTGAGCGCGAGTCCCGCGAGCGGCGCGGCGGGATCGGTTGCGTCGTCGAAGACCGGCGTCACCGCGGCGTCGCCGAACAGCGCGCGGATCACGTCGAGCGACAGCGCGCCGTACACGCCGTCGCGATAGGCCGCGATGAGCGGCACGCGGCGCACGGAGCCGTCGAAATCGATCACGGGATTGAAGTATCCGGCGCGCTTCGCCGCCTGTTGCAGCGCGGGCAGATTGCCGCCGTAGCTCGTCCAGTCGAAGAGCATGAGCGGATGCGTGCCGAACGCGCGCGCGCTCATCAAGGGCGATGGAATCGCGCCGCTCGATGCATCGCGATTCGAAAAGTAAAAGCCGAGCACGACGGGATGACCGGCAAGGGCATCGGCGAAACGGCGGTCGTAATCGAGGCGCGGAGCAAGCGCATCGAGCGTCTTGCGGTACGCGGCGTCCTCGGCGAGCGGGCCGCGCGCGAGTTCGTCGAGCACGGCAAGGCCCGAACTCGCGTCGGCTTCCGCGAACACCATGTCGAAGCCGAGCACCGCGATGCGCTCGCGCGAAAACAGCGTATCGACGAGCGCCGCCATGCGCGCGCGATCCCACGGCCAGCGGCCCAGTTCGGCGAGGCTTTTCTCGTCGATATCGAGAATCGCGATGCGCGCGTCCGTCGTGCGCGGCATGAAGAGACGCACTTTCGCGTCGTAGATCATCGCGTCGAGCGAATCGATGAAGCGGATGTCATAGCGCGACAGCGCATGTCCCGCGAGCGCGACGACGATCGCGAGCCCGAGCGCCCAGCGCGCGCCCGAGCGTTTGAACGTGAACGCGAGCGGTTCTCGCACCCTCATTGCGCGGCCCGGATCTGTCCGTTCGCGACGACGAGCCGCGCCGCCAGCACGCGCGCGTGCGCATCGACGCCGAAAGACATGAGCGCCGCGTGCAACTGCGCTGCGCGCATGACGTCCGTATCGCGGCTCGTGTTTTCGCTCATCGTGGGCTCGCTAACGGCACGCCGCCGACGGCACCACCGGCGTCACGCGCGATGCCGGCAGCACGCCGAACGGCAGCCGCGGACTCACGACGATCACGCCTTCGCCCGCGCGCACGATCTGCCTGTCGACCTGATTGATGACGACGATCTGACCATCGTAGACGACGATCTGATCGCCCTTGCAATCCGCGTTCGCGCCCGGTTCGAGATTCGCGCAATCGGTGACGGAATATTCGGTGCCGCGTATGCCGATGGTCGACGTCGGCGTCTTCACGCGATAGTTCTCCGGCTTGCCTTCCTTCGCGACGAGCCCGTCGAGCGCGCGCAATCCGCCTTTCACGAGCGACAGAAAGCTGCGGTCTTCCTGCGGCGCGTTCGCCGCGTAATGAAAATCGTCGACGCGAAACACCGAGCCGGGCTTCAGATACACGCGCTGCTTGTCGGTGAAGATCATCACGATTTCAGAGCCGACGCCGGTCTGCACGGTGTCGCCGTTGTCGATGTCGCCGCCGACCGCCGCCACGCGTTGCGCGCCGCCCGCCGATTGAATCGCGACATTGCCGACGAGCGCGGTGATCGTCGCGACCGCTTCGGCGCACGCCGCGCGCGCGGTCATCGCCAGGAAGAGGAAGAGAAGAAGGTGTCGGGCGCGCGTCATGTTCGGTCTCAGAAGGACTTCGTGAGCGCGATCCAGAAGCGGTTCGCGTGTCCGGTGCCGAGCGTCGAAGGCACGTAGCCGAGCGTGTGCGCGTACGACATCGACAGCAGAAAGTCGTGCGGCGCGGCGAACGTCGCGCCGACGCCCAGCCCGGAAAGCCGGACGTGATCGCTGCCCGGCGCGACCGGATGCGCGACGATCTTCCCGTCGGCGGTATCGATGAAGCCCGATAGCGTCACGAGCACCGGCACGAGCGATTGCCTGATCGTCTGCCGTAGTTCGATGGTCGCGATATACGCTTCGTCGACGGGCGCGTCGCCGGTCGCATAGGCGCGCACGGCATACGGGCCGCCGAGCGAGATCTGCTCGGACGAATCGAGATTGCGCGAAGTCGCCTGGCCGTTGAGCGAAAGGTAGAGCTGCGTGCCGTTGGCCTGATCGCCGATCACCTGCGTGTGCGTCACGGCGAACACGAACTTCGTGAACGCACCGGCGATCTGCGCGGCGATCTGTTCCGGCTGCGGCGTCTTATAGCGCAGGTTGCCTTGCTGGATAGCCGTGTCGAACGTCGTGATGCTCTTTTCGAGCGTCAGATTGCCCGAGAGCCCGAGCCGGCCGACATCGCTCGTCTTGTCGCTGACGGAATCGAACGCGCCGAGATGATCCGACAGCAGCTTGTGGTCGTAGCCGAGCGTCGCGAATACGTTCGCCGACGGCGAGCGCAGCAGCGCGTAGCTCAGGAACGTCGAGAAGGCATTGGCGCTGCCGTAGGCGTCGAGTTCGTCGAACTGACCGCCGACCGAATACGTCGAGCGCGTGTAGCCGACGCCCCACGCGAACCCGCTGCCGCCGACCGGCACCGTGTAGCCGATGTTGCCGTAGAACTGCCCGGTGATCGAGCCGAGCAGCCGCGCGCCCAACTGATCGCCGATGCCGAGCGGATTGTTCCATTGCAGCGCGCCGATGAGACGCGCGGTGCCGGTCGTCGTCTGGCCGTAGTTGTCGGCCTGCACGCTGCCGGAGACGGGCCGCGCGGTCGGCACGGCGAGCGTCATGTCGGAGGTGCCGGGAAGAAGGCCCGGCGAGATCGTCGCGTTCGCGCCCGTCGTGCCGGCCGCGTCCTGCGCGAGCAACGTGGCGCGGGTGAGGGCGCGCTCGTCGATCACGTCGCCCGGTTTGAGCGCGCCGAAAAATCGCGCGATGACGGGGTCGCGCGTGCGCGACTGGTTGTCGATGTCGATGCGACCGTAACGTCCCTCGCTCACCGCGATACGCACGATGCCGTCATCGATCTGCTGCGGCGGCACAAAGGCGCGCGCGACCAGATAGCCGTGCCGCCGATAGAACGCGCTCACGCGATCGGCGGCGCTTTCGAGATCGTCGAGCGAACGCCCCGCACCGATGAACGGCCGCACGGCGTCGAGCAGTTCCGCCGTCGGGAAAAGCGTGTTGCCGGTGAACGCGAAACCTTTCACTTCGAAGCGGATGCCTCCTGTTTCGCCGGAGACGGGCGGCGGTTCGGGCGCGGGCGTCACGTTCAGACGCAGATCGGAAGGCGGGACGGGCGCGGGCGCTTGCTGCTGCTGTTCGCGCAGGATGCTGCCCGCGTTCGGCAGCGTCTGGGCGTGCGTTTCGCGCATGTCGCGCGCCGTCGCCGCGACGAGCGTCGCGATGAGCACGGCGAGCCGGCGCGACGCGACGCTGTGGCGTCGTTCGCGGGGCCCGAAGCGTCGCACGCGCCTGGGCCTCACATGCGGCATACGTGACCGGGCCATGCGTCGTCCGGCAGACGGCTGCCGTCGCTCGTCGAATCGGTGCGCTGCTGCACGAGCGGCGCGGACTCCGGCTGACGGCCCGGCGTCGCGTTGTAGAGCGGCGCGGGATTGGCCGCGTCGGTACGCACGGAATCGAGAATGCCGGGCAGCGCCGCGACGGTCGTGACGGGCGTTTCCGGTTCTTGCGGCATCACCGGCTGTACGGGGACGGACGGCGGCGCAGGCGGCGGCGTGCCCGCGATGCGCAGCGTGCCGCCTTGCGTCGTGATCGTGTAGCCGGTCGGGCCGCCCGTCGCCGTGACCGTGATCGCGTACGTGCCGATCGCCGCGCCCGGCGTCGCGCCGGTGCTCGTCACCGTGAAGACGAACGGCTCGTGGTTCGCCGGGCTGTCGGCGAATGCGTTGCCGTAGTTCGCGCCGTTGTAGCGCAGCGCGATCGTCACGTCGTTCGGACCGAGCGTGCGCGGCGTCTCGAACGGCACGTCGATGTTGATCGCCGTCAACGTGACCTGCTGCCGCGCATTGAACGCGAACCGGTTGCCCGATGCCGATGCCGCGCGCGCATCGGCGCCGCCGGTGTAGGCATCGCCCCAGAGCGCGAGATTGCCGCTTTGCAGTCCGCCGAAGGCGTCGGCCTCGGGCGCGTCGGAGTAGACGAGCCAGCGGCCGTTCGGCGCGGAAAGCGCGTTCGCTCCCGCGCGGTTCACGAAGGTCGTCGCGGCGAGCGTGATCGCCGTGCCGCTCGCGCGGCTCGCAATGGGGGCGGCGAGCGTGAGCGCGGGCGCCGTGAGCGTGACCGCGCCGCTCGCCGAAACGCCCGACAAACCCGCGACGCGGCCGATCGTGAGCGGCGCGCTATCGGCGATGTCGACGGAACCGGCGTTCGCCGCCAGCGTGCCGATGCGATTGCCCGCGTTCGTCAGCCGGTACGCGCCCGCGCCGCCTTGCAGGGCGACATTGGCCGCCTGGATGGGCGCCTGTTGTGTCGCGGTGCCGGC
>NZ_JFHD01000055.1 GCF_000698575.1 Caballeronia zhejiangensis
GGCAGGCGCGCGAACTGCACGCGCTCGGGCAACTGGCGGAGCGCGTGCGGGCATCGACGTCGGCGGGCGTCGAACGTCTGCCGTTCTCGCTGGACGTGAGGCCACGCTGGCCCGACACCGCGGGCATCGCGCTATTCGGCGCGCACGACGATTCGCTCGTCGACGTCCGTCCGATGGCGCTCGTCGGCACGTTGAACGCGCTGACGCCGCAAGGCCAGGTGATCTATCGCTACGACGCGCCGCGCGCGCGCGATTATCTGTCCGCGTGGCTCGCGCATCTCGCCTACTGCGCGGCGCTGCCCGACGGACCGCGCCGCACGATCTGGCATGGGCGCGGCGCACAATCGGCGGATTTCGAACTGATGCCCGTCGCCGATCCGCTCGCGCATCTCGCCGCGCTCGCGTCGCTCTATCGCGCGGGACGCCGCATGCCGCTGCGCTTCTTTCCGAAGAGCGCGTGGCTCAAGGTGAAGGAGGGCGATTCGAAAGCGCAGGCCGCGTGGGAATCCGAGCGCACGCACGCCGAATCCGACGATCCGGTGTTTCGCATCGCCTTTCGCGGCGCGGACCTCGCACTCGACGACGCCTTCGCCGCGCTCGCGCGCATCGTGTTCGAACCGCTCGTGCAACATCTGCGGAGCGGCGCATGACCAACCTGACTTCATGTCTGGACAACATCGGCGTGCAGGAACTCGACGTCTTCTCTTGCGCGCTCGACGGCGTCAATCAGATCGAGGCTTCCGCCGGCACCGGCAAGACCTGGAACATCTGCGCGCTCTACGTGCGGCTGCTGCTCGAAAAGCGCCTGTCCGTCGAGCAGATTCTCGTCGTCACGTTCACGAAGGCGGCGACCGCCGAGCTGCACGAGCGCATCCGCTCGCGGCTCGCGGGCGTTGCCCATGCGATCGAAAACGGCGATGCGGCGGGCGATCCGTTCATCGAGCAACTGTTCGACACGACGCTCGCCGGCATCGACGCAGACGAAGCCGCGAAGCGCCTGCGCATCGCGGTGTCGACCTTCGATCAGGCCGCGATCCACACGATTCACGCGTTCTGCCAGCGCGCGCTGCAGGAAGCGCCGTTCGCCGCGGCGATGCCGTTCGCGTTCGAAATGGAAGCCGACGACAGCGCGTTGCGCTTCGAACTCGCCGCCGACTTCTGGCGCGAGCGCGTCGAGCCGGTGGCGGCGCGCGTGCCGTCTTTCGCGTCGTGGCTCGTCGCGAAGGGCGCGGGTCCGGCATCGCTCGATGCGCAACTCGCGCGGCGTCTGAAGAAGCCGCTCGCGGCGCTGCGTTTCGGTGACTTCGGCGCCGCGCAAACCGCCGACATGCAGGCGCTCTTCGACCAAGCCTGCGCGTTGTGGCACGCCGAGCGCGACGGCATCGTGAAGCTGCTCTCCGACGCGAAGGATGCGCTGAAAGCGAACAGCTACAGCACGAAGATCGTCGGCGAGGCCATCGAGGCATGGAGCGCCTACTTCGCGGAAGGCGATTGCCACGCGCCGCCGCCCGAGCGGGCGCTCAAGCTCACGGCGACCGCGCTCGCCAAGGGCACCAAGGTCAAGAACACGCCGCCCGCGCACGCCTTCTTCGATCAGGCCGATGCGCTCGCCGCGTCCGCCGCCGCCGCCGAGGCATCGCAGCGCGCGATGTGGCTCGACATCGTGCGTGAATGGCTCGATCACGCGCCTTCGGAACTCGCCGCGCGCAAGCGCGCGCGCCGCGTCGTGTCGTTCGACGATCTGCTGTCGAACCTGCATCACGCGCTCGTGAAGCACGCGTGGCTCGCCGAGGCGTTGCGCGCGCGTTATCCAGCCGCGCTCATCGACGAATTTCAGGACACGGACCCGCTGCAGTTCGCGATCTTCGATCGCGTATTCGCGCCGCACGGGCCGCTCTTTCTCGTCGGCGACCCGAAGCAGGCGATCTACAGCTTCCGCGCCGCCGACCTGCACACGTATCTCGCCGCGCGCGACGGCGCGAGCGCGCGCTACACGCTCGCGGTCAACCAGCGCTCCACGCCGCCGATCATCGAGGCGTGCAACCGTTTGTTCGAGGCGAATCCGTCGGCGTTCATCCTGGATGGGCTCGACTATCAGCCGGTGCGCGCGGGCACGCGCCAGCGCGGACCGTTCGTCGACAACACGCCTGCCGCCGCGTATTCGGACATCGCGGATTTCTGCGTGTGGATGCTGCCGCACGGCGAATCGGTGCTTGTGAAAGCGAATGCGCAGCGCGATGCCGCAGAGGCCTGCGCCGCCGAGATCGCGCGGCTGTTGCGCGGTGCGCAGCGCGGCGAAGTGACCATCGGGAAAGCGCCGCTGTCGGCGGGCGATATCGCCGTGCTCGTGCGGACGCATCGGCAGGGCAGTCTCGTGAAGCGCGTGCTCGCGGCATGGGGCATCGGCAGCGTGGAGCTCGCGCAGGCGTCCGTGTTCGGCTCGCTCGATGCCGAGCAGATCGAGCGCGTGCTCGCCGCCATCGACACGCCGGGCGATCTGCGCCGCCTGCGCGCCGCGCTCGCTACCGACTGGTTCGGGCTCGACGCCGCCGCGCTCTGGCGGCTCGAACACGCGGACGCCGCCGATCCGCACGGCGAGCCGATCGATTCGACGAGCTGGGTCGAGCGCTTCTCGCGCTATCGCACGATCTGGCACGAGCGCGGCTTCGCGGTGATGTGGCGCACGCTCGCGCGCGAGCTGTCGATCGCGACGCGTCTCGTCGCACGGCCCGACGGCGAGCGCCGGCTCACGAACGTCAATCATCTGGCGGAGCTGCTGCAGGCGCGCTCGGCCGAACAGCCCGGCATCGCGCCGACGCTGCGCTGGCTCGCGGCGCAACGCGAGCAGCAGGGCGGCGGCGAGGAAGCGCAACTGCGTCTCGAATCGGACCGCAATCTCGTGCAGATCGTGACCGTGCACAAGTCGAAAGGGCTTGAGTATGCGGTCGTGTTCTGTCCGTTCCTGAACGACGGCGCGTCGCGCGAGGCGTCGAAATCCGGTTTGCCCGATGCGCGCGAGTATCACGACGACGCGGGCGTGGCGGTGCTGCATTACGGCATGGAAGGCGACGAAGACGATCTCGCGAGTGCGGCCATTGCGCGCGAGCAGGCGGCCGAGAGCGCGCGTCTCGTGTATGTCGCGCTGACGCGCGCGGTGTTCCGCTGCTATGTCGTCGCGGGTTCTTATCTGTCGAGCCGGTCGACGAAGGAGTCGCGCCGAAGCGTCCTCAACTGGCTCGTCGCGGGTGGCGGAAAAGACTTCGATGCGTTCTGCGATGCGCCGCCCGAGGAAGCGGAAATCGTCGCGGCGTGGCATGCGGTCGGGGCGCGGTCGCAAGGCGCGATCGGCGTCGCGCCGCTGCCGGTGATCGACACGCGCGAGCCGCTCGAAGCCGACGCGTCCCACGAACACGAGATCGCCGCGCGCACGAACCGGCGCATCCTGCGCGATCGCTGGCGCATGGCGAGCTTCAGTTCGCTGATCGCGGCGGGCGCGCGCGACGAGGCGAATCAGGCGCAGCCGGTGGAAGCGCGTCCGGATCACGACGAACTCGCCGCGCTCGATGACACCGCGCGCACGGACGCCGCTTCAAGTGACGAATCGCCGCTCGATCCCGACGACATTCTCGCGTTTCCGCGCGGCGCGGCGGCGGGCGAGTGCCTGCATCGCATGTTCGAGCTGGCGGATTTCACCGATGAGTCGAGCTGGCCGGCCGCCGTCGAGCGCGCGCTGCACGAGCATCCGACGCCCGCGCCGGAAGCGCTCGCGCCGCGTCTGCGTCCGATGATGCTGCGTCTCATCGGCGACACCGTGAGGAGCCAAATCGCGCCCGGCATGCGGCTCGCGACCATCCCGACGACGCGCCGCATGAACGAACTGGAGTTCCTGTTCCCGGCGGATTCGCTCGATTTCAGCGCGTTGCGGCGTCTGCTCGCGGCGCACGGTTTTCCCGACGTCGCGCTGGAGGCGGGCGCGTTGCGCGGATTCATCAAGGGTTTCATCGACATGATCGTCGAGCACGAAGGCCGTTTCTGGATCATCGACTGGAAGTCGAATCATCTGGGCGATGCCGCTTCCAACTACGCCGCCGCGCCGCTCACCACGGCAATGGCGGAGCACGCGTATCACCTTCAGGCGCTCATTTACGTGGTCGCGCTGCATCGATATTTGCGCGCGCGGCTCGCGGGCTATGCGTACGACACGCATGTCGGCGGCTATCTGTATCTGTTCGTGCGCGGCGTGCGCCCGGACTGGCGCGACGGTGAAGAAGCGTGCGGCGTGCATCGCGGACGGCCGTCGCTGGAACTGGTCGAGGCGCTCGATCGTTTGATGTCGGGAGGCGCGGCATGAGCACGCTCGATGCAATGCAGGCGACGCGCCCCGTGCCCGCGCCCGCCGATGAAAGCGCGGCGCTCGCCGAAGGTTTCGCGCGGCGCATGAGCGCGCTCGCGGCGCGCCTGAACGCAGACGAACGCAGCGTGCTGTGGGCCGAACGCGCCGCGCTCGCGATGAGCCGCGCGACCGCGCAAGGCCACGTGTGCCTGCCGCTCGCCGCGCTCGCGCGCCGTCACGACGCGCGTTTCGACGAGGCGCGTGACGCGCTGCTTGCAAGCGGTGTCGCGTGCCTCGTGCGCGGCGGCGCGCGCGCGGACGCGGCCGACCTGCTGCCGCTCGTCATCGACGAGGACGGGCGGCTTTATCTCGCGCGCTACTTCGACTACGAGCGCAGGCTCGCGTGCTCGCTCGTCGAACGTTCGCGCGATACGCGCATGACCGCTTCGCGAGAGGACATCGCGCGACAGGCCGAACGCATCGCGCGCTATTTCGGCCCGCACGCGGATGACGAGATCGACTGGCAGCGGGTCGCGGCGTTCGTCGCGCTGGCGGGACGGCTGACGATCGTGAGCGGCGGGCCGGGCACCGGCAAGACGACGACCGTCGTCGGCGTGCTCGCGTGTCTGCTCGACGCCGATCCGGACTTGCGCATCGCGCTCGCCGCGCCGACCGGCAAGGCGGCGCAGCGCATGCAGGAGGCGCTCATCGAACGCGCGGACAAGCTGCCGCCCGAACTCGCCGAACGCCTGCCGCGCACGTCGTTCACGTTGCAGCGATTGCTCGGCGTGCAGTCGGACGGGCGCTTCCGGCATCATCGCGACAATCCGTTGCCGTATGACGTGATCGTCGTCGACGAAGCCTCGATGATCGACGTCGCGCTCGCCGCCCATCTGCTCGAAGCCGTCGCGCCGGCGAGCCGTCTCGTGATGCTCGGCGACAAGGATCAACTGTCGGCGGTGGAAGCGGGCGCGGTGTTCGCGGAACTGAGCGCGGAGCCGTCGTTCAGCCATGCGGGCGTGGCGCGCATCGCGGCGGCGCTTTCGGTCGATGCGAAGCGCCTCGAAGCCGCATTGCCGACCGCCGCGCCCATCGACGATTCCGAGGGCTACGGCGATCTCTTCGACGCGAAGGCCGAGCTCGCGCTCACCGATTGCGTCGTGTGGCTGCAGAAGAACTATCGCTTCGGGCTCGATTCGGACATCGGGCGTCTGTCGATCGCAATCCGCAATGGCGACGAACGGGCCGCGCTCGATGCGCTCGATCCATCGGGCGAGCGCGCGGCCGTGCTCTTCGACGATGGCGACGCGACGCTGTCCGAGCGCACCCTCGCGCGTCTCGCGAAAGGCTTCGCGCCGTACGCGGACGCGCTATCGGCCGTGCTCGACGGCGAGCAAGCGGATCACGCCCGACTCTTCGATGCGCTGAATCGCTTCCGCGTGCTGTGCGCGACGCGCAAGGGGCCGCGCGGCGTCGACGAAGTGAACGCGCGCATCGCGGCGAAAGTGCGCGAGCAAGCGGGCATTGCGCTTGCACTCGGTGCACAGTGGTTCGCCGGACGGCCGGTGATCGTCACGCGCAACGACTACGCGCTCGGGCTTTTCAACGGCGATATCGGCATCGCGCTGCCTGGCGCCGACGGCCTGTTGCGCGTCGCGTTCCGCCTGGCCGATGGCGCGCTGCGCTACGTGTCGCCCGCTGCGCTGCCGCCGCACGACACCGCGTTCGCGCTCACCGTGCACAAGTCGCAAGGCTCGGAGTTCGAGCACGCGGCGCTCGTGTTGCCCGGCGCGTTCGTGCGCGTGTTGTCGCGCGAGCTGGTGTACACGGCGATCACGCGGGCGAAGCGCAGAGTCGAAGTGATCGGCTCGGCGGCGATCTTCGCGCAAGCCGTCCGGGAGCCGACGCGCCGCGACTCCGGGCTGGCCGCGAGAATGCGGCGCCTATCAAGGGAATTCGACCGATGACCATCACCGACAGCCTCGCCGTCCCGCCCAACGAAATCGAGCTGACGGCCGTGCGCGCGCAAGGCGCGGGCGGTCAGAACGTCAACAAGGTGTCGAGCGCGATCCATCTGCGCTTCGACATCCGCGGGTCTTCGTTGCCGGAGCACATCAAGGCGCGTCTGCTCGCGCTTTCCGACAGCCGCGTCACGCGCGAGGGCGTGATCGTCATCAAGGCGCAGGAGCATCGCACGCAGGACATGAATCGCGCGGCGGCGCTCGCGCGTCTCGACGAACTCATCCGCAGCGTGTCAATCACGCGCCGCAAGCGAATCGCGACGAAGCCGACGCGCGCATCGCAGTTGCGGCGCGTCGAAGGCAAGGTGAAACGCGGCGCGATCAAGGCGGGGCGCGGGCCGGTGCGCGGCGAATGACTCAGCTTTGCCACTTCGGCGGCATGTCGACGCGCGGCCCGAAGAACCACGACTTGAGCACGTCGCGTCCGATCACGCGGCCCAGTTCGGCGAACGCACAGTAGTTGCCGATCATCAGCACGAGAAGGATCTGGACGGCCCAGAACTGCGGCCAGTTGATATGCGCGATGAGCGCCTGATTCGCGGCAGCAAGGCCGTGGGTCTCCTTCCAGAAGTCCAGCAGCCGCTCGAGATAGTGCAGGATGCCAGCGATGGCCGTGTAGATCAGCGTTTTCCACGCGGCGTTCCAGACCAGCGGACGGTCCGGATAGCGGTTGATGAACGGCAGCATGTTGGCGATCAGCACGGACTTGCCGAGAATCAGCGAAGCGACGAGCACCGACATCGACGAGGTCAGCGAAATGCCGGTGCCCATTACCATCAACGCGCGCACGATGGCGACGGCATGCAGGAGGATGAAAAAGAAAACGGTCGGCGGGACCATTTTCATCATTTCGTGCTTGAGCTTGGCGAACAGATCGTGCATGACGGCTCCCGGCAAAAGCGCGAAGGATGACGCGGCGCCGCACGGCGTGCAACGGCATCCAAACAATTTCACCCTTGCGGACGATGCCGCCCGCACACCGCCGCTTTTCCCGAAAGCAGTATAGTCAGCGCGCGAATTTTCGCCGTCCGACGAACGGCACGCGTTTCACAACGCCCGTCGCGAGCGCGGTGCCCGCGAGCACGATCGCGCAGCCCGCCATCATGACGAGCGAGACGTGCTCGCCGAGAAAGAGCGCGCCCCACAGAATGCCGAACAGCGGAATCACGAACGTGACGGTCATCGCGCGCGCCGGGCCCGCGACCGCGACCAGATGGAAGTAGATGAAATACGCGATCCCCGTGCAGCCGATGCCGAGCGCGAGCACCGCGCCCCATGCGTGCGCGGAAACCGGCGCGGCGGGCCACGTAAAGAGCGCGATCGGCGCGAGCGTGAGCGTTGCGCCGATCATGCTGCCGGCCGCATTGGTCATCGCGTCGACGTCCATCAGATACTTTTTCGCGAAGTTGCCCGCGACGCCGTAAAGCGCCGACGCCGCCAGCGCCGCCGCCGCCGCGAGCATGCCTTGCACCGGCAGCGCGGCGGCTTGCGCGGCGTGCTGCGGCGCGATCTGGTTCCACACCAGCACGAGCACGCCCGCGAAGCCGATCGCCATGCCGATCGTGCGCGCGGTCGTCAGGCGATCCTTGAGCCACAGGAAAGCGACGAGCGCGCCGAACAGCGGCGTCGTCGCGTTGATGACGGACGTGGCCCCGGCCGAAAGCGTCAATTCGGCATACGCGAAGAGACAAAACGGCGCGGCCGAGTTGAGAATGCCGACGGCGAGCAACTGAAGCCAGCGTTTCTTCAGCGTCGCGGCGGTTTGGGCGAGCGGCCGCCGCGAAAGCAGCATCGCGATCAGGAACACGGCGCCGATGCCCACGCGCACGGCCATCAGCGGCGCGACGCCGAACTCGGCGACGCCCACGCGGATGAAGAGAAACGACGCGCCCCACAGGGCGGCGAGGACGATCAGTTGCAGCAGATTGGCGGGTGACATGGCGGGCGGACTTCGCAAGGCTCATCGAAAGTCCGCGCATGTTAGCACCGCGTTCGTCTCAGAAATGGTCCGCCGGACGAAAGCGCAAGAAGCGGGAGAAACAGGAGAAGCGCGAAAGCTCAATGCGGCGGGATCATCCACGTCAGCACGTTTTGCTGCAGCCACACGAGCACGCCGAGCAGGATCGTCAGCAAGATCGAATGCTTGAACGTGCGCGCGAACACGAGGCCTTCCTTGCCTTTGAGCTCGGTGGTCGCGACGCCGGTCGAGATGTTTTGCGGCGAGATCATCTTGCCCATCACGCCGCCCGACGAATTGGTCGCCGCCATCAGCACCGGATTGAGGTTGAGCTGGTTCGCCGCGACGACCTGCAGATTGCCGAAGAGCGCGTTGCCCGACGTGTCGCTGCCGGAGAGGAACACCGCGACCCACCCGAGGAACGCGGACACGAGCGGGAAGAACGGCCCGACCGACGCCACGCCCAGACCGAGCGTGTAGTTCATGCCCGAGTAGTTCATCAGATACGCGAGGCCGACGATCGTCGCGACCGTCAGAATGGCGATGCGCGTCTGCACCCACGTATCGCCGATCGCCGCGACGTATTCGCGCGCGGGCAGCTTCACCATCAACGCGGTGATGATCGACGCGACCAGGATCGCCGTGCCCGTCGCGAGTGGCTGGAAGTCCCAGATCGCGCCGTAAGGCTGCTTGTAGAGCGTGATGTAGACCGCCTTGTCGAGGCCCGGCCACGCGATTTTCACGTCGCCGATCATGAAGATCTTGAGCACCGTCCACACGATCACGACCACCGAGACCACGATCCACGGCACCCAGCCCTGGCCGCCCGGAATCGCCGAACGCGTCGCGCCGGCGCGCTCGACGTTCACCGCGAAGCGCTCGTCCGCGACCGGCTTCCACACGCGCAGGAACGCGATCGTCACGATCAGCGAGACGAGCGACGAAAGCACGTCGGTGAGCGCATAGCTGATGTAGTTCGACGTCACGAACTGCGTCAATGCGAACACGCCGCCCGAGACGAGCAGCACGGGCCAGATACGCATCATGTTGCGAAAGCCCGCGTAGATACCGATCACATAGAAGGGCAGAAAGAGCGCGAAGAACGGCAACTGGCGACCGACCATTTTGGCGAGCGCATCGGTGGGCAGGTGCGTCACTGCGCCGAGCACGGTGATCGGCACGCCGAGCGCGCCGAACGCGACCGGCGCCGTGTTGAAGATCAACGTGAAGGTCAGCGCTTCGAGTGTCGGGAAGCCGAGCAGGATCAAGAGCGAACTCGTGATCGCGATCGGCGTGCCGAAGCCCGAAATCCCTTCGAGCAGCGCGCCGAACGAGAAGCCGATCACGACGAGCACGATGCGCCGGTCGTTCGGCAGGTTATCGACCATCCACATGCGAAACGCTTCGAAGCGCCCCGAGCGCTGCGCGACGTTGTAGAGCAGGATCGCGGCGAAGACGATCCACATGACCGGCCACAGCGCGAACACGGCGCCGGCCGCGACCGAATCGAGCGCGAGCCCGACCGGAAAATGCCAGCCCGCGATGGCGATGACGAGCGCAAGGACCAGCCCCGCGAGCGACGCCTGCCACGCGGGACGGCGCGCCCAGCCGAGCAGCACGAGCACGAGGATGATCGGCAGCGCGGCGACGATGAAGGATGCGAACAGGGAATTGGCGATCGGGGTGAGTAGCTGGTGGAACATCGGGTCTCCTTCGTTCTGTCATGAACCGAAGCGGCGCCAACGCGAAGCCGCGATGCGCGTGGAGTTCGATGTCTGGTCGCCGGCTTAAGCAACCGCATAACGCGCACACTAAGAATAGGGCGCGAAGGGCATGCGTCAAGGCGTGAATGCCCGTCCATTCCGGCCACGGCGTGGCGCGCAGAGGTGAATGGACGTGAAGGGACGCGCCGCTTGCGGGCGCGTCATCGATGCGGACGGGGAAGCACGGACGAGCGCGATCAGCCCTCGGCGACGGCGCTCGGTGCGCTCTCGTCGCGACCGGCCGATGGCGTCTGGCGGAAGACCCACACGGTCAGAAGGCCGAGCGAGGCGAAAATCCACAGCAGGAAAAACACGAAGGCCATCATGTCCGATCCCCCGATACGGAAACGTGCGCGGAACAACGGTTATCGCCGTTGCGACTCGATGCGGGGAAGCTATGTAGCCAAAACCGTGCCAATCATCTGGCGAATAGTGGCGAAGCCTTGTCGGATAAGGAAAGTGCGCCGGCGCACGGTGAAGCGCGTCGTGCGCGCGAGCCCGTGTCGAAAGGAAAATGTTGCAGCAGTGTTACGCGGCAAGGCGACAAACGGCTTTTTGTCTCACCTGGCGTATCGCGGCGCGGCGATCAGTGTCCGCGGCCGCCGCCTCCGCCGCCATGCCAACTGCCGCCGCCGCCGTGCCAGCCTCCGCCCCCATGCCACCCGCCGCCGCCGTGCCATCCGCCACCGTGGTAGCCGCCGCGATAGCCATGTCCCCAGCAGCATCCGCTGCCGCCCCAGTAGCCGAAGCTGAACGAAACCGCCGGATAACCGTAGCCGTAGCCGTAGTACGCCGGATAGCCGTAGTACGGGTAAGCCGCATACGGCGGGTAATACGGATAGGGATACGTCCTGTAGTAGTCGGAGTACGACGAGCCGACGGCGTATTCGTACTGTGGCGGCAAGGTCGCGGATGACGTCGGCGTGGCCGCCGTGCCGGACGCGGGCAACGCAAATTCCCGCTGCGTGTAGGTCGCGCCGACGACAGGCGCGGGCGGATAAGCTGGATAAGCCGGATAACCGTAAGGGTAATAACATCCGCCGAGAAGAAGCCCGGCGGCGAGCGCTGCGGCGGCCGTCCTGGGTCCGGACATGCTGCGGGCGGAAATCATGGCACTGCTCCTTGCGTTACGGCTTGCGGGACGTGGGATCGAATGAAATTGGCCCCTTAAGAAGCAGCTTAGTCGAACGACAACCGGGAGGCGCGCCGCGTGATGTGAAAAAGCATTGCGGCGCGCGTTTATGTAACAGAAATGAAACAGCGGGTCGTTGATGGCGGCGAAACGCGTCCGTTGCGTCGTAGACGATGTTCGCGCTACTTCCCGACCTGATTGCCGATAATCCCGCCGACCGCCGCGCCGCCGAGCGTCGAAAGCGCGCTGCCGCCGATCACCGCGCCGCCCGCCGCACCGACGCCGGCGCCGATAGCCGTATCCCGTTGACGCGTGGTCATGTCGCCGCAAGCGGTCAGTCCTCCCAGAAACCCAACAATCATTGCAGCGGCGCCGATCTGTTTGATGATTTTCATGTCGACTCTCCAATTCGAAGATGAGATGAATCGGCTGCGGCTCGGCCGCATTTGCGCCGGTTCACGCACTCAACCAGCAGAAAAGATGCCCGAATCGTCGGATGAACCGCTCATTCAGGCCCGACAAGGCTTTGCGCCCGGCGCACACATAAAAAACGGCCTGCCGCACGCGCTGTGCGACAGGCCGTTGTCAGCGAGTCAGAAGCTTCAGGTCGGCTGATAGATTTCCGAGCCCTTTTTCACGAACTCGATCGCCTTCGTCTCCATGCCCTTGGCGAGCGCCTCGCTTTCGCTGACACCTTGCTTCGCCGCGAAATCGCGCACGTCCTGCGTGATCTTCATCGAGCAGAAGTGCGGGCCGCACATCGAGCAGAAATGCGCGACCTTCGCGGAATCCTTCGGCAGCGTTTCGTCGTGGAATTCGCGCGCCTTGTCCGGATCGAGACCGAGATTGAACTGGTCTTCCCAGCGGAATTCGAAGCGCGCCTTCGACAGCGCGTTGTCCCGCACCTGCGCGCCCGGATGACCCTTCGCGAGATCGGCCGCGTGCGCCGCGAGCTTGTACGTGATGATGCCTTCCTTCACGTCGTCCTTGTTCGGCAGCCCCAGGTGTTCCTTGGGCGTGACGTAGCAGAGCATCGCGGTGCCGAACCAGCCGATCATCGCAGCGCCGATGCCCGACGTGATGTGGTCGTAACCCGGCGCGATGTCGGTCGTCAGCGGCCCGAGCGTGTAGAAGGGCGCTTCGTCGCACCATTCCAGTTGCAGGTCCATGTTTTCCTTGATGAGCTGCATCGGAACGTGGCCGGGGCCTTCGATCATCACCTGCACGTCGTGCTTCCACGCGATCTGCGTCAGTTCGCCGAGCGTCTTCAGTTCGCCGAGCTGGGCTTCGTCATTGGCGTCGTAGATCGAGCCGGGGCGCAGGCCGTCGCCGAGGGAGAACGAGACGTCGTATTGCTTCATGATTTCGCAGATGTCTTCGAAGTGCTCGTAAATGAAGCTTTCCTTGTGATGCGCGAGGCACCACTTCGCCATGATCGAGCCGCCGCGCGACACGATGCCCGTCATGCGGTTCGCGGTCAGCGGCACGTATTGCAGGCGCACGCCGGCGTGAATCGTGAAGTAATCGACGCCTTGCTCCGCCTGCTCGATGAGCGTGTCGCGGAAGATTTCCCACGTCAGGTCTTCGGCCTTGCCGTTCACCTTTTCGAGCGCCTGATAGATCGGCACCGTGCCGATCGGCACCGGCGAATTGCGGATGATCCACTCGCGCGTTTCGTGGATGTGCTTGCCGGTCGACAGATCCATGACCGTGTCGCCGCCCCAGCGAATCGCCCACGTCATCTTGTCGACTTCCTCGCCGATCGACGACGTGACCGCCGAATTGCCGATGTTCGCGTTGATCTTCACGAGGAAGTTGCGGCCGATGATCATCGGCTCGCTTTCCGGGTGATTGATGTTCGCGGGGATGATCGCGCGGCCGCGCGCCACTTCCTCGCGCACGAATTCAGGCGTGATTTCCTTCGCCGCGTCCTTGCCGAACGCCGCCGCGCCGAAGGCTTGTCCGGCGTGCTGGCGGCCCATCATCTTCGCGAGCTTTTCGCCGTTGGGGCCGCTCGTGCGCAGGCTTTCGAGATACTCCGCGCGACGCTGGTTCTCGCGAATCGCGATGTACTCCATCTCCGGCGTGATGATGCCCTGGCGCGCGTAGTGCATCTGCGAGACGTTCTTGCCGGCGAGCGCGCGGCGCGGATGACGGTGCAAACCCGGAAAGCGCAGTTCGGCCGTTTTCGGATCGGCGGCGCGCTCGCGGCCGAACTCGCTCGACAGGCCGCTCAGTTCCTCGGTGTCGCCGCGCTTTTCGATCCACGCGCCGCGCAGCGCGGGCAGACCGCTGCGAATGTCGATCTGCGCGTCGGGGTCGGTGTACGGGCCCGACGTGTCGTACACGTAGACGGGCGGATTCTTCTCGCCGCCGAAGCCGTCGGGCGTGTCGGATTGCGTGATCTCGCGCATCGGCACGCGGATGTCGGGCGTCGAACCTTCGACATAGACCTTGCGCGAGTTCGGCAGCGGCGCGATGGCGGCGGCATCGACGACGGCGTTTTCCGAGAGGAACTTCGGGTTGGCATTCATGTGCTTGATCTCCTAAGGGACGATTTTTTTCAGCACGAGCGATGTCGTAGCTCGTGGTGACTCAGGAGCTAAACAGGGAGGAACGAGATGGAAAGGTACGGGTTCGGTTGAAGTGGCGTGGACTGCGGCCTATGGAACCCGAACGCTTCCCTGCGCTGGCATTATCCAGATCAGGTTCAAAGGGTATTTCTCACCCACGCCACACGAAGCGCTTCGCCGATGAAACCGCACGAAACCGCGATGTGCAACGCAGGACCCCCGCGTTAGCAGCCGACACGTTACACCGCGGCGTGGCGTCTTGGCAACCATCCCGAAAATGAGCCGATGGATGCGAGCGCTTACTGCATAATGTCGGGCGCCGCGGATTTCCGGGTTTTCCCGAAGGTCGCGCGGTCCTTCCTCGCGCCATTCCCCTTTGCTTTACGCCATGTCGTTCTGTCTGGTTTTGCCCGTTTTTCTCCGGCGCGCAGCCGTCGCCGCGGAGTGATGCATGTCCGCTCTGCCTCCGCCGCGCCTGCCGTTCAGCTTCCCTGACCGTTTTCCGTTTCGCGCGCCGCGCTCTTTTAAGGGGCAGGTCGCGCTTGCGCTGACGGTCGTCTATCTCGTTTGGGGATCGACGTATCTCGGCATCCATCTCGCGCTCGAATCTTTTCCGCCGTTGATGCTCGGCGGGCTGCGCAATCTGTTCGCGGGCATCGGGCTATTCTTGATCGCGGTGCATCGCAAGTCGGTGTGGCCCAGCGCGCGGGAAGTGCGCAACGCGGCGATCGTCGGCACGTTGCTGGAAGGTCTGTCGAGCGGGATGATGGCTTACGGCATGCGGACCGTGGGGACCGGCACGGCCGCCGTGATGGTCGCGACGGTGCCGCTTTTCGCGACGATCTTCACCGCGCTCAGCGGACGCGGCGTCGCGAAAGGCGAGTGGTTCGCGGTGGCGCTGGGTCTGCTCGGGATCGTGCTGCTGAATCACGGCGATCCCTCGCCGAGTTCGACGGTCGGCACGCTGGCGATTCTGTGCGCCGCGATCTTCTGGGCGGGCGGCGCGCATCTGGCGACGCGCCTGCCGCAGCCTTCCGATCTGCTGATGTCGACGGCGCTGCAGATCGGTTTGGGCGGATCGATCGCGACGGCGATCGCGTTCGCATCGGGCGAGCGGTTGGCGAGCGTCGGCGTCGGCGCGGGGTTCTCGTTTTTGTATCTCGTCGTGATCGGTTCGATGGCCGCTTATGTCGCGTATAACTTTCTGATACGCAATACGAGCACGATCGTCGCGACGAGTTGTCTTTATGTGAATCCGGTGGTGGCGGTTGGTTTGGGCGCGCTGCTGCTCGGGGAAATCGTCACGCAATGGACCGTGATTGCGACGGTTGTGATTCTGCTTTCCGTTGGGCTGTCGTTCTGGTTTGATCAGCGGCGGCGGGGGATGGCGTAACGGCGCACTTTCTTCGCACGATGTTTGGAAAAATGCACGACAAACCGGACTCGGCGAATTGAAATCTCGGCAATACCAGATACAAAAATTGCCGAAATCGAGCGCTCGTCCAGAGCGCATCGCACTGGTCAACATACCCATCTAGATGCGACAAAATACTCAGGCATGCTTAATTGCGGCCCTTATGTAACTATTGCATAATTGCTCTCACGCAGTCGGGTTTGTCTCTTCTATATAGTTAGGATGACAGATAATTAACTGTGCAGTTTGTCTCCCATTTTTGTAAAGCGATGCACTAAAAGTCGGGCATTTTCGGCCCGGCGAAAGGAGGATCACAACATTGAGCTAACGCAGATTATGGCATTGAGAAAAGACCGCGTTCGGCGAACCTTGGCCGGGAGCCGAACGCGTCAAAACGTACAAACAACGACGTTCTTGTTGTGAGGAAATTATAAATGAAAGTTCAACAGATGCGATTCAAGCCCGTCATGCTGGCTGTCTTGACTACCATGGCAGTTCTAGCGAGCGCCAATGTGTCGGCAGGATCGGTTAACGGGTGGAATAACAGGGTCGGCCCGAATGTGTCCCGTGATGGCACGAACGTCGTCGGCGACAACAACACGGTGTCTCGTGATGGTACCAATATCGTTGGTGACAACAACGACGCTGCGGCGACCGGAACCATGATCGGCAACGGTCAGTCGAACCGCTTGGCAGACAGCGTACTGATCGGAAACGGCGCCAACGCGTATTCAACGGGTGACGAATATTCCAATGATGCACCGGCTGTCGCGATCGGTCTGAATAGCAGTGCGCGGCAGAACAGTATTGCAATAGGTCCGAATGCCACGACCACATACGCAGATGCGATTGCCATTGGCGCAAACACTCGCGCGAGTGCGAACGGGGTAGTGATAGGTATCGATGCCTACGGAGGGGGATGGGACGCCACCGCGATCGGTGCCCAAGCTCGTGCCGACAGTTATGGTCTTGCAGTCGGAGCGAGCGCGAAGGCGTCTGGCGCGAGCCTCGCCATCGGAGCGGGTACGCAAGCCCAAAACGACAGTATTGCCATCGGAAAGGGCACACGAGCATCCGGCCAATACAGCACAGCGTTGGGCAATAATGCGATCGCCGAAGATGGCTGGTTCCCGGTGGCATTTGGCAACAATGCCCATGCGAACGGCAACGGCGCGATTGCGATCGGATATGACGCGCGAACGGACGGACCCTCGATTGCAATTGGCGCCGCTCCTTACGCTCAAGGCGATGCTAGCATCGCGATCGGTCGTTACGTTAAAGCAACGGGCAATGCCGTGACAGCACTCGGGGACAGCGCAAGAGCTACTAATGAAAATGCAACAGCGATCGGCGAAAACTCTGTCGCTGAAGGGTGGGGCTCCGTCGCAGTCGGCGGCGGGGCGAAAGCCGGCGATCACTTCTCCGCGGCGTTTGGTTCGGCGGCGAATGCTTCAGGTTGGTTGAGCATTGCTGCTGGTGGCTACAGCCGAGCAGCGGGTGAAGAAAGCGCAGCCTTCGGTAACGGCTCCTATGCTCAAAATAAATACTCGGTGGCGCTCGGCTCCGGCGCGCAATCAAGCGGTCTCAACTCAGTCGCACTGGGTGCGAACGCAAACGATTTTGGTCAAAGCAATGTGGTCAGCGTCGGTGGAGATTGGGGCTTTTCCCGACGCATTATCGGCGTAGCGAATGGAATTGACGGCAATGACGCTGTCAACATGTCGCAGCTAAACGCGGTGAGTGCCCAAGTCGCGCAGAACACAGCGAGCATCGCGGCTTTGCGTGGTGGCGTCAGAGCGACGTTCGTGGGCGCGTCGCTTCCATCGGGCGTCGAAGTCGCCGCAAAGAGCGCTCCTTCTCTGCTCGGGGCAACGTCGGACGTAGGTGCGACACCGGTGGTCTCTGCGTCAATAAGCGGCTCCAGTCTGCTGTTCGCCCTTGACGGCGATCCGTCAGAGGCTGCTGTCGCAAGCGCTACGCACTCGATGGCAATGGGCGCTAACGCTAACGCCAACGCCGACAATTCCGTCGCGCTCGGTGCCGATTCGGTCGCTAATCGCACGAACACCGTCTCGGTCGGCGCATCAGGCAGCGAACGGCAGATCACGAACGTGGCCGCCGGTACGCAAGGCACCGACGCCGTCAACGTCGATCAGTTGAACAGCGCGGTGAAGCAGGCCAACGGCTACACCGACGAGGCCATCGCAGGGGCGAATTCCTACACCGACCAAGCCGTTGCAGGTGCGAAGAACGAGATGAAGCACTACGCCGACCGCGCCGCCGCTGCAACTCTCGCGATCCCGAGCATTCCGGTGCTCAACGTCGGTGAGAAGTGGGTCGGCACGGCCGTCGGCAACTACGGCTCCGCGACGGCTGTCGGTCTCGCGGCCGCCTATCAGGCGACGGCGAACCTGAACATTGGTCTGGGGGTGTCGACAGGCACGAGCGGTCCGGTCGCAATGAAAGCACAGGCGGGATATCGCTGGTAAGCAGCTGTTGCGGAGGACGATTTTATGCGGGATCCGTCCTCCGCAGCGATCTAGATGTGTTCACAGCGGACCTGAACACGTGCGCTCGGATCATCGATTCGGCAAAGCGCGGGCGGCAGATGTAAAGCTTCAAGAGAGCGATGATCATCAGCAAGAAAATGATGAGCTATACTTATCGAGCTAAGAATGGAGCATCGATCATGCGGCTTGAAGGGGTGTACATAAATCTTGAAAGAAGTAAGGAGCGTCGACATTCAATCGAGCGTCAGCTGCATGATTTGGGCTGCGAAGATTGGATCAAGCGTTTCGCCGCAGTCGATGGAAGCACGCGTGGGCCGTTCGTCGGCGTTGTTGAAAACAGTGTTTGGGCGTGTCGACAGTCGCACACGGAGGCTATTGCGGACTCTGATGATTCGTCGGCTCTTCTGATTTTGGAGGACGATGTAGAAATCAGTCGTTCTTTTTCGAAAATAGCGAATCCAGCCACGCTAAGTGAATTTATCGCTAGACATCCGACCTGCGATATTCTTTTTTTAGACTGTTGCTCCTTCTATGCACAGGCGCCCTTCCTGTTATCTCTTAGTGAGATACAAATGAAGAATCGGATGCGCGGCGATGCTTCGGAAGAGGATAGACATGCGCTCTCAGGCGTGAGCATTATTGACGCACGTGGGATCTTTGCATATTGCTCTGCCTGTTACGTCGTGACTCCGAAGGGAAAGCAAACACTGCGGCAGCTTTTCTCTGAAGAGCCGGATCCCGGAATCGCGGTGGATATTCTGTACCGGGATTGGATTTCCAGTGGACGTGTGATGGCAAATCTGACTGTTCCGTTCCTGGCGACGCCTAGCTTTAGGAACGTTTCAACGATTCCCTATGAAAAGCTCGACTATCTCCCGGTAGGGGAGAGAGAAGGGCTCCTTGCTAACGCGATTCGGCGTCTGCTATTTGCGGGCGATCACCGGCTCGACATGACGGAAATGGCCGCGTTGATTTCCGATGCGGAAGGGTCGCCTGAATATGAACTTGGAATGAAACTGTATCAATCCTGTCGCGCAATGGCATAGCCGCAAGTGCTCCTTCTGGTTCCCTCGTCGACACGTTATCTCGTGAAGCTTGATCTGGAGAATGCCGGCGCGCGGTCAACGATGCTTGTCCACAGTTCGAGCCTCCCTGCGCCGAACCGGGGCACAGGGATTGCTAACGCCGGTTACCCGTCGCGGTGTCATTCGCGGTAAGCGTCGCCGCTGACGGTGAGCAAGGCCAAAACGGGAGAGTCCCGGCCTCAAACCTCGAAACGCACCACGCCTTACGAAACGCACCGCGGACTCAAACAACGATTAAAACCAAGAGAAAAGGTGAAACCATGAAGCTCATCCGCACCGCTGCCGCGCTTGCCGCCGTCGCCGCTTTGCTCTCCGCTTGCGGCGGAAGCTCCGATGACGTCGGCAAGGAAATCGGCGTCACTCAGCCGCAAGTCCATTTCATCCACGCGATCCCGAGCGGCCCGAACGTCGACTTCTACGACAACAGCAAGATCCTGCAGCCGAATCTCGCCTATAAGGCGGTGACGAACTTCGCGAACATCGACACGGGCCAGCACAACTTTTCCTACGCCGCCGTGAACACGACGACGCAACTCGCGACCGACACGACCATCTCGAACGCGGCGAAAGGGCACGAATACACGGTGATCGCGCTGCCGGACGCGGGCTTCGTGCCGTCGATCGCGGTGATCGACGATCCGTTCGACAAGGGCCTGCTATCGAGCAGCGCACGCGTGCGCGCGTTCAACGCATCGACGAACGCGCCGAACCTCGACATCTATCTCGTCGCGCCGGGCACGAACATCTCGACCGTCAGCCCGACGATGGCGGGCGTGGCCTACAAGAACGCCGTACCGGCGACGACGCAAGACTCGATCTACGTCTCCGGCGGCACGTATCAACTGATCGCGACGCTGCCGGGCTCGAAGACGCCGGTCTATAAATCCGCGTCGTTCGATCTCGTCAACAACGCGGACTGGCTCGTGACGACGCTGCCTTCGGGAAATGCAGCCACGCAACTCGTGCCCGAGAAGATTCGCGTGCTCGTCGCGCAGGGTGGCAACACGCAGCAGCCGGCGCTCGAACTGCCCGACACGCAATAAGGCATGAACCGCACAGCCCGGCCGGAAGAATCGGCCGGGCTTTTTCGTATCGCGCGCAGCTACTTCGCAAGGACGATGTGCGTGGCCCGCTCCGTCGGAACGTGCTCGACCGTCCGATATCCCAAAGCGCGCAAATCCAGACCGTCGAAGAGCGATTCCCCTTGCCCGAGCGCCACCGGCGCGAAAGCGAGGTGGATTTCATCCACATGGCCGGCCTGAATGTATTGCTTGACCGTGGCCGCTCCGCCGCCGATCTTGATGTCCTTCGCGCCCGCCGCTTCGCGTGCCTTTTGCAGCGCGACCTCGATGCCGTCCGAGACGAAGTGAAACGTCGTCCCGCCTTGCATCCGAATCGGCGGACGCGGGTAATGGGTCAGCACGAAAGTCGGCGCATGATAGGGCGGATCCTCACCCCACCATCCTTTCCATTGTTCATCCGGCCATTCGCCGCGAATCGGCCCGAACATGTCGCGCCCGAGGATGAACGCGCCGAATCCGTCCATCGCGCGCCGGGCGAAGTCGTCATCGACACCGGTTTCGCCGTCGTCTTTTCCCTGCATCCGCCGAAACGTCTGCGTCGGGAAAAACCACTGAAAGAGCTCCGGGCCCCGCACCCCGAGCGGATGTTCCAGACTCTGACCGGTTCCCGCGGCGAAGCCATCGAGCGAAACGCCGAACCCGGCTACTTTTACTTTGGCCATTCGTGTCTCCCTTTGCGCTGTGAATCCCGATGTCTGAAGCCAGGCATCATCGCTCAGGAAGGCATCGAGATGAGCGAACTCTATCGCAGCGAAGGGGATCTGGGTCATCGGCGTCATTGTGCAGAGAATGACGCGTGACCCGTGGGACGCCGCGAGCGGCCTGGACGACACACGAACGGCTCCAAAGACAAAAAAAATCCCGCCACGCGAAGGTGGCGGGAAGAGAGAGAACTACGTCAACGCTATGGAACGCCTGAGCGGGAACGCCGCAGCGAAGCGGCGCGCCTCGTGAATTACTTGTGCTGCTCCGCGGAGTTCGAGATGGCCTGGCCGCCCTTCGAGATGTCCTGACCGGCTCCCGAAACGGTGTTGCAGCCTGCGAGAGCCGCGCTGCCGGCGATGAGGAGTAGAGCGATGAGTCGAGTCATGTGTATTCCCCTTGGAGTTGAAA
This sequence comes from Caballeronia zhejiangensis, assembly GCF_000698575.1. Classification (GTDB taxonomy): domain Bacteria; phylum Pseudomonadota; class Gammaproteobacteria; order Burkholderiales; family Burkholderiaceae; genus Caballeronia; species Caballeronia zhejiangensis. The sequence continues at coordinate 20,984 of NZ_JFHD01000055.1, forward strand.
TGCGTGACAGGAAAAACGGTTCGCGCATCGTGTGTGGTCGACGGGCGCCTGGCTGACGTCCTGTCTTACCGGTGTGATCAATCATAAAAAAGCGCATCGTTCGCGGATGTAGGCACGCATGCAATTCTGGTGTCGGCGTCGTCCGCATTTCGTGTCGGCGCCGTCCTACGTCGATGCCGCGACGACCGGCGCATCGGCGCTGCGCTCGCGCGGCATCGACACGCTGATCGCCGTGCCGCGCGGCGTCGCGCGCTCGATCTCGAAGCGTCCGCCGCGCGCCGACACGCGCTGCCGCATGCCGACGAGCCCATGCGTCTGCGTGCGCTTCAAATCCTGCGGCCGAATGCCGATGCCGTCGTCGGTGATCGAGAGCGACACGTTCGCTTCATCGACCGTCAGCGCCACGCGGATACGGCTCGCGTGCGCGTACTTCGCCGCGTTCGTGAGCGTCTCCTGCGCGACGCGGAAAAGCGCGATTTCGATCGCCTCGCCGAGCTTCACGTCCTCGCCCGGCAGATCGAATTCGACGTTCCAGCCGTTGCGCTGCGCGGCTTCATCGGCGAGCGAGCGCAGCGCCGTGACGAGACCGAAGTTGGCGAGCACCGTCGGGCGCATGTCCTCGATGATGCGGCGCTTCAACGCGATGCCCTGATCCAGATTGCCGAGCGCGCGCGCGAGTTTTTCGGCCATCGCGGGCTCGCTGTCCTTCAGCTTGCCGCGCACCCACGCGACATCCATCTTGCTCGCGGTGAGGATCGAGCCGAGTTCGTCGTGCAGTTCGCGCGCGAGCTCCGTCTTCTCGTTTTCGCTGACGGACTGCAAGTGCCACGCGAGCGCCTCGAGCTGACGCGTGCGCGCGAACACGAGCTGGTCGAGCTCTTCCTGCTGCGTGATGAGCGCCTTCTGCACGCGCGCCTGCTTGTCGAGCTGAATGCCGAGATTACGAAACAGCAGGATGAATAGCACGATGTTGAGGGCGCACAACGCGCCCACGCACAGCGTCGAGATGCGCTGGTCGGCGCGGCTCGCGTCGAGCGCGTGTTGCGCGCGCTGCTCTTCGTTCAGGCGCAACAGCGACAGCGCCGCATCGAGCGTGGCGCTCGCGTCGGGTGGCGGCAGCGCACGCGTGGCATCGGGCGAATCGGCGATGCGCGCGGTGCCTTGCGCGATTTCATCGTCGGCGGCGGAGCGGATCTGCGCGAAGCTCGCGAGCGCGGTGTCGTCACCGATGCGCCGGTAATACGCATCGAGCCACGCCAGCGTGCGCCGCACGCGTCCGGCCGCGTCGCGGAAATGCGCCTGATACGCGTCGTCGGCCTGTAGCGCGAAGCCGCGTTCGTCGGCGGTGAGCGCGGCGATATCGGCGGCGAGCATCGAAAGCTGCGCGGTCGCGCCTTTCGCTTCGAGCGCGGTCTCGTATTCCGACGCGATCCGCATGCGCCCCGATTCCAGAATGATCAGCCCGCCGACCGTGATCACGATCGCCACCGTCATCGCGACCGCCCAGCTATAGCGGCGCATCCAGTCGTTGAAGCGCGTGGCGCGGCGCGCGATGCCTTCGGGCGCGGGCGGCGGCGTGTCCTCGGGCAAGATCGTCGTCGGTATCTCGGTGGGCAGTACGTGGCTCATGGCGTGGGTCGTCCGGCGTTTCACTTAGAGCAGCCGATTTGAAAGCAAGTGTCGGTGGATTCCCACAGCAAAAAAGGAGCCTGCCCGAATGCGCGGCGCGCATCGCGTGGCTACGATAGTTCCGTCATCCACTCCTACGGGGAACGATCATGCTGAAGTGGGCCTTGTTTTTCGCGATCGTAGCCGTGATCGCCGGCGTGCTGGGGTTCACCGGCGTCGCTGCCGGAGCGGCCGCCATCGCCAAGTTCCTGTTCGTGCTGTTCCTGATCCTGTGCGTCGTGTTTCTCGTGCTCGGCTTCGTCGTCACGAAAAAAGCGATCGATTAGCGGCGTTCCGGACGTATCGACAAAACGTAATCAACAACTCAGGAAGGAGGTCACATGCTTCATTACGCTGCAGTCTTCTTCGTCATCGCCCTCATCGCGGCCGTGTTCGGTTTCACGGGCATCGCGGCCGGCGCGGCGGAAATCGCGAAGATCCTTTTCTTCATTTTTCTCGTCGTGTTCGTGGTCACTTTGCTGCTCGGCGTGTTCCGAACGTGACGCCCGCTTAACTAAAAGCCACGAGCCATCAAGCCGCGCGCGGGTTTTATCACCGTCGCGCGGTTTCTTCGACAGATCAGGCATGGTGTGTGCATCGGAGTATCGGATTGGATAGCAGGGCGCTATGGAAACCCTGGCGCCGAAGCCTGCTCCAGCGAACAACGTCAACTCACCTGTCAAAGAGGAGCGAACCAAATGTCCAAATCGTCTGCGGTAAACGCCGAGCCGAGCCAATCCACCGACGCCTTCGTTCTCGATGTCGAGAAGATCCGCGCCGATGCCCGGCAGCACATGGACGAAGGCGCGGTGACGACCGGCTACGGCGCCGATCGCGAGACCGTGCTGAAGCTGCTCAACGATTCGCTCGCCACGGAAATCGTCTGCACGCTGCGCTACAAGCGCCACTATTTCATGGCGAAGGGCATCCACTCGGAAGCCGTCGCACAGGAGTTTCTCGAGCACGCGAACGAGGAACAGCAGCACGCCGACACGCTCGCCGAGCGCATCGTGCAACTCGGCGGCGCGCCGAATTTCGCGCCCGACGGCCTCTCGTCGCGCTCGCATTCGCAGTACAGCGAAGGTAAGGATCTGATCGACATGATCCGCGAGAATCTGATCGCGGAGCGCATCGCGATCGACACGTATCGCGAGATCATCCGCTATCTCGGCGACAAGGACGTCACGACGCGTCGCATCTTCGAGGACATTCTCGCCGTCGAGGAAGAGCACGCCGACGACATGGCCGATCTGCTGGAAGGCCGCAACGGATGAGGACGAGGGCGCCGAGCACGCGTCGCGCGCCCGGCGCCCGCATGACATGGCCGATCCACTGGTAGCCGACCGTCCGGCAGCACGGACCACGCGAATGATTCGAGTCTTGATAGCCGACGACCACGCCATCGTGCGCAGCGGGTTCAGGCAGTTCGTCGCCGACGAACCCGACATGGAAGTCGGCGCGGAAGCCGCCACCGGCGACGAGGCCATCGCGCTCGTGCGCGCGCAGGCGTTCGATGTCGTGCTGCTCGACATCGCGATGCCCGACAAGAACGGCGTCGATACCTTGCGCGTCATCAAGCAGATCCGTCCGGAGCAGGGCGTGCTGATGCTTTCGGGCTTCCCCGAAAGCCAGTACGCAATCAACCTGCTGAAGGCGGGCGCGAACGGCTATCTGAACAAGGATGCCGCGCCCGACGAAATCGTGCGCGCGATCCGCACGGTGGCACGCGGGCATCGTTATCTGTCGGAGTTCATCGCGGATGCGCTCGCCGACAAGCTCGACAAGCCCGCCGCCGAGCGCCCGCACGAACTGCTGTCGGAACGCGAGTTTCAGATTTTCTGCAAGCTCGCGGGCGGCCAGTTGCCGACGGAAATCGCGCAGGAACTGCATCTGTCGGTGAAGACGGTGAGCACGTATCGCGCGCGCGTGCTCGAAAAAATGCGGCTTTCCAATAACGCCGACCTCACGTATTACGCGATCAAGAACGGCCTGATCGAATAGCGGCGCATCGTTCGAACATCCGCGAGAGCACTGCCGGAGGACGCCCGCCGTGGGCAATCACATCGACACTGACGACCGAATGGAGCAGCCGGGCGCGCGGCGGCCGCCGCTCGCGGCGTTGCTGATCGAGGATTCGCCGCTTATCCGCCGCAGCCTGACCGAGGCGATCGACGCGCTCGGGCCGTGGCGCGTGACCGCGTTCGCCGATGCGCCCGACGAGGCCATCGCGCTGCTGTCGTCGCGGACTTTCGATGCGATCATCGTCGATCTGCAACTGAAGCGCGGCTCGGGCATCGACGTGCTCGCCTGGCTCAAGGAGGGCGGCGCGCCGCGCTCGGAAACCGCGTTCATCGCGGTGCTCACGAATCACGCGCTGCCGACGTATCGCGAGCGTTGCCTGCAATACGGCGTGCGTCACTTCTTCGACAAATCGCTCGAGTTCGATCGCGTGCTCGACGCGCTCGACGACTACGCGCGCGAGCGCACCTGAAGGCCCGGCTCAGAAAGGCTGCGGCCCGCCACCTTGTTCGACGCTCATGCAATGCGTGACGAGGCCGACGCCGGCGCGCCACAGATGCAGCCCGAATGCGGGCGGCTCCATCACGAAGGCTTCTGGACCATCGGATTTCAATTGCAGCGCGACCTGATGCGCCGTCGACGGGGCGCACCACACGATCGTGCCGCCGAAGCGCGCGCTGATCGCGCGGTGCACGTGGCCGCATACGATGCGCTCGACGTTCGGATGACGCCGCACGAGTGCGTCGAGCGCGCGGCTGTCGTCGGGCGCGAGGCGGATGTCGTCCATGAAGCCGATGCCGCATTCGATCGGCGGATGATGCATGCCGATCAGCACCGGCCGGTCGCGCGAGGCGTCGAGCTGCGCTTCGAGCCAGGCAAGGCGCGTGGCGCACAGGCGTCCCGCGCCGGAGCCGGGATCGAGCGTGTCGAGCGCGATCACGCGGACTTCGCCGACGTCGAACGCGTACTGCAGGAAACCGTCGTGACCCGCGAGCTCGGGGAGATCGCCGAAGACGGCGCGCAGATTCGCGCGGTCGTCGTGATTGCCGGCGATGACGCGCCACGGAATGGCGAACCGGTCGAGGAGCGTGCGCAGATGCCGGTATTCGTCGATGCCGCCCGCATCGACGAGATCGCCGGTAACAAGCACGGCGTCGGCGCGCGGATCGAGCGCGTTGAGGACGTCGATCGCGCGGGCGAGATACGCGGCAGTATCGACGCGGCCGTAGGCGAGCGTGCCCGGCGGCGTGATGTGCAGATCGCTGATCTGGGCGAGCAGCATGCGCGAATCTCCTCGTCGCGGACGGTTTCGGGCTGGGTCGTCGGATTCAGCCGTCGGATTCAGTCGTCGGATTCGGCGACCGGCGGCTTGGGCGCGAGCTTCGCGGGGACGAGCCACTGGAAGCCGGTCATCGACGTTTCGCTGAACGTGCATTCGGCGGCTGCGGGCACCGATGAAGACTTCGTGGCCGGCGGCTTCGGCGGATTCTGGATCGTGCCGTGCACGACGACCCGCGAGCCATGATAACTCGCGCCGGAACCGGTGATTTTGAGCGGCGCGCTCGCGGCGTCGGGATAGTCGGCCCGCACCTTCTCCTTGCAGGTCTCGACGTTTTTGTAATAGGACGTGCAGCCGCCGAGACAGGCGAGCGAAGTCGTGAGCAGGACGGGCAGCAGGTGACGGATGCGATGGTTCATCGATGAATTCGGTCGGTGCCCGATGCGGCGAGACGCGCCGGGGCGTGATGAGTGTCGGGCGGAGCTTTATAACATGCGTGCCGCAGTGCATCACTGTAGTGCATCGCGGCGCGTGACCGCTTGTTTTGTGCAGCGATGCGGTAGCACAATCGGCACTGACGTTCGACGAGCGCGTTCCTCACCGATGGAGACGACCGCCATGCAGAAGGACATCGAAGTAGGCGATTACCTGCTCGCCATGCAGGCCGTGCCGAAGCCGCTCGCGGCCGATGGCGACGAGGATGCGGCGCCGTCCGAAGGTTACGCGATCCGCGTGCGCGTGACGCGCCTCGACCAGAAGCCGCTGCACGGTTCGAAACTCGCCGACGACTCCGGCGAAATGACCGGCGACCGCGGCCCGTTCGAGACCGTCGCCGAGGCGATCGCGCACGGCGAGGCGTGGGGACGGCACTACGTCGCGCGTGTGCTGGGGCATGCGGTGTAGGCAGCGAAGGCAGCGAAAGAGGGGATCGGTTTCCCCGCGTGCGGCGGGTTCAGCGAGATGGTGCGTGCGGCTAGACTCGGGTTCATCGACCGGACCATCGCGGAGCCCGCCATGACGCCCGTTGCGCTCTACATCACCCCGAACTACATCGCTTCCGTGAAGAGCGGCAAGGCGCGCGACTGCTTCGGCGGTACGGTGCGCTTCGTCGGCGTGGATGCGTTGCCGTTCGATATCGAGCATGTGTGCCTGCTCGAACGCGATACGGCGATCGAAGCGCTGCTCGATGCAGTGAGGGATGCGGAGCGGTTGTTGAACGCGGTGTGAGGGTGCGGCGCGCTGCCCTTCATACTGCTTGGTGCCGGGGACCGGACTCGAACCGGCAAGCCGTGAGGCGGCGGATTTTAAGTCCGCTATGTTTACCAATTTCATCACCCCGGCAGGGCGGACGCGATTCTACCATTGCATGCGACCGCGCCAAAGCCGCGCCGCTCGTCGTATACAAGCCGTTCGACAAGGTTTCGGCCGTCCCGCATAATCGCCGGCACCGATTCAGTCGCGAGGACACGATGATGGTGCCGGAACCGAACGTGGCGCACGGCGAGGACTTCGGCGTGCGCGCGAACGAAGAAGCGTGACGCCTCATGCGTATTGCCCTTATCTCCGATACCCATAACCTCGTGCGCCCCGAAGCGCTCGACGCCTTGCGCGGCTCCGCGCACATCATCCACGCGGGCGATATCTGCAGACGCGACGTGCTCGATGCGCTCGCGTCGCTCGCGCCGCTCACCGTCGTGCGCGGCAACAACGATATCGCCGATGACCTCGCGCGGCTGCCCGAACACGCGCGCATCGAACTGGGCGGCGCGACGATTCACGTCGTCCACGATATCGCCGATGTGCCGAAGCAGCTCGACGGCATCGATGTCGTCGTGACCGGTCATTCGCACAAGCCGCTCATCGAGCGGCGCGGCGGCGTGCTCTTCGTGAATCCCGGCAGCGCGGGGCCGCGTCGCTTCAGATTGCCGGTCACGCTCGCGCTGCTCGATATCGACGACGGCAAAGCGGAAGCGCGCATCGTTTCGCTGATCGAATGAAAAAAGGGCCGGCGCTTCACGCACCGGCCCTTCCATTCGATCACGCCAGAACGCTTACGCGCGCACCGTGCCTTCCGGGAACGCATCGTCCATTTCGGCGGCTTCGCGATGGCCGCGCAGAATCGCATGCGCTTCCGACTTCGACGCGACCGCCGGCGGCGAGCCCTTCAGCGGCTTCTTCGCCGTCTCAGAGAGCGCGAGCACCGACACGATGCCGATGATCGACGCGCCCATCAGATAGTACGCGGGCATCATCAGGTTGCCGGTCGTGTCGACGAGCCATGCGGTGACGAGCGGCGTCGTGCCGCCGAAGAGCGACACCGACACGTTGAAGCCGATCGCGAGCGCACCGTAGCGGATCTTCGTCGGGAAGAGCGCCGGCAGCGACGACGGCATCACGCCCGTGAACGTCGACAGCAGCGCGCCGAGAATCATCATGCCCGCGAAGATCGACGGAACGGTGCCCATGCGGATCAGCGAGAGCGAAGGAATCGACAGCACCAGCAGACCGATACAGCCGGCGAGCATCACCGGCTTGCGGCCGATCGTGTCCGACAGACGGCCGGCGAGGAGCGTGAGCGGCATCATCAGCACCATCACGACGAGCACGATGAAGAGGCCGTGCGTCTCGTTGAACTTGAGCGTCGCCGACAGATAGCTCGGCAGATACGACAGCGCCATGTAGTCGGTCACGTTGAAGATCAGCACGAGGCCCACGCATTGCAAGAGCGGCTTCCATTGCTGGATCAGCGTCTCGCGGAACTGCTCCTTGGTCGTCTCGTGCGACACGGCTTCGGCCTTTTCGGCTTCACGCTGGAATGCAGGCGTTTCTTCGAGCTTCATCCGGATGTAGAGACCGATCAGCCCGAGCGGACCCGCGATCATGAACGGAATGCGCCAGCCCCACGACAGCAGGTCTTTTTCCGACATCACCGCCGTCAGCACCGCGACCACGCCCGCGCCGAGCACGTAGCCGACGAGCGTGCCGAATTCGAGAAAGCTCGACATGAAGCCGCGCTTCTTGTCCGGCGAAAATTCGGCGATGAAGGTCGCCGCGCCGCCGTACTCGCCGCCCGTGGAGAAGCCCTGCACGAGACGCGCGATGAGCAGCAGCACCGGCGCCATCACGCCGATCGATTCGTAGCTCGGAATGATGCCGATACAGAAGGTGCCGACGGCCATCATGATCATCGTCATCGCGAGCACGCGCTTGCGGCCGATGCGGTCGCCGAGCGGGCCGAACACCATGCCGCCGATCGGGCGCACGAGGAAAGCGGCGGCGAACGTGCCGAAGGTCGCGAGCAACTGCGCGGTGGGGCTGCTCGACGGGAAGAACACACGGCCGAGCGTCACGGCGATGTAGCTGTACACGCCGAAATCGAACCACTCCATCGCGTTACCGATGGCCATGGCGCCGACGGCGCGCTTCAACAGGGATTGATCGACGATGGTGATGTCGTCGAGGGTGAGGTCGGACTTCTGACTGGATGAATCGCGTTTGCGCCAAAGGCCCTCGTTAAGAGAAGACATAGTTCGAAAAACTCCGTATTCGATCCCGACGCTCAAAAAACGTCGGGTGCGTCGCCGCGGAGGACGGACGCAAATTGCCGGGATAGTGCAGTTTCGAGACGGCGCCGCGAACGCTTGAAGACGAAAGCAAAGGCTTTCCGCGACCTCGGGCCGAGCGGCTCGAAGTCGATGAGCGAAAAGAAACACGGTGCCGGTGCCTCGCGCGGGTGTAGTCGCGAAATTGCACTCGGGTGAAACACACGAATTTGACGTGCGGACGGCGAACGCAGCGCTGAATGACTGAGTTGCCGCGGGTGGGCCGCGTTGCCGCGGGTGGGCCGCGACGTCGGCGAAAAAAACAACTTGAGACGAAAAAGGCCGGCGTTACTGCTTGAAAAACCGACGCGCCTCTTTGTATAAGAAACTGTCACTACCGCGCAACGCCCGAACTTGAAGTCGGAAACATTTGCACGTGAATGATGGTGAATTGCTGTTGATAACGAGCAAGATGATAACACGATGACAGACGATCTGCAAACCGGTCTGCCACCGCGCTCGAGCCCGGCGGCCGCAAAGCCTTGTCGGACTTAGGATTGCGCCGATTGTCATCATCGTGGTCCGATGTACTAAGCGGAACAATTTTCCGCCGCGCGGACAACAAAAAACCGGCCGCTCGGGCTAATGCCGTTCAGTTAAGGTCTTTTCTTAGATAGCGAACGGTGTACCGTTTAGGGCGGGATTTGACGACCCGGTCGCATGTGCGTCCGGGTCGTTTTTCGTTGCGCATAGACTTGAGCCTTTCGCGCAGACGCTGAAGGCAGGCGGGTAATTTTGCAAACGCCGGCGTGAGGGCCGCCCACATCATCTCGTGCTGGATCGTGTGAAGCGCTCGCACGAAGCTGATATCAGTCGGAGCAAGTTTCGCTTCTCGCGCGGCGCTCGCGATCTCACGTCGAATCAGGTTGTAGGCGATCAACGCGCCCCATATCTCCTGATAGACTCCTGCGACGGTGCGGCTGCGCAAGGTCAATTCCGAACCCAGCATCGATTGTTTGAGCTCGGCGTAACTGGTTTCGATCTGCCAGCGGCGCTCATAACAGGCGACGATATCAGCGGGTTTGAAGCGTCGGCGATCGATCAGCGAAGTCAGCAGCACGCGTTCGCGTCCGCGCGCGTCGATGGCACGGATCGCCCGCGCGCTCCAGAATTCGGGCAAAGCCGGACA
>NZ_JFHD01000056.1 GCF_000698575.1 Caballeronia zhejiangensis
CGAGCGGACGCGCGAGCAACGCCAGCACCGGCAGCGCGAGCGCGCACCACGGCAGAATCGTCGCGACTTCGCCCCAGCTTCGCCCATACGTGCCGCCGACGAGCCACACGACAAAACGCGCCGGCTGCACGCTCTGCTGCGTGATGAGCCATTGCGCGAGCGTCGTGCATAACGTGCCGATGACGATGCCCGTCAGCGCCACCGCGAGCGGCGCGTATCGATGCCGCCGATTGAAAAGCAGCGTGATGGCGAGCGTCGCGCCGCCGCCGGTCAACGCGGCCGCCGCGAGAAAGAGATGCCCGGCGAGCGGCCAGATCATCAGCGCGGCGAGCGTCGCGAGACCCGCGCCTTGCGTCACGCCGAGCACTTCCGGTCCGGCGAGCGGATTGCGCACGATGCTCTGCATCAGCACGCCGCTCGATGCGAGCAGCGCGCCCGCGAGCAACGCGCACAAAAGACGCGGCACGCGCAGTTCGAGCAGCATGCGGGCGATGTCGTCGCGGTGCGCGAGCGCATCGATCCAGCGCGCGGGGCCGAGCATCGTCGGGCCGACGGATGCGCCGATCGCGAGCACCGCGCATCCGATGGCGAGGAGCAAAGCGGCGAGCGCAGGCGACGGCCACGCGGACAACGCCCGCACCGCGCCCATGCCGCGCCGCGCCGATTCGCGCGCCTGGCCCGCGTGCAGCGCGCCGGACCACGCCGCGCCGCTCCTGATCATCGCGAGCATCAGCGGCGTGCCGACGAATGCGATCGCGACGCCCGTCGACAAGGTCGAATCGAGATCGAGCGCGAGCACGGCGCTGTCGGTCGCGAGCACGAGCGCGCCGCCCGCGAGCGCGGAGAGCGGCACGAGCGCCGCGAGCTTCGACGCTTTGGCGCCGCGCAGGTGACGCAGCAGATTCGGCGCGATCAGCCCGACGTACGACAGCGGGCCCGCGATCGCCACCGCGACGCTCGCGAAGCCGACCGCGACCGTCATCGCGAAGAGGCGCGTCGCATCGACGTTCACGCCGGCGGAGGCAGCGGCATCGTCGCCGAGCGCGAGCGGATCGAGCGGGCGCATCACGAACGGCAGCGCGAGAAGCGGCAACACGAGCCAGCGCAGCGCCGACATCAATCCCGTCGCGCCGGGCTGATACAGACTGCCGCTCGCCCACAGCGACGCGCCGACGACCGTCTGCTCGAAGAACGCGAGCAAGAGCGTCGAGATCGCGGAAAAAAGCAGCATGCACACGCTGCCCGCGAGCACGAGGCGCAAGGGCGTCGCGCGCCAGCCGCCCGCCGCGGCCGCGACGCAACCCGCCGCCGCGAGCCCGCAGACGAACAGCAACGGCACCGACGCCGCGCCGACCACCTCCGGCGCGATCATCGCCGCGAGCAGCCCGAGCTGCGCGCCGCCGGTGATGCCGAGCAGATCGGGCGCGGCGAGCGGGTTGCGCGTCAGCGCCTGAAAGAGCGTGCCCGCGACCGCGAGACAGCCGCCCGCGACGAGCGCGGCGGCCACGCGCGGCGCGCCCAGATCGAAGAGAAAGACATGCGCGAGACGCGCGGCATCCGTGCCCGATGGCGCATCGAGCCACGCGCGCAGTTCGGGATAGAGACGCAGCGCGGCCAGCGCGAGAATCAGCGCGATCAACGCACACGCGATCGCGCCCGCGCGATTCGGCGCGGCCACGCGATCCCGCGATGCGTTTGCCGTGGCGAGCGTCGTCATGTCGTTCGGCGTCCGGCGATCAGATCGATGGCGAGCGACACGCGCGCCCAGAACGAATGCGCGCGATGCAGGCGGCGGCGAGTCGCGAGCGTCGTCATGCGGCGATGCTCCGTTCTTCGACGCCATCGTAAGCGGGCACGCACATCGGCGCGCCCGTCTGCGGATGCGTGACGCGCAGCATGCGAACGCCGAAAGTCTCCAGCAAATGACGCGGATCGATCATCGCTTCGGGCGAGCCTTGCGCGACGATACGCCCCGCGCGCATCAGCACGATTTCGTCGGAGAACGCCGCCGCCTGATTCAGGTCGTGCAGCACCCAGACGATCGTGAGTCCGCGCTCGCGATTGAGCCGCCGCAATTCCCGCAGGATGTCGAGCTGATGATGGATGTCGAGGTACGTCGTCGGCTCGTCGAGCAGCACGATCGGCGCTTCCTGCGCGAGCGCCATCGCGATCCACGCACGCTGACGCTCGCCGCCGGAAAGCGCGGCGACATCGCGCGCGGCATCGTCGACGAGTCCGCTCGCGTCGAGCGCCGCATCGATCGCCGCGTGGTCCGCGCGCGTGAGACCGCGCATCCAGCCGCCGTGCGCGTAGCGTCCGTAGGCGACGAGTTCGCGCACCGTGAGTCCCGCCGGAATCTGATTGAACTGCGCGAGCATGGTGAGCGTGCGGGCGAGCGCGCGGCGGCGCATCGATGCGAGCGGCTTGCCGTTCACGTCGACCGATCCCGCGCGCGCCGCCTGCAAACCGGCGAGCGTGCGCAACAACGTGCTCTTGCCGCAGCCGTTCGGTCCGCATAACGCGGTGACGCGCCCTTCGGCGATATCGATGTCGAGGTTTTCCAGCACGACGTCGTCGCGATAGGCGACCGTCAACGAACGCGCGCGCAGCGCCACGGACAATGTCATCGCGCCTCGCGGTAACTCTGCGCCATCGCCACGACGACGCGGCGCGGTCCTTCGAACGGATCGCGCGCGTGCGCGGTCAGCATGTTGTCGAGCATCAGCACGTCGCCGGTGAGCCACGGAAATGCGATGCGCTTTTCGTCGAGCACCGCGCGGATCTCGGCGAGCGCATCGGCTTCGAGCGGCGCGCCGTCGCCGTAAAAGACGTTGCGCGGCACGTTTTCCAATCCGACGGCATCGACGAGCGCTTCCTGCATGTCGTCGTCGAGCGCGGAAAGATGAAAGAGATTCGCCTGATTGAACCAGACCATGTCGCCCGTGCGCGGATGCCGCGCGACCGCCTGACAACGCTCTTCCGTGCGCAGCAGCAGTTCGCCGTCGTCGCTGTCGCGCCACGCGCAGGCAATCCCGCGCGCCGCGCAGATGCGCTCGACCTCGCGCGGATCGTCCGTGCCGAACGCGTTCTGCCACGGCAGATCGAGTCCTTGCCCGAAGTTGCGCACGTACAGCAGCTCGCGCTTCGCGAAGCGTTCGACGAGCGCCGGACCGAGCGCGCGATACACCGCGCGGCTGTCGGCGATCGGCGTCGCGCCGCCCGCACGCGCCGCGAGCGCGCAGTGGAACCAGATGCGCATCGGCCATTCGCGCGTGTACGACTGCTCGTTGTGCAGCGGAATCGAGCGATGCGGCGGATATTCCGTCGACGTGTACACCGCGCCCTCGACCTGGCTGCGCGGCGTCGAGGCGAATTCGTAGCCGATCAGCGGATCGCCGAACGACGCGGCGAATTGCTGGAACGCCTCGATCGACTCGACGCGAAAGCCGGTGAAGCGCACGCCGCCCGCGCGTTCGAGCGATTCCGCGACGATCGAATGCAGCAGCGGCGCGGCATCGGCGAGCGACAGATCGACGCCCGCGCGCGGCGATACGACGACCGGCAAGCCCGGCTCGATCCGCAGATCGGCGAGCGCGGGCGCGGTCACGGAGAGCGCGCTCATCAGTTCAGGCTCGCGCGGGCTTGTGTGGCGATGGCGTCCATGTGACGGCGCAGGCTCGCGGGGCGCATGTCGGTCCAGACCTGTTCGATGTACGCGAGGCAATCGGCCTTCGCGCCGCGCTTGCCGGCTTCGCGCCAGCCCGCGGGCACGTCGCGGAACGTCGGCCAGATCGAATACTGCTCTTCGTCGTTGATGACGACCGTGTAGACGAGATCGTCGGCTGCGTGGTTCTGCTGTTGCGACATGGTGATGTCTCTCTCTGCGAGTTGGCCTATATCGACTAGACGGATGAGCGGCGCGCTTTTTTACCGCCGACGAACGCCGGACACGCGACATTGCGTTCGCGCGCGTCGAGGCAAGCGGCGCAATGCTGCTGGGCGTCGCGCACCATGAAGTGCACGAGCGTCTGCGAGACGTTCAGCGCGCGCGCCGCGCTTTGCAGCGTCTCGTCGCGCAGCCGCACCATTTCGAAGGCGGCGCGATTGCGCTCGGGCAACTGCGCGAGCGCATCGCAGACGCGGTGCAGCGTGTCGCGGGCCTGCGCGCGCGCTTCGGGCGAGAGTTCGTGCGAGGGCACGTCGAGGCCGTCCTCCTCGTCCGCGCGATAGATGTTTTCGAGGCTTTGCCGCCTGCACGCGTCGATCGACGCATTGCGCACCATGCGCGCGATGTAGCCCATCGGCTGACGCACGGCGTCCTGCTGCGGCAAGTCGATGAGACTGACGAAGACGTCATGCACCACGTCCTCGGCACGGCTCGCGCAACCGACGACGCCGCGCGCCATGTTCACGAGCATCTGCCGGTTGGCGATGGCGAGATCGAGCAGGCTGCGCCCGGTGGCTTCGCGCTCGGGCGGCGCCGGACGCGCGACGGCGGGTTCGCGCCGATGCCAGTAAGCATCGAGAGGCAGATTCGAAGGCGGCGGCGAGGTCGAAGAACGCTTCGACGATGCCGGCTGTATGTGCATGTAAGCCATAAATCGTGCTCCACTTCCGTAGGAGTCGCGAAGCTAACGTAAACGCGAATCGTTCTCAATAAAGCCCTACATGACAGCAGGTCGTAAGGTTTCGCGCGATTCGGACGGATTCCCTGAGCGGATATGGACGCGCGCGAAGCGGACAAAAAGTCAAGAACACGCCGCGTATAACTATTTTTTATCGCCTATTCCCAACCGATTGCACGACGTTGTTAAGCGGCGGCCTACTAAAGTTTCGATGCGAACGACCGTTATCCGCAGTGTGGTCCGGCCCGACCGTGACGCGAAAAGCCCGATATGGAACAACAAACTGAGGTGTTCACCCTGCCGCGCGGACGTGCGGCGACGTGGTTGCTGCACGCGGGAGCCGACATTCCCCGCGCGATCCGCGTCGCCCTCGTCGGAAGCCTGTTCGGCACGCTGCCGATATTCGCGGGCGGCGTGCTGAACACGGTCGCCGTCGCGTGGGTGCTGGACGGCCGCCATCCGACGCCCGCATTCCACATCTGGCTCGCGCTCGAAATCGCCGTGTGTCTCGTGCGGCTCGTCGTGCTCGTCGTCGCGCGACGCCGCGCGCGCGAGCGCGAATCGACGCTGACGGATACCTACGTGCTTCTCGCGCCGCTTTGGGGCGCAACCGTCGGCTACGGCGCGCTGGTCTCCGTGCTGTCGGGCGACTGGGTCGCCGCGACACTGTCGTTTCTGTCCGCCGCCGCGATGGTCGGCGGCATCTGCTTCCGCAATTTCGGCGCGCCGCGTCTCGTCGCGGTGATGATCTTTTTGTCGCTCGGGCCGTGCTGCATCGGCGCGGTGCTCTCGGGCGAGCCGACGCTCTGGCTCACGCTTTTGCAAATCCCGTTTTATCTTTTTGCGATGAGCGCCGCCGCGTGGCGTCTGAACGGCATGCTCGTCTCCACGATGAAAGCCGAACAGGAAAACGATCGCCGCGCGCGCCACGACGAACTGACCGGGCTCCTCAACCGCGCGGGTCTTTTCCGGGCGGTCCGGTCGAGCGCGCCGGAGCACACCGCCCTGCTCTATCTCGATCTCGACGGCTTCAAGGCCATCAACGACGCCCACGGCCACGAAATCGGCGATACGCTGCTCGCGCTGGTCGCGCGCCGTTTGCGGCATCTGTCGGGCGAAGGATCGCTGGTCGCGCGGCTCGGCGGCGACGAGTTCGTGATCGTCACGCCGCCGCAGGCCGATCCGCTCGCGCTCGCGGATGTCATCGTGCGCGAGTTGTCGAAGCCCTTCGTCACCGATGCCGGCGCGATGCTGGAGATCGGCGTGAGCATCGGCGTCGCGATGTTCGATCATCATCACGACGAACTCGACGGCGTGCTGCGCGACGCCGACAACGCGCTCTACGAAGCCAAGCGCGCAGGCAAGAGCCGCCGCGTTCTGGCGGGCGTGCGGGAATCGGCCGGTCTCGCCGTCTGAACGTCAGCCGTTGAGCTCGGCGCTCAGCGCTTCCGCTTCCCTCGCGAATCGCTGGCGTTCTTCGCCGTGCAGACGATCGTCGCCGGGAAGATCGACGGTGAGCGGATCCATCGCGACGTCATCGACGTGCACTTCGTAGTGCAGATGCGGTCCGGTCGCCCAACCCGTTTCGCCGACATAGCCGATCACCTGCCCGCGCTGCACCGTTCCGCCAGTCCTGATGCCTTTCGCGAAACGCGAAAGATGCGCGTAGACGGTCGAATACGGCGGCGGATTTTCCAGCATGACGACCTTGCCGTAACCCGTCTGCCTGCCGACAAACGTCACCTTGCCCTGCGCCGTCGCGTGCACCGGCGTCCCGATGGGCGCGGCGAGATCGACGCCGTCGTGACTTTGCCAGCGATGCACGACCGGATCGAACCTTCGCAGCGAGAAATCCGACGATACCCGCGTGAACGCAACCGGATAGCGCGAGAACGCGGGTTTTGTGCTCTTGCCGTCCTTCGCGTAATAGCGCGTTTCGCCGTTCGGATCGCGATAAAGGAACACGTCGTGCGATGACGATCCGGTCGTCAGACGCACGGCGAGCGGCGGGTCATCGGCGGTTGCGCTGCCTTGCGGACGGTCATAGACCACGCTGAGCGTGTCGCCTTTTCTGAGATCGCGCCGCATGTCGACGTTGCTCGCGAACGCTTCGGTGAGCGTCGCGATCGTCCCTTGGTCGATGCCGAGGCTTTGCGCGGCATCGGAGAACGTCTCGTCGACGGTCGCGCTTTCAGTGGTGCGTGTCGGCGCGGGCGGCGTTTTCGGCGCGGCGCGTTGGGGCAGCGATACGGCGGGCGTGTAGTCCTTATCGGCCGAAGGCGCGGTCGGACGATGCAGCGCGTTGCAGATCACGACCGTACAGATGGAACCGATCGCGCAAGTGAAAAGCAGTCGGCCTGCCTTGCCGGGCAAGGCGTTGGAAGAAGATAAAGGCATTGGCGGGAGGCGGATCGAGCGACGCGCGCTTAGGGCGCATCGGTCGAAGGATCAGAAGGCGCGGCGCGGGCCGCGAGTGTCGGGAAAACGCGCGTGTCATTCGATCTGCCGCGAAAGCGGGCAAATCGTCGGGGAACTTCGGACAAAAAGGCGCGCTGACATGGAAAGGCGAGACGGCGGAGGCGTGTCGAGCGAGACTATGAGACTTTTCTTAAACGAAGCTTAAGCTGCCCCTTTTTACGCTTTTGTACGAAGTTTCGCTGCAGTTGCACGAGGATGCCGCCACTTCACCGCTTTTCGATCTCGATCGTCTTTGCGTATCCCGTCAGTTCGAGATATCCGCGTCCTTTTCCGCCGTCGCCGTCGAGCGTGACCGCGCCTTCCCAGTACAGCGCGCCGGTCGAATCGCGCGAGTCGAGTTCCTGATCGTCCATGAGCGGAGTCAGCCGCCAACGCATTCCGCCGACGCGCAGGTTCATCGCCACCGGATACGTCGTGTTCGTGCGTGGCGAGCGCCACTCGCGCTCGGGCGTGAATTCCACATCGCCGGGGCCGAATTGTCGGGTGCGGCCGTCGCGATCGCGCAATGCGGCGTGCGCCCAGACCGAATGGCCGTCGCGGGCGCGGACCTTGAAGGCCATCAGCGCGGAGCCGTCGTCGAGATTCGCGCCGAGCCAGTCCCAGCCGGCCGCATCGGATGGCAGCAACGTGCTCGACCATTCGTGATCGAGCCAGGCACGGCCCGTCACGGCGACGCCCGCATTCGCCTTTGCCGATGCCGATGGCCGCACGACGCTGCCCGTCACCTTGAGCTGCGGCTCGCTGTAGTAATAGCTCGCCTGCTCCGGCGACGGCCCTTTGCGCGAGTAGCCGCCTTCGCCCTGGAACATCGGCGGCTGCGTCGGCGTGAAGGTGAGATGGAGCGCGAATCCGGCGGCATCGGCGATGACCGTGTAGCTGCCGTCCGCCGCGCGCGACATGCGCCATGCGTCGAGCTTGACGTCGGTGTTGCCTTCCTTCGCGTACGCCAGACCGAAGCCCTGCCGCGCGATGTTCTGATCGTGCGCGAGCCGCCCGTACGCGGGATCGGACAACGCCGCATGCGCGATGACGAGTTGCGACGGATCGAACGCGCTCTTGCCGTGCTTCTTGCCGGTGTTCGAGCGAAAGAACGTGATCTGAAACCCGAGCGGCTGGTGCTCCGCCGTCTCGAGCCAGCCGGTCGCGTACCACCATTCCGTGCGATACGGCGGATGCGCGCCGCTGTCCTTCGGCCAGTCGATGACGTGGCCGGGCGCGACGGGCGCGAACTTCGGCTCGCCGGCGAATGCGGTCATCGACATGAGCATCAACGCGAAAAGCAGCGCGCGCATCACCAGTCCTCCCGCACGGCGCGCACCGCATCGACCGACACGGCGCGCCGGCCCGACAGCACCGCCGTCGCGCACGACGACACCATCATCACGCACGCGATCGCCGCGATCATCGTCGACGGAATGTGCAGCGACATGCTCCAGTGAAACGACTGCGGATTCACGACGAACACGAGAATCAGGCTGATCGCGAAGCCGAGCACGCAGCCCATCGCGATGCCGAGCAGCGTGAGCCAGCCCGCTTCCGAAGCGAGCAGCCCGAGAATCTGCGCGCGCGTCACGCCGACGTGCCGCAGCATGCCGAATTCGCGCGAGCGCGCGAGCGTCTGCATCGAAAACGTCGCGCCGACGCCGAACAGCCCGATGACGATCGCGACCGCTTCGAGCAGATACGTCATGGCGAAACTGCGGTCGAAAATGGTCAGCGTGCGCGCGCGGATCTCGCCCGGTTGCGAGAATTCGAGCGCGCCGCCGAAGGGCAGCTTTTTGATCGCGTCGATGACCTGCGCCGCGCCCGAACCCGCGCGCAACGTAATGGCGATGTCGGTGGCGGCCGTGTCGCCGGTCAGCCGCCGATAGTCCGCGATACGCATTTGCAGCGCGCCCGTCTGCCGCACGTAGTCGCGCCATATGCCCGCGACGACGAAACGCTCGCCCGCGCCGCCGACGGGCAAGCTCACGCGCTCGCCCACGCGATAGCCATACAGATCGGCCATCGCTTCCGAGGCCCAGACGGGCGTTTCGCCCGCGCGCCACGCGGATGGCGGCAACGCATCGCCGGTCATCTGCAACGTCGCGCCGGGATCGGCGGCGTCGAGCTCGCGCGCGATCAGCGCGACCGGCGGCTTCGCGGGATCGAGCGTCAGCTTCGTCGCGCGCGTGAACGCCGCGTGCGCGACGCCATCGACTGCTGCGATCTGCGTTTGCTGATCGGGCTGCAAGCCGCCCGTGTCGCCGCTCGATGCGATCCGCACATAAAGATCCGCCGACAGCAGATGCGCGAGCCAGTCTTCGACGGACACGCGAAAGCTCGTCACCATGATCGCCATCGCGACGATCAGCGTGAAGCTCGACAGCACGCCGCCCATCGCGATCGATGCCTGCCCGGGCGCATTCGCGAGACGCGCGAGCGCGAGCGTCGCGACGGCGTTGCGCGGTTTCATCGCGCGGCGGAACACGATTGCCGTGACACGCGGCATCAGCGCGATGCCGCCGACGAGCAGCAGCGCGACGGCGAGATAACCGCCGATGGGCGCATCGAAAACGGGCGGCGCCTGCGTCAGCGCCGCGCCTGCCGCGAGGCACGCGAGCGCGGGCCACGGCGTGCCGAGCGGTGCGAGCGCGGCTTCTTCGCTGCCCGCCTTCAACGCGGGCGCGGGCCGGGCGCGCGCCGCTTCGAGCGCGGGAACGAGCGTGCCCGCGAGCGCGACGCCGATGCCCAGCGCGAGAAAGATCGCGCTCGCTAGCGGATCGAAGACGACGCGCGGCTCGACGCCCGGAAAATATCCGCCGCCGAGATCGCTGCCGAAAAAGCGCAACGCGAGCGCCGCGACCGTGAAGCCGAGCGCGATGCCGAGCACGCCGCCCACCACGCCGAGCAGCGCGCCTTCGAGCATGATCTGCCGCACGAGCGATGCGCGCGTCATGCCGAGCACGCGCAGCATCGCGAATTGCGCGCGACGGCGCACGACGCCCGCGGCTTGCGTCGAGAACACGAGAAACGCGCCGGTAAACAGCGCGACGAGCGCGAGCACGTTCATATTGATGCGATACGCGCGCGACAGCCGGTCCGTCCGGCTCTCGATATCCTGCGTGCCGGTCACGACGAGCCGCGCGCCGAGTTCGCGTTGCAGCGTCTCGCGGAACGCATCGCGATCGACGCCGCGCGCGAGTTGCACATCCACGCGCGATAGCTTGCCCGCCATGCCGAAGCGGTTCTGCACGGCGGCGATATCCATCACCGCGATGCGCTGGCCGGGACGCGTTCGCGCGATGCCGCCCGCGACGCGCAACGTCACGGGCGACGTGCCGCTTTGCAATTCGATGCGTCCGCCATCGCGCGCGCCGAGCCAGGCGAGCGCGGCGGGCGAAAGAAAGATCGCGTCATCGGCGAGAA
The DNA here is from genome assembly GCF_000698575.1 of Caballeronia zhejiangensis. Classification (GTDB taxonomy): domain Bacteria; phylum Pseudomonadota; class Gammaproteobacteria; order Burkholderiales; family Burkholderiaceae; genus Caballeronia; species Caballeronia zhejiangensis. Next base: position 10,512 of record NZ_JFHD01000056.1, read on the forward strand.
CATCGAACGATGCTTCCGGCGAGGGCACGCCGGTCAGGTCCGGCGCGATGCGCTTCGCGCGGAACACGTCGATGCCGAGCACCTTGAGCGGCGCGTTCTTGCCGGGCACGGCGACATCGAGTTCGAGCACCGGACTCGCGGCGGCCACGCCCGCGCGCGTCGCGAGCCGCGGATAAACGTTCTCGTCGATGAAAGGCTGCGCGCCGCGCACTTGCAAGTCGGCTTGACCGGAAAGGCTGCGCGCGGCGGCGGAAAACTCGTTGAACGCCGCGCCGTTGATGAGCTGCACCGCATAACCGAGCCCGACGCCGAGCGCGATCGTCAGCATGGCGACGAGCGCGCGTCCGCGATGGCTGCGCCATTGCGCGCCGAGCAGCCAGCGCGTGAGCGTGTCGAAGAATCCGCATCCGGCGGCGATATCGCTCATCGGGCGAGCGTCGCGGCGTGCAAGGCGCCGTCGCGCAGAATCACGACGCGATCCGCGAACGCGGCCGCCGCTTCGGAATGCGTGACCATCACCGTCGCGGCGCGCGTCGCCTTGGTTTCGGCGCGCAGCAATTCGAGCACTTCGTGCGCGGTCTGCGGATCGAGATTGCCGGTGGGTTCATCGGCGAGAATGAGGCGCGGCCGATGCACCAGCGCGCGCGCAATCGCCACGCGCTGCAACTCGCCGCCGGAAAGCTGGCGCGGCATGTCGTCGCCGCGTCCGTCGAGGCCGACCGCCGCGAGCATGGCGCGCGCGGGCGCGGGCGGCATGCCGTTCAGCAGCAGCGGCACCGCGACGTTCTGATACAGCGTCAGATGCGGCAGGACGTGAAACGCCTGGAACACGAAGCCGAGCTTTTGCCGGCGCAGGCGCGTGGCGGCGTCGTCGGGAAGCGTCGAGATCGATGCGCCGTCGATCAGCACGTCGCCGCTATCGGCGGTGTCGAGGCCCGCGATCAGATTGAGCAGCGTCGATTTGCCGACGCCCGAGTCGCCCATGATCGCGACGAACTCGCCCGCGCCGAGCGCGAAGTCGAGCGCGTCGAGCACGATGCGGCCGCTGCCGTAGGTTTTCGTCAGGCGGCGGCATTCGAGGGCGGGAGAAACGTTCGGGTCGGCGGGTCGCATGGCGCAAGGTCGTAGTTCGTGTCTGCGCAAGCATTGTGCCGAAGTCGCGCGGATTCAGCCCGATTGGGGCAGCGTGCCGGGCCGGATATACGAGAACATGTGCGCCACGTAATCCGGCTTGCCGAGCGGCACGCCGTGGTTGCGCAGGATCGCGTAAGCGGTCATCGCGTGGAAATAGAACTGCGGCAGCGACCAGTCGCGCGCGTATTGCTCGCCGGTCATGTCGAAGACGATGCCGTTCGGCAGATCGAGCGCGATCGGCTCGCCGGTTCCGGCGTCGAGCGCATCGGAAGTGAGGTTCGAGAGCAATGCGATCGCATCGGCGATGCAGGCTTGCGCATCGGCGAACGTGCCCGGCGCTTCGTTCGAATGCGCGCCTTCTTTCCGCACGCGCAGCACTGTCTGCGGCAGGTCTTCGCCGCGCAGCCGGTACACCGGTTCCTGTGCCTGAAAGCACACGAAGCGCACTTGCGCGGCGAGCGGAAACATGTCGGGCGCGAGACGCAAGGTCATCAGCGCGTCGGGATTCGCGCCTTTCTCGTGCTGAAATGCAGCGGCTTTATCGAGCCACGCCGACAGGTTCTTCAACGTCTGCACGAACGTCGGAACAAGAAGACGGGTCAGTTGCATCGGAAGCTCCATGGGTCGAGGTAACGCGATCTTATATCGATGCGGCCCCGACCCGCGCCAGTCATCCGCCGAGCAGACCGAACACCATCACGCCCGTCTTCGTGCCGACGTAGACCTTGCCGTTCGCGACCGTCGGCGAGATGAACTTGTTGTTGCCGAACTGATCGCGCGTGCCCGCCTGATTGCTGTTGTAAAGCTCGATCGCGAGATTGCTCGCGTCGTAGGCATGCAGCACGGCGGTCGGCGTGGTGTTCTCGACGCCCCATACGATGCCGTCGGTATTGCCATTCGCGGAAATGACCGGCGCGAGGCCCGGAAAATTCCAGTTGCCCGCGGGACTCGTCGTCTGGCTCGATGCGCTTGTCGCGACCATCGCGTTGACGACGGGCAGCGCCTTCAGATGATCGCCCGCCGGGCCGACGTAGATCGTGTTGTTGTAGAACGCCGGCGCGGTGAACATCGGACCGGTGATCGTCGAGTAAAGCGGCTGATAGATGTGATCCGCGTTCGAATCGAACTTGCCCATCGAATCGCGGTTCACGACGTAGAGGACGCGCGTCTTGCCGCCGCCTATCGCGAGATGCTGCACGTTGCCGTTGATGTCGGTGACATCGGGCAGCACGAGCACGCCGCCCGAGCCGAGATCCAGATCCTGGTTCGATTCCACCACGGTGTTCGACGGCTCGAAGTAATCGTTGACCTGAAGCGCGAACGTCGCGCTCGGCGTGACCTTGAGGAAGCCGTTGCCGAAGTTGTTCCTGATGGGCATGTCCTGCGCGTTGATGGTCGCGTCGAACGTGCCGTTGCCGTCGAGGAAATAGATCGACGTGCCGTCCGATGCCAGGCCCGCGCCGCCCATCCAGATGCCGCCCATCTCGCCGTTCGGCGTGACGTTGAGGATGCCCGTCTGCTTGAGCGTGTCCGCGCTGTAGCCGATGAGCCAGCCGGTATACGGCAGCGTGTCGCAATGCGAGCTCCACGCCGTATAGACGACGCCGTTCAGCAGCAGCAGCGACGCGCGCTCGATGTACTGGCCCGGCGTGAACGGCACGACGCCGTTCACGCTGCCCGATCCGGTGCCGGGATACGAGCCGGTGATTTCGGTCGGGCCGCCGAACAGTTCGCCGCCCGTTGCGATGTCGATGGCGTGGATGCGCTGGTGATACGCGCCGCCGCTGTCCTTCGACATGCCGACGACATAGATCACGCCGTTGGGCCCGCGCGAGCGGTCGATGACCGGCGTCGCCGTGATGCCGATTTTCGGCGTGGTCTGGTCGCAGCCGTGATCGTCGCTCGGCACTTCGCCCGCGCCGAGCGTCGAGACTTGCCAGAGCACGGCGCCGGTGTCGGCATCGAACGCGTAGAGGGTCGCGTTCTCGGTCGCGACGTACAGCACGTTATGCGTGCCGCCCGCGATCGGCACGTTGGCGAGAAAGAGCGGTTGCGCATCGACGGCGCCATCGACGGCATAGAAGCCGAGCTTGCCGAACGTGGACGACTTCACGCTGGCGAGCGTGAGCCGGGTCTCGGCGAGCTGCTGCGCGGTGCGGCGGATGTCGTTGTGATACGTGGTGACATCCATCGGAGTCGATGCGGACGGCGAGTTCGTCGCGGGAGCGCTTGCGCTCGCGGGCGCGCTCGCGCCGTTTGCCGACGATGCGGCCGAAGGACTGGATGCCGACGCTGGGCTCGACGCCGACGCGGGACCGGATGCCGACGCGGAGCCGCCGGATGTCGAGGACGGATCGGAGGAGCTTCCTCCGCTGCATCCACCGATGATTGCTGCGATAGCGACTGCGATCACGCCAACCGATAAATGCCCTTTCATCTGCGATCTCCGTTCAGGAGGGGCCGGCCCCGGTGCAGTCGCGATTATTGTCTGCAACGGCTTAAAAAAGTGGACGACGGTCGGCTGAACGCTAGGCTTTGGCGGAACGGTCGGCGGGCTGTATGTATGCGTCTCACGAATTCGCAGACAGCGGAAAAAAACCCGGACGATCGGGCAGCCAGCGCGGACGTGCGGGCAGGACTGCAAGCGGACGTTAAAGGCACAGTAAGGCTCAGGACGGGACCCGGTTCGTATCGCTATCGCAGCACTGTGCGGTCTTGCCCGATTTCGACAGATGTTTTCGAGGTGAGACGCAGATGAAACGCTTGACCGCTCAGGTGATGTGCCACCCGCTCGTCGCGATCGCGGCGCTTTTCGCAGCCGATCTGCTGATGCGCTCCGATTCGGGGCTCTCCGGCGCGATGTACGTCGTCGCGGCGAAGTCGGTATCGAGACTGTTCAACGCGATGCGCAGAGGCGCGACCCGATGCCCGCCCGATTGGTCGGACTTAAGCATTTGCATGGGAAAAGTAAAAAAGCTTAAATCGGATTAAGCGACAAAAATTGAACGGTTAGGCTTACTGCTTACGGAATGTAGGCAAACGTCAGAATTGCCACGCCGGCAAAACATTAGAACCTGAGAGAGCAATGAATCGACCCGACGACGTGATCTACAAAGGGCACGTACTGAGCGCGACCGCCGTCCCGGAGCAGGACAGATACGCGGCGATGCTCATCGTGCGAGAACCGGACGGCACGCGCCGTTCGAGCGGAATGCTCGGCGAATTCGCCAGCGAAACGGGCGCGGTGCGCTACGCGTTCGCTTACGGCATGGCCGAGATCGACTATCGACAGTCAGTGCAGAACCCGCGCTGATCCGCGCTGATCCGCGCGCATTCGCTCTCACGCCGCGGCATGCCTGCCGCATAAGCCTTTCGATCATCTCCACCGGTCAAATCTATGATCATCTATCATCGGGGAGCGGCTTTTAAGCCCTCCGCCACTCGTGTAGGCAACGCGTTCGTCGCGACCGCGTCGATTCTCGAAGAGGACGGCCATGCCACCTCGCTCGGCAATCTCGGCGCATTCGCAAGCAAGGACGGCGCGCTCGGCTTCGCGGTGCGCTGCGCGACCGCGTTTCTCGACGGCGACGAGCTGCCCTTGCCGCCCTTTCAGATGATGAAGCAATAGCGCCGCAACGCGTCGACGTTGCAAGCGCATCCGCCCGTTGCAACGATGATCGACTGCTCCGCGACCGAACCCGGCAACACGCCTTCGCTGCTGACGGACGCACCTTTCCGTCTGCTGGTCGAAGCGGTCGAGGACTACGCGATCTTCCTGCTCGACGCGCACGGCCACGTCGCGACCTGGAACAACGGCGCGCGGCGGATCAAGGGCTATGACGCGAGCGATATCGTCGGCCGTCATTTTTCCGTCTTCTATCCGGGCGACGATATCGCCGCGCGCAAGCCGCACAACGCCCTCTCGACGGCGGCGCGCGTGGGCCGCGTCGAGGACGAAGGCTGGCGCATCCGCAAAGACGGCAGCCGCTTCTGGGCGAACGTCGTCATCACCGCGTTGCACGATCCGTCGGGTAGTCTGATCGGCTTCGCCAAAGTCACGCGCGACATGACCGACCGCTTGCGGCTCACGGAACTGCAGCATGCGCGCGAGCTCTCCGCGCACGTACAGACGGCGCTGGAAAACGAGCGCGCGTCGATTGCCCGCGAGTTGCACGACGATCTCGGCCAGCAGCTTGCCGCGCTCAAAATGCAGTTGTCGATTCTCGACAGCACCGCGCCGAACGCGCGCTTCAAACAGCAGGCGCTCACGCAAATCGACACGATCATCGGTTCGCTGCGACGCATCGCGGCGGGCCTGCGTCCGCCCGTGCTCGACGATCTCGGCCTTTTCGCCGCAATCGACTGGCTCGTTTGCGATTACCGCCGCCGCTACGATCTGACGATCCATCTGGATATCGAAGGCGACGAGGACGGCTTCGAGGCGACTGCGTCCACGTCGCTCTTCCGGCTCGTGCAGGAAGCGCTGACGAACGTCGTGCGCCACGCGCGGGCATCGGAAGTTCGCATCGCGATCGGCTGCGCGTATGCGCGCTGCACGCTGACGATCGAGGATGACGGCCGCGGCGCGGATATCGAACGGCCGCGCGCGGCGGGCACGTTCGGCCTGCTCGGCATGGGCGAGCGCGTGCGGCAACTGGGCGGCGTCATCGAGTTTCGCAGCGCGCCGGGCGAAGGCTTTCGCGTCGTCGTGGACATTCCGCTTCATCGCCCCCGCCGATGACGATTCCGTTCCTTGACTTGCGTCAACCGTTTTGCATACGCCGTCCGTAGACTCGATCGCACACCCGCGACGCGCCAACACACCGGATCAGGAGATCGTCATGTACAACCGCATTCTCGTGCCCATCGACGGCAGCCCGACTTCCCTCCACGCCCTCGATGAGGCGATCAGGATCGCAAGCGCGAGCGCGGCGCAAATTCAGCCGCTCTTCGTCGTCGACATGCAGCCCGTTTCCTACGACGCCACGAGCGCGTTCTATCCTGGCCTGCGCGACGCATTGCTGGAGGAAGGCCGGCGGCTCGCTGCGACGGCCACGGAGCGCATGACGCAAGCGGGCGTCAAGGGCACGCCGCGCGTGTGCGAAGTCGAGTATCTCGGCGATGACATCCCGCAGCGCATCCGTCATTGCGCCGACGATTTCCGCGCCGATCTCGTCGTCATGGGCACGCACGGGCGGCGCGGCTTGCGGCGGATCGTGCTCGGCAGCGTCGCGGAAGGTTTCGCGCGGCTGTCGCGGTGTCCCGTTCTGCTGGTGCCGGGCCGCGAAACGGAAGAACCGAATCCATGACGACGAAAGTCCTGATCGCCGATGACCACGCGCTCGTGCGCGACGGCCTGCGCCATATCCTCGCGAACGCGCACGGCTTCGAGGTCGCCGGCGAAGCGAGCGACGGGCCGGGCACGCTCGCGCTCGTGCGCGCAACGGAGGCGGACGTGCTCGTGCTCGATCTGTCGATGCCCGGCCGCAGCGGCCTCGACCTGCTCAAGCAGATCAAGGACGAAAAGCCCGCGCTGCGCATTCTCGTGCTCACGATGCACGCCGAGCAGCAATACGCCGCGCGTGCGTTCAAGGCCGGCGCGTCGGGCTATCTGACGAAGGAAAGCGCGAGCGCGGAGCTGGTCGCGGCGGTCGCCAAGGTCGCGTCGGGCGGCGCGTACGTGAGCCTCGCGATGGCCGAACGCTTCGCGCAAAGCCTCACCGAACCTGACGATGCGCTACCGCATCAGCGATTGTCGAACCGCGAGTTCGAAGTGTTCCGGCGGCTGTGCGCGGGCGAATCCATCAGCGATATCGGCGAGGCGTTGTGCGTGAGCGCGAAGACCATCAGCACCTACAAGGCGCGCATCCTCGAAAAAATGCAGATTCCCCACGAAGCCGCGCTCGTGCGCTACGCGGTGCGCCATCAGCTTTTCGACGACGACAGCGCCTGAATCGAAGCGGCGCGTGTCGGCATTTCCCTACACGTCTTCCCGAATGCCTACGGCACGATCAGCCAGCACCGACATTTTTTCGAGACAGCGCACTCCATAATTGGACACGTGACATGCGGGATCGCGCGTCGATGCGCGATCCGGTTCGACAGGAGGCGCAGCATGATTTCCGCGAGCGCAGACAGTCCCGGCATGCACGTCGACGCGAAGCCGCCGAGCACGCGTTGCTCGACGTGTTCGATGAAGCGCATCTGCATGCCGTCCGGCTTGTCGCCGGTCGATTATCAGCGTCTCGACGCGATGATCAGCTCGACGCGCTTCGTGCGGCGCGGCGAAACGCTTTTCCGCAGCGGCGATCCCTTCCAGAGTCTCTATGCGCTGCGCAGCGGCTGCTTCAAGACCGTCGTCATGCATCGCGAAGGACACGAGCAGGTCACGGGCTTTCATCTGGCGGCCGAGCCCCTCGGGTTCGACGGCGTGAGCACCGACCGCCACGCGTGCGACGCCATCGCGCTGGAAGACAGCGTCGTCTGCATCGTTCCGTTCGATCTGCTCGAATTGCTGTGCCGCGAAGTGAAGGCGGTGCAGCATCACGTTCATCGCATGATGTGCGGCGAGATCGTGCGCGAATCCAATCTGATGATGCTGCTCGGCACGATGACGGCGGAGCAGCGCGTCGCGGCCTTCCTGCTCAATCTGTCGACGCGCATGAAGGCGCGCGGCTATTCGCCCGCGCAATTCGTGCTGCGCATGACGCGCGAGGAAATCGGCAGCTATCTCGGGCTGAAGATCGAAACGGTCAGCCGCATGTTCTCGCGGCTGCAAAAGGCCGGCGTGATCGACGCGCGCGGCAAGGACGTGCGGATCCTCGATCAGGCGCGGCTCGAAGCAGTCTGAGCGCGCGCTTCGCGAAAGCGGAAAAATCCGCTGCGCAGCATCACCGACGTGCCGCCGACGCGGCTCAGCACATGTTCGGCGGCGCCTTCTATCGACGAGCGATGGCTCTCGAACGCCTGCTGCAGATCTTCCTCACGCCACGACGCCGCGCCGAAGTGATCCTCCAGCGCTTCGGCCGAAATGGTGCACTCGATCGGCTCACCGTCCGCGAAGGCGGCGAAAGTGAGCGAAGGGACATCGCCCTGATAGACGGGCGGCTGACTCGGAAACGTAACGATCATGCCGATACCTCGTGGAACGTTGATGCGACGCGAGCCGGCGCAGCGCATATCCACTTAGTCTTGGCCACGGTTTCGGAGCGCGTATTGATCTGGATCAAATCGCATCCGGCGCGCCGCGCTGAAGCAGCAGCTGAACGGCGTCATCGAATGTATGACGCAGCGCCGCGTTCACGTCGGCGTGTGTGCAGCGTTGCACCGTGACCTGCTCGGAATCGCGCGTGAGCAGAACCAGTTGCGCGTCGAAGACGGTGCGTCCCGCGCGATCGAGCGACGCCTTGATCGTGAGCCTGCAATCGACGATGTCTTTCGCGACGCCCGCAAGCCGCACGAGTTCGACGCCCGCTTCGCGTTCGATCGCGCTCGAGCCCGCGAAGCCGAGGCAGGCGATCTGCATTCCGAGGCCCATGTCATTGTTCTCCGGTCAGGCCATCGCGCGGGCGCGCCTCACTCGTCGTGGCTCACGCGTCTTTCGCGACATGCTTCGGTGCGCGCGTGAGCAGCACCGGACACGTCGAGCGTCTGACGAACGCTTCCGCGACGCTGCCGAGCGCGAGCCTGCGCAACCCGGTCCGGCCATGCGTGCCCATCACGACGAGATCCGCGGGCATGTGCACCGCGCGGCGCTGCAGGCACTTCGCGATCGTATCGGTGACGTTGCGCGTCTCCGCGAGTTCCGTTTCGCATTCGATGCCCGCATCGATCACGCGCGCATACGCGATATCGAGCGCGTGCCCGCCTTCCTCGCGCACGTTCACGCGATACTGCGCCGGATACGACGAAAGCGCGGCCACGTCGATCACGTACACGACATTCACTCGCGCACGCGCGCCGATGCGGATCGCTTCGTCGAGCGCGCGTTGCGAGCACTCGCTGCCATCGAGCGCAACCAGGATTTTGCGGTACATCGTTTTTCGGCCCGCACGGCTTCCCGCTGAAGGCCGCCCACTTCAAATTTCGATGATGACCTTCAGCGCGTTCGTTTCCGCCGCGCGGCCAAAGGTGTCGTAAGCGTCGAGCGCGCGCGCGAGCGTGAAGCGGTGCGTGATGAGCTGCTTCGGCTGCAGCCGCCCCGCGCGCACGGTCTTGAGCAGCATCGGCGTGCTGACCGTATCGACGAGACGCGTCGTGATGCTGATGTTGCGATCCCAGAGCGATTCGAGATGCAGATCGGCCTTCACGCCATGCACGCCGACATTCGCGATGGTGCCGCCCGCCGCGACGATCTGCTGGCACAGCTCGAAGGTCGCCGGCACGCCGACCGCTTCGACGGCGCAATCGACGCCCGCGCCATCGGTCAGACGCATGATCTCGGCGACGGCCTCCGTGCGCGCGATGTCGATGCACGCGCTCGCGCCGAACGTGCGCGCGATTTCGAGCCGATGCGCGTCGCGATCGATCATGACGATCTGCGCCGGCGCGTAGAACTGCGCGGTGAGCAAGGCGGCGAGACCGACCGGCCCCGCGCCGACTATCGCGACCGTGCTGCCCGGCTGCACGCGCCCGTTGAGCACGCCGCATTCGAAGCCCGTCGGAAGAATGTCGGAGAGCATGACGAGCGCCTCTTCCTCGACATCTGCCGGAATCGGATAGAGGCTCGTATCCGCGTGGGGGATGCGCACGTATTCGGCCTGCGTGCCGTCGATCTTGTGGCCGAGAATCCAGCCGCCCGTCGCGCAATGCGAATACATGCCGCGCCGGCACGCCTCGCACTTTCCGCACGACGAAATGCACGAGATCAGCACGCGATCGCCCGGCTTGAACGTCGACACCGCCGCGCCGACGTCCTCGACGACGCCCACGCCTTCGTGACCCAACACGCGGCCGGGCTCGCAGGTGGGAACATCGCCCTTGAGAATGTGCAGATCGGTTCCGCAGATGGTCGTGCGCGTCACGCGAACGATCGCATCGGTGGCGGCGGCGAGCGCGGGTTTCGGCCGCTCGTCGAGCGACTTGATGCCGGGGCCGTGATAGACGAGTGCTTTCATCTGCGAACTCCGTTGCGTGGCGCGTGACGTGAATCGACGCTCTCACTCTATCGGGACGCTCACGGCTCCGATTGACTTGAATCAAGCGCACGCGCATATCGCGAGTAACATGAAACCACCTGATTGACTGCGTTTTCATTTTCAGGAGGCTGCATGAAAGCGGTGTGTCCGTTGCATGGACCGACGACCATCGTCCGCACGAACGCGTACGGCTTTCCGGTCTATGCGTGCTGCTGCCACGACGTCCCTTATGTCACGCCGCCCGATGCCTGCACGCGCGCGCCGACGCAGCGCGGCGCTCCATCCGAGCCGCAGAAGGCCCGGCAACCGAAGCCCGCGAAGGAGTGATTGCCGGGCGCACGCGTCGTTACGCCGGATCGGCGGCGGCCACGGCGATGGCGTCATTGCGCGAACGACGCGCATCGATCAGACAAACGGCAAGCATCGCGATGACGCCGGGCACCGCGATGGCGACGAAGTTCTGCTGCAGCGGCAACGCCTTGCTCACGAGAAAGCCGATCACGATAGGCGCGAGAATCGCCCCGCTGCGCCCGATGCCAGACGCCCAGCCGATGCCCGTCGAGCGGATCGCGGTCGGATAGAACTGACCGGCGAACGCATACGTGACGATCTGCGTGCCGATCGTCGATGCGCCCGCGAGACCCACCAGGAAAAACAGCACGCCGACCGGCACCTTCACGCCCAACAGGCTGATGGAAATCGCGGCGAGCGCGTACATGGCGATCAGCACGTACTTGATGTTGAAGCGGTCCGCGAGCCATCCGCCGCCGATCGCGCCGATCATCGCGCCGAAGTTCAGAACGAGCACGAATGTGAGCGCCGAGCCGAGGCTGTGCCCCGCGCCAGCCATCAGTTTCGTCAGCCACGAACTCAGCGCGTAGACCATGAAGAGGCACATGAAGAACGCGATCCACAACATGACGGTGCTCATGCCGCGTCCTTCGGCGAAGAGTCGCGCGATCGGCGAACCGGGCGCGGCTTCGCGATCGGAAAGCGCGAAGCGGTCGGCCTCTTGCGGCACATAGCGCGGATCGACGCGCGAAAGAATGTCCTTCAGGCGCGCCGCGCGTTCGTTTCGCACGAGGAATGCGAGCGACTCGGGCATGTACTTGAGGATCACAGGCGCGAGCAGCGCCGGAAGGCCCGCCGCGATGAAGACGGATTGCCAGCCGTAGCGCTCGATCATCCCCTTGCCGACGAGCGCCGCGAGCATGCCGCCGACGGAATATCCGCTGAACATCAGCGTCACCATCGTGCTGCGGATCTTGCGCGGCGAATACTCGGTCATTTGCGCGACGACATTCGGCATGACGCCGCCGATGCCCAGTCCCGCGAGAAAGCGCGCGATGCCGAACGTCACGGGATCGCGCGTCAATCCGGCCGCGGCCGTGAATACGCTGAACAGCAGCAGACAAATGACGATGGCGGGCACGCGGCCGATCCTGTCGGCAATCGTGCCGAGAAACACCGCGCCGATCATCATGCCGAGCAGCGCGGAACTCACCATGAATCCGGCGCTCGTCGGCTGAATGCCCATGTCGCTCATGATCGACGGAAGCGCGATCCCGACGACCGCGAGATCGTATCCGTCGAAGATGATGATGAGCGCGCACCAGAACAGAAGCAGCAAATGAAACTTGCTGAACCGGGCATCGTCGCATAGCTTTTGCACGTCTATTTGCCGCATGGGTGTCTCCAAGGATGTAGGACTTGCTTTGATTCCGCGATTTTTAATGTATTGATCAGGCGGAACGATGAACGCGCGCGCGTTCTCCTTGCTGCGTGCATGGCGCAGCAAGGTCGGTTCTTTTTACGTTGACGTTTCTTGCGTGTTACGACGCGCTCGCCGTCACTACGGCGACCGCCTTGATTTCGACGATATAACCCGCGGAACCACCGAGCATATGCGCGCCGATCGCGGTCCACGCCGGCAGCGGATGCGTGTTCAGATAACGCTCGCGCACCTGCATGAACAACGGCAGATCGCGCATGTCGGTATGAAAGCTCGTCACGTCGACGACATCGCTCAACGAAGCACCCGCCGCTTCGAGCACGAGCTCGAGATTGTCGAAAGCCTGCACGATCTGCGCTTCGCGGTCTTCGACCAGTTGCATGTTCGCATCGCGTCCAATCTGCCCGGACACGTAGATCGTATTGCCGGCCTTGATCGCGGGCGCATAGCGGATCTTTTCGTAGACCGCTTCCATTCCCGCGGGAACGATTGCCTTGCGTTCACTCATGATTGCGTCTCCCGTGAGATCAGCCGTTATCGCCGCCGGCGACGGGCAATACCGCGCCGGTGATATAGCTCGCTTCGTCCGATGCGAGGAAGAGAATCGGCGCGATCTGTTCGTCCAGCGTGCCGTAGCGTTTGAAGAACGTCGATTCGGTGACCTGCTTCACCGCTTCGCCCATCCAGACTTTTTCCTGCTCGCTGTCGCCGCTCGCATTGCGCGGCACGCGTCGCGCGGGCGCTTCCGTGCCGCCCGGCGCGGCTGCGACCACGCGGATGTTGCGCTCGCCGTATTCCATCGCGAGCGCCTGCGTCATTGCGTTGACGCCGCCTTTCGCCGCCGAATACGGCACGCGACGAATCCCGCGCGTCGCGTTCGAAGACACGTTCACGATGGTTCCGCGCCCGCGTTCGAGCATATGCGGCAACACGGCATGGCACGCGTAGAGCGTCGGCATGAGCGAGCGCCGGATTTCGGCGTCGATCTGCGCGGGTTCGAACTCGGCAAACGGACGCATGCGAATCGCGCCGCCGACGCCGTTGATCAGGATATCGATGCCGCTGAACGTGCGCGCTGCGAACGCCATCGCGGATGCCGCGCCTTCATACGTTTCCATGTCGGCGACGAAGCCGGCCGTATCCGCGCCCTGCGCTTCGGCGGCCACTTCCCCGATGAAGTCCGCGCGATCGACGAGCACCACCTTCGCGCCTTCCGCCGCCGCACGCAGCGCCACGCCGCGCCCGATGCCCTGCGCCGCGCCGGTCACGACCATCACCTTGCCGGCAAATCGTTGCGTGCTCATGCTGTCACCGGCGCGGCGTTGGGCGTGAACTTCTCGTAGTGGAAGCTGTTGGGCTTCACGCCGCTATCGTCGAAGTGCTTGCGCACGGCATCGACCATCGGTGGCGGGCCGCAGAGATACACATCGACATCGCCGTCATTCAGCGATTCGGCGGGCATGTGCTGCGTCACCCAGCCTTTGCGCGGATGGTTCGAATCCGCATCCGCGACGACGGTGCTGAACGTGAAGTTCGGCAACCGCGCCGTATAGGCTTCGATCGCTTCGACTTGCACGAGATCGAGATCGCGCGTCACGCCATAGATGAGGTGAATCTTCTGCTGCGAGTTCGCGCGTGCGAGCACTTCGAGCATCGAGAGGAATGGCGCGAGACCCGTGCCGCCCGCGAGGAACAGCAGCGGACGCTCCACCCCGCGCAGATAGAAACTGCCGAGCGGACCGGTCAGCTCGACCGTGTGACCGGCCTGCGCGGATTCGAGCCATGTGCTCATCACGCCGCCGGGAATCTTCTTGATGAGAAAGCTGATCTTCGTCGCGCCCGGCGCCGACGAGAACGAATACGAACGATGCTGTCCGCTGCCCGGGACATCGATATTCACGTACTGGCCCGGCAGAAAAACCGGCGCGGGCGTAGCGGCATCCACATCCAGTTCGAGCACGACGGCGGCGTCGTTGTGCGGCTCGATCTTCGTGACCGTCGCGGCGAACTTGCTCTGCGCGGTCTTGCATGCCGTCGACGATGCCGGGACCGCGATCACGCAATCGCTCGATGGCACCATCTGGCAGGTGAGCACGAGACCGCTTTCCTTTTCGTCGTCGGAAAGCGCGTCTTCGATGTAGTCGTCGCCGAGATCATAGTTGCCGCTTTCGGCGCGGCATTTGCAGGTGCCGCACACGCCGTCGGAGCAATCCATCGGCAGATTGATCTTGGCGCGGAATGCGGCGTCGAGAACTTTCTCGCCCGCCTTGCATTCGACAAAACGCGTCACGCCGTCTTCGAAATTCAGTGCAATGTTGTAGCTGGACATGTTGCCTCCTACTTCCTGTCTCGTCACCGCGAGTGTCAGACGTGATAGACGTCGAGCACCTGGCGGATATAGTCGTTCTTCAGCACAATCTTCTTGTGCGCAATCACCAGAATGTCGTCGACCTTGCGCAGCGTCACGAAGATCGTGCCGAAGAAATGATCGGTGATCTTGTAGCGGTGATTGAGCGTGTCGAAGTTGTAGCGCACATCCACTTCGTTCTCGCGCTCGGCCAGCACTTCCACGTTGGTGACGTTGTGGCTCGTGCGCGGCTCGGGCATCGAAGCGCCACTGCGCTCGGTCTTGATGCGGAACACGCGATCTTCGAGGCCGCCGCGATCCGGGTAATACATCAACGAGATCTGACTTTCGTGGTCATCGGTGATCTGATCGTCGTCGTCCCATGCGGGCATCCAGTACGTGACGTCTTCCGCATAGCAGCCGAGCCATTCGTCCCATTGACGATCGTCGAGCAGACGCGCTTCGCGATACAGCGTCGCGCAGATTTTCAGGTAGTCGAAGCTCATGCCAGTGCCTCCCCTTGTTCCTTCTTCAACGCGTCGCGCATCACGTTGACCCAGTATTCGTGCTGCACGACGAAGAGTCCTTCGTCTTCGCTGCGCTCGCCCGAAATGAGCGGCTTGATACCCATGTTCTGCGCGTTCTCGTCAGGACCGTGGACCCAAAGCGGCGCGCCGCGCGAGAGGTCGTTCCACATCGCCGTGATGCCCGCATAACCCGACTGGCACGCGCGGAATTCCTCGAGGTCGTCGCTCGTGCCCATGCCGGTCACGTTGAAGAAGTCTTCGTACTGACGGATGCGCGTCGCGCGATCTTCGGCGCTCTCGCCCTTCGGCGCGAAGCAGAAGATGCTGACTTCGGTCTTGTCGACGCCAAGCGGGCGCACCACGCGAATCTGCGTGCTGAACTGATCCATCAGAAAGACGTTCGGATAGAGGCACAGATTGCGCGTCTGATTGACGATGTAATCCGCCTGCACTTCGCCCACGCGCGCCTTGATCTCTTCGCGATGCTGATACACCGGCCGCACTTCCGGATTCATCGTCTTCGTCCACAACAGGATGTGGCCATGATCGAATCCGTACACGCCCGCGACCGACTTGCTCCAGCTATTCGCATCGACGGCCTTGGTGCCTTCGATCTTGCGGCGGCCCATCGTCGCGGCGTAATTCCAATGCACGGTGCTGACGTGATAACCGTCGCAGCCGTTTTCCATCTGCATCTTCCAGTTGCCGTCGTAGATGTACGAGGAATTGCCGCGCAAGACTTCGAGGCCGTTCGGCGCCTGATCGACGATCTGATCGATGATGACCTTCGTCTCGCCGAGATAGTCTTCGAGCGGCATCGAATCCGCATTCAGGCTGCCGAAGAGAAAGCCGCGATAGTTCTGGAAACGCGGCACGCGGCGCAGATCGTGCGAGCCGTGCGTGTTGAACTGGATCGGGTATTCGGTCGTCTTCTCGTCCTTCACCTTCAGCAGCTTGCCGGTGTTGGAGAACGTCCAGCCATGGAACGGACAGGTGAAGCTGCCCTTGTTGCCGTGCTTGCGGCGGCAGAGCATCGCCCCCTTGTGCGCGCATGCATTGATGACCGCGTGCAACTCGCCGGTCTTGTCGCGCGTCACCACGATGGGCTGACGGCCGATCCACGTCGTGTAGTAATCGTTGTTGTTCGGGATCTGGCTTTCGTGCGCGAGATACACCCAGTTGCTCTCGAAGATGTGTTTCATCTCGAGATCGAACAGATCGGCGTTCGTGAAGATGTCGCGGCGGCAACGGAAGATGCCACTCTCCTTGTCGTCCTGGACGGCGTTTTGCAGCAGTTCATCGAGCTGCGTGGCTTTGTCGGTGATGGCGGACATATGAGTTCTCCCTATGCGCGTTCCGGCGACGGAGCGCATGCATCGGTATCGAAGGGGTCGTACGGAGATTCGGGCGGCGGCGGGCTGACCGCCGCTGTTGCGTAATTACGCGGTGACGGATGCGCGCGGGCGCTGGACGAGCTGGTTGTCCTTGCCCTGCACGAGCGGCGTCAACTGGATGTCGAACACGATTTCGTTGTACGCGTCGGCCTTCAGCCCCAGCGCCGTGCCGCCCGTCTTTTCGACGACATGCGGAACGAGTTCTTCGCGAGTCGCATAAGCGAAGTCATCCCAGATCAGCGGATCGCCTTCGATGTTGATCTGCGTCGTCAGCTTGCGATGCTTCTCGCTCGTCGCGAAGAAGTGCACGTGCGCCGGACGATTGCCATGACGCGCGAGCGAGTTCAGCAGTTGCTGCGTCGCGCCGTGCGGCGGGCAGCCGTATCCGACCGGCATCAGCGTGCGGAATTCGTACTTGCCGTCCGCGCCCGTTTTCACTGCGCCGCGCAGATTGAAATCGCTTTGCGCGCCGGTCGGGTCGAAGTGCGAGTAGAAGCCGTTCGAGTTGGCGTGCCAGCATTCGACGACCGCATTCGCAACCGGCTTGCCATCGTGACCCGTGACCGTGCCGCGAATGACGAGCGGGCCGGCGTTCGCATCGGGATCGAGATCGATCTTCGACACGCCCTCGCGCACCGGCGCACCGGCCACATACAGCGGGCCTTCGATGGTGCGCGGCGTGCCGCCGTGGATATCGGCTTCGCGGTCTGCGGCATCCATGCGGATGTCGAGATACTTCTCCAGACCCAGGCCGGCGGCGAGCAACGCCGCTTCGCCATCCTGACCGAGCTTGTTGAAGTAATTGACGCCGGCCCAGATTTCATCGGGCGTCATGTCGAGGTCGTCGATCGCCTTGAAGAGGTCGCTCAACAGGCGATGCGTGATCTCTTTGGCGCGAGCATTGCCGTCCTGACTCCCGATGTTCGCAGCGGCCTTCAGCAGGTCCTGCACTTCCTTCGTATCGAACACTTTGATGCTCATGTCTTCTCCTGAATCTCGCAATTTTCTGGTGGGGGTTAACCCTCGCTTCATCACCTGTGCAGATATGCTCGGAAGGTATAGTCGGGTGTTGAAACAGAGCGTGAAGGCAGGATAATGGACGTAAAGAAGCCCAGTCCAACACTGATTTAGTATCGGGCCATATCCAGGAGGTATTGAATGGAGTTGCGACACCTGCGTTACTTCGTGGCGGTGGCGGAAGAAAGAAACTTCACGCGCGCGGCCGAAAGGCTGCATATCGCACAACCGCCTTTGAGCCGTCAAATACAGCAACTCGAAGAAACGCTCGGCGTGCAACTCTTCGAACGCAACTCGCGGCCGCTCAAGCTCACGGAGACCGGCAAGTTCTTTTATTCGCATGCGGTGCAGTTGCTCGCGCAGACCGCCGAACTCGAATCGATGACGCGCCGCGTAGGCAATATCGAGCGCAGTCTTTCGGTGGGATTCGTCGGCTCGACGCTCTACGGCATGCTGCCGAAGATCATCCGGCGCTTTCGCGACGAGAACGCGACCGTCGAACTGAGCCTGCACGAAATGTCGACGATGGACCAGATCCGCGCGCTCAAGGATGGCCGCATCGATGTGGGCTTCGGGCGCATTCGTCATGAGGATGCCAACATCCGTCGCGTGATCTTGCGCGAAGAGCAACTGATCGTCGCGCTTCCGCTCGGGCACCCGCTCTCGCTCGCGAAGCCCATTCTCTCGCTGCGCGATCTCGTCAACGAGACGCTCATCATCTTTCCGAAGTCGCCGCGCCCGAGTTATGCGGATCAGGTGCTCGCGGCGTTTCAGGATCGCGGGCTCGCGCCGCGCAAGATCTACGAAGTGCGCGAATTGCAGATCGCGCTGGGGCTCGTCGCGGCGGGCGAAGGCATTTCCGTCGTGCCGAGCAGCGTCCACGGCCTGAAGCGCGACGACGTGAGCTACAAGGAACTCGACGATCCCACGCTCGTTTCGCCGGTCATCATGAGCATGCGCGCGCTCGACGAATCGCGCGACATCAAGGAAATGCTCGAACTCATTTACCGGCTGTATGACGAGGAGAAGATTCCTTACACGGCGCGCACGGATCGGGGGCGATGACGCGCGTCATACCTGGGGGGTATCGCACTAGACGCGAATGGTCTTGGACAGGCGGCAAACGGGCGCGCAATACTGCATCAACCTCTCCATTCCGACATTTCAGGTATGAACGCCCAAATCACCTCCGTCGAAGCGATTCTGGTTGATCTCCCGACCATTCGCGCGCATCAACTCGCGATGGCGACGATGCAGCAGCAAACCCTCGTCATCGTCCGTCTGCGCACGAGCGACGGCATCGAGGGCATTGGCGAAGCCACGACCATCGGCGGCCTGTCTTACGGCGATGAAAGCCCCGAAGGCATCAAGCTGACGATCGATACCTATCTCGCGCCCGCGCTCATCGGACAGGATGCGAGCAACATCAACGCGGCGATGCTGAAGCTCAACAAGGTCGCGCGCGGCAATCGCTTCGCGAAGTGCGCGCTCGAAACGGCGCTGCTCGACGCGCAAGGCAAGCGGTTGAACGTGCCGGTGTCGGAGTTGCTCGGCGGCGCGGTGCGCAAGACGCTTCCGGTACTCTGGACGCTCGCGAGCGGCGACACGCAGCGCGATATCGAAGAAGCGGAAATGCTGCTGGCCGAACGCCGTCACAACACATTCAAGCTGAAGATCGGCCGGCGCGGCGTGCGCGATGACGTCGCGCATGTATCGAAGATCAAGGCCGCGCTCGGCGATCGCGCGAAAGTCACCGTCGACGTGAATCAGGCATGGAGCGAGACCGATGCGTCGCTCGGCATCGAAGCGCTTCAGGCAGCGGGCATCGATCTCATCGAACAGCCGACTCCGCGCGAGCAGCGCGGCACGCTCGCGCGGCTCGCGGCGCGCTTCATCGTGCCGATCATGGCCGACGAAGCGGTGACGGGCCCCGAGGACGCGCTCGAACTCGTGCGTCACGCATGCGCCGATGTGTTCGCGCTGAAGATCGCGAAGTCCGGCGGCATCTACGGAATGATGCGCACGGCCGCCATCGCCGATGCGGCGGGCGTCTCGCTCTACGGCGGCACGATGCTCGAAGGCAGCATCGGCTCGATTGCATCGGCGCATGGTTTCAGCGCGTTGCCGCAGCTCGCGTGGGGCACGGAACTGTTCGGGCCGCTGCTGTTGAAGGACGACATCGTCACGGCGCGTCCGCAGTATCGCGACTTCGATCTGCACTTGCCGGAAGGACCGGGCCTCGGGCTTCAGATCGATGAAGCGAAGCTCGCGTTTTATCGTCGCGACAAGCGCGCTTGAATCATCGAATCAACGCATCAACAACGATTGGGGACATCATGCTTTATCTCGTCAGAATGGACGTTCATCTGCCGCACGACATGCCCGCCGCCAAAGCCGATGAAATCAAGGCGCGCGAGAAGGAATACTCGCAGGAACTGCAGCGGCAAGGCAAATGGCAGCAGTTGCATCGCGTGGTCGGCGAATATGCGAACTACAGCGTCTTCGATGTCGATTCGCACGATGAACTGCACACGATCTTGTCCGGCCTGCCGCTCTTCCCGTACATGACGATGCAAGTGACGGCGCTCGCGCATCATCCGTCGTCGATTCGCTGAAGCCGCGCATGTCGATTCCGGTATCGCGGGAAGGAAGCGGGTCGGTATCGGCGGTGAGCGCCGGGTTGCTTGCCGTCATCATCTCGTAT
>NZ_JFHD01000057.1 GCF_000698575.1 Caballeronia zhejiangensis
CAGGCCCGCGGTCACACGCAATTTGGGTAGTCCTCTCGTCACAGGCGGCACTCGGCTAAAGAGTGCCCTCAAACACCTAATCGGGCTTGGCTCGCGCACGGTCTGCCGCCCGAAGGTGTTGAGGACACTGGTTCAGCACGAAATAGCATCGGCCCAGCGCTACGCGCTGCCGCCGGGTCTACAAGGGAAACCAACGATTCGCTGGCGCAACGCGATTGAAGCGTTAGCGAGAAAGCGCGCGCGGACCCGCTTCACCCGTCGGCCGCGAAGCGGGCTGGAGCTATTTGGTGCTGAACCAGTTGGCTGTGTGGTGCGATGTGGCAGACCGTACGCGAGCCAAGCCCGGTGATTGTGATGAGGGCACTCGTTAGGCGAGTGCCACCTAGGACGAGAGAACTACCCAAATTGCGCGTGACCGCGGGCGTATCAGTAGCTGCTTTCTTTGGTTACTTTCTTTGCAGCAGCAAAGAAAGTGACTGCCGCCCCGCACAGGGGCAGTGCTAATAGACCGACACGAACGCAGGATTCCACGAAAGCGGAAGCGAACAAGCACAAAGCCCGACGCGAATACCGAATCCAGCGAAGAAGAAAACACGCACGAAAAAGGGCAAAAAACATCAAGAACAAAACTTAGCCAGCAACCCTAACTGCGCGTTGCGAATAGACTTACCCGGACGGCGCTTCCGATAATGCCCATCGCTCTGCATGACCCAAGCCGATTGATTATCGCCAAGACAAACCGATAACCCTTCAGCAATAACCCGCCGCTTCAACCGCCTATCGCGAATTGGAAACGCCACTTCCACACGACGAAAGAAGTTGCGATCCATCCAGTCAGCGCTCGACAAAAACACATCTTCCCTGCCATTCGCATAGAAGTAAAAAATCCGATGATGCTCGAGAAAGCGCCCGACGACTGACCGAACCGTAATGTTCTCCGAAAGATCCTCGACGCCGGGCTTCAACGAACAAACCCCGCGCACGATCAGATCGATCTTCACGCCCGCATGCGAAGCCTCGTAAAGCGCGGCAATAACCGTAGGCTCGAGCAGAGCATTCATCTTCGCGACGATGCGCGCACGCCGTCCCGCCCGCGCATGCTCGGCCTCGGCGCGGATCGCATCGATCAGCTTCGCATGTAGCGTGAAAGGCGATTGCCATAACTGATGCAGCGGAATCTCTCCGCCAATGCCCGTCAGTTGCTGAAAGACGTGATGCACGTCCTCGCACATTTCCTGATCGGAAGTCATCAGACCGAAGTCGGTATAAAGACGCGCCGTGCGCGGATGATAGTTGCCCGTGCCCAAATGGGCATAACGCTTCAACACGAACTTGCCGCCTTGCGACACGCGCCGCACGATCAGCATCATCTTCGCGTGGCACTTATGGCCGACGACGCCATACACCACATGCGCGCCAACCGCTTCGAGCTGCGACGCCCAATTGATGTTCGTCTCTTCATCGAAGCGCGCGAGCAGTTCCACGACGACCGTCACTTCCTTGCCATTGCGCGCGGCCTGCATCAGCGCATCCATGAGCGGCGAATCGGTGCCCGTGCGATAAATCGTCTGTTTGATCGCGACGACCTGCGGATCCTTCGCGGCCTGAAGCAGCAGCTCCAGCACCGGCTGAAAACTCTCGTACGGATGATGCAAAAGGATATCGCCCTGATCGATCGCATCGAAAAGATTCGACGTGTTCACGATCGCCTTCGGCACCGACGGAATATGCGGCACGAACTTGAGATCGGGTCGATCGACCATCTCGGGCAACTGCATGAGCCGCACGAGATTCACCGGCCCGTTCACGCGATACAGATCGCGTTCGCTCAGCTGACCTTCGTCGAGCAGACGCCGCACGAGATGCGGCGGCGTTTCCGCCGACACTTCGAGACGCACCGCGTTGCCCAGATGCCGCGCCGGCAATTCGCCCTGCAGCGCGACGCGCAGATTGGTGATTTCGTCCTCATCGACGAAAAGCTCGCTGTTGCGCGTGATGCGAAACTGATTGCAACTGCGCACGACGAGATGCGGAAACAGCTCGTTCACGAAGTGCTGCATGAACGAACTCAGCAGCACGAAACCATGCGGATAGCCCGACAGCGCTTCGGGCATGCGAACGAGCCGCGGCAGCGCGCGCGGCGCCTGCACGATGCCCATCATCGCCTGACGGCCGAAGGCATCGGTGCCTTCCAGCTCGACGACGAAGTTCAGGCTCTTGTTCAGCACGCGCGGAAACGGATGCGCGGGATCGAGCCCGATAGGCGTCAGGACGGGGAGCAGTTCGTTGTAGAAGTAGTCGCGCGCCCATCCGGTCTGCTGTTCCGTCCAGTCCTCCGCGCCGTGAAAATAGATGCCTTCCATTTCGAGCGCCGGCAGCACGATGTCATGCAGCATCGAATATTGCTGGCGCACGAGCCGTTGCGCGCGCTCGGAGACGAGGTCGTAGACGTGCTGCAGCGACATGCCATCCGGCGAGAGCGAGCCGGGGTTGTCGCGCATCTGCTCTTGCAGACCCGCCATACGGACTTCGAAGAATTCGTCGAGATTGCTGCTGGTGATGCAGATGAAACGCAGGCGTTCCAACAGGGGAACCGTCGTATCGGCGGCTTGCGCGAGGACGCGCTCGTTGAAACCTAGTATGCCCAGTTCGCGGTTGAAGAGCGGATAGCGTATGGACATCGGAGGGAGGGAAGGTGTCTCGATCAGATGGGCAAGGGAACTCTCGGATGCTCTCACAGTATGATGTATTTTTTATGACATAACGGATGTCACAAATTCTACTCACATTGCGGATAGCGTTGCCAGCGCAAACGCGCGGTTCCGAACGGGACGGCAAGGCCCGCTCGCCAACCCGGCATAGAATAGAATTCGTGCGCTGCAGCAGCGCCGCTGTGACAGTGCTTCCCCCCACTTCACGATTTCTGGATATCCGATGGTCACACATCCCCATCTACTTGCCGCGGTCGACCTCGGATCGAACAGTTTCCGGTTGATCGTCGGACGGGTCGAGGAAACGCCCGCCGGCAGCCAGATCTATCAGGTCGACGCGCTGCGCGAGCCCGTACGTCTCGGCGGCGGCCTCTCCAAGGACAAGATGCTCGACCGCGCATCGCAGGTGCGCGGCTGGGACGCGCTGAAGCGCTTCGGCGAACGTCTGCGCGATTTCCATCCCGACCAGGTGCGCGCCGTCGCCACCAACACGCTGCGCGTCGCGAAAAACGCGCCCGACTTTCTCGCCGAGGCGGAAGCCGCGCTCGGGTTTCCGATCGAAGTCATCGCCGGGCGCGAGGAAGCGCGCCTCATCTACGCGGGCGCCGCGCATTCGGTGCCGGCGAGCGCGGGCAAGCGGCTCGTGGTCGATATCGGCGGCGGCTCGACGGAATTCATCATCGGATCGCATTACACGCCGATCCACATGGAAAGCCTCTATATCGGCTGCGTGAGCCATAGCCGCCAGTTTTTCCCGGCCGGCAACGTCGACGAATACACGATGCGGCAGGCCGAACTCGCCGCCAAACGCGAGATCCAGATCATTTCGAGCGAATACAAGGGCACCGGCTGGGATCAGGCGATCGGCTCGTCGGGCACGGCGCGCGCGCTCGCGGAACTGATCGAGGCGAACGGCTTCAACGACGAAGGCATCACGCACGGCATCTCGCGCGGCGGGCTGGAGAAGCTCAAGCGCGCGCTCATCAAGGCCGAGAACGTGAACCGGCTGAAACTCGTCGCGTTGAAGCCCGATCGCGTGCCGGTGCTGGCGGGCGGGCTGTCGATCATGCTCGGCGTGTTCGAGGAACTGGGCATCGACTATGCCGATACGACCGATGCCGCGCTGCGCCTCGGCGTGCTCTACGACCTGCTCGGACGCTCGCAGCATCAGGACATGCGGACGGTGACGGTCGAAGGCTTCAAGCGCCGTTATGGCGTCGATGCCGCGCAGGCGGAGCGCATCGGCGAACTGGCGATCAGCTTCTACGACCAGCTCGGCGAACCCGACGAAGACGTGCGCGAGGAGAACCGCATGTTCCTCGCGTGGGCCGCGTCGCTGCACGAGATCGGACTGTCGATCGCGCACAGTGCGTATCACAAGCATTCGGCGTATATCGCGAGCAACGCCGACATGCCGGGGTTTTCCCGCACCGATCAGGCGCGTCTCGCCGCGCTCGTGCTCGGCCACGCCGGCAAGCTCGGCAAGCTCGCGCAGGCGCGCGACGTCGAATGGACGCTGCTGTTTTGCCTGCGGCTCGCCGCGCTGCTGTCGCGCCGGCGCACGGATGTCGGGCTGCCCGGCATCGAAGTGAGGCAGGCGAGTGGCGGTTTCGAAGTGCATCTGCCGAACGAGTGGGTGGCGAACAATCCGCTCACCGACTACAGCCTCGTTCAGGAAGCGATGGAATGGGAGAAGATCGGGCGGCCGTATCGCGTGGTCTATACGGGCGACTGATTCTCGCGTCGTGAGAAAAGCGAAGGCCCCGTCGAGTCGACGGGGCCTTTTGCGTTTCAGGGCTTCAACGTCCCTGCATGTCGCCGATGAAATGCCGCGCGTAACGAGCGTTGATATCGGACAGACGGAAGAGCGTGAGGAAGTCGGCGGTGTTGAAATCCGGATCCCATGCCGGCGCGCCGCAAATCCTCGCGCCGAGCCGCAGATAACCCTTCACGAGCGGCGGCGGGCTCACGTTCGCGCCGGTGCGCAACTCCTCGACGGGCAGCGGCGTGTGCGGGAACGCGCGGTACTCAGGGGCGGTGAGCGCATCGGCGGGTAGCGACGTGTAGAGATTCGCGGCGTAATGACCGCCGTCGATCATGCCGACGCTCGCGCAGCCGAGCATCGTCTCATAGCCGTTTTGCATCATGTACGCGGCGAGGCCGCCCCACAGCGACATGATCACCGCGCCGTTGCGATAGTCCGGATGCACGCACGAGCGTCCTACTTCGACGAGCTTCGGGCGCAGGTGCGTGAGGCGCGACACGTCGAATTCGCTTTCAGCGTAGAGACGCCCGATGCGCGCCGCCTGATGCGGCGGCAGCACGCGATACGTGCCCACGACCTGCAGCGTGTCGAGATCGCGCACGAGCAGGTGATCGCAATAGGCGTCGAAGGCGTCGACGTCGAGCCCTGCGGGGCCGGACAGACGCGCGCCCATTTCCTCCGAGAACACGCGAAAGCGCAGGCGCTGCGCGTCGCGCAGGGCGTCGTCGTCGCGCGCCCACGCGACTTGCAGGCGCTCGCGGCCCGTGTTCGTTTCCGACGTGCGCGGAAGGTGGCGGCGCGAATCGAGCGAGAGCGATGACGCTCCGAGTTGCAGGAAAGGCGTCGGCAGTTCTTGCATTGGCGTTCCTCGACAGGACGTTGCTGTGGCTTCAAGTCCTCGCCAATGTAGTAATGCACGGTGACGCTCGCATGGCATCGCAATGACGTTTCGATGAAACGACATCCGCATGAACGCGAGCCTACGACGCCTGGAGCAGGTCCGGATTGATGACCGCGCGCAGCACGCTTTGCCCGTCGCCGCCGCGCGTGCGCGACTGGAGCCACCAAATGCCCGACTTCTTGATCGACCAATCCGCTTCGTGGCCCGTCATGAGGAGCGCGGCCACCCGGCCGAGCGTCGGCTGATGCCCGATGACGACGACCGTCTCCGCAATGCCGTCCGGCCAGCCCGCCGCATCGAGCACGGCCTGCGCGCCGTTGCCGGGCGCGAGCGCGTCGACGACGCGATAGCGGTCGCCGAAGGCTTCGGCCGTCTGGATCGTGCGCGTCGCGGGACTGGCGAGCAGCACGGCGTCATCGTCGATGCGCGCCTTCAGCCACTTTGCGATGCCTTGCGCCTGTTTGCGCCCGCGCGGCGTGAGCTGCCGCGCGAGATCGCTCGACGCCTGATCTTCTGCTTCGGCGTGTCGCCAGAGAATGAGGTTCATCGATTGTCTCCGGATGATGAGGTTCGCTTTCGGATGCAGCAGAAAGTTGCGTGCCTGAGTTCGGCATTGCGGACGCGGGTCAGGCACGCTACAATCTGCGGCTCGTCGGAGCGTAGCGCAGCCTGGTAGCGCATCTGATTTGGGATCAGAGGGTCGAAGGTTCGAATCCTTTCGCTCCGACCACGATACACGAAGGGGTTACAAGTTACGGCTTGTAACCCCTTTGTCTTTTCTACGCTCTTCCAGGAGTCTCAATGCGCGCTGTTTCCGCCTTCGCTTGCGCCGTTTTCTTCACGCTCGGTCTCGCCGCCTGTGCGGAGTCTGGCCATCAAAAGCACGAACCGAAAGATCCGCCCGACTACAAGGGCGTGCCGACGGACATGACGCCGCCGTCGATGATCTCCGATCCTGCCAAGCCTCAGTAAGCCCCGCAAAGACGAAGCCCCGATGCGGGCGCACCGGGGCTTCTGACCCGCGCCAACCGTTCGCGCGGAGATACGGCACGGGCTGCCGCCAGTCTAGGAATTCGAGCGCGTCACGGCTGTATGCGCTTATCTCCGTGCGTAACGGGATGCAAGGCGCGCCTCGTGCAGGGATGCAAGAAACCGTAATGCGTAACTCTTCCCGTTTTGGCGATATCGGCGGGATTGATCCAACGAAACATTTGCTGCTCGGGTATCATCGCCCGAACTTGTTGCAAAATGTATCTGTCATGGATCTGCTCTGGATTTTTGCTGCTGTCGCGCCGCTCGCCGTCGCTTCGCTCGTGGCGTTTGCCGCGCATATCGATCCGTTGTCGGGGCATTGGCGCACGTGGGCGCCGAAAGACCGCTGACGGGCGTTACTGCTTGCAGCGGATCACCATCGAACGGTTCTTGATGTTCGCGCCGAAGATTCCGCCCACCGTGCCGCCTGCGGTCGCGCCGTTGTCGGCATCCTTCGAAATCACGTCGTAACCGTACGCGCCGCACGTTTCACCCGCCTGCTTGTAGCAGGCCGCCCAGCTCGTCGCCGCGTCGCCGCCGCTGCAGTTGATCGCGAAGCCCGTGTCGCCCGAAGGCAGATAGGTCATCGTCGGGCCGCTCGCGCAGCCGGCCAGTGCGCCGGTGAGCGCGAGAGCCGCGCCGAGCGCGGCAGTGTTGATCCTCATCGTCAATCTCATCGATCTTCCTTAAAGCGGCCGCCGGCTGTCAGCGCGGCGGCAGATAGCGCGCCGGGTCCGTCGAGCGGCCCATGTAGCGCACTTCGAAATGCAGCATCGTGCGATTGCTGTCGGTGTCGCCCATTTCGGCGATTTGCTGGCCCTGCTGCACGGTCTGGCCTTCCTTCACCAGAAGCACGCGATTGTGGGCGTAGGCGGTCAGATAATCGTCGTCATGCTTGACGATCAGCATGTTGCCGTAGCCGCGCAGACCGTTGCCGGCGTAGACGACATTGCCGCTCGCGGCGGCGACGACGGGCGTGCCCGCCACATTGGCGATGTCGATGCCCTTCGAGTTCTTGCCGTCGAAGCTGCGAACGACGCTGCCCTGCGCCGGCCACACGAGCGTGACGCCCGGTCCGGCCTTGCTCTGCGAGGACGCCTGCGCGCCGGCTTCGCTCTTCGTGCTGCCCGTTGCCGCCGCACCCGATGAATCCGCGGTGCTCGCGCTGCCCGCAGGCGGCGCGATACGCAGCACCTGTCCGACCTCGATGGCGTCGGGATTCGCGAGCCCGTTCCAGCGCTTGATGTTCGCGATCGTCGTGCGATTCTCGCGCGCGATTTTGGAAACCGTGTCTCCACGCTCTACACGATAGAAACCCGGCGCGACCGGCCCCGTTCCACAAGCGGCCAACACTGCGATGAGCGATGCGCAGACGAGCCGTCGAATTGTTTTTTGCAAACCTGACCTCGCAAAGCATCGCCGCGAGCAGTGCGTGCACAGCCGCGCGGCGAATCGAAAGGCAGGATTTTACCGTCTCGGGTTTCCCCGGACAGAATGACGCCGCTTCGCCTACGCCTGCTCGCCGACGACGAGCCGCAGCGAAGCCGTCTCCGTCTTGCCCGGCGCGAGCCAGCGCAGGCCGCGCCCGTTGTGGATGGCATCGGGCAGGCCGATCCACGGTTCGACGCAATAGAAGTCCGATGCGTCGGATTCGGTCCAGGTCGTGACCGCGTACCACGGCACGGAATCGGGCTGCTGCAACTCGAAGGCGATCGTGCGCTTCAGGCCCGGCAGATTCAACAGCACCGGTTCGTCGGACTGCCGCGTGAGGCAATGAAACGTATCGACGATGCGCGGATCGGCGAGCGAATAACGCGGCAGGCCGGGCTCGGCTTCGGTGATCGAGCCGTCCGGAAGCTGACGGCGCCGTTCGGTGTGCGGCAGCGCGACGCTGCTCTCGCCGCGCTGGCCGTGCGGCAGATGAAAATAGAAGTGATGCCCGGCGTAGTAGGGCAGCGCGACCTCGCCCGGATTCGACGTCGTCAGCTCGACTTCGAGCGTATGGCCGTCGACGATGCGGTACGCCGCCTCGAAGCGGAACGCGAACGGATAGCCGTCGCGGGTGGCGTCGCTGTCGACGAGCGTCATGCGCAGGCCGTGGCCGTCGGCGTCGCGCGTGTGGGAAAAGGGCAGGTTGCGCGCGAAGCCGTGCGTCGGCAGCGCATGTACGATGCCTTCCGGATCGCGCCACTTGCCGATTTCGCCATCGACGAAATGCCGTCCGAGAAACGGAAAGAGCAGCGGATTGCCGCCGCGGATCTTCGCGGGATTGGACCAGTCGGCGGCGTCGGGCCAGTGCACGACGGGCTTGCCGCCGACGCGCCAGGTCATGAGCCGTCCGCCCGCGTGCGGCGCGAGCTGGATGGCGGCGCCGTCGCGCTCGATTTCGATGATGTCGGATTCCGGTGACATGATGGCAGGCGCTCCGTTGGATGGCGAGACGCCGCGCACGCTCCTGAGCGACGCGGCTTAACCCGACGATTCTGCCTTGGAATTCTGTCCGGAAAAACCCTTTGCGGGAAATTGCGACTAAGCAAGGCTTATGCAATATGTTGTTATATGCTCCCTGTGTTGGGAATCAGACGGACAAGGAGTAACCATGGATCTGGCGATGGCAATGGGCGTCGCGATGTTCGGGCTCTTCGGGGCAAGCACGGCGCTTTTCCTCTACAAGCTGAAGGCCTGACGGGCGATCGCCGAATTGCGAGTCCGCGTCCCGTTCGGAGGCGCGCTCGCTTTCGTATTGCCTGTCATCGACTTTCGATAATGCTTCGTTTTGCCGACGATTGACTGTCGGCGCAATTTGTGTGCGGTAAGCGCTTGGCGCTCGATTTAGCCGACGGCATAATCGGTCCCGTTTGCGCGCCGTATCGACTCATCCTTCCTGTTCCACATTCCCTGTCCGGCATCTTTGGCTTCGCGTGACGCGAGGAATGGAACTGCACGGCGCGTCCTCCACCTTCCCCGAAAAAGGACCGACGCGTGACTTTGTGGTTTCTCGTTTTCTTAAGCGTGCTCCAGGGCGTAACCGAGCTCTTTCCTGTCAGCAGCCTCGGGCACACGCTCCTCGTTCCCGGCCTGATCGGCATGCACATCGACAAGCACGCGCCGCAACTGCTGCCGTTTCTCGTCGCGCTGCATCTGGGCACGGCCGTCGCGCTGCTCTGGTATTTCCGTGAACGCTGGATCGCGCTGATCCGCGGCTTCTTCGCGTCGCTCGGCGGACGCAAGAACGACGATGGGCACATGATGTGGGCGCTCATCATCGGCACGATTCCGACGGGCATCGTCGGCTTGCTGCTCGAGAAGCGGCTCGAGGCCATCTTTCACGATCTGCGGATCGTCGCGGCGGCGCTGATCGTCAACGGCGTGCTGCTGTGGCTCGGTGACCGTCTGCAGCGAAGCCGCGCGACGCGGGCGCCGGAAAAGCTCACGTTCAGGCAGGCGTTTCTGGTCGGGCTCGCGCAGATCGGCGCGCTGATTCCGGGCTTTTCGCGCAGCGGCCTGACGATGATCGCGGGCGTGGGCGCGGGTCTCACGGCTGAAGCGGCGGCGGAATTCTCGTTCCTGCTCGGCACGCCGATCATCTTCGCGGCGGGCGTGCTCGAATTGCCGAAGCTCTTTCACGCGCCGGGACAACTCGCCGATTCGGTGCTGGGCGGGGTGCTGACGGGCATCGCGGCGTATCTGAGCGTGCGCTTCCTGATGCGCTACTTCGAAGGCCACGGCAAGCTTGCGTCGTTCGGCGTGTATTGCGTGATCGCGGGAATCTTCTTCCTCGGCTGGTTCATGATGCATCCGCAGCCGATGTGACGAGCCGGGACAAGGGCAGCGGCGAATGAGGTAAAATCGCGATCTCTTCTGATTCGCGGCGGTTTTCGCGGTTGTCTCGCGTCTTACTCGCGTTGCTTCCGCCGCGCGCTCCGGTTCTCCGCCCTTAGCTCAGCTGGATAGAGCAACGGCCTTCTAAGCCGTAGGTCACACGTTCGAGTCGTGTAGGGCGGGCCAAACGGCTGCACACAGGCAAAAGCCCAGTCTTCCTTCGGCCGGGCTTTTTGCTTTGCGCTCCGCGCAAAGCAAGCAGCGAGGCGCCATCGCCTGGCCCGCTTCCTGCCCGTCCTTCCCCCGCGTGCGCGCCCGATCCCGGCAACTCCGCGCCACACAACGCTTCACAAATTTAACCATCTCGTACAAGCAGACGTGCCGCCCATCGACGGTGCGCCGATGCGTCATCGTGGCGCGCGGTGCGCCACAACGGTGACGGTGCGTACCGCATCGTCGAAAGAGGGTGACTTGAACAATCGAGCATACGAAACCAGCCCGGCGCAATGCTCGCTATGGAATCGCAAGAAGCTGCGCCTGCAACCGGAATCGCGCCGCGTGCTGCTCGCGCTGCCGGAACGCGTGCTCGGCGCGTCGCTTGCGTCGCTGTTCGAGCTGAAGGGCTTTCCGGCGCAGCTTGCGGCGGATGTGTCATCGGCCAGAAACATCGTCGAGCAATGGCGTCCGCATGTGCTTTTTCTCGATACGCGCATCGGAGGTTCCGGCAACTACGCGCTGGTGCGGGCGCTGCGCGAAGCCGATGACGACGCCACTCGCCTCATCATCGCGATGAGCGGTTTCCTGCCCGAAGAGCCGATCGCGCATCTCAAGGAAGCGGGCTACGACGGGCATTGCCGCCGTCCGTGTCCCGTATGGCAGATGACCGATCTGCTCGACGAGTTCTTCGCCTGTCACGCGGTTCGCTGACCCGCGCGGACCGCATCGCGCGCGCGTACCCGCGCGGGCCGAACACGACGTCGAGCGCGATCATCGCGACGAGGCTCGCGGCGAGCATCATCCACGACATCGAGAAGCCGCCGCTCACGTCGCGCACGATGCCCGCGACGACCGGCGCAATCGCCGCGATCACGAACCCCACGCCCTGCACGAACGCGACGAGCCGCGCGGCCAACGCGGGATCGTCGGCGTGATCGAGCGTCAGCACGAGCGAAAGGGCGAACACACCGCCAAGGCCCGCGCCGAGCAACGCGACGACGGCGAGCGGCGCGGCAAGCGGCGCCACTAGCAACAGCGCGAACCCCGCGAGCTGCGCGGCGAGGCCGAGCGCGATCCACGGACGACGATCCCTGCCGCGTCCGAAACGCGCCGCCGCCATCGGCAACAGCAGCGCGGACGACGCCTGGAACGCCGTGAGCATCGCCAGCAGCGCGCCGCTTTCGGTCACGCCGCGGCCGAGTTGCTGGTAATACGCGGGCATCCACGCGACGAGGCTCGTATAGCCGCCATTGACGAGCCCGAAGAAAATCCCGAGCGTCCACGCGCGACGATTGAGAAAGAGCGACGGCGCGGGCTTCGCGCGGCCCGTCGATGCGACGCGCGGCAACGCATCGGCGCGCATCAGCATCATCCACGCCGCGAGCGCCATCAGCGCCGGAACAGCCCAGAACGCGAGTCCAGCCTGCCACGTCACGCGCGATGCGACCGCCGGCGTGATGCTCGCGCCGAGCCCGCCGCCCGCCATGATCGATGCGGAATAGAGGCCCATCGCGAAGGGCAGGCGCGCGGGAAAGCGCGTCTTCATCACGCCCGGCAAGAGCGCCTGAATGACGGCGACGCCCGTGCCCGCGATGGCCGCGCTCGCGACGAGCGCCACCGCGTTCCCCGCGACGAGGCGCGCCGCGCACGCCGCGACGATCGCGATGAGCCCGAGCGCCACGCCGCGCGCATTGCCGACCGAGCGTGACAGCGCGCTCGCGCCGAACGCGCACACGCCCATCGCGACGACGGGCAAGCCGGTCAGCATCGACGCCCCGCGAAACGACAGTCCTGTCGCGTGCAAGATCACGCCCATCAGCGGACTGACGGACGTGAGCAGCGGCCGCAGATTCAGGCCGATCGCGACGATCACCGCGAGCCACGCGACGTTCGATGCTTTCATGTGACTGATCCTCGGTGCGAAAATGGTTGACCATTCTACCTATTTTTGGTCAACCAAAAATACGACGAAGCGAATAGGGCGCATTCGTACGCGGCGGTGCGCGCTCGCTACAATGCGATTCATCGCAAGCACGGCGGGCATCATGGCATCACGCAAGGACACTTCATCGAAGGACATTTCCGCGGACGAGCGCGTCTACGCGGCAATCGCGTCCGCGCTTTTGCAGGGCAAGCTCGCGCCCGGCGCGCAGCTCGTCGAGCGCGAGCTCGCCGCAGCCTTCGAGTGCACGCGCGGCACGATCCGCAAGGTGCTCGCGCGCCTCGGCGCGGAAGGCAAGCTCACGCTCGAAGCGAATCGCGGCGCGTTCGTGCCGTCGCCGACCGTCGACGACATCCGCGAGGTTTATCGCGCGCGGCAAGTGGTGGAGGCGGGCATCGTCGCATCGCTGTGCGGCGCGTTGAGCGTGAAGGCGTTGCGTGCGTTGCGCGCTCACGTCAAGGCCGAACAGCGCGCGCTGAAAGCGGGGAGCGCCGCGGAATGCGTGCGTCTCGCGGGCCACTTTCATGTGCTCCTCGCGGAACTCGCGGGCGCGCCGGAAGTGGAGGCGTTTCTCGCGAGGCTCGTCGCGAAGACCGAGCTCTACAAGGCGCTTTTCGATCCATCGAAGCTGTCGAACTGCTCATCCGATGAACACGCGCAACTCATCGACGCCCTCGAACAGGGCGATCTCGATGCCGCGCTAACTGCGATGCGTACGCACATCGACGAACTGGAAGCGCGTGTTCTCGCGCAAGCGGGCGCGTCGCGCACGAGCGATCTGGCGACGATCTTCGCGCTCGCGTGATCGTCGGCAAAAAGAAAGGGCCGCGGCTTCGAAAGCCGCGGCCCTGTCATTGTTGCGTGCGCGCGATGCTTACTGCGAGAAGTCGAGCGCGTTGGTCAGATCGCCCATCTTCGGCGCGCCGTTCGCCACCAGCGCGGCGTCGCGCGAGGCGAGGCCCGGCAGCGTCGGCAGGTTGAAGCGCTTCGTGATGAAGCGAAGGATCGACGTGGTGTCGTACTGCGTGTGATCGACGAAGCCCTTCTTCGCGTACGGCGAAATGATGAGCGCCGGAATGCGCGTGCCCGGACCCCAGCGATCGCCCTTCGGCGGCGCGACGTGATCCCAGAAGCCGCCGTTTTCGTCGTACGTCACGACGACGACCATGTTCTTCCACTGCGGGCTCTTCTGCAGATGCGAGATCAGATCGGCGATGTGCTGGTCGCCCTGCGCGACGTCCGTGTAACCGGCGTGCTCGTTCAGGTTGCCCTGCGGCTTGTAGAACGCGACTTGCGGCAGCGTGCCCGCGTCGATCGCCTTGATGAACTCCGAACCGTTCGTGCCGCCGTCGAGCAAGTGTTGCGCGCGGTTCGCCGTACCGGGCGCGAGATCGGCGAAGTAGTTGAACGGCTGATGATGCGTCTGGAAGTCAGGCACGACGTTGACCGCGCCGTTGATGACCGAGCGGTTCGCGAGCGCCGCCGCCCACGAGCCGCCGTACCACGCCCAACTCACGCCCGCGCTGTTCAGCAGATCGCCGATGTGCTGCTGCGTCTGCGGCGGCAGCGTGTTGGCCTTGGTCGCATCGCCGAGCGCCGGATCGACGCCCGCGGGCGCCGGGTTGCCGCTCGGCTGATACGGCGGCTGCATCGTGTTGACGGCGTAGAAGTCGGGCGTGAGCGTGCCCGAGTTCAAGAACTGCGCGTCCGCCGAGCCGGTGAGCGCCGAAGGCGGCGGATTCGTCTTGAGCTTCAGCGACACGCCATCGGCATTCACGGCCGAAATCGAGCCGGACGCGACGCTCTTGTCCGCGTTCGGATAGATCGGCGTGCAGGCGCAGACGAGCCACTGGTGATTCAGGAACGAGCCGCCGAACGCGCCCATGAAGAAGTTGTCCGCGAGCGTGTATTGCTGCGCGATCTTGTAGAGGGGCAGCTTGTCCGGCGGCGTGTCGTAGTGACCCATCACGAGCGCGCCCGAATCGCCCCACGCGGCGAACTTGTCGTTCTTGCCGCCGTCGATCTGCATCTGATTCTCGTAGAAGCGGTGATACAGATCGCGCGTCGTGACGTTGAGCTGGATGTTGAAGCCCTTCGGATCGTCGATGGCGAACGGCGCGTTCGGCAGATTCGTCGTCATCGCCGCGGTGATCGCGGGCGTCACGCCCGTCGCCGTCAGGCCGGTCCAGATCGTCGGCAATGTCGGCAGAACGCTGCCGTCGCGGTCGAGTTGCTGCGCGCTCGCCGCCGTCACGTTCTGCAGGCCGTTCGCGCCGGGGAAATGCCCGTACAGATTGTCGAAGCTGCGATTTTCCGCGTAGATCACGACGACGTTCTTTACCGAAGAAATATCGCTGCTGTCGTGATGGTCGTCGCCACCGCATGCGTAGAGGCCGAATGCGGCAGTGGCCACGATCGGCACCGCGCAAACGAGTTTCTTGTTCATTGAGGATCTCTCTTGTGTTGGGGACCGGCGCACGGCGCGGCTTCATCGTCGAATGAGTCTTTGCTCGCCGGCGTGCGCAGTGTCGCAACGCAAATTGACGCAACCATGTAATAACGCTTTCGTTTGCGTAATGTTTGCTTAATAAATTTCGCGTAGATGGTTCGATGTGAAAGCGTCGAGGCTTGTCACATGAAAGACACGCAGACGACATACGCTTCGGCATCTTTCGATTCCGCCTCCTACGCCATGTCTTCGATGCGCCTGCCGTTCGTCCTGTGTTCCATCGCGCTTGCCGCGTTTTCGGCGGCGATGAGCGGCTGCGATTCGCACGCGGCGAACGTCGCGGCCAAGACGGTGAATGCGGCCAACGCGGACAACACGGCGCCGCACGGTCAATCGCGCGCGGAAGTATTCGCGCATGTGAAGCAGATCACCTCGCTCGGCGAGAAGCTTTTCTTCGATCCGTCGCTGTCCGGGTCGGGCAAGCTCGCGTGCGCGTCGTGCCATAGCCCGAGTCATGCGTTCGGGCCGCCGAATGCGCTGTCCGTGCAGCTCGGCGGCAACGACATGCATCAGGCGGGCTTTCGCGCGGTGCCGTCGCTCAGGTACTTGCAGTCGGTGCCTGCCTTCACGCGTCACTTCCACGATTCCGACGATGAAGGCGACGAAAGCGTCGATGCCGGACCGACCGGCGGCCTGACGTGGGACGGCCGCGTCGATCGCGGATCGGATCAGGCGCGCATCCCGATTCTGTCGTCGTTCGAAATGGGCAGCACGCCGGGCAAGGTCGTCGCGGCGGTGAAGGCGTCGTCCTATGCCGATGATTTCCGCCGCGCGTTCGGCGCCGATGTCTTCGCAAGCGACGACAAGGCGTTCGCGTCGGTGCTGGAATCGCTCGAAGCGTTCGAGCAATCGCCCGACAAGTTCTATCCGTACACGAGCAAGTACGACGCGTTCCTCGCCGGCCGCGCGAAGCTCAACGACGCCGAAATGCACGGCCTGGAACTCTTCAACGACGAGAACAAGGGCAATTGCGCGTCGTGCCACATCAGCCAGCGCGCGAAGGACGGCTCGCCGCCGCAGTTCAGCGACTTCGGCCTGATCGCGATCGGCGTGCCGCGCAACCGCGCCTTGCCGATCAACAAGAATCCGAATTTCCACGATCTCGGCGCATGCGGTCCCGAGCGTCGCGACCTGAAGGGCATGGACGAGTATTGCGGGATCTTCCGCACGCCGTCGCTGCGCAACGTCGCGACGCGCAAGACCTTTTTCCATAACGGCATCTATCATCGTCTGGAAGACGTGGTGCGTTTCTATGTCGAGCGCGACACGAATCCGGAAAAGTTCTATCCGGTGTCGAAGAACGGCGCCGTGCAGAAGTTCGACGACCTGCCGAAGAAGTACTGGGAGAACGTCAACACCGAGCCGCCGTTCGATCGCAAGAAAGGCGACAAACCCGCGCTCGACGAAGCCGAGATCAAGGACGTCGTCGCGTTCCTCGGCACGCTCACCGACGGCTACGATCCGGCGAGGGACAAGGACTCGCAAAAGGGCATCGGCATCAACGAAATGAAGTCCGCGCAAAACTGAGACAGCGCGGGCGGCGCGGCCCGCGCCTCATGCTATTCTCGTTGCAGCCGAAGGCCGGCGCGGTCATCGGCGAAACACCAATGCAACGAGGAGAAACTTCATGCCGATACGAGATCGAGCGTTCGCTCACGCCTCTCTCCGGACGATCGCGGCAGCCGCGCTCGTCGCCGTGAGCGCGACCGCATCCGCCGCCAATCTCGGCTTCCTGAACAACACGCCGATCACCTACATGAAGCAGCGCGACCTGCAGGCGCTCAACAAGGCCGCGCAGATCGCGCTCAACACGAAGCAGGACGGCGAATCGCTCGACTGGAACAACGAGGGCACGGGCAACACGGTCCCGATCAACGGAACGGTGACGCCGCAGGAAACCTTCGAATCCGGCGGCCTCAAATGCCGCAAGGTCACGCTCGTCGCACACGCGAAGGGACAGACGCAAACCTGGATCCCGACCGCATGCAAGCAGAGCGACGGCACGTGGAAACTCAAGAAGCAGTGACGAACCGGGCAAGCGATCGATGACCGCGCGCACCGTATCGTGCGGCGTGGTCATCCTCAACGAACAGGGCGACGTGCTGCTCTGTCACGCGACCGAAACCACGCACTGGGACGTGCCCAAGGGCGCCGCCGATCCGGGCGAAAGTCCGCGCGAGGCGGCGTTGCGCGAGCTCGTCGAGGAGACGGGCATCGTGCTGCCCGCTGAACGTCTGAAGGATCTCGGGCGCTTCGTCTATCGCCGCGACAAGGATCTGCATCTGTTCGCGGTGCGCGTTTCCGCCGAGGAAGTGCAGCTTGAAAATTGCGTGTGCGAATCGTTTTTCCCGCGCTACAGCGACGGCACCATGATTCCGGAGATGGATGCGTATCGCTGGGTCAGTCCGGCGGATGTCGATCAGTTCGCGAGCCGCAGTCTCGCGCGGCTCTTTCAGACCACGCTCTCGCTCGCCGAACTGCACGAGACGCTTTGACCGGCGCGATCAGTCGATCGTGCGGTCGTTGGGATTGGCGAAGAGCGCCTTCATTTCCGGCGACATCGGGAATTGCAGGTTGATGCCGTCGGGCGGAATCGGGCGCATGAACCACGTCTCGTAGAGCTTCGTGGCTTCGCCCGAGCGCTGCATGCCGGCGATCACGTCGTCGACGATGCGCTTGAACACCGGGTCGCCCTTTCTCATCATGCAGCCGTACGCTTCGTTCGCGAGCGGCGCGCCCGTCACCGTGTATTCATTGCGCGCCGCGCCTTCCTGCGCGATCTTGCCGTAGAGAAGCGGATCGTCCATCACGAACGCGACCGCGCGATCCGACTTCAGCGCGGCGAACGCCTCCGCATGATCGCGCGCGCTGATGATGCGCAGGTTCAGCTTCCTGTCGATGCTCATCTGCCGCAGCATGCGCTCGTCCGACGTGCCCGCCGTCGTCACGACCGTCCTGTTCGCGAGATCGTCGTAATCGCGGATGCCCGACTTCTTCTTCACGGCCATGCGGATGCCGTACTGAAAAAAGCTGTTCGAGAACGCGACGAGCGGATCGCGATCGGCCACATGCGCGGTCGAGCCGCATTCCAGATCGACCTGATTGTTCACGACATAAGAGATGCGGTTCGCCGACGTGACCATCACGTTCTTGACCGCGAGGTTCGGCATCTTGAGGCGCTTCCTGATGTCGTCGACGACCTTCAGTGCGATGTCGTACGAGTAGCCCACTGGCTGCTGCTTCACCGTGTACGAAAACGGCACCGACGATTCGCGCGTGCCCAGCACGATCGCGCCGTTCTCGGCGATCTTGCGCAGCGTCGCCGACGGCGGCATCTGATCGACGCTGGCTTGGGCCGTCGCCAGTTCGGCGCTCGTGGCGGCACCCGCGCCGGCGGATGCGAACAGCAGCACGGAGGCGAGGGCGGCGCTTCGTTGGGCCCGTGTGCGGCGCGGCGCGAAGGAATGCGACTGCTTCATGTTCTCCTCGTTGGAAGCGGCGTATGGCCGGGCCGCCAGACACGACGAGGGCGCCGCGCGGCGCCCTCGTTGCATCGATGTCAGGCCGGCTTGCCCCAGCTGTCGCGCAGGCTGACGATGCGGTTGAACACGGGCTTACCCGGCTGCGAATCCACACGGTCCGCGACGAAGTAGCCGTGCCGCTCGAACTGGAAGCGGTCTTCGGCGTTCGCATCGCGCGCGCTCGGTTCGAGATAGGCGTTCACGACGCGCTTCGAATCCGGATTGAGCGCGTCGAGGAACTCCGCGCCGCCCGCGCCCGGCTGCGGTTCCTTGAACAGACGGTCGTACAGACGCACCTCGGCCGCATAAGCGGTCGCCGCGCTGACCCAGTGGATTGTGCCCTTCACCTTGTAGTTGTTCGCGCCTTCGGTGCCCGACTTGCTGTCCGGGAAGTAGTTGCAGTGCACGGCGATCACGTTGCCGTTCTCGTCCTTGTCCGCGCCCGTGCATTCGACGATGAAGCCGTACTTCAGACGCACCTTGTTGCCGGGGAAGAGGCGGAAATAGCCCTTCGGCGGCGTTTCCTGAAAGTCCTCGCGCTCGATCCACAATTCGCGCGAGAACGGGAACGTGCGTACGCCGCGATCCGCATGATGCGGATGCACCGGCGCGCTGCATTCCTCGCTCTGTCCTTCCGGATAGTTGTCGATGATGAGCTTCAGCGGATCGAGCACGGCGATCGCGCGCGGCGCTTTCTCGTCGAGATCGTCGCGCAGTGCGCCTTCGAGAATGCTCATGTCGATCCACGAATCGACCTTCGTCACGCCGACGCGCTCGACCATCAAACGAATGCTTTCCGGCGTAAAGCCGCGGCGACGCACGCCGACGATGGTCGGCATGCGCGGATCGTCCCAGCCGTCGACGTGATTGTCCTGCACGAGCTGCAGCAGCTTGCGCTTGCTCGTGATCGCGTAGGTGAGGTTCAGGCGCGAGAACTCGATTTGTTGCGGGAGCGGACGCTGAAACACGCCGTCGTCCGCGAGCTGCGCGAGGAACCAGTCGTAGAGCGGCCGATGATCTTCGAACTCCAGCGTGCAGAGCGAGTGCGTGATGTTCTCGATCGCGTCCGACACGCAGTGCGCGTAGTCGTACATCGGGTAGATGCACCACGTATCGCCGGTACGGTAATGATGCGCGAAGCGGATGCGGTAGATGACCGGATCGCGCATGTTGAAGTTCGGCGACGCCATGTCGATTTTCGCGCGCAGCACGTGCTCGCCTTCCTTGAACTCGCCCGCCTTCATGCGGCGGAAGAGGTCGAGGTTTTCTTCGGGCGAACGATCGCGATACGGCGAGTTGATGCCGGCTTCGGTGGCCGAGCCGCGCGTCGCGCGCATCTCTTCGGCCGTTTGACTGTCGACGTACGCCTGGCCCTTCTTGATGAGCATTTCGGCGTATTCGTACAGCTTGTCGTAGTAGTCGCTCGCGAAATAGCGGTGCTCGATGCCGTTCTTGTTCCAGTCGAAGCCGAGCCATTTCACGGCGTCGATGATCGAATCGACGTATTCGACGCTTTCTTTCTCGGGATTCGTATCGTCGAAGCGCAGATGGCACACGCCGCCGTAATCCGCGGCGAGGCCGAAGTTCACGCAGATGCTCTTCGCATGGCCGATATGCAGATAGCCGTTCGGCTCCGGCGGAAAGCGCGTCTCGACCCGCTGCGACCATTTGCCGGAGCGGTTGTCGTCTTCGATGATGTTGCGAATGAAATTGGATGGCGCCGGAGCGTCGTTGCGATCGGTGTTCATGCGGAAAAAGTGGCAGCGGATGCGCTCGCGCGCGTGATCGGTTCGGGAAGCGCTCGATGAAACTCGAAACGCGTACGAAGGCCTTGAATATTGGGTCGATTCTACCTTACGCAACCGTCCGGGGCAGGCCGCGGCGGCGTATGAGGAAGCGCTCGCGCTTTGTTTCGCCGGGCGGTTCCAGCCGTCGCGCCGTTTCGCGAGTTCCGTTACATGGGTTACGTGCCGCGGCACGCCTCGTAACCGCCGTAACGGGACGTAAATCGCGTTGAAAGGCGCGCGCGCGGGCTCTTAAGATCGGCTCGCGTGCATCGAGCGCGCCGGTTCCGGGGGCACGCTCGAGCGCCAGGCACAACACATCACAACGACAACACAAGGAAGCCCATCATGAAGAAGATCGCCCTCACGACGCTCAAATTCGCCGCCGCAGCCGCGCTCGTATCGAGCCTCGCCGCCTGCGCAAACGTCTCGCGTCAGCAGGCTCACGCGGGCGTCGGCGCGGCCGCCGGCGGCGCGCTCGGGTATCTGGTCACGGGCGGGCCGATCGGCACCGTCGCGGGCGCGGCGGCGGGCGGTCTGATCGGCGCGGGCGTTCGATAAGGGTTCAGATCGCCTTCTTTTCCCGCAATCGCGCGATTTCCGCTTCGTCGTAGCCGAGCACGTCGGCCAGCACGCTCGACGTGTGCTCGCCTAGCAGCGGCGGATGCGTGCGCGCTTCGGGCGGCGTCGCGCTCATCTTGATCGGGCTCGCGACGAGTTTCACGGTGCCGGCCGTCGGATGCGGCAGATCGATCTGCATCCTGCGCGCGAGCACTTGCGGATCCTCGAATACTTCGCCGAGATCGTTGATCGGCCCGCACGGCACGCCCGCCGCCTCGAGCTCGGCGATCCATTCGTGCTTGCCTTTCAGACGCACCATGTCCGCGAGAATCGGCACGAGCATGTCGCGGTTGCGCACGCGCGACGGATTCGCCGCGAAACGCGCGTCGTCGGCCAGCTCGGGGCGTCCGCCCGCTTCGACGAACTTGCGGAACTGCCCGTCGTTGCCCACCGCGACGATGATCCAGCCATCGCTCGTCTGGAAGGTCTGATACGGCACGATGTTCGGATGCGCGTTGCCCCAGCGCACCGGCGGCTTGCCGCTCGCGAGAAAATTCGTGTTCATGTTGGCGAGCATCGCGACCTGCACGTCGAGCAGCGCCATGTCGATGTATTGGCCCTCGCCCGTGCGGTCGCGGTGCGCGAGCGCGGTGAGCACGCCGATGGTCGCGTACATGCCGGTCATCAGATCGGCGATCGCCACCCCCGCTTTCTGCGGACCGCCGCCGGGCTGGCCGTCGCGCTCGCCGGTGATGCTCATGAATCCGCCGATGCCCTGCACGATGAAATCGTAGCCCGCGCGCGACGCGTACGGCCCCGTCTGCCCGAAGCCCGTCACCGAGCAATAGACGATATCCGGCTTCACGGCCTTCAGCGACTCGTAGTCGAGCCCGTACTTCTTCAGTTGCCCGGCCTTGTAGTTTTCGAGGACGACATCGCTTTGCGCGGCCAGCTCGCGCACGATCTGCTGGCCTTCGGGCGTGGCGATATCGACCGTCACCGAGCGCTTGTTGCGGTTCGCCGCGAGGTAGTACGCGGCTTCGTGCGTGTCGTTGCCCTCGGGCGTCTTGAGGTAGGGCGGGCCCCAGTGACGGGTGTCGTCGCCGGTTCCGGGCCGCTCGATCTTGATGACGTCCGCGCCGAAGTCGGCGAGCGTCTGCGCGCACCACGGTCCCGCCAGCACGCGGGTCAGGTCCAGCACGCGGATATGGCTCAAGGCTCCCATCGATGTGTCTCGCTACGTTGTGTCTCCGGAGTGCGACTGTCGCACAGAACCGCGGCGTGCGCGATAGCGCGGGCGTCCGCATCGCCCGGGCGCGCGCGGCGAATCCCGTATAATCGACAATCACCCTTGTTCCGCCGGCAGCCTGCGAAATCAGCTGCCCGCGGGCGCCATCAAAGAACCGAAGACACGCCCCGTACGCTATGAAAGCCGCCGAAATACGCGAGAAATTCCTGAAGTTTTTCGAATCGAAGGGCCATACGATCGTGCGTTCGTCGAGCCTCGTGCCCGGCAACGACCCGACGCTGCTCTTCACCAACTCGGGCATGGTCCAGTTCAAGGACGTGTTCCTGGGCAGCGAATCGCGTCCGTATTCGCGCGCGACGACCGCGCAGCGCAGCGTGCGCGCGGGCGGCAAGCACAACGATCTGGAGAACGTCGGCTACACCGCGCGGCATCACACGTTCTTCGAGATGCTCGGCAACTTCTCGTTCGGCGATTACTTCAAGCGCGACGCCATCCACTACTGCTGGGAACTGCTGACGAAGGTCTACAACCTGCCGGCGGAAAAACTCACGGTCACGGTCTATCAGGAAGACGACGAAGCCTTCGATATCTGGGCGAAGGAAATCGGCGTGCCGGTCGAGCGCATCATCCGCATCGGCGACAACAAGGGCGCCCGCTACGCATCGGACAATTTTTGGCAGATGGCCGACACCGGCCCGTGCGGTCCGTGCTCCGAAGTGTTCTACGACCACGGCCCGGAAATCTGGGGCGGCCCGCCGGGATCGCCCGAAGAAGACGGCGACCGCTTCATCGAGATCTGGAATCTCGTGTTCATGCAGTTCAATCGCGACGCGCAAGGCAACATGACGCCGCTGCCCAAGCAGTGCGTCGATACCGGCATGGGCCTGGAACGTCTCGCCGCCGTGCTGCAGCACGTGCACAGCAACTATGAGATCGACCTGTTCCAGAATCTCATCAAGGCCGCGGCGCGCGAAACGAACACGCCGGACCTGGAAAACAACTCGCTGAAGGTGATCGCGGACCACATCCGCGCATGCTCGTTCCTGATCGTCGACGGCGTCATTCCCGGCAACGAAGGCCGCGGCTACGTGCTGCGCCGCATCGTGCGCCGCGCGATCCGTCACGGCTACAAGCTCGGCAAGAAGGGCGCGTTCTTCCACAAGCTCGTCGCGGATCTCGTCGCGGAAATGGGCGCGGCGTATCCGGAACTCACCGATGCGCAACAACGCGTGACCGACGTGCTGCGTCAGGAAGAAGAGCGCTTCTTCGAGACCATCGAGCACGGTATGTCGATCCTCGAAGGCGAACTCGCCGATCTCGAAAAGAAGGGCGTGAAGCAACTGGACGGCGAACTCGCGTTCAAGCTGCACGACACCTACGGCTTCCCGCTCGACCTCACGGCGGACGTGTGCCGCGAGCGTGGCGTGACCGTCGACGAACCCGCGTTCGACGACGCGATGGCGCGTCAGCGCGATCAGGCGCGCGCGGCCGGCAAGTTCAAGCTGGCGGCGGGCCTCGAATACTCGGGCGCGAAGTCCACGTTCCACGGCTACGAAAAGGAAATCTTCGACGACGCGAAAATCCTCGCGTTGTACGTCGAAGGCGCATCGGTCAATGAAGTGAAGGACGGCCAGCAAGCGGTCGTCGTGCTCGATCACACGCCGTTCTATGCCGAATCGGGCGGCCAGGTCGGCGATCAGGGCGTGCTCGCGAACGCAAGCGTGCGCTTCGCCGTCGCGGACACGCTGAAAGTGCAGGCCGATGTCGTCGGTCATCACGGCACGGTCGAGCAGGGCACGCTCAAGGTCGGCGACGTCGTGAAGGCGGAAATCGACGGCGTGCGCCGCGCCCGCACCGCGCGCAATCACTCGGCCACGCATTTGATGCACAAGGCGCTGCGCGAAGTGCTCGGCGGTCACGTGCAGCAGAAAGGCTCGCTCGTCGATGCGGACAAGACGCGCTTCGACTTCGCCCACAACGCGCCGATGTCGGACGAAGAAATCCGTCGCGTCGAGCAGATCGTCAACAACGAGATCATCGCGAACGCGCCGGGCGTCGTGCGCGTGATGCCGTACGACGACGCGGTGAAGGGCGGCGCGATGGCGCTCTTCGGCGAGAAATACGGCGACACCGTGCGCGTGCTCGATCTCGGCTTCTCGCGCGAGCTGTGCGGCGGTACGCACGTGCAGCGCACCGGCGACATCGGCTTCTTCAAGATCGTGATGGAAGGCGGCGTGGCGGCGGGCATTCGCCGCGTCGAGGCGATCACCGGCGACAACGCCGTGCGCTACGTGCAGGAACTGGATCAGCACATCAATGCGGCGGCGGGCGTGCTGAAGGCGCAACCGTCCGAACTCACGCAACGCATCGCGCAGGTTCAGGAGCACGTGAAGTCGCTGGAGAAGGAACTGGGCGCGCTGAAATCGAAGCTGGCGGCGAGCCAGGGCGACGAACTCGTCTCGAAGGCCGTCGATGTTTCCGGCGTGCAGGTGCTCGCCGCGCAACTCGAAGGCGCGGACGTGAAGACGCTGCGTGAAACCGTCGACAAGCTCAAGGACAAGCTCAAGAGCGCGGCGATCGTGCTTGC
Source organism: Caballeronia zhejiangensis (assembly GCF_000698575.1). Lineage (GTDB taxonomy): Bacteria > Pseudomonadota > Gammaproteobacteria > Burkholderiales > Burkholderiaceae > Caballeronia > Caballeronia zhejiangensis. Next base: position 24,601 of record NZ_JFHD01000057.1, read on the forward strand.
ATCGGTCGATGGCGGCAAGGTCAGCCTGATCGCGGGCGTGACGCCGGACGCGTCGAAAAAGGTGAAGGCGGGCGAGCTCGTCAATTTCGTCGCGCAGCAGGTCGGCGGCAAGGGCGGCGGCCGTCCCGACATGGCGCAGGCAGGGGGCACGGAACCGGCCAATCTGCCGGCCGCGCTGGCCGGCGTGACCGGATGGGTGCAGCAGCAGCTTTAAGCGTTCATCGCTTCTGACAAAACGGCTCGATCTGACGAAGATCGGGCCGTTTTTCTTTACACGCTGTCAGGTATGGCGCGTGCGTCTTCCCGTGAATTTCCATCAACACAAGGGAGACGACATATGAATCGCAGACTCGCATCGATCATTCTGGCTTCGACGATGCTCGCAGCAACGGGCGCCGCGCAGGCGAAGGGCTGTCTGAAGGGCGCGGCGGTCGGCGGCGTCGCGGGACATGTCGCGGGCGGACATGGCACCGCGGGCGCGATCGGCGGCTGCGCGATCGGCCATCACGAAGCGAACAAGAAGGACAAGAAGGCCCAGGAAGCGCAGCAGGCCAACGCCGCGAGCGCGCCGAACACCAAGTAGGCGCACCCGGTTCGGAAGGCGATGAACCGCTAAAATGGCCCGATTGCCGGCGCGCGCGATGACGTTCGATGTCTTAGCGCCCGCGCGCGCCGCGTTCAAACCGGCCATCACAGCGACCCCATGACAGCGCCCACGGACCCGATCCAACACTTCGCCTCCGACAACTACGCAGGCATCTGCCCGGAAGCGCTCCAAGCGCTGATCCAGGCCAACACGAGCGGCCACGAACCCGCCTATGGCGACGATTCGTGGACCACGCAAGTCTGCGACCGCATCCGCAACCTCTTCCAGACCGATTGCGAAGTCTTTTTCGTCTTCAACGGCACGGCGGCCAATTCGCTCGCGCTCGCGTCGCTCTGTCAGTCGTATCACTCGGTGATCTGCCACGAACTCGCGCATATCGAAACCGATGAATGCGGCGGCCCCGAATTCTTCTCCGGCGGCTCGAAGCTGCTCACCGCGAAGGGCGAGAACGGCAAGCTCACGCCCGATGCGATCGAGGAACTCGTCACGAAGCGCTCGGATATCCACTATCCGAAGCCCAAGGTCGTCTCGCTTACGCAGGCGACGGAAGTCGGCACCGTCTACACCGTCGAGGAGATCCGCGCGATCGCGGCCATCGCCAAGCGGCGGCATCTGAAGATCCACATGGACGGCGCGCGTTTCGCGAACGCGGTCGCGACGCTGAACGTGCATCCGTCGGAGATCACGTGGCGCGCGGGCGTCGATGTGCTGTGCTTCGGCGGCACGAAAAACGGTCTGCCGGTGGGTGAGGCGGTCGTGTTCTTCGACAAGGCGCTCGCCGCCGATTTTGCCTATCGCCTGAAGCAGGCCGGGCAACTCGCCTCGAAGATGCGCTTCATTTCCGCGCCGTGGCTCGGTCTGCTCGACGACGACGTCTGGCTGCGCAACGCGCGTCACGCGAACGCGATGGCATCGCTGATGGCCGAGCGCCTCGCCGGCATCCCGGGCGTGTCGCTGCTCTTCAAGCCCGAATCGAACGCGGTGTTCGCGGAGTTGCCGGCGCACGTCGCGGCGGCGCTGCGCGCGAAGGGCTGGCGCTTCTATCAGTTCATCGGCTCGGGCGGCTGCCGTCTGATGTGCGCGTGGGACACGCAGCGGGGGACCGTCGAGCGCTTCGTCGATGAAGTGCGCGCCTTGTCGGCGTCGATCTAACCCCGATTGACACTTCCGGCGTGCGGTTTCAACATGGCCGCACCTCTTTTATCGACGCTGACGCCATGGCCTTCATCTTCTATCTGACCCACATTCATCTCGGCTACGACGCGCTACAGACGCTGCAAAGCGAATGCGCGCGCATCGTGATGAAGCGTCCGCTCGTCATCACCGATAAAGGCGTGAAGGCAGCGGGGCTTGCCGATCGCGTGATCGAAAGCGCGCGGCTCGGCGCGCTGCCGGTGTTCGACGACACGCCGTCGAATCCGACCGAAGCGATGGTCATGCAAGCCGCCGCGCAATACAAGCGCGAAGGCTGCGACGGCCTGATCGCGGTGGGCGGCGGCTCATCGATCGATCTGGCGAAGGGCGTGGCGATTGCCGCGACGCACGACGAGCCGCTCACGACCTACGCGACGATCGAAGGCGGCAGCGGCAAGATCACCGAGCGCGCGGCGCCGCTGATCGCGGTGCCGACCACGTCGGGCACGGGCAGCGAAGTGGCGCGCGGCGCGATCATCATCCTGAACGACGGGCGCAAGCTCGGCTTCCATTCGTGGCATCTGCTGCCGAAATCGGCGGTCTGCGATCCGTCGCTCACGCTCGGCCTGCCGCCGCCGCTCACCGCCGCGACCGGCATGGACGCGATCGCGCATTGCATCGAAACGTTTCTCGCGCCCGCGTTCAATCCGCCTGCCGACGGCATCGCGCTCGATGGACTCGAACGCGCGTGGGCCAACATCGAGCGCGCGACGCACGACGGCCAGGACCGCGACGCGCGTCTGAACATGATGTCCGCGTCGATGCAGGGCGCGATGGCGTTCCAGAAGGGCCTCGGCTGCGTGCATTCGCTGTCGCATCCGCTGGGCGGGCTGGCGGTGAACGGACGCACGTCGCTGCATCACGGCACGCTGAACGCGGTGGTCTTGCCTGCCGTACTGCGCTTCAACGAAAGCGCGCCGACGGTCGTTGCGGACCGGCGTTTCGCGCGCATGCGCCGCGTGATGAATCTCCCCGATAACGCCGATGTCGCGCAGGCCGTGCACGACATGACCGCGCGCCTCGGCCTGCCGACGCGTCTGTCGCAGATGGGCGTCGACGAAAGCATGTTCGACAAGGTCGTGAAGGGCGCGCTCGCGGATCACTGCCACAAGACGAACCCGCGCGAGGCGAGCGCCGACGATTATCGACGCATGCTGATGGAGTCTCTCTGAGCGATGAGCAAGCCGGTCCCGACCACGCGCGCCGATTACGCGCACTTCCTGCCGATCAGCACGCGCTGGTCGGATAACGACGTCTACGGCCACATCAACAACGTCGTCTACTACAGCTACTTCGATACGGTCGTGAACGAGTACCTGCTGCGCGCGGGCGTGCTCGATTTCAGCGAGGGCGCAACCATCGGCCTCGTCGTCGAGACGCGCTGCAATTTCTTCGCGCCGGTCGTGTTTCCCGAACCGATCGAGGCGGGCTTGCGCGTCGAGAAGCTCGGCAATACGAGCGTGCGCTACGAAGTCGCGATCTTCACGCAAGGCGCGGACGAAGCCGCCGCGCAGGGGCATTTCGTGCATGTCTACGTGGATCGCGTGACGCGCAGGCCGGTGCCGTTGCCCGCGCCGCTCGTCGATGCGTTGAAGCCGCTCATCACCGGCTGAGGGTCGCGTTTTGCTTCAGTGGTTTTGCGTGAGTCTGCTCAACGGCGTGAGCGTGGGATTGCTGCTGTTCATGCTGTCGGCGGGACTCACGCTGATTTTCTCGATGCTCGGCGTGCTCAACTTCGCGCACGCGAGTTTCTACATGCTCGGCGCGTATGTCGGGCAGGCGCTCGCCGCGTACGGCGGATTCTGGTTCGCGCTCATCTGTGCGCCATTGATCGTTGGCGTTGCCGGGGCCTTGTTCGAGCGCCTGCTATTGAGGCGCGTCCATGCGCGCGGCGCGCTCGCCGACATGCTGCTGACCTTCGGCGCGGCCATCGTCATCGGCGAGGGCGTGAAGCTCGTCTGGGGACTCGGGCCGTTGCCCGCCGCCGTTCCGCGCGTGCTCGACGGACCGCTTTTCATGCTGTACGGCGCATCGTTCGCGCGCTATCGCGTGTTCATGATGACGGTCGCCGTCGTCATGCTCGGCGCGCTGTGGCTCGTGTTGCGTACATCGAAAACGGGGCTCATCGTGCGCGCGGCGCTTACGCATCCCGCGACCGTCGAAACGCTCGGCCACGATGTGCCGCGCGTCTTCACGATGGTCTTCGCCGCCGGCACCGCGCTCGCCGCGCTCGCTGGCGTGATCGGCGCGCCGCTCGCCGTCATCGAACCGGCGATGGCCGATGCGATGGGCCCGATCGTGTTCGTCGTCGTCGTGATCGGCGGGCTCGGATCGCTCGGCGGCGCGCTCGTCGCGTCGCTTCTGATCGGCTGCGTCCAGACCTTCGCGGTCGGCGCGAGCGCGACGGCGGGCGGCATCGCGGCATCGCTCGGCGTGACCTTGCCGCCTGCGTGGAGCGCGTTGACGGTCGCGCAACTCGCGCCCGTGCTGCCGTATCTGCTGCTCGTCGCGATGTTGGCCGCGCGGCCGCGCGGGCTTTTCGGCGAGCGCACGCGCGATGCTTAAGGTCTTCATCGCGCTGATCGTCGCGCTCGCGCTGCCGCCGCTCGTCGTCGATCAATCGTGGCTGCTCACGTATCTCGCGCAGACGGCGACGCTCATCGTCCTCGCGCTTTCGTACAACCTGTTGCTCGGCGAGACGGGTTTGCTCTCGTTCGGGCACGCGGTCTATTCGGGTCTCGGCGCGTTCGCCGCCGCGCATGCGTTCGCTCGATTCGGCGTGCCGTTGCCGTTACTGCCGATGATCGGCGGATGCGCGGCGATGCTCGTCGCGGTCGTTTTCGGCGCGATTTCGACGCAGCGCGCGGGCACGTCCTTCGCGATGATCACGCTGGGCTTGAGCGAACTCGTCGCCGCATGCGTGTGGCTCGTGCCGGGGTGGTTCGGCGGCGAGGGCGGCGTGACGATCGATCGCGCGAGCGGGCCTTCGTTCTTCGCGATGACCTTCGGGCCGCCGCGCGAGGCGTATGCGTTGATCGCGTGCTGGTGCGTGATATCGGCGGTCGCGATGTTCGCGTTTTCGCGCACGCCGATGTGCCGTCTCGCCAACGCCGTGCGCGACAATCCCGCGCGCGCCGCCGCGATCGGCTTCGCGCCCGCGCGCGTGCGCCTGCACGTGTTGATCGTGTCGGCGTTTTTCGCGGGCATCGCGGGCGTGCTGGCGTTGATCAACGTCGAGCTGGTGTCGTCGGAGAGCGTCGGTCTCGCGCGATCGACGAGCGCGCTCGTCGCGACCGTCATCGGCGGCGCGGGCACGTTCGCCGGGCCGGTCGTCGGCGCGGTG
>NZ_JFHD01000058.1 GCF_000698575.1 Caballeronia zhejiangensis
CACACAGTAGCCGCCGGCGATACGGCCGCAGTCTTCACGGCGATTGCGAAGGTCAAGGTCCGCTGTCATCTGGCCGCCGAGGCTCCGGTGCGCAGCTGTTACGAAGCCGGGCGCGACGGTTTCTGGCTGCACCGCTGCCTGGAGGAACATTCAGATCACGAACCTGGTGGTGGACTCGGCCAGTATCGAAGTGAACCGGCGCAGGCGCCGCGCCAAGACCGACCGTCTCGACAGCGACAAACTGCTGTCGATGCTGATGCGTTACTACGCGGGTGAATGCCGGGTGTGGGCAGTCGCGCGCATCCCGACTCCCGAACAGGAGGATGGCCGGCGGGTACACCGTGAGCTCGATCGCCTGAGGCAGGAACGTACCGCCCACAGCAACCGGATCCGCTCGCTGCTGGTACTCCACAACCTGCGGGTCGAGCGCATCGGTGGGCGTGCGTGGACGCATTGGTGGGCACAGAACGCCACCCGTTTGTTGCCAGGTGTGCGCGCCGAGATCGACCGCGAATGCGATCGGCTGACGCTTGCTGCCAGCCAGATCAGGACGCTCGAGGCGCAGCAGCAGCGTGAGGTTCGCAGCGGCGCTCAACCAGCAATCGCGTTACTCGCGCGCCTTGCAGGTATCGGAGCAGGCAGCGCCTGGACGCTGGTCAGGGAACTGTTCGGCTGGCGACAGTTTCACAACCGCCGCGAAGTGGCCGGCTGCCTAGGTCTGGCGCCAACCCCGTATGCCAGCGGTACCAGTGAAGTTGAGCAGGGCATCAGCAAAATCGGCAACAGGCGAGCCCGATGGCTGATGGTGGAACTAGCCTGGAGTTGGTTGCGTTTCCAGCCCGCTAGCCAGCTAAGCCACTGGTTCAAGGAGCGCTTCGCAGGCGGTGGCAAGCGTGTCCGACGCATCGGCATTGTGGCGCTTGCGCGACGTCTGTCGGTCGCACTATGGCGCTATCTGGAATTCGGTGAGATTCCCCTCGGGGCAACCCTCAAGTCACCGGCAAGTAAGGTGACGGCGACTTGAACAGCCAACGTCGAGCGGTAACAGCGTCTGAAGGTTGAGCGCGCCCGGACAGTAGGTGGGTTACCCATCGGATAACCGTAGTTCTAGATGGGGCGCGTCCATAATGGGGTGGTTCCAGCGCCTTGCGCATGCGGTATGTGGTGCCCGGTCTCGTGCCGGCACGGATAGAAGTTGGTCCGGTCAAATCTCCGGACTTGAGACACCCCAGCCTCAACTGCTGTGAAACGTTCCCTTGATACGATACGGAGGATTCCATAACATCAGACGAGGTGATCCATGGGAGATGACTGACGTAAAAACGGACCGCGAAAAGGCTTGACTTTCAATGCCCCATAGAAGCCTACAGTATCGCTGCATTAGCCGCAAGGCTGCGGCTGATTCTTCATAGCTTTCACTTGCCTTGCATTATTGTCGGAAACAGGCTTTAATGGTGCTGATGCATTTCGAATGTTCAGCCAACTAATCGCTTTCGAACTATAGCCGTGTCTTTTGTCTCGACCTTTCTCATCGCGCCGTTTTCCCTTCCAGCCCAGGCCGGCAGGGGCATCTATCGGCGCACCAAGGCGGAGGCCGTGACAGGCACCCGGAGCCGCGGTGGTCTCGCGGGCAAGTCAGCACTTCCTCCGGCCCGGCTCTTCGCTTAAAAAGAAACAGTACAGCGAAGGCCGGGCTCCCATCTCAGATGGCCGTTCACGACCGTGCGCCGTCGCGCCCTTCATAGAAGGGCCGCGAGCGCAAGCACGTCCGCGTATGCGTAGTCGTGTGCCACATTCGAATCGATACCCGTTGCGCTGCAATTGGGCCGTTTGCTGCGTGCCCGATTCAACGGGGGCTTTCTCTAGCAATTAGGAAAAGCATGGATATCCAAATGAACCGTTCAAAAGAGACACCGATGTTTGGGGCGACACGCGTCATTTCAATCACCGGTCAATCTGCCGGTGAGAGGCGGACCGTAGCTGCCCATTCGAGACGCGTTGAACCGCTCGACTGTTGTGCCGAACACGAAGGCTACCGCCTGAATGCGCTTGCAAGGCCGACGACTGACGAACTCTATGCCGCCGATCTGGTCATCGTTCGGCCGGGGTTCGCATCACGTCATTTTCGCGCGCTGGATCAATTCTACGACGCTACGCAGGCCCTGCGTTATGCGATGAGATGGGGAAGAATCTGGGTCGACCATGAACTGGAAAAGAACGCAAGAAACGTTAGCCGTATGGAGGACTTTCCGCGGCAGCCTTGAAGCGGCCAAGAATTTTTAGCGAGGTGTTTAGTCATGCAAACGATATCAATATTTCCCGGGAACCAGGTCTTGCGCTTCGTGGTTCGTGATCCTGCATGTCCAAGGGCAGCACTGCTGTTCTGGTTGGGCGTAGCTGATCCGTCGCGGCGCGCGAGTTTCAGTGAAGTCACCGAGCACTTCGGCCCGCTTATGCAAGTCGTTTTCCCGGACGAGCGGCCGGGCGCGTTCGTGAACCGTGAGGCTGTGCGCCAAATTGTCGAGGCCGGCGGCATTGACCGCATTATTTTTTTTGACGATTCCTGGCTGGACGTATGGAATGACAACCATTGCACAGACATCTGTAATCTTTATGCCTGCCCGAGACATACGTGTCCCCCGCCTAGATCTATCCGTCCATGACTGTCACATACGGAAGGTATCCCAGCATGTCACGTGTAGCGCCGGGCCTGCTTGTACGGATCACAAATTAGGTATGTTGAAGGACCGGGAGGCAGATGGATCGCGGTCGGGATATTAATCGACTGAATGGCAACGCGTAAATGACGGCAGACAGCGCCGGTTAGCAGGAGCTCGAGATGGATGAAAGGTACATAATTATGGTGATGGGATTCGCGGTCCTGCTGGCGGGCGCCATTTTCATGGTCGCCCACTATCGACGCGAGCATCGGCGGACACAACTGTTACGGCAGATGGACCGTATCCCTTGGCATCGCCCTCACGACGGGAGCTCCACATTCGACTCGGGCGACCGACGGCTTGATCCAGATCGAGCGCTCGCCGTCGCGGGAACCTTGTCAACGATCGGGCGAGGATATCGGACTTGGTTCATAAAGCGCCCCGTACGAGTGGACGCTGAGGGCACGGTCTAACGAGAATGAGAGCTTTGGATCTGACGAACCGACGCCGTCTCTCGCAACGAGCAGACGGTACGGTCGTTCCGAAGGCCATCCAAACGTGGACACTTGGTAGGGCACTTTGGAGGGCCAACCGATAAGTCCACCGTGCTCCAATCGCACTCGGTGCCATAGTTATACGCGTCAGTACCGGTCGAAAGCCAAATCCCTCGGCCGCTTGTGATAGTGACGTCCGAGCGCGTCTGCTGTTGTGTCACGCCCGGTCGGGCAACTATGATGGCATTGCCACGAATAACCGCTCTATCATGCCACCGACAATCAATTCCATGTCAGAAGAAAGACAGCCGGACGGAATCCATGATCTGCGCGTCACAAAATACGGTTTCTTGCTTCTCGAGAACTTTTCGCTGATTGCGCTCAGTGCCGCCGTCGATCCGTTGCGAATCGCAAACATGGTTGTCGGACGACGTGTCTACGATTACCAGTTGATCGCACCCAATGGACACGTGGCAGTCTCAAGCGATGGGATACGCGTACTTCCCGATGTCTCGATGTCTGAGAGCGACAACTTCGACGCTGTCTTCGTGGTCGGGCCGAATCCCATTCCGCGCAGAGGTATTGGCTCGGTGCTCGACTGGTTGCGAGTCCGGGCGCGCCACGGCGCGGCGCTCGGCGGTCTCGATACAGGCAGCTTCTTCCTTGCGCGTGCCGGGCTGCTGAACGGCTATCGGTGCACGATCCATTGGGAAGATCAAGACGTTCTGATGGAGCAATTTCCCAAGCTCACAGTGTCGAATCACCTGTATGAGGTCGATCGGGACCGCTATACCTGCAGTGGAGGTATAGCGCCGCTCGACCTGATGGTTCACCTGCTGGGCATGGCGCCGGGTAGCCGCTCACTCGCGGCGCGCGTCCTCGAATTGCTCGTCGCTGAACGGCGGAGCCACGAGCAGCACCAACGCACTTCGTTGCGCCAGTACATGGGTGCCGAACATGCCAAGCTCGATGACGCATTGCAAATGATGGAAAGCAATGTGGAGGAAACGCTTTCGGTAGCCGAGATTGCGTCGTATCTGCGCGTTTCGCAACGGCAGCTCGAACGCTGGTTTCATGAACGGCTTGGCAAGACTCCGGCGCAAGCGTATCTCGAAATACGTTTGCTGCGAGCGCGGCAATTGCTTTACCGAACTGCGAAGCCGCTTGAAGAGGTCTGTGCCCGTACTGGCTTCACGTCGATGACGCATTTTGCCACCCGCTACAAAGCGCTGTTCCAAATCTCGCCTAGCGTCGATCGCCGACGCTATCAAAACGCACTCTAAAAAGCGCACTCAGTACGAACGCACCCGAGATCATTCGGCGCGATGTGTGCTCCGCTACGGGCACACACACTCTTAGGTTAACGAGATAAGTCAGGCCTTCGTGGGCCGTCCGCACGCTCGCTACGGGAGCCGCATTCGCGTACCTCTCTCCTTCTGCTCGCTTCCGCCAAAACCCTGAGCGGGTGCCATGTCATCCGGACATACCCGTATGCGTACTTCCTGTGGTTAACCCTGAATGTCGAAACGGAAAAGGGTCACGTCGAATGGAGAAATGTTCAAATTCGCCTAATCTCTACTATTCGCTCATACCCCCTGTGCTTTTACCAAGGAGCGAGCGCATGAAAATGGAAAGTCTGATTCGCATCGAGAACGGCGAGAAGGTTAAGCACACCTTTTCGGACGCGGAGTACGTCAACCGCCAAGGCAAGCTGCGCGAGTTGATGGCACGTGAGAATATCGACGCCGTGCTGTTCACGTCGTATCACAACATCAACTACTACGCGGATTTCCTCTACTGCTCGTTCGGCCGCAAGTACGGCCTCGTCGTGACGCCGAAAAAGGTCGTGTCCATCTCGGCCAACATCGATGGCGGACAACCGTGGCGTCGCACGGTCGGTGACTACAACGTGGTCTACACCGACTGGCAGCGCGACAACTTCTTCCGCGCGGTGCAAGGCGAGATCGACAACAAGGGTCGCGTGGGCGTCGAATTCGACCAGGTTCCCGTCGAAGTATTGGCCAAACTGAAGGCAGCGCTGCCTTCGGTCGAATTCGTCGATATTAGCGCGCAGACCATGCGTATGCGCATGATCAAGTCGGCGGAAGAAATCGCAGTCATCACGCACGGCGCGAATGTCTGCGACGTAGGCGGCGCGGCGCTTGCAGCAGCGGTGCACGAAGGCGTGCCCGAGCACGAAGTGGCACTTGCGTCAACGCAGGCGATGGTGCGCGAGATCGCCAAGCGTTTTCCGGACTCGGAGTTGATGGACACGTGGACGTGGTTCCAGTCCGGCATCAATACCGACGGCGCCCACAATCCCGTCACGACGCGCAAGGTGCAGAAGGGCGACATTCTGAGTCTGAATTGCTTCTCGATGATTGCCGGTTACTACACGGCGCTCGAACGCACGATGTTCTTCGACCACTGCTCCGATGAGCATCTGCGTCTGTGGAAGGTCAACGTTGAAGTGCACGAGGCGGGCCTCAAGCTGATCAAACCGGGTGCGCGCTGCAGTGATATCGCCCACGAGTTGAACAAGATTTACGCCGAGTACAACTTGCTGCAATACCGCACGTTTGGCTACGGGCACTCCTTCGGCGTACTCTCGCACTACTACGGCCGCGAAGCCGGTCTGGAACTGCGCGAAGACATCGACACCATCCTTGAACCGAACATGGTCGTCTCGATGGAGCCGATGATCATGGTGCCGCAGGGCCTGCCTGGTGCGGGCGGCTACCGCGAGCACGACATCCTGGTGGTCGGCGAGAAAGAAGCGACTAACATCACCGGATTCAAGTACGGTCCGGAGCACAACATCATCAAGGCCTGACGAGGCTACATTTCAGTCCTCCTGCGGCTTAGGCCGCAGGCATCCCATGATGTAGCAGGAGACCGCTTCAATGTTTTCCAGAGAACAAACGATTGCCGGGTTTGATCCGGAACTGGCTGACGCGATGCGCCTTGAGCGACAGCGCCAGGAAGATCACATCGAGCTGATCGCGTCTGAAAATTACACGAGTCCGCGCGTGCTGGAAGCGCAGGGCTCAGTACTGACGAATAAATACGCCGAAGGCTATCCGGGTAAGCGCTACTACGGCGGCTGCGAACACGTCGACGTAGTCGAGTCGCTGGCAATTGGACGGGCAAAGCAGCTTTTTGCGGCTCACTACGCGAACGTGCAGCCGCACAGCGGTTCGCAAGCGAATGCCGCAGTCTATTTGGCCTTAATTACGCCCGGCGATACGATTCTTGGCATGAGCCTCGCCCATGGCGGCCATCTCACACACGGCGCGAAAGTGTCCTTTTCAGGCAAGGTGTTCAATGCCGTACAGTACGGCGTCGATGCGCAAACGGGCCTCATCGACTACGACGAAGTCGAGCGCCTCGCGCTCGAGCACAAGCCGAAAATGATCGTTGCAGGCTTCTCCGCCTACTCCCGCGTGCTGGATTTCGCGCGCTTCCGTTCGATTGCCGATCGCGTCGGCGCGTATCTCTTCGTCGATATGGCGCACGTAGCGGGACTGGTTGCGGCGGGTCTGTACCCGAATCCGGTTCCGTTTGCCGACGTGGTGACGACGACCACGCACAAGACGCTGCGCGGTCCGCGTGGCGGCCTGATTCTCGCACGCGCTAATGGCGAAATCGAGAAGAAGCTGAATTCGATGGTTTTCCCCGGGACGCAGGGTGGCCCGCTGATGCATGTGATCGCGGCAAAAGCGGTGGCATTCAAGGAGGCGCTCGGTCCGGAGTTTGTCGACTATCAGACTCGCACGCTAGCCAATGCGCGGGCGATGGCCGCCGTGTTCGGTGAGCGCGGCTATGACGTGGTGTCCGGTGGGACCGATGATCACCTTTTTCTCGTGAGCCTGATCGCGAAAGGCCTTACAGGCAAGGATGCCGATGCCACGCTGGGCCGTGCACACATCACAGTCAACAAGAACACCGTGCCGAACGATCCGCAGTCGCCGTTCGTGACGAGCGGTATCCGCATCGGCACGCCGGCCATCACCACGCGCGGTTTCCGTGAAGACGACGCTGCGCAGACCGCCACACTTATTTGCGACGTGCTCGACAACCTGGGCGATGCGCAGGTCGAGGAGCGCGTTCGCGCGCAGGTTGCACAATTGTGCGCCCGGTTTCCCGTGTATATGGGGCTGTGAGAAGCAAGGATGAACGTCAGCACTTTCGACCTCTTCAAGATCGGCATCGGGCCATCAAGTTCGCACACGGTGGGCCCGATGATTGGCGCGTGTCGCTTCGTGGCGCGTATCCGCGATGCAGGCATGCTCGATCGGGTTTGCCAGGTCCGAGCGGAGCTCTTTGGTTCGCTCGGCGCGACGGGAAAGGGCCATGGCACCGACAAGGCGATCTTGCTTGGCCTCGAGGGGAATCTGCCCGATGCAATCGATCCCGATTATGCCGAGCGCCGCCTCGCCCAGATTCGAGAGACGAAATCGCTCGAACTCGCCGGTGTGCGGCGGATCGGATTCGACGTGAAATCGCAGATCGCTTTTTTGCGTCGCGAGGTGCTGCCGCTTCATCCCAACGGAATGCGGTTCACCGCGCTCGACCGAGAGGGCGAACCCGTCGACACCCAGGCGTACTACTCGGTTGGCGGCGGCTTCGTCGTCGATGATACCGGCAAGCGGATGAACGGCGTGCAGGCGGTGAAGCGCGTGCCGTACCCGTTCAAAACCGGCGTCGATCTGTTATGCATCTGTGGCGAAAGCGGTTTGTCGATCGCCGAAGTGATGCTTGCGAACGAGTCAGTCTGGCGTACGCCGTCGGCGATACGAGAAGGGTTGCTGCAGATCCGCGACGTCATGGCCGGTGCAATTGCACGCGGTTGCTCGACGGAAGGGGTGCTGCCCGGGCCGCTCAAGGTCAAACGGCGTGCACCGGCGTTCTTTCGTCAGTTAAAGGCGCCGTTGCAAGCGTGTGTAGGCGACCCACTATCGATGATCGACTGGATTAACCTATACGCGATGGCGGTCACCGAGGAGAACGCTGCAGGTGGGCGCATCGTGACCGCGCCTACCAACGGCGCGGCCGGCATCATTCCGGCCGTGCTGCAGTACTACCTCAAGTTCGTGCCGGGTTCGAATGACGATGGCGTCGTGGCGTTTCTGTTGACCGCGGCCGCCATCGGACTTCTCTATAAGGAGAACGCTTCGAATTCTGGCGCCGAGGTGGGTTGTCAGGGCGAGGTCGGTGTCGCGTGCTCGATGGCGGCCGCCGCACTTGCCGCGGTGCTGGGCGGTTCGCCCGAGCAGGTCGAAAATGCTGCCGAGATCGGCATGGAGCACAACCTGGGTATGACCTGCGATCCCGTCGGCGGTCGGGTGCAGATTCCGTGCATCGAGCGTAACGCAATGGGCGCGGTGAAGGCGGTCAATGCGGCGCGGATGGCGTTGCGCGGTAATGGTAAGCACTACGTTTCGCTCGACAAAGTCATCAAGACGATGCGCGAGACGGGCGCGGATATGAAAACGAAATACAAAGAGACGTCGCGCGGCGGGCTGGCCGTGAACGTCATTGAATGTTAAGAGCAAAGAGGGAGAAGGAACCTGAGAGATGAGCCGCGGTTTGATACTCCTTCGTCTGCACAACAGGCAGTGCTTCACACCGGCCGCCGCGTGAACGCAAACCACTGAACGGCGTGCACCCAGTTCATCAGGCCGCAGCGTATCAGGGATGCCAGCTGTCGGCCGCGCAACGGATCGCAGTCAAACGTGGTACGAGTCGCCGGTCATTAGGTGGCGAGCCGACAAAAAAGATGGAGCCGCAATTCGCACGTGATTCTATCTGCGTGAAAAAGCGCGTCGCGATTTTGTCGGTCTTCGCGATGACATAGGCAACGCCGTTTCTGAAAACCGTCGAGAGCATGATGACGTGCCGGCCGGCCGCGAACCCAATGTGGGCCTTGGCAACGGAAATGGATTGTACTTGGGAGCGTCGTCAACGAGAGGTCTGAGATCGCATGCTCGATCCGAACAGAGCGTCGCCGCTCGTTCCGAATTGGATCGGAAACGGATATTGAGCGGGGTGTCGCGTGCTTTCCCGGATGTAGTCGAGCGTATTGCAGTTGATCGTGCTCGGGCACGCTTCAACAGCCATGCGATGCATCGATGACGGGGTACCTGACACTCCGCAACACCATGTCGCGCGGACGACTGGAAGGCGGCGGTCCCGAAATTCTGACAACGCGGTGCCCGCGTGGCTCAGCAAGGAAAACGGAACTTGAGAGATTGCATCATGCAGAAGACGAATTCCCATAATGCGGCGGCTCGATTCGCACTCACTGTGGCCTGTCCCAGTGCACCTGGACAGGTCGCGGCGCTGGTCCGGTTTCTCGACGAGCGAAGCTGCTATATCGACGAGTTCGACGTGTTCGACGACGAATTTACCTCACGCTTCTTCGTTCGCTGCGTCTTTCACGGCGCATCCGCGCAGACGCTGCAGCTCAGTTCGCTACGCGACGGGTTCGCTGCGCTCGCGAAGCGCTTCGACATGGAATGGGCGATTCACGACCTGTCGGTAAAACCGAAAGTCCTGATCATGGTGTCGAAGTTCGACCATTGTCTTGCCGATCTGCTGTTCCGCTGGCGCATGGAGGAACTGCAGATGGACATCGTAGGCATCATCTCGAATCATCCCGATCTGGAACCGCTCGCAACCGCGAACCACATTGCATGGCATCACCTGCCGCTCACCGCCGACACGAAGTCGCAGCAGGAGGCTCAGGTGCTCGCGCTAGTCGAACGTACCGGCGCTGAGCTTGTCGTGCTTGCGCGCTATATGCAAGTGCTGTCCGCCGATCTGTGCAGGCGCCTGGCGAATCGGGCAATCAACATCCACCACTCGTTCCTGCCCGGCTTCAAGGGCGCCAAGCCCTACCATCAGGCGCATGCGCGGGGCGTAAAGCTGATCGGTGCAACGGCGCACTTCGTCACGGATGATCTCGACGAAGGTCCGATCATCGAGCAAGTCGTCGAACGCGTCGATCATGCATCCCACCCGGAGCGGTTGCTGGCGACCGGTCGCGATGTCGAATGTCTCGCACTTGCGCGCGCCGTGAAATGGTTCATCGAACGCCGCACGTTCATCAACGGCAACCGTACCGTCGTGCTTCAGTAGGCCAAAATCGGCAAAGTGGCCGAAAGAGCCAGAGCCGAATCCGTAGCGATTCCCTTTGATTTGGAGACAATCAATGAATATCCGCGAAACAGTTTTTACGCACACTGCCGTTCTTGGTGCACTGCGACCACCTTTCCTTGACCGGAATCGCTTGACCATCTAGTCTCGCGAACTCGACGTCGAATACGCGAAGCTTTTTGTCGCGTACGAAAACTTTCCGTTATTTTGAGATGCCTACGATGATCCGGAAACTTACGGGCATCTGTAGCGGCACACTCATAGAAATCGTAGACAAGGAGGGACAGTTCCATGGAAAAGAGCGTGGTGATAGGAGAGTTGGCGTGGCCGGAATACGCGCGTCGGGTTGGACAGGAGGGCCAGCCCATCCTGATTCCGATCGGTGCGCTGGAACAGCACGGGCCCCATATGTCAATGAACCCGGACGTGCTGTTGCCGAGCGCCATTGCAGTGGCAGTCGGTCAGAAAATCGGCGCGTTGGTGGCGCCGGCCATCGCCTACGGCTACAAGTCGCAGCAAAAGAGCGGCGGCGGCAATCACCTGTGCGGCACAACCAGTCTTGACGGACATACGCTGTCGTCGACGGTCAAGGACGTGCTGAAGGAATTCGCGCGACACGGCGCGCGGAAAATCTGCCTGATTAACGGTCATTTTGAAAATTCGATGTTCGCGGTCGAGGGCGTCGACCTCGCGATTCGTGAACTGCGTTGGGAAGGCATTAACGATTTTCAGGTCGTGATGCTGTCCTACTGGGACTTTGTCACCGAGGAAACGATCGCGCGGATCTATCCGGAGGGTTTTCCTGGCTGGGCGGTCGAGCACGGTGGCGTGCTGGAGACCTCGCTGATGTTGCACCTGCATCCTCATCTGGTTGACATGTCGCTCGTCCCGACGCATGGGGCCGCGACGTTTCCGCCATACGACGTTTTTCCGCCGATTCCGGAATGGACGCCGTCGTCCGGTTGCCTGTCTTCGGCAGCGGCCGCGTCCGCAGAAAAGGGCGCGTTGCTGTTCGAGGTCTGCGTAGCGGGGATTTCGCGCGCACTTAACGAAGCTTACGATGCGCGGGCGAAAGCCCCGCGTGGTTGACTCGCCAGGAAGGAGACAGCAATGGGAAACTACGACAAGGGTAACGCGCACGGCGCCGTCGCAGCAGACAAGGCCTGGAGCGTTGAGCAGCACGGCATCGATCCGATCCCGCTCAAGGATCGCCACGGTACGCCGGCGGAGCTGTTCAAGATGTGGATCGGCGCTAACACCAACTACGTGGTGGTCGTGACGGGCGCGCTAGCACTATCGCAGGGATTGTCGCTGTGGCAGGCGCTCGGCGCAATTCTGGTCGGTAACCTGCTGGGTTGTTTCGTGCTCGGCTTGACGACAATCATGGGGCCGCGTACCGGCACGTCCGGCATCATGACTTCGCGCAGTTCGTTCGGGCAGTTGGGATCGTTCCTGCCGAAAGCGGTGAGTCTCGTGTCGGCGCTTAGCTGGTTCTCGATCAACTCGGTAGTCGCCACGCAGGCAATGGAAACGCTGTTGAAGATGGGTGGGTTTCACAGTCACGCCATTGTCTGGATCTCGCTCGGTATTATTCTAGCGGCGGAGATCCTACTCGCGATCTTTGGCCATGCAACCATCATCGCGGCGGAGAAATGGATTGCGCTGGCGCTGGCGATCCTGTTTGGTGGACTTGCGGCTTTCGTGCTGCCGCATACGAGTCTCGCTGCCGCGTCGGCCATCAATCACGGTGGTGCCTCTTTCAGCACCTGGCTGATCGCGATGGGGATCGTCTTCTCTTATCCCATCGGCTGGGCGAATTTTGCCTCGGACTACAGTCGTTACTTTCCCGCTGAAACGAGCTGGAAGAAGATCGTGTTGGCTGCCGGCGGCGGGCAGTTCGTCGCGCTAATGTTCTGCGAAATCATCGGTGTGCTCTTTGCGACGGCGTTGGGCGGCACGCTCGGTGAGGATCCGGTCAGCCAGCTCGGCCGCTTTCTCCCGACATGGTTCATCGTGCCGCTGCTGTTCGCGATCATTCTGGGCGGCATTGCGGCCAATGTGCCCAACGGCTACACAGCTGGTCTGGGACTGCTGGCATTGCGTATCCCGATCAACCGGGTGACGTCGCTTACGATCATCGCGCTCTTCACGCTGGGGTTTCGGGTGGTCACGGTATTTTATGGCCAGTTCTTCGACATGTACCAGGTCTTTCTGAATTACATGGTCTTCTGGACGGCGCCGTGGGCCGCTATCGTGATTGTTGACTACTTTATGCGCCGTGGCCGTTATCAGGCAGATGCTTGGATGAAGTGGGGCAGCGGTGCGTACTGGTACACAGGGGGAATTTTTTGGCCGGGCATCGTGGCTCTGTTGGTCGGGATCACGGCGTCGCTCCTTTTCTCTAATTCGCCGACCTTTGTCAGTCCCTTGATGCGCAACTACCTTGGCTGGGGCGATCTGAGCTTCGAATCCGGATTGGTCTTGTCGGCATTGACCTACTTCGTTTTGGCACGACGCCATCCGTCGTTTCGGCAGTCCGCAGTGAGGATGGCTGCTGCCGACGTGACGTCCGGTTCCGTCTGAACGGGACCGTATCATGGTGGCCCGCGATCCCGTTAGAAGTGCGTCAACGGGGCATCGCGGGCTTTCACTCTCGACGACGGAATCAAGCCACGCGTGGAGAGAGAAGAACATGACGTTTTTTGAGTGCGAACGGCGAGTCGACTCTCAACTGGGAAGTGCAAGAAAGATGATCTGCTCCTGCCAAGCGGATCGCAGGCAACGGATACGAAGCAATGTGCCGTAAAGATGCAAAGAAGGGCGCTTGTCTGAGCGTTGTCGGAACGGGTGGTGGTCGGGACGTGGGATCTCAGCGCTCGAGCCCGTTGTCATGCGCGGGCGCACCCGATGAGATACGTGTGCTGATGTTGACGGCCGCACTGTCGCTCGGAAGCGCGGTTGCACTAGGGCTCGCTCGCTTCTCGTATGCTTTGCTGCTGCCCGCGATGCAACGGGACCTCGGCTGGAGTTTCGCCACTGCCGGCACGATGAACACCGCTAATGCACTGGGATATTTGCTCGGAGCACTGGCATTCCCCCGTCTGTCGCGTCGGTGGACGCCGTGCGCTCTGTTCCGCTTTGGCTGTATTGCAACTGCGACGACGGTGGCGCTCAGCAGCGTGGTGGCTAACACTGAGTCGTTGCTCATGTTGCGCGTTGCATCCGGCGTTGGCAGTGCACTCATTTTCGTCGGGGGCGGCGTGCTTGCGGCGCGGCTCGCGTCAATGTCACATCGCGCCTCTGGCCTCATACTCGGGCTGTATTACGGTGGCATCGGTTGGGGTATTGTGGCTTCGTCGATTCTTGTCCCGCTCGCCATTCGTCCGATCGTGCATGGTTGGCAGTTCGCATGGTTCGCGCTTGCGTCTGCGTGTATCGCGTTCTCGGTCATTGCTATCGCGGCAGCGCGACGGATCGAATCCGGTTACATGACGCCTGGGTCCGCCTCAAAATCTTATGGGGCTTCGGGCGAATCTCTACAGTGGCGACGTCTTGGGTTTGCGCTGTCCCGGCTATGGGCTCTTCGGTGTTGGCTATATCGGCTACATGACCTTCATCGTTGCGCTACTTCGCAACGCGGGCATGAGTGCCGCGACGGTGAGCAGTTTCTACATTCTTCTCGGCGCGGCGACCGTGTTGTCAGCCCTTTTATGGTCCGGGCTGCTTGCTCACATGCGCGGCGGTCAGGCTTTGGCCATATTCAATGCACTGTTGGCGTTTGCGACGCTCATACCCGCGCTCATCGTGCATAGTTCTGCAGTATTCGCGTCCGGCGTGATATTCGGCGCGACGTTTCTCTCAGCTGTCGCATCGACGACGGCGTTTGTCAGACACAACCTTCCGCCCAGTCAGTGGACTGCAGGTATCAGCGCATTCACGATCGTGTTCGCCTTCGGGCAGATTGTCGGACCCGTGATAATTGGCTGGGTGTCTGACGGCTCAGGCTTTGGCGCATGGACTCGCATACTCCGCGTTTTTACTGGCTGCAGGCGCGGTCCTCGCCGCAAGGCAGAAACCCTTGCGAGTTAGGACAAACAGGGACTGCGGGGCATAGATACGCGTTAGCCTTTTACCGTTTGCTGGCTTCGGTGATTGATGTTCTGTGGGACGGCGACCGATCTACGCGATCTTGACCGACGGGCGTTTTGCGTTTGACTCGGCTGGCCCGTTGCCCATCTCGCCCAAACGGATGCAGCGCAATCCACGCTCGATGCCAGCGATGAACTCGCGGGCGAGGCTTCAAAAATCCCGAATGTGGCAGCGTTCGCGAACGTAATGTAGAAAGCAGTTCGCGGATTTAGTAAATACATTGAGACGACCGCTGGAGCCTCGATAGAAAGTCGGGCGTTTCTTTCTGAGGAAGAGACTTCGAGGGTCATGACGGACAACGATCTCTTTCGATGCTTCTGCTTTTGGTCAGGAATGCAAAACGTAGAATCGACTAGGCCATAAAACTTAGATTGTGCGCGGCCTGACGCCGTCGTCCCATCTCGGTGCCGTTTTTGTTCTATCAAGTTGAGCTGCGTTTTGGTCCAATGAGCGTGAAGAGAGAGAACCGGGCGCAGGCCCACCCGACCAAAACGAGGAGAACCCGTGAACGTGAGCGTCTTTGATTTATTCAAGATCGGCATCGGACCGTCCAGCTCGCATACCGTCGGGCCGATGATCGCGGCATGCCGTTTCGCGTCGAATATCGAGGACGCAAATCTGCTCGCGTTCGTCACCCGCGTTCGCACCGAACTGTTCGGCTCGCTCGGGGCGACCGGCAAGGGCCACGGCACCGACAAGGCCGTGATGCTCGGGCTCGAAGGCAATCTGCCCGATCTCATCGATCCGGACACGATCGCACCGCGTCTGGCCGACATCCGTGCAACAAAGCGCCTGAAGCTGCTCGGCAAGCACGACGTCGTGTTCGAGGAGCGCGAAAGCATCGGCTTCTATCGCAAGCTGATGCCGGGCGCGCCGGGGTCGAGCATCGTGCATCCGAACGGCATGCGCTTTCAGGCGTTCGACGAGAACGGCCAGTTGCTCGTCGAGAAAGAGTATTACTCGGTCGGCGGCGGCTTCGTCGTGAATCGCGGGGGCGATCGTGTGAACGGCCTGCGCGCGGGCAACACGGTGCCGCATCCGTTCCGCACCGGCGACGATCTGATGCGCATCTGCCGCGACACGGGTCTCTCGATCGCCGAAATCACGATGCAGAACGAATGCGCGAACCGCACCGAAGCCGAGGCGCGCGAAGGCCTGCTCGCCGTGTGGCGCGTGATGGCTGCGTGCGTCGAGCGCGGCTGCAAGGCGCACGGCGAGTTGCCTGGTCCGATGCATGTGAAGCGCCGTGCAGCTGATCTTTCCGCGTCGCTGCGTTCGCGCTCCGAAGAGTCGCTGCGCGATCCGCTTTCGATGCTCGACTGGGTCAATCTCTACGCGATGGCCGTCAACGAGGAAAACGCCGCGGGCGGGCGCGTCGTCACCGCGCCGACGAACGGCGCCGCTGGTGTGATTCCCGCCGTGCTGCACTACTACGTCAAGTTCATGCACGCCTCGAACGACGACGGCATCGTGCGCTTCCTTCTGACGGCCGCGGCCATCGGCATTATTTACAAGGAAACGGCTTCGATCTCCGGCGCGGAAGTCGGCTGTCAGGGCGAAGTCGGCGTCGCGTGCTCGATGGCCGCGGCCGCGCTCGCCGCCGTGATGGGCGGCACGCCCGCGCAAGTGGAAAACGCCGCGGAAATCGGCATGGAACATAACCTCGGCATGACCTGCGACCCGGTTGGCGGGCTGGTGCAGATTCCGTGCATCGAGCGCAACGCGATGGGCGCGATCAAGGCGATCAACGCCGCGCGCATGGCCATGAAAGGCGACGGCACGCACTACGTGTCGTTCGATTCGGTCATCAAGACGATGCGCGAAACCGGCGCCGACATGAAGACGAAATACAAAGAGACGTCGCGCGGTGGCCTCGCCGTCAACGTCATCGAATGCTGAATTCAGGACCCCACGAAGGAAGAGAAACACCATGAGCCGCTATTCCATCTTCAGCCTCTTGCGCAACGGCATGTCGTATCACGAGAACTGGGAGCGCCAGTGGCGAAGTCCCGAGCCGAAGCGCGAGTACGACGTGGTGATCGTCGGCGGCGGCGGTCATGGTCTCGCGACCGCGTATTACCTCGCGAAAGAGCACGGCATCACGAATGTCGCGATTCTCGAGAAGGGATGGATCGGCGGCGGCAATACCGCGCGCAACACGACCATCGTGCGCTCGAACTATCTGTGGGACGAATCGGCCGCGCTGTACGAGAAAGCGATGAAGCTGTGGGAAGGCCTGTCACAAGATCTCAACTACAACGTGATGTTCAGCCAGCGCGGCGTGATGAACCTCGCGCATAATCTGCAGGACGTGCGTGATACGGAACGTCGCGTGAATGCGAACCGACTGAATGGCGTCGATGCCGAGTTCCTCACGCCGCAGCAGATCAAGGAAATCGAGCCGACGATCAACCTCAACAGCCGCTATCCGGTGCTGGGCGCGTCGATTCAGCGTCGCGGCGGCGTCGCGCGTCACGATGCGGTGGCCTGGGGCTTCGCGCGCGGCGCGGACCGGGCGGGCGTCGACATCATCCAGAACTGCCAAGTCGTCGGTATTCGCCGCGACGGAAGCCAGGTGACGGGCGTCGATACGACGAAGGGTTTCATCAAGGCGAAGAAGGTCGCGGTCGTCACGGCCGGCAGCACGACAACGCTCGCCGACATGGCCGGTGTGCGTTTGCCTATCGAGAGTCATCCGCTCCAGGCGCTCGTTTCCGAGCCGATCAAGCCGGTCGTGAACACGGTGATCATGTCGAACGCGGTGCACGCGTACATCAGCCAGTCCGACAAGGGCGATCTCGTGATCGGCGCGGGCGTCGACCAGTACGCGGGCTACGGGCAGCGCGGCAGTTTCCACATCATCGAAGGCACGCTGGAAGCGATCGTCGAGATGTTTCCGGTGTTCTCGCGCGTGCGCATGAATCGCCAGTGGGGCGGCATCGTCGATGTCTCGCCGGATGCATGCCCGATCATCTCCAAGACCGACGTGAAGGGACTCTACTTCAACTGCGGCTGGGGCACGGGCGGCTTCAAGGCGACGCCGGGCTCGGGCTGGGCGTATGCCCACACGATCGCGAAGGACGAGCCGCATGCGTTGAATGCGCCGTTCTCGCTGGATCGCTTCTATACCGGTCACCTCATCGACGAGCACGGCGCTGCCGCCGTGGCCCACTAAACCGCACTGGAGATAGAAACCATGTTGCTGATCGAATGCCCCTGGTGCGGGCCGCGCGCCGAAACCGAATTTTCCTGCGGCGGCGAAGCGGATATCACGCGTCCGCTCGACACGGAAAAGCTCACCGACAAGGAATGGGGCGACTACCTCTTCATGCGCAAGAATCCTCGCGGCGTGCATCGCGAGCAATGGATGCACGCGCAAGGCTGCCGCCGCTGGTTCAAGGCGCAGCGCGACACCGTCAGTTATGAAATCCAGGGCTACGAGACGTTCGACCGTCCGTTGGCTGTTATGTCCGATGATGTGGCAAAGACGGGAGGCACGTCGAAATGAGCCAGAAAGACCGACTCGGCATGGGCGGGCGCATCAACCGCGCGATTCCCGTGACCTTCACGTTCAACGGCAAGACGTATCAAGGCTTCGAGGGCGATACGCTCGCGTCCGCGCTGCTCGCCAACGGTGAGCGCTTCGTCGCGCGTAGCTGGAAATATCACCGGCCGCGCGGCATCATCACGGCGGGTGTGGAAGAGCCGAACGCCATCGTGCAGCTCGAAACCGACGCGTACACGGTGCCCAATGCGCGTGCGACGGAAGTGGAGCTGTATCAGGGACTTGTCGCGAAGAGCGTGAATGCGAAGCCGAACATCGAGAACGACCGCATGGCGGTCAATCAGAAGATTGCGCGCTTCATTCCCGCGGGCTTCTACTACAAGACCTTCATGTGGCCGCGCAAGTTCTGGCCGAAGTACGAAGAAGTGATCCGCGATGCGGCGGGCCTCGGCGAAGCGCCGAAGCATCTCGACGCGGATCGCTACGACAAGTGTTTCGCGCACTGCGATGTGCTCGTCGTCGGCGGCGGGCCAACAGGTCTGGCTGCGGCGCATGCGGCAGGTCTGTCCGGCGCGCGCGTGATTTTGGTCGACGATCAGCGTGAACTCGGCGGTTCGCTGCTGTCGTGCCGGGCGCAGATCGACGGCAAGCCCGCGCTCGAATGGGTGCTGAAACTCGAAGCCGAATTGCGTAAGATGTCCGAAGTGAAGATTCTCTCGCGCAGCACGGCGTTCGGTTATCAGGATCACAATCTGGTCACTATCACGCAGCGGTTGACGGAGCATCTGCCGGTGTCCTGCCGCAGCGGCACGCGCGAACTCATGTGGAAAGTGCGTGCGAACCGCGTGATTCTCGCGACCGGCGCGCACGAGCGTCCAATCGTGTTCGGCAACAACGATCTGCCGGGCATCATGCTCGCGTCGGCGGTGTCGACCTATCTGCATCGCTATGCGGTGCTGCCGGGACGCCAGGCCGTCGTGTTCACGAACAACGACGACGCGTACCAATGTGCGCTCGATCTCAAGGCCGCAGGCGCGGATGTGACGGTCGTCGATCCGCGTGCCGCCGAGTTGAAAGGCACGTTGCCGGCGACGGCGCGCCGTCAGGGCATCCGCGTGATGAACAACGCGGTGATCACGGTTGCGCACGGCAAGACACGCGTGGTGTCGGTCGAGGTGGCGTCGTTTGCGCAAGGGCAAACCGGTCAGAAACAGGCCAATCTGCCATGCGATCTGGTCGCGCTGTCCGGCGGCTGGAGTCCGGTGCTGCATCTGTTCGCGCAATCGGGCGGTAAGGCGCACTGGCACGACGAAAAAGCGTGCTTCGTTCCCGGCAAGGCGATGCAGGCCGAGAGCAGCGTCGGCGCGTGCGCGGGCGAGTTTTCGCTGGCACGCGGGATACGCTTCGGCGTCGAAGCGGGCGCGGACGCGGCGCGCGCGGCGGGGCATAGGGTCGCGAAACCGCAGCCGGTGCAAGTGACCGAGATCGCCGAAGCGCCGATGCTGCCGCTGTGGATCGTCGGCAACAGGGAAATGGCGACGCGCGGTCCGAAGCAGTTCGTCGATTTCCAGAACGATGTCTCCGCCGCCGACATCTACCTCGCGGCGCGCGAAGGCTTCGAGTCCGTCGAGCACGTGAAACGTTACACGGCGATGGGCTTCGGCACCGATCAAGGCAAGCTCGGCAACATCAACGGCATGGCGATTCTCGCGAACGCGCTCGGCAAGACGATTCCCGAGACCGGCACGACGACCTTCCGCCCGAACTACACGCCTGTCACGTTCGGCACGTTCGCGGGCCGCGAGCTGGGCGAGTTTCTCGATCCGGTGCGCAAGACCGCGATTCACGAATGGCACGTCGAAAGCGGCGCGATGTTCGAAGACGTCGGCAACTGGAAGCGTCCGTGGTACTACCCGAAAGCCGGTGAAGACATGCACGCGGCGGTCGCGCGTGAATCGCTCGCGGTGCGTCAGAGCGTCGGCATTCTCGATGCATCGACGCTCGGCAAGATCGACATCCAGGGCCCGGACTCCGCGAAGCTGCTGAACTGGATGTACACGAATCCGTGGAGCAAGCTCGAAATCGGCAAGTGCCGCTATGGCCTGATGCTCGACGAAAACGGCATGATCTTCGACGACGGCGTGACTGTGCGTCTCGCCGACCAGCACTACATGATGACGACGACCACCGGCGGCGCCGCACGCGTGCTGACGTGGCTCGAGCGCTGGCTGCAGACCGAATGGCCCGACATGCGCGTGCGTCTCGCCTCGGTGACGGATCATTGGGCGACCTTTGCCGTCGTCGGCCCGAACAGCCGCAAGGTGCTGCAGAAGGTGTGTCAGGACATCGATTTCGCGAATGCGTCGTTCCCGTTCATGAGCTATCGCGATGGCACGGTGGCGGGCGCCTCGGCGCGGGTGATGCGCATCAGCTTCTCGGGTGAACTCGCGTATGAAGTGAACGTGCCAGCGAACGTCGGACGCGCGGTGTGGGAAGCGCTGATGGAAGCGGGCGCGGAATTCGAAATCACGCCGTACGGCACGGAAACGATGCACGTGCTGCGCGCGGAGAAGGGTTACATCATCGTCGGACAGGACACGGACGGCTCGATGACGCCTTACGACCTCGGCATGGGCGGCCTGGTGGCGAAGTCGAAAGATTTCATTGGCAAGCGATCGCTCACGCGTTCGGATACGGCGAGGCAGGGGCGCAAGCAATTCGTCGGTCTGCTCACCGACGATCCGCAAAACGTGCTGCCGGAAGGCGCGCAAATCGTCGCGGGTCCGTTCCAGGGCGATACCGCGCCGATGCTCGGACACGTCACATCGAGCTACTACAGCCCTATTTTGAAGCGCTCGATCGCGCTGGCCGTCGTGAAGGGCGGTCTCGACAAGATCGGCCAATCGGTCATGATTCCGCTTGCGAACGGCAGGCGCGTGAATGCAAAGATCACCAGCTCGGTGTTCTACGACAGCGAAGGAGCACGTCAGCATGTTGAATGAGATCAAAGGTTCCTCGACCGTCGTCGACCGTGCGATCAGCGGGCAAGGCCTCAGCGGCACCTGGCAAGAGTCCCCGCTCGTAGGCACGGATGCGTTGATGAAAGCGCATCAGAGCGGCTCGCCGAAGAAGTTTCGTCTGACGGAGCGGCCGTTCCTCGAACTCGTGAACGTGCGTGGCGACACGCGTAATCCGGCCTTCGTCAAGGCGGTGCAGAACGTGATCGGCTGCACGCCGCCCGACCAGCCGAACACGGTGGCGCGTGGCAACGGCTACACGATGCTGTGGCTCGGTCCCGATGAATGGCTTGTGCATTCCGATGCCGCGCACGATGCCTCGCGCCCCGCACCGCTCGAAGCGAAGCTGCGCGAGGCCATCGTCGGCCAGTTCTCGGCGGCGGTGGATATCGGCAGCGGCTACACGGTGCTCGATATTGACGGTCCCAAGACGCGCGAAGTGCTGTCACGCGGCTGCCCGCTCGACCTGCATCCGAAGCTGTTCGGCGAAGGGCAGTGCGCGCAGAGCCACTACTTCAAAGCATCGGTGACGATCGTGCCGCTGGGTGGCGATCGTTACGAGCTTGTGATTCGCCGCAGCTTCGCCGATTACTTCGTGAAGATGATCCTCGACGCGGCCGCGCCGCTGCTCGCATGAAGCCGTTCGAACCGCTTGACGTGTTCAATACGGGCGGGCAGGGCTGGCGCGTGGTCGTCGACGAGCTGATCGTAAAGACGCGCGTCGGCCTGTACGAGCATGAGCATGAAGGGCCGCAGCCCGTGTGCATCGATGCGAGCCTGCGTTATCGCGGTAAGCCGCATGAGTCGCACAATGGTCTGATCGACTACGAGGCGTGGTGCAATCGCGTGAGCGCGTTTCTCGAAGAGAAGCCGCATACGCGCTTGCTGGAGACGCTCGCGGTGGAGATCGCCACGCTCTCGTTCGACGAATGGCCCGCGCTCGATGCGCTCACGCTTACGCTGCACAAGCCGAAGATTCGTGAGGGCACAAGGCGGCTCGGGCTTGAGCTCGACTGGCGTCGCGCCGATTACAACGCGTGGCGCGCAGAGACCGCCGCGCTTCGGGCTTCTTGATCGCCGCAATTTACGGCGCGGCACGGCGGCATGGCTTTCCGAATGCGCCCGAAAACAGGGAGATGCGAATTGCGGCGCTCCTTCGCCACCAACAAACATCAGCGCCGCGATGCCACGCCGACGATTTCTCCGCGCTGAAGCCAGTGTTCGCGAAGGAGAACGTCGCTGTGACGGCCGGCAGGGGATCGGGCGGCAAAGACGCTGCGGTGGTTGTGCTCCTAATGAAATGCCCTGTTACGAGCGGCGCGCAAAGAAATTAAAAGCACGATCTTCGACGTCACCCCCGAGCGTGACTCAGTACGCGGGTTCGACAGGACATTAACTGTCTGTCGAGGTGCGGACAACTCGGTGACGACAAATTTGGACGGGCGACGAGGGCGCCAAAGCAACAGGACATGGGCAGCTGTTCTATCGATAACTAAGCTGGTTTCGAGGAAGCCGGCGACGCTAACTTGACGTAAAGGAATTTGCCTCGCACACAATAATAAGCCCATCCGCATCCGAATAAAATGGCATTGCTTAGCGCCGTCTACTACAGTCGAGAGTTTTGCCGGGACGACCTTACGTTTCCGCGTCTGGCTGCCTGCTCGGATGCGCATCCTGAAAGGGCGCCAGCGCGTTGCAGGCGGCGGCGATTGCCAGCAAACGCGGGCAATTGGAAAGATCGACCTCGAACCGGCGCGCATTAAACAGTTGAGGCACTAGACAGCAGTCTGCAATGGTGGGCTGATCGCCATGACAGAACCGCCCGGACGAGCCCCTATCAGCCAGGAGGGTCTCAAGCCCTTCGAGTCCGACCTTCATCCAGTGGCGCATCCATGCAAGGCGTGCCGCCTCGTCCGTGTGTATCTCGCGCTCCAGATATTTGAGAACTCGCGGATTGTTCAGCGGGTGGATTTCGCAAGCGATCGATAGCGCCAACTCCCTGACCTGCGCACGCGCAAAGGGTGTGTCTGGGAGCAACGGCGGTTCCGAGTGGCATTCGTCGAGGTACTCGATGATGGCCAACGATTGACGGATGGTCCGACCGTTTTCCCGGTAGCTCGGAACGAGCCCCACGGGATTCACCGCTCGGTACTCTGGTTGATGCTGCTGTCCGCCGCCACGAACCAAATGAACCGGAACAGCACAGTAGTTCAGCCCCTTCAAGTTGAGCGCGATACGCACCCGATAAGCCGCAGAACTGCGGAAATATGTGTAAAGGACGCGGTCCGAGTCCGCCGCTTCCAAGTTGATGGAATCTGTCATCGACGTTCCTTCCTAGGCGAGGACGGTGCCGCGGACTTCGCCGAAACCGATTCGAACCACGCCGGGACGTTCGCACCAGCCGCGCAGAATCAGTGTGTCACCGTCCTCCAGGAATGTCCGCTGCTCGCCATTGGCCAGCTGGACGGGACGCTTGCCGCCCTCGGTGAGTTCGAGCAGCGAGCCCGCTTCGTTAGCCGCGGGACCCGACAACGTACCGGAACCGAGCAAATCGCCTGACTGGAGATTGCAGCCGTTCACCGTGTGATGCGTGAGCAGTTGTGCGGCCGTCCAATAGGCGGCGGCGCCGGCATCGCCCAACGTGAGGCGCTCAGGAGCGAGGCCCGCCTCGGCCATGCGCTGCGTCAGTATCAGGACTTCAAGCATGACGTCGAAAATCCCAGACTTGCGATTGAAATCGCCATCGAGATAGGGAAGCGGCTGGGGGTCTCCTTCCGGACGCTTCAACGGTGCACGGAAGGGTGCCAATGCCTCGGTTGTAACCACCCAGGGCGAGATGGTGGACGCGAAATTTTTTGATAGGAACGGGCCAAGAGGCTGGTACTCCCACGCCTGGATGTCGCGGGCCGACCAATCGTTAAGCAATGTCACCCCGAACAGATGATCGTCCGCGTCTTTAATGGAGACCGGTTGCCCCAACTCGTTGCCGCGACCGACGAAATAACCCAGTTCCAGCTCGTAGTCCAGTCGTCGACTAGGACCGAAGCTCGGTTGTGCAGCATCTGGCGCCTTCGTCTGCCCCTGCGGCCGCCTGAATTTCTGACCGCTCACGCGAATGGATGAGGACCGGCCGTGATAGCCAATGGGCACCCATTTGTAATTCGGCATCAGGGGCTGATCGGGCCGAAACAGCTTGCCGACGGACGTGGCGTGGTGAATGCCGGTATAGAAATCCGTGTAGTCGCCAATTCGGCAAGGCACGGCCATTTCCACCGCGTCTTGCGCGCTCAGCAGCTTCGACCAGGCTTGCTGTTGTGGGCTGCCCTGAGCCAGACCCCGGGAGATGTCACGGCGCAACGTCAACCGCGTCGTTGAATCAAGTGCCATCAACGCGTTCATGTCCGGGCTGTCGATCAAACCGGTGCCTTGCAGATCCAGGATCTGGTCGCCAATAGCGACACCGATCTTGAAGTCCTCATCCGCGCCAATGGATCGATAACGACCGAACGGAAGATTCTGGATCGGAAAATCGCTTCCCGGCTGGTTTGCTTGCTCAACCCAACTCTTCAATGCCGGGTCGTGCGACTCGTTGATCAATGACATACGATCTCTCCAGTGTGCGGATTCAGACCTGCGCGGGATTGAAATGCTTTTTCAAGCCTTGCCAGCATCGGTAGTACTCGCCCTGTAACTGGGACGATTCGAGCGCGTAGCGCGTCGGCCGGATGACGGCAGGCGTTTCGAACATGAACGCCATGGTGTCCGTGATGTGGTCGGGCCGCGTCGTGTCCGCGGCCGTCGCCTTCTCGAACGTTTCGGCATCCGGGCCATGGCCGCTCATGCAGTTGTGCAAGGATGCGCCACCGGGCGAAAAGCCCTCAGTCTTCGCGTCATACGCGCCATGAATGAGTCCCATAAATTCGCTGGCGAAGTTTCGATGGAACCAAGGTGGGCGGAAATGTTCTCGGCAGGCAACCAGCGCGGCGGGAAAATCACGAAGTCGATAGCGTCGACACCAGGCGTATCGGTAGGCGACTGAAGCACCAAGAAGATCGATGGATCGGGATGGTCATAGCTGATCGAACCGATCGTGTTAAAGCGCCGCAGGTCGTATTTGTACGGCGCATAGTTGCCGTGCCATGCAACCACGTCGAGCGGAGAATGGTCGATCCGGGCGCGCCACAGATTGCCTTCAAATTTCGCGACCAGTTCGAAATCGCCCTCGAGGTCTTCATACGCAGCCACTGGTGTGAGGAAGTCGCGCGGATTCGCCAGGCCGTTCGAGCCGATCACGCCGAGGTCCGGCAGCCTGAACAGCGCGCCATAGTTTTCGCAAACGTAGCCCCGCGCCTCGCCGTCAGGCAATTCGACGCGAAAGCGCGCGCCTCGCGGAATGACGACGATCTCCTGCGGCTCGACTTCCAATACGCCCATTTCGGTGGCCACTCGCAGCCGTCCTTGCTGGGGCACGATAAGCAATTCCCCGTCGGCGTTGTAGAAAAAGCGGTCGGTCATGGAGCTGTTGGCGGCATAAAGATGAATCCCGCAGCCTCGTCCCAAGTCGGGGGCGCCGTTGCCTGCCATGGTCACCAGCCCCGATACAAAGTCGGTCGGTGCATCGGGCATCGGGAGCGGATCCCAGCGTAGCTGATTGGGTGGCGTTGGTAGCTCGTCAAAGCGGCTCAAGAGGCGCGCGTTCTCGATACGCTCGAAGGGCAGGTGCATGGCCGCAGGGCGGATCCGGTACAACCACGAACGACGGTTGTTGTGCCGTGGTGCGGTGAATGCGGTGCCCGAGAGTTGCTCGGCATACAGGCCATACGGCGCCCGTTGCGGGGAATTACGCCCCACGGGCAGCGCGCCGGGCAGGGCCTCGGTGGCGAACTCATTGGCGAAGCCGGTTTGATAGTCGAGTGTCATTGTTTCGATCTCTTACAAAGGACGTCGGGTGCTTGAGGAGCACGGCTATAGGCGCCCGTTCGCATCCATGGCGCATGGGCCCGGCACTTACTCAGGCAACCCCTCGCTGGCATCGTCGATCAGGTTGAGTGCGACGGCGGGGTCGTCGATCTTATCGATGGCAAGCATCGCAAAACGCGCGAGAAAAAGCGCGTGGGCCAGCGCCCCAGTACATGACCATCCGGACGAACCAGGTACACGGTGCCAGGTTTAGCGCCGTACATCGCAAACAGCCGACCGGTGTGGTCCCAGTTGTGGTCGTTTTTGGTCTCGGGGTGCAGATGCGAAGTCACAGGGATCAGCTTGAAAGGCAGCTTCTCATCTCGAAGTGCTGCTTCAAGATCGGCGAATTCCGCAGGTGCCCGACCGTCTTCGCTAAAGTGCAGGGCAGTGAAGCAGGGGGCGATCAGGTCGGTCAGATGAGCTTCCCTCGCGTTGCCGCCCTCGACGACCGTCAAAGGGCACTCGGGCAGCACGGCCCCTGGCACAGGACCGGCCTCAAATGCGCTCGGTTCTGCTTCCGTCGTATTGAGCGGCGACGCCGTATAGGCGATGGCCGAAGTCTGCCGCGGGTCGATCAAAGACCGCAGGCGCTCATGCTTAATCGCTAGGCTCAGCACGGCTTTGCGCATCAATTCGAAGGCGAATGAGGGCGGCGCCATGAATTCGGTGCTCTTGGTGCCGTAACTGAGGTTTTCGTGGGCGGCAAAGACACGCTCGTCCGAATAGCTGTCGAGTAGTGCTTCGGAAGCGAGGCCGCGCACCACGAAAGCCAGCTTCCATGCAAGATTGTCCGCGTCATCGATGCCTGAATTTGCGCCGCGTACGCCAAAGATCGGGACCAGATGGGCTGCGTCGCCCCCGAACAAAACGCGATCGTGACGGTAGCGCTCCAGCTGTTGAGGTTCACTATTTCCGCTAATGGGTGCAACATTTCCGCTAATTTAGGCGCATTCGGCGAACCTCGCGTTTTTTGCGGTAGCGGCTGACCAGCTTCAATAGATGTTCCATATTGCTTGCTTGACGTATCGTCGATGCACGTACTGTTTCTAACGGCTCACGGTGTTCGTCACAGTAGCCTGCGGCGGGATCGAGCCACGCCCGCTTCCAGCGAGGCGCAGTAACGTCCGCCGGGTTCAAAACCAGGCAACGGAAGCAATAGGGTAGATGCCTTCGCGGAATCATCCAGTCGGTACGCGTTTGGATGTGCGCTAGCCGAGCGATGTCGAGCCGTGCGAGTTCGGCGAGTGTGTCAAGCACACGGTTGTCGACGGGAGCGAACAGAATCCATCCGGCGTTGGTCAGGGATGGCAAGGGTCCCAGTTGATTGGCCACCCACATTCGATCAATGCTCAGCCTGTAACGGCTGGCGACGCGGCCGAACCAGCTTCCGAAGGCTTCATCGTCGAAGGGCCGCGGTGCGAATGGCCACGGACGCACGTCACTGGATGTGTGTGGGGGCCACATGTTCGAGATGCTCGAGTTTGATGCACTCATCGCCGCTGCGAATGCCCGCTTCTGCTGCCGCATTCAGGATTCTCGAAACCTCGCCCGTGAGCCCGCCGCTGGCAGCGAGAACATATTGTGCGATCTCCTTTTGAGCGAGGTCAGAAGGTCGGCGCAAAGGCAGAATGCGCTCGAAGGCTGCGAGTAATCGCCGGAATGCCTCGCTCTCCCTCCAGCGCGGCACTTCGAATGGCGTAAAACGGCTGACCATCTGGGAATCTGTCTGAAGCGCGATAACCGCGTCTCGGGTGCCGACGAGCACCATGGTCGCTCGCAGATCGTTGGCCAGGAATTTCAGCAGATTGAGCGACGCGCGTTGCTCGCGATATGTGCCTGCGAGAAGGTGATGGACTTCATCGACGATCAACATGTTGGGCGCCATCCGGCGCAACAGATCCCTCGCGAGACGCTCAAGTACGGCTAACCCGGCAGCGGCGTTGTGCGGAGCGCCGAGTTCAAACAGAAGCGAGGAGTAGAAGCGATGCTGGTCAGGAGTGGGCGGCATCTGCATCGAGATGATGGGGCGCATTTCCATGCCGCGGCGTTCGTCGAAAACATCGGGATGCCGGCGGCGGAACTTGGCGGTGATTTGCGTCTTGCCGATGTTTGAATCGCCATGTAGCAAAAGGCACGGCATGCGTTCGCGTCGCGGCGTGACAAACAACCGTTCAAGCTGTTCGAGTGCTTGGGTGGCGCGTGGGTAATCAATCCAGCGATCGCGTAACAGGCATTGAATGCGTGTGTCATCGTCGAGCTGTGCTTGTGACCGTGTCGCCGGCAGTAGATGGGAAAGGGGAGGCGATTTCATCTACGCATCACCATTGCTCAACGTCGTAGGCCGTTACCGGCTTGCTGTAATCGATGGGGTCCGGTTGCTGCGCCGAGGCACTCGCGGTACTTGGGCTGGCACCCTGCTCGAAAATTCCGTGTGTCGAATGTTCGCGTGCCGGTGGGCTGTGGCGCTTTACTTTTCGGGCCATGCTTTTTGCGTCGGCGATCAGACGGCGTTGCTGCTCGATCGTACGGAACATCATGACCTCAGAGATGCTGCGCTGGCCCTCGTCGCGCAAAGCTTTGACCGCGGCACGTTGTTCCCATAGGGAAATCGGCGGGCGGCGCAGGTCTGCATATCGGACTTCGATGAACTCCTTTCTGGTCGAACTGACGAATATCCTTGAGAGATCCTCGGGATGGTAGCGAATGGTCACCAAGCGACGGTCTTCACGCCACGCCGAGAAGATGGGGTGCCAGTAGCGAACGTAAAACAGCGTTAGTCCGTCGGCCTGTATCGTTCGGCGAGCGATCGGGAGAAATCGCACCAAAAACCGCAACGCGGCGTCGGGGTTTGGCGGCAACGTCGGAGCAGGCGCAGCGGCAGA
>NZ_JFHD01000059.1 GCF_000698575.1 Caballeronia zhejiangensis
ATAGGCCATATCACTGATATGGCGCTTTGTGCTGGTCCCTCTCCGCTAACCCTCTGACACGAAACGGGAACTCTAAAATTTTCGCGTGTGACAAGTTAGGTCTTTCTGCTAATTGTCACACTCGCGGCTTCCCTCGAGGATCCGATACACGCTTTGCCTTGAGATCTGAAGGAAGTTTGCGGCAGCCTTTTTGTTGTCGTTGAACATAACGATGGCATCACGGACCCGGTCGAGGGTGACGCCGGGCGCTTCTTCCTGCTGCACCCTATGCGTCGATAGATAGATAGATACGCGTTTGCAATCGATGGCCGGCTGTGGCCTGCCGCTTCGACCACCTGACGCATGGCCTCCTCGTGCTGCGCCTTCGGCGCAATTTCGCCCGTATCCCTACACGGCGCGGGCGCGCGGGTCCATCTGCATCGAGTCGTCGACCACGGCGGCAAGGGTGTTAATGCCGACAACGGGGGTCGATTGCCCCGCGGTAGAGATTGACCCTCAGGTCATCGGCGAAGCGCAGCATCAGCGACTCCTCAGCGCGCCGATCATCGCCGTATCTATTCGAGTTCAAGACTCATTCCGTTGGGCAACTGCGCCACCAGGCGTGAGGGTAACGGCGGGCGGTGCGAGGGCCGCCTTGCTTCACGTCGCGTGGAGGCTGGCAAGGCTTCAAACCTCACTGCCCCGGAAGGTGCGAGCCCTACGACCGGCACGAACACCGGCACCCGGACGTCAAGAGGCCTCTCCGCGCGGTGGCATTCTAGTCCGTGCTCGCGCTGGACCCGTTTGGCAACTGGTTGGCGTTCACGCCAGCCTTGAGGGCCAGCTTGGACACAGACGTTCCCGCTCTTTGGCATGCCTCGATCAACCCGCACTTGTCCTCTGGATCAAAGCAGCGCGGGCCGCCTTCATCGATATGCGTGACTTTGAGAGGGAGGAAATTAAGATCGTCTGGGGTCATGTTTGCGTGCGCAAGTTATGGCTGCGGACACAAACTTGACCCTCCTCAGTTGGGTTCGCCAGATGCGGAGGAATTACCGCTAACGAAGAACGGAATCATGCATGTGTCGGATCGTTCGCACGCAAGGAGCAGCGGGCAGTGCAAGGCTGCTCCATCATTTACCAATTATCTTCTTCGCCGTTCTTTCTCACCGATGATGGCGCAACGGAGCCGGTATGCGCTTCTCTCAATAGCGAGCGTCGCCGTTACCAACGCCTGCGTTAGGAAGTCGCGCCGGGCGGTCGCTTGGGCGGTAGTGTACGCCTGGGGCGTCTCACCATATTCGACAGATAGCTCAGGCATCGTCGGTTCTTTTGTCGGACTCATCGCGCTTGCCTTGCAGTCAGGGACGATTGCTACCAAAGACGCGACGGTCTCACGCTGTGAGCCAACTCCTGCCACGTCGGCCGTGCATTCGAACGGCCTTCGGTCTTCGTCGCAACCGCCTGTCTCGGAGAAGAGGCGCGCAGGGTTAATCGACAATGAACTTCGCTCAGCCCCGGATTGAATCACCCGCGGCGCGACACTGGTGCCTGCCGCACCGGAGGGCGCAGTCGGCGTTATCTGACTGATCGGACCGCTGTTGCGCAGCGCGTCCTCGGCGAGGCGCTTCAGTAGTGACGCTCGGTGTCTTGGATTCGGGACGGCAGACACGGCGCGAAACAATCCTGGCGTGACAAGTTCGTCAATTGTTACCTTTACTATGAATGAAGTCGTCATGTGGTCATCCCATCGTTGGGCTATTTCTCTTGTATTAAAGTTGCCTTGCCAGCCGCAGCGAAGAAAGCGCTGGAGTTGAAGAAGCAGGGATTTGCCGTAGCATTGATCTATGTGACGACACTGCAGGCGAATGTTGCGCTTCGAGGCGGGGCATGGCGCTGTGAGAAAGGAATATTCGTTACCAGCGTGATTTCTAGTGTTTGACAGTTCATCGGTAGTCGTTCGTGGGGTGGGGCTTCAGTGCGGGTTGGTTCCATGCCGTCGACGCGGCTCTTCTGGTTCCCTTGGCTAATAGGCAGTCCAGGTCCGACCGATCAAGTCCACTGTACCGGGGTACAGGCGCGTGCGAGCAAGCGAAAGCTCTCGAAAATGGGGTGGCTTTTAATTTCGTCCTTTCTCGCAGTCGTTCGTGGGTGCTGGTGTCTGCGCTGGGAACGGCTTCGACCGGAACGGCATTCGAGCGCAACATCGAGCCACTCGCCACCGCACCGTTTCCCACAGCGGAGTATGGCGATTGGATCGTGACCGCTTTCAAGGCCGGAAAGCCACTAATAGTTGACGACATGGTCACCGACGTTCGATTCGACGAGTCGCAGAGAGCGGCACACCTCGGACTTGGGATCCAGGCGGAGGCCGCGCTACCGCTGCTTAGCAACGGCAACCTAGTCGGGATGCTTGTCGTGCATTCCGCCGCTCCGCGCGCGTGGTCAGAGCGGGATCTGAATAGGTTACGCGCGGTTGCCGAGCGCACTTGGGCCGCGGCGGGGCGAGCGCATCTCAACACCTCGCGCGACGCCAAGCTGGACGCAGCGTTCAGGGAGTGACTACTCTAAGAATCGAAGTGTATGGGTCAATCCCGCGACCTCGAATAGGGGCAATGGTCGCAGCCTGTGAGTTGGGTGACGCGGGCAGTTGCAGTCTCGCCGAGCGAGGCCGCAAAGGGTCAGCAGTGCTCCGGGCTGCCGACGTTAGACTCAGTCCGACTTAGTGTCGGCTCAGGCCGGATCCGCCCCC
Source organism: Caballeronia zhejiangensis (assembly GCF_000698575.1). Classification (GTDB taxonomy): domain Bacteria; phylum Pseudomonadota; class Gammaproteobacteria; order Burkholderiales; family Burkholderiaceae; genus Caballeronia; species Caballeronia zhejiangensis. Next base: position 2,732 of record NZ_JFHD01000059.1, read on the forward strand.
CGGAATACTGTCGTGGATGACCGGACCACTCGGTTAGCCGCCGTTGCGTCCCACACAGCACGACCGGCTGTTGTGGGTTGCGTGCCGCCGATCGCTGTCAAGCAGAGGGCGGCTATGAACGGACGCTCGGCATCCGACCACAAATCGTCGACGAGCGCCTAGCGACGAAAAACACGCGGGGCAATTACCCCGTCCCATGTCTTCGGTGGCTCGAGCGTATCCGATAGTCGGCTTTACTGGCCTCACTATGCTGACGCGCCGAGTGTAGGGAACTCGATTCACGCAGGCGTGTAGATGGAAAGTTTCAACGCAGGGTCGTCGTTCGCCTGAAACGTCGCGTAGTCGTAGCGTTGCGCGCCGCGCTCCGGATGGGTCAGCACCTTCTGCCCGGACGCGCCCCCACGAACATCGTGCGCGTTCCACCATTTCGCGAACTCGGTGCTGTGCGCGCGGAGTCGTTCGACCAGTTCGACAAAGGCCGGATCGTCGGCATAAAGATCATGCGTTGCGCGAAACAACGCGATCATGCGACGCGCCTCGTTGGCCCAAGTCGCGCCGAAAAGCCGGCGCGAGTCCGGTTCGGCAAACATGAACACCAAAATGTTGCAATCCGCTTCGGCGAGACGGTCAAAGCCGAGAAGATCGGCCGCTGCTGCATTCCAGGCCAGCAGATCCCACCGCTTGCCCGTGACATACGCGGGAAGCTCGAGTGTCGCGATCAGATTTGCGATGGGTCTCGGCACGCTCTCGCGAGTGAAGGGCTGCCTATCGCCGCTGCCTGCCAGTGCGCGCAGATGCGCTGCCTCGACTTTGCCGAGCCGCAGAGCGCGAGCCAGCGCTTCGAGCGTGGTATCGGACGGACTCACTGTGCGGCCCTGTTCAAGCCGCACATACCAGTCCACGCCGATGCCCGCGAGTTCGGCAACTTCCTCGCGACGCAAACCGGGCGTGCGACGCCGCCGCACGTTATTGAGTCCCACCGATTCGGGACTTAGCTTCTCCCGCCGTGAGCGTAGGAAATTCCCAAATTCGCTTCGGCTCGCTTTTGTCACGACCGTCCTCCCTCCGCAAGCAGGTACGCGGCAATCCCAGGATAGTACTAGGCCTTGTTATGGATTCTAAGCCCGCCAGAATGGCCTTGTCCGCCACCATCAAAGGAAACTCGTATGAAAGCAGCGATTCTGAAGACACTCGGCGAGCCGCTTGCGATTGAAGACCTACCAGATCCTTCTTTGGGCACAGGCGAAGTCATCGTGGACGTCGTTGCCGCGCCAGTACTGTCGTATGCGCGAGAAGTGTTCAGCGGCGAGCGCCGCTACGCGATCGAATTGCCGATCGTCCCTGGCTGCGGGGCAATCGGGCGCGTGCGTGCGTTCTGCCCAGACGCCACGCATCTCAAAACAGGCGATTGGTTTTTCTGCGATCCAACCGTTCGCTCACGCGACGACGCGCTCACGCCCGACATCACATTGCAGGGCTGGAGTGCACGCGGCGACGGCGGCCTGCGACTCGCGCGCCATTTCCACCACGGCCTATTCGCAGCACAAATGCGCGTGCCAACCGAGAACGCCATTCGGATTGGTGAAATCGATACCGCCGACGCAGCAAAATGGTGCGCGCTCAACACCATGCTGGTTCCGTACGGCGGGCTGCTTGCGTCGAATCTGCAGGCTGGCGAGACATTGCTTGTGAGCGGAGCGACCGGCAACTTTGGCAGCGCGTGCGTAGCGGTTGCCCTCGCAATGGGTGTGCGCTGCGTGGTCGCGCCGGGCCGCAATGAACGCGTGCTCGCGGATCTGCAAAGGCGCTTCGGCGAACGCATCCGTACAGTGAAGCTGACTGGCAACGAGGACGACGATCGGGAACGGATGCGTGCGGCTGCCGGAGCCCCTATCGACTGCGTAATGGACCTGCTGCCGCCGTCTGCGACCACGAGGACGGTGCGCGCGGCAGTGATGGCGGTGCGGCCCTACGGACGTGTCGTGTTGATGGGCGGTGTCGGCATGCTCGGCGGCGACGGTCTCGACTTGCCTTACCCGTGGATCATGCGCAACGACATCACCGTGCGGGGCAAATGGATGTATCCGCCAGAAGCGGTCACGCTTATGACTGGCCTGATTCGTGGTGGTCTGCTCGATCTCAAGCACTTCGACGTGACGCCCTTCAAGCTCGACGACGTGAATGAAGCGATCAGTCATGCTGCGATGAATGGCGGCCCGTTCAGGATGACGGTCGTCCATCCATGAACCCTGCGGTTCTAGCGCTTCGGTCGCGCGATGCCAGCGCGCCGGCTTGCTTCAAACGACACACGCCTGACCAATGTGATTGGAACCGGGTTGACGAGATCTTGCTGTGAGGAATTTCTGATCCAAATTCTATGGCAAAGCGAAATTAGAGAGCCGACTGGCGACAATGGCCACTTGCGGAGCTGCGTGGAACGGCCTGTTTCGAGAAAGTCGACTGACAGATCGGGGTCGTAAGTGTTAGTTCGCTGACGGCGGTAGCTGCTGTGCCGTCGCGCGACGCCGGCACGGTCAGCAATCCACCGGGGTGCAGACGCTAAACACGACCGACCTCGATGTCCGCAATGGCCGAGTCGCGTTCTTTCGTCGTGAGGAAAGGTTTCGTTCAGCCATTGCACCTGTCCTTTTGAGCAAGTTCAACAGGCAGAAGTATTAGTCGATGACCGCGAGAAGCTTCGCTTCTCTTCCTTTCGCTTGTCTCTCTCAAAAAACAGGCGGACGAGAATCGCTTCTTCCCTTCTTTCAACGCGGCGAGCACGACTGTGATTTGCTTCGGCTCAATGCCAGTTGCCACGTGCCTGGTGCGCGATGACTCAGCAAACTGATCCTTCATAGGCTGGATTGTGCCGGCAATGGCTGCAGCCTTCGTCGGCGAAGCTGCTCTCGGGAAGGCGGCCTCGTTGGGTGCAGCGATCACGTTCAAGACTGAGGTTGCGGATCCGGGTAAGCAAGGTCATGCACATGGGCGCGGCGTAAGACACGGGCACTATGTTAAATGGCGCGCCGCTCTGCACACGATGGAGCTTGGTCCTGCGACCTTGTCGGTTCGAAGGGGTCGACGCGCTCAGGCTCGTGACGCAATCCATCATTTGCGCTTCCAAATCCCCGATGGATTCGCCATATAGCGACAAAAGAGCACTAAAGTTAATTAAGAGCTTGCCGTAAACCACTCTAGGTGGGCCTGTCATGCCGCATCGACGGGGAACGAAAAGCAGCGGCCGAACGGACGCGATAAAAACCAAGAACTGAGGGGCGAATGTCAATTGCATTCGGAAGGGCAAGGCCGTTATGGCTTGCCACGATCACAATTTTTGCCGCTACGGGGTGCGCCAACACTGGCGGCCTTCAAAGCAACAACAGAGGGGGCGCTTCTGGACAAAGCGACCTCAATATCTTCGAAAGCACATTCGCCAATCCCGATCCCTGTGCGAACAGCAGCCGGAACACCGGTATTGCAGTGGGCGTTGGCCTTGGCGCGATTCTCGGCGCAGTCATTGCGCCCAAGAATAAAGTGGCGGCAGCGGCCATCGCGGCGACGGCGGGCGGTATCGCCGGCGGACTGGTCGGCCATGCTGTCGACAGCCGGCGCTGTGCCCTTTCTAAGATTGCAGCTAAGCACGATCTCATCTATACGGCCGCTCCGCTCGAAGTCCGGGCGGCAGACACGGGAAAGACTGAACAGATCGGAAGCTCGTTCACCATCGTTGATACGACGCGCCACACGCAGTTCGAGACTGGTTCCGCGGAGCTGACACCCGACGCGAAAGTCTACTTCGCCGAAATCGCAGAGCAATACCGGACATCGACCCGCTTAGCAGAAGCCTCGGGCGATGGCGACAAGGCTGCCGCAGCCAATGCGAAGATTCTGTTGATCGGCCACACGGACGACATGGGCAACTCGGAATTGAACGCCGATCTATCGGAGCGCCGCGCGCGCACGGTGGCCAAATTGTTCGCGGAACACGGCGTGGCAGCGGGGAACGTTTTTTATCAAGGCGCGGGCGAGACCTTGCCAATCGCGGATAACCGGACCGAGGAAGGACGCGCGCAGAATCGTCGCGTCGAGATCGTGGATCTGGCTGGCGCGAGAACCGACATCCTGCAAAGCTACGCGAGCAGCCGCGTTCCGAAGTATCAGTATTATCGGCCGTTGTCGTCGCAACAAGACGATGCCCGCGTGCAAGCGGCGAGCGTTAAGCCCGGCCAGACGCAGACGGCGGTCGCACAGAGGCCCGCACGTCCGAAGAGGGCGCAGACGAGCACGACCCGGATCGCCGCAGCGCCGTCGGGTTCGACTTCGAAGCCCATCGAAGCTGTCTCGACGGCGACACCTGATAGCATCGACTTCGGCTGGCGCGAAACGATGCCCGCAGCAATCGGCCTTCGTTTCGCCGCCACGCCCGTCTCGCCGTCTTTCTCCTTGATGTCCAAGGCAGTCGCCGACGAAGCGCCGGTCACGAAGAGTTGCATGAACGATCGCCCGCGCGTTTCGCACGCGATGAAGTCAGTTGCGGACGATCAGGCCGTGCCTGTGAGGGACCACGTGCAGAACTTGTACGGCAGCAGCTGGGGCGCAACGCTGAACGGACAGTATCTCGCGCTGAAGGACGTGTCCGTCCTCCGCAACGGCTCGACGGCTGGCACGAAGCCGACGTTGCTGGTCTGGAAGGACTATCAGCAGAGCGGCGGTTTGGCAGGCCCCGCACAGGTGCGCCTGTCTACAGAAGTCAATGCCTATGCTGTGGATGGCGGCGTACTGTATCGAGTGTTCGTCAATAACGCGGCCGTATTCGATTGCGCCGACATCATCTTCGCGAACGGCAAGGCGACTGCAGGCGAACTCGTGCGCCATAAGAGCAGCCAGTATTTCACTGTCGAATACGTGCCAGTCATCGCACGCACATAAGAATAGGAAAAACGATCATGATGGACCTCATACAGGCCAATCTCAGCACCGTTATTTGGTGCGTCGTGGCCGCCGTCGTTGCGCTCGGCGCATTCGCATACCGTTCGACGCTTGAGTTCTGGCTGAACCACTGGAAATACACGTTTCCCGTGCTAGGCAAGACTGCACGCCTCGCGCGCCACGGAATTCACGCACAGGGCGGGTGGACCGACTCGGAACGCACGCTCTGTGGCGACTACAACAAGTTCATCTCGTATCTGTCAAAGGAAGAATTCAACAAGCGCAACGCGTATCTCTCCAAGGCCGATGACAGTGGTCGCTCCCCGACGCCCGTGTGGCTTCTCGCGCTCCTGACCGTGCTGGTCATCGCCGAAGGCCTTGGGTTTTCATATCTGCTTGGAAGCTGGATGGCTCGCGACGGCAGTGCAAATACGCACACGCTGCTGATGGTGGCGATCGTACTCGTGCTCTGCGTGATCATGGTGTTCCTGACGCACGTGGCCGGGCATCAGTTATACCGCTCGAATCTTGTCGTCCGTAGCCGCAAGCAGTGGAAGCAAGACAAGACCCAGGAGCGCTTCTCAAGCCGCAAGGTCAAGCTCGACGATGATCAGTCGCTCGACGACGGCGAACCGGACTATACACAGGTCGTGAATCGCATCGGCACCAACCACAGCTACTTCATGGTGGGCGTGACGATTGCGGTGATTGTGATCATCGCTGTGACGTCGACTTGGATGCGCTGGAGCAATCTCAACGCCGAGCAGACGCGTGAAGCAATGGGCATGAGCCAAAGCGCCGATGCCGGCAATCCGTTCGCCACGGCCAATGCAGTCCCTGCGGAACTCATGTCTAGCCAGAAGGCTGCCGATGACCGGGCGCGCGCGGAAGAGTCGTCGTCGACGCGCAGCGAAGGCGCCGCCGCGTTCATCACGCTCGCAGTGATTTTTGTGGTGACGCAGATCGTCGGAATCTTCGGCGGCTTCGCTTGGGGATTCGGCGGTCGCGAGAGCCGCGCCGCGTGGAAGACGACGAAGGGCTTCACCACGTTCGAGGATTACAACAACTACTTCGCACCGCTGCGCGCGATCACGCAGTCGCAATTGGAGAATCTTCAAAAGCGGATGGCCGAGAACGCCGACATTTCGGGCAAGACGTTCACGAAGACATTTCGCGACTACGCGATGGAGTTGCGCGCACAGTCCGATCTCGATGCTGCTCCGGTTCGCGCGCCTGCCGACACGCGGACCGATGAACGAGCAGCCGCTCAGGCCGTGACACAGCCGCCCGTCGCCGATGTCGCTGCGAGCGTCACGATCGACGAACTCGTGTCGGAAATCGAGGGAACAGCAGATCTCGCGCGCAAGAAGGAGCTGATCTATCGTCTCAACGAACCGGTGCGGACAGCAGTCATCGCCGAGATCAAGTTGCGAAAGGAGCGCGCGGAGCAGGCCAAAACTGCGCTTGAATCGCAACTCGACGATCTCTTCAAGGTTTGACTGTCGACCATGAAACAAATTGTCAAAATCGCATTTGCCGCGGTCGCAATGACCCTGTCCGCAAGTACCGCGATGGCGGGCATTAGTAACGACATTCCAAGCTGTTACGCGGCCAATCACATTAATCCGCCTGCGAGTGGAATCGACCGTGAACTGTTCATGGCGATCGATCAGACCACCGTCTTCGATGAGAAGCTACAAGCGCAGATCGCCGCGACCGCGGCTACCGCCGTCAAGCCGGGGAGCGCCTACACGCTGATCGACTTTTCGGCCTTCTCGCAAGGTCACTATACGGAAGTGGTGACACGCGGCATCATCGAAGCGCCAATATCGGCGAAGCTGCGCGACGACGTGAGCGAACGCGCGCTACGCACGTTCGACGCGTGCATGACAGGCCAGTCCGCGTTCGCCAGGAAGTCATTGCTGGCGGCGGTCGTGCAGGTCCAGTCGACGGCGACCAATGATCTTGCGAAGTCGGACATCCTCGCCGCGCTAAAGGACATCGGCGACAAAGTGCGCGCCTCTCCGGCCGCCGACCGTGTGCTTTTCCTAGCGTCGGACATGCTCGAAAACAGCTCGGTCGCGAGCTTCTACGCCCACAACACCGTCCGGCGCGTCGATCCTGCGGTGGAGCTGAGGAAGGCGAACGCGGCGGGTCTGATCGCCGATTTCGGCGGTGCGCGTGTCTATGTGATCGGCGCCGGGCTGCTTTCCGGCGATGCGAAAGCGCGCAATGCATACCGCGATCCGCAGACGATGACAGCGCTCAGGCAGTTCTGGACACTGTATTTTCAGCAATCCAATGCGAAAGTGCAGGAGTTCGGCGCTCCTGCTCTTCTCAGCCCGATTTCGTACTGAACGGGCAACAGGACGCTTACCTGGGCGATTGCGCAACACCGAAACTCAATCCCCGGGCTAGCGGATCATCGTTAGCCGAGGATCGAGCGCAAAGCGTTCGTGGTTTTTCAAGGCGATTTGGTCTGATGCTGAAGCAACGTTGATCAGCAAGTTCCAAGAATGTTTGCTGACGGTACTCGGGACTAAGGCGAGCGGGCTTGCAGCCAACAGCGCGTCGCCGAATTTCTGTTGATTTGGACTGACGGCACCCGGGCTCAACCAGTGCGGATTTGGAACCTCGGAAGGAAGGAGGACTTTGATCGGCGTGGTTCCGAGTTCAATCTCTAGTAGTCGATGGGGCACCCTATCCAACACGTCGAAGCCCTTGTGCACAGCAACTTCCAATATCGTAGTAGCAGGGTCCAGTGAGGCATAGATCACTCGTTGTCCGGGCGACGACCACCGTCCTCCAACGAGAAAAGCGCCTTCGGCCGTGTTCCAGGTAGGGAAGTGCTTCTCTCGTTCGAGGCGCCAAACGGTTAGTGCGCTCGTCCCAAGCCCCGCCGGCAAAGGCGTCAAGAGTACACCCCGTAGTCCATACGGGTGAGCAGTGTCTTCACCAATTCCGCACCCCCGGAGCTTTGCAACAGTTCGACCGGCCGACGCTGATCGAGCCCGATCGCGGGCTGCGATAGCCATCGCTCTGCGGCTTCCTTCGATCCGAGGACATCAATCGCCTGTTCGGTAATGCAAGCAAGCCTGAGTAGCCGATCCGTGGCATTGCTGTCGAGCAGGCGGCTTTCGTCTTTGCCGCGCTGCAGGGTTCGCTCACTCACGCCGATTGCGAGCAGTAACGCTTCACGCGAGACGACACCATACTCATCGATCATTTCGCGCGCGAGGGCCACTGGTAGACCCCTTGTTACGACGTCGTGAGCCTGTAACGGGGTCATATCAGCAACTCTTGCCATGTCCCCGAACTGTGACGTCCCGTTGCTTACATATGGTCCGAACGAAGAAATGCGGGTTTGGATCGCAAGGACGAGGCTCCGAAACGGCTTTCCCGTTTCGCTGTCGCGGACTGTCCGCTTCATCTCGATCTCCATTCCGCCACGTGTCTCTACATTTTACGCCACGTGGCGGAATTTTCACATTTCTCTATCGCCGCTATTACGGGTGGGCGCTTCCGTAGAAAATTGCCATAGTCTGGGTAGGGGGCGACGATGCTCCGAGCGACCGTCAGGTGCAGATTACGTTTCTGCGGGAATCCAATGACAAAGGTCTCACGGCGACGTCGTCGCGGCGCTTGCGGAGCGCTTCATCGGATTGCGCGTGTTGACCGTAGGATGCTGTGGCCATGCGACCGCAGCCCCGCGATTGGGTCCGATTGCGTGCGATTGCGTGCGATTGCGTGCGATCCCGTGCTGACGGCCGGCGACTGAGCGTGACGACGTGACAGATATCTAAATATAACTATCCCGTTGTAGTTAGACGCAACCATCGGCCTGCCGATGTCGGAGGGGTCAGCTCTGCGCGCTGACGAACGTCGATATTAAGCTATCCTACGAAAAGTTGATAGAAACAGCTATGTCATTGTTCGGCGGAGGTAAGGTAGGGTTACAAAGCCCCGTCCGCTAGATCGGCGCGCTTTTACTTGCTCCGCCCAGTTGACTAACTGGCGGCGGAAGATCCCGCCAGGTTCGAATCTGTCGGCTCGTTCGGCAAAGACCGTCTAACCGATTCACCCAAGAACGGCGGGCTGGCCCCCGATACAGCGTGACCGGTTCGTCGCGTGGTAGATCAGGCATGACGTGTTCGTCGATGAGCGCCAGTTTATCGCAGGAACGCGGATATTTATTGATGTGGACTTTCGGTAGATATGCAGCCGGACGCAATTCCGACACGACTCTGACGAGTTCTTCATTGGGGCGCTGCGTCCGCGAACGCAATGAAAGTTGCCCGTTGTAATCTTTCCTCCTCGGTGGTACTGCTTTTTTCCCTCGTCGACCTTCAACACCTTCAACATCGTGGTAGCAGACACCGGACACACGCCTCGGAACTGGCTGGATGCCAGCAGAGGCGGAGGCACTTCGGTGCGCGCAACGGGTGCAAAGCCTTGACCAGCAAAATAGTGCTCAGCCGTTGTCGTTAGCAACACTACCGTTCGAACCGCCCGCGTCCGGCACGCTGCCAGCAAATGGGCGATGATGGTTTCGCCGAGACCGAAACCACAGGCGTCCCGTGCAACAACGATCGAGCGCATGAGAGCGAACTCGCCGTGATATTCGACGCAGCCACACGCGATGGTCGCCGATGGATCCACTCCTACGAGGAAATTGGTCAGGTGCTCCGCAACGCCGACCGTAGGCAATTCGTTGGCTTCGAGCAATGCCTCTATCGCGGTGAGGTCGGTTGCAACTGCTATCGAAGATGCATGATGCAGGTCCTGTGTGCCAGTGAGTCTCAACAGCCGGAAGAATTTCACAGAGACGCGGAGCATTCGACAGCATGCGAATGGGCGGCGCGACGCTGAACGCGAGTGGCGACTGGAACCGCTCGCATCAGATACCCGATTGATTCACGCGCTTCATCAGTTCCTCAGCGCTCTCTTTGCGTTCGCTGTACCGGTCTACGAGGTATGGACCGATGTCGCGCGTCAGCAGCGTGAATTTGACCAGTTCCTCCATCACGTCAACGACGCGATCGAAATACGCTGAAGGTTTCATGCGGCCGGCTTCGTCGAACTCCATGAACGCCTTGGCCACCGACGACTGGTTGGGGATGGTCAGCATGCGCATCCACCGTCCGAGCACACGCATCTGGTTGACGGCGTTGAACGACTGAGAGCCGCCGCTGACCTGCATCACGGCGAGCGTCTTGCCCTGGGTGGGCCGCACCGCCCCGACCGAAAGCGGAATCCAGTCGATCTGCGCCTTCATGATGCCAGTCATCGCGCCGTGCCGCTCCGGCGAGCACCAGACCATGCCTTCCGACCACAGCACCAGCTCGCGCAGTTCGGCCACCTTGGGATGGTTGTCCGGCGCGTCGTCCGGCAGCGGCAGGCCGCTCGGATTGAATGTGCGTACTTCGGCACCCATCGCCGTGAGCAGGCGTGCGGCTTCTTCACTCAGCAGGCGGCTGAAGGAGCGCTCGCGCAGCGAACCATAGAGCAGCAGGATGCGCGGCTGATGGGGCGACGCCTTCGCAGCCTGCAGTCGATTGATATCGGGCACGCGAAACAGTGCGGGGTTCACCTGTGGGAGATCAGTAGCGAGATCGGACACGTTTGCCCTCTGTGATCGTTTCGTTATTCGTCAGGCGCACTCGTACCAGTCCTTTGAGCGGTTCACAATGCGCACCACGAGCAGCATGACGGGTACTTCGATCAGCACGCCCACGACGGTCGCGAGCGTAGCCCCTGAATTGAAGCCGAACAGACCGATTGCCGTGGCGACGGCCAGTTCGAAGAAGTTCGACGCGCCAATCAGCGCCGACGGACAGGCAATGTTGTGCTTTTCGCCGACCGCGCGATTGAGCCCATATGCAAGGGCCGAGTTGAAGAACACCTGGATCAGGATCGGCACAGCGAGCAGCACGATGACGAGCGGCTGCTTCAGGATGGCTTCGCCCTGGAACCCGAAGAGCAGCACCAGCGTCGCCAGTAATGCTGTGATGGACCACGGGCCGATCTTTGCCAACGCGGCATCGAACGCGGCCTGCGCCCTAACGAGGAGCACCTTGCGCAGAATCTGCGCGAGGACGACCGGAATCACGATGTAGAGCACGACGCACGTGAGCAGCGTCGCCCACGGCACCGTGATCGCGGAAATGCCGAGCAGCAGGCCGACGAGCGGCGCAAAGGCGACCACCATGATGCTGTCGTTCAGCGCGACCTGTGAGAGCGTGAACAGAGGATCGCCGCCGGTCAGCCGGCTCCAGACAAAGACCATCGCCGTGCAGGGCGCGGCGGCAAGCAGGATCAGGCCCGCGACGTAACTGTCGAGTTGCTCTGCAGGCAGCATTGGCGCGAACAGGTGCTTGATGAAGAGCCACGCGAGCAGCGCCATCGAGAACGGTTTGATCAGCCAGTTCACGACGAGCGTGACGCCGATGCCCTTAACGTGCTGGCGCACCTCGTGCAGCGAGCCGAAGTCGACCTTGACGAGCATCGGGATGATCATCACCCAGATCAGCAGGCCGACCGGCAGATTGACGTGCGCATATCCCATCCGGCCGATTGCCTCGAAGACACCAGGCAGGACCTGTCCAAGCAGAATGCCCGCGACGATGCACAGCGCGACCCAGACGGTCAGGTATCGCTCGAAGAAGCTGATGGCCAGTTTCGCGGGCGGCTTCCCCGAAGCGGCAACATTGGGGGTGTTCATGGGCGACTCGATGGAAAGGGTTCAGCTCTGAAGGATGTCGTTCAGCGCCTGCGGCAGTTGGGCGTTGTCCAGCCGCTCCAGAGCGAGCGCGAGCAGTTGCAGCGTGCGGTAGCCGATCGCTTCGCGCGTGAGTTCGAACGTCTGCCGCTTGCCTTCATCGCCGCCCGGCGCGTTCGCCGGATCGGCGTAGCCCCAGTGAACCTTGACGGGGCTGCCCGGCCAGAACGGACACGGTTCGGCCGCAGCGCTGTCGCAGACCGTGATGACGATGCGCATCTGCGGCGCGCCGTCCTGCGCGAATTCATCCCAGCTTTTGCTGCGATAGCCTTGCATGTCGATACCTGCGGTCGTCAGCGCTTCGAGCGCGAACGGATTGATGCGGCCGCTCGGGGCGCTGCCCGCGCTGTACGCGCGGACGTCCTTGCCGAGCTTCTTCCCAATGGTTCAGCATGCCTTCGGATAGCACGCTGCGCGCAGAATTGTGGGTGCAGAGAATCAATACGTTCGTGGTCATGGGGCTATCAGCGGACAGCGTAGTCAGCAACAGGCCGAGCCGGCAGGCTTCACAGCAATGCGAATTGGTTTGCCGCTCGGAGCCCGGCAGGACGTTGCCCCTGACGACGCCGAAGTCTTCCGGCTCTCGCCATATACGGGCGCGCCGTCCAGCGTATGGAAGTGTTCCCAGGCAATACCCTGCGGATCGAGAACCCAGTGCTTGTCGCTGCGCGCATAACAGCAGGTGGTTTCGCCCTGATCGAGCAGGGCCAGGTCCGCGGCCTCGGCCCTCTTCGCGAGTTCGGCAAGCTCGGCGGCGGCGTCCACCTGGAAGCCGAGGTGATCCACGCCGACTTTCGTGCCTCGCGTCGAGATCGCAAAGTTCACGCGGGGATCGTCCAGCATCCATTTCGCGTAGTCGGCCTCGACGCGCGCCGGTTCGGCGGCGAGCAGTTTCGAATAGAACGCGACACTGGCTGCGATGTCGTCAACGTGGACGTGGATGTGAAACCGCTTCATGGTGGTTCTCCATCACAATTTGCATGAGGCCGCGCCAGGTCCAAGGCAAGGCTGCCCTTGACAGCAGTTTTCGGTCAGAAAGCCAAGCACCGCGCTCATCTGATCATAGACGGCCCGATAGATCAGGCTGCGCCCGTCGCGCTCCTGCGTGACGAGGCCAGCGTGCATCAGTTCCTTCAGGTGAAAGGAGAGCGTCGCGTTTGGAACGTCGAGCTGGTCCGCCATGGCGCCCGGCGTCAAGCCGGTTGGACCCGCGACGACCAGCATTCGGAACACACGCAGGCGTAGTTCGTGGGCAAGCGCTGCAAGGGCGCGAATAACGTCTTTATCTTCCATATTTCCAATATACTCGAAATATTGCAAGGAAGCAAGTCGCTTCGGCAGTTCACCGGGGCAATGACGACTATCGTTTTGCGAGCGGGTCTGGCCGGTACAGTGGGTCGACGGGCAGTTCAGGATCGCCTCCGCCCGAAACGCGAGCGCCGGCAGTAGCTGACTCCGTATGCAAATCGCATCTGACACTCATCGGCCACGAGCTGACGTTCGCAACTATTGCCACGGCATTCAGATGGCCCGATCTGCCCGCAATTAGACGCCCGATGGGCACAACTCTGTTGCTCCGTCTCCTACTGAATCGCGAGGTGAGCCAATTTATGGCGCCTTAGCGCTGCTCGCACGTACTCGCGGCGGACCCTTCACAACGGCCGCAGCATCGGTCAACATAAGAGGAACGGGCTATGGCTAACGTCCAAACGCTGGACGAAAGTAGTGGCCGTGGGCCAATTGTCGGATCGCTCGTATGAATCTGAGTGGCGCTTTGATAGGACCGGCCAAGGAGCTATGGAAGACCATGTTGGCAACGCGTGCGTTTTTTTTAGACGGAACCGGCAAGTTGGGAGAAAACGTCGCATGAATCGCAGGCTGGCCTAATTCGCAATGAAGGCCATGACATGATGGCGTCGCGTGCACGTGACTCGCACGACGCGCCCACACGGCTGACGTCATGAAACTAGTCAGCGGATTTCATCGGGGGCCGCAGCGTCTAAGGCTGCAACAAGCCCGGATATAGTGGAATGGCCTCGTCCCACCTTCGATGCGTGAATGCAAATGATCGCCATCAGAGGGTATGGCAGTATGAGCACTCCCTGATCCACGTATGAGCGGAGGCCGTCATGAGCGTCTCGTTGCTGAGCATCGATCTGGCAAAAAGCATCTTCCAGCTGTACGGCGTCGACGAGCGAGGCCACCCGGTGTTGAGCCGGCGAGTCAGCCGCAGCAAGCTCCTCGAAGTAGTCGTTGCTCTTCCCTGTTGCCGGATCGTGATGGAAGCTTGTGGTGGGGCGCACTACTGGGCTCGCCGCTTCTCGGCAATGGGGCATCACGTGCAGATCATCGCTCCGCGATTCGTCAAGCCGTTCGTAAAATCCCAGAAGAATGACCGCAACGATGCGGAGGCAATCGTCGAAGCTGCGTCCCGCCCGACCATGCGCTACGTCGCAGTCAACAGCGTTGAGCAGCAAGATATCCAGTCCATGCATCGCGTCCGCAGTCTGTTGATGCGAGACCGCATCGCACAGATCAATCAGATTCGAGGCCTGCTGGCTGAATACGGGGTGGTCATTGCCCAAACACCTCTAAAAATAAGGACGCAACTCCCCGCGATTATCGACGACGAATGCAACGAGCTGACAGGGTTGACTCGGTCAATGATGAGAGATATGTACGAGAGACTCGTCCTGCTGGATAAGCAGATCGCCCGGTACGATGAGTTGATTCATCACGTGCACAGGGCATCGCCTGCAAGCCAGCGCCTGGAAAAGATTCGTGGGGTCGGGCCGATGATTGCAACCGCCGTCATCGCCGCTGCGGGAAGCGCCTCCGAGTTCTCAAATGGTCGGCAGTTCGCGGCCTGGCTGGGTTTGACGCCACGCCAGCACTCCTCAGGCGGCAAGGATCGTCTGTTCGGTATCACCAAGCGCGGGAACGGCTACCTGCGAGTGCTGCTGGTACACGGTGCGAGATCCGTGGTACAGCAGGCGATAAAGCATACGGATACGCTGTCTCGATGGATACTTGAGGTGCAGGCGAGACGGGGAACGAACATCGCGGTCGTAGCGCTTGCCAACAAGATTGCCAGGACGATCTGGGTATTGCTCGCACGCGGTGTGGAGTACGTATCGCCGGTATGAGCGGAGCGTCGGTCGGATAGTAGCAGTGATTTACCCTCTTCACTGGTTGCACAAGTAATCTGATTCAATGGCTAACAGGTCGGACCGTCGGTGACAAAACCTGCGCAGTCTTAGGGCTCTCGAAGCCGTGGATATAAGTAGGAGTCGCCGGGCGAAATCCATTGGGGCCGGGCACACGCGTGCCACAGAAAGGCCGAATGTATATATGCAATCCAGCACCTGCTCGCCGTAGAACAGATTGTTTGGCAAACGGGACGAGGCCATGTATACGACTGCAACCCATCTTGTCCAGGTCGATTCGCATAAAAACTGGCGCAAGCGGGACGCGTTCATATACGGTCCTAGAAGAATACTGGCAAGCTGACGTCCATCGGGATGAAATTCTTTCCGTAGCGGACGTTAGCGCCGTCGGAGCGACCACAGCGGCACAATCTTCCACGGTCGCCAAAAGCGAAGTGGTAGGAAGATGAGATCATCTTGTGTTCAGCATGCCGTAGATCTCGGGGTAACTGCACGCGGAAAAGATCTCGCACCAGACGGAATTCAAGATTTTTGCGGTTTCAGCGCGTCACGACAGCGTGCCCACAATTCGATCACCTCCGCACTCGTCAGATCCAGCGCAAGTGACTCGGTGAAAATACATTCGACTTGGGGGCAGCGACGCTTTTGTTTGACGTGTTCTCTGCAAAGTTTCAACGCGAGTTGGCCAAGCTGAACGCGCGTCATCCAGTCAAAGGACGTTTTCGATCGTGCGTGCCACAGGCGGGTAGATTCGACTAAGTGAGGAAGTGACCATGTTCGCGTCAGTCCGTACGACACTAGCGTCGCACAAACTAGGTAGCAGACGCAATGGACCCGGGTGTCGTCGGTGTCAAATTGAACGTTGAATTCGCGCATAGAGCATCGCACAGGAACTGACATTTAAGTACGGCGCGCCAGCAATCAGACGGCGGGCTGGCTTCACCGCTTTAGCAGAAAGGTTAGGGCATCCTGCAAAACTCATCTACGTTCGAGTTTGAAATGCAGCGTTTCGCGGACGACGACACGTGCACCACGAAAAAATTCAGCGGTAGCGAGGTTCACGAAATCGTCGATCGGAATTCGGGGGCGAATGCGGATTGCTATGTCAGCTCGAGAAAAGTGCGAACTTTCGCCCGCAAAGCGCTCACATACCAACGCGAACCTCGTCGGGCCGCCCCCAACTTCGTGATCGCTCAGGATGCGTTGCCGGCTAAGAAGGTTTGACGTGGGCGGATTTTCACTGAAGCATCGATGCATCGGATCTTCGAACGTCCGCTCCGCTGACAATGCCGGCCGACAAGGCGTCCGATTGGCGAACGGCGGCAACGAGTGAGCTCCGGTAGTTGGGCCGCAGGCGTAGTCGAGCGGGGTCGTGAAGAAACTTCTGCACGTTCAACCAGAGACGCTTCTGACCGCACGGGGTCGTGGTTCCGCAGCCGTCCGAAGGAGAATCTTGCATAAGAAGCGGCTCTTTTTGGCCGGGCCGATCGACTGAGTGATGCCTGGGCGTGCGGTCAATTCGCTGTTGAAATATTGGTATCGCGGCGCGTGCTCAAAATACGTTCTGCCGAATATGGGACGATTAAGGCCGCGCTTTGCTTAGACGGGACAAATAGCAAGCGAATCCCAATATTCTTGGAGACTGC
Organism: Caballeronia zhejiangensis; assembly: GCF_000698575.1. Taxonomy (GTDB): domain Bacteria; phylum Pseudomonadota; class Gammaproteobacteria; order Burkholderiales; family Burkholderiaceae; genus Caballeronia; species Caballeronia zhejiangensis. The sequence continues at coordinate 19,252 of NZ_JFHD01000059.1, forward strand.
AATCGTGAGTGAAGTCTCACTGGCGTCTGTCTCCCGACCGTGCGCAATCACTCCACGCTCGTAAAACTCGGATACGAATGAACCTGGCGGAGCGCGGATTCATATATGCCCGTGGCTCTGAAAGGAAGTTGGTTTGCTGTTGAACGCATGCGCAGAAATGAACGGCAGTCCCGATAGGACTGCAAGGGCGCATCGATTGAAGCTAAGCTAATTCGATGAACGGTAACGGAACGATCAGCAGACTTGTCAACAACGTCGGTTAGGATGACCGCTCGTAGACGTCCTCAATCTTCCGTTGTATCGAACAATCTTTGCAACGCAAATGAGCCGACTGTCTAGCGTCACTCAATTTTCCTCGGTTTGCGAAAAAACATCGTATCTTCCGACGACTCAGTCCTTAAATAGTGTTTCAATCCGATTGCTACTTATGCACTAGCGTTAAATGTATTTTGTTGCATGCTCGTGCAACCACTTTAGCTTTGTGTAGGGCTTGCACCTTTATTTCTGGCTTTTTTGGTCGCGGCGCTACGAGCTTACTTCGAACTCGGATACCTATGAAGTTAGGGAGAGTCGATGTGGCGGCTAATTCCTAGAGTTGGGGTTGGGGTTGGGGTTGGGGTTGGGGTGAGCAACTTTAGACAAAGCCCGCGTCAACAATGCGATTCGTGGCTCAAAAAAAATCGCATAGATTGAACGCGAGCGACGAAGATTAGGTAGAGGCGCACATGGGAAAAGTGGTGTGCCATGGCTTCTCGAATATAATCAAAATCAAGAACGCCACGACGAAAAGACCTTGCAAGTTTTTACCTTCTTGTGTGCGGGCCCATATTTTATTCGGATCACTGATTCGCGTTCGAGCGTTTAAAACTGGAGCGTTCGAGTTTAAGGCGCCGAGAGTTCTTGAAAATGGTTGCTGAACTTCGCACTTAAAATACATGCGAGTTGCCTTTGCACCTGTTCTCGCGCTCCCCACCGTCGCGAACGTCCCAGCGCGGGGCCTCGAGACACGCGTCGACGCTCCCTAGCGATTCTCTTCCCCAGTGCTGTTCAACAACGGCCATGGCGGCCTGAAATTCATACGAGACAACAAAATAGATCGTCGACTGTAAGTCACAAAGTACACATTACGGCGCCACTCTGTCACGGCGTATCTGATGATGGGAGTCGGCAGTGCCGTGACTCCGCAAGTGGGGTTTGACTCCAACCACATCTTCGGCAACATATATCGGCGCTCTTGGTGGCTTGGGGGTCTGCGGAGTGTCAACTATCGCGCTGAAACTGCGCCTACTTAAAGCGACGCGCGCTTAAACACGAACCGCGGCACGTTCCGGATGATCAGCATAATCCCCCACCAGAACCACGGCGTATAAAGCACGTCCTTCTTCCTGTCGATTCCGCGCACGATGTCCTTCGCGACCTTCTCCGGCGTGGCGACGAGCGGGCCGGGCAACGGCAGCCCCGCAGTCATCGGCGTGGCGACGAAGCCGGGTTTGATATCGACGACATGCACGCCGACCTTGAACAACCGCGCGCGCAAGCCTTCGAGAAACGCCTGCAACGCGGCCTTCGCGCTGCCATAAAGATAATTCGACGGACGCCCGCGATCGCCCGCCACCGACGAGATCACCGCGAGCGTCCCGTGCCGCTGCGCCTCAAGCCGATTGGCGATCGGCGTGATGAGCGCAATCAGCGAAAGCGCATTGGTATGAAACTCGCGCACCGCGACGGCGGGATCGCTCTGGCAGGCCGCCTGGTCCGGCAGCGTGCCCGACGCGATCAGCACGATATCGATCGAATCCATGTGCGCGGCGCAGTCAGCGAGCATCGCGGCGTGATCGTCGAGCTTGTCGATATCGAGCCGATACACGGCGACCGAAGCCGCCCCCCGCGCCGTCAAATCGGCGGCGACCTGCTCCATGCGTTCCTGATTGCGCGCGACGAGAAAGAAGCGCGCGCCTTTCGCGGCCCATTCTCGCGCGCAGGCGATGGCGATAGCGGACGTGGCGCCCACGATGACGATGTTCTTCATAGGCCAGTCATTCGTTTCCAGAAATGCGACAGCATGGCCGGATCGCGAAGCGATTCGAGCGCCTGCCATCGGGGATAAGCGGCGCGGAAATCGGCGCCCGACATGTGCGCGTCCTTGGCCGGATAGATGCGTCCGCCGGCATCGCGCACGATCGCGTCGAGCGCGTCGAAGAGCTGCGAATTACGCAATTCATGCTGCGGAAAGTCGAGCGCGAGCGAGGTGCCTTCCATCGGAAACGACAGCAGCCCCGGCGACGGAATGTTCCCGCAGCGCTTGAGCACCGCGAGAAACGAACCCGTGCCGCTCGATGAAATGCGATCGAGCATCGCGCGCACCGCATCGCGCGCGCTCGCTGCCGGCACGACGCACTGATACTGCTGAAACCCCTGCGGCCCGTAGATGCGGTTCCATTCGAGCAGACTGTCGAGCGGATAGAAATAGCCGTCGTAACCGACGCGCGAAAGCTCGATCGCGCGTCGCTGCTTCCGGTAGTACAGCTCGTTGAACGCGCGCAGCGTGAGGCCGTTGATGAGCGAAACGGGCGGCGTGAACGGCACGCGGCGCGTGTTGCGCTGTTCGACATCGAGCGAGCCGTGGATCGCGTGATCGCCCGCCATGAAGATGCCGCGCCCGAGCGCCGGTCCGCGGCTCGCGCAATCGACCCACGCGACGCAATACTCGTGCTTCGCGTCGTACTCTTCCGAGAGATCGAAGAACTCGTCGAGCTTGCCGAAGCGGATGCTCGTCACGTCGATGAGACTCGTGCGGATCGGCATCAGCGAGAACTCGGCCCACAGGATGAGTCCCGTCAGCCCGAGCCCGCCGATCGTCGCATTGAACATCTCCGTGTTCGATTCCGGCGAGCATTCGATGAACGTGCCGTCGCTGCGCGCGAGGCCGAACGCGCGCACATGCCGCCCGAACGTGCCGCGCACGTGATGATTCTTGCCGTGCACGTCGTTGGCGATCGCGCCGCCCAGCGTCAGGTACTTCGTGCCCGGCGTGACCGGCAGCATCCAGCCGCGCGGCACCGCGAGCGCGAGAATCTGCTCGAACGTGATGCCGGGCTCGGCGCGCACGATGCCGCGCGTCCAGTCGGCGGCGATGATCCGGTCGAGCGCGAGCGTCTGAAAGACGTGATTCGAACTCGCGAGGCAGACGTCGCCGTAGCTTCGGCCATTGCCGAACGCGAGCGTCGTGCCATGTTCGCGCTGCACGTCGCGCCATCGCGCCTGCGCTTCGTCGCGCCAGTGCGCGGCGTGCGCGGTCTGCGGCAGGCGCGGGTAGCGGCCCCAGGAGAGCAGTTCGCTCATCGCTCAGATCGCGAGCCAGAACGCGAAGCCGCACAGCGCGACGACGACGAGGCTCATGCGATCGCGCGCCGCGAACACGATGGGATCGTCGTTCATGCGTCCGCGATGCGTGATGACCCATGTCCGGCTGAACCAGTAGAGCATCAGCGGACACACCATCCAGATGTATTGCGGATGCCGGTAAAGCACGGTGGTGCGTTCGTCCTGGATATAGAGCGCGAGCACGAGCACCGAGATGTAACCCGACGACGTTCCCAGCGACGACACGATGGCCAGATCGCTCGCCAGATAACCTCGCCCGCGCGCGCCTTCGCGCCCGGACTTCATCATCGCGTGAAGCTCGGTGTAGCGCTTGACGAGCGCGAGGCTCAGGAACGCGAACATCGAGAAAGCTAGCAGCCAGAACGTGAGCGGGACATGGATCGCCGCGGCGCCCGCGACGATGCGCGTCGTGTACAGCGCGGCAAGCACGACGACGTCGATCATCACCTGACGCTTGAGCGCGAGCGAATAGGCGAGCGTCAGCACGTAGTAGCCGAGCAGGACCGCGTTGAATTTCCACGACAAGAACGTGAGCGAGATCGAGAACGCGGCGGCGAGCAGAACAGGGCAGAGCGCCATGCCCCATGCGAGCGGCATCGTGCCGGCGGCGAGCGGGCGCCGGCGCTTCACCGGATGCTGCCGGTCGTCCTGCAAGTCGAGCAGATCGTTTAGCAGATACACGCTCGATGCACACAGCCCGAACGCGAAGAACGCAATCACGGCGGACTCGATGGCCGCCGGCGACTTCAGCTGATGCCCTGCGAGCAGCGGCACGAAGATCAGCACGTTTTTCAGCCACTGATGCAGCCGCAGGGACTTGGCCCAGACCTTGAGCGTCGGCGGGCGATTCTCGAAGACCTGTTCGACGTTGTCGTGCTTCGATGCGGCGCGCACGACGCCCGCGTGCGGATTGACCACGTACGCGCGATCGGCGGCGGCCCAGACGGACATGTCATCGTGCGAATTGCCGACGTAATCGAAGCCCTTCTCGCCGTACTCGGCGACGAGCCGGTCGCGCTTGCGATGCGCGGAAAGGTTGACGCGCTCGTCGGTGGCGAACACGCGATCGAAGATGCCGAGATGCTCCGCGATGCGATGCGCGAACGATTCATGGCTCGCGGTGGCGAGCGCGATCGTGCGGCCCCCGGCGCGCATGTCCTTCAGCCAGTTCACGACCTGCGTGTTGTAGGGCAGCGTCGCGACATCGATGCTCACGTGCTCGGCGAGCCGCGACTTGAGCACGGACTTGCCGCCGCTGGAAAGCCACAGCAGCGGCTTGAAGAATTTCTGCGGTGAGGATCTCAGGAAGGCGAATCCGCTCTCGACGAGAATGTCGGAGTGAATCAACGTGCCATCGAGATCGACGACGATGGGCTTGCTCATTCAATTCACGTTGAGATGATTGCTTAAGCCCACGACCGGGCGGAACCGGGCCTGGCCGTCTTCTCAGCGACGGCTTCGGCACCGGCTTTGTCGAGTTTTCCAGGCACATCGTATATGGTGTCGATTTTTCCGCCAAGCAACGTGTGACGTAGCGCCGGAAAAACGCCGAACCACCGAACCATGTTCTGAACACATGCAACTCGCGCTGCTCTACACCTTTTTCGCCGCCATCGCGACGCTTGCCAACATCGGCGCGCAGGATCTGACTACGCGCATCTATAGCGGCCCCTGGCATGTTTTGCTGTCGGTGTTCGTCGGCACGGGCGTCGGTCTCGTCGTGAAATATCTGCTCGACAAGAAATGGATCTTCCGCTTCAAGGCGGAGAATGCGCGTCACGACGCGACCATGTTCACGCTCTACGTCACGATGGGCCTCGTCACCACAGCGATTTTCTGGGGCGTCGAATTCGGCTTCAATCACGTCTTCGGAACGGCCGAAATGCGCTACGTCGGCGGCTGCATCGGTCTCGCGATCGGTTATGTGATCAAGTACCGCCTCGACAAGCGCTACGTGTTTCGCACGTTCGCCTGACGCGACGCCCCGCCGCCCGCGGTTGCCGAAACCTCCGACATTAAGGACAATCTTGGCGTCTTCCACCCGTCGATGCGGTCCGTTTTCCTTTCGTGGCGCGGACGCCCCATTTGTCCGATGAACGCGAACGCCCCGCCGATCACTCTCAGCATTTCCATCGTCGTCTACCGGCCCGATGCCGCGTTGCTCGCGCGCACCGTCGAAACGCTGGAATCCGCGCTCGCCCAACTGCACGATGTCGCCGGGCGCCCGTGCCTGTATCTGATCGACAACGGCAATCCGGGCGAGCTCGCCGACCTGCCGGCGCCCTCGGATGCCGAATTCGACACCGTGGTGCTCAAAGGGCACGGCAATGTCGGTTATGGACGCGGCCACAATCTCGCCATCGAGCGCGCGAACAGCCGCTTCCATCTGATTCTCAATCCCGACGTCGAACTCAATGCCGATGGCCTGCGCCGCGCGCTCGCCTTTCTGCACGGCTCGCCGGAAACCGGTCTGCTCGCGCCGTGGATCGGCGGCGACGATGGCCGTCAGCAGTTTCTTTGCCGCCGCTATCCGACCGTGCTCGACCTTTTCGTGCGCGGCTTTCTGCCGTCGGCGCTGCGCAAGCCGTTCGCGGGGCGCCTCGCGCGCTACGAAATGCGCGATGTCATCGGCGACAGCAATATCGTGTGGGATCCGCCGATCGTGAGCGGCTGCTTCATGCTCTTCAGAACCGATGTGCTCAAGTCGCTCGGCGGCTTCGATCCGCGCTATTTCCTCTATTTCGAGGACTACGACCTGAGCCTGCGCACGCGCCGCGTCGCGCGCATCGCCTATGTGCCGTCGGTGCGAATCCTGCATCACGGCGGCGGCGCGGCGAAGAAAGGCTCGGTGCACATCAAGCTGTTCGTCACGTCGGCGTACCGGTTCTTCAACCGTTTCGGCTGGAAATGGCTATGAGCGAATCCGGCCGACGCATCGCGATAACCGGCGCCAACGGCTTCGTCGGCCGCGCGGTGAGCCGTGCGCTCGCGGCGCGCGGGATCGGCGCGAAAGGGCTCGTGCGGCGCGACGCGCAGTGCGAACCGGGCGTCGACGTGCGCCATATCGACGGCCTCGATTCGATCGCGCCCGAAGCCTTTGCCGGTTGCGACGCAGTGATCCATCTTGCGGCGCGCGTCCACGTAATGGCCGACGCCGCCGCCCAATCGCAGGCCGTGTTGAAGGCGTATCGGGCGGTCAACGTCGACGGCACGCTCGCCGCCGCCGAATCCGCGCGGCGAGCGGGCGTGACGCGCTTTGTCATGATGAGCAGCGTCAAGGCGCTCGGCGAAAGCGATCCGGGCCGCCCGTTCAGCGAAGACGACGCGCGCAATCCGCCCGATGCCTACGGCGTGTCGAAAGCCGAAGCCGAAGTGAAACTGCTCGAATTCGGCAGCCGCACCGGGCTGGAAATCGCCATCGTGCGGCCGCCGCTCGTCTACGGCCCCGGCGTGCGCGCCAATTTCCTGGCGATGATGAACGCGATCGCGCGCGGCATCCCGTTGCCGCTCGGCGCGATCGATGCGCGCCGCAGCCTCGTCTCCGTCGACAATCTCGCGAGCGCGACGATCGAATGCGCGCTCCATCCGGCTGCGGCGGGCCGCCTGTTCCATGTCACGGACGGCGACGACCCGAGCGTCGCCGAACTCGCGCGCAAGCTCGGCCAACATCTCGGCAAACCGGCGCGGCTCGTGCCGGTGCCGGTGGGACTCTTGCGCGGCGTCGGGCGTCTGACGGGCAAGACCGCGCAGATCGATCGGCTGACCGGCAGCCTGCGCCTCGATTCGAGCCGCATCCGCGAGACGCTCGGCTGGCAAGCGCCGCAATCGCTCGACGAAGGCCTCGCCGCCACGGCCGCGTGGTTTCGCTCGACGCGCGCGCAATAAACGGTTCTCGCGATCGGAAACGTCCGTCGCGAACGTTAAAATATGCGCGGCTTCGATATCGGCGCGATTTTCGTTATCCGTCAGTTATTTACGACTAATTCCGGCGACCGTTCGCGTATCCTTGCGGGTTTGCCCGGGATAAAAGTCGCCGGGACGATCGGGGCTTCGTTTTCGACAACTCATAACAACGCATGCTGCATTCGTATTTCCAAGCTTCGCCGCCGCTGGCCGCGATGTCGGTCGCGGTATTGGCGTTCGCCGCCTGCGCGCTGATTCTGCGGACGCTCATCCGCACGGGCCTCGCGTGGCGCCTCGCCACCGATATCCCCAACGAGCGTTCGCTGCACGAACGGCCCACGCCGCGCGTCGGCGGCTGGGGCATCGTGCCGGTCGCCGTCGTCGCGCTTCTCGTCGCGGCCCCGTCGATGTGGCTCGTCGCGGCATGCGCGGTCTTCCTCGCGGCCGTCTCGCAGATCGACGACCGCCGCGGTTTGCCCGCGCGCGTGCGCTTCGCGGCGCATATCGTCGCGGTGACGCTCGTGATCGTCGCGCATCCGGCGAACGCGCCGTGGTGGGCGCTCGCATTCGTCGGCTTTCTGATGCTGTGGCTCGTCAATCTCTACAACTTCATGGACGGCTCCGACGGGCTCGCCGGCGGCATGGCGCTGTTCGGATTCGGCGGCTACGCGCTCGCGGCGCTCGCCGGACCCGCGCCGCAAGCCGATCTCGGCCTGGCGAGCGCGGCGATCGCCGGAGCGGCGGCCGGTTTCCTGACCCTCAATTTCCATCCGGCTCGGATTTTTCTCGGCGATGCCGGGTCTATTCCGTTGGGATTTCTGGCAGGCGCGCTCGGGTTCTGGGGCTGGCAACGGGGCGCGTGGCCCGTCTGGTTTCCGGCGCTCGTGTTTTCGCCTTTCATCGCGGATGCCACGGTCACGTTGCTGCGACGCCTCGCGCGCGGTGAAAAATTTTGGCAGGCGCATCGAGAGCATTACTATCAGCGCATGGTGCGCCTCGGAATGGGGCACGCGCGCACCGCGCTCACGTGGTATCTGCTCATGCTGGCGGGCATGATCCTCGCGAACTGGGCGCTGTGGTTTTCGGTCACGGGGCAGTGGGCGGCGGTTGCGGGCTGGGCAGTCGTGGTTGTGGCAGCGGGCGCGGTCGTCGACGCGCAGTGGCGTCGTCATGAAACGCGCCATACCGGACAATCTTGAGGGTCCATGCTGATGAATCGAATAAAAGCTACATGGCTATCGGCGGGGGCGTTCGGCTTCGATCTCGTGGCCGTCGTCGGAGCC
>NZ_JFHD01000060.1 GCF_000698575.1 Caballeronia zhejiangensis
CTGCGCTCGGCAGCGGCCTTTGCGCCGATGGCGACGCGCTCCTCACCACCGGCACCGGCGGGCAGATCGTCGTCATGTGCGCCGACGCGCCCGCGCCCGTGCACGGCCTGCACACGTATCGCGCGGCCAACGGCGCGTGGTATCGCATGGCGGCGATGCAGAACGTCGGCGTCGCGCTGGAAGCGGTGCGCGGCTGGCTCGGTTACGCATCGTGGCCCGACGCCTACGACGACGCCTTCGCCGCGTCGGCGAGTGCATCGGTGAGTTTTCTGCCGTATCTGAGCGGCGAACGCTCACCATGGATGAACCCGAACGCGCGCGGCGGCTGGCTCGGACTCGGCCTCGAGGACACGCGCGGCACGATGATGCGCGCCGCGTTCGAGGGCGTGGCATTCGCATTGCGTGCGGGACTCGACGCGATTCGCGCCAACGGCACGCCGCTCGATGCGATGCTGCTCGCGGGGGGCGGCTCGGTCGATCTGCGCTGGCGGCAGTTGCTCGCCGATGCATTGCGCGTCGAGCTGCGCGCCGTCGATTGCCCGAACGCGGCGACGCGAGGCGCGGCGCTGCTCGGCGGCATCGCGGCGGGGCAGTGGCGCATCGGCGATATCGCTTCGCTCGCACCGAAGGCGACGCTCGCCGCGACGCCGCGTCCGAATCCGTCGCTCGATCAGCGGCTCGCCCGTTTCATCGATCTGTACCGGCGCACCGAAGACTGGTTCGCGATCGGGCGCGAGTCCGCTTAAACTTGCGTACCTTGGATCCCGACGCCATGCGCGCCGGGGAGTATGAAGCGACGCTTCATATGAGCGGTAACTGAAGCTCGCTTCGTCACGACAACATCGAACTCAGCCATGCCCGCACCGTCACCGTCACATCCCGACTTCCGCTCGCGCGCGTTCCTGCTCGATCACGCGCTGCGCACGATGACCTTCTATCATCCGCACTGCATGGACCCGGCGGGCGGCTTCTACCACTTCTACAAGAACGACGGCACGATCTACGACCGCACGTCGCGTCATCTCGTGTCGAGCACCCGCTTCGTCTTCAACTATGCGATGGCCTACAAGCACTTCGGCCTCGACGAATATCGCGGCGGCGTGGCGCATGGCATCGAATATCTGCGCGAGGTTCATCGCAATCCGCAGACGGGCGGCTATGCGTGGACGTTGAACGGCCGCGACGTCACGGATGCAACGAATCATTGCTATGGCCTCGCGTTCGTCGTGCTCGCGTATGCGAAGGCGGTCGAAGCCGGATTCGACGAAGCGCGCGCGTATCTCGACGAAACCTGGCATCTGATGGAGACGCACTTCTGGGACGCGCAGCACGGCCTTTACAAGGATGAGGCGAGCGCGGACTGGCAAGTGTCCGACTATCGCGGGCAGAACGCGAACATGCATACGTGCGAAGCGCTGCTCGCCGCGTTCGAAGCGACCGGAGAAGCGCGCTATCTCGATCGCGCGGCGCTGCTCGCGGACAACATGGTGAATCGGCAGGCCGCGCTCGCGGGCGGGCTCGTGTGGGAACACTACAAGCCGGACTGGTCGATCGACTGGGACTACAACAAGGGCGATCGCAGCAATATTTTCAGGCCGTGGGGCTTTCAGCCTGGGCATCAGACGGAATGGGCGAAGTTGCTGCTGATCCTGGATCGTCATCGGCCGGAGGCGTGGCACGTCACGCGTGCGCGCGAGCTGTTCGATCGCGCGCTGCAATTGTCGTGGGATCACGAGCACGGCGGCATGGTCTATGGCTTCGACACCGAAGGCAAGTTCTACGACGAAGACAAGTATTTCTGGGTTCAGGCGGAATCGTTCGCGGCGGCCGCGCTGCTCGCGGATCGCGCGCAACGCGATGGCGACGCGGCGCTTGCCGCGCGTTACTGGAACGATTACGACCGCCTGTGGACTTATAGCTGGGAGCATTTCGTCGATCACAAGTGGGGTGCGTGGTATCGCATTCTCACGCGCGACAATCGCCAGTACAGCGACGAGAAAAGCCCGGCGGGCAAGACGGACTATCACACGATGGGCGCATGCTACGAAGTCCTGAATATCGTGCGCTGAAACAATCACAACCTTGGGAGTCAGACGATGAAAACGAAAGCAGCAATCGCATGGGAAGCCGGCAAGCCGTTGACGATCGAAGAAGTCGATCTCGAAGGTCCGCGCGCGGGTGAAGTGCTGATCGAGGTGAAGGCGACGGGCATCTGCCACACCGATTACTACACGCTCTCCGGCGCGGATCCGGAAGGCATTTTCCCCGCGATTCTCGGGCATGAAGGCGCGGGCGTCGTCGTCGATGTCGGGCCGGGCGTCGGCACGTTGCGAAAAGGCGATCACGTCATTCCGCTCTACACACCGGAATGCCGCGAGTGCAAGTTCTGTCTGTCGCGCAAGACCAATCTCTGCCAGAAGATTCGCGCGACGCAAGGCAAAGGCCTCATGCCCGATGCGACTTCGCGCTTCTCGCTCGATGGCAAACCGCTGTTCCATTACATGGGGACGTCGACGTTTTCGAATTACATCGTCGTGCCGGAGATCGCGGTGGCGAAAGTGCGCGAGGACGCGCCGTTCGACAAGATCTGCTACATCGGTTGCGGCGTGACGACGGGCGTCGGCGCGGTCGTGTATTCGGCGAAGGTGGAAGCGGGCGCGAATGTCGTCGTATTCGGGCTGGGCGGCATCGGCCTGAACGTGATACAGGGCGCGAAGATGGTGGGCGCGGACAAGATCATCGGCGTCGATATCAATCCGGGCCGCGTCGAGCTCGCGAAGAAGTTCGGCATGACGCACTTCATCAACCCGAAGGAAGTGGAGAACGTCGTCGATCACATCGTGCAATTGACCGATGGCGGCGCGGATTATTCGTTCGAATGCGTCGGCAATACCACGCTCATGCGTCAGGCGCTCGAATGCACGCACAAGGGCTGGGGCCAGTCGTTCATCATCGGCGTGGCGGCGGCGGGGCAGGAAATCAGCACGCGTCCGTTCCAACTCGTCACGGGCCGCGAATGGAAGGGCTCGGCGTTCGGCGGCGCGCGCGGCCGCACGGATGTGCCGAAGATCGTCGACTGGTACATGGAAGGCAAGATCAACATCGACGATCTGATCACGCATCATCTGAAGCTGGAGCAGATCAACGACGGCTTCGACCTGATGAAGAAGGGCGAGTCGATTCGTTCCGTCGTCATCTATTGAGCTACTGAGCGAGGAAAACGCGATGCTGGAACTCGTGGAAGAACATCGTTGTTTCGATGGCGTGCAGCGCATCTATCGGCATGAATCGCAGACTATCGGCCTGCCGATGCGCTTTTCCGTCTTTTTGCCTGCTGCCGCGTCTTCTTCGAAGGTGCCGGCGTTGTTTTATCTCGCCGGCCTGACTTGCACCGAAGAGACGTTCCCGATCAAGGCGGGCGCGCAACGTTACGCGGCGGAGCACGGCATCGCGCTGATTGCGCCGGATACTTCGCCGCGTGGCGCGGATATTCCGGGCGAGACGGATTCGTGGGATTTCGGCGTCGGCGCGGGGTTTTATGTCGATGCAACGCGCGAGCCTTGGGCGCGGCGTTATCGCATGTACTCGTATGTGACGCAGGAGTTGCGCGAGACAGTTCTCGCGGAGTTGCCGGTGCGAGAGGATCGTATCGGCATCTTCGGGCATTCGATGGGCGGGCACGGGGCGCTCGTGCTCGCGTTGCGCAATCCGGATCTTTATCGGAGTGTGTCGGCGTTTGCGCCTATTGCGGCGCCGTCGCAGTGTCCGTGGGGCGTGAAAGCGTTTTCTGGCTATCTCGGCGATGATCGTTCGGCGTGGGCGCAGTACGATGCGAGCGAGTTGATTCTCGGCGATGCGGCTGCTCGGTTCGAAGGCGGGATTCTCATCGATCAGGGACTGGCGGATCAGTTTCTCGCCGAGCAGTTGCATCCGGATGTCTTGGAGCGCAATGCGCGTGATGCCGGACACAGTTTGATCGTGCGGCGGCATGAAGGCTATGACCACGGGTATTTCTTCATTTCTACCTTCGTCGGGGAGCATGTCGCGCATCATGCGCGGGTTTTGTGTCGGTGAGGTTTTTTGATGTTCCGGTCCGCTGAAGGCGTTGGAGGAGAGCGGACCCCGATCGATACAGGCTTGTCGCGGCCGGACGACAATCCGGGTTGCTTGCCTCGGGAGATATGTTTGCCTGAAAGCAGGCCCGTATCGAATGCGACAGTGTTTGCGCAGGTGTGAAACAAGCTCGCGCGCCGATATGTTCGAGAATGCAGGCTCCGGGTTCGTCAACACAAAATGACCTGGGTTCTCTTCCAATCTGGCTTTTAACTCTGTAAGTTCGTTATCCATATCAATGGCTTAGATAGAGATATGCAGGAACGTTCGTACCTAGTGTCGACGATCGGTAAATCGGTCACGTATAGCGATGAAAACGAAGCCAACATTGCTGACGAAAGGGGGCTAGTCGCTATATGGGCTAATACACTGTTCGCGTTTGTTGGCTTAAAGCTCAACGACCGAGATCGAAACGTAATAACTCCGCGCTTAACGTTCGGTACACCCATAAATGGCAGCGAGTCAATTGCGGGCCACGATTCCCTTTTAATCTCCGATCAAGGCTGAGCCATGCGTAAAGCAGCGATACGCGAGGGCGATCCAACAACCACAGGTGGTTACGTCATCGCAGGTTCATCGACGATCAGCGACGACAGACGGAAAGTCGCTCTTAGCGAGGATCAAGCGACGTGCGGAAGCTGCAACGGAGCGCACAGAATTCATGGCACCGGTCTAGGCATAAAGGAAAAGGGCCTTTGTGCGGTCGTCGAAGGCGACATAGTGCTTTGCCCGTGCGGTAAAAATCGTGTTGCCGTGGGAAGAAATCCAGGCATCTTTCTAAGGAGTGGCGGGGACAAGGGTCACGCGCTAACTACGAGAGCGCCGTCGCCAGCGGATATTGCTCCTTCTGTCTTCGACGAGTTGATTGTGTTGCGGGACGAGGACGGCCAGCCAATTTCGCATCAACGCTTTCGCATCAAGTCAGCGGACGGCGCGACATACGAGGGCATCACGAGCGATGCAGGCGAGACGGTACGCGTTCGCACGAATGCACCCCTACAAATCGAAATCGAACTCTTGGTATAGAGATGACCGGATTGAATGTCCAATTCTTGAGGAATCACCGCGCACAAACTAACGCCAATCAAGCGAGCACGCACGCGGTGACCGTAGAGACGCGCTACCTACGCTTGCCTGGCGACACACACGGCTGGATTGACGTAATCATTGAAGCTACCCGTGACCGGGTTAGCCTCTGCGAATACACGAAGGTTGCTTTGGTGAAGGATGATGGCGAGCGCACCTACTTCCGAATCCAAGATGGATCAATTGCCGTTGGTCAATTGGCAAGCATGAAAAGCAGTGCCGCAAAAGCGCATTTCAAGAAGACGCCGCCAACCGTTGCGACGAACACGGTCTCGGTGAAGTACGGAACTCTTGGTAAAGAAGACTCACCGTTCAAAGGTCGACTCCGGCAGCAATGGGCCACGCTGAATGTCGGAGGCGAGGCCATTACAGTCACGCTCAATAGCGTCTGGAATGAGGGATACACACCGATCGCTTCGGGACGTCACCGGATCATGTCACCAGATCGGTCTCATGCGAACGTAAGTACCGAGGGATATCGAAATAGTTATCCCGGAAGGATCAAAGCGAACGATGTCTGGTTTCCCATCGAACTTGAAGGCGGACGCGGAAACTCATCTCGATACGTGCACATTGGTCACTTGTCAGAGGGTTGCGTGACCGTGCATGACATCGTTCGCTGGAATTTGGTCTATAACTACCTCATTTCGCACCGGCTTCCGGATACAGACGGGAAGTATGTGGCTTTGTTGGATGTTGATAAATGAAGAAGCTGTTAAGTTTGAGTATTTTGATCTTCGCAACGATTGCGCGGGCGGATAGCGATCCGACTGTTGTAACTCATGCAAGCTCCTCATTCAATGACACGGCAGAGCCTCCGCTCGCGTGTGGTGATTTTCTGAAGCAGATGGGACGGGATCGACCGGAAATTGTTTTCGTGGGGTGCCGGTCGATTGAAGGAAACAATGCGAATGATCCTGGTTTTGAAGCGACTTACCACGTCAAAGGTAAACATATCGATGCGACCGATAACTGGATCGGTACTTGGGCGAAATGGGAACGCCTGCGGTTCTCCTGTTGCCAGTGGGATGCGCCGAGGGGCTTTTACCGGGACAATCTGGGATCACACTATGAAGTCAACCTGTTCGCGGAGGCGTACATTAACGGGGGGATCATGGTGAACCAGCGTAAGGACTTTCCAAAGCTACCCTACGCAATCTTGACCATAACACACTACCTGTACCGGCCCTAGCACGTGTAGCAAGCTCTTTGACCGCCCGCGAGAGTTCGTGGAAGAGTGCCTATGCCCTCAGAGAAACCAAGCCCTCGCGCATGATCCTGCCTTGTGTGCATGACTTTTTCTTTGAAAGATCGTCGGAACGCACGCACGGGTATCCAGATGAGTCGGCTATGCTGCTCCGAACTGCGGTCGGAAGCGTCTCGCGGACGAATCCTTTCTTTGCGCAGGACCAGAGTAAGCGCTAAAGCGCTAACTCTGGTCGACGGCAAAGAAAGTGACTGCCGCCCCGCACAGGGGCAGTGCTATTAGGCCGACATGAACATTGGATCCGGCGAAGAAATCAACGAAACCGGGCTCCAGCGAAGAAATCAATTCCCCCGCTTTCCCAACAGGCTCGCCCCATAAACAACCGCAGCCAGCATAGTGATCCAGAAACTAGTAGGCCAATCGGTATAGAAGGCGAGCGTAAGCCCAACCCAAGCCTGTGCGAGTGCAAACAGCGCCGCAAGCACGAGCCCTGACGACAATCGCGTCGTGACGTTCTGCGCCGCCGCCGCGGGCCCGACCATCAACGCAAAAACGAGCAGCACCCCGACGATCTGCGTGCAAGCCGCGACTGCCAGCGCGGTGATCGCGAGAAACATCACGGAGACGAGCCGCAACGACACGCCCTTGGCCTCCGCGAGCTCCGGCTGCAAGGACGCAAACAACAAAGGCCGCATGATGACCGCAAGCGCACCGAGGCTGACGACAGCGAGCCCGGCAAGCACGACCAGCGTGTCATGACTCACGCCAAGCACGTTGCCGAACAGAAGCGCAGTAGCCTGAGTCGCATACGCGGTGAAGAAGTGCAGAAACAGCAACCCGAACCCGAGCGAGAGAGAAAGAATCACACCGATGGCCACATCGCGGCCCGAGAGCCGCTCGCCGAGCGCACCCATCCCGACGCCCGCCGCGAGCGTGAATCCGACCATCCCCCAGAGCGGCGGCATGCCGAGCAGCACCGCGCCCGTCGCGCCGGTAAAGCCGACGTGCGATAGCGCGTGACCCGCGAAGGTCTGTCCGCGCAGCACGAGAAAATACCCGACGATCCCCGACAGCACCGCGACGATCCCTGACGCCGCGAATGCATTCACCATGAAGTCGTATTCGAACATTGCGCTTTCTATTTGACGTGACTGTGGCTGTGGCCGTGATCGTGCTCATGGCCGTGATCGTGTTCATGCTCGTGCTCTCCGCCTTCCTCGTGCGCGTGATCGAGCTTGTCGATTTCGACATCGCCCGACATCACGAAGATGCGGCCGTTCACGCGCATCACGTCGATGGGCGAGCCGTACAGACGCGAGAGCACCGGCTTCGAAATGACTTCATCGACAGTGCCGAGCGCCGCGCGCCCGCTGCCGAGATAAAGCACGCGGTCGAGCGAATTGAGCAGCGGATTGAGTTCGTGCGCCGAGAACAGCACGGTGATGTTCAACTCGCGCTGCACGCGCCGCACGAGTTCGACGACCCCCGTCTGATGCCGCGGATCGAGGCTGATCAGCGGCTCGTCGAGCAGCAACAGACGCGGATTGCCGAGCAGACACTGCGCGAGCAAAAGACGCTGGCGCTCGCCGCCCGACAACTCCGACAACGGACGCGAAGCAAGCTGATGCGCGCCGACGAGCTCCAGCACGCGCTCGACATCCGCACGGATGCGGGCATTGCGATGCGGCAGTCCCCAGTGATGACCATCCGCGGCCATCGCGACGAAATCGCGGCCGAGCACGCGCCGGTTCGCGAGACCCGTGCGTATCTGCGGCATATAGCCGATCGACGGATTGCCGCGCACGACCGCTTCGCCATTCACGCGAATCGTCCCGCTCTTCACAGGCACGAGTCCGAGCAGGGCGCGCATCAGCGTGGTCTTGCCCGCGCCGTTCGGCCCGAGCACGCCGATGAACTCGCCGTTCTTCACCGTGAAACTCGCGTCGTTGAGAATCTCGCGCCCGCCGAGCGCGAGCGTCACGCGATCGACTTCGAGCGCGGGCTGCATCGTCGCATTCATCGCTGCCATCCTTGCAAGGCGCCCGCTAGCGAGTCGAGCTGCGACTGCATCCATTGCTGATACGTCTTCTTCGCGGGCAAAGTCTCCGTCACGCTGATGCTCGGCACATGCGCGTCCTTCGCGATGTCGAGCAGACGCTTCGTCAGCGCGCCCGTCGCCTGGCTGTTGTAGATGAGCACGTGCACGCGACGCTCGCGCAGATCCTTCTCGAACGCGGCGATGTCGGCGGGACTCGGCTCGGTCTCGTTCATCGACGCGAGCTGGAAGCGCTGGTTGCGCATCTCGAAGCCGATCGCATCGGCCATGTAGCCGAACACCGGCTCGGTCGCCGTCACGGGCACGCCCTTGTAATGCGACTTCATCTGCGCGACGGTCGCGTCGATCGGTTTCATCGAATCGAGGAACGCTGCGAGGCGCGCGTCGTAATCGCTCTTGTGCGACGGGTCCGCGCTCACGAGATACGCGCTCACCGCCTTCGCGACGACGGGCATCGTCGCCGGGTCGTACCAGAGGTGCGGATTGTCGCCGCCCTTCTTGCCGACGAGCTTCGCCGCGACGATCGCCGTGCGCTTGCCATTGCTCTTGGATGCCGCGAGCAGCTTGTCCATCCACGGATCGTAATCCGCGCCGTTATAGACGACGAGCGCCGCGTGCTGCAACGCGCGCGCGGTCTTGGGACTGGCTTCGAAGAGATGCGGGTCTTCGTCCGGATTGTTGAGGATGCTCGTCACCTGCACATGATCGCCGCCGAGCTGGCGAATGACGTCGCCGTAAAAGTTCTCCGCCGCGACGACCGGCACGCGCGCGGTCTGTGCCGATGCCGCGCTGCAAAAGCCGAGCGCGAGGGCGAAGCAGGTCAGGACGTGCGCGAGTTTCATCGATTTCCTTGCAAGTGAGATGTTCTTGAGACGCGGCGATTCAGACATCGCGATGCTTTCGCTGGCAATCGGCGCACAGCCCGCTCAACTCCACGACCTGGTGATGCACCTGAAAGCCGTGCGCGGGCGGGCTCGCCGACAGCGACGATGCGAGTTCGCGGCCCTGAATTTCGAGCGTCGCGCCGCATTCGTCGCAGATGAGGAACTGGCTCTCGTGAGGCTTGCCGGCATCGCAACACGCGATGAACGCGTTCTTCGACTCGATGCGATGCACGAAGCCGTTATCGACGAGAAACTCCAGCGCGCGATACACCGTGGTCGGCGGCACGCGCGCGCCGCGTTGCGGCTCCATCGCGTCGATGAGGTCATAGGCGCCGATCGGCTTATGCGCCTTCAGCACGAGTTCGTAGACCTGACGGCGCAGCGGCGTCAGCGCGACGCCGCGCTCGATAGCGAGCGCTTCGGCGCGCGCCAGCATGTTTTCGACGGATGCGGTCATGTGATATCGGCCACGCAGAGGTGGCTGCAAAAGGTTGAAGCGCGAGCGAGGGCCGCTCGTCGGACGTTTGGGCGATGATATAACGTATCACGTTCCGTTGCACATTCGCGCACGCTTTATTTTCGGCGGCCGCGGTACGCCTTTTGCTCTCGCGCGCTTGCCGGACGGGGTTTTCCCGAGGTTTTGCGATGTTTGCGCGTCGCAGCATCGAAAGCTGTGTTGACACCTTGACACGATCACGCGCAGCGCCGATCATTCGATCAAACAGAGAGCAATTGTTCATTCGCGGAGCGTTCGCTCGCCGCGAGGGACAAAAAACTATCGGAGACATCGGTGAGATTGAGAGACAAGGTCGCGATCATCACGGGCGCCGCGAGCGGCATCGGCGAAGCAGTTGCGCGGCGCTATCTGGAAGAAGGCGCGAACGTCGTCGTCGTGGATGTGAAGAACGAAGACGACATGGCCCAGCGCTTCGCGGACGTGGCCGACCGCGTGCTCGCGCTGAAGGCCGACGTCACGCAGCGCGACGACATCGCACGCATCGTGACGCGCACCGTCGAACGTTTCGGCGGCATCGACATTCTCTTCAACAACGCGGCGCTTTTCGACATGCGCCCGATCCTCGACGAATCCTGGGACGTCTATGACCGCCTCTTCGCGGTCAACGTCAAAGGGATGTTCTTTCTGATGCAGGCGGTCGCGCAGCGCATGGTCGAGCAGGGGCGCGGCGGCAAGATCATCAATATGTCATCGCAGGCCGGGCGGCGCGGCGAAGCGCTCGTGTCGCATTACTGCGCGACCAAGGCGGCGGTCATCAGCTATACGCAATCGGCGGCGCTCGCGCTCGCGAAAGAGCGCATCAACGTGAACGGCATCGCGCCGGGCGTCGTCGACACACCGATGTGGAAGGAAGTCGACGCGCTCTTCGCGCGTTACGAGAATCGTCCGCTCGGCGAGAAGAAACGGCTCGTCGGCGAAGAAGTGCCGCTTGGACGCATGGGCGTGCCCGACGATCTGACGGGCGCGGCGCTCTTTCTGGCGTCATCCGATTCGGATTACATCACCGCGCAGACGCTCAATGTCGACGGCGGCAACTGGATGAGCTGACGCGCCGCACGCGCGCCACGCAGCTTGAAGCGCGGGAAGCACCGTCTATAGTGAAACGGCGTCGAGTCGATGGCGCCAAGTCGGCGAAGGCAAGGGCGGCAACAAGGATAACCCCGGCAACCACGCGATCCACGATCGCGCACCCTCAAAAGCAGGCAGCGGCATCCACGGCGCTTGCGTCATGCAGCGAGACCATCGCGGCGCCCGTGCCAACAAAAAGGAGACGAACTCAATGAAACGCACTCAACGCATCGTTCGAGCACAACCGCGCGCGCGTCGCGCTCCGTTCGCGACCGCGGCGCTGTCCGTCGCGCTTGCAGCGGCCGCGCTCGTGCCGCTGTCGGGGCATGCCGCGACGACCATCACCATCGCGACGCTGAACAATCCGGACATGATCGAGCTGAAGAAGCTCGCGCCGGCGTTCGAAAAGGCCAATCCGGACATCCAGCTGAAATGGGTGATTCTCGAAGAGAACGTGCTGCGCCAGCGCGCCACGACCGACATCACGACCAACAGCGGCCAGTTCGACGTCATCACCATCGGCACGTACGAAGCACCGCAGTGGGGCAAGCGCGGCTGGCTCTCGCCGATGACCGGCCTGCCCGCCAACTACGATCTCGACGATGTCGTGAAGACCGCGCGTGACGGCCTCTCGTCGGGCGGCGTGCTGTATGCGCTGCCGTTCTACGTCGAAAGTTCGATGACGTACTACCGCAAGGATCTGTTCCAGGCCGCGGGACTGAAGATGCCCGATCAGCCGACCTACGACCAGATCAAGCAGTTCGCCGACAAGCTCACCGACAAGTCCAAAGGCCAGTACGGCATCTGCCTGCGCGGCAAGGCGGGCTGGGGCGAGAACATGGCGTACGTGTCGACGGTCGTGAACACGTTCGGCGGCGAGTGGTTCAACGAGAAGTGGCAGGCGCAGCTCGACACGCCCGAATGGAAGAAGGCAGTCGGCTTCTACGCCGATCTGCTGAAGAACGACGGCCCGCCGGGAGCGAGCTCGAACGGCTTCAACGAGAACCTCACGCTGATGTCGTCCGGCAAGTGCGCGATGTGGATCGATGCGACGGTCGCGGCAGGCATGCTCTACAACAAGTCGCAATCGCAGGTGTCGGACAAGATCGGCTTCGCGGCCGCGCCCGTCGCCGTCACGCCGAAGGGCTCGCACTGGCTGTGGTCGTGGTCGCTCGCGATCCCGAAGACGTCGAAGCAGCAGGAAGCCGCGAAGAAGTTCGCCGCGTGGGCGACGTCGAAGGAATACATCGAGATGGTCGGCAAGGACGAAGGCTGGGCATCGGTGCCGCCGGGCACGCGCAAGTCGACCTACGCGCGCCCCGAGTACAAGCAGGCCGCGCCCTTCGGCGACTTCGTGCTGAAGGCGATCGAAACCGCCGATCCGAACGATGCGACGCTGCACAAGGTGCCGTATAGCGGCATCCAGTTCGTCGGCATTCCGGAGTTCCAGTCGTTCGGCACGGTGGTCGGCCAGTCGATCGCGGGCGTCGTCGCCGGACAGACGAGCGTCGATCAGGCGTTGAAGGCCGCGAATGCCGCGGCGGATCGCGCCGTGAAGCAAGCGGGCTATCAGAAGTAATTCCTGTGGTAACGGGCCGCGTCGCCTGATGCGGCCCGGGAAGCATCATCGAGAGGTGACACGATGAGTCAACTGAATCCCCCCATCACCGATCATCATCTGGAGGAGTCCGCCGCCGAACGCGACAAGCGCCGCGCGAAGTCGGTGCGATGGCTGATCTCGCCGTCGACCGGACTGCTCTTCCTGTGGATGGCCATTCCGCTCGCGATGACGATCTGGTTCTCGTTTTCGCGCTACAACCTGCTGAATCCCGATGTCAAAGGTTTCGCGGGCTTCGATAACTTCGAGTTTCTCGTCACCGATCCCGCGTTCGGGCCGTCCATCGGACATACGCTGACGCTGATCGTGTCGGTGCTCGTCATCACGGTCGTAGGCGGCGTGCTGCTTGCCGTGCTGTTCGATCGCAAGTTCTTCGGACAGGGCATCGCGCGTCTGCTCGTGATCGCGCCGTTCTTCGTGATGCCGACGGTCTCCGCGCTCATCTGGAAGAACATGATCCTGCATCCGGTGTACGGCCTGATCGCGAGCCTGATGCGCTCGATGGGCATGCAACCGATCGACTGGTTCGCCGACTATCCGCTTTTCGCGGTCATCGTGATCGTCGCGTGGCAGTGGCTGCCGTTCGCCTTCCTGATTCTCTTCACGGCGATCCAGTCGCTCGATCAGGAGCAGAAGGAAGCGGCGCGCATCGACGGCGCGGGTCCGTTCGCGATGTTCTTCTTCATCACGCTGCCGCATTTGAAGCGCGCGGTGGCCGTGGTCGTGATGATGGAAACCATCTTCCTGCTGTCGATTTTCGCGGAAATCTATACGACGACGGGCGGCGGTCCCGGCACCGCGACGACGAATCTGTCGTACCTGATCTACGCGCTCGGCCTGCAGCAGTTCGACGTCGGCCTTGCATCGGCGGGCGGCATTCTCGCGGTGATTCTCGCCAATATCGTCGCGTTCTTCCTCGTGAGAATGCTCGCGAAGAACCTCAAAGGGGAGTACGAGTCATGAGCACGCAATCGGTCAATGTTCCGCCGCGGACTTCCGCGCTCGGCCATGCGAAGAACATCGTGCCTGGCATCGTCGCGTGGATCGTGTCGATCCTGCTGTTCTTCCCGATCTTCTGGATGACGATCACCGCGTTCAAGACCGAGCAGCAGGCGTACTCGTCGTCGCTGTTCTTCACGCCGACGCTGGAGAGCTTCCGCGAAGTGTTCGCGCGCAGCAATTACTTCGGTTTCGCGTGGAATTCGGTGCTGATCTCGGTCGGCGTCACGGTGCTCTGCCTGATCCTCGCCGTGCCGTGCGCCTACGCGATGGCCTTCTTTCCGACCAAGAAGACGCAGTCGGTGCTGCTGTGGATGCTGTCGACGAAGATGATGCCGTCGGTCGGCGTGCTCGTGCCGATCTATCTGCTGTGGAAGAACACGGGCCTGCTCGATACCGTGTCCGGCCTCGTGATCGTGTACACGCTCATCAATCTGCCGATCGCCGTATGGATGGCCTACACGTACTTCAACGAAGTGCCGAAGGACATTCTGGAAGCGGGCCGCATCGACGGCGCGACGACGTGGCAGGAAATCGTCTATCTGCTGATGCCGATGGCGTTGCCCGGTCTCGCATCGACGGGGCTCTTGCTCATCATCCTGTCGTGGAACGAGGCGTTCTGGAGCATCAACCTGTCGAGCTCGAACGCGGCGCCGCTGACGGTGTTCATCGCGTCGTATTCGAGTCCGGAAGGCTTGTTCTGGGCCAAGCTCTCGGCGGCTTCGTTGCTCGCGGTCGCGCCGATTCTGATCGTCGGCTGGGTCTCGCAGAAGCAACTGGTGCGCGGCCTTACGTTTGGCGCGGTGAAGTGAGGACGCACTCGTGAATCTCACTCCATCCCGAGACGCCAATCTCGAAGATCGCCTGCTGATCTGCGATTGCGACGGCGTGCTGATCGACAGCGAAACGGTGGCGGCGCGCGTGCTCGTCGCCGAGTTGCAGGCGCTGTGGCCGGGCGTCGATGTCGAGCCGGTCGTGATGCCGCTGCTCGGCCTGCGCATCGAGGCCGTGCTCGCCAGCGCCGCCGATACGGTGAACCGGACGCTGACGCACGATCAGGTCGTCGCCATCCGGCGGGCCGTCGAAGCCGCGGCGATGCAGGCGCCGACCGTGCCGGGCATCGCCGAGGCGCTCGCGGCCGTGCCCTTCACGAAGGCGTGCGCGAGCAACAGCTTCTCGACGTATGTCGATGCCGTGCTGCAGCGCACGGGTCTGCTGCGCTTTTTCGGCGAGCGGCGTTTCTGCGCGGACATGGTCGCGAATCCGAAGCCCGCGCCGGACGTGTATCTCGCGGCGGCGCGCGCGATGCGCATCGATCCGCTGCGCTGCCTCGTCGTCGAAGACAGCGTGACCGGCGTGACGGCGGCGCGCGCGGCGGGCATGCCGGTGCTCGGCTTCATCGGCGGCGGACACGCGACCGAAGGGCAGATCGGCGCGCTCGAAAAAGCGGGCGCGCAGGCGGTATTCGACGACATGACGCGACTGCCTGCGCTCGTCGAGCAATGGCTGCAGAACGCGACGTTCGAACTCAGATAGCGATGGCGTTTGATCGCATCGCCAATGAAGACTGGAGACACACACCATGGCTAGCCTGACACTGCGCAACATCAGCAAGCGTTATGAAGAAACCGAGGTGATGCGCAACATCAACCTCGATATCAACGACGGCGAGTTCGTCGTGTTCGTGGGCCCGTCGGGCTGCGGCAAGTCGACGTTGATGCGGATGATCGCCGGCCTCGAAGACATCAGCGGCGGCGACCTGATGATCGACAATGCGCGCGTGAATGAGCTCGCGCCCGCGAAGCGCGGCATCGCGATGGTGTTCCAGTCGTACGCGCTTTATCCGCACATGACGCTGTACGACAACATGGCGTTCGGCCTCAAGCTCGCGGGCGAGAAGAAGCCCGCGATCGACGCCGCCGTGAAGAACGCCGCGAAGATTCTGCACATCGATCATCTGCTCGATCGGAAGCCCAAGCAGCTTTCGGGCGGCCAGCGTCAGCGCGTCGCGATCGGGCGCGCGATCACGCGCAAGCCGAAGGTGTTCCTCTTCGACGAGCCGCTCTCGAACCTCGACGCCGCGCTGCGCGTGAAGATGCGCCTGGAATTCGCGCGCCTGCACGACGATCTCAAGACGACGATGATCTACGTGACGCACGATCAGGTCGAAGCGATGACGCTCGCGGACAAGATCGTGGTGCTGTCGGCGGGGAACATCGAGCAGGTCGGCACGCCGAACACGCTTTATCACGCGCCGGCGAACCGGTTCGTGGCGGGCTTCATCGGCTCGCCGAAGATGAACTTTTTGTCGGGCACCGTCGCCGCGGTGCAGAACGACGGCGTCCTCGTGAAGTACGCGACGGGCGAGACGCAACTCGTCGGCGTGCTGCCGGGCAATGCGAAGCCGGGCGATGCGGTGACGGTCGGCGTTCGTCCGGAGCATCTGCAGCCGAATTCGCCGGAAGCGGGCGATTACGGTCTCTCCGCGACGGCGATGACCGTCGAGACGCTCGGCGATGCGGCGTATCTGTACGCGGAAACCGAAGTCGCGCCGGATGGATTGATCTCGCGCATTCCGCCGCTGGAGAAGCACGCGCGTGGCGAGAAGCTGAAGCTCGGCGCGTCGCCTGAGCATTGTCATCTGTTCAACGCGGAAGGGCAGGCGTTTACGCGCAAGGTGGTCGATTCGTGGCTGCGGGAGCACGCGACGGCGGCTTGAGCGTTCCTCGGGTGTTGCGGGCGCGGTTCGTCGGGACCGCGCTTTTTCGTTTTATGCCGCGTTATTCGACCTGACACCTTTCCAAAGGGCTTCGGTGCAAAGCGCAATGTGCTCCGGACTGCGCGGATAGACTTGCTCGCGGGCCTTTACGACTTCGTTGAGCATTCCCAGCAACCGGCCTTCTAGCTCGACGCGGCTTGCGCCCCAAGTCATATCGATATCGGAGATGGCAACGCCTACGGATCGGTGCAGCTTGATCAGGGCATCGACGATATCGAGATTCGGGTCGTAGCGGATAGCGTGTTTCTGAATGAACGCGCGCCGGAACATGGTGCTCGGATTGGCTAGATAAGCCGCTCCGAGAAGAAAGCGGCCTTTGATGGTCGCATCGTCGAGCGGAAAGTCGGTTATGGATTCTTCGTCGCCAAAGAGCCTGATCTGAGAGCCGACCACGGTCACATCCGGATTCGCATCGAGAAAATCTGCCTGTTTTCGGAGACGCCCCGGTTCGGCCAGATCGTCGTGATCGATGCGCGCGATGTATTCGCCCCGGCACAGATCGAAACCGCGATTGGCGTTGGCAGGGCGGCCCTGATTGTGCTCGAGCGGGAAGATGCGGATGCGCTCGTCGTTCAGGCTTCGAACGAGTGAGAGCGTGTCGTCGGTGCTGGCGTCGTCGAGAACGAGGATTTCGAAGTCGGCGTCCTGATTGAGCAACGATTTCAACGTTTCGACGATATGCGATTAGGTGTTATAGGTTGGAACGACGATTGATATTTTTGGCATTACTAATAGTGAAGGAATAAAGTCGGCGCGTAGCTTACGTCCCAATGTCGCTCAAAAGGAACCAGCGCATCGATTAATCATTTGAGTTGCCTGCAAATCGATGATCCGCGTCAAAACCTTGTTTCTCTCGGCTTCCTCCTAATCAAATCACGACAGCGAGCCGCTAGCATGTCGTGCACATTTATGCACCTGACGCGACAAGGAGAAGCAGTGCGTTTCGACGGCTATTTCATCAATCTGGATCGGAGTCAGGATCGGCGCAAGTCGATGGAGACGCAACTGGCGAGCATCGGCTATCAGGATCGAATCGTGCGTTTCCCCGCGGTTGACGGCATCGCCCAAGGACCGTTCGACAACGCGGGCAAGAACTGCGTCTGGGCATGTCGGCAATCGCACGAACGGGTGATCCTCAACTCCTCCGCCGACACCGCCACCGTCGTGCTGGAAGACGACGTGGAACTGAGCCCGCTCTTTCCGACGCTCATCAACGATCAAATACTCGCGGCGCACATCGGCAACAATCCCGACCTCGACCTGATGTTCCTCGATTGCGCACCCGTATTCGACCGCGTGTCCCTTCTGCTGCTGGAGGCGGAGAAGCGCATGAACGGCCGCGCGAATCCGCAATTGCTCGGCGATGGCCGTCACTATTTCGACAATGTCAGTTTGTTCGACGCGAGGGCAACCTACGCGTTTTGTGCGGCGGCGTACGTTGTCACGCCGAAGGGAAAGCAGAAACTTCGTACGCTGTATTCAGCGTCGGAAGACCAGGCCGTGCCGGTCGACATGCTTTTCAGGCACTGGCTGCACTTCGACGGGCTGTCCGGCCAGCTGGTCGTTCCGTTCCTCGCAACGCCGGAATACATGAGCGCATCGACGATTTCGTACGATGCACTCGACGCGCCCGTCATCGATCAGACAGTCGGCCTGGCGATCGGCGCCATCCGCAGGCTGCTCTTCGCCGGCGATGCCAATCTCGACACGAACAGGATCGATGCGCTCATCGAAGCCGGCCCGCGTTCGCCCGAATACAAGCTAGGGCTGGAACTTGCCGCAGCGATGATGAGGGCGTCGTAAAACCGTACCCGTATCGGGCGATGCGCGATAATCTCGGCTTTCGACCGGCCACATCCGATGACCGGCGCCGAACCCCCATACCGCCATGCCCGTCCTGAACGAAATCTTCGTCTATCCGATCAAGTCCTGCGCGGGCATTTCACTGCGCCGCGCGACGCTCTTCGAGACCGGCCTCGAATACGACCGCCACTGGATGGTGATCGACACCGCCGGCGCCATGTTCACGCAACGCTCGCATCCGCGCATGGCGCTGGTCCGCACCGCGTTCGATGCCGATGATCTCGTCATCGACGCGCCCGGCATGCCGACCCTGCGCACGCCCTTGCGCGCCGAAGCGCTCGCCGATGCGAAGCCGATTCGCGCGACCGTCTGGCGCGACACCGTCGATGCGCTCGACGCGGGCGAACAAGCCGCGCACTGGTTCAGCACGTTCCTCGGCGTATCCGCGCGGCTCACGCGATTCGCACCGGCATCCCGCCGCGATGTCAGCGATAAATGGACCGCGCCGCAATCCACGCACACGCGTTTCGCGGATCAGTTTCCGTTGCTGGTCGTCGGTCAGGCATCGCTCGACGATCTCAACGCGCGGCTGTCGGCCAAAGGCGCGCCGGGCATCGCGGCGAATCGCTTCCGCCCGAACCTCGTGATCGGTGGACTCGATGCTTACGAAGAGGACTACGTCGGCGAAATGCGGATCGGCGATGCGCAATTGCGGCTCGTGAAGCTCTGCACGCGCTGTCCGATTCCGTCGATCGATCAGGCGACGGGCGCGCCGAACCCGGCATGGCCGCACGAACCGCTCGACACGATGAGCGCGTACCGTGGCAGCGACCAGTTCGACGGCGCGCTCACCTTCGGCAAGAACGCGATCGTTCTGGAAGGCGAGGGCGTTGCGCTGGAGATCGGACAGGAAGTGGAAGCGGAAATCGACTTCTGAGCCGTCAGGCTTCGAGCGCGGCCTTCGCGCACAGTTCATCGGTGACGAGCCCCGACAGCCACTTTCCCTTCAACGCCGCGACCAGTGCTTCGCGCTTGCGCTCGCCGCCCGCGAAGCCGATGGTCGGACGTTTGGGCGGCGAGTCGAGCGCGAGGCTCGTCGCGCGCGCGCCGGTCTTCGATTGCACGCGGCGGCCGTCTGCATCGATCGGCAGGCCGAGCCATTCGGCGACCGCGCCTGCCGACATCATTTCATCGACTTCCGCGCGCGTGATGAAGCCGTCCTCGTGCAGCGGGCAATTCACGCCCACGTTGCCGATGCCGACGAACGCCACGTCCGCCTTCTGCGCGAGTTCGCCGACGATGCGATACAGCCGGTGATTGACCCACTGCGCGCGCTCGGCGACGTTATCTGCCATGAGCGGCGCGGGCAGCATGAAGTGCTTGCCGCCGGTCTTTTCCGATAGCTGCTGCGCGACGTCGTAACGATTCGACGAGCCGTCCTGCGCGATTGCGCCGACCATCGACACGAAACGATGCTGCGGCCGGTCGATCTGTCCGATCTGCGCGACGCAGGCTTTCAGCGTGCGCCCGCTGCCGATCGACACGACGAGCGGCTTTTCTTCGAGCAGATAGCGCTCCATGACCTGCGCGCCGGCGACGGCGAGCTTGCGGTCGACCTGTTCGGGCGCATCGCCGTCGATGGGCACGACTTCGCACATCGCGAGGCCGTAGCGGTCGCTCAGCGCTTTGGCGAGCGAAAGACAATCGGCGATGCGGTGATCGACGCGCACGCGGATCAGGTTTTTTTCGACCGCGAAGGCGACGAGGCGCTGCGCCACCGGACGCGAGATCTGGAGCTTTTCGGCGATCTCGTTTTGGGTGTTGCCGGCGACGTAGTAGAGCCACGCTGCGCGCGTTGCGAGATCGAGTTTTTCAGTGGATTTGGGCACTGGGGGTTTGGTTTTCGGTTCTTGGTTTTTGATTTTCGCTTTCTGGCGAGGGTGTTTGTCGTGGAATCCTGATTACGTGTCGGTCTATTAGCACTGCCCCTGTGCGGGGCGGCAGTCACTTTCTTTGCTGCTGCAAAGAAAGTAAGCAAAGAAAGCAGCTACTGATACGCCCGCGGTCACACGCAATTTGGGTAGTCCTCTCGTCCATCGTGGGCTGCCTAAAGAGTGCCCTCATAGGCCCCATCGGGCTTGGCTCGCGCACGGTCTGTCTCATCGCACCACACACCAAACTGGTTCAGCACCAAATAGCTCCGGCCCGCTTCGCGGCCGACCGGTCAATCGGGTCCGCGCGTGCTTCTCTACTAACGTCTCCGTCCCGCTGCAATCGCCGCCCTTTGGTTTCCCTTGCATACCCAACGGCAGCGCGTAGCGCTGTGCCGAAGCTCTTTCGTGCTGAACCAGCGGCCATCTAAAACCAGCTCGTCAGACCGTGCGCGATCCAAGCCCGATTGGTCCTTTGAGGGCGACACTTAGGCGAGTGCCACCGAGGACGAGAGAACTACCCAAATTGCGTGTGACCGCGGGCGTGTCGAGCTGCTTTCTTTGGTTACTTTCTTTGCAGCAGCAAAGAAAGTGACTGCCGCCCCGCACAGGGGCAACGCTAATAGACCGACACGAAAACGGGATCCGGCGAAGAGAAAAAAAGCGCCAAACCCCGCACCGCCCACACGCTTCATAGAAGCTCAATACCAATACAAAATCAAGCCAACCGCGGCCGCGCCGAATCGAACAACGGCCTCACATGCTGATACAGCTCCCGAAACCCCTTCAACCGCTGCCGCAGCAACGCATGCCGTTCGGAATTCGGCGTGAATTCCTGCTTGATCTCGGGCTTCGCGAGCACCGTCGCCGGATCGCCGCCCGCCGCAAGCCACCCGAGCCGTGCCGCGCCGAGCGCCGCGCCGGTCTCGCCGCCGCCGTGCGTGCGCGTCGGGGTATCGAAGGCATCGGCGAACATCTGCGCCCAATACGCGCTACGTGCACCGCCCCCGAGCATCGATAGCGCGCGCGCCTGCGTGCCCGCGGATTGAAGCGCATCGAGGCCATCGGTCAAGGAGAGCGTCACGCCTTCGAGCACCGAATAGCCGAGCAACGCGCGATCGGTCGCGTGCGTCATGCCGAAGAACACGCCCTGCGCATACGGATCGTTGTGCGGCGTGCGCTCACCACTCAGATACGGCAAAAACAACGGCGCAGACGACAAAACATCGACAGGCAAAGATTCGATTTCCGCGAGCAGCGTCGGCTCATCCGTCGATGTCAGCTTGCACACCCAGCGCAAACAGCTTGCCGCCGACAGCACCACGCTCATCTGATGCCACCGATCCGGAATCGCGTGACAGAACGCGTGGACGGCCGAAGCCGGGTTCGGCCGAAAGCGATCGCCGATGACGCACAGCACACCCGATGTGCCCAGCGACAGAAAACCATCGCCCGGATCGGTCGCGCCGATGCCCACCGCGCTCGCGGCATTGTCGCCGCCGCCCGCCGCGACGATCACGCCTTCGCGCAAGCCGAATTCGCGCGCGAGCTCGGGCCGCAAGGTGCCCGAGGGCGCGCTGCCTTCCGCGAGCGACGGCATCTGCCGGCGCGACATGCTGCACGCGGCAAGCAACTCGTCGGACCAGTCGCGGCGCGCGACATCGAGCCAGAGCGTGCCCGCGGCATCGGATGGATCGGACACTTTCGTGCCCGTCAGATGCATCCGCAGATAATCCTTCGGCAACAGCACGCACGCGGTCTGACGGAAGACATCGGGTTCGTTGTGCGCGACCCAGAGCAGCTTCGGCGCGGTGAAGCCAGGCATCGCCAGATTGCCGGCGATCTCGTGCAGGTTCGGCGCGCGCTCGTAGAGCTCGGCGCATTCCTTGTCGCTGCGCATGTCGTTCCACAGGATCGCGGGACGCAGCACCTTGTCCTGCGAATCGAGCAGCACGGCGCCGTGCATCTGACCGGACAGACCGATGCCGCGCACCTGCGCGAACTCATCGGGGAATTTCTCGCGCAGCTTGAAGAGCGCGGCGCGCGTGCCTTCCCACCAGTCGAGCGGATTCTGCTCCGACCAGCGCGGCTTCGGACGCGAAACGGTGAACGGCGTGCCGGCCGTGCCGACGACGCTGCCGTCGCTCGCGAGCAGCAGCACTTTCACTTCGGAGGTGCCGAGGTCGATGCCTAAGTACATGAACGGACCCTTTGTCGTTGCCGGAATCGAACTTGGTCAGAAACCAGGCGGGACGCCATATCGGCGGGAGGCGCTAATTTAACGCCACGCGCGACGCCGCGCCATGAGCACATTACCCGAGCGGCGCGGCTTGCAGTTTCGCGATGCCATTAACGCGGCGATAACAGCGCGCTTATGGCCGCTTATGGCCGGTTATGGCCGCTTGCCGCCTACGGCCGATTGGCGAGCCATGCATCGACTTTCGCAATCGCGCTGCGCATCACGCGTTCGAGGCCTTCGGTCTGCGCCATGCTGCCCCACAGGAGCTTGTCGCTCGTGAAGGCCTTGACCGGATCGGGCGACGTGAAGAAGCCGTGCGCCACCTCCGGATCCATCACGCCATCCTGATACGCATACGGCAGCTTGCCCTCGTGCCAGCGTTCGAGAAAGCGGAAGAAGAGCGCAGGCAGGATCGCGGTCGAATCGGGATCGACCTTGCGCGCGAAGCATTCCGAGAGCGTCGGCGCGATGAAGCCCGGCAGCTTCGAGAAGCCATCCGCCGCGACGCGCTGGTTCGTGTCCTTGATGTACGGATTGCTGAAGCGGTCGAGCACGACATCGCGATATTTCTCGAGATCGATCGGGCTCGGCGTGAGGCAGGGAATCACGTCGTCGGTGACGTAGGCGTCGGCGAGCGCGCGGATTTCCATATCCTGCGTGCCTTCGTGAATGTATTGCAGCCCGACGAGCGTGCCCGCCCACGCAATGCAGCTATGGCTCGCATTGAGGATGCGGATTTTCGCCTCCTCATACGGATGCACCGATTCGACCATCTCCGCGCCGACCTGCTCCCACGCGGGCCGCCCGGCGATGAAGCTGTCTTCGATCACCCACTGGATGAACTTTTCTCCCATCACGGGCGCTTTGTCGTCGAAGCCGGTCGCGGCCTTCACGCGTTCGGCGACGTCGGGCGTCGGGCGCGGCGTGATGCGATCGACCATCGCGTTCGGACACGACGTGTTCGCGATCATCCACTCGCGCAGCGCGGTCTCGCCGCGCCGTTCGAGAAATTCGAGCATGCCCGCCTTGAAGCGGTCGCCGTTGCTGCGCAGGTTGTCGCAGTTCTGCAGCGATACCTGGCCCCCGCCATTCTTCATGCGCGCATCGAGGATCGCGGCGAGCGCGCCGTAGATCGTGGTTTTTGCGCCCTTGAGGTCGGCGGCGAGATCGGGGTTCGCGGTGTCGAGCTTGTCGTGCTCGTCGAGGTAATAGCCACCTTCGGTGACGGTGAACGACACGATCTTCGTCTTCGGGTCCGCGCCCACGGCGACGAGTTCGGCGAGATCCGCGGACCACGGCACGACCTTTTTGATCGCGCGGATCGTCTCGTATTCGCGCTCGCCCTTCGGCGTGACCGTTTCGAGCGTGTATTCGCCGTTCTGCGCGGCGAGGGCATCGAGCACGGCGTTCATGTCGCCGCGAATATTGCCGACCGCGAGCGACCAGCTTTTGTCGCCCGACTCGTTCAGTCGATGCAGATACCACGCCTGGTGCGCGCGATGAAAAGACCCGGCGCCGATGTGCAGGATCACGTTGGCTTCGTTCGTCATGTCGTCTCTTCCTCTGAATGGCGGCGCGCCCGTTCTTCGCGGGCGGCTGGTCGCTTTGGCGCCACGACGGCGGCGGTCAAGGCGGTTTGAGTGAACATTTGCTCGTTCGATGATCGAATGATCGTATTCGGTTCGGCGAAAGTCAAGGCGCGAGGTGGGGTGGGGTTTGCCGCAATGCGGCGCAATTCGCGCGCCTTTGAGCGTTGGGAAGGCGAGTGGTGGAGCGCTCGCGAGCGCCGTTGCAGTGCAGCAAGCGATGCGGCAGCGGGAGATCGGGAATAACCCGTAGCGGTGATGCTTTCGGCACTAAGCGAGCCAGATGCCTTCGGATCGGGGGCAGTGTTCGAGCCGATTTCCCAGCGCGTGGATCTGCGCCTTCATGAAATCCTGTCTTCGCGTCGGTCTATTTGCACTGCCCCTGTGCGGGGCGGCACCTACTTTCTTTGCTGCTGCAAAGAAAGTAGGCAAAGAAAGCAGCTTTTCAGGCCCGCGGTCACACGCAATTTGGGTAGTCCTCTCGTCACAGGGGGCACTCGCCTAAAGAGTGCCCTCAAACACCTAATCGGGCTTGGATCGCGCACGGTCTGACGAGCTAGTTTTCCAAGGACACTGGTTCAGCACGAAACAGCATCGGCACAGCGCTACGCGCTGCCGCTGGGTCTGCAAGGGAAACCATCGGTTTGCGCGCGCAGTGTGCTAAAGATGTTAGGAGCGAAGCGCGTGCCTCCCCGATTGACCGGTCGGCCGCGAAGCGGGCCGGAGCTATTTGGTGCTGAACCCGTTTGGCGTGTGGTGCGATGAGACGG
>NZ_JFHD01000061.1 GCF_000698575.1 Caballeronia zhejiangensis
AACAGCCCTTAGCGGCCTAGCCCAAAACTGTCCAACTTTGCGGGGTCAGTTCAGAAAGCGCCGAGGCTTTTTCTTTTCGCGTCAACGAAACGCGATCACACCGCCATGCAGAGATACTTGATGACGACGTAATCGTCGATGCCGTAATGCGAGCCTTCGCGCCCGAGGCCCGACTGCTTCACGCCGCCGAACGGCGCGACTTCGTTCGAGATGAGGCCGGTGTTGATGCCCACCATGCCGTATTCCAGCGCTTCGGCGACGCGCCAGATGCGGCCGATGTCGCGGCTATAGAAGTACGCGGCGAGGCCGAACTCGGTGTCGTTGGCGAGCTGCACGACTTCGTCGTCGGACGAGAATTTGAAGATCGGCGCGAGCGGGCCGAAAGTTTCTTCCTTCGCCACTTTCATGTCCGGCGTGACGCCGGTCAGTACGGTCGGCTCGAAGAACCCGTGACCGAGCGTGTGCCGCTTGCCGCCCGAAGCGAGCGCGGCGCCTTTCGCGAGCGCGTCCGCGATATGCGATTCGACCTTTTGCACGGCCGCTTCGTTGATGAGCGGCCCGAGCGCGACGCCGCTTTCCGTGCCGCTTCCGACCTTGAGCTTGCTCGCGGCTGCCGCGAGCTTTTGCGCGAAGGCATCGTAGACGCGCTCGTGGACGTAGAAGCGGTTCGTGCACACGCAGGTTTGTCCGCTATTCCGATATTTCGATGCAATCGCGCCTTCCACGGCGGCGTCGAGATCGGCGTCGTCGAATACGATGAACGGTGCGTTGCCGCCGAGTTCCAGCGTCACCTTTTTGACGGTCGGCGCGCTTTGCGCCATCAGCAGACGGCCGACCGCCGTCGAGCCGGTGAACGACAGCTTGCGCACGATCGGATTGCCCGTCATTTCGCCGCCGATCGCTTTCGGATCGCCGGTCAGGATGCTGAGCACGCCTTTCGGCAGGCCCGCGCGTTCTGCGAGCACCGCGAGCGCGAATGCGGAGAAGGGCGTTGCTTCGGCGGGCTTCACGACGATCGGGCAGCCGGCTGCGAGCGCCGGTCCGACCTTGCGCGTGATCATCGCGGCGGGGAAGTTCCACGGCGTGATTGCGGCGCAGACGCCGATCGGTTCCTTGGTCACGACGATGCGCTTGTCGGCGGCGGGCGTGGCGAGCGTATCGCCGGCGACGCGCTTGCCTTCCTCCGCGAACCATTCGATGAACGACGCCGCGTAGGTGATTTCGCCCTTGGCTTCGGCGAGCGGCTTGCCTTGCTCGGTCGTGAGGATGAGGGCGAGATCGTCGGCGTTTGCCATCATCAGGTCGAACCAGCGGCGCAAGATGGCTGCGCGTTCCTTGGCGGTTTTTTTGCGCCAGGCGGGCCAGGCGGTGTTGGCGGCATCGATCGCGCGGCGCGTTTCGGTTGCGCCCATGTTGGGGACTTTGCCGAGGGATTCTCCCGTTGCCGGGTTCACCACTTCAAACGTTTCGCCGTTGTCGGCTTGTTGCCATTCGCCGTCGATGTACGCTGCGTGACGCAAGAGCGTCGGGTCTTTCAGGTGTTCTTTCAGGCTCATTTGCTAGTCCTTTCGGGTCGGCTCGGGGTTGTCGCTGGATCCCGTTCTCGTGTCGGCTCCGGTGTTTCGCCGGATCCCGTTTTCTTAGTGGTCTATTAGCACTGCCCCGCACAGGGGCAACGCTAATAGACCGACGCGAATACGGGATCCGGCGACCAACGCAAAACAAAAAACCAAAAACCAAAAACCAAAAACCAAATCAAACCGCAACGCCAACAGTCTCCGTCAACACATCTTCAAGAATACCGAGCGCCTCATCAAAAACCGCATCCTGAATGGTGAGCGGAAACAGGAACCGAACCACGTTCGAATAAACGCCACAAACCAACAGCAGCAACCCGCGCTCCAGCGCCCGCGTCTGCACGAGCTTTGCAAAAGCAGCATCCGCATCATGCGAACCGGGCTTGCAGAACTCGACCGCGATCATCCCCCCCGGCCCGCGCACATCGGCGATCTGCGGCACATCGCCCTTCAGCGCTTCGAGTTTCGCCTTCAGCTTGTCGCCGAGCACAACCGCGCGCTCGCAGAGCTCTTCATCGTCGATGATGTCGAGCACCGCATGCGCCGCCGCCACCGCCAGCGGATTGCCCGCATACGTGCCGCCGAGCCCGCCCGGCGCCGCCGCATCCATGATCTCCGCGCGCCCGACGACGCCCGACAGCGGCATCCCGCCCGCCAGCGACTTCGCGATCGTCATCAGATCCGGCACGACGCCGTGATGCTCCATCGCGAACAGCTTGCCGGTGCGCGCAAAGCCCGTCTGCACTTCATCGGCGATCAGCAGAATGCCGTGGTCATCGCAAATCTTGCGCAGGCCGCGCACGAATTCCGTCGGCGCCGGAACGAAACCGCCTTCGCCCTGCACCGGCTCGAAGATGATCGCGGCAACACGCGTCGCTTCGATATCCGCCTTGAAAAGATGCTCGATCGCGCGCAGCGAATCCTCGACCGACACGCCATGCAGCGAATTCGGGAACGGCGCATGGAACACGTCCGACGGGAACGGCCCGAAGCCGATCTTGTACGGCGCGACTTTGCCCGTGAGCGCCATGCCCATCAGCGTGCGGCCGTGAAAGCCGCCCGTGAACGCGATCACGCCCGGCCTGCCCGTCGCGGCGCGCGCGATCTTCACCGCGTTCTCGACAGCCTCCGCGCCCGTCGTGAAAAACGCCGTCTTCTTCGCGTGCGAGCCCGGCGCGCGGGCGCTGATCTTCTCGGCGAGCGACACATACGACTCGTACGGCACGATCTGATACGCCGTGTGCGTGAAGCAGTCGAGCTGCGCGCGAATCGCCTCGACGATCTTCGGATGGCGATGCCCCGTATTGCACACCGCGATGCCCGCCGCGAAGTCGATGAAGCGGCGGCCCTCGACATCCCACAGTTCCGCGTTCTCGGCGCGCGCCGCGTAGAAATCGCACATCACGCCGACACCGCGCGGCGTCGCAGCGTTCTTGCGGGCGTGCAGATCGGCGTTCTTGAGGTTGGTGCTCACGGAAATCTCCTGGATCGTTGGTGGCCGCATCGGCCGACTGAATATAGAGACGACTATAGTAAGATTTGGCCCTCAAGTTCAGAGCCATTTCAATAAATCTATAGGAGCCAATTCGATGTCGACGCGCGCAAGCGTGCTGTCCGACTGGCTGGCGCAGCGCATCGATCGCACGAACGGCCAGCCGATCTACCGGCAATTGCATCGGCTGCTACAGCAGGCCATCCTCACGCGCGAGCTCGCGGCGGGCGCGAAAGTGCCGTCGTCGCGCTTGCTTGCCGCCGAGCTCGGCGTGGCGCGCAACACGGTGACGCAGGTCTACGAGCAACTCGCGCTCGAGGGCTACGTGTCGTCGGCGACGGGGCGCGGCACCTTTGTCGCGGACAGCACGCCCGACGACATCGTGTTCGACGACGCGCCGCCCGCGGCGATCGCGCCATCCGATGCACAATCGACGCTCTCCACGCGCGGCGCGCGGCTGATTTCGGGCGCGGGCGTGTCGAAGCGTCAGGGCGGCGCGTTCATGCCGGGCGTGCCGGACGTATCGCGGTTTCCGTCGCGCGTGTGGAACCGGCTGCACGCGAAATACTGGCGCAAGCCGCTGCCCGATCTGCTCACCTACGCGCCGGGCGGCGGCCACGCGGGACTGCGCCACGCGCTCGCGCACTATCTGCGCACGTCGCGCTCGGTGCGTTGCACGCCGGAGCAGATCGTCGTGACGACGGGCATCCATCAATCCATCGATCTCGCCGCGCGCCTGCTCGCCGATCCGGGCGACACGATCTGGACGGAGGATCCGTGCTACTGGGGCGTGCGCAGCGTTCTGCAGGTTTCGGGGCTCGATCTGAAGGCGATTCCCGTCGACGCGGAAGGCATCGCGCCGACATCCGCCGATCTCGCGTCGCCGCCGAAGCTGATGCTCGTCACGCCGTCGCATCAGTATCCGCTCGGCATGGTGATGAGCCTCGCGCGCCGCCGCATGTTGCTCGAATATGCGCGCCAGCACCGCTGCTGGATCATCGAGGACGATTACGACAGCGAATTCCGCTACGGCAGCCGGCCGCTCGCGTCGCTGCAGGGCATGGACACGGCGGGGCAGGTGATTTACGTCGGCAGTTTCGGCAAGACGCTGTTTCCGGGGCTGCGCATCGGTTATGTGGTCGTGCCGGAAGCGCTCGCGGAGAGCTTCGCGATGGCGAGCGCCGAGCTGTATCGCGAAGGGCAGTTGCTGCAGCAGGCCGTGCTCGCGGAATTCATCGAGCAGGGGCATTTCACGTCGCATATCCGGCGGATGCGCGCGCTCTACGGCCAGCGCCGCGACGCGATGCTCGCGACCATCGCCGCGCGCTACGGCGACACGCTTTCGATCGCCGGGGGCGATGCCGGGCTGCATCTCGTGCTGAAACTGCCGCGCCACGTCGATGATCGCGCGCTCGCCGCCGCCGCGCTCGCGCAGAACATCGTCGTGCGGCCGCTGTCGGGGTATTACGCGCATCGGCCGGACGCGGAATCCGGCTTGCTGATCGGATATGCATGCGTGCCGGACGACGACATCGCGCCGGCTTTCGCCACGCTCGCCGACGTGATCGACCGGTTTCTGCGCTAAAAGCGGTCGAAATTTCACGATTCGCTTACGGTCAGCGAAAAAAACGCGCGCGGAACTGGCAAGCGCGGCGCATGTGGAGGATCATGTGCGCCGTTTTCCGATCAACCGCAAGGGCTTCTCCATGACGATCTCGTCCGACCACCACTTCACCGTCATCGCCGATCTCTCCGACGACGCGCCTTCGCTGCGCGAAATTCGCCACGATATCCATCGTCATCCGGAGTTGTCGTATGAGGAGACGCGC
Organism: Caballeronia zhejiangensis; assembly: GCF_000698575.1. Lineage (GTDB taxonomy): Bacteria > Pseudomonadota > Gammaproteobacteria > Burkholderiales > Burkholderiaceae > Caballeronia > Caballeronia zhejiangensis. Next base: position 4,899 of record NZ_JFHD01000061.1, read on the forward strand.
ACTGCGGCGCTCGTCGCGGAGCGGCTCGAAGAGTGGGGCTGGACGGTGACGCGCGGCGTCGGCGGGACGGGCGTCGTCGGCACGTTGAAGGTGGGCGACGGCACGAAGAGCATCGGACTGCGCGCGGACATGGACGCGCTGCCGATCATCGAGCAGAGCGGCAAGCCCTGGGCGAGCGAGACGCACGGCAAGATGCACGCGTGCGGCCACGACGGCCACACGACGATGCTTCTCGGCGCGGCGCGCCATCTCGCGCGCACGCGCAATTTCAACGGCACGGTGCATCTGTATTTTCAGCCGGCGGAAGAGCACGGCGTGCCGAGCGGCGCGCAGAAGATGATCGAGGAAGGTCTTTTCGAGCGCTTTCATTGCGACGCCGTGTTCGGCGTGCACAACCATCCCGGCGCGCAGCCCGGCACGTTCCTGTTCCGCAAGGGGCCGTTCATGGCGGCGGGCGATCAGGTGTCGATCGTGGTCGAAGGCGTCGGCGGGCACGCGGCGCGGCCGCATCTGTCGGTCGATCCGGTCGTCGTGACGGCGAGCATCGTCATGGCGCTGCAGACGATCGTCGCGCGCAACGTCGATCCGGCGCAGCCGGCCGTCGTCACTGTCGGCTCGATGCACGCCGGAACGGTCAACAACGTCATCCCGAATCGCGCGACGCTCGAACTGTCCGTGCGCTCCTTCGACCCGCAAGTGCGCGAACTGCTCAGGCGCCGCATCAAGGAACTGGTGGAATCGCAGGCGGCGAGCTACGGCGCGAGCGCGACGGTGAAGTATCTGGAAGGCTATCCGGTCGTCGTGAATTCGGACGCGGAAACGGAGTTCGCCATGGAGGTCGCGCGCGAACTGGTCGGCGCAGAGAACGTCGTCGCGCACGCCGATCTGCTGATGGGCAGCGAGGACTTCGCGTTCATGCTGCAGCAGCGGCCGGGCTCGTTCCTGCGCCTCGGCAACGGTGCGGGCGAGGACGGCTGCATGGTCCACAACCCGCACTACGATTTCAACGACAAGAATCTGCCGGTCGGCGCGGCTTACTGGGCGCGCCTCGTCGAACGATTCCTGGCGTGACCGAAATCACGCCGGCAGCCTGAAACTTCCGATCGCCTCGCGCAGCACATCGACCTGATCCTTCAGCGAATGCGCGGCGGCGGCGGCTTCCTCGACGAGCGCGGCGTTCTGCTGCGTCACCTGATCCATCTCGACGACCGCGCGGTTCACCTGCTCGATGCCCGCGCTCTGCTCGCGCGACGCGTGGCTGATCTCGTCGAGAATCTCGTTCACGCGGCGCACCGATTGCACGATTTCCGTCATCGTCGCGCCCGCGTTCGTCACGAGCGACGCGCCTTGCTCGACCGTCTGCGTCGACGTTTCGATGAGCGCCTTGATTTCCTTCGCCGCCGTCGCCGAGCGCTGCGCGAGACTGCGCACTTCCGCCGCCACGACCGCGAAGCCGCGTCCCTGTTCGCCCGCGCGCGCCGCTTCGACCGCCGCATTCAGCGCGAGGATGTTCGTCTGGAACGCGATGCCGTCGATCACGCCGATGATGTCGCCGATCTGCTGCGAGCTCGCGGTGATGCGCGTCATCGTGTCGATGACGTCGTCGACCACGCCGCTGCCGCGCGTCGCCACGTCCGCCGCCTGCTCCGCGAGACGCGCCGCCTGCGCGGCGCTCTCCGCGTTGTTCTTCACGTTCGCGGTCATCTGGTCCATGCTCGACGCGGTCTGCACGAGCGCCGCGGCCTGTTCCTCGGTGCGCTGCGACAGATCGGTGTTGCCCGCCGCGATCTCCGACGCGCCCACGTTGATGTTGTCCGTGCCGCTGCGCACGCGCGACACGGTATCGACGAGACCGCTCTGCATCACGCTGAGCGCGTGCAACAGACTTGTCGTGTCGTTCGGACGGACGTCGACGCTGCTCGTCAGATCGCCACGCGCGATGCGATGCGCCGCGTCGACCGCCAGTTCGAGCTCGCCGCCGAGATTGCGTTTGATGCTCCGCAGAACGATGAGCATCGCGGCCGTCGCGAAGCCGCCGAGCACGGCCGTGATCGCGAGCCAGCGCAGCGCGCTTGCCCAGAACGCGCTCTGCACGTCGTCCATGTACATGCCGGTGACGATGTACCAGTCCCACTGCCCGAAGCGCTGCGAGTAGGAGAGCTTGCCGACTGGCTTGTCGCTGCCGGGCTTCGGCCACAGATAGCTGATGAAGCCGCCGCCGGGCTGATCGCCCGCCTTGACGATATCGACGAACAGGCGAGTGCCCGCCGGATCGGCATAACTCGACAGATCCTGCCCGTTCATCGCGGACTTGATCGGGTGCATCACCATCCTCGGATGCGAGTCGTTGATCGAGAGATAGCCGTCCGTGCCGTAGCGGATCGCGCCGACCACTTCCAGCGCGCGCTTTTTCGCTTCGTCTTCGGTGAGCGTCTTGTTCGCGGCGAGCGCCGCGTAGTGCGCGGTGATCGAGTGCGCCTCGTTGACGAGCGTCTTCAACTGCTCCTTGCGGTCGTCGATCATCGACGTCCGGTTTTGCCATGCCCCGATGATCCCGATCGCGATCAAGCCGATCCACAGCACGGCGATCAACGAGCCGAGCTTCTTGTTCAACGTCATTCTGTTCATGTTGCGCCCGTCGCCTGTTTGCGTTGTATTCGCGTTGTCGTTTGCGACGGCGCACGCCGCCGCATGCCCGCTTTACGGCAGGCATGGGCGGCGAATGTAGGGCGGGAATTCCCGTAGGGAAGCGTCGGATCAGAGACGCCGGATCGGATCCTTGTCGGGCGGCGCGTCGGGATGCTGCGGCTCCTCCGGCCGATGACCGGGCGAAGGCGGCGTGAGCGGATCGGCTTCCGGATCGCGGTTCGGGTCCGCTACGGGATCCGGAACGGGATTGGTTTGCATGTCGAATTTCATGATGTCCCCCGAAAGGTGGCTCTTCGTCTATGCCGATTCGTGCGCCGCCGGCATGTGCAGCGTGAACGGCTCGCCCGGATGCGCGCCGCCGGTGTGCGAGAGCGCGTCGCGGGCGTGTGCGGCGATCGCGTCGCTGCCGGTGTCGCGCGGATGTTCGTCGAGCACGATATGCGGCGTGCCGAGCGCGCGGGCGGCGGCGACGGGCGAGGACGCTTCGGCGTCGTCGGACAGGAGCAGCCGCGCATTGGCGATCAGGCGCGGCAGCGTCGCCGGCGCGACGGCGCCCGCGAGAAAGAGCGCGGCCGTCTGCATCGCGCCGAGCACGCCGGCGGTGCGCTCGGGATCGGGCGAATCGCCGACGATCGCGATCTGCCAGCCATCGGCGGCGAGCTGGTCGGCGACATCGGCATATCGTTCGGCGGGCCAGGCGGGCGCGGCGTGATGGCTGCCCGGATGGATCAGCACCAGGCGCTCGCGCTCGATGCCGTGGAACGCGGCGAGCGTGTCGTAATCGTCGCTCCCGTCACGCGCGGCGGCGGGCGGGGCGCTCGGCGCGTCGGGGACGAGCGTTGTCGTGAGGTCGTCGCTCAACGTGGAAAGGGGATTGGCTCGCATCTTGGCTCCTGCAAGTGGCGTGGCCTCGCTCGATTCGGCGCAACTCGCGGGGCCGCGCGCTTGGCAAGCACCCGCCATGCCCGGCGCGTTTGCGGCAGGTTCCGCCTGAAAATGCCCGCGTTGGACACAGATTGCGTTCCGAAGCGTGACAGTTTGAGCGTCGATTGCGGCATCTGTCACGTATTGAAGGAGGCGCGGCGGCGCTCGTCAAGGCGCGAAGTTTTCAGCGTCGATGTAAAAAAGCCGCCACCTCGCGATGGCGAGGCGGCGGCTTGGATGCGGCGTCGAGCGGCGCTCAGGTTTCCGTGTTGCCGTCGGCGGCGGGCAGCGTCTTCGGCGTGAACGCTTCGGCGCGGCGGCGGATGCCGTCGACTTCGCCAGTCACGAACGTGCGCTTGTCCGCGGCGAGCGCTTCCTGATACGACACGCCTTCCGGCACGCGATGCAGCAGCGCGCGCAATTCGCCTTGCGTCGTCTGCTCGACGGGCTCGTAGTCGTAAAGACCGAGCTCCAGTTCGGCGCGCTCGTGCAGGATGAACAGGCACGACGCGAACACCGCGACGCCGAGCACTTCCTGCACGCCGAAGCGGAATGCGTGCGGCACAGGCGAGAACGGCAGCCACGCGATGAGCGCGACGCCCGCGAGCGCCACCGCGATGGTCACGTTGAGCAGCAATTGCAGACGCGCGACGATGCGCTCGCGTTCGGTCTTCAGTTGCCCGGCCGATTTCGGCACGAGCGCGCGTGTGTGCAAGCCCTGCGATTGTTGACGGCGGAGTTCTTCGAGCGGGAGAGCGGCCATTTGGGTGTGATGTGGACCATCGGTGAGCGCCAGTCGGCGCGACACCGGTATAACGCGCGGCTTACAGGAACGTTGACGACGCTTTCGTCTTGTTGCGTCCTGTTTCGTCCTGTTTCGTCCTGTTGCATCTGCGGCTCGTTCAGCGCGTCGGGTCCTTCACCGGCGTGCGGATGGTCGCGGTGCCGTCGGCGATCTGCTGCGCGAAAACGAGCGCCTCGACGATCGTCCCGAAGACTTCCGCGCGCACTTTGTCGTCGGCGAGGCGCATCAGATACGACGGGTGATACGTCGGCACGATGATGTGCCCCTTATGCTCGATGGTCTTGCCGAGATACTCGGACAACGCCGTGCGATGCCCCGTGAGCGCCTTGAGCGCCGTCGCCCCGAGCGCGACGACGACTTTCGGCCCGATGCGCTTCAGTTCTTCGTCGAGCCAGTAGCGGCAGGCTTCGCGTTCGCGCTGCGCGGGCGCGAGATGCGCGCGCTCCTCGCCTTGCGCTTCCCATTTGAAATGCTTCACCGCGTTGGTCAGATAGAGCGATTCGCGCGCGATCTGCGCCTCGGCGAGCGCTTCGTCGAGCAGCTTGCCCGCCTGACCGACGAACGGCTTGCCCTCGCGGTCTTCCTGATCGCCCGGCTGCTCGCCGACCAGCATCACGCGGGCGTCGCCGGGACCGACGCCCGGCACCGCCTGCGTCGCGTTGCGCCACAGCGCGCAGCGCCTGCATGCATCGAGCGACGGCGGCTCGATCAGCATCGTGCCCTTGATCGGCTCCAGATCCGTGTTGATGGCGACTTCCATGTCGGGCGGCACATTACGCGGATGACGGTCGCGCCGCGAATAGGGATCGGCGCGGGAGATCAGCGCGGGATCGGTGCGCGCGTTCTCCGGGCTTTTCCAGTAGCGCACCGGCATATGCGACGCCATTTCGGCGGCGTTTTCCTGCGCCGGCGCGAACGTGCTCTCGTAATACGCGAGCCAGAGCGCCTCGATGGCGTCGCCGCTGATGGCTTCGCCGCTCATCGCGGTGTCGCCGAAATCCATCGGCTTTTCTTCCGGCTCGCTCGTGCGGTCCACGCGCAGGAGCGCGCCGTCCCAGAACGCGGCGCCGTGCGGCGTGGCGATCATCCACGTGGCGCTGCCCATGCGCGTGGCGAAGTGCATCGCGGCGTGCTCCAGCACATCGTGCACCGGCTCGAACCAACTGATGAACTCGGGCGGCCCGAGCGACGAATCGCGATGCCGGAAACGCAGCACTCTGCGCATTTCGCTTTCTTCGGCCTCGACCGATTCGATCATGCGCCGCAGCCGATGCCCGTCCGGATCTTCCGGCGAGGCGATCGCGCGGTCGCCCTGCGTCCAGCGCCACAGCGCCTTGTAGAGAAACCGCCAGCGGTCGGGCGCGCGAAAGCACGCCGCCGTTTCGAGCATGGCGAGGAATTCGCGCGCGATCTTGACCGGCTTCTTCGCATTCGGATCCGACGGGCCGCGCGACGCAACGATGGAGCCGAACACCGTTGCCGATGCATCGGTTTCGAGCCATTCCACGTCTTCCGGGCGCGCGTCTTCCATGAGGAGATTGCGCGCCTCGGTACGCCAGGCAGCGAACGACGGATCGATGGTGACGCTTTTCATCGGCGAGCGGAATCATAAAAGCACTGTATATCCATACAGTAATTCTAGCGATTCCCGCCGCTTTTCAGCAACTATTTAGAGACGATCGCGCCCTTATACGGCGGAGCGGCCCGCCATTCACGGGAACGGCCATTGCTGAAATTCATCCATCGCGCCGTCTCGATTGCCAACGGAAAAAAACTCACACACGGAGCCGCCAATGCTTGCCATCGTCATTCCTGCTCACAACGAAGCCGCGCATATCGGCGCGTGCGTCGCGGCTGCACGTCGCGCGGCAGATCATCATCAACTGCTTGGCGAGGCGGCGCGCGTGATCGTCGTCGCCGACAGTTGCAGCGATGACACCGCCGCCATCGCGCGGGCGCTGGGCGCGGAAGTGACGTGCATCGAGGCGTGCAATGTCGGCGTCGCGCGCGCGCATGGCGCACAGCGGGCGCTGGCGCTGGGCGCGCGCTGGCTCGCATTCACCGATGCCGATACGACCGTCGCCGCAGACTGGCTCGTGCGCCAGCTCGACTGCTGCGCGGACGCGGTGTGCGGCGTGATCGGCGTGCACGACTGGTCGCCGCATATCGGCGCGGTGCGCGAGCACTTCGGGCGCACTTATACCGATGCGGACGGGCATCGGCATATTCACGGCGCGAACATGGGCGTGTCGGCGAGCGCGTACGTGAAGGCGGGCGGATTTGCGCCGCTGGAGACGAGCGAGGACGTGGCGCTCGTCGAAGCGCTGATCGCGACCGGCGCACGGATCGAGTGGAGTGCGTCGCCGCGCGTGGTGACGAGCGCGCGGACGGATTTCCGGGCGAAGAAGGGATTCGGCGCGACGCTGCTCGACGTCAGCCGGCGCTATCTGCCGATCGGCGCCGACGCCGAAGATTCCGCGGAAACGGCGGCGATCGCGGCTTAGGTCGCGCTCAAGTCTGCCCGAGGTCGCTCGGCAAATCCACGTCGCGCAGCACGTTCGCATCGTCCACTTCGACGATGAACGGCTTGTGCGTCGTGAAGATGGCGCGTGCGCCCGCGTCGCCGTCGAGCGTGGCGAGCATCTCGCGATGCGCGATGCCGAAGCCCACCGGATGCCCGCGCTTGCCACGATGGAACGGCGCGACGAGCGCTTCGCCGCCGTCGAGCGCACGCGCGACCGCTTCATACGACGACGCTTCGATCCACGGCATGTCGCCGAGCGCGACGAGCCAGCCATCGGCTTCGGACGTCGCGCGCACGGCCGCGGCGAGCGTCGCGCCCATGCCGCGCTCGGCGTCGACGCTGAAGATGACGTTGCAGCCTGCTTCGTTGAGCACGTCGGCGAGCTTTTCGGCGCCGGGACGCACGACCGCGATCACTTCGGCGCACACGGCGAGCAGCCTGCGCGCCGACTGGAACACGATGGGCGTTCCGTCGGGCAGGGTGGCGAGCAGCTTGTTGTGGAGTCCGGACGGGTCGAAACGGGTGCCGAGACCCGCCGCCAGCAGAATGCCGGTCGCGTTCGACGAATAGGTCATCGCGGGTGCTCGTGTGGGGATGAATCGCGATTGTGCGGCGCATCGAACGGCGTCGCAAGCATAAAAAAACACACGGCGGCCGGGCGGACCGCCGTGTGCGTCGTTTCACTTCACGCCATCGTCGGCGGCAGGATTTTGTCGAGCGTAATCGGCAGATCGCGCACACGCACCCCCGTCGCGTGATACACCGCGTTGCCGAGCGCGCCTGCCACGCCCGTAATGCCGATCTCGCCGATGCCCCGCGCGCCGTGCGGATTGATATGCGGGTCCGGCTCGCCGACGAACGCGATATCCAGCATGCCGATATCCGCGTTCACCGGGACGTGATATTCCGCGAGATTCGCGTTCGTATAGCGCCCGTAGCGCGAATCCATCTCGCTCTTTTCCAGCAGCGCCGAGCCGACGCCCCACACGATGCCGCCCATCAACTGGCTATGCGCGGTCTTTTCGTTGAAGAGCGTGCCGACGTCGTACACGCCGACGATGCGCGGCACGCGGATGATCCCGAGGTCCGCATCGACATGCACTTCCGCGAACACCGCGCCGAACGAGTGAAACGAATACTGCTTTTTCTCGTCGCCGGGCCGGGTCGTGGCGATCGCCTCGATCGGCTTGCCGCCGTTGCGCGCGATGATCGCCGCCGCGGGATCGCGCTTGTCAGGATTCGACAGGCTCACGACCCAGCCGTTGGACACGGTCACGTCCTCGCGCGCGAGACCGGCGACGGGCGATCCGCGATCCGCGAGCGCCATCGCGATGAGTTGATCGCGCGCCTCCATCGACGCCGCCCGCACCGCCGGCGACACGCTCGCCGCCGATTGCGAGCCGCCCGAGACCGGCGCCTTCGGCAAGGACGAATCGCCGAGCGCGAAGCGCACGTAATCGAGCGGAAAGCCGAGCGCGTCGGCGGCGACCTGCGTCATGATCGTGTACGTGCCGGTGCCGAGATCCTGCGTGCCGGACGCGACCATCGCGGTGCCGTCGGGCAGGATGCGCGCCACCGCCGACGCCTCGCTGCGATTCGCCGGATACGTCGCCGTCGCCACGCCCCAGCCGATGAGCGTATTGCCTTCGCGCATCGACTTCGGCGCGTGGTTGCGCTTGGACCAGCCGAAGGTATCCGCGCCGCGCCGATAGCATTCGAGCAGCGCCTTCTCCGACCACGGCTTCTTCTCCTGCGGCTCCATGTTCGCGTGATTCTTGATGCGAAACGCGAGCGGATCCATGTTCAGTCGATACGCCATTTCGTCCATCGCCGATTCGAGCGCGAACGAGCCGCTCGTCTCGCCGGGCGCGCGCATGAAGGTCGGCGTGCCGATGTCGAGCTTGACCAGCTTGTGCGACGTCGACTGGTTCGGCACCGCGTACAGCATGCGCGTGACGATCGCGGAGCTTTCGGTCCAGTCCTCGAACGTCGATGTCGTCGAAACGACGTCGTGACGCATGCCGGTCATGATGCCGTCATCGCGCGCGCTCACCTGAAAGCGCTGCTCGGTGAATGGCCGGTTGCCGACCATGCCGAACATCTGCGGCCGTTCGAGCACGAGCTTGACGGGGCGGCCGGTCTGCTTCGACGCCATCGCCGCCAGCACGACGTGCGACCACACCGACCCCTTGCAGCCGAAGCCGCCGCCGACGAACGGGCAGATCACGCGCACGTTCTCATCGGAGATGCCGAAGAACTTCGCGACCGCGCTTTTCGCGCCGGACACGCCTTGCGTCGCGTCGTAGAGCGTGAGATTCGGGCCGTCCCAGCGCGCGACGGTCGCGTGCGGCTCCATCGGATTGTGATGTTCGTACGGCGTCGTGTAGACGGCGTCGAGGCGCGTCGGGCCTTGTTTCAAACCGGCGTCGACGTCGCCGCGTTTCGTCGTGATCGCGCGGCCCATCATCTTTTCCGGCTGATACGCCGAGGCCTTCGCGCGCGTGAAATCCGCGTTGGGCATCGCGGCTTCGTAGCGCACGTCGACGTAACGCGCCGCGCCTTGCGCGTGCTCCAGCGAGTCCGCGACGACGACCGCGACCGGCTCGTTGCTGTAGCGCACCTCGTTGGTCTGCAAGAGCGTCAGCTTGCGCACGGCGGGCGGCTGCGCGTCGGGGACGCCGTTGTTCGGCAGGCGCATCGCGTTCCGATACGTCATCACAAGAAGCACGCCGGGCATCGATTGCGCGCGGCTCGTGTCGATCGACGCGATACGGCCGTGCGCGACCGTGCTCGTGACGATGACCGCATGCGCGAGCTTGGCGTCGGTGTTGTCGGCGGAATAGCGCGCCTGGCCGGTGACTTTCAGCACGCCGTCGGTGCGATCGAGCGGTTTTCCGATGACAGTCATGCGACACCTCCGGCCTGTTGAACCGCGCGCACGATCGCGCGCTGCGCGAGCACGATCTTGAACGCGTTGTCGCGCTGCGGCTGGGCGCCCTGTACGGCGAGCGCGGCGGCGTTCTGCAGCGTGGCTTTATCGAGCGATTGGCCGACGAGCGCGCGTTCGGTCGCGTTCGCGCGCCACGGCTTGTGCGCGACGCCGCCGAGCGCGATGCGCGCGCTCTTCACCGTGTTGCCGTCCATCTGCAACGCGGCCGCGACCGACACCAGCGCGAACGCATAACTCGCGCGATCGCGCACTTTCAGATACTTCGAGTGCGCGGCGAAGAGCGGCGGCGGCAGATCGACCGACGTGATGAGCTCGCCTGCGTGCAAGGTCGTGTCGAGCTCGGGCCTGTCGCCCGGCAGCCGATGAAACTCCGCGAACGGAATCGTCCGCTCGCCGTTCGGGCCCGCGACGCGCACGACGGCATCGAGCGCCGCGAGCGCGACGCTCATGTCGGACGGATTCGTCGCGATGCACTGACGGCTCGCGCCGAGAATCGCGTGCATGCGATTGTTGCCGTCGATGGCCGCGCAGCCGCTGCCCGGCGAGCGCTTGTTGCATTGAGGAAAGCCGGTGTCGTAGAAGTACGCGCAACGCGTGCGCTGCATCAGATTGCCGCCGACGGTCGCCATGTTGCGCAGTTGCGCCGATGCGCCCGCGAGCAGCGCCTGCGACAGAAGCGGATAGCGTTCGCGCACCCACGCATGATTGGCGGCGTCGCTGTTGCGCACGAGCGCGCCCAGCCGCAGACCGCCATCGGGCAGGGCGGTGATGCCATTCAGGCCGTCGATGTGCGTGATGTCGACGAGCCTCATCGGCCGCATGACGCCGCCTTTCATCAGGTCGAGCAGATTCGTGCCGCCGCCGATGAACATCGTGCCCGGCTGGCTCGCGGCCGCGAGCGCCGCGCCAATATCCGGCGCGCGCTGATAGGAGATCGCGTCCATGTGCGTCTCCTTATGCGTTGCCCGACGCGACGGCTTTTACCGCCGCGACGATGTTCGGATACGCGCCGCATCGACAGATGTTGCCGCTCATGCGCTCGCGAATTTCGTCGTCGGAGAGTTGCGCGGGGCGAAAGCGCACGTCGGCCGTGACCGCGCTCGCGTCGCCGTTGCGATATTCGGCGATGAGCGCCGTCGCCGAGCACAATTGCCCCGGCGTGCAGTAGCCGCACTGAAAGGCGTCCTTCTCGATGAACGCGCGCTGGATCGGCGCGAGCGTGTCGCCGTCGGGCGCGAGGCCTTCGACGGTCGTGACGGATTCGCCGTCGTGCATCACCGCGAGCGTCAGGCACGAGTTGATGCGCCGGCCCGACACGATCACCGTACACGCGCCGCACTGGCCGCGGTCGCAGCCTTTCTTCGTGCCGGTGAGGTTGGCATATTCGCGCAGCGCGTCGAGGAGCGTCGTGCGCGCCTCGACCTGCAGTTCATACGGATGGCCGTTGATGGTGAGCTTCACGGGCAACATCGGCGTGGCGGCGGGCGGCGGCGCCAAGGCCGGCGTCGCGGCCGGTTGCTGCGCGCGCGCGTGCGGCGCGGCGGTCACTGCTGCGGCCGCGGCGGCGGATTGCAGGAAACGACGGCGCGACGGCTTTCGCGCCGCGTCGCTGGCGTCGTCGTGAGGATGGGTATCGGCTGGGGACATGGCGATCGGTTGCTCCTCGCTCGTTCGGAAGGGCGTCGACGGGCTCAAGTCTTCACGGGGATTCGCTCGCAGCCGATTGCGACGGATCGGGCGGAGCGCCGATGCTCGAGTCCTCGGGGCGGCGCAAGAGGCGCGGTTCGCGATCGTTCGGCAACTGTAAGGGAACCGAACGTTCGTCGAGCCGCAATCGCAGACTACAGCAAGTGGGGTGCCATGCGCTCGGGACGGACGCTGGCTGGCTTATGAGCGGGCCGTGCGGGTAAATGCTGCATGCGCGCGTAAAACTAACGGTCTGGTTCGAAACCCACGTCACTTGATCAGCGCAAGCACGTCCCGAAAGCGCGGATGCCGGCAACTGCCCATCCATCCGAAGATCGTCGTTTCGACCGTCGTGAGCCGCGCGCCGTCCTGCCGCGCCCGCTCGATCGCGACGGCGCGATCCGCGGCTCGCCGCGACGCGACCGCGTCCGCCACGAATTCCACGCGATAGCCGAGCCGCAACACTCCGAGCACCGTCAGCAGCACGCACACATGCGCCTCCGCGCCGGCGACCCACAGCGTCGCGGGCGCGGGCGGCAGCGCATCGACGAACGCGGGTTCGAGCGTCGCATCGAATGTGTGCTTTTCGACGACTTTCGCAGACCGGAGATCGACGGGCAGGCTTTCGACCGTGCCGCCGAGCCCGCGCGGATTCTGCTCCGTAAAAAGCACCGGCACGTCGAGCAGGTTCGCCGCGCGCAAGAGCGTGCCGGCGCGCTCCGTCAGACGTTGCGCGCCATCCAGATGCGGCAGGAGCCGCGCCTGCATGTCGACGATGACGAGCATCGCGTCAGGCCTCGCTCTCCATGATCCGGTCGATGAGCCGCGCGTTCTCGCCCGCGGAGCCGATGCCCGCATGCTTGGCCATCGGCACGAAGAAGTGCGTGGCGATCGGCAGCTTCGAGCGTTCGAGCCAGTTGGTCAGATGCGCGGCGAGGCGCTTCGCCGGCGTCTTCAGTTCCTCGCGCAGCACGCCGGGCAGCTTCTCGAAGTGCCGCATGTCGGTCTGATACGGCTCGGGCGCGACGCACAGCGCGTTCGGCCGGCCATCGACATCGACGGGAAGGCGTTCCAGCGCCTGATGCAGCAGCGCGACGCCGAGGCCCTCGCCGCGCCACGGCTTTCTCACTTCCCACAGGCTGATGTAAATCACGCGATGCGCGTTGTAGACCTCGCACAGCTTCTCCGGACCGAGCGCTTCCGTCGATGCGAGCGCGAGCGAGAGCATTTCGCCCGAGTAAGTGTCGAGCGTGTAGACGAGATCGGCGCTGCTCGTGAGCGGCGGCACCTTGACGAGTTTCAGCCGCACCGCCGCCGCGACGATATCGCTGCCCGCCTCGTGGAAGACGGCGAACGCGGTGCCGAGCCGCTCGTCGTCGACCTGCGGGTATTCGTGACGATAGGTCATCGTGAAGAGAAACGGCCCGATCTTCTCGCGATACGCGAGCGGCCTGTCGACGTCGTAATCGTCGACGCCGTCGAGACCGTACGGATCGTAATCGCGCTTTTCTCGCCGCTCGCCGTTTTGCGCGGCGGCGAGCGCCGCGAGCGGACGGCGCGATTCCGGCACGAGATCCTCCGGCAAACCTTCCCAGCTCAGACGCAAAAACTCCCGTCCGCCGCGATAGTGCGTCTCGAAGAGCGAAAGAACCGGCTCGCCCGCGACCGGATCGAGAATGCGCTGGGCGCACTCGTAGGCGCGGTCGAGCAGCTGATCGGCTTCGGCGGGATCGGGCGCGAGATGCGGCTCGCTGCCTTGCGGCTCGGCGGGCAAGCCTTTTGCAACGCGTTCCTTGTGCGCGAGTTCGAGCCATTCGTCGGCCGCGCGTTCGGCGATGAAACCCGCCGCGATGCGATAGCCCGTCAGCACGATCGACTGGCCGGTGCGGCCGAGCGGGAACACGTACTCGTCGTTCATGACGTCGTCGACGGTGACGCCGCGGAACGTTTCGCGCGGCGCGTTCGCATTCGCGACCGCGTCGAAGCGATCATGCGACAGCACGTGGGCGACGAGGTCGGATGCGGCCGGACCGAACTCCGATCCGGCGCCGGGAAGCAGCTTCAGCAGGGACAAGGTACTCGCGGTATACGTGGTGCCGGTCGTGCTTGGTGTGCTCATGAGTGCCATCTCCGATCGTGAAGGGTTATCGTAACAAACCATCGTATTTACGGGAGAGATCGATGAGCGTTGAAAAGGACGAAACGCGGGCGGCTACGGTTCATGAAGGCGGATGCGCGTGCGGCGCGTTCCGCTTTCGCGCGACGGGCAAGCCCATTCGCGTCTGCATCTGCCACTGCACGACGTGCCGGCAAGTGCATGGCTCCGCCTTCGGAGCTTATGCGATTTACGCGCGCGGCAACGTGATGATGAGCGGCAGCCTTTCGACGTGGAAGAGTTCCGACGATGGCCGGCGGCACTTCTGCCCGGCGTGCGGCTCGGTCGCGTACATGGAATTCACGACGCGCGACGAAGTCGATCTGCCCATCGGCGCATTCGACGAAACCGGCGTCTTCGAGCCGACTTACGAGCTCTGGTGCAAGCATCGCGAGCCGTGGCTGCCGCAGGGCGCGCGGGCGGAATACGACGAAGGCCGTCCGCACTAGGCGCGCGATGACAGGGCGCATCCGCATCGGCATTTCGGGCTGGCGCTATGCCGGCTGGCGCGGCGTGTTCTATCCGAAAAAGCTCGCGCAGGCCCGCGAGCTCGATTTCGCGTCGCGCGCGGTCCAGACGGTCGAGATCAACGGATCGCATTATTCGCTGCAAAGCGTGACGAGCTATCGCGCGTGGCGCGACGCGACGCCCGATGGCTTCGTCTTCAGCGTGAAGGGGCCGCGCTATCTGACGCACATGCTGCGTTTTCGCGACGAAACGGCGATTCCGGCGATCTCGAACTTCTTCGCGTCCGGCGTGCTCGCGCTCGGCGACAAGCTCGGTCCGTTCCTCTGGCAGTTTCCGCCGAACTTTTCCTTCCGTCCCGAAGCCTTCGAACGCTTTCTCGAATTGCTGCCGAAGGATACGGTCGCCGCCGCGCGGCTCGCCCAGGGCCACGACACGCGCGTGAAAGACCCGTGGTTCGAGCCCGGAAGAAAGCGCGCGCTGCGGCACGCGATCGAGATCCGTCATCCGAGTTTCTGCACCGATGAATTCGTGCGGCTGCTGCGCAAATACGGCGCGGCGCTGGTCGTGTCGGATTCGGTGGCCGGCTGGCCCTATGCCGAAGATCTCACGTCCGACTTCACTTATTTGCGGCTTCACGGCAGCGAAACGCTTTATGGCGGCAGCTATAAGGACGAGGCGCTCGACGAATGGGCACGCCGCATCGAATGCTGGGCGTCGGGCGGACAGATCGCCGACGCGCGGCTGATTTCATCGGCGAAAGCACGGCCGCGCGCGGGCCGCGACGTCTTCTGCTACTTCGACAACGATCAGAAAGTGCGCGCCCCGTTCGACGCGCGACGCCTGATGGAGCGCCTCGGCATCGCGCTCCCCGCCGAGCCGCACATCGAGACGAAACGTTGAAGACCGGGACAGCTTTTGTCTCGCTGGAACTGCATGCTCTCGTCAACGGTCCGAGCAATTGCATTCGCGCCCGGAAAATAAGACGATAAGCGCGGGCAGCGGCAGGATCGAGAAACTTTGATTTTCATGGCCAACGAGGAGCATCGATACCATGACGAAGCAACCGGTCAGCGGCAGCGACAAGATTCATCCCGAAGGCGCGCAATGCATCGGCGACTGCGATCCGTCCGAACAGATCGAAGTCATCGTGATGCTGCGGCGCAAGGACGAGGCGGGCTTCAAGCAGATGATGGCGCGCATCGATTCCGGCGAAGCGCCCGCGCAAGCCGTATCGCGCGAGGAATTCGACAAACGTTTCACCGCCTCGGACGACGACATCGCCAAAGTGAAGGCGTTCGCGCAGCAGTACGGCCTGACGGTCGTGCGGGCGGAAACCGAAACGCGCAGCGTCGTGCTGAAAGGGACCATCGAACAATTCCAGAAGGCTTTCGACGTCAAGCTCGAACGCTTTCAACATCACAACATCGGCGAATATCGCGGACGCTCGGGGCCGGTGAAGGTGCCCGACGAAGTGCACGACGCCGTCACCGCCGTTCTCGGCCTCGACAGCAAGCCGCAGGCGCGTCCGCACTTTCGTTTCCGTCCGCCGTTCAAGCCGGCGCGCGGCGCGGCGAGCGCGTCGTTCACGCCGGTCGATCTCGCGCGTCTCTACGATTTCCCCGATGGCGACGGCGCGGGCCAATGCATCGCCATCATCGAACTGGGCGGCGGCTATCGCGATGCCGATCTTTCCGCGTACTTCTCGAAGCTCGGCGTGAAGTCGCCGCAAGTCGTGTCGGTCGGCGTCGATGGCGGCAAGAACGCGCCCACGGGCAATCCGAACGGCCCGGACGGCGAGGTGACGCTCGATATCGAGGTCGCGGGCGCGGTGGCGCCGGGCGCGCGCATCGCCGTGTACTTCGCGCCGAACAGCGACGCCGGTTTCGTCGATGCCGTCAATCGCGCGCTGCACGATTCCACCAACAAGCCTTCGGTCATATCCATCAGTTGGGGCGGGCCGGAGGCGAACTGGTCGTCGCAATCGATCGGCGCGTTCAACGACGTGCTGCAAAGCGCGGCCGCGCTCGGCGTGACGGTGTGCGCGGCATCGGGCGACAGCGGCTCGTCCGATGGCACGGGCGACGGCGCGGATCACGTCGACTTTCCGGCGTCGAGCCCGTATGTGCTCGGCTGCGGCGGCACGAGCCTGAAGGCGTCGGCGACGGGCATCGCGAAGGAAGTCGTCTGGAACGACGGCGATCAGGGCGGCTCGGGCGGCGGCGGCGTGTCGGGCGTGTTCGCGCTGCCGGCATGGCAGAAGGGTTTGTCGGTGATGCGTAACGGCAAGCAGACGGTGCTCGCGAAGCGCGGCGTGCCGGACGTTGCGGGCGACGCATCGCCGCTGACCGGCTATGAGGTGCTGATCGACGGCGAGGATACGGTCGTCGGCGGCACGAGCGCGGTCGCGCCGTTGTGGGCTGCGCTGATCGCGCGCATCAACGCGATCAACGGTTCGCCATCGGGCTTCGTCAATCCGAAGCTCTACACGGCGAAGACGGCGTTTCGCGACATCACGGAAGGCAACAACGGAAGTTTTTCCGCGGCGGCCGGCTGGGACGCGTGCACCGGCATGGGCAGTCCCGACGGCGCGAAGATCGCGGCCGCGTTGAAACCCGCGAAGTCTTTGAGCAAGGCGTAAGACAGTGAACAACAACCACGACGACGATTCTGGAGCGATCACGATGAACTCCGATCCACTGGCAGCGAGCGACAAACCTGCGAACGCGGAAGAACCGGCCTTGACCGCCGCCGCGAAGAAAGCGCCGAAGAAGACCACGACGGCGAAGAAGGATCAGCCGTATTTCGATCCGGTCGCGTACGGCAACGGTCCCGACGACGCCGTCGCGGCGACCGAGGCCGACGAGAACGCGGCGATCACGCATCACAGCGTGACGATCGGCGGCGCGAAGATCGCTTATACGGCGACGGTCGGCCATCTCGTCACGGTCGATCCGAGCAGTTCGAAGCCGAGCGCGAAGATGTTCTACGTCGCGTTCACGAAAGACGGCGCGAAGGAAGAGGCGCGTCCGCTGACCTTCTTCTATAACGGCGGGCCGGGGTCGTCGTCGGTGTTCGTGTTGCTCGGCTCGTTCGCGCCGCGCCGCATCAAGACGGCGATGCCGGGCTTCACGCCGCCCGCGCCGTATCAGATGGAAGACAACCCGGACAGCCTGCTCGACCGCAGCGATCTCATCTTCATCAATCCGGTCGGCACGGGCTATTCGGCGGCGATCGCGCCGAACAAGAATCGCGATTTCTGGGGCGTCGATCAGGATGCGGGGTCGATCGCGCAGTTCATCAAGCGTTATCTGACGAAGAACAATCGCTGGAATTCGCCGAAGTTTCTGTTCGGCGAGTCGTACGGCACGGCGCGCAGTTGCGTGCTCGCGTACAAGCTGCATGAGGACGGCATCGATTTGAACGGCGTCACGCTGCAATCGTCGATTCTCGATTACGCGCAGGCGGGCAATCCTGTCGGCGCGTTGCCGACCGCCGCCGCCGACGCGTGGTATCACAAGAAACTCGGCGTGCATCCGACGCCGACCAACTTGCTGACGTTCGTGGAGGAAGTCGCGGAGTTCTCGCGCACGGATTATCTGAACGCGCTGCGCAAATTTCCGCAGACGGACGATGAAGTGGTCGAGAAGCTCTCCGAATACACGGGCATCGACCGCGCGACGTTGCTGGCGTGGAGTCTCGATATCGCGGCTTACGACAGCCGGGGGAATTCGCTTTTTCTCACGACGCTCTTGAAGTCGAAGGGCGAATCGCTCGGCTCCTACGATGGTCGCGTGACGGCGATATCGACGGGCATCGCGGGCAAGATCGATCCGAATTCGGGCGGCAACGATCCGACGATGACCGCGGTGAGCGGCGTCTACACGACGATGTGGAACAGCTATCTGAACGAGCAGTTGAAGTTCACGTCGACGTCGTCGTTCACGGACCTGAACGATCAGGCGTTCCTCAACTGGGACTTCAAGCATACGGACCCGACGGGCGAACAGAAGGGCCTGGATTCGAAGGGCAACATCATTCTCTACACGGCGGGCGATCTCGCCGCGGTGATGGCGCTGAACGTCGATCTGAAGGTGCTGGCCGCCAATGGGATGTACGACTTCGTGACGCCGTTCTATCAGACGATCATCGACTTGCAGCAGATGCCGCTGATCGACAAGACGGTGCGGCAGAATCTTTCGGCGACGTTTTATCCTTCCGGACACATGGTCTATCTCGATGGCGGATCGAGGACGCAGCTCAAGGCGGATCTCGCGAAGATGTACGACGAAGCGACCACGAATCATGCGGCTATGAGCCGGATCATTACGTTGCAGAAGACTACGGCGGATAAGTTGGGGGCGTTGTCGCCGGTGGGGTGATGGTTTGCTTTTACCGCGAGGCGGTGGGGTTCGGGGGTTTTTTGTTTTGTTGTCGCCGGATCCCGTATTCGTGTCGGCTCCGGTTTTTCGCCGGATCCCGTATTCGTGTCGGCTCCGGTTTTTCGCCGGATCCCGTTTTCTTAGTGGTCTATTAGCACTGCCCCTGTGCGGGGCGGCACTTACTTTCTTTGCTGCTGCAAAGAAAGTAAGCAAAGAAAGCAGCTTCCGATACGCCCGCGGTCACACGCAATTTGGGTAGTCCTCTCGTCCATCGTGGGCTGCCTAAAGAGTGCCCTCATAGGCCCCATCGGG
>NZ_JFHD01000062.1 GCF_000698575.1 Caballeronia zhejiangensis
GGACTCTACCAACTGAGCTACAGCCACCACTGTTACCGCGATCTCGACTGCTTCAAAACCGCTGCAGCAATCAAGAAGCGAGATTATACGAACAATGATTGCGCTTGCCTAGTCCCTTTTAGCATCTTTTTCCGACGGCCACGCATCATGTATCGAGCGCTTCCACCGCCTCGCGTAGGTGAGCCCGCGCTTCATCGAAAATCGTCAGATTGCCCTTCGCGAGACGGCGATTGTCAGACAGTACGCGACGCCATCCGCGCGCGCCGGCCACGCCGCGATACAGCCCGAGCGCATGCCGCGTCACCGCGCCGAGATACGTGCCGCGCGTCAGTTCGCCGCGTGCATAGTCGATGAGTCCCGCCTCGATTTCTTCGCGCGACGGAACCGGCGTATTCGCACCGTAAAAGCGCGTGTCGACGCCGGCGAGCACGTACGGATTGTGATAAGCCTCGCGCCCGAGCATCACACCGTCGACGTGCTTGAGATGCTCCTCGACTTCATCGAGCGTCTTGATGCCGCCGTTGATCGAAATCTCAAGTTGCGGAAAGTCGCGCTTCAACCGATACGCATATTCGTACTTGAGCGGCGGAATCTCGCGATTCTCCTTCGGGCTCAAGCCTTTGAGGATCGCGTTGCGCGCGTGCACGATGAACACTTCGCAGCCGGCATCGGCGATCGTGCCGACGAAATCGCGCACGAACTCATATTCCTCGACGGTGTCGACGCCGATGCGATGCTTGACCGTTACCGGAATCGACACCGCGTCGCGCATCGCTTTCACGCAATCCGCGACGAGCTGCGGCTCCTTCATCAGACAAGCGCCGAACGCGCCGCGCTGCACGCGCTCGGAAGGGCAGCCGCAATTCAGGTTGATCTCGTCGTAGCCCCATTGCTCGCCGAGCTTCGCGCTTTTCGCGAGATCGGCCGGCTCGCTGCCGCCGAGCTGCAGCGCAACGGGCGCTTCGGCGGGTGTGAACGCGAGATGCCGCGCGACATCGCCGTAGAGCAGCGCGCCCGTCGTCACCATCTCCGTGTAGAGCCACGTATGACGCGATACCAGCCGATGCAGGGACCGGCAATGGCGGTCGGTCCAATCCATCATAGGAGCGACGGAGACGCGGCGGGGACTGATCTTCGATACGGCTGACATGGGCGACGGCGGCCGCACCTTCATGCGAACCGCTTGAATTTCAAGGGGAATCCGCGATTTTACCGCAGCGCGGCAGTTTGTTCGCGCCGGCTGACCGTTTCGCCCGCGCAAACGTCAGCCGCCTTCGTCCAACAATGCTAGGATTTCGAGATCACCCCAACGACGGCATCGGAGGCAGACATGGCTACTTTGGCGATCGACGGTGTGCGCTGGGTCAACGACCGCGTGACCAGCGTGCGCTGGGGCAGTTTCGATCCGGCCACGAACGACTGGGCCGCGCCCACCACCATCGTGGATGTCCAGCAGGTCGTGGACGCCATCAAGAGCGGCAAGGAAGTCCGCACGCTCTTCAAGCTCGGCGGCCGCGCCTTCCTCGGCCCGAAAGTCAGCGCGCTGCCTTACACGAACGGACACATCGGCATCGAAGCGCGCGTGCAGGACGGTCAGATCGAGAAATCGCTCGAAGACTTGCCCGCCGTCTGACGATGCCGTTGATGCAGTCGAGCGCTCGCGGAGAAGCCCGTTGAACCGGCAACAGGCGCTCCGGTTCGAAACCGAATTCATGCCGCGCATCGTGGAACGTGTGACGCGCGTCGTCGATCACGGCGTGCGCGTCGACATCCTCGGCTACGAAAGCCCGGCCGTGCCGACGCGTCTGCATGTCAGCGCCGAACGTGCACCGCGACAGGGCGATGAACATCGGCGCGTTTATCCGTATCCGCTGAACGTATTTCTGACCTGGGACGACGACGAGATCGAACGGCTGATGGGCGCGGGCGGCGAGGCTCGATTCCTGCGTTATCTCGACGCCATCGGCGCGAAGCTCGATGCGTGGCAGGGCGCGCGCGAGGTCGATCTCGCGACGCGCTCGCAGGCGGAACCGTCGGTGCTCTTCGGCGGTCTCGATTTCGAAGCCTGAAGGCGGCCGGCTGCCGCCCGTTAGCGCCCGTTCAGCCGACGCATCGCATCGCCGGTCGATACGCGTCTCGCGCGGCCGGCAGGGCGCATCAACTTGAACGAGGAGGTCGGTATGGCATCGTCGAATGAAGGCGATCTGCGCGCATTCGTGCAGACCGCGGAGCAGGCGGGCGGTTTCGTCTGGGTCATCACGCTCGTCGATTTCGCGGCGCGCGAGGTCAAGCGCGCGCTGGTTTCCGAAGAGAATTTCTCCACCGCCGACGCCGCCCGCGACGCCGGCAACGATCGCCTGAAAGGCATGTCGAACGACCGCTGACGAAGCGTTCAGGCGCGCGGCCCGCTCACTTCGTCGCGATCACCATCGACTCCGCGCCGACGAGCGGTTCGACGCGCGCCGTCGCGAATCCCGCTTGCCGCATCCACGCGCAGCATTGCGCGCCGGTGTAGTCGAAGCCGCCGGGCGTTTCGATCAGCATGTTGAGGCTCATCAGAAGCCCGAAGGCATTCTGACGGCGCTCATCGTCGATGATCGCGTCGTACACGATCAACGCGCCGCCCGCCGGCAGCGCCGCATGACACTTCGCGAGCAGTTCGAGCTTCTGCGGCAGATCCCAGTCGTGCAGGATGTGCCCCATCACGAGCACATCCGCCGACGGGCACGGCTCCTTGAAGAAATCGCCGGGATAAAAGCGCAGCCGGTCTTGGAGTCCGTGCGCGGCGACGTACGCGTCGAAGACCGGACCCACCACCGGCAGATCGAAGCCGCCGCCCGTCAGATGCGGATGCGCAAGCGCCACCTGCACCGGCAACGCGCCCTGCGCCGCGCCGATATCGATGAACGTGCGGTACTCGCTCCACGGGAACTGTCGCGCGATCGCGTGCGCCGCGCCCATGCTGACGCCGCTCATCGCCTGAAGAAAGCCGCGCAGACGTGCCGGGTCGCTATAGAGCGTCTCGAAGACGTTGCCGCCGTGCTTCGATTCGTTCTGCGGCAGGCCGGTGCGCAGCGCCTCCGTGAGCGAACCCCAGAACGGATAGAGGCGCGCGTTCGCCATTTCCAGCAATCCGCCGACATATGAAGGCTTGTTGCGATCGAGGAAGAAATCGGCGTCGTCGGCGTTCGCGTAGAAGCCGCCCTCGCGCGAGAGCAGGTTGAGCGCGACGAGCGTATCGAGGAAATCCAGCGCGCCGCGCGGATGCAGTGCCAGCGCCTGCACGAGATCGTCGGCCGTTCGCGGGCCGGTCGCCAGTTGCGTGAACACGCCGAGTTCGACCGCCGAAAGCAGCGTCTTCGACGCCCAGAACGCCATCCCCATTTGCAGCAGCCGCTCGGGATTGGGCTGTGCGCCGCGTTGCGCGTCTTGCATGATGCGCCTCCTGTCGGGAACGAACTGCGTAACTCTAGGAGGCAATCGCGTTCGCTTCAAGGCGCATCTGTGGGGCGCCTCACTCAGACAAAAAACTCGTTCGACGATATCGAACGAGTGCGCCGGCCGCGTCGAACGGAAAAGGGCGCACGCCCGACCATAATGCCTTCACACCCTGCAACGTTCACAAGGAGAACGTCATGAAACGCTTCGAAGGCAAGACAGTTCTGATCACTGGCGGCAACAGCGGCATCGGTCTCGCGGCAGCGCAGGCATTTGCTGCGGAAGGCGCGCGCGTCGTCATCACCGGCCGCGATGAAAGCGCGCTCGCGACGGCACGCGAGTCGCTCGGCGCGAACGCCATCGCGATCCGCAACGTGGCGGGCACGGTAAGCGCTGCGCGCGAACTGGCGCAAGCATTGACCGATGCGAACATCCGGCTCGATGCGATCTTCGTGAACGCGGGCGTCGCCACCTTCGGGCCGTTCACGGACATCGACGAAAAAGCGTGGGACGAAACCTTCGCGATCAACGTGAAAGGACCGTACTTTCAGATCCAGTCGCTCGTGCCCTTGCTGAACGAAGGCGCGTCGATCGTGCTGAACGGTTCGATCAACGCGCATATCGGCATGCCGATGTCATCGGTCTATGCGTCGAGCAAGGCGGCGCTCGTGTCGCTCGCAAAGACGCTGTCGGCGGAATTGCTGCCGCGCGGCGCGCGCGTGAACGTCGTGAGTCCCGGTCCGGTCTCGACGCCGCTCCACGACAAGCTCGGCCTCATCGATGAAGCCGCCGCGCAGCTTCGAAGCCAAAT
Source organism: Caballeronia zhejiangensis (assembly GCF_000698575.1). Taxonomy (GTDB): domain Bacteria; phylum Pseudomonadota; class Gammaproteobacteria; order Burkholderiales; family Burkholderiaceae; genus Caballeronia; species Caballeronia zhejiangensis. Next base: position 4,250 of record NZ_JFHD01000062.1, read on the forward strand.
TCCGCTCGGCCGCTTCGGCAAGTCGAGCGAAGTGGCGGCGACGGTGCTGCATTTGGCGTCGCCGGAATCGGGTTTCATCGTCGGCACGGAGATCATCATCGACGGCGGCATGAGCCAGCTTTGAGCCGATGGCCGAGTTGCACCCTCAACGCGTCTGGGGCTGCAACTCGCCCCAGTTGACGAGAATCTGCTGGATGCTGCGCGCGTAGGCGTCGCGATGTTTCGGCGATTCGGAGTGATACGCGCCGATCGCGCGCCATGTGTTGCCGTGCTTCACCATCTTCTGCTTGAGCAGCCAGGCGGCGACGAAGACGTTGACGCACGGATCGGCGAGCGCGCGATGCGGAATGCCCTGACGCGCGAGATCGGGAAAATGGATCGAATTGATCTGCAGTTGGCCGATATCGATCGAGCCGTTGGCGTTGCGGTTGAGCGCGGCGGCGTCGCCTTTCGATTCGCGCCAGGCGACCGCGCGCAGCACAAGCGGATTGACGCCCTGATAGGCGCCGGCCTGTTCGAAGCAATCGTCGGCGTGAGCGGCGCGCGGCGCGAGCGACGCGGCGAGCAGCGCGCAGGCGGCCAGCGCCGCGCAAATCGGACGGAACATGGAACGTGGCTCCTTCTATTACGGCGCGAGCGCGATGTCGATGCGGCGCTCGACGTCTTTCATATACGTGCGCGACTCGTCCGACACCACGAGACGCGGCTCGGGTCCGTTGCATTTGCAATCGGCGACGCGGCGCGTTTTCTTCGCTTTCTTGCTCGCGGATTTGGCAGGCGCATCGTCTTCTTCGCCGCTGGAAGGCGGAAGCATTGCGAGCGTCGGCAGCGGCGGATAGACCTTCTGCGCGGCAGGTCCGAGCGCCGCGATCGTTTGCACGGACGCGGGCGCGCTCACGTCGAACGGACCGGCGGCGGCGTGCATCGAAAACAGCGCAGTCGCGAGGATGAGAAATGGGCGCATCGCGTCAGCCTCCCTGCGTCGGCTTGATGGACACGCTGTACGGCTGGCGCGCGCCGGCGGTCAGGTTTTCGAGACTGAGCTTGACCGCATGTCGCGCGGGAATGCCTTTCCAGATCGCCTGATTGAGATAGGGAAAGTCCTGCGCGAGCGCGGTGACGAGAATGGTCGTCGGCTGCTTTTGAGCGGCGGCGAGCGCGCCCGCTTTGGCGAGGATCGCCGTGAGTTGCGGGTCGCGGGCGCCGAGCGCGTCAGCGGGAATCTCGAAGCGGATGATCTCGGCGGAAGCCGCCGGTTTTTCGATCTGAGCCGTATTGGCGGCCGGCATCGGCGCGCAGCCGGTCACGGCGAGCGCGACGGCGATGGCAAAAAGTGACGCTGCCCACTTCACTGGCATCTCCTGATTGGGTCATGGCGATATGCGAGTTGTCGGCGCGCACGGGCGCGACTTGATAGCCGCGCGCAAACGTTTCGCCAAATAGGAAGACTTGACTCAGAATTTGCCGATTCGGGGAATCAGATCGCGCGGACGTCGGTAATAGATGCCGCGACCTTGCCGCGGTGACGCTTCGATCAGATGCGCCACCACGCGCCGATGCTCGGCTCGGCATCGAGGGCGCGGAGAAAATCTTCGGCGAATGCGTCGGCGGTGAGTTGCCGCTCGGGCGTGCCGTCGGGGAAATCGTGCGGATTCTTCAGGCCGCGCGCGTGGCGGAGGACGGCAACCGTTTCGGTCAGGGCGGAGAGGGCGTCGAGCGTGTGCGAGTTCATACCGCGGATTACGGCAGGCGCGGCGAAGGCTTGAGCCTTTCCGTCATAAAACCTTCACGCCTTCGGCTTGCGATGCCCGGAAACCAGCGCGCCGGCGTCCTTCGCGAGCCCGAACAGATCGACGACGCCGACGAGCCCCACGAACCCGACGATCAGAAACGCGACGCTGAAATCCTCCGGTCCGATGGAATGGGCATCGTGGCCGTGGATCCATTCGCCGATGCGCAGCGCGATTGCGCCGGCCGCCACGCCGATGCCCATCGTCATCTGGAAGAGCGTGCTCGATAGCGCCGACGCGCCGCTCATCTGCGCTTTCGGCACGTCGGCGAAGGAAAGCGTGTTGAGCGCCGTGAACTGCAGCGAACGCGACAGGCCGCTCGCGAACAGCACGGCGACGATCACGAACGTGGGCGTCGAGGGCGTCAGCAGGCTCATCGCGGCAAGCGAGAGCGCGGCGAGCACGCCGTTTACGATCAGCACCGGCCGGAAGCCGAACCGACGCATCACGGGCGTCGTGACGAGCTTCATCGACAGATTGCCCGCGAACACCGCGAGCGTGAGCAGGCCCGAATCGAACGCGTTCATGCCGAAGCCGACCTGGAACATCAGCGGCAGCAGGAACGGCGCGGCGCTGATCGCGATCCGAAAGAGCGAGCCGCCGCCCATCGCCACGGCAAAGGTCTTCACCTTCAGCGCCGACAGATCCACGACCGGATGCGCCGCGCGCCGCAGATGCCGCCACGACGCGATGCCCGCGACGACGCCTACCGCCACCAGCGCGCCGACGAAGCGCCAATCCACGTCGCTGCGTCCGATCAGTTCCATCGCGTAGAGCAGCGTCGTGCACGCGATGCCGCACAGCGCGAAGCCCGGCAAGTCGAAGCGCCGCGTCGCATCCTCGCGTTCGTTGCCGATGTAGCGCAGCGTCAGCAGCAAGCCGATCAGCCCGAGGGGCACGTTGAGATAGAAGATCCAGCGCCACGAAGAATACGTCGTGATGAAGCCGCCGAGCGGCGGGCCGATCACCGGCGCGACGAGACCCGGCCACGTGATGATCGCGATGGCGCGCATCAGGCCCTCCTTGGGCGTCGCGCGCAAGACGGCCAGGCGCCCGACGGGCACCATCATCGCGCCGCCGATGCCCTGCAACACGCGCGCGGCGGCGAACGCGGGCAAGGTCGAGGTCGTCGCGCACAGCACGGACGCGGCCGTGAACACCGCGATCGCGCTCGCGAACACGGTGCGCAGGCCGAAGCGGTCGGCGGCCCAGCCGGAAATCGGGATGAACACGGCGAGCGTCAGCAGATACGCCGTGATGCCGAGGCTCATGTCGGCGGGATGCACGTTGAACGAGCGCGCCATCTGCGGCAAGGCGGTGGCGATGATCGTGCCGTCGAGGTTCTCCATGAAGAAGGTCGCCGCGACGAGCATGACGATGAGCGACGAGCCTTTTGTCTCGCGATCGCGTGCTAACGGCATCGGTTGCGTGCTCCTGCCTGACGGGTTGGAAGCTTGCCATTCTAGCCGCGAGAGCAGAGCTTTCGCGCCTATGGTAGGTTTTGCGATTGCCGGAAAATCAGCCAGGCAGCCTGTCCGACAAAGCGCCTACGGTTCCCCACAGCGCGCAAACAACTCGTCAACAAGAGGAATGAGCAATGAAGTTTCGGAAACTCGGCGATTCGGGTATCGACGTCAGCCTGATCGGGCTCGGCACCATGACCTGGGGCGAGCAGAACACCGAAAGCGAAGCGCACGAGCAGATCGATTACGCGCTCGCCCAAGGCGTGAATCTCATCGACGCCGCCGAGATGTATCCGGTGCCGCCGCGCCCCGAGACGCAGGGCCGCACGGAGGAATACATCGGTACGTGGCTCGCGAAGCATCCGGCGAAGCGCGCCGATATCGTCCTCGCGACGAAAATCGCCGGGCCCGCGCGCCAGCCGCACAATCCGCGGCATATCCGCGGCGCGGGCAACCAGTTCGATCGCAAGAATCTGAACGAAGCCATCGACGGCAGCCTGAAGCGCCTGCAAACGGATTACGTCGATCTGTATCAGCTGCATTGGCCCGATCGCAGCACGATGACGTTCGGCCGATCCAGCTATCCCTATATCGACGATGAATACACGGTGCCGATCGAGGAAACGCTCGCGGCGCTCGCCGATCTCGTGAAGGCGGGCAAGATCCGTCATGTGGGCGTGTCGAACGAAACGCCGTGGGGTGTCGCGCAATTCCTGCGCGCGGCCGAAACGGCGGGGCTGCCGAAAATCGTCAGCATTCAGAATCCGTACAGCCTCGTGAATCGCACTTACGAGCTCGGACTGTCGGAGTTCACGCACAAGGAAGGCGTCGGGCTGCTCGCGTATTCGCCGCTCGCGTTCGGCTGGCTGTCGGGCAAGTACGAGGGCGGGGCGCGTCCGGCGGGCGCGCGCATCACGCTGTTCGAGCGTTTCCAGCGCTACAGCAAGCCGCAGGCGATCGCCGCGATCACGTCGTACGTCGAACTGGCGAAACGCCACGGACTCACGCCGACGCAACTCGCGCTCGCGTTCGTCAACACGCGCCCGTTCACGACGAGCACGCTGATCGGCGCGACGTCGATGCCGCAGTTGAAGGAGAACATCGGTAGCGTGAACATCGAACTGTCGGACGAAATCCTGGCCGGAATCGACGCGCTGCACGAGCGTCAGCCGAATCCGGCGCCCTGATTTCCTTCGCCGGCTCAAGCATTTGGCGAAGAATTGCATGCCTTTGCCGCGAATGTGTCAGCATTGACGTTCGCGTGCCCGTCGTTTATCGCTCTGTAATACCGGCCTAATTTTTGGCCCGTACTCTGCCGTAACGCCGCCCGAATCCCGCACCCGAGGATTCGCGGCGCGCTCCCGTGTCATTCGCGGTGCGGTGCTTTTCGTAAGGCACTGCACTTGCTCGATGGTCCTGGTTGCCCGCTGCGGCGCCCCTCGCCACAGCGCGCTCTTCGCAAAGGAGTCGTCGCTCATGTCTCAAGCAACACCTCAGGCCAAAGATCTCGATCGCCTCACGATCGACACCATCCGCACGCTCTCGATGGACGCCGTGCAGAAGGCCAATTCCGGCCACCCCGGCACGCCGATGGCGCTCGCGCCGGTCGCATTCCATCTGTGGCAGAACCATCTTCGTTACGATCCCGACGCGCCGCTATGGCCGAATCGCGACCGCTTCGTGCTGTCGGTCGGGCATGCGTCGATGCTGCTGTACTCGCTGTTGCATCTTGCCGGCGTGAAGGAGTTCGACGGCGACGGCAAGCCGACCGGCAAGCCCGCCGTCTCGATCGACGATATCAAGCAGTTCCGCCAACTCGACAGCAAGACGCCGGGCCATCCGGAATACCGCATGACAACGGGCGTCGAGACGACGACCGGACCGCTCGGGCAGGGCCTCGGCAACAGCGTGGGCATGGCGATGGCCGCGCGCTGGAAGGAGAGCCGCTTCAACAAGGGCGACGACAAGCTCTTCGATTACCGCGTCTACGCACTGTGCGGCGACGGCGACATGATGGAAGGCGTGTCGCACGAAGCGGCGTCGCTCGCGGGGCATCTGCGGCTGTCGAATCTCATCTGGATCTACGACAGCAACACCATCACCATCGAAGGCCATACGGAGCTCGCCTACAGCGACGACGTGGAAGCGCGCTTTCACGGCTACAACTGGCACACGCTGCACGTCGACGACGCCAACGACGCGGACGCGCTCGAAGCCGCCATCAACAAGGCGAAGTCGCACACCGACAAGCCGACGCTGATCGTCGTGAAAAGCATCATCGGCTGGGGCGCGCCGAACAAGCAGAACACCGCGAGCGCGCACGGCGAGGCGCTCGGGGAGGAAGAGGTCAAGCTCGCGAAGAAGTTCTACGGCTGGCCGGAGGACAAGCAGTTCTACGTGCCCGACGGCGTCATGCAGCACTTCGCCGACGGCATGGGCGCGCGCGGCAAGAAGCTGCACGCCGAGTGGAAGCAGCGCTTCGACGCCTACGAGAAGGCCAATCCGGAACTCGCGAAAGAAGCGTGGCAGATGCTCGAAGGCAAGCTTCCCGACAACTGGGACGCGGACATCCCGACCTTCGAGGCGGACGCCAAGGGCCTCGCGACGCGCGATTCGTCCGGCAAGGTGCTGAATGCGATTGCGCCGCGCGTGCCTTGGCTGATCGGCGGCGCGGCAGACCTGTCGCCATCGACGAAGACGAATCTGAAGTTCGAAGGCGCGGGCAGCTTCGAGCACGACAGCTACGGCGGACGCAATCTGCACTTCGGCATTCGCGAGCACGGCATGGGCGCGGTCTGCAACGGCCTCGCGCTGTCGGGCTTGCGTCCGTACGGATCGACGTTCCTGATTTTCAGCGACTACATGAAGCCGCCGATCCGCCTGTCCGCGATCATGGAAGTGCCGGTGATCTACGTGTTCACGCACGATTCGATCGGCGTCGGCGAAGACGGTCCGACGCATCAGCCGATCGAGCAGCTCGCCTCGCTGCGCGGCGTGCCGGGCCTGTGCACGCTGCGTCCCGCCGACGCGAACGAAGTCGCAGAAGCGTGGCGCGTCGCGCTGACGCATCCGAAGGAGCCGTCGTGCATCGTGCTGACGCGCCAGCCGCTGCCGACGTTCGACCGCAAGAAATACGCGTCCGCCGAAGGCGTGAAGCGCGGCGCCTACGTGCTCGCCGATACCGAAGGCGGCAAGAAGCCCGAGGTGCTGCTGCTCGCGACGGGCAGCGAAGTGTCGCTTTGCGTCGAGGCGTACGAGAAGCTGACAAGCGAAGGCGTCGCGGCGCGCGTCGTGTCGATGCCGTCTTGGGACATCTTCGAGAAGCAGGATCTCGCGTACAAGGAATCGGTGCTGCCGCCGGACGTGCATGCGCGCGTGTGCGTCGAGCAGGCCGCGACGCTCGGTTGGGACCGCTACGTCGGCCGCCTCGGATCGCAGATCGTCATGCACACGTTCGGCGCATCCGCGCCATTGAAGGCGCTGAAGACGAAGTTCGGCTTCACGCCCGAAGCGGTCTACGACGCCGCGAAGAAGCAGATCGAACGCGTGAAATCCAACGGGAAGGAGTGACCATCATGCAGATCGGCATCGTGGGACTGGGGCGCATGGGCGGCAACATCGGGCGGCGGCTCATGCGCGGCGGACATACGTGCGTCGTGTACGACCACAATCCGGAGGCCACCGAAGCGCTCGCGAGCGAAGGCGCGACGGGCGCGAAGGATCTCGGCGATCTCGTCGCGAAACTGACCGCGCCGCGCGTCGTCTGGCTGATGCTGCCGGCGGGGAAAATCACCGAAGACACGCTCAACGATCTGCACAAGATCCTCGGCGCGGACGACGTGATCATCGACGGCGGCAACAGCTTCTACAAGGACGATATCCGCCGCGCCGCGCAGTTGCGCGAGCAGGGCATCCATTACGTCGATGTCGGCACGTCGGGCGGCGTGTGGGGCCTGACACGCGGCTACTGCATGATGATCGGCGGCGACGAGCCGGTCGTGCGCCGCATCGATCCGATTCTCACGACGCTCGCGCCGGGACGCGGCGACATTCCCGCGACGCCGGGCCGCGAAGGACGCGATGCGCGCGTCGAGAACGGCTACATGCACTGCGGGCCGGTCGGGTCGGGGCATTTCGTCAAGATGGTGCACAACGGCATCGAATACGGACTGATGCAGGCCTATGCCGAAGGCTTTCACGTGCTCGAGCGCAAGGACTCGACGGAACTGCCGGAGAACGAGCGTTACTCGCTCGATCTCGCCGATATCGCGGAAGTGTGGCGTCGCGGCAGCGTGGTGTCGTCGTGGCTGCTCGATTTGACCGCGGGCGCGCTCGCGGGCGACGGCTCGCTCGATCGCTATTCCACCGAAGTCGCGGACAGCGGCGAAGGACGATGGACGATCGAAGCGGCAATCGAGGAAGCGGTGCCGGCGCAAGTGCTGTCGGCGGCGCTGTACACGCGGTTCCGTTCGCGCGATGCCGAATCGTTCCCGGAACGCATGTTGTCCGCGATGCGCTTCGGCTTCGGCGGGCATCACGAGTTTCCGGTGAAGTAGCGCGCTTTCCTTTTCGGCGATGTCAAAACGGCGATCGGCTTTCGAAGTCCATCGCCGTTTTTCATTTCATCATGCGCCGCCTGAAAAGCCACGCGCACAGGAAGAACGGCACGACCGCATACGCGCAGAGCACGAGCGCATGCAGCGCGAAGCCGTCGAACGGGCGGCCGAGCATCGCCGGACGGATCAGCTCCACAGCGTGATACAGCGGCAAGACCTGCGTGACGTGTTGCGCGATCGCGGGCAGTTGCGCGATGGGAAAGAAGACGCCGGAGAGCAGGAGCATCGGCGTGAGCGCGAGCGTCTGATAGAACATGAAGAAGTCGTAGCTCGGCGCGAGCGCGGTGACGACCATCGCCGTGCTGGCGAACGCGAGTCCTGTCAGCACGATGACCGGCAACGCGATCAGCATCGACGGAAAGCTCGCATAGCCGAGCGCGCCCGCGACGATCATGATCGCCACGCCCGACAGCACCGACTTGCTCGCGGCCCAGACGATCTCGCCAAGCACGATATCGCCGAGCGTGAGCGGCGTGTGCATGATCGCTTCCCAGGTGCGCTGAACGTGCATGCGCGAGAAGCCCGAGTACATCGATTCGAAGCTCGCGGACATCATCACGCTCGACGCCGCCGTGCCCGCCGCGAGGAACGCGATATACGACACGCCGTCGACGTGCCCGACCATCAGGCCCAGACCGAGGCCGAGGCCGAAGAGGTAGATCATCGGATCGGCGAGATTGCCGATCATCGAGGCGATCGCGAGTTTCTTCCAGACGAGATAGTTGCGCCGCCACACGGACATCCAGTGCGTGGCGTTCGCGGGCAACGCGCTGGAAAGCGGCGTGAGGTTTTGTGCGCGCTTCGGCTTGCGCTGTTTGTCGATGCGGGATCGTTCGAGCGTATCCATTGGCTCAGTCCACCATCTCACGTCCGGTGAGACGCAGGAAAACATCTTCGAGATTCGCCGGACGATGCAGATAGCGCACGTCCGCGCGGCCCTTCACGCGCGCATGCACGGGCTGCGGATCGTCGACGTAGCAAAAGAGCGTCTCGCCGCTCACTTCCATGCGCGCGACGAGCGGCGCAAGCTCGGCGGCGAGCGCTTGCGGATCGGGTCCGTAGATTTCGATCACGTCCGAGCCGATCACCGATTCGATCAGCTCGCGCGGCCGTCCTTCGGCGATCTTGCGGCCCTCCTCGATCACGCACAGGCGATCGCAGAGACGCTCGGCTTCTTCCATGAAATGCGTCGTCAGCAGGATGGTCTTGCCGCGCGCAAGCAACGAGCGCAGACGCTCCCAGATCAGATGCCGCGCTTGCGGATCGAGCCCGGTGGTCGGTTCGTCCATCACGAGCACATCGGGATCGTTGACGAGCGCGCGCGCGAGCGTGAGACGCCGCTTCATGCCGCCCGACAACTCGCCGACGCGCGCATCGGCCTTGCTCTCCAGCCGCGCGAACTCCAGGAGCGACGGCACGAGCGCATCCATGCGCGCGCCCGTCAGGCCGAAGTAGCGGCCGAACACCGTCAGATTTTCGCGGACAGTGAAATCGGGATCGAGATTGTCGAACTGCGGTACGACGCCCACACGCTCGCGGGCGAATCGGGCGCGCGCGGGCACCGGCTCGCCGACGAGACGGATCGCGCCGCTATCGGGCGAAGTGATGCCGAGCAGCATCTTGAGCGTCGTCGTCTTGCCCGCGCCGTTCGGTCCGAGCAGTCCGAAGCATTCGCCGGGCCGCACATCGAACGACAGGCCGTCGACGACCGTGCGCTCGCCGTAGTGCTTCCTTACTTCGCTGAATTCGATGGCGGGTGCGCGGTTTCCATCGGCGTCGCGTGTAGCGCTTTGTTGCAAAGATTGATCAGTCATGCATCTGTGCGCAGGGAAAGCCGGATGAGGGAAATCCAGCGGGCTAGTGTAATCCATTGCACCAAGGCGGCGCTTGGCGTGCAACCGCATGCTGCGCGCGCGTGTCAAACCCGTGCGGGGCGCGTCGAACCGGTTCCGGCCGAAAGTGCCAGAGGCTTGTCCGTCGACGTTTTTGTGGTTCTGGCACGGTGCGAGCTAGCGTGTTCGCGCCGGTAAGCGTTTTCCAGCGTTGTCTCCCATGGGACGACGCACGATGATGAATCAACGCCGCGGGCAAGTCGCGCTCAACGGCACGTTGGCCAGGGAGGTCAAGATGGAGAGCTACCGAAAAATCCTGCTGTGCTACGACGGCTCCAGAGAAGGCCGCAAGGCACTGCGTCAGGGCGCCAATCTCGCGCTCGACCTGAATGCGGAGACGCATGTGCTCGCGGTGGTGGATATGCGCTCGAGCATCGCGCAGAGCGCCGGACTGCTAACCGACATGGCCTGCGGACGCTTCGAAGAGGCCGCGCGCGACATCCTGCAAGAGGGCGTCGAATGGCTGCGCGAGCGTGGCCTTCAGGCACAGGGACATTTCGCGTTCGGCCATCCGATCGACGAAATCGCGGCGCTCGCCGACAGCCTTCAGGTCGATCTCGTCGTCGTCGGGCATCGCTGCCGCAGCGGCCTCGCGCGCTGGTGGATGGGCGCGGGCAACACGCCGCTGCTGGATCGCGTGAAGTGCAGCATCCTGGTTGCCGTCTGTCAGGCCGGTGAATCGGCCGAAGCGGAAGACGAAGCGGCGTACGCGGCGAAGCCCGTCAAGGCCGAAGCCGGGGCGTGATGCGGTGCGAAGCGTGAACCGCGACGCTTGACGCGTCAACCGTTGAGATCGACCGCGACGAGCTTCCACGACACGAGCCCGTTGCGGTGGAAGATCGCGGAGTATCGCGCATCGCCGGCGCCGTGTTGATACGTGACGACGAACGTGTTCAGGCTTCGATAACCCGCCGTCGTCTGAGGTGGCTCTTTCGGCGGCTGCCGTGCGGCCGTGACGCCGGACGCGGGCGCATTCCCCGCATTCGCTGGTGCGCCGTCGCCAGCTTGCGGCGGACGCTCGCCCGGATCGCCGCGCGGCGGGATGCCGTTCAGAATCGCCGCGACGCCGTCCGGTGTGGCATACGAATCCACCAGCGGACCGACGAGCGCCGCGCCGATCATCGCACCGATGATCGCAAGCGGATTCCCGCTCTTTTGAATATCCACGCGACGCGTGAGCAGCGCCGCGATCTGGTCCTTGAGGCTCGCGCGCAGCGCCGGAAAATCGACGTATTCGTTGACGGTTTGCGCATCGCGGGCATCGGCCGCGCGCTTCACGCGATCGAGTGCGATGTAAGGCGATGCGTAAACGAAACCGAGCGCCGCGACGATAACCAGGACGACGAGCGTAACGACAATAGAACGGGTAGTGCGGGACATGCTTGGGCCAAGCCTCTTGCAAAACGTGAATCACGGATTGACCGCGCGGGCGTCGGTTAAATCCCGTGAATTCACGTCGTGCGTGCGATGGCGTTCCATTCAGGCGAGGATTCCGCCGGCCAGCCCGGCATTTTCCTCGGCGATGCAGCGGTCGATCATGCGCGAAACCTCGTCGATCTTGCCCACCAGAATCACGCGCGATTGCCCGCGATACACGCGCACTGGCGCGCGCTGCTCGGCCTCGGCGTGCACCGTGCTGTTGAGGGAAACGCGAGCGAAGGCCGGCTGACGGGACGGCAACGCGGGCATTTCGTTGAAGAGATCGGGCGTGGCTTCGGCGCGCGGCATGCCGCAGGCGATCAGCGTGCGCAGATGGCGCAGGCGGCCGAATTGACGGAAGGGCAGCAGACGGGCAAAACGTTCCATGATGACTCTCCAGACGATAGGACGCACCGCGGCGCACCGCGCGCGGTGGCCGTCATGCTTGTTGTGTTGTGAGACGCCTGAATCAGGTGTCGAAAGCGGTTGGTGAGGCTATCTTGCGATGTCAATGAGACATTTCGTGTCTCGGTGCGAAAGTAATGTGCTTCGACTTTCGTGCCTTGCCCGTTCGCGGGCCAACGTCAGAACTCGCCGGAGCGGATCAGCCCGACGGCAATGCCTTCAAGCGCGAAATCGCCGCTGCCGGCGCGCACGAAGATGTTTTCATACTCGGGGTTTTCGGCGATGAGTTCGACGCCGTCCGCGCGCCGTTTCCAGCGCTTGACCGTGACGTCGTCGCCAAGACGCGCGACGACGATCTGTCCGTCTTTCGCTTCGTTGCGCTTTTGCACGGCGAGAAGATCGCCGTCGAGAATGCCTGCGTCGCGCATCGAGAGGCCGCGCACCTTCAACAGATAGTCCGGCTTGCTGGAGAAGAGCGCGGGGTCGCACGCATAGTGCTGCGAGATGTGCTCTTGCGCGAGGATAGGACTCCCCGCCGCGACCCGGCCGACGAGCGGCAGAGACAATTGCATGATGCTCTGATGCGGCAGCGTGAACTGATGCGGCAGCTCCTCGGACCGATCGATGCGAGATGCATCGCCGAGCAGCCGGATGCCGCGCGACGAACCCGCCGCCAGCTCGATGACGCCCTTGCGGGCCAGCGCCCTGAGGTGCTCCTCGGCGGAATTGGCCGAACTGAAGCCGAGCTCCGCCGCGATCTCGGCGCGCGTGGGCGGAAAGCCCGTGCGGTCGATCGCGCGCTGGATGAGTTCGAACACCTGCTGCTGCCGCGCGGTAAGTTTTGATGTTTTGGTCACTGGCTCGAGCCCCTGATGCACTGTATGAATGGACAGGTGACTGTATTTTTATACAGTATTTGGCGCTTTTCAAGCTTTACTTTAAGTTCGCGGCCACGAAGCCTCCGCACCGTCGGATCGCGCCCGCCGGCGCTTCTTCCATCCAGGAATATCGTTCTTAGCAGTTTTACGTATAAAAAAGTGAATAACGATTATTTTCAATCATATAGAGGCCTCGTTAGACTGATTCCGTCAATTCGATAAGACGGAGAACGGGGAATGCAAAGCATCAACACGGGATTGCGACGGCTTCTTGCTGCGGCGACGCTTGGCGCGGCGGGTTTGATCGTGACGGCGCCGGCGCAGGCGGATACGTCGTTTCTGAACGTTTCCTACGACCCGACCCGCGAGCTGTATCAGGACTTCAATCAGGCTTTCGCGAAAAAATGGAAGGCGGAGACGGGCGAGACCGTAACCTTCAAGCAGTCGCATGGCGGCTCGGGCGGCCAGGCGCGCGCGGTCATCGACGGACTGCAGGCGGACGTCGTTACGCTCGCGCTCGCTTATGACATCGACGCGCTCGCGGGCAAGGGACTCGTCGGCGCGGACTGGCAGAAGCGCCTGCCGGACAACGCATCGCCGTACACGTCGACGATCGTGTTTCTCGTGCGCAAGGGCAATCCGAAGCACATCAAGGACTGGGACGATCTGACGAAGCCGGGCGTGTCGATCGTCACGCCGAATCCGAAGACATCGGGCGGCGCGCGCTGGAACTACCTCGCGGCGTGGGCGTACGCGCAGCACAAGCCGGGCGGCAACGAGCAGACCGCCAAGGAGTTCGTGACGAAGCTCTACAAGAACGCCGGCGTGCTGGATTCCGGCGCGCGCGGCGCGACGACGAGCTTCGTGCAGCGCGGTCAGGGCGACGTGCTCATCGCGTGGGAAAACGAGGCGTTCCTGTCCCTGAAGGAATTCGGTCCGGACAAGTTCGAGATCGTCGTGCCGTCCGTGAGCATTCTGGCGGAGCCGCCGGTCGCGGTGGTCGACAAGGTCGTCGACAAACACGGCACGCGCAAGCTCGCCGAAGCGTATCTCAAGTATCTGTATAGCGACGAAGGGCAGCAGATCGCCGCGCGCAATTTCTATCGGCCGCGTTCGGACAAGGTGCCCGCCGATCTGACGAAGCAGTTTCCGAAGCTGAAGCTCTATACCATCGACGACACCTTCGGCGGCTGGACCAAGGCGCAGAAGACGCATTTCGCGGATGGCGGCGTGTTCGATTCGATCTATCAGCCGCAATAAGCGTCAACCGGCGACGCGGCGCGTTCAAGACGCCGCGCGCCAGAAGCAGCAACGCGCGCCCACCCCGCGCGCAAAATGGATGATTCAAGGATGACGACTCTCACATTCAGGAAACCGAGCGCGCTACCCGGTTTCGGCCTGACACTCGGCATCACGGTGGCTTATCTGAGCCTCGTGGTGCTGATTCCGCTTGCCGCCACCTTCGCTAAGACGGCGACGCTCGACTGGGCGCAGTTCGTGCGCGCGGTGACGTCGCCGCGCGTGCTCGCATCGTATCGGCTGACGTTCGGCGCGGCGCTCGGCGGCGCGCTCATCAACGCGGTGTTCGGTTTTCTCGTCGCGTGGGTGCTCGTGCGCTACACGTTCCCGTTCAAGCGCATCGTCGATGCGATGGTCGATCTGCCGTTCGCGCTGCCGACGTCGGTCGCCGGCATTTCGCTCGCCGCGGTCTACGCGGGCAATGGCTGGATCGGGCAATATCTCGCGCCGCTCGGCATCAAGGTCGCGTTCACGCCGCTCGGCGTGCTCGTCGCGCTGACGTTCATCGGCCTGCCGTTCGTCGTGCGTACCGTGCAGCCCGTGCTCGAAGACTTCGAGCGCGAGCAGGAAGAAGCCGCCGCGTGCCTCGGCGCGACGCGCTGGCTCACGTTCCGGCGCGTCGTGCTGCCGTCGCTCTTTCCGGCGCTGCTGACGGGCTTCGCACTCGCGTTCGCGCGCGCGTTGGGCGAATACGGCTCGGTGATTTTCATCGCGGGCAACGTGCCGATGAAGTCGGAGATCACGTCGCTGCTCATCATCACGAAACTCGAACAGTACGACTATGCCGGCGCGACCGCGCTCGCCGTCGTGATGCTGTGCGTGTCGTTCCTCATGCTTCTGTTGATCAACACGCTGCAATGGTGGCTGCAGCGCCGCACGAGCAAGACGGGCGCGGCGCCGGTCAACGTCTCCCTGGCAGCGGGAGAAACGGCATGAGCAAGGTGCTTCCGTTGCAGACGACGACACGGCGCGACGCGCACGGCCTCAATCCCGTCACCGAGCCGCGCGCCGTGCGATGGCTCCTGACCGGTATCGCACTCGCGTTTCTCGCGTTCTTTCTCGTCGTGCCGCTCGTCGCGGTGTTCGTGCAGGCGTTCGCCAAGGGCATCGACTATTACTTCGAGTCGCTGAAGGATCCCGACGCGTGGTCCGCGATCAAGCTCACGCTGATCACCGCCGCGATCGCCGTGCCGCTGAATGTCGTCTTCGGACTGGCGGCGTCGTGGGCGATCGCGAAGTTCGAGTTTCGCGGCAAGGCGCTCCTGACGACGCTCATCGACTTGCCGTTCTCGGTGTCGCCGGTCATCTCGGGTCTCGTCTATGTGCTGATGTTCGGCGCGCAAGGATGGTTCGGCCCGTGGCTCGCCGCGCACGACGTGCAGATCATCTTCGCGGTGCCGGGCATCGTGCTCGCGACGATCTTCGTCACGTTTCCGTTCGTCGCGCGCGAACTGATTCCGCTGATGCAGGCGCAAGGCAACGACGAAGAGGAAGCGGCGCACGTGCTCGGCGCCTCGGGATGGCAGATCTTCCGGCGCGTGACGCTGCCCAATGTGAAGTGGGGCCTGCTCTACGGCGTGATTCTCTGCAACGCGCGCGCGATGGGCGAGTTCGGCGCGGTGTCGGTGGTGTCCGGGCACATCCGCGGGCAGACGGACACGATGCCGCTGCACGTCGAAATTCTCTACAACGAATACAACTTCTCGGCTGCGTTCGCGGTGGCGTCGCTGCTGGCGCTGCTCGCGCTCGTGACGCTCGCGCTGAAACTTCTCGCGGAGCGCCGCATGACGCAAGCATTGACCGCCGCAAAAGCCACCGCACAGAATTGAGAGGCCGATAAACATCATGAGCATCATCGTTCGCAATCTGCAAAAACGCTTCGGCGATTTCACCGCGCTCGACAACGTGTCGCTCGACTTTCCGGCGGGCGAACTGGTCGCGCTGCTCGGGCCTTCGGGCTGCGGCAAGACCACGCTCTTGCGCGTGATCGCGGGTCTCGAATTCGCCGATGCGGGACAGGTCGTGCTGCACGGCGAAGACGTCGCGGCGGTCGGCGCGCGCGAGCGTCAGGTCGGCTTCGTGTTCCAGCATTACGCGCTGTTCCGGCACATGACCGTGTTCGAGAACGTCGCGTTCGGCTTGCGCGTGAAGCCGCGCCGCGAGCGTCCGAGCGAAGCGAAAATTCGCGAGAAAGTGCATGAGCTGCTGAAGCTCGTGCAACTCGACTGGCTCGCGGAGCGTTTTCCGTCGGAACTGTCAGGCGGACAGCGGCAGCGTATTGCGCTGGCGCGGGCGCTTGCCGTCGAGCCGAAAGTGCTGCTGCTCGACGAGCCGTTCGGCGCGCTCGACGCCAAAGTGCGCAAGGAACTGCGCAGCTGGCTGCGCCGGCTGCACGACGATCTGCATATCTCGACGCTCTTCGTCACGCACGACCAGGAAGAGGCGCTCGAAGTGGCGGATCGCATCGTCGTGATGAATCATGGCCGCGTGGAGCAGGTGGGCAGTCCGCAAGACGTGTACGATCATCCGCAGACGTCCTTCGTCTACGAGTTTCTCGGCGCCGCGAACCGGCTGCAGGGCGAAGTGAATGCGAACGGCTTCATCGCCGATGGCGCCGCGAGCCCGATCGCGGCTCAGGCGCATTTCAGCGGGCGGGCGCTCGCGTACGTGCGTCCGCATGATCTCGCGCTGTATCCCGCCGACGGCACGCATCGCGACGGCATCGTGGTGGGCGTGCGGCGCGTCGTGACGCTGGGCGGCTCGGTGCGCGTCGAGCTCGAAGGCAACGCGGGCGGCGTGATCGAGGCAGAACTGGATCGCGAGGCGTGGCGCGCGCTCAGGCTCGATATCGGCGATGGCGTGACCGCCGTTCCACGCGCGTTGCGAGTGTTTCCCGCGCAGTGACATCATAAAAATCAAAGAGGCTGACATGAACTTCCAGCAGTTGCGCTTCGTGCGCGAGGCCGTGCGTCAGAACATGAATCTGACGGAGGTCGCCAACGTCCTTTACACGTCGCAGTCGGGCGTGTCGAAGCAGATCAAGGATCTCGAGGACGAACTCGGCGTCGATATCTTCATCCGCCGCGGCAAGCGTCTGACGGGACTGACCGAGCCGGGCAAGGAAGTGCATCAGCTGATCGAGCGCATGCTGCTCGATGCCGAGAATCTACGGCGCGTCGCGCGCCAGTTCGCGGATCAGGACAACGGCCATCTCGTCGTCGCGACGACGCACACGCAGGCGCGTTACGCGTTGCCGAAGGTCATCCGCCAGTTCACCGAGGTGTTTCCGAAGGTGCATCTCGCGCTGCGTCAGGGCAGCCCGCAGCAGATCGCGCAGATGATCATCAACGGCGAAGCGGATATCGGCATCTCGACCGAAGCGCTCGACCGTTATCCGGACATCGTCACGTTTGCCTGCTATTCGTGGCATCACACGGTCGTTGTGCCGAAGGATCATCCGCTCGTCGGGCGCGAGAACATCACGCTCGAGCAGATCGCCGAATATCCGATCGTCACGTACGACAACGATTTCACCGGGCGTTCGCACGTCGATCAGGCGTTCGCGAGCGCGGGCGCGATGCCCGATATCGTGCTGACCGCAATCGATGCCGACGTCATCAAGACGTATGTCGAACTGGGCATGGGCATCGGCATCGTCGCGGCGATGGCGTATGACGCGAAGCGCGACACCGAGCTCGTCGCGCTCGATACGCAGCATCTGTTCGAGGCGAGCACGACGCGTGTCGGCTTGCGAAAGGGCGCGTTCTTGCGCGCGTATGCGTATCGGCTGATCGAAATGTTCGCGCCGCAACTCGATGAAGCGCAGATCGCCGCGCAGCTTCGCGAAGCCGCTTAGAGTCGTGCCGGCTGTTTTACAATCGCCGGCATGAATACTTCCTCGCTTCCTCGTGTCGCCGTGCTTGCCACGGGCGGCACGATTGCCGGTCAGGCCGGCGATTCCTCCAAGACCGCGGGCTACAAGGCGGGCGTCGTCGGCGTCGATAAGCTGCTCGACGCCGTGCACGCGCTCGGCTCGGTTGCGCGAATCCACGCGGAACAGATCGCGAGCATCGACAGCAAGGACATGAGCGCCGCGCTGTGGACGCAACTCGCGCGGCGTATCGATGAGCTGCTTGCCCAGGACGATATCGATGGCGTCGTCGTCACGCACGGCACCGATACGCTCGAAGAAACCGCGTATCTGCTGCATCTCACGGTGAAGAGCGCGAAGCCCGTCGTGCTGACGGCGGCGATGCGCCCATCGACCGCGCTTTCCGCCGATGGTCCGTTGAATTTGCTCAATGCGGTGACGGTCGCGGCGTCGAAGGATGCCGCGGGCAAGGGCGTGCTCGTCGCTTTCAACAATCAGATTCACAGCGCGCGCGATGTCACCAAGACGAGCACTTATGCCGTCGATGCGTTTCGCTCGCCCGAGACCGGTTTGCTCGGGTTCGTGCAGGACGGACGCGTCGAGTTTCAGCGCACGGTCGTGCGGGCGCATACCGTCGCGAGCGAGTTCGCTGTCGCCGATCGATGGCCGATGGTCGAGATCGTCGCGAGCTACGCGGATGTGTCTCGTGTGACGGTCGATGCGCTTGTTGCTGCGGGCGTGAGGGGTATCGTCGTCGCGGGCACGGGCAACGGCTCGATGCATGCGGTGCTCACGCAGGCGCTCGCTGATGCGGTGAAGCAGGGCGTTGCCGTGGTGCGCGCTTCGCGCGTGGGTTCGGGACATGTGATGCGCAACGGCGCCGCTAACGATGATGCGCTCGGGACGGTCAGCGCGGGGACGCTGAATCCTTATAAGGCGCGGGTGCTGCTTATGCTTGCAGTGGCTTCGAATGTGCAGGACGTGCAGCGCGTTTTTGATGTTTATTGAGGTGTTTGGGGTGTTGGGCGGGCGGGCCGCCGGTTGGTCGGGCGGTCGGTCGTGGAATCCTGTATTCGTGTCGGTCTATTAGCGTTGCCCCTGTGCGGGGCGGCACTCACTTTCTTTGCTGCTGCAAAGAAAGTAAGCAAAGAAAGCAGCTCCTGATACGCCCGCGGTCACACGCAATTTGGGTAGTCCTCTCGTCCATCGTGGGCTGCCTAAAGAGTGCCCTCAAACACCTAATCGGGCTTGGCTCGCGCACGGTCTGCCGCCCAATAAGTTCGAGGGCGCTGGTTCAGCACGAAATGGCTTCGGCACAGCGCTACGCGCTGCCGCCGGGTATGCAAGGGAAACCGACGTACGGCAAAGGCGGCGAGATGAAGACGTTAGTAGCGAAGCACGCGCATTCCCGATTGACCGGTCGGCCGCGAAGCGGGCTGGAGCTATTTGGTGCTGAACCGGTTTGGTGTGCGGTGCGATGGTTCAG
>NZ_JFHD01000063.1 GCF_000698575.1 Caballeronia zhejiangensis
TCTCGCCGTTGGCAAACGCGCCAACGATGCTGTTCGGGACAATGCTCATGAAGAAGTCGAGCATGCCGTGTTGCTTCGCTGCAGTCGTATAGGTTGAGATCGCAGATCCGTCAATGTGCGACGGATCGACGTTCATGCCGACGCCGGGCTTGAAGACATTCACAACGACCATCCCTACGAGGAGTGCGATCGTCGATGCGACTTCAAAGTACAGCACCGCCTTAACGCCAACGCGGCCCGCTTCGTGAAGATCGTTCATGCGGGCAATGCCGACAACCACCGACGCGAAGATGATCGGTGCAAGCAGCATTCGGATCAACTTGATAAACAGGTCACCAAGTGGCTTAAGTTGAGAACCAATGTCCGGGTAAAAGTGGCCAAGCAGGATACCGGCGATGATTCCGATAAGAACCTGCACATATAGCTTCGAGAGCGTCTTCCTAACTTTCGATACCAGCATGTCTGTCTCCTATGACTGGTGTCTTTTTTGTAGAGTACGGGCGAGCATCCACAGCGGGGTCGTCCGCTGTGGTGAGCACGGCCGCGTGTCGCCTGGATTGATCTTTTTATAGGCGCGGCATCGACGAGAACCGTCGATGCCTTGATACCGCTGAGTGTTTATGCAGACAGCTTGCGCATCTCGGCGATGAGGTCCGATTTACCCTCGAAGCCGATACCCGGGAGGTCCGGCATCGTGATGTAGCCGTTCTCGACCTTGATCCCATCGGGGAAGCCGCCGTACGGTTGGAACAGGTCGGGATATGACTCGTTTCCGCCCAAGCCAAGGCCAGCGGCGATGTTCAGCGACATCTGGTGACCGCCGTGGGGAATGCAGCGGCTCGGCGACCAGCCGTGCTGACGCAGCATGTCTAACGTGCGCAGATACTCCACCAGGCCGTAGCTCAGCGCGCAGTCGAATTGCAACCAGTCGCGGTCGGGACGCATGCCGCCATAGCGGATCAAGTTACGCGCGTCCTGCATCGAGAACAGGTCTTCGCCCGTCGCCATCGGCTTGTCGTAGTAGTTGCGCAGCGTGGCTTGCAGCTCGAAGTCGAGCGGATCGCCCGGTTCCTCGTACCAGAACAGGTCGTATTGCGAAAGCGCCTTCGCGTATCGTATTGCTGTGTCCAGATCGAAGCGACCGTTCGCATCGACAGCAAGCTTCTGGCCGTCTTGCAGCACGCTGAGAATCGAGTCGATGCGGCGAAGATCTTCATCGAGGGATGCACCGCCGATCTTCTTTTTCACCACGGTGTAGCCGCGGTCGATATAGCTGCGCATCTCGTCTTTCAGCTTCTCGTGGTCCTGGCCAGGATAGTAATAACCGCCTGCCGCGTACACGAAAATCTTGCGATCCGGTTGGCCGTTGCCGTAGCGGTCCGCCAGCAACTGGAACAACGGTTTCCCTTCGATCTTCGCGACTGCGTCCCAGATTGCCATATCGATGGTGCCAATTGCGACCGAGCGTTCGCCGTGGCCGCCGGGCTTCTCGTTGGTGAACATCGTCGCCCAGATCTTGTGGGGGTCGAGGTTGTCACCGGCATCGTTGACCAGGGAGGCAGGGTCGGCTTCGAGGATGCGAGGAATGAACCGCTCACGCATCAGCTTGCCCTGGCCGTACCGGCCGTTGGAATTGAAGCCGTAGCCGACCACCGGCTTGCCGTCCCGAATCACGTCGGTGATGACTGCAACCAGACTCAGCGTCATCTTGCTGAAGTCAATAGGCATTACGGATCGGGGAACTGATCGGAACGGTCTTTTCGCGGATTTCAACGATTCTCACGGCTTCGTCTCCAGAGTTTTACGAGGTTGTTGCGACTCATTGGTTGCAACATGGGACGTAGCGTAACCGAGAAAAACGCTGCTAAACTGCACTTCTGTTCACATCACTTTTCAATTCCAGTGAATACCGAGACACAGACGGCGACTGATTTCGAGTTTTTTATTCTTCTGGCGAAACTTAGAAGCATGTCAGGTGCCGCCCGTGCACTAGATCTGTCCCCGCCAGCTGCGACCAAGAGACTTGGCGTCATTGAACAGCGACTCGGCGTACGACTAGTCAATCGAACGACGCGGAGCGTGAGTCTCACGCCTGAAGGCGAAACTTATCTTCGCTATGCAACGCAGATAGTTGGGCAGATCCGGGAGATGGAGGAGGCAATCTCAGGAACGAAAGGCGACCCTCAAGGGCTTTTGCGCGTCAATGCGACGCTAGGCTTTGGCCGGACAACAATCGCGCCGTTGGTTTCGGAATTCGCAAAACGCTTTCCCAGCGTCGAAATTCAGTTTGAGGTCACGGACCGTCCAATCGATCTTGTTGAGGGCGCGTTCGATATGGCGATACGGTTCGGCGAACTTCCAGACACTCGCTTGAGCGCGCGAAGGATTATGAGCAATCGCCGCTTTCTTTGTGCCTCGCCAAAATACCTTGAGAAGTACGGCACACCCGAGCGCGTCGAAGACCTAGCCCAACATCGTTGCATCATCCACCGCCAGAATGACGACGCGTATGGCGTCTGGCGCTATATCGTGAATGACCACACCGAGGCCATCAAGGTTAAAGGGGCCTTGTCGAGTAACGACGGCGACATCGTACTTCGATGGGCGCTCGAAGGACACGGGATACTAATACGATCTGAATGGGACCTAGCCAAGTATGTGCAGAGCGGGCGTCTCCAGCTTGTGCTGCCTAACACGGTTCTACCGTCGGCCGACTTATTCGTCTATTACCCGAGGCAGAAGAATCAAATGGCCCGCGCGCGCGCCTTCATTGATTTCCTCGTGAGTCGATTTCAGGCGCCGTTCACTCCGGTGGACACCGGCGCGGAGCCGCGGGAGCGAAAGAAGCGGAGCCGCGCTTGATGAGTTGGAAGCAAGGGAGCCTGGAACGCTCGCGAGCGTCTTACTCGAAACGTTGCTTTCGGTCAGCGCTGACACCAGCGACGAGTCGACGCCCGAATGACTTAAGTTCGCCGCTACCAGACGCCGGCGATGGAGAGTAACGAGTGGCGGAGCTGGGTCGAAAGTGTGAGTTGGGGGTGTCGCCGGTGGCGCGGCCGTGGTTGGACCGGGGCGTTCCCTTCCGCCGGATGCAACTAATAGTCTCTGTTTCCATGCGCCTTTGCGTTGCGGTGCACCCAGCGTTTCAGTGTGGGTTTGCAAAATGAGACGCGAGACCGTCAACCACCTGAAAAGTCAGCCTCTGTGAGACGGACGAGACTCGTTGGCCGGGCCCGCAGTTTCCGTCGCGCGACCGCTTCGATCCGGGCGAACCCGTCCCTGAACACGCTCACCAGCCGGCTATCGTCCGCGTTGGGCGGGAGCCAGAAAAAGACTTCCAAGCACCTGCGCGTCATGACGCACGACACGCTTTCTCCGCGCCAATCGATGACGAAGCTGAGGGCCTGTTTGTCTGTTGAGATCTGGGGTTCGGGCACGAGGACTTTCATGAGCAGAGTTACGGTTGACGGCTAGAATCGGCGGTGCGCTCACCGGGACGCGATAGGCGATCTAGCGAAGTTTCACCAGTCTACCCGGTGCTTTTCTTCAGTCTCCTGATGGCGCCGATCGTCGTCGACGTGCAGGTAGATGCTGGTTGTCGTCAGCGAAGCGTGGCCGAGGTTGTCGCGCACCGTGCGCAGGTCAATCTTTTGATCCGCCATGTGCGAGCCCGCGCTGTGCCTGAGCCAATGCGCGGACGCTTTTTCGAGGAGATCAGCCCGCGCGCTCGCCGTCTCATCGCGCTCACGCAAACGCGCCGCTGCACCCGCAAAGACGTCCTTCACGATGGCGTGCAGCGCCGCGCGCGTGAGCGGCGCGCACGTCTCGATGCGTGCGTTCGACGCCGTGGCGCCAATCGGCAGCACAAGCGGCGTATCTTCGTTCGGCGACGGCAGGGCGCTCAATCCAAGCTGCTGGCGATAGCGGGACAGTTCCATCATCATCTCGCGCGTCGCGGGCACGAGCCTTTGCTTGTCGCCTTTGCCGTGCACGGTGAGCCACCAGCGCAACGCGCCGTCCCCATCGTGTCGCACGAAGAACTGGCCCATGGTGGTGGCGCTGACCTCTGCGATGCGCAGGCCGCCCAGATAGAGCAGGGTGAATAACCACCGGACGCGGTGCGCATGAGCTTTTTCCCGGTCCGTTTGCTTGGGCATGGTCGCAATGAAGTCCTTGACCTCCTGCCACACGCTCGGCTCCAGATAACGGGTGATGCGTGGCGCGGCGTGGCGCGTGCGTTGGCGTGAGAGCGACAGCGGATTGCCGGCCAGATAGCCGGCCTGCACCAGCCACGAGAACATCGCGTTGAGGATGATGGTTGCCTGACGTTGACTGGACGGCGAGAGCGGACCGTAGAACGGCCGCCAGCGCACGTCGCTGCGTGGATGCTTGCGCCCGCCCCCGGCCACCCCGCCGGTGATCCACAGCGCGGCAGGCTGTGGATCGGCGAGAAACTGCTGATAGCGCAGGCAGTCTTCATGGGTCAGAGAGGAGAGGGGTTTGCCCATCTCGACGACCGACCAGAGCAGGAGCCGTTCAGCCTCCTTGCGGTAATTCTCGAAGGTGGTTTTCGTATCGACGAAGCGTGACAGCCAGGCGCGGATCGCATCGAGGTCGTGATCGGCGGCGATCTGGGCGCGTCCCGTCACTGCGCGATTTACGCCGGCGGAGCCGTTGAGCTCGGCTGGAATGACGAGCGCTTCGAGGGGTGTCGGCTGCAACGCATACGGCGTTGGGGTCGGCGCAGCATGTTTTGAAGTCACGTTTGCATTGATGGGAGATCAGCGTCCATACAACATTATAGCACTAATGTCAAATCTGATCCGGCAGAAGGTTGGGAAATAGACGGATTACGTTGTATTATGAGAGAACTACTTTGCTCCATTGCGCGTATGTCCGACGTTCTCTCCGACGAAACCCGCTTGGCGGCCGACATCGAGCGCCTGAAGGTCGACTTTCCCAAGACCCGCGAGCTCTATCGCGAGGTGTGCGCACTGCTGTTTTTCCGCTTCGGCGTGCCGCCCACGGCCAATCGCCTCTACAACCTGGTCCGGCGCGGCACCATGAGCACGCCCGCGTCGGTCTTGAGCGAGTTCTGGGCGGAGCTGCGCGAGAAGAGCCGGGTGCGCATTGAGCACCCGGACCTGCCGAAGGATCTGAGCGAAGCGGCGGGCGAGTTGATCGGGACGCTGTGGACGCGCGCGGCGACCGCCGCGCAGGCCGAGCTCACGTCGCTGCGAGACGAAGTCGAGGCGCAGCGTCTTGAGGCCGAGCGAAAGGTTATCGCCGCCCGGGAAGAACTGGGCCGCACGGAGACGGCGCTCGAGCAACGCACCGCGGCATTGTTAACAGCGCAGGTCGAGATACGGGAATTGGAGCGGCAGCAGGCGCAAGAGGCCGCCACGCGCAAAGCGCTCGAGGCGCAGATCCAGCGTCTCGCCGAGGAGGCGGTGACGCGCGAGCGCGAACTTGAAAAAGTGCGCGACACCTTCTCGCGCGACCTGGAGAAGCTGCGGGAAACCGCCAGCCGTGCCGAGGAGCGCTTACGCGCATCGGAGAAGCGCGCGCTCATGGAGATCGATCGGGAGCGCAGCGCGAGGGCCAAGGCGCAGAAAGAACTGGCCGAGGCGGCCAAGCGGGCGGAAAGACGAGAGGCCGAGCATCGACGCACCGTCGACGCGCTGCAGGCGCAGCAGGGCAACACGCGGCACCAGAACGGCATGCTTCAAGGCAAGCTCGCCGCGCTCGAAGCGGCACATCACGCGCTGCAGGAACAGCTGAAGTCGCTGCGCACCGCGGCGCGGCCGTCGACGCGCGTGACCGCCGCCGAAGCGCGTTCGGGGCGAGTCGCCCGAAAGGCACCGGCTGGCAAAACGGCGAGCGTGAAAGGTCGTCGATAAATACTAATCGGATCGCGCCCGCAGGCAGGCGCCATCCAAGGCCGAAGCCGCGCCATGCGCGTGGTCGGTCAACAGGAGCGGGCAGATGAGAAGATCAGCAGAGAACAAGTTGCGAGTCGTGGCAGTACGCATCGACCCCGTCATCGAACAGCGCTTGCGCGTGTTGGCAGAGGCGACAGGGCGCAAACAATCGTTCTTTCTGCAGCGGATGATCGAAGAGGGCATCGAGGCCATGGAGGAAATCTGGCTGTCGCCGCAGACGCTCGCCAAGGTCCGAAATGGCGATTTGCCTGAATTGCTTGACGCGCGCAGCGCGACCTCGGATCTGTTCGACTTGGATGTGACCGACACGGACTCGTCGATAGCAGAGGGTCGCGATCCGATGGGTGTCCAGCGTTCGGTATGATCGGGTTTGTTTTTAATAGAAAGGAAGCGTTTCAATGAACAAGCAGGAACTGATTGACGCGGTGGCGTCCGGAGCCGGTACGAGCAAGCTCGCCGCAGAGGAGGCCATCAATGCGGTGTTTGAGACGATCGCCAAGACGGTGGCGGCAGGTGATGCTGTGCAATTGATCGGCTTTGGCTCGTTCGGGACCGGCGAACGTGCCGCGCGCACGGGCCGCAATCCGAAGACCGGTGAGCCGATCGAAATCGCGGCAGGCAAGACGGTCAAATTCACCGCGGGCAAGGCGTTCAAGGACGCCGTCAACCAAGCGTGAGCGAGGGCGGCGCCTTTCATGCCGCCGACTTAGAAGAGTTGTGCTCCGAGCGGCCGTAGGCTGTTGAGCTTGACGGCCGTGCGACGTTCCGTGCCGTCCGCGTGAATCGAGCGGATCATGATCCGTCGGCCACGCGCCTCGCCCAGCACCTCAACGATGCGATCCTCGTACCGCACGAGGGTGCCGCGGGGCGGTTTGCGTTTGATGCGGCTGCGACCGGTGGAAGAAGAAGGCATAAGGATATCAACGCGGGCGTGCGGCGATCGTATCATGCCAAGATGCGGCGGCGCATCGTGTCGCTCACCGGTTCACAGCAATAGGGAAGGACAAAAATATGCGCCGCATCGTAGTACGTTCTTCGCCGGTCCACGGACGCGGCGTATTCGCGCTGACCCAGATCCGCGCCAACGAGCAGATTCTGGAATACAAGGGCAAGCGGGTGTCGTGGGCACAAGCGCAGCGCCAGTATGCGCGTTCGGCGACCGAAGACGGCCACACCTTTTACTTCGATCTCGACAATGGGCGCGTGATTGACGGTGCAGAGGGCGGCAACTCGGCGCGATGGGTCAATCACAGCTGCGCGCCGAACTGTGAGGCCGAACAAGACGGCAGCCGGGTGTTTTTCCTCGCGCTGCGCGACATCAAGCCCGGCGAAGAGTTGTTCATCGACTATGGACTAATTGTGGAAGGGCGAAAAACGGCTGCACTCAAAAAACTCTATGCGTGTCGGTGCGGTGCCGACACCTGTCGAGGAACGATGCTGGCCGCGTCCTGAAAGCGCCCACGGAACGACACACCTGCTTCTGGCTATCGCACGTCAACTTCCGCACAGGCTTGGCCGCGACGATTTTGACGCTGCACTTTGCTGACGGAACCAACCTGACTGTCATGCCCTCACCGAAATGGACATTTGCTTCACGCTTTAGACGCAACGCATTCGGATGGCGATCGTCGCTGCCGATCCAACGCTTGAAGGAGGCGGTCTCCGAGATCCGTTCGGTCGCGCGCACCGATCGGCCGCTCGCGGCCGACGGGGCTGTTCTTCTTCTTGAAAAACTGTCACCCGCACTTGAGCACGTCGATAGTTCCTCGGGCGCCCTTGGCAGCGCGGTCAATCGTGCAATCGAGGCGCTTGTCCCACTGATCGCCTCCGCCGACGTGACTGCTGCAGCACGGCAGCGTTGGCTGGAACGACTATTCGACGCGTTGCAGGACGATCAGATGCCCTACATCGAGAGCCTGGGCGAACATTGGGGAACCTTGTGCGTGACGCCTGCGTTGGCATCTGACTGGGCCGACCGGTTGTTGCCGCTCGTCACACACGTGCTGGAGGCTAAAGGATTCAACTACTCCGTCGGCGTGGTGCCGTGCTTGAGCGCGCTCTACGCGGCCGGCCGCTTCGAGGAAATCGTTAAGCTTGTGCGGCGCGATCGGCTGAGTTCCTGGTGGTATCGACGTTGGGCCGTCGACGCGCTGGTTTGCCTTGGGCGCCCGGGCGACGCGCTCCGTTTTGCTGAAGCGAGCCGAGGGCTGAATGCGCCCGAAAGCGCGATCGCGCGCGCCTGCGAGACGATCCTCCTCGACTCCGGCATGACTGAGGAGGCCTATGAGCGCTATGCGATCGCCGCTAATCGTGCAGGCACGTACCTCGCAACGTTCCGGGCCATCATCAAGCAATACCCCGAGAAAACCGCGGAAACGATCTTGTCTGACCTGGTTCGAAGCGAGCCCGGGTCCGAGGGCAAATGGTTTGCCGCCGCCAAAGACGCCGGGCTGTTCGATCAGGCCATCGCGCTGTCCAGACAGAGCCCTACCGATCCCAAGACGCTCATACGCGCCGCGCGAGACTTCGAGACGAAGCAGTCCCGGTTCGCGATGGACTGTGCGCTGTGCGCATTGCAATGGATGGAGGCCGGCTACGGCTATGAAGTGTCGATGGCTGACGTCGCTGATGCCTACGATGCCCTCGTCGCCGCGGCAACGGCGAGTCAGATTTCGAAGGCAGCGGTGGACGATTGCGTGCGACGCCTGATTGGCAATGCGGACTCGCTTGTTGGGCGTGCGTTGCGCACGCGATTGGAAGCCGACAGGCGCTAGACAGGAAGGAAAAAGGATTGGGCTCATGTAGCGCGTCGGCGGCGCTTGCGCCGTCGCGTGGGCCTGGCAAGGACCTGCCCTCCACAACGGAGCCCATTACACGCCTCACATGCTTCCTTGACTTCTCGAGCGCCTGAATACGCTGGTCTCAATGGATCAGGAGATGCACAGCGTATGCGGTCAATCGTAGCAAACCGAAAGAAACAAGACCCGGCAACTTCACCCGGCGTGCTGAAGCGGACGTCCCTGGAAGCGGACCGTGAACTCGCCCATATCCGGAAAGTAGTGACGGCAGTACGGGCAACATCCGTTGCGTTGCCGATAAGCGTTCGTTACTGGAGCGCGCGCCTGCACGAGCTTCGCATCGCCTATGCGTTGCTTCCCGTTCAAGTTGCCCGGCTGTCCGCGCTTGAGCTCGACGTCGAGAATGTCGCACAACAACAGGTGGACGTTGGCACGAGCGACGATCGCCGCGTGGCATAGAGAGTCTGCCGGCAAGCGGTCATACTCGTCGACCCGGACTTTTGTCAGCAGCCGAACCATACGTGGGGTTGGCCAGTTGTCCGCCGGATTCCGCCTTTCGACTCTTCGAGTCATATGCCGTATTCCCATTCTCGGATTGCAACTTGCTTGCGTCAGCCACTACCGGCGCAGTCAGCAAAGCTTCTGACTGACCTCCCTCACATGTTGTATCGGGTGCCGTGCGGAGTCATTCATCTCCTCCGTCGCACGGGTTTGCCCTTATCCCGCGATCACCAAATGGAATTGCTTCACGCGGAAATTTGATTGGATTTCTAATGGGTGCGGACCTATCGTGCGTCAGTCCAATGCGAAATTGCGCGCGTTTTGATCGCAATGACGGCTTCGCTGATAAAACAAAACATCCAGGAGATAAAAGCATGAAGCAATCCACTACGGCGCCGCATGGCCCGGAGTCGGGCGCGGGCGGTGCCCAAAGCGTCGCATCGAACGACAAGGCTTCACCGAGGGTGCGGCGGATTCAGCGCACCGCACTATCCCTGCTGCTCCTGAGCGGGGTCATCAACTACATCGATCGCGCGACGCTGTCCATCGCGAATCCGCTCATCCGGCAGGATCTTGGCCTTTCAGTCGCGGAAATGGGCCTGCTGCTCTCCGCCTTTCTGTGGGCTTACGCGTTCGCACAACTCCCGGCAGGCGCTTTGGTCGATCGCTTCGGCGCGCGCGTCATGCTTTCCGTAAGCCTTGCCACGTGGTCGGTGGCGCAAGCTTTCGGCGGAGTGGTGAGTAGTTTCGGCCAGTTTTTTACCGCGCGCATGGTGCTTGGCGTCGGCGAGGCGCCGCAGTTTCCCACGAGTGCCAAAGTCGTTCGCGACTGGTTCGGCAAGAAAGAGCGTGGCGCGGCGACCGGTATCTGGAACAGTTCGTCGACACTCGGCACCGCGATTTCGGCGCCCTTGCTGACGGTCGTCATGTTGGCCGTCGGATGGCGATGGATGTTTGGCATCATGGGCATCGCCGGTCTCGTCGTGGCGCTGTGCTTTTACCTCGTGCATCGCGACCCGCATCAGGTCGATCTAACGCAGCAGGAGCGCGCGTATCTGACCGATGTCGATGGAGAAGTGCAGAGTCGTCCGACATGGCGCGAGTGGCGCCGCCTTTTCGAGTTTGGCACTACGTGGGGCATGCTTCTGGGCTTCTTCGGCACGATCTACGTCTTGTGGCTTTACAACGCATGGCTGCCGACTTATCTGCAGATGGAATTCCACCTGACCATCGCGAAGACGGGATGGGTAGCGGCGGTCCCGTACCTCTTTGGCGTGGTGGGCAGCCTGTCCGGCGGTAAGATCTGCGACGTACTCGCGCGGCGCGGGGTATCGGCCGTCAACAGCAGGAAGTATCCGATGGCAGCCTCGCTGTTCGGGGTGTGCGTGTTCACCGTACTCACGGGCTTCACGCACAGCGCGACACTCGCCGTTGTATTCATCTCAATCTCGATGTTGCTGCTCTATGTGTCGAGCAGCGCGGCTTGGGCGACGGCGTCCGTTGCCGCGCCCGCAAACTGCACAGCGTCGATCGGCGCGATGCAGAACTTCGGCGGCTACTTCGGCGGCGCGCTGGCACCGGTGGTCACGGGCTTCATCGTGCAGCAGACCCACTCGTTCCAGCCCGCGCTGTTCGTCGGTGCGGGCGTCGCTGCCGTTGCCGTGATCGGTTACTGGCTACTCGTGCGGGGCCCGATTCCGCCGGCAGCGCTGAGTTTCGACGCGTGAAAACGTAAGCGACGCCGGCGGGACCGTGTAACCCACGCCGGCGTTTGTTGGATCAGCACGCGGCGGGAAGCGCGATCCCATGACGCTGCGCACAGGCTTCAAGCGCTGGAGGGATCGTGGGATGCAGCGTAATGCCGTCGCGCAATTGCTCGCGCTTAAGGCTCAGTCCGCGATCGCCCGGCATCCGCACAGCCGATGTTCCCGGGCGCGGCGGATTGCTTCGGCAGGCATCGCCAAGCCAGTCCATCTGTCGCGCGAACGCATCCTGGCCGCCGAAAGCTGCAGGGTCGTAGAGCGACAGAAACACGGTGGCGCCCCATCCATCGGCGGGGTCGGCCCGGCCGTGGCCGGCAAGGCCGCCAGTCATCGCTTCGATCAGCAACGCAAGCCCAAAGCCCTTGTGTCCCCACGTCATTCCGCCTACCGGAAGGATAGAGCCTGGCGGTTCGGTGGAAAGCACGCCAGGATCGCCGGTGGGTTGACCTTTCGCATCGAGAAAGCAGGCCTCCTCAAAATGCTCCCCCGCCTTATGGCGGCGCGCGGTCATGCCGTTCGTCACGGTCGATGCGGAAATGTCGATCAGAAACGGCGTGTCCGAGGTCGGGATGCCCGCGGCAATCGGATTCGGTGTGAACACGGAGCGCGTGCCGCCGTGTGGTGCGACGCTTTGCACCGCCGGATCTGAACTGCTCAACAAGATCATGAATCCGTCAGCGGTAGCCTTCTCCAGATAGCTGGCAAGACAAGCGATATGGTGACTGCGCCTGATTACCAAGGTCGCGCTACCGTATTCACGGGCCCTCGGCGCAAGCGTTTCGATGCCGCTCCAAACCAGCCACGGTCCGGGCAGACGCCTGCCATCCCACAGCAGGCTTGCGCCCCGGTCCGACAGGACCTCCGGCTCGCCAGAGCAGGTCATCGAAGCGCGTTCGATCTCTCCGATATACCCAGGCAGCAAGGCTAGGCCGTGTGTGTCGTGTCCCATCAGATCGCCGTCCACCAGCGTGCTTGCGACGGCTTGCGCTTTGACTTCCTCCATTCCGAGCTTGATCAGCAGACGCTTTGCGAAATCTTGTAGGGCTTCAGCGGAGTATCGGACTGTTGAATTCATGTTGATTGCATCAGGTGATAGTGAAAGTTGGGCAAAGTGCCTTCGCAATTGTCCTTTGCGCGCCCAATAACCGTCCAATCGGTAAATGCGTAAAATCGATTCCATCCGGTTATCAGTCGACGTGCGTTTACCCTTATGCCCCAAGAAGTCACGCTTTCCGCTTCGCACGTGCTATCAAAGCTGCGCTTCCGGCATCTTCAATTACTAGAACTGCTCGGGCGCACGCGCAACCTCCGCATCGCGGCGGAGCAGATGCATATAACGCAGCCCGCCGCGACAAAAATTCTGAGCGATGTCGAAGCGATGTTCGGCGCCGTGCTGTTCCAACGGCTACCGCGCGAAATGCGTCCGACCGATCTCGGAGCGCTATCGGTACGCTATGCCAGCGCGACGCTTACTAATCTAGACAAGTTCGCAAGCGAGTTCGCCACGCTCAAGAATGGTGGGTATGGCCAACTCACCGTGGGCTTCATTCCGGCTTCCGCTGGGCAACTGGTCACAGCGGCGGTCAAGGAAATCCAACGCCGCCGCCCACGGCTGATCATCAAGCTGGCCGAGCAAAGTAGCGATCAACTTGCGCGATGGCTAGAGGAAAGGCGTCTCGATATCATGGTTGGACGTCCGACAGAGCCACGGCATGAAGCGCTGTTCAATGTGGTCGATCTGCTGGGGGAACCGGCGCGGGCAGTCGTCGGGCAACATCACCCGTTGCTGAAACGGCGGCGCATGGACATTGCGGATCTGGGCCAGTGGCCATGGATCCTATATCCGCAAGGCACCGCGATGCGGCAGCTCTTCGAAGAAACGTTCGCGGCGGCAGGGATGGTCGCGCCGATAGGCATCGTCGAAACGCCGTCGATTTTCTCGACGCTCGAGCTGCTGCAGGCCACCGACATGATCTCGCTCCAGCCACAGGCCGCGATGGACAAATACATCAAGAACGGTCTTTTGGGGTATCTCGACGTACCGATCATTCGGACTCTGTCGAACTACAGCGTCATGACGCGAAAGAACGAAACAGCTTCGCAAGCGATGGAGGAGTTCGTCGGTATTTTGCTGTCGATTGCTAGTGTCGTGAGTTAGAAATTGGTTTAATTAATAGCTCTTGCTGCTTGAGGGGACGAAGTGTTGCTTGAAGAGGCGCTCGGATTCGCGGAGACCCTCGTCGGTAAGCACAACGGACTTTGCCTTATTGACGGGATCGCCAATCATGCCTCGTTCGTATAGCCGGTTCATCACATCCCAATCGAAGCTTTTCCAAGCACGGTTATGATCGTGCAGCGTCAGGTAAAGAAGTGCGAGAACTGCGTCGCCAACTGCAGCAGTATCAATGTCCATGACGTTCACTCCGATGCGTTGCGCACCCGCGTGCAAAACCGTTCGACGCTCGCCAGAATTTCACCGGCCGATTTGCTCCAGGCGAACGGTCGAGGATTCGCGTTATGAACCTCGAGATAGTGGCGGATCGCGTCTTCCAGTTGGCGTGTCGAACGATGGGTTCCTCGTCGAAGGTATTTCTCCGTAAGCGTGGCGAACCAACGTTCGACCTGGTTGAGCCAAGAGGCAGAAGTCGGAGTGAAGTGCACATGAAACCGCGAATGACGTGCGAACCAGTTCTTGATCGAGGGCGTCTTATGCGTACCGTAGTTGTCCATCACCAGATGGACATCCAGATCGGGCGGTACGCTCGCGTCGATAGTGCGCAAGAACTGCACAAATTCACTGCTGCGATGACGTCGATGCAACTCGCCAATCACTTCGCCGGTGGCGATATCCAGTGCCGCGAACAAGGTAGTCGTGCCATGGCGCATGTAGTCGTGCGTACGTCGCTCAGCAATGCCCGGTGCCAGCGGCAGCATGGGTTGCGTGCGATCCAGCGCCTGAATTTGACTCTTCTCGTCCACGCACAGCACCATTGCCTTAAGCGGCGGATCCAGGTACAGGCCAACAATATCGCGCACCTTGTCAACGAACAGTGGATCGCTCGAAAGCTTGAACGTCTCCTGCCGATGCGGTTGCAAGCCGAACGCGCGCCAGATTCGCGAAACGGCCGTCTGCGAGAGATTCATCTCGCGCGCCATCGTGCGCGTACTCCAGTGCGTGGCGCCCGCAGGCAGGGATTCCAGCGTTTTCGTAATGACCGCGTCGACATGCGAGTCCTCGATTGTCCTCGGCGCGCCGGGCCGAGGCGCATCGAGTAGACCATCTAACCGACTGGCAACGAAACGCGCACGCCACTTCGAAACGGTTTGCTGTGTAACTCGCAGGTTCGCTGAAACGGCTCTATTGTCGATGCCTTCAGCACACGCCAGCACGATCCTGGCTCGCAGTGCTATCGCCTGCGCTGTCTTGCGACGCAGCGTCAACGCCTTGAGTTGTTCGCGCTCCGACTCACTCAACAAGAGTTCCGCCTTGGGTCTTCCGCTCATCGCCACCTCTCTGAAGGACGTGCCGTCCATCACACCGTAGTATACGCAGCGAATAATTCAATGAATTTCTAACTCGCGACACTAGGGAATGTTGAAGTGGCCTCCCCGTTTAGTGCGGCGGGCGAGGTTCGTTGCAAGAAACCGCTGCGGCCGTGTGCACCGGCGCTGGCGCGGGCATCACGCCCCCGTCGGTCCATCTTGCGTTGTCGCATTTCGCGTCCGCACTGCTGACGAGGCAGGCTTCGGCCATCCGTCAAGCACCGCCACTCCCATCGTAGCTGAGTCTGTTCGATATTGACGTTAGTTCAACGCTAATTCACACCGCGCCGCGCCACGCCGCAGATCTGAGACAGGACTAATAAGTTATCCCTATAACGCATGCTGGAGCCGATCGACACCGACAGGGCCCAACGGGCTGACAAGAATTATGGCCCGCTTGCTTGCCGCCACAGATCGGGAGATTGACGTTGCTGAGGGGCCGCATTAAAGCGCAAGCGTGCTAATACGACTTATCACGCTTGAAATGCTGTCGAGATGCGCCGGGAGGCGCTGGGGCGTCGGTGCATGTTGCGTAAACCGCAAGCTAGTGCCCCGAGACGTGGACGCCTACGCCGGCTGGAGGCGCGTGAGCGGCTCGGAAAGTATTGGCATTGGGATCGGGAGAAATCGCGCACTCGCATCATTTGGTCTACAATGAAGGATCAAGTGATGCCTGTGGAGGATGCCATGCTGTTGGTCTCGCCGGAGCAGATCGCCGCCGTGATGGCGCTGCCGCGCGTCCCGCACTCGGTGGCCGAGCTCGACGCGCAGGTCCGTGAGGGCCTCCCAAAGTCCGCGCTCCGAGAAGGCGTCGAGCACGCGACGCGCAGCGCCGAGGAACGGCGAGCCTTGCTCGCGCGGATAGTGCCGGAGGCGACCTTCAAACGTCGCCGCGACAAGCTCAGTCCCGACGAGTCTGAGAAGACGGAGCGGCTCGCACGAATCGTCGCGACCGCGCGTTATGTATGGGACGACGAGGGTGATGCGCGGGAGTTTCTAAATACTGCGCACCCGTTGCTCGAAGGGCGCACGCCGGTGGAGGTCGCCTTGAGCGAGCTCGGCGCGCGGCGCGTCGAGGAACTGTTGTGGAAGCTGTTCTATGGGCTGCCGGCATGACCTCCTGCATGGAAGTCGTTGAGGTGCCAGCCTGATGCGGATTTTTAGAATTGCGGATCGGCGTCATCCGGTGTGGAGTGGCACTGGGGCGATGCTGGTCGGTGGCCGCTTCAATAGCCCCGGCCGTCCAGTCATTTACGGCGCGCTGAATTTCGCGGGGGCGATGCTCGAGGTGCTGGTGCACGCGCGGATCGGTAAGGTACCCAAGCACCACGTATGGGTCGAAGTCGAGGTCCCGAAGGACGTGACGATCGAGCGCGCCAGCGTCGAAGAGCTATCTGCGGGCTGGGATGCGCCAGATGCGAAGGTCGCGCGCCGTTTCGGCGACAAGTGGATCGAGGAGGGAAGATCAGCGGTGCTGGTGGTCCCGTCGGTCGTGGCGCGAGCGGAATGTAATGCAGTCGTCAACCCGGCACATCCGGATGCCGGACGTTTAGTCGTCTCGGCGCCGCAGCCTGTCGTGTGGGACCAGAGGCTATTCGCTCGCGGACCGGACGTGTCGCCCGAATAAGTTGAGCCGTGTCGCGCCACAGAGGAAGACCGCTACCAAGAAGATCGTGTTCCGACGTCTCGGGCTTGAGGAATTAGCGAACCTCAACAACAGTGACAGCCAAGATTTTTTGGCGGCGGTCGTCGGATCGTTGCCTTGGCAAGACGCATCACGCGCGGCGCGAACGGTGAGTCGAGAAGCGCCGCGTTTAGGACGGCCCTCGACTCGTCAAAGCAGAACTGCTTGTTGCAACAATTCGAGTGCTTTCAATTCGTCCAACCGTCCGGTGCGCGCCTTGCCGGCGAGCGTCTTCAAAAGAGCCTCTGCTATCGGTGCTATTCCGTCAAGACCGTCCAGGCGGGTTTGCAACGTGGAGATGGCGGGCGCGGCGGTTCGCGGGGGTGCCGCAGGGGTGAGCGGTGACTCCGGCGGTCGAGCAACGGCGTCTGCAACTTTGCTTTCGTCTGCGTCAACACGCTCGTCGGCGGGAGCGGCAACTGCCTCGTTGAGTTCATTTTCCTCGCGACCAATCACGCCGCCTTGCCCGCCCGGCGCATCGGTCGGCGATGCCGCAGCTTGCGCGTCGGTCGGGGTGCTAGACAGGACCACGTCGTTCTGGCTTGCGGGAGCGGCTGCGTCGAGCGTGTCGTCGTTCGGTGCGGCGGCGGATGCCGGCAGCGCGAGACTGTGCCCACGGGCGCGTGATGCAGGTGCGAGAAGCAGCACCACCGACTCAGGGATGTCGGTTTCCGAACGAGGCGTGTCTAGCCAGCCGTCGGGAAGACCCAGCCGTTTGGTGAAGCGCTGTGCTTCAACGTCATCCATGCGCTTTTTGCCGTGCAGCCGATGAGCCATATTCGATCCGGTCAGTCCCATGACTGCGCCGAGCTTGACCTTGGAGCCGTTGCGTCCGGTGAGGACGTGAAGGTTGGCCCGCCTGATCCCCTCGATTGTGGCAGCGCCTTCCGAGTGGGCTCGTTCTCGCTGAGCCGCTTGACGCGGCCCGTTCTGGTTGGAAGCATCTCCAACGATGGATGGTCGGCCGCCTGCGTGCTTAGGGGTCTCCGCTGACCGGGCCTTAACCGCGGCAGGCGCGCCCTTCGAACTCTTCGATCGCATTTTTGCTTCCTCGGACAAACTGCTCGAAGGCAGTGACGGCTTTTGATTATTCGGGAGGAGGGAGGTCTCTTCAGCGTCGCCTTCATCGCTAGCCTCATCTACGCGCGCGAATTCGAGCGGCGACTTCAGGCGAGCGATCACCTCCGGTGCAAGTGCAGGATGATGTTGGTCGAAAAAGCCGGAAGGCAGCCGGAGCGCAGTTTCCATGTGGAAGGCGGTCTCGGGCGTGAAACGTTCGCCCCGCAGGAGTTCTGCTATCCGCGTCAAGTTGGAATCTAGGCCTAACGCAATATTCTCCGCGCCGACGGCATCGACGAGAAACTTCAACGAACGAGTTTTAATGATGGACGCTTGGGCGGGTGCGCTATCACTCGCTTTGAAGGGCGGTTGGACCCGTCCAGGGCGACTAGAGCTAGCCGGATGTTGAGGTTGGCGCCGATTGTTGGACTTGCCTCGATATCCCGCATTTGAACCGCGGGGTTGACTCATGGTGGAACTCCGATGCGATGCGTGAGTTTCAACGCTAAGGTTATATCAGCGATCGTTGTTACCGAACGGTTGTCGCTGAAAGCGTCGGTCGCTGCTTCAAATCAATTGCTTAGATCGAGCCGTCAGTCAGCGTTCCGCAAGCGGCTGTGACTTGTGCGGCCTACCGGGGCGCAATTGCCGCTGGTCGATTATATTCACTCAATGACCACGGGCGGCGGACATCAACGGCGAGCCGCGCCCGCTCGCGGCAAAGCGCTTGAGCTTCTCCCGCGCTTCATAATGAACGTACCGAGGCGCAACGGCTAGTTGACGATCGGCCTCTTGCAAGACCGCCTGGAACAAGGGCAGCTCGGCCGCATCGACTCTCCATATTCTCTCCGTTTCCGCCCGCTGCAGGCAGCGCTCCAGAGCGCCCATAGATGATGACGTCCATCTGCCCATAGCCCGCATCTTGCACGAAATAGGTGACGTAGACCAATTCGATCAACCCGTTGACCAGATACGCAGATCCAGCGCCAGCGCGACAGGCAGCGAAAGTCAAATGGTTGGACAACGCAACGGTGCGCGCCGCGGATAACGGCAGAGGCAGCAACATCTCTTGGCTGAGGCGTTTGCGCGATGGCGAACGAGAAACTTGCGAGCGAGGGTTGCGATAAGACATGCTGCAATAAAGAGAACGAAAGGAGTCCGCGTTCAAGGGGTGCCCCGGAATGATAGCAGGCCGCAGGAGCCGACACTGTGGCGCGCGCCTCGCTGCGCGCGCATCAGTCGGCCACCCCTTCGGCGAGGTTGAGCGGCGGCGAGAGATGTGGCCGCACGGCGGCCGCGAAAACTGTCAGAACGGCGAGTAAGGCGTTCAAAGAAGCGATCAACGGCGCGTGAACGCGCTAGCGAGCATGGGAGGGCGAGGACTGGCCCGCGACTTAAAAGAGCTGGCTATCCAACGGTAGCAGATTGACCGGTTTCACCGCAGTGCGGCCTTCGGCTCCATCCGCATGGACGGACCGGATCATGACGCGTTGGCCGCGGGCCTCGCCCAGCACCTCGACAATTCGTTCTCGATAACGAGCCAGCGTGCCGCGAGGCGGTTTGCACGTAGTGGGGCGGTTGGTCGTCGAGGAGCGAGACATAGGCATATCGCGGCAGAGGCGTTGTCCCATTATGCAACGTTGCGGGCTTCACCGCGACGCATTTTGTCCACTTCCACTTCCACATGCGAGATGCGTACTGCTGCTCGTGTCGCCGGGACCATGACCGGGGCGCTTCTCACGTCTACGGCCAGATCACATCTATTCGACTTCGTCAGATCCGCTAGATGCAACGACTTCCTGCTACTTGCTATCACTCAGCGTCCTCATACGTTCCCGCCGTCTGCACGCTTAGCGTCTGCTACGAGTTCCTTGAGTGCTTCAATGCCAGCGTCAGTGAAGGCGGTGATCGAGATCACCTTGTCGGACGGCACGTCAAGGTCATCTATGACGCCCAAGCAGCCGTCCTCCGGTTCGAGGTTCATATTGGCCAGTTCTTCAAGCCATTCCTCTGGTTCATTAAGCATCTTGGCTACGCACGAGATGGTGTAGACGTGAGATGGGGCCGACATTGCATGCTCCAGTTTTGTGAACGCCGACATTCAGCCGGAGATGGCGACTGTAATCAACGTGCGCATCGCTCTCGAATGCGGCGCCATCCGTTGCGAGCCTGGATCGCATCCGCAAGGATGGCCATATATTCGTCATGGTCGACGCGCTCATCCGGAGGCAACCCGTATTCTTGATGGCGGCTCAGGGCCGCTTGCCGTGCGGCTTCTCCGGGAGCTGACAGGAGTATCTGGCTGTATGCTTCACAAGCATAGGCGAACGTCTCCCGCTTACCAAAGGCGATGTCGAGCGGATTCGGACAGTTCCGGCGTTCTGCCAGCCCTATCGCTGCGCGGCGGCAGTTGTGCAGCACATGGGCGGCTTCATGCACGACGTAGTCAGCAAAGGGATCGGTATCGCGAAAGTAGGTCAGGGAGACATAGCAAGTAGTGTCCTGGCTCATGCCGACAACGCGAGCGGACTCCTTTCGAAGCGGAGTAGCACCCAGACTCTC
This sequence comes from Caballeronia zhejiangensis, assembly GCF_000698575.1. Taxonomy (GTDB): domain Bacteria; phylum Pseudomonadota; class Gammaproteobacteria; order Burkholderiales; family Burkholderiaceae; genus Caballeronia; species Caballeronia zhejiangensis. Next base: position 19,853 of record NZ_JFHD01000063.1, read on the forward strand.
CAAATAGATGTTCGCCAGTTTCCACGCGGTAGATAGCCACCTCTCCCTGGTCAGTACCTGTACGATGTTGCTCGGCGTGAGAAAGACGATGCCTCCTACGAGTGTGCGGAGAACGACCTCCCGTTCGACGGCGGAAAAAAGGCCATACACCATGGGCTTGAGCTTGTCGCGAAGCCACGGCTCTATCGGCTCTGGCATCGAGCTCGGATGGTCAAAATCCCTCGCGCGGAGCAGAGTGTCAGCGATGAGCGCAGCGCGCAACTGCTGTGTGGCGCGTGAAGCAGTGATATTCAAAGCCTCCCCTGCCCAGCCGACGAAGAAGCCGTCATAGTCTCCGGTCGCGAGGTAGTGCCGAATCTGGGTCTCAACCCATTCTGCGGAGCCGATCTTCGGAATGGCCATTGAAGGTTCCCAGGTCTGCGGGTCGAAGCGGTACCGCAGGCGCTCTGAACCCCAATCTCAATTGCCGGTTGAGCACAAAACCAGGGACGCTCGCGTTCAAGACCGATCGTGCCAGCGTCGTGGCGGACCGATTTTCGGTCGCTAACATGATATGCGCAGTTGGTGATCCTGTACTCAGCAAGAAGGTATCAGAACGCGACCGGCGCGTCAGCCGCGATGTTGATGCAGGTCGCTTGTCGGCCTTTGCTGACGTTCCGGATGGCTTATTCGACGACCGCTCACAGAGGTAGACCGGTCGTCAAAAAGGTGCTCGCCACGCGCGGCAGCCGGCTGCTGCCGACAGTGCCGAAACGACCACCATCGCCGCAGCCTGTGGCTCCAGCTTGCCAGTTAAGGTTGCCGCCGATTCGCCGTTAACCCATAGGCTGCGGGCTCCGCTCGCTCGCGCCATGCCAGCGATTCTTTGACTACCTTCCTTTTTCTGAGATTCTCCACGCCATGAGGACATTCCTGACTTTCACCTTTTTACTAGTTGCTGCAATGAGTTACTCGTCAGCGTGCGGTAGTCAGGAAAACTCCGATGGCGAGTGCAACCCCTTCCCGAAGACTGATGGAGTCGAGATGCACGCTGATGGTGCGGTCGAGCTGAGTGGGCTCGGCAAGCTCGCGGGCGGAGGTCTCCGCGGTAACTATAGTAAAAAGGACACGCGGTTACTCGCTGACGGTCCTGACGCTAATCGCGCTGAAGAAGTGATGGCCTTGCTCGCATACCATTGCCGGCGAGTCAAAGGACTGACCAACTCTGAACGCGAAAAGGCTGATCAACAGTTCTACGAAGTCGTCAAGGCGTTAAGCGCTGCTGGACCATTGAGCAAGCGCGAGACTAGTCGTGCTTCAAAAAGCGCACCGGCTGCTCAACAACAGAATGCTCCGCCTGTCATAGCTCCCTCTGTAAGACAGGCTGCCTCGCTCTTGAAAGTTGCGGCTCATGGGTACAAGAGCGCTATGGGTTTGCCGTTCATGGCTGCGCTCGGTGGATCGTATATCCCCGTGGTCCCATACGAACTGTTGGAGAATGAGACGATGCTGGAGATGGTGGCAAGTCAGAAGCTGATGGAACCCGTTCCCAACCTGCGGACTGTTCCTGAGTACGACACCGAGTCGTTGGCATACGGAATTTGTCGAGGAATCAGAGACGGTGATGCACAGGTAGCCGACGTGATGACGCATTATGGCTCGAAGATCCCAGAGCGGTTGTATGCAGACATCGGTGCTGTCCGAGATACGATGATCTATACATATTTCAAAGGTCCAGCCGTTTCGGATCACTGCGACGTCTTCCTTGGGCTTATACGAAATCGCATGGACGAGAAGGCGGGAAAGAAGATACGTCCTGGACAGCTTGTTGCCAACTGGCCGATTCCTGTCCGAACGCCTTCTTTCTCCGCCGGTGCATTTGCGCAATATGTTGCTGCTGTCAAGACGCTTGATCGCGACGCGACATCGCTGCTCGGAACCGAGAACGGCTATCCGGCTGCTCGCAATACAAAATAGTTGAATATCGCGAAAGATTCGAGTCTATAGCGGCGTCCGCGGGCCACAATTGCCACCTCGACCTTTATGGACATTCATCTATCCGGGCGGCAACGACCGTTCGCCATGGGCTAGAGTCATTGAGGTGTTGAGCAAGCTGATTAGCGTTCACGGCGCGCCACGCTATATGCGAAGCGACAACGGCCCCGAGTTTGTCAGCGCAGCGTTGCTCAAGTGGGTGGTATCGGAGAAGATCGAATCGGCATCAATCGATCCCGGCAAGCCCTGGCAGAACGGCACGAACGAGAGCTTTAACGGTAAATTCCGTGACGAATGTCTTGCCATGGAATGGTTCCGCAATCGGATTGAAGCCAAGATCGTGATTGACGACTGGCGACGGCATTACAACGAGGTTCGACCGCATTCGAGCCTGAACTACGACACGCCGCTGGCGTACCGCCAGCGCTTGGAAAGAAATTCAACCCAAGCCGTTAATGCTAGAACGCAGTGCTCTTAGAAAAACGGGCAGGTCACGTTGGAAACGCCCCCCTCACCGCGGAACGAGCGCTCAACTATCGGTGCCGGGATTATGAAGTGCCTGCGAAATCGCCGCACGCAACTCGATGGCCTGATAGGGCTTGTGCAGCACGGGAAATTCCGTCCCGTCGAGGTCGTTTCTTGCGATTGACGTGTCCGCGTAACCGGTGGTTAGCAACACGCGTAGAAGGGGCTTGCGGCGCCTGGCCTCTTGAGCCAGCATCACTCCATTCATCCCGCCCGGCATGATGAGATCGGTGAACAGCAACTCGATTTCCGGGTGGCGGCTCAATTCCTCCAAGGCGTCGTGCGCACCATGAGCGACGATCGTCTTGTATCCCCCTTGCTGAAGATTGATCGCGGCAACCTCTGCCACGTCTGGTCGGTCGTCCACCACCAGAATTGTTTCGTTACCGGCTCTGGTGTCGGCGTGTCGGCGTTCGGCATGGTCGGGCCCGG
>NZ_JFHD01000064.1 GCF_000698575.1 Caballeronia zhejiangensis
GGTATTCCATGACTGCCCGAGCGCGAATTCCACGCGTAACCGAGCAGTAAGGTGGCGGGACGGCGACGCGGATAACCATGGCACTCTCGACGATTTGCCGGGCGGCCGAATGTTCTGCGCAACTGTCTTGCCGATATCCCGGTTCGGCAACGCAGCGCGCTTCGTTATGTGAGCCGGAGCACCAGTACCTGCCGTGTGTCTCCAGGCTTGTTCTTCGCGTTGATTAGCCGCTGACGAGGGACTACAAGTCCGGCAAACGGGGCGCGCGACGCCTAGTATTAAGCATGTGGCAGTTGCCGTACCGTTCGCTCAGGACTCGCATCATGCAATGGCCCGAAATGCGTTATAAAGGATGCGTCCTTGCGCCGGGGCTTGCCGAAGACGACGGAATGTATTCCCTTGAGCTCGCCATCCTCTCGCCCGATGGTCAACGGCAGACCACCGGTGTCCTTGGCGACTTTCCCTGCCCCATCGAGGCGCTGCGGTTTGCCTTCCAGTACGGTATGGCACAGATCGATCACGAGCCGCTGCCCGCGCCGGGCTGGACCGTTGAAGAGTGGCACGACCGTCACCCCGCGGGAAGCACCTGGATGCTTCGAGGAAGCCTATCGGCGCGCGGAAGGCGTGGCGCATGAATGGCTATGACCCCGTCAGTGGCAAGAAACGAACTGTCGAAGCGGCGGGGACGTCGATGGCGTTCAAGCTGAGGACGGATCATGCCGCACAATTCGGTCCGACCAATGTTGAACGGCTGGATGACTGCTTCATCGTTACTGTCGATTAGAGCCCTGCGCCGGCGACTTGGGTCATTGATCCGATCGATGGCACGAAGAGCTTCGTGACGGGCCTGCCTCTATTCGGGACGCTCGTCGCGGTGCTAGAGAATCGACGGCCGGTGTGCGGCATGATTGAGGTCTCGGCCATGCGCGAACGATGGATCGGCGGCGTCAATCACACAAGTCGCTCTTTTTCCAGCAACGTCGGCATGACAATCCTCCCGTCAGTCTCGGCACTCGATAACGTTAGGTGGAGGTCGCAGTGTGAGCCACTGGAGGATCTTGGCACCCACGAAAGGGCGAGGTGGCAACACGCTACTGATGCCTTGGCTGGGCGCAGCACGTGTTCAGCCATCCATCTAACAAGCGCAATATATTTTCTGGCGGGGGGTTTTAGATTGCAAACCGCAAGACAAGGACTAAGCTAGAAATACGTCCGGGGTGACGTGTGTTGTTGCGTAGTTCTATTCCCGCGTATCTGCTATTCGCCCGCTCCTGTCAGCGGGCGTTTCTTTGTCGCTACTCGCCGGTTCGCCGCAGTCGGCCACTCAAAACCTCATGCACTTTGAACATCGCTATCTTGGCGTCCGCGTGTTCAGCCAACTTACGGGCCGTGATGAGAATGTCCTGTTCGAACGGATCGGGAATTAGGACCCGTTCCACCTCTCGGATGAATCGAAGCACGTCTATGCAAAGTAATTGTGGATAAGGGCCTGCGCTGTATCGATTTAACTCGGTCATCAAAACAGTCCAGCGGTCGGCCAATTGACTGAGGGTTTCTTGATAGAAGCCGCGCATAATCGAGTCCATGTAGGGACCACTCCATATTTACCTGCCGCGTTTCGCCTTGCTACTAGGGCGAATCCCCTTGCGTTGGCGCAACTCGGCTATTCTTGGCAACATAATGATGTGGCACGCCTCCAACGAATGAGGCTCGGCGGGTTTGCCGGAAGGTGCTCTGACAAATCCGGAGTCGTTTCCAAGCTTGAAGCGCAACACCGGTTTTGATGTTTGCAGCCCTGGGGTTCAACTGTGGAGGCGAGTGTGACGGCAAAGGCCTCGAGTGACCAATGGAAGGCGTGACATCGTACGCGACCACTCGAACGCCGCGTGCCAGGCCGACGCTGTGCGCCCGACCGTATTCGCGGCAAGCAGCCCGCGATGCGGAATTCGATTCAGCCCGAGCGAGGGATACCGCTCGATCGTCGCCCTCGACGCAGCCGCGCTGGACGCCTCAATGCCGACGGGTTCGGCGCCCAGCGGCCAGACCAGCAAGAAGCCGTCGCCGATAGACGACCGCGATGGTCGCGGCGGCGGCGATCATCGCTTCGACGGCGGGGCGGCGTTCCCGCAGCACGGCGAGCACGCCCGCGAGGCCACGAGTGCGGCACGACCGCGGCGCCGCGCGACGGGTCGACGGTCGGGCTGGTCATGGCTAGGGAGTCGGGAATGTTCAGTTGAACGGCGCGCGGCTTCATCAGCGCGATATCGGAGACCGCGGTCGCCGAGTAAGCAGCGCGCACCGGGAGCGCTTCACGTCCGGATGCAACGCCAGCGCCGCATCTATGACCACGGTGTGCGCGAGCGCCGGTGCGGCCGGCAAGCCGATCGACGATTCGTCGGTGTCGCCGCGGAGATTGTCGGCGAGCTTATGAACGGTTGCGGTCTAAGTGGCACTGCGCTTCGTTCTGCTTCGACTTCGCGAACGGGGTTAGGGTTCAGAGTATTTCGTTGGCCGGGTCGTCGTCCTCGGGCCGCCGTCCCGACCGCGGATGAAGGAACCAGCCCTCCGGATCGCCGACACCGTTCCATTGTTTCAGGGCGCTCGCCGCGGACTCATAGGTCTCGAAATAGTACGCATCGTCATGCCCAAAGGCGTGGATACCCGCGGCGAGCGCATGCTGGCTGTCGTGATGCGTTAGGATCGCTGCGATTCGACCATCGTCTAGCAGCTTGAACGGTCGGCGGTATCCCATCGTGAGAAGGTCATCGTCGGACGGAGCGCCGACGAACGCAGGCGTTAGCATGTCGAGCGCTTTGCGCAGATCCGACTCAGGCGACAGCGGGCAAAAGCCGCCGAAGTGCGGCGTACCATCCCGATAGGTCAGCAGAACTTCGCCCCAGTCACCCTGGCTGTCTCGATACACGAGGCGTCGCTCAGGTGTGAGCAGTGCCGTGACGTCCTCGGCGACGATCCGCTCAATGTCATTCTTCACTGATCGACAGCCCGCTTCGTCACGGTCGATCACGCAGACATAGCAATCAACGGTAATAAGATCGAAGCGCGCGTTCATGGCGGTCATGCCTGTGCGGTTCTCGGTCGTTGCGCCGTTGCAGGTATGCTGACGGCCGCTGAAGCTGCGCAGGTTGCGCACTTCGAGGTATGACGCGTTGTCGATTGTCCGGCTGCGCCTTTGCAACGCTTCCTCCAAGCCAGCGTGACCAGTGGCCGCGGGAATGTATTCAGATCGAGCGCCTGACCATTCCACGGCGTCATGCGAGCCAGAACATTGGTTTGCTTCCACATGTTGTCGGCCAACGGAGCTAGCTTCTTTTGCCAGAACATCACTTTCTCCTTCATAGGCCGCAGGTTCGAGCTCGCCTGCAAAGGTGGCACCGGGATTCGGTCGTGAGGTCGTTTCATCCGAACGCCATCGACATAGCGTGCAAATGGCGCGGTCCTCGACATTCTCGCGTTAGCCGCGATCGCGTCCGAGGCGGACGAATTTGCACCGGCGACAGGAGGTATTTGCGCGGCCACTGGCCATGCCCGAAAAATATATCACAACGTGAGCTAAATGTGCTGGCGATGCGGAGGAGCCGTGACCTACCAGCAAATTCTCTTGTGCTTGCTGGACCCGCTTCACAAGGCCTTACACGATCGCCGGCCACCGCCCGGGCTCATTCATCATAGCGATCACGGGTCGCAATATCTCAGCGTTCGGTACACCGAACGGTTGGTCGACGCTGGCGTTGAGCCATCGGTCGGAACCGTCGGCGACTCGTACGACAACGCTCTGGCCGAAACGCCACTATTGTTGATCCTATCGACCGACCAGTCGGTTTCGGTCAAGGCGGCATGCGTCATGGAGATCAGTATGATCGGACACACCGAGCAGTCGATCCTGCGTAAGTAGGCAGAAGTCACATAGTGGTCGAAAATCCGGCGGCGTCGAAATGCGTTAAGCCGAATTTGCAACCATTTGGACACGAATCGATCGGGGCGATGCTGCGGAACTCGAAAATGCTCACGACCTGCCCGGTATCCGGCCAGTAAACCCGGTTCGCTGGACGCGCGGTCCAATGCACGGCCAAATCGAGCAAAATCCCAACCAATGTCGAATCCGGTGTCCGCAACGTCGAAAGCTTGCATCGCGCTGGTCCAAGCCCGAAAAATCCATCTAAGATGAGACGCCGAAGAGGACGATACCGAGCAGTGCAGAAACGACGATCAGATAGCCGATTTCGAAATCGCTATTAATCAACATTGCCGCCTCCTGTTCTTTGTGACGCAACATAAATATATCACGACGTGATATAAAAGGGGAGAGGATCAAGGCCCCGTGTCGTGTCGCCGGTGATTAGCCCGACCGTGTCGGAGTGACGACGGGATTCCGAATCGTATCGTTATAGTCGACGCGACATTCGTCTGACGGTGCATACCATGGCGTCACCGGCGATCAAAACCGAGTTGGAATAACAGCGATGTTCGTTGCAGGTGTCGACACTACGAGGTACGTGCTACATGCTCACCCTGGAAATCTCCGGCGATTCACAGGTGAGATTCAGCTGCCGCGATTAACGGCCTACACGCCAACGCTTTACGAGGTAAATATGTCGACCTTCATTTTTGCCAGATGGCGAGCGATGCTCACCGGTGCCACATCCCGTCTTCGTTTCCGGGATCCGCGCAGCAGAAAAGGCTTTGCGTCGCCGGATCCGAGACGCCGGAGTGATTCGCTTTTTGATCAAGTGAAACAGCAAGCACGCTTCCGGATGCTTTTGGACATGACGTGCGCGCAGGTCATGCACGTGCCCGTAACGACCATCACTGCAGATGCAACCGTTCAACACGCGCGCGCATTACTCGATAAGACTGGGTTTAAACTGCTTCCGGTGATCGATCGCGAAGGGCGGCTTGTCGGTGTTGTTACGCGGGAAGATTTTTCGCCCCCTAAGCGCGACCTTCGCATTACCTCTGCCCTCAACGAAGACGGGCAGGGCGGCGAGTTAGAAGACGAAGGGCAAAGGGTTCGAGCGGTCATGCAAAAAGACGTTATTACAGTCGATGTCGATACACCGATCTCCGAGGTGATTCCGCGCTTCATGACAAACGGACATCATCACATTCCTGTCGTACGCAATGACGCAGCGTTGGTCGGGATGCTCACTCAGTCTGACCTGCTCTTGGCCGTTTGCGGCGGGCGATGAACCACCTACGCTGCCCACGTGGGCTCCTAGTTCTTGGGGGTGGCCTGACTGCGCCCTCTTAGCGGCAGTCGAGAACGGTCGCGGAGCGGACAACTTGGCTTGATAGCGGGCGCTCCGATTTTAAGTTCTGTGCAGTGTGTTCGACGGAATGCAAAGTCCACTCGCTCTCCGCAATAACTCGGGTGTCCGCATCCTCGTTGACTTTCCGCGCTCGGTGGCGCAAAGGCCACCGCCGGGTTGGTTGAAAAATGATGATACTTTTCCTTCGAGACGTGCTACTGGCGGTCTTGGTCATTGGGATCTACCTGCTGCCTGCGATTCTCGCGGATCGGACCAAACGACGTTCGGTACTTCCGCTCGCATTGTTCAACGTGCTACTGGGGTGGACAATTGTGGGTTGGTTCGCGGCGCTCTATTGGGCGTCACACCCAGACAGCGCGGTCCGGTTGAAACACATAGTTTTGGACAATCGGCGCGCAGAGGCGAAGGCCACGATAGATTCACTCGTATCCCGCGCGCGCATTCGCACTCGCTCCCGGTAACACGCCGCACAGAGAATGGCGCGCCCCGGCAAGGATTTGGAGCGCTTATCGCATTTCAATCGACGGAAGCCCTCCAATGTCTTTTATGTTGCGAAACTTCGCGGTCATTCTTTTTTTAAAGTATCGTAGGGCAAGCGCTTTCAGCCCAGCGGCGTTTTCATTAGAAAACCGGGATGCCGTTCGGGAGCCTGGAAGCTTGCATTGAGGAAGACGCAAGGACTGCGAACAACGATGTATCGCGCATCGGGCGCTGAGGGTCGTGGTCTGAAAAGCTCGCGCCGGCGCATGACTAGGCGTTCCTGCGCCGACTAAGTGTCTGTGTGTAGACCACGCGCCCAGAGTTGCGCGACTTTACGCCTCCTGCTGCCGCCGTCGACCGTTTGACTGCTCTCAACTTTGGCACGACGATTGCAGGGTCTAAGGCGTCTGCTCCGTTCCCGTCTCTCTCGGGGAACGTACGCCTTAGGAACGCGCGACGTAGCCGCCGTCGCTGAATCCGATTACATCGAGGAAGTCATCGACCGGCCACATGTGCGCGAGCGAATAGATTCGCGCATTGATCAGCAAGCTCCGGCACATGGTTATCAGTCATGGCTCGCGATTTAGAGTTTCCTGTGACGCAGCGGGCAGCCGCCCCGCCGGCTATGTCGCGCAACGGTAACTGATCGAATCGCGTCCCGTGGCCGCGGCAATCTAGCTGCTTTGCTTGCATACCGCTACTCGCCCCTCCGCTGGGGCGTGCGATGCAAGTTGGAGACAATTGGGACGGCCAATGCCGGACACGGTTCAGCCGCAGGCCACCAGTAGATCGAGCAGTGCGTTGATGTCTACTGGCTTGACGAAATGGCGATCGAATCCGGCGGCTTGTGCCTTTAGCCGGTCTTCCGCCTGCCCATAGCCGGTAATCGCAACAAGAATCGGTATCTTGCGCCCTTTAGCGCGCAGGCGTCCTGCCAATTGGTATCCGTCCATCCGCGGCAGGCCGATGTCGAGCAACGCGACGTCAGGCTGAAACGTTAAGGCCTGTTGTATGGCCTCTTCGGGATCGTAACAAGTCCGTGTCACATGTCCTTCTGACTGACAAACCAGGGAAAGGGAGTCGGCGGCGTCACGGTTGTCATCGACGATCAAGATCTTGAGGGCGTTTCGCGGTGCGCTTACCGGTGCGCGTTTCTCAGCGATGCCAGGAACCTCGTCTTGCCGGTTCAACCGCGGGAACGTAATCCTGACGGTGGTCCCACAGCCAGGTCCGGCGCTTTTGATATGTATTGAACCCTCGTGCATTTCAACCAGCTTGCGCACCAGAGACAATCCGATGCCTAGACCCCCCTTCGATCGGTCGAGCGTACGCTCTCCTTGAGAGAACAAATCAAAGATTCGCGGCAGCAGGTCGGCCGCGACGCCAGCGCCAGAGTCCTCAACGACGATCGTGAGGTGAGCGGAGTCTGCCGATACGCGCATGCGAATTTCACCCTCAGCCGGCGTGTACTTGCACGAATTGTGCAAGACGTTCACCAAGATCTGCGTCATACGCGTCGTATCGCCGCAAACCCAGACGGTGTCTCTGGGAACATCGATCGTCAACCGCTGCTTGTTCTCTTCGACTTGTGGGGCAACTGACTCAGCCGCGCCGTAGACAACGCCGCCGATCAAGAGTGGCTCCCGTTTCAAAACGACTCGACGAGTCGGGTCAGGTGGGTAATTTGGCGTTCCATAGTGGCATGGAGGGAGTCCGCGTCGCTTACAGATGTACCGCGACGAAGCAGACTCACCACGGTCCTGAGCGGTGCGAGCGGATTCCTGAGTTCATGCGCCAGCATCGCCAGGAATTCGTCTTTTCGCTTGGCGGCGTCAAGCAGGGCGATTTCCATGCGTTTTCGTTCACTTACGTCCGAAAGACTCGCAACGATGACATCCGCGCTGCCGTCGTTCCCGCGTTGGAGGGCTGCGCTTCCGCTCATCCAGTGTTCTTCGTCGTCGAGGCGAATGCGCACTTCGAAATGGACGGCTTCTTCATGATGTCTGCGTAGCCGGCGGATGCCGCGCTCAAGTATTGGACGGTCCTGCGCATGAACGCGCGACATTGCGTCGTCGTAGCCTAGCTCCACCGCCAATGTGGAGGTCATATGCAAAGGCGCGCCGGCACGCTCGATAGAGAAAACGAAGCTGCCGAGGTCTAGGGTGACAATGACGATGCTCGCCGCTTTCATCGCGACGGCAAGCCGGAGATTACGTGCTTCACTTATCGCCTGGGCGTGTCGCTGGTCCGTCACGTCGATGGTTGTCCCGAACCATTCATAGAACTCGCCTCTCTCGTCTCGCATCGGTACGGCCCTTGCCAGCATCATCCGGTAGGCGCCGTCCGCCCTGCGCAGGCGAAAGTTCGCTTCGCGTACGCCCAGCTCACGCAGCGCCTCTGACCATTTAGTGTTCAGCCTTTGCCGGTCTTCGGGGTGTACCAAATCCATCCACTCATGACCGATGAGCCGCTCAGACGGCAGGCCCGTGAATTCCTCCCATTCTCCGTCGATGGGCTGCATTTCCCCGTCGCGGTTCGCAGACCACGCTAGAGGCCCCGACGAGCGAGCCAGCTCGCGGTAACGACGTTCGCTTTGCCGAAGACGCGCAGCCGCTCCGCGTAACTCGGACACGTCAAACGTGACGCCGAACGCGCGCGAACCTTCAGTCGGCGTTCGCCTCGTCGCGTGCCCGCGCATCCGCAACCATCGAACCGTCCCCTGTCCTGGCAAGATGGGAAATTCAATCTCGAATGGGCCGCCGCGGTCGCGCGCAGCATTAACGGCGTCAATGAACTGCTGCCGTTCGTGAGCGCGAACCTTTTTCAGCAGCAGGCTAAGCGGCACACTTGTTACGTTACCGCCGATGCCATAAAGCTGGGTTAGAAAGGGCGTTATGCGAGCGTCGCCGGCCTCGAAGTCCCATTGCCAGGCGCCTAGATCGGCGGCTTGGAAGGCGCACAACAGCCGAACCTTGTTCTCTGCATGCAGTTCGCAGGCACGCTTGCATTCGTCGACATCAATTGCGATTACAACAAGCGGGCGAGCCAGAGTCGCCGTCCTCGGAGAAGTGCAACTGCAACCGGTGCCATCTTAATTCGCCGTCCCGCCGGAGCAGCCTCGCGTAGACGTGGTGCTCCGGTCGCGCCGCGTTGAGCGCGGAAAGAGCGCACTCGACTGCTGGCAGATCGACCGAAGCGATCAGTCGTTGCCAATGAACGGGCTCGTCATGCACCCACCGGCCAAAGTAACGCCGCGCCCCCTCGTGTTGATGCAATAAGGTGCCTTGTGCATCGGCTGCAAAAATCAGCCGGCGCACTGTTTCGATCATGATAGCCTTTCGGAGCGGATTCATTTGAAGACGCCACAGACGAGGGCGCGTCTTTTTGCCATAACGAAGCTGTGCTCAGCATAACGCAGTCCTAACCAGGGGACTGAGAGGTATGCAAGTCGGAACCCAAGAAAGCGGAAAGAAGCCACGCCGACAATGAAGTAAGCGCTGCATGATACGGAGCTTGCCACCGCGCCGCTTTTGATTAGCCGAGACGAACCGCGGCTTGGTGCGGTCCTCGCCAAAGCCGGATAGGTTCTTAAGTTCGGTCACGGTGATCCTTGAGCTCTTCACCACCTGATTTCGGCCTTTCTTTTTGCCCCATCGGCGGTGACCGCGTGCGGCGCTCGCAATCCCGATGTGTTCGACGCCGGCGTAAATCGACACGGCGACTCTGGAAAGCCTGCGGTTCTGTGTCTGGAAGGGCTACGACGAATTCTTCCGCGCTTAGGGCGCAGCGAGGCCCCCGGGACAGCGAATGGCGGACTGTATGCGTTGAGCAATCTGACTCAATGTTCTGTCGCCCGCTGCGTGCCGAAGCGGTCGTTGTAGTTCTTGAAATGGCCAATGTCTGCGAAAAGAACGGCGGACTGCTGCCCCGCGCAATTCGAACACGCAAGCATGAAATCAACACCGAGAAGAGAGGACAAGGCACTACCGGATGACTGGAACAGCGCATGCGCACGCCGGGTGATACACGGGGAGGACGCCTGGACACGGCCCGCACCCGCATCCGCGTCCGGCGCAACTGCAACGAGTCGAACCCTTCCTGCATAATCGTGGTCATGAGACGAACCGGCAAATACACCAGCTTTTCGCGCTCCGAAGTGAACGCACGTCAAAGTCAACAGTGGCGCTCGCGCCTGGTCGGGGCTGCCTTCGCAGTAGCATTCGTCGCGCTGACGGTTCGAGCGTTCTGGGGCCAAGGAGTACGACGGCTTTTATCGTAAGCATGGCGAGATACGGCAAGTGCGCGATCTGCCACTTCCCGCGTCGCGGGGCCGCATATTAGATCGCAACGCAACTCCACTCGCGGCGAGTGTCTCTGTCCGTTCGCTTTGCATCGATGCGTCGGACGACGACTCGCGCATCTCGTCTCAGCAAGCCAAGGTGCTTGCGCGCCTGCTCGATCTTGACTCCACCGTTGTTACGCGCATATATGCGGCAAAGAGGGGATTCGCGTATCTCAAGCGCGAAGTCCCGGTCGAAGTAGCCGAACGCGTGCTGCGTCTCGGCGTACCCGGCCTCTTCGCGCAAGTCGAATTCAGGCGCTTCTACACAGAGGGAGAGGCGCAGCTCAGGTCACGGGCTTCACGGGCAGGGGCGGAAAAGGACAGGAGGGCATGGAGCGCGTCGCAGAAAAGGCGTTGCGTGGTGAGGACGGACAGCGCCGCGTCTTGCGCAACGCGCGCGGAGAGATCATCGATATGCTTGCATCCAGGCCGCCACGCAACAGAGCGGATCTTAGACCTTCCATAAGCCGCCCGATCCAGTATGCCGCGTTCAAAGCCCTGAAGGTCGCTGTTGAGCACACCGACGCGCGTTCGGGGTCAGCCATCGTGATGGATGCGCATACGGGCGAGATTCTGGCGATGGCCAACTGGCCTAGCTACAATCCCGACGAACGCGCGGCTCGCAGCGGGATGGCGATGCGCAATCGCGCCGTATCCGATGTATTCAAGCCCGGATCTGTCATGAAGCCGCTCACGATTGCACTGGCACTTGAGGAGCATCGCATTACACCGGACACTATCGTGCCGACCGACGGGGGGCGTCTGCGCCTCGATGGCCGAACGATCCACGACGACAAGAACTTTGGCACGTTGACTACGACAGGCGTGGTGCAGAAATCGAGCAACGTCGGGACGACGAAAATTGCGCTACTGCTATCGGCGCACGACATGTACGCCGATTTTCAGGCGCTCGGTCTCGGAAGAAGGCCACGCTCCGGACTCCCGGGCGCGGCCGCGGGCCACGTGCGGCCACATCGGAGCTGGCGACGCATCGTGCAGGCGACGATGTCGTACGGCTACGGGCTCTCCGCGTCGTTGCTGCAACTCGCGCAGGCTTACACCAGCTTCGCCAACGACGGCCGCATCGTGCCAGCTACCATCTATATGCGCGACAAGCACCTCGGCAAGTCTGTCGGCCGACGGGTGTTCTTAAAGCAGGTGGCTCGTGAAATGCTCGAGATGATGCAAAGCGTGGTCAGAAAGGACGGGACGGCGCCGCAGGCCGCTGTCCCGAGATACAGCGTCGCAGGGAAGACCGGGACGGCCTATAAGTGGACCCCGAAAGGATACGACCACAGCCAATATCGGGCCTCGTTCGTCGGGATCGTGCCCGCGAAGGCTCCACGCGTTGTGATCGCCGTGTCCATCGACCGGCCGCTTCGCGGCTCGCATTTTGGCGGCGCCGTCGCGGGCCCGCCGTTCGTCGACATCGCCGAGCAGACCATGCGATTGCTGGACGTTACCCCGGATCAGCGCCTGGGCCAGGGCGGCGCTACATGATTGTCAGCGGATGCGGCAGTCTGCCGACCCGAGACGGCGAAAGCCGGATCGCGGGATGTCCTGTCCGTCCAGCGAGAGGAAAGGACTTGCAACGAGCGGGCGGTGCATGAGAAGTGATGTGCGCCCCATTCTTTGAAGTCAGCAAAACGTGCGGCTTTTTGTTTCCCAATGCGTCGGGGGCAATGAGCTAGTTGCGATGGCCGCCTCTCCCGCTTCGGACAGTTCACGACGGCCGCCGGGCCATCTGCTGGTTCCCAAATGCGCTGACGTACGTCATACGCCGGAGTTAGAAAGGGTTCGCACGTCCGCTGGCTATTTCCGCAAAATGTATCATAATGTGATGTATCTGCGCTGAAGACGCGGAGGAACCGTGACCAGCTACCACCGAATCCTGTTGTGTTATGACGGCACGGCCGAAGGGCGCCGCGCGCTTCGTCTCGGCGCTCAACTCGCCCACGACCTTCACGTTGAAACACATCTGCTGGCGGTTATCGACGACACGGAGTGGATGCAGGGCCTGCCCGTCATTCCTGCAGTGTCGTTTGCGCATGAGCAACAGACCGCGAAGGCGTTGCTGCAGGAAGGCGTGGACAACTTGGCGGATCTCGGCGTCATCGCGCAAGGCCATCTGGCGGTCGGGAATCCAATCATGGAAATTTCCTCTTGCGCAAAAGCGCTAGATATCGATCTGATCGTTGTCGGGCATCACCGGAGCGGTCGTTTCTACCGTTGGTGGACCGGGCAAGACGAGGGCCGGTTGTTGGATCATCTCTCCTGCAGCGTGCTCATGACAACGGGACCACAGGCGCCGTAGACGCGGTAAGAAACCTGCGCCGTTTGTCCGAATCAAGCGTTCGTGCCAAGGAGTATGACAATGCTGGTTGAATTCCATTCGAAGGCAACGCCCGATGTCGTCATGTTGCGCGACCTCGCCGGCTATCTTCTAGGCGTTATCGGTAAGCGCATCGGGTCCCGAGGCGTCATCCTGCGTAGCGAGTTTGACAACGCGATCGATCGCCTGGAGACTGTTTTGAAGGAAGACGAAGGTATCGCTTACGAGCACGGTGCGATTTATCGTCCCCTGTCACGTACTGCCGAGCGGACCGGGATGGGTCTCCAATCGCGGGCGCTGCCATTCCTCGATATGTTGCGGGAAGCCAGGCGCAAAGACGCGGACATTATCTGGAGCGCGTAGAAAGCGAGTGGCGTCTCGTGCGGACCGAGCAGACCAGATTCTCGGCGCCGCCGGTGCAAAGCGTCACCACAAGGATCACCGCTAGGAAATGACTGGCACCGCTTCGATCAGCGCAAAGCCGATCAGCGCGCCCAGCACCGCGCCCACTACCCGCGGATGCCAGCGCTCGAGATGCAGCCTCGCGAACAGCGCTCCAACGAAGATGATTCCCAGGAGCGAAAAGACGGTGATGACATATCCAATCTCGAAGTCGTTGTTAATCAACATGGCTCCTCCAACCTCGTCCTCTTCTAGAATATATGTCACAATGTGATGTATGCAAGTGGCGAAGGGGGCGGTTATTGCTCAATCATCGTTGGTGACCGGGCGATGGAGAGATACGGTCAATTCTGGTGTATGAGCGGTTGATGAACAGCGACGTCAAGCGGCGAGTTTCTGCTGACCGGGTTGATCGTCTTGCACCGGTTCGCCGTCCTTGAAGGCAATGCCTTCGAGCAACAGCGTGATCTGTTCGGGGCCGTTGATGCGCCGCCATGTTTTCTCGGCTTCCTCGATCAGCTTGAATGCCAGACCCAGGAAGGTTGGTCGCGACACGCAGTTGCGTGTGCGCGTAGTACGGTGGCGCACGGTCGCGAACGTCGACTCGATCGCGTTTGTCGTTCGCAAATGCTGCCAGTGGTCGGCCGGGAAGTCATAGAAAGCAAGCAGGCTTTCGCGATCCCTCTTCAACGTCTCAGCAGCCTTCGGATACTTTGCCGCATAGATCGTCACGAACCGATCGAAGGCGGCATGCGCGTCGGAGCGCGTCGCGGCCATCCATATCGCTTGCAGATCTGCTTTAGCTTTGCCTTGCTGCGACTTCGGCAGCGCGTTCAGGACGTTGCCCATCTTGTGAAACCAACAGCGCTGGCCTCGCGTCGCGGGAAACACTTCCTCCAGCGCGGCCCAGAAACCCATTGCCCCGTCGCCGACTGCGAGCAACGGACCGGCCTGCAGGCCACGCGATTTCAGATCGAGCAGCAACTCCTGCCACGACGCCTTCGACTCGCGATACCCATCGCCGATCGCCACACGCTCCTTGCGCCCATCCGGCTTCACGCCGATGATCACTAATAGGCATTGCCCGTCTGAATCTTCGCTTCGCAGCCCAGTGTGAATACCGTCGACCCACCAGTACACATAGCGCGACTTCGACAGGTCACGCCGGCTCCAGTTCGCATGCTCGTCGGCCCACTGGGTCTTCAGGCGACTCACCACATTTGCCGACAAACCCTTCGCATCCTCGCCCAGCAGCACGCTCAACGCCTCGCTCATGTCGCCCGTTGAGATGCCTTTCAGGTAGAGCCACGGCAACGCGGCACTCACACGCGGCGACTTGCGCACATACGGTGGCACGATCGATGAATTGAACTTCACGCCTGACCCTGAACGATCGCGAACCTTGGGAACCTTCACCGCAATCGGGCCGGCCGCCGTCAATATCTCGCGCTCCGGCAAATAGCCATTGCGCACCACCGCCCGTCGCCCGTGCAACGTCTTGACGTTTTCGAACCGCTCCAGCAGCGCCTGCAGCTCCGCTTCGATCGCCTGTTGAATCACCTGACGGGCTCCGTGACGGATCAATTCATCCAGGCCCAGACCGCTTTCTGATAGACCGATATCCGCTTTTTCCGTAAACTTGCTCATGGTGGATGGTTTGTTGTTTGCTGGTTTCCGACTTCGACAATCAGATTCTCAGCTAAAACCTCCACCGCCTTCAATCGCCCGCCTCAACTCCACGTACACCAGATCCGAGCATATCTCGGCGATGGATGAGGAGGATGCATGAGCGCGATAGGAAAAAATAGATGGGCGATCGCTGAAGGCTATCTGCCGCCTGATAGCAATGGTGCTGGACCTGACCTGCAGAGCCATGAGGCGGCGTGCATCCTCAATGCGGGCGACGAAGACGCACAGATTGAAGTTACAGTCTTCTTCAAGGATCGCGCACCCGCTGGGCCATACCGCATTACCGTGCCAGCCCAGCGGACGTTGCATATGCGCTTCAATGATCTCTGCGAACCCGAGAAGATCCCAACTGGAACTGAGTACGCGAGCTACTTCGAATCGGATGTACCTGTGGTCATTCAGCACACTCGCCTGGATTCGCGGCAATCAGAGCTGGCTTTGCTGAGCACGGTTGCATTTGGCAGCGACTGACACTTCACGGCGCGAAACGTCGAGCGCCAACGCACGGGGCCTGCTATATAGGTCGGTGGAGACGAGAGATGAAGACTTCCGGGTTCATTAGCTTCTCGAATGCACTCGCTCGACTGGCGGGGCGCTCCTAAACGTTCATCACTGCTGCAAGCCTCGTTGTTGTTTGGGCAGCATCGGGCCCGCTGTTTCACTTCAGCGATACTTGGCAACTGGTGATCAATACGTCGACGACGATCGTTACGTTCCTCATGGTATTTTCGATTCAGAACACTCAAAACCGAGACACGGCGGCCATGCAGATCAAGCTCGATGAGATCATCCGAGCAATTGACACTGCGCACAACGCGCTGCTCGATCTTGAACAACTGGATCAGAAGGAACTCGCTGATTTCCGGAAGCATTACGAGAGACTTGCAAAGGGAGCGCGCAGCGATTTGCGGTCGTCAAGAAGCGGCGCAAAAATCCTGCGCGGTGTCAAGCACTAACCAAGCGCGCGCGAGGGCGCAGTGCTCAGCAAAGCAAGGCTGCAGAGTGCAATCGACATGTTGCATTGTCTAACGGCGAAATCGCCTGCTGTCTCCGTGACCGGGACTTTAACGATGTGGCTACCCGCCGCCTCGTTGCAACGTCGGCCCGCATAAGCCGAGCGCCGTATTGACGACTGCAAGATGGCTAAGCGCCTGCGGGAAATTTCCGGCCAGTTCGTGGCGCTGCGCGTTGTACTGTTCGGACAGCAGCCCGACATCGTTTGCCGTGGCTAGCACGCGTTCGAACTGCTGCCGCGCCTCTTTTGTGCGCCCTTGAAGGTTCAGGCAATCGGCCATCCAGCATGAACACGCGAGAAAAGTGCCTTCGTTAGCGTTCCCGGCTTGCCGCTCGAGGCGTCGAATCAAACCGTCCTCGCAGAGGTCGCGGCGGATGCGCTCAATCGTCGAAGCCATGCGCGGATCGTCAGCGCACAGAAAGCCGACGAGCGGCAACAACAAGAGGCTCGCATCCAACGTTTCGCTGCCGTAGTACTGCGTGAAGCTGCCGAGCCCTTCGTTCCAGCCTTCGCGAAGCACTTCTTCGCGAATGTGTTCGCGCAGTGAAGCCATCCTCTTCGCGAGTGGCGAAAGGGCGCTTTCCGCTGCGCGATGCTTCACGAAACGATCGAGCGCGACCCAGCCCATCACGCGCGAATAGGTGTAGTGACGGGGTTCACCGCGCGACTCCCAGATGCCTGCGCCGGGCAAGTGCCAGATTCTCTCGAGATGTTCGACGATGCGCGTCTCGATTACCTGTTCCTGGTCCGCCGATTCGAGCCCGCCGCGTCTCGCCACATCGAGGCAATCGATGACTTCTCCCAACACGTCGAGCTGATGCTGATGCGCCGCTGCATTGCCGATGCGTACGGGCTTCGCATACCGATGACCTGGCAGCCAATCGACGTTCCATTCGCGCAAATGACGCCCGCCGTCCACGCGGTACATGATCCGGCTGCGCTCCGGCGCGCACGCGATCGCGCGCAGTAGCCAGTCGCGCCACGCGCCGGCTTCTTCGTAGTAACCGGCGTTGAGCAGCGCAACCATCGCGAAACTGGTGTCTCGCAGCCACGCGTAACGGTAGTCCCAATTGAGCGTTCCTCCCGGCGCTTCCGGTAACGATGTTGTCGGAGCAGCGACGATCGCGCCGGTGCGACGATGGATGAGCGCCTTCAGAGTCAAAAGCGAACGACGGGTCTGCACCGGCCAAGCCGTGCGGTTGTCGTCGAACGTGCTAATCCAGTCTCGCCAGAAGCGTTGCGTCGAACGCAGGGCGATGTCGACGTCGAACGCTTCGGGAAGCGGTTCGTGCGCGTGACCATAGCTCAACGCGAACGTCATGGATTCGCCCGCTGCGACGGTGAAGGTCGCGAGCATCGCTCCGTCGCAGACCGTCATCTCGACATTCGCACGAAGCAGGACACGGTCGGTTCCTATACGGGCCTGCATCGCGCCGTCGACACGTTCGATGAGCGGCTCGAGTTCGCCGTAGTTGAAGCGCAGCCGCAAATCCGAGCGCATCTCGACGACACCGCGCAAGCCAGTCACGATGCGCACGACCGAACTCGGACCGTCGCTGACGGGCATAAAGTCGGTCACGCGCACCGCGCCTTCGCCGACCTCGAAGTCGGTTTCCATGATCAGCGTGTCGTGCTGGTAGCGACGCGCGTTGCGCTCGATGCGCATGACCGGGCTGAGCGTCCAACAGCCGTTGTCCGAGGTGCCGAGAAGTGCGGCGAAGCACGCGTCGTCGTCGAAGCGCGGCCAGCATAGCCAGTCGATAGAGCCGTTGCGGCTGAGCAGCGCAGTTGTTTCGCCGTCGCCTAGGAGCGCGTAATCGTCAATGGGGCGGCTCATTCGGCTCAGCTCCGTTTTTTAGCGACGAAGCGCAGCAGGCCCACCGCGCCAAGGCTCGCGAGTCCCCAGAAAAACGAGCGATGGCGATCGGTGAACATCTCCCAGCTATGCTGCCGGGCTGCGTCATCGAACCGCCCGTGTGCCCCAAAGTCGCCCGGCACAGCTTCGAACAGATTGCCTGCTGCGTTGTATTCGAGCGGCTCGTCGGTGAGCTGACCATCGTATCCCGCGCGTGCCAGGTATCGGTCGATTAGCGCGGGCGCGATGCGGTTCGCAAGAATAGCCTTCACCGTCGAGAACCCGAGCCATACTTCGCGCCGTCGGTGTGTCGCCGCGAAAAAGATCGCGCGCGCCGCGACTTCCGGCTGAAAGATCGGCGCGACCGGCCGCGCGCGCTTGCCAGTCTTGTTCATCGCCCAGTCGAACTGCGGCGTGTTGATCGCCGGAAGCTCGACCACCGTAAGGTGAACCTTGAGCTTGTCGTGGATGATTTCCGAGCGCAGCGAATCCGTAAAGCCGCGAATGGCGAACTTCGCGCCGCAATACACAGATTGCAGCGGTACCGAGCGGTACGCAAGCGCCGAGCCAACATTCACAATCGTCCCTCGATTGCGCGTTCGCATGCGCGAGAGCGCCGCCATCATGCCGTGGACCTGACCGAGATACGTGACGCGCGTACCGCGCTCGATTTCCTCGGCCGTGAGCGCGGAGACGGGCGCGAAGGCGGTCGCCATCGCGACGTTGACCCAGACATCGATTGGGCCGAGGGTGTCTTCTACGTGCGATGCCGCTGCCTCGACGGCGCGCGCATCGGCGACATCGGTCGACATGGCGAGCGCGCGCACGCCGAAGGCCCCCTTGATCTGCGCAGCGGCTCGCGCGAGCCGCTCACCATCGCGCGACAACAGTGCGACGTCATAGCCGTGGCGGGCGAACTCATCGGCAGCTGCACGCCCGACGCCCGCACCGGCGCCGGTGATGACAGCAATTCTTCGTGTCTCGCTCATCAGAGATCTCCACGCGCGGCGAGCGCCTCGATACGGTCGGCGGTGCGCAGCGCGATCGCCTGTATGGTCAGCGACGGATTCACGCCGCCGACGGTCGGAAAGACGGAGCCGTCGCAGATCCACAAGTTGTCGATGTCCCAACTGCGACAATCGCCATTGACGACGCTCGTCGAAGGGTCGTCGCCCATGCGCGCCGTGCCGTTGAGATGGCACGTGTCGTCGATTTCGCGCCAGACGTCGCGCGCACCCGCCGCTTCGAGCGCGAGGCTCATGAAGTCGAGCGAATGCGCGACGAGTCGCTTGTCGTTGTCGCACAGCGAATAGGTCACGCGCGCGATGGGCAGGCCGTACTGATCCTTTTCGTTGGCGAGCGTCACCCGATTGCGCTCCTGTGGCATGGTTTCCCCGACGATCTTCAGCCCCGCCTGATGGTTGTACTTCTGCATCTCATCGAGCAAGGACTGGCCCCACAGACCTCTACCGTTCTGCGTCGATGCCCATGCCACCGGCAGCGGTCCTTGGCTCATATAGCAATACCCGCCGAAGAAGTCCTTGCCTTTGTCCTCGTAGTTCCAGTGCTCAGTCAGCGCGAGCGACGGCGGCCCTTTGTACCAGCGCACTTCTTCGTCCATCGTGCCCCACGCGGCCTGATTGGTCTGAACCATCAGATTCTTGCCGACGAGGCCTGAACGATTGGCGAGGCCATCGGGAAAACGGTCCGTTGCGGAGTTGAGTAAGAGCCTCGGCGTTTCGATTGCATATCCGGCGACTACGACGTTGCGTGCGCGCTGAAACTGCCAGCGTCCTTCGCGAAAGTATTCGACCCCAGTGGCGCGCCCGTCGTCACCCATGACGATGCGGCCGACCATCGCGAGATCGCGGACTTCAGCGCCCGCGCGCACGGCGCGCGGTATCCACGTGACGAGCGCGCTTTGTTTCGCGTTCGTCGCGCAACCCGAGACGCAAAAGCCGCGATAAACGCACGGATGCGCTTCGCCGCGCGGCGCGGAGACCGTGGCGAGCGGCGTCGGCGCCCAGTCGATGCCAAGCGCTTCACAGCCGCGCGCCAACACGAGCGCCGCGGCGTTCAGCTCATGGGCGCGATACGGATAGCGCGGCCGCTTTGGACCCCACGGATAGTTCACTGGTCCGGCGATCTTCAGCGCCTCTTCGACTTCGGCGTAATAACGCCACATTTCGCGCCAGTCGATCGGCCAGTCGGCGCCGTAGCCGAGCAGTGTGCGCGACTTGAACCATTCCGGCCGAAAGCGCAGCGAGACCATCGCGAAGTGCACTGTGCTGCCGCCGACGGATTTGCCGCTGTTGTTGTTGCCGAGCTTGAGCGGATTCTCGCCGTCGCAAATGCGCTCGTCTGTCCAGAAGAGCTTGCCCTGATGGGTCTCATCGGACGCGAACTCTTCAAGCGGACGCCACCACGCGCCGGCATCGAACGCGACGACCTTGAAGCCTTTCTCCGCGAGACGGCAGGCAAGCGTGCCACCGCCCGCGCCCGTGCCGACGATCGCAAAGTCCACCGCTTCGTCCTGCGGATACTCGCGCATTGGAACCC
>NZ_JFHD01000065.1 GCF_000698575.1 Caballeronia zhejiangensis
CACGGCGAAGATCTTTGCCCGCAGCGTGCGTTCAACAGCTGTGCGCGCTCGCAGCGGGACCAACACAGCGGTTCGTTTAGCGGGGGCCTGGAGACGCTCGGCGAGCTCCCCGATCGTGGCCCATGAGCGTCCTGGCGTGCTGCCGCCGTGAACCATTAGAGACTTTCGAAGCGCGGTGATCCCGGACGATTGCGTTAGCGCCTCGGATTGCTGCAGCTGCGTGCTCAGGACCTGTCGAAAATGCGAGAGCTGCTGCACATCGTTACTGCCGTGCACCGCGCGCCTTACATGTTCTTGTCGATCAGCCGACACCGCTGCTAGCGCTAACGTCAGGTGTGCAAGCCGCGCCAAGCTCACGTCAGCGAACCGTTCGCGCACGCCCCAGCAAACTTTGCAAGCGTTTGAAGAAATATCACAGCGTGATACATATCATTTGGGGTGAGTCGTATGACGTGTGCACCGGTTGCGTCGCGCGACCAAGAATTGGAATAGCAGTTGCTCTGCGCTCAGCAAGCCGACGCAGCCAAATCTGGCATTGATCGGGCGCAGGAAGAAGGCGGAAGTGCATTCAAGCGATTTCGGTCCGAAGATCCAGGAGACAGCGTGGTGCGCCATGTTCTCGTGTCGGTTGTGCAGGTCGGAGCCTTGCTCTCTGCCGCGCTCTATCATCTCGACGCCCTCGGCGCCGAAGCGCCTTCGCGCGAAGCAGACGCTCTGGCGGCAGCGTCGACGCCGCTCGCGTATTTTCTGCGCAGCAAGGGGCCCGCTGCACAGCCAGTCATTTATCTCGGATGGACGCTTGCGACCATATGCGTGCTCGTGTGCGCGATCATTGCCGGAATGCTTCTCATCGGCATGTTTCGGCGCAGGAAGCAACCGGACGCGCGAGCGCTCGTCTCCGAGGGTGGGCTGCCTTTGGTCTTTGTTGGCTCCTTGCTCTCCACCATTGCGCTTTTCGGCATTGCCGTCTATATGCTTTCTGTGCTCGCGGAGGTCGCAGACCCGCCAAATGCGCCAGAGTTGACTGTGGCGGTTACTGCCTACGATTGGTGGTGGAAAGTCGACTATGGAGAGGGCGGGAGCCACTTCTCAACGGCCAATGAGTTGCATATTCCATCCGGCGTGCCGGTGCTCGTGCTGCTGAAAAGTGCCGACGTCATTCACGCTTTCTGGGTGCCGGACTTGTCGGGCAAGACGCAGACGATTCCCGGTATCACAAACCGGCAGTGGATTCAGGCGGACCACCCGGGGATTTTTCGAGGCCAATGCACGCAATATTGCGGTGTACAGCACGCCCATATGGCGTTCGAGGTGTACGCACAGCCGCAGCCGGACTATGACCGTTGGTACGCCGCGCAAATGAGGGCAGCACGCGCACCGTCGACAGCGCAAGCGATACGAGGGAGGAAGCTCTTCGAAGAACGCTGCGCGGGATGCCATACGGTTCGCGGCAGCAAAGCCGCCGGCGTTCAGGCGCCCGATCTCACCCACGTGTTGTCGCGTCGGCTGCTTGCGGCAGGAAGCGTCATCAATACACCGGAGAACCTGATCGACTGGATCCAGCACGCCCAGGAAATCAAGCCCGGCACGCTCATGCCCGACATGAAGCTCGCGCCCGCTGAAGCGAGCGACTTGTCGGCCTACCTCGCTACTCTCAAGTAAGGAACAGACGATGGCCGCTATCGGTGATCGAAGCGCTGCGCAGGCCCATCGGGTCGCCTTCCGACGCGAGCCTGAGTTTGGCAGCGTCCCTCAGGGGTCGGAGGCCGAAAAGCGTCTGCGTGAGATCTGGGAAGGCGATGCGGGTTGGCGCGGTTTCATTACAACCGTCGATCACAAAAAGATCGGCTTGCGCTACATCGTGACAGCCTTCCTGTTTCTTTTGCTGGGCGGAATTGAAGCGCTTGTTATGCGGCTGCAGCTCGCACAGCCCAACGAATCACTGGTGACACCTGGCCAGTTCGCCGAGCTTTTCACGATGCACGGCGTTACGATGATCTTCTTGTATGCGCTTCCGGTGCTCAGCGGCTTCTCGAATTACCTGTGGCCGCTCATGTTGGGTTCTCGCGACATGGCGTTTCCTCGTCTGAACGCGCTTTCGTATTGGGTCTTTCTCTTTGCCGGCATCTTCCTTTATGGCAGCTTTCCGTTCGGGCAGGCGCCCAACGCCGGCTGGTTCAACTATGTGCCGCTTTCATCCCTGGAGTACAGCCGGGGAATAAATATCGATGTCTATTCCCTCGGTATGGTGCTGCTGGGCATCTCGACGACCGTTGGGGCAGTGAATTTTGTGGTCACGCTTTTTCGCATGCGCGCGGTCGGCATGTCCGTGGACCGGCTGCCGATTATCGTGTGGGGCACGCTGACTATTTCGTTCGCGAATCTTTTCGCCGTGCCGTCGGTGAGTCTGGCGTTCCTGCTGCTGTGGATGGACCGCAATATTGGTACGCATTTCTTCGACGTGGCGAGCGACGGCCGGCCGCTGCTCTGGCAGCACTTGTTCTGGATGTTCGCGCATCCGTGGGTCTACGTCGTCGTGCTGCCCGCTATGGGCATCGTCTCGGATGCCCTGCCGACCTTCTGCCGTCGTCCCCTCGTCGCGTACGCGGCCGTAGCGATGGCTACCGTCGGGACGATGATCGTCGGTTTCGAAGTGTGGATCCATCACATGTTCGCAACCGGGATCACGCCCCTGGCACTGGCCTTCTTTGGCGCGGCGAGCTTGCTCATTTCGATTCCAAGCGCGGTCGCCGTGTTTGCATGGGTCGCGACGATATGGACTGGACGGCCCGTTTTCGCTGTACCGTTCCTCTATTTCGCGAGTTTTGTGCTGATGTTCGTCATTGGCGGCGTCTCCGGCGTGATGACGGCCGCAGTGCCGCTCGACTGGCAGCTTACCGACACCTACTTTGTCGTGGCGCATCTGCATTATGTGCTGCTGGGGATCAATGTTTTCCCGGTCTTCGGCGGAATCACCTACTGGTTTCCAAAATTCACCGGACGGATGATGAATGAACGATGGGGCAAGATCGCGTTCTGGATCATCCTCGTGGGCTTCAATCTTGGCTTTTTTCCGATGCACATCTCGGGTTTGCTCGGCATGCCCCGGCGCATCTACACCTATCCTGAAGGCATGGGGTGGGATACGTCGAACCTGATTACGACAATCGGTTCCTTCATTTTTGCGTTAGGCGTGCTGCTCTTTGTCGTGAACGCACTCGTCTCGGCACGCCGCGGACGTGAAGCGCCGAAGAACCCGTGGGACGCGCCTGGGCTCGAATGGTCGACCGAGTCGCCGCCGGCGCCATACAACTTTGCAGTCTTGCCGGTGATCGAATCGCGGCATCCGATGTGGGAGGATCGCCTTCAGCCGAAGGGGCGGCAGTCGAGCCTGGCATCGGGTTACCTGCTTCATCGGGGACGGGAGGCGCTTGGAGTACACCCTTTCAGCGGCAGCCCCGATGTCATTCTCAGGATGCCCGAGGACGCGTGGTCGCCATTCTTTCTCGGACTTTTCGGCGCACTTGTTTTTGTAGGCGTGCTGCTGCGCTTGCCATCTTTCACCGTTGTGGCACTCGCGGCGGCAGGCGCAACACTCATCGCGTGGATGTGGCCGCGGCGCGCGCTTGCGCAGCGCGAGCCCCCCGGAACCGCGCAGACAGTTCCCGCGATCACTGGCAGAAGCAAGGATGCCCTGCCGGTCGGAAGTGCGGGCGAGCACTCAGGCGGATGGTGGGGCGTCTCGGCACTCGTCGCGACGGAAGCCAGTCTTTTCGGTTATCTGATCTTCTGCTACTTCTACTCGCAATCGCAGACGACCCTCCCGTGGCCGCCGGAGGGCATGCCGAAGATCGGCACCGGCGCGCTGAGCACCGGCACACTCATCTTGAGCAGCGTGTTCGCGTGGCTCTCAGAGCGAACGCTCAAGAAAAGCAAGCGCTGGCAAGCATTCGGTTGGATGTTGGTCGCCATTGCGCTGGGCATCACTTTCGCTGGCATGCAGTGGAAGGAGTGGCACGACCATCCGTACGGTATTACCGCTCATCTCTACGGTTCGCTTTATTTCACTATTACGGGCTTTCATATGGCCCACGTCGCCGTCGGGCTCGTTATTCTGGTTCTGCTCGCCGTATGGATAGCGTTAGGGTACTTCGACGCAGAGCGCAATGCGCCCATGCGAATCGGCGGACTCTACTGGCATTTCGTCGACGTCGTCTGGCTATTTATATTCACGTCGTTGTATGTGACGCCGTTCTGGATGCGAGGCCACTGATGCAAACGCCCGTGCCCGCGGAGAAGTCGGCGCTCACTCAAAGCGAGAAGCGTCTTCTTGGCCTATGCGCGAGTGCAGGCTTTTTCTTCACGCCCGGCGCGTGGCTGCTTCACGTGATGGTCTCTGAGACGATCTCCGCCCAAGCCTGCTCCGCTGGATCGATCCCGCGTGTCAAACCTGTCTTTCCGAATCTCGTTGGATGGTTGTATGGAACGTCGATCGCTGCCTTCGCCGTCGCGGCCATATGCGCCGCCCTCGCCGTGTACGGCTTCGTGTTCCTAAGGCGCAAGCAAAAGCACGTCGAAGAACAGCGTTCGGATGCAGAGTCATCCGAGGAGCCATCGCGCGATCAAGAGCAGGTGAGTCGTAAGCGCTTCGTTGCACTGTGCAGCGCGCTGATCGGCTGCGGATTTGTCGTCGGGCTGGGGTTCACGGTCCTTGCCGAAGTGTTCTTCCAATCTTGTAGCCAGTGGCATTGACATGAACGCGATCAGAACCCGAGATTGGCTTGTCAATGCGCTCATGATTGTGGCGCTAAGTGCATGTGGCGAACGCTCGACGGATCGTTTGTACGAAAACATTACCGCGCAGTCACCGTCGACATTCGATCCGCAGCTGATTGCACGAGGCGAATATCTTGCAAAAGCCGGCGACTGCAGCGCATGTCACGACGCTGCGGACCATACGCCGCTGGGCGGCGGCATGCCTGTGAATTCGCCTTTCGGTCCGATCTACGCGACCAATATCACACCGGACCCCGAGTTCGGTATCGGTCGCTATAGCTTGCGAGACTTCGCCGACGCTCTGCGCGAGGGCAAGCGCCGCGACGGCAAGCGGCTTTATCCGGCGATGCCATATCCTTCGCTTGCGAACATGACCGACGATGACGTGACCGCGCTTTACGCGTACTTGATGCACGGCGTCGCATCGGCCGCCAAGCGTTCTCCGCAGACGCACTTGCCGTTTCCATTCAATCAACGTTGGGGCATGCTGTTCTGGAGCCTCGCGTTCGGCAATCACGACCGGTACCAAACAAGTTCAGAACAAACCGCGCAATGGAATCGAGGCGCGTATCTTGTTCAGGGACTCGGGCATTGCGGTGCGTGTCACACGCCGCGAGGCCCCGCTTACAATGAACTCGGCTATAGCGAAGCGTCACCATGGTATCTGACTGGTGGCGTCAATGATCACTGGCTCGCCCCTAATCTGACCGGCGATCCAGGCAGTGGTCTCGGGCGCTGGTCGGCGGACGACATCGTTAGATTCTTGCGGACCGGCCACGGCTCGGGTGCAATCGCATTTGGCGCCATGGTCCCTGTAGTTGAGGAGAGCACGCAGCATCTGTCCGAAGCGGACCTACAGGCAATCGCCCTCTACCTGAAGTCACTTCCGGCTCGACAGACCTACGGCAGTTTCTCAAACAACGCGCACGCGCGGGTGCAAACGGCACGAAGTATTTCGACCGGTGAAGTCGAGCGTCCTGGCGCCGGCGTGTATCTATCGTTTTGCGCACGATGCCACCAGGCGGACGGACGGGGTCAGCCCGGAAAGGTTGCAGCGCTCGCCGGCAATCCGCTTGTGCTAGCCGAAGATCCGACCTCGGTGATGCGCATCGTCATAGAAGGCAGTAAGAGTCCGAAAACCGACACCGGACCCGCGCCTCAAAAAATGCCCGGTTTCCACGGCACGCTGACGTCCGCAGAAATTGCTCAGGTGGTGAGCTTCATTCGTGGCGCTTGGGGCAATCACGCCGCACCGGTGGCGGACCGGGAAGTAGAGCGCCTGCGATCGGCGATCCACCAGTGAAGACGCCTGCAGTGCCTCAAACTAGCGGAGAAGACACTTAGTAAATGCTCGTCGTAACCCTTGCAACCACGTGGGGCTCGTCATCGTCCATTTGTTGGTGCGCGATTGAGATGTCTTGAGAGGAGGCAGCGTGGCATCTGGCTATCCGTGGCTAGACGCATACTGGCTGCCGGGGGGATTCCGAACCTGCTGAATGAAGAGCTTCCTGTGGACGACGAAGCCGGGTTCCCTGTTGACGAGCCGCGGCACACTTGCCCCGCGCACACGACTAGCTGCTCTGGGTTCTGCAGCTTGCGGACGCCCGGTTGGGGGGCAGAGGCCGCCACTCCTTCCTTAATGTCAACGAGACACCGGTGACAGTTCGGAAGACCGAGAGTGCATGTCCGGCAGCTCACCGGGCGGTCCCTTGACACTTAAGCACCGACCCGCGGCGCACTGTTGCACGACGTCGAGAGACTCCGGTCGCCGCAACCACGAAGCAATCGACGCCGCGCCGACAGCGTCAGTCACTCCTCGGGCATCGTCGGCGTCGATCCTTTTGACTCCGTCGACATGGCGTCAGCGCCGCTTTCAAGAGAGTCGGACGTACCTTCCAACTGCTTGCGCGCCAGGCCCCAAAACTTTTCGGACTGGCCTTCGGGGGAGCCGGCTTCTTCCCATAGTTGATATGCCAGCGCACGAACTTGTTCTTCACTGAAAGGCACGTTCATTTTGTTCCTCGCGGGTTTCGTACGATATAGAGTCGTTTGATATAAGGAGCAATCGCATGAGTGCGTCGTTTGAGCCCTGCTTAAAGTCCCTTGTTCGCGAACGATTGCTATCCAATTCGAGATCTGCTCGCTACGGATCGGTGCGGTCAGGTCAGCATTGGCCGTCGCCTGTCGCGCACCTGGGCCGCGCGCGCATCATCGCGCTGCCCGGACATGCATGCAACCATGATACTGCGATCGCAGCTTCTTCGAGCAAATACGTGCAACTCGTAGTCCGCATGTTGTCGTGGCGGTGCTGATTTCATTCATAACGTACGCCATCGCGCAGCATAAATAGGAATCGGCCCTTGCCGACGCCTCCTTGTTCTTCGGAAAGCTTGGATGCGTCGAAACATGCGGACTGGTGAAGAGCATCCGCGGCGTCGGAAAAAGCAGCCGCTTACCATGGCATCATTCCCGTGTTGACTTCGACGGTGTCGAACGCGACGGAAGAAACCTTAAATGGTTTTCCAGATATGCGTTGCCTTGTTCATAGCACCGGGCAGGTCGCGCGATTCACGTGGAGAACTAAACACAACGGGTAGTCACGAAATGCTGGGCGTTCGGCGGATTCCCTGCAGAATTGCAAGACTATCGGTCTTTGACGGCTTTTGCAGCAATGCCCGGTCCGATTGAGTTTCGGAGTTGCGCGAATTTTGGCATCGGTGGCGGAAAATCGCGCTCTCCGTTCGTACGTCAATGGACATGGAGCAGATTTTGCTTAGTGTAGCCAAGCACTCAGGGCTCAACACGCCAGAGTTGTACCTTTCGCCATGGACAACAATAGCCTCCGCCGGCCCAAGCTGGTCTTCTTTCCAACGAAGTGTCCCGAGCCGACTCCTGGTCGTTCGGCCGACGACTACCGCGTGTACGCGTCGTATCGTCCGGGCACCACCGGGCGCTTCGTGGGTACATTGAAGGTCGTACGTGTGACGGACGGACGACTGCTCTTTCCTTTTGATGGCGCCGAGGAAATTGGTCCTTTCGAGACCAAGGAGGCGGCGAGAGGGGCCGCGTCGCGTCGCGGTACGGAAATCGTCGAAGCGGACCTCCATTCACCGGAACTCTGACCGGTCCTCCAACCCAAGGATCTACGGCCGGTAGACAGCCCGTCACGCCTGTCACGCCGGCGAGCGGTGCCAATCACAGCTCGTCCGCCCGAAAAAGCAAGCCCGCCTCCGAGTAGAACGCGCGCCCGCGACACAAGGCGACGTTTAAGTGCCGGAGGGCCCGACCGGCGCCATCAACTCGATGAGTTTGAACAGGCAATCTGGAGTGCGACCTTTTCGGCAGAACGCGTCGATCTGCGCTTGTTTGCCGCGTTCGACGACCTCAGCTTCGTCAAGCGAGCTCTACCCGAGGATAGGATTCACGCATGGCCGTAGCCGACGGGACGAATGCCCGCCGCCACGAGCGTCTGGGCCGCGCGGGTGCCCGCAAGCCCCGCGCCGACGATCACCACGCGCGCAGCCGCGCTCATCGCGTCTCTCCCGAGTGCGTGACCACGCGCATGCCCGCTTCGATGCGCGTCGAGCACGCGCGCATGCGCCGGCCGCTTTCATCGCGTACCCAGCAGTCCTGACAGGCGCCGATCAAGCAGAATCTGGCGCGCGGCTTGCCGCTGAATTCGCTGTCCCGCACGTGACGCTGCTGCATGAGGATCGCGGTCAGAATCGTGTCGCCGGCGAGTGCGTCGGCTGGCGCGCCGTCGAGAACGAAGGAGATGCGCTCACGGTCTTGCTCGACGAGGCGAACAAACTGCGGCGCATGATGAGGCGTTGCGTGGCTCATGAGGGTGAGTTCAGTGCTGGCCGATCAGAATGCGGTTGAGCCCGTACACGCGGTCGAGGATCAGCATCGCTCCCGCGGTGATGAAGATCACCAGCGCGGAGTCGGCGGATCATCGCCACGAGGCTCGGGCGCTCGCACCAGTGCTGCTCGAATTTGGCCGCGCCCTCGCGGTTCTTCCGCGTGACCCGATTCCGTCGTGATCTACCTGCACCGGCGCGAGCTTCAGCGAAAATAGCCCGGCTCTTCGAACCAAGCGCTGTCGTTTGGTCTCGCGAGACTGCGCAGAATGAGTTCAAGCGACGCGCGCTAACCGCTCGTCACGAACACCTGTTCGGGCGCGCACTCGACACCGCGTGACATGCCCACATAAGTCGCAACGCGTTCGCGAACCGCCCGAAGCCGGCCGGGTCGGGATAAGTGAGCGAGGCTAGTTCTACGCTGCGCGCCCGATGCGCGATGATGCGGCTTCACACTTTGCGCGGAAAGCATCCAGCGCGGGCAATCCGGGACGTAGCGGGCGGGCTTTATGGCCGAGTCCTATGTCAGTGCCGGTTCCGCGCGCGGCACATCTGCGCATTCTCGTACCCGAGGCGCTGCCAAGTTCAGAACCGATGCCGGCAGCGACGACGACACAAAAGTGCCCGCAGCGCCACGCATCTGGAGATAGCCCTCGTCGACGAGTATGTCGTATGCCGTTTCCACCGTGCCGCGCGCCGTGTTGAGCTGCGTGGCAAGCGCGCGCAGCGCGGGAACGCGGTCGCCGGGCTTGAGGTGTTTCGCCCTGATCGCGGCCTTGAAGCGCTCGCAGATCTGCAGATAGATCGGCAGTGTCTGGCGCCGGTCGATATCGATCTTCAGTGCGTGTTGCGGGTTCCGCATGCGTGATCCTTGGACTAGTCAGATCGACGATTCTTGTCCCTTTTAACCAAGTCATGATTCTCACACAATGACTTCACTTTCACCAATTGAACGAGGTGTGTCATGAAGATCGTCGTCATCGGAGGGACCGGGCTGATCGGTGCGAAGGCTGTGGCCTTGTTGCGCAAGAAGGGGCATGAGGCGGTCGCCGCATCGCCGAGCACGGGCGTCAACGCGATCACCGGCGCGGGCCTGTACGACGCACTGCGCGGCGCGCATGTCGTGATCGACGTGACCAATCCGCCGACGTACGAAGGCGATGCCGTTATGTGTTTCTTCCGCGATGCGACGCGCAATCTCATTGAGACCGAGCGCGAAGCGGGCGTGCAGCACCATGTGGCGCTGTCGATCGTCGGCGTGGATCGAATGGAGGGCAATGCATACTTCGCGGCGAAGTGCGTGCAGGAACGGCTGATTGCGGCATCGCCCGTGCCTTATTCGATCGTGCGTGCCACGCAGTTCATGGAGTTTCTCGGCACCATCGCCGATCTGAGCACCGCCGACGGCGCTGTGCGTCTTTCACCGCATCAGTTCCAGCCCATCGCCGCCGATGATGTCGCGGCCATCATCGTCGAGATCGCCCTAGGCTTGCCGCTCGACGGCACCGTGGATATCGCCGGTCCCGAGCGCGGCGCGATGCATGCGTTCATCGGCACCTATTTGCGCGCCACGCGTGACGCACGCAGGGTGATCGCCGACGACAAGGCAACCTACTTCGGCGGCTCGATGGCCGAGAATTCGCTCGTGCCGACCGGCCGGATGCGGCAGGGCCGCATGACTCTCGGCGACTGGCTGGACCGTATGCGCTTGACGGATACGACAACGGCCTGATGCGTCTCTGACATTCACGGCTTGATGTGGAACGTGCGCGACCATGCGTTGCTGCCGGACGGCTTCGTCGGCAGGAAAACTCCGCTGAGCATCGTCGGCGTAACATCACGAGCCGTGCGCAAAGGTGAAGTAACCGACCTGCGCCTGCAAAGCGCAGGAGACATTTTTCAACGGACGAAAGGTAAAGGACGAAGATGACCCGCTTGAACTGGCACGAGATTGCCCCGGACGGCGCAAAGGCGCTTCTGGGTGTCCATCAATATGTGACGAAAAGCACCAACCTGCCCGAGGAGCTTATTCATCTTGTGTTCCTCCGCGTTTCCCAGATCAATCGATGCGCTCATTGCATCGACAAGCATAGTCGTGATCTCAGAAAGACGATGTCCATCGACAAGATCACTCTGGTGCCGGTGTGGGACGAGGTCTCGCACCTGTTCTCCGATCAGGAGCGCGCAGCTCTCGCCTGGGCCGAAGAGGTGACGCGCGTAAGCGAAACGCACGCTTCGGATGAAGCCTATGCAGCGGCCTCAGCGGCATTCGCGCCGAAGGATCTCGTCGATCTCACGATAACAATTGCCGCGATGAACGCTTTCAACCGTCTCGGTGCGCCATTCCGACTGCCGGTGGCTGCCAAGGCTTAAGCTCAATGCGGCGTCTGACGGCGCGTGTCGGACAAGATCCGTGCAATGTCTTTGCGCGAACGGAAATAGCTCGATGTTTCGGCCGCCACTAAAGATGCATCTGTTTGTCTCTAGTTGATTGTGGAAGGGCCTTGCAGATCGGGGACGTAAAAGTGAGGCTTGCATTCATGGGATTCAAACCTAGGTCAACGATACCAGAGTCGATCGAATCTAAGTGACGGGTATGTCCCGGGAACGGTCAAAGAGACGACGCATGACGACGGGCCGAAGTGGGTCGTAAAGACCCATTCATAAGCTCAGCTTTCCGGTAAGCCGCGGCGGGATGCGCCAGGGTGAAGGGACTTACAACTGCCGTACGCCGGCCAGCGTGCGTCTGGCCGGCGACACGATCCGATCAACGTTCGAATCGGCCGGCACATACGGACGGATGCGTCCTGTGTTGCCCCGCTAAGGCGTCGTTTTGCCTAACGCAGACACGCAACTAATCGTCAACCCTTCACCCACCAATGAAGTAAACACCTCCGCGACATTCGTGATCGTCATTAGGACACCCGCTGGCAATTAAGCACGCGAGAAGTCAGTCTCCGTTAGGCGAACAGGGCGCGTTGATCGCGCCAGCAGCGTGCGTCGCGCGACCGCTTCGCTTTGACAAAACCCTTTCCTGAATACGCTCATCAGTCGGGCATCGTCCGCATCGGGCTTAAGCCAGAAAAAGACTTGCATACAGCGGCGCGGCATGACGCAGGTTACGCTTTCTCTGCGCCATTCGACGACGAAGTTGAGCGTCTGTTTGTCGGCAGAGATGTGCGGTTGGGGCACAAACAATTTCATGAGCGGCGTTGGATCACTGCAGAGACTCGGAAGGCGCTTAGAACGACGCGTGGGGCGCGACGTCGCTACGCTTCACCAGTCTACGCGCTGTTTCTCTTCGGCTCCTGATGGCGCCGATCGTCGTAGACGTGCAGATAGATGCTGGTTGTCGTCAGCGAAGCGTGGCCGAGGTTGCCGCGCACCGTGCGCAGGTCAATCTTTTGATCCGCCATATGCGAGCCGGCACTGTGCCGCAGCCAATGCGCGGACGCTTTTTCGAGGAGATCAGCCCGCGCGCTCGCCGTCTCATCTCGCTCACGCAAGCGCGCCGCTGCGCCCGTAAAGACGCAATTCACGATGGCGTGCAGCGCCGCACGCGTAAGCGGCGCGCACCTCTCGATGCGTGCGTTCGACGCCGTGGCGCCAATCAGCAGCACAAGCGGCGTGTCTTCGTTGGGCAACGGCAGGACGCTTAATCCAAGCTGTTGGCGATAGCGGGACAGTTCCATCATAATGTCAAATAGCAAATGCACAAATTCAATCAATGGGATATGTGCATCGACGGGCCGTGCGAACCGGTGGCATTTGCAATGTTGCGCCCGCTCGCGTAGGATGTAGCACATGTGTAGCACGATGAGGATGCCATGTCGACCACCACACTTCGCCTGCCGTCAGAGCTTCGCGAGCGGGTCTCCCGGCTGGCCGACAAGTCCGGCACCACGGCACACAGTTTCATGCTCGACGCCATCGCAGAGCGCGTGGCGAACGAAGAATTGCGACAGGCGTTTCTCGACGAGGGGAATGCTCGCGTAGCAAAGATGCTAGAGACGAATGCGGGGCTCGAATGGAACGAGATGCGTGAGTATCTGCGCGAGCGCG
The DNA here is from genome assembly GCF_000698575.1 of Caballeronia zhejiangensis. Lineage (GTDB taxonomy): Bacteria > Pseudomonadota > Gammaproteobacteria > Burkholderiales > Burkholderiaceae > Caballeronia > Caballeronia zhejiangensis. The sequence goes on from NZ_JFHD01000065.1 coordinate 12,699, forward strand.
CAGCAGGCGGCTCGCCGGGAGTACCCAAGGTCAAGCGATGGCGCGAATAGTCCTCGCGCCGGAAATTCACGAGGACTTCGATCGCATCTTTGAGTTTCTCTTCGAACATACGCCAGAGCGTGCAGTCGAGCGCATCGAAGACATCGTGTCCGCACTCGACATCCTCCAGTCAAGCCCGATGATCGGCCGGCCGGTCGACAACTGTCCAGGCATGCGCGAGTTGGTCATTTCAAACGGTGCCCATGGCTATCTGGCGCTGTATCGGTGGTTGCTAGAGTTCGACGCGGTTTTTGTTGTGGCGATTCGAAGTCAGCGAGAACTGCGCTACCGACGAGAATCTCCGTAAGCTTGCGCGCAGAATCATCTACGGTCGCGGCGCTGCTGGAACGCGAGCTCGATGCATTGCCCGAGTTGTTTCGCGCCGTATTCGCGATGCGCTTGATCAAGGAAATGAGCGTCGAGGGAGCGGGCAGTGTCTCCACCCACCCGAAGCGACCGTGCGTAGCCGGCGTTTTCGCGCGCGCGGAAGTTGCGCGAATCGCTTGCTCAGGCGCTCGATCTTGCCCAGCGCGATGTGTTCGAATGCGGCGGGCGCAGTGCGATTGCGTCGTGGCGAGCGTACTACCGAAGAAATCCGTTGACGCGTCATAGCATTGCCGACGCGTTCTTCGAAGCACAAGGAGGGCGCCATGAACAGAAACAGCGCGGTTGCGCGGAGAATCGGCATCGGCCGGGCTTGCGCGATAGCGGGAATTGCTGGCCTGAGTTGTTTTTCGAACGTGGATGCCCGGACGATCACTGTTCTGTCCGGCACCTATGGCGCGAACTGCGGCGCACCGGCCGGCAATGCGACGGGCGATCTCGCGCGTCAATGCGATGGCCGCGATACCTGCCAGTACGTGCCGGACCGGCAAAGCATCGGCTACACGGCGCGCTCATGCAGCACAGATCTACAGGCAGAGTGGCGCTGCACCGCCACCGAAATTCATACCGCGATGCTCAGCCCCGAGGCCGGCACGGACGGTACGCTCGTGCTGAGCTGCATCGAGGAGAACGGACCGGGACATTGAGTAGCATCGGGCTGCGCGCAGACGCACGTTGAGTCGGCAACCGGTGCGTTTGGACCGTGAATAACCGTGTAGATAACACGCAGGATCAAGCGCGATGTTTCCGGAAGCTGTGGACAAGGCGAGCGACCTGCCAGGCGCCTCGGGCCGCTTCCCAGCTTTCTTACATCCGTCCGCAAATTCCCCGAACGGCGACATCCGGTCATTCATGTCGTCGGCCAAATGGACATTCGAAAGGCAACTTCAGACGGCGGATTCAACCGGTCGATGCAATAGCCTGATGGAATCGTTCGGCTGCCGTTTCGTAATCCAATGTCTTCCTTGGGCGCTCGTTCAGCCGTCTCGCTACAGCGTTCAGTTTCGCTTGCGAATATGCCGATAGATCGATGCCTTTTGGAAAGTACTGTCTCAACAGCCCATTAGTATTCTCGTTGGAACCGCGCTGCCATGGGTGTTTGGGATCGCAGAAATACACGGCGACGTCGGTGGCAACGGTGAACCGCTTGTGTCCCGCCATCTCCGTGCCCCGATCCCAGGTGAGGGATTTATAGAGTTCCTGGGGAAGCTTCCCCGCGTGTTTGATGAGCGCGTTAGCCACCGTTTCACTGTCCTTGCTGTCAATCTTGACGAGCATGACATAGCGCGTGTGTCGCTCGACAAGCGTGGCAATCTGACTGTTACAACTGCCGCACAGGAGGTCGCCCTCCCAATGCCCCGGAACCGCGCGGTCTTCAACAGTAGCGGGACGTTCGCTGATCGAGACCGCATCGCGGATACGGCCGTGATCCTCAGTCTTCTGCGTGTGATGACGTGATCGACGCATGGCACGGGTGCGCCGCAGGTGCTCCAACAGCTCTTTCTTCGTAAGCGGCTCGCGACGGCCATTCTCGACGGCTGAGCGAACCCGTTGGTAGTTTAGTTCCCGCTAAATAATTTGGTGGGAGCTAAAGTGGACGAGACATTGAATCGGATCGCGACGTGCAAGCGACCAAACTTTCGGGTAGAGACCAAGCGGCACCTGGTCGAGCAGACGTTTGAAGCAGGGGCTTCGGTTTCGCTGGTTGCACGCCGTAACGACGTCAACACCAATTTGCTGTTCAGGTGGCGGCGTCAGTATCTGCAAGGCGTGTTCGGCGCGCCATGTCCAGAGCATGCGGCGGCGGCCTCGAAACCTGATGCCAGCTCGACGGTACTTCTTCCAGTGAGCGTTGTCGCGGAGCCTTCGGAGGCAACGCCCATGACCGACGATACCAACTCGCCGTCCGATAACGTCTGCGAGATCGAATTTGATCGTGCGCGCGTTCGAATCTCCGGTGAGGTCTCGCCGGCGTTGCTGCGGCTGCTCATTCGGGAGCTTGCCCGATGATCGGCCTGCCGGCGGGCACGCGTGTCTGGCTCGTTGCCGGCATTACCGACATGCGCTGCGGCTTCCAAGGGCTGTCGGCGAAGGTGCAGACAGCGCTCGATGAGAATCCACTGGACGGTGACGTCTTCATCTTCCGCGGGCGCCGCGGCGATCTCGCGAAGGTGCTTTGGGCTACTGAGGACGGACTCTGGCTTCTCGCGAGACGATTGGAGCGAGGCCGTTTCATCTGGCCTCAGGCCGATGGCGGCAAGATCCATCTGACGAGTGCACAGTTGTCGATGTTGCTCGAGGGCATTGACTGGCGACAGCCACGACGCACCGCCGCGCTCTCGATGTTGTAAACCGCGAGCAAGGCTCGTAAACTGCGACGCATGTCCGATCAAGCGCCGCTTCCCGATAACGTCGCCGAGCTCCGTGCCATGGTGCTCGCGCAACAGGCGTCGCTGCTTGAGCACCAGGCATCGATTGCGAAGATGGTGGAGGAACTCGCCGCGCGAGATGAAGAGATCGAGCGCCTGAAGGCGCAGATCGACAAGCTCAGGCGGATGCACTTCGGGCGCAAGTCCGAACAACTCGCCAGGCAGATCGACAAGCTCGAGGCGCAGCTGGAGGACCTGACCGCCGGCCGGGGTGCTGCCGAGGCGCGTAACGAGCGCGACAGGACACCGAACGCGCCGGCCAGCAAGTCGCCTTCGCGAGAGCCGCTCCCGCCGCACCTGCCGCGCGAGGAGACGGTACTCGAGCCTGATCCGCTCTGCCCCAAGTGCGCGACGACCATGCAGCCGCTGGGCGAGGACGTCTCCGAACAGCTCGCGCGCGTAGCCGCCGCATTCAAGGTGATCCGCACGATCCGGCGCAAATTGCTTTGCCCCGGCTGTGGCCATATCGAACAACTGCCGATGCCGAGCCTGCCGATCGAGCGCAGCATCGCGCATCCAAGCCTGCTGGCCGATATCGCGGTATCGAAGTTCGCGGATCACCAACCCCTGTATCGCCAGTCGGAGATCGCGGCCCGCGACGGCGTGACACTTGATCGCGCCAGCATGGGCCGCTGGGTCGGCCAGATCGTTGAACTCTGCATGGTGCTGGTCGAGGCGATCCAGCGCTACGTGCTCGCTGCCGGCAAGCTCCATGGCGACGACACGACGGTTCCCGTCCTCACACCGGGCAATCAGAAGACGACAACCGGCCGATTCTGGGTCTATGTGCGCGACGACCGACGCTCGGGCTCGACGGAGCCTGCGGCAGTTTGGTTCACGTACTCGTCGGACCGCAAGGGTGTTCATCCACAAACACACCTCGCCAACTTCAAGGGAATCCTGCAGGCAGATGCCTACGCCGGCTTCGACCAGCTGTACGCAAGCGGCGACGTCTTCGAAGCGGCATGCTGGGATCACGCGAGGAGGTACATATTCGACGTTCACGAGCGTACGCCGACTCCGGATACCCAGAAACTGCTCGAGATGATCGGCGAGCTCTACAGCATCGAAGCTGACATTCGCGGCAAACCTCCCGATGAGCGGTTGCGTGTGCGGCAGGAGAAGAGCAAGCCTCTGCTCAACACGTTCGAATCGACGATCAGGGCCAAGCTTGGGACGCTGTCGAAGAAGTCTACGCTTACGGGCGCGATCAACTACTCGCTGAACCACTGGACGGCGCTCACGTTCTACTGTGAGGACGGACGCGCCGAGATCAGCAATGTGCTTGCAGAAAATGCCCTGCGTTGTGTAGCGTTGGG
>NZ_JFHD01000066.1 GCF_000698575.1 Caballeronia zhejiangensis
CGTTCCGACGCCGACGCCGACGCCGACGCCCACGCCGACGCCCACGCCGACGCCGACGCCGACGCCGGTTCCAACACCAACGCCGACGCCCACGCCGGTTCCAACACCGACGCCAACGCCGGTGCCAACGCCGGCCCCAACACCGACGCCGACACCCACACCCACACCCGCACCCTCCCCCTCAGGGGCGCGTGAAATCGGCGGCTACTTCGCGCAGTGGGGCATCTACGACCGCAACTACAAGCTCAAGGACGTCGACACGACCGGCTCTGCCTCGATGCTCACGTTCATCAACTACGCGTTCGGCAACCTCTACCAGAAGAACGGCGGCTACGAGTGCGGCATCATCAACAAGGCCGAGCCGGGCGCGACCAATCCGAACGCCGCGGACGCAGGCACCGGCGGCGACGCCTGGGCCGACTATCAAAAGAACTTCGGCGCCAACGAAGCCGTCAGCGGCAAGGGCGACACCTGGGACTTCCCGACGAACGATCCGCGCTACGGCAAAGCCGGAGCCGGCCCGCTGAAAGGGAACTTCAATCAGCTCAAGCAGTTGAAGGCCAAGCATCCGAACCTGAAGGTGATCATTTCGCTCGGCGGCTGGACCTGGTCGCGATGGTTCGGCAAAGCGGCGGCAACCGACGCGCTGCGCAAGCAGCTCGTGAGCTCGTGCATCGACGTCTACATCAAGGGCAATCTGCCCTATGACGCCGGCTCGAACGCGGGCGGCGACGGCATCGGCGCGGACGTGTTCGACGGCATCGACATCGACTGGGAATTCCCCGGCGGCGGCGGCCAGCCATACAACGCCGTCGATCCGAACGACAAGAAGAACTACACGCTGCTGCTCGCCGAGTTCCGCAAGCAACTCGACGCCATCGGCGCCCAGAACGGCAAGCGCTATCTGCTGACGGTCGCGATCGGCGCGGGCGGCGACAAGATCGCGATGACCGAGCCGGGCGAATACAGCAAGTCGCTCGACTGGATCAACATCATGTCGTACGACTTCCACGGCGGATGGGAAACCAACGGGCCGACCGACTTCCAGGCGCCGCTCTACGGCGACCCCGACAGCCCGAACTACAAGGCGGGCCAGTATGCGCCGACCTATAACGTCGACGGAGCGGTGAAGGCGCTGCTCGCAGGCGGCGTGCCGACATCGAAGATCGTGGTCGGCGTGCCGTTCTACGGACGCGGCTGGACCGGCGTCACCAAGGGTCCGCAAGGCGACGGCCTGTATCAGAAAGCCACCAAGCCCGCGCCGGGCAAGTACGAGGAAGGCATCCAGGACTACCGCCTCCTGAAGAGCGCGGCCGGCACGGTGTACGAGCATCCGGTCGCGAAAACCGCGTACAAGTTCGACGGCACCACCTGGTGGTCCTACGACACGCCCGGAACCATGAAACTGAAGATGGACTACGTGAAAGCGCAGAACCTGCGCGGCTCGTTCGCCTGGGAACTCGACGGCGACGGACCCAACGCCGAGTTGCTGAAAGTGATGAGCGACGGACTGAAGTGATGCTCGACGGGCCGCGCGCGTATCGCCCGACCGGGCAGACGCGCGCGGCGCCGAGATCCGAACCTGCCGGGGGCTGCCATGTATAACCATTTGACGAAGGCTGCCGCACTGAGGGGAAAGCTGACGCAGACCGGCATCGGCTTGCGCCGGCGCGGCTTCACCTTGCTCGAACTGCTGGTGGTGCTGCTCATCATCGCGCTATTGGCGGGCTATGTCGGACCGAAGCTCTTCGGCGAAGTGGGCAAGGCGCGCAGCAAGACGGCGGCATCGCAGATGAAGGGCATCGAAAGCGCGCTCGACCGTTATCGGCTGGACACCGGGCACTATCCGGGCACCGACGCCGGCCTCGCCGCGCTGATGACCAACGTCGGCAACACGTCGGGCTGGGAAGGTCCGTACATGAGCAGCGCGATTCCGAACGATCCGTGGGGCAAGCCGTATATCTATCGATCGCCGGGCGAAGGCGGCAAGGACTACGACCTGATGACCTACGGCGCCGACGGCAAGCCGGGCGGATCGGGCGAGGACGCGGACATCGTCGCCAAATGATCCGCGCGGTGAGCGCCATGCGATATCGCGTACGGGTCGAAAGCGACGGCGGCCAGCAGGAGCTGGAACTCGACGCCGCCGATGACGCCCAGTTGCGCCAGAGCGTCGCCGACATGGGTCTGTCGCTCATCGAAGCGACGCCGCTCGAAAAGCGCAAGGCGGGCTTCACGTTCCGCAAGCCCGTGTTCGAGCGCGCGCTCTTCACGCAAGAGCTGATCGCGCTGCTCGAAGCGGGCCTGAGCCTCGTCGAGACCGTCGAGACATTGCGCGACAAGAGCCGCGACGGGCTCAATCGCACAGTGCTCGCGCAGATCGTTTCCGCGCTCTACGAAGGCGAGCCGCTGTCGCGCGCGCTCGAGCGGCAGCCCGCGCACTTTCCGCCGCTCTACGTCGCGACCGTGGCCTCCGCCGAACAGACCGGCCATCTCGCCGAGGCGCTCAAGCGCTATCACCACTACGACGCGCGGCTCTCCGTGGTGCGCAAGAAAGTCGTGTCGTCGATGGTGTATCCGTCGATCGTCATCGCGACGGGCGCGCTCATCGTCCTGTTTCTCGCGTTCTACGTGATCCCGAAGTTCAGCCAGGTGTTCGCGTCGATGAAGGAGATTCCGTTCTCCGCGCGCGTGATGCTCGCGTGGGGAAATCTCGTCGAGGCGCACGGCGGGCTGCTGCTCGCGGGCGTCGTCGGCGCGATCGTCGGCGCGGGCTTGTCGTTGCGCAGCGAGAAGGTGCGCGCGCGGCTCTTCGAAGCGTTCATGCGGCTGCCGAAGCTCGCGGACTATCAGCGCCTCTTCGCGCTGACGCGCTTCTACCGCACGCTCGGCCTCTTGCTCGCGGGCGGCATGTCGATGGTTACGTCGATGGAACTCGCCGCGCAGGTCTTGCCCGCGCAATTGCAGACTGCGCTCGCGCAGGCGCTCGACGAAATTCGCGCGGGCAAGCCGCTCTCCGGCGCGCTGCCCGCCGCGAATCTGACGACGCCGGTGGCCGAACGGCTCATCCGCGTGGGCGAGCAAAGCGGCGAGCTGGCCGGCATGGTGACGCGCTCGGCCGAGTTTTGCGACGAAGAGCTGGACCGCGCGATCGACACGCTGATGCGCGTGGTCGAGCCCGTCCTGATGCTGGTGGTGGGCAGCATCATCGGGACGATCATCTTCCTGCTCTACATGCCGATCTTCCAACTGGCCGGAGCCGTGGGGTGAATCATGGAACAAGCCGCGCACATCGCGCCCGATACGCGCACGCGCCAGCAGCGATTCTGGGACGATGCCGATCACGATCCCGCCGACTATCTGCATAACGTGACGGCGACGCTCGGCCTGCGCGGCTTCGACGCGCAAGCGCTCGAAACGCTCACGCCGCGCTTCGACCTGCTCTCTTTCGGCGACGCGATGTCGCGCAAGTGCCTGCTCGCCGACGACCCCGGCGCGCACTTGTGGCTCGTGCTCGCCGACCCTTTCGACGCCAACATGCGCGCCTGGGCGATGAACCGCGTGAAGAAGCCCTTCGCGTTCGCGTTCTGCGTGCCCGCCGAACTGATGGCGTACCTCGCGCTGCATGAATCGGCGCATCAGGCGCTCACGCAGATCAGCGTCGAGGGCAAGTCGTCGGCGAGCGCCGATGCGGGCGTCGAGATCACGCTCGCCACGCTCGCCGCCGACGTGCATCCCGTGATCCGGCTCGTCAATTCGTCGCTGTACGACGCGCTGCGGGCCCGCGCATCGGATATCCATATCGAAAGCACGGCGGCGGGACTCGTCATCAAATACCGCATCGACGGCGTGCTGCAGGAAACGGCGAGCGCGCCGGGCATCGACACGGCCGAGCAAGTGCTGTCGCGCCTGAAGGTCATGGCCGATCTCGATATCGGCGAGCGGCGCATTCCGCAGGACGGGCGCTTCAAGGCGATCATCAATCAGCGCGAGATCGATTTTCGCGTCTCGATCATGCCGTCGATCCACGGCGAAGACGCCGTGCTGCGCGTGCTCGACAAGCAACGCGGCGAGGCCGGCGCCACCGCGCTGCGGCTCGATTCGATCGGCCACGAGCCGGAGATCGTCGAGGCGATCCGCACGATCGCGCACGAGCCGTACGGTCTCCTGCTCGTGACCGGGCCGACCGGCTCGGGCAAATCGACGACGCTCTACGCGACGCTCACCGAAATCAATACCGGCGACGAGAAGATCATCACGATCGAAGATCCGGTGGAATACGAGTTGCCGGGCGTGCTGCAAATTCCCATCAACGACAAGAAAGGGCTCACGTTCGCGCGCGGCCTGCGCTCGATCCTGCGGCACGATCCGGACAAGATTCTCGTCGGCGAAATCCGCGATGGCGAAACGGCGGGCATCGCCGTGCAGGCAGCGCTGACCGGCCACCTCGTGCTGACGTCCGTCCACGCGAACAACGTCTTCTCCGTGCTCGACCGCTTCCTGCACATGGGCGTCGACATGCACAGTTTCGTCGACGCGCTGCTCGGCGCGGTCGCGCAACGGCTGATGCGCAAGAACTGCCCGCATTGCGTGCGCGACGACGATCCGCCCGACGACGCGCTGCTGCGCGCTTCGGCGCTCACGCGCGAAGAGATCGCCGGCTGGCGTTTCCGCAAAGGCGCGGGCTGCGAGGCGTGCAGGCGCACGGGCTATCTCGGACGTCAGCCGATCGCGGAAGTGCTGCGCCTGAACGATGCGATCAAGCAATGCTTCGTCGAGCGGCGGCCGATCGTCGAGCTGAAGCAACTCGCGTATCAGAGCGGCTTCGTGCCGCTGCGCGGCATCGCGTTGCGCGCGGTCGCCGACGGACGCACGACGCTCGCCGAAGTCAATCGCGTCACGATGGTCGAAGGCTGACGGGGGCGAATCATGTCGCGTTGGTCGGACCATCTCGAAGCGTTGCGCAGCGTCGCGAAGAAGCGGCCAAAGCTGAATGCGCCGTCGATCAAAACGCCCGCATTCATGAGCCGCACGACGATCTGGATCGACGGACGGCACGCCCGCACGTTCGGCGGCGCGCCGATGCCGCTGTCATCGGCGAACGATGTCGCCGCGGCGCTCAAGGCCATCGAAACGCTCGCGCCGAAGCCCGCGAACCTCGGTCTGCATGCACTGCGCGTGGTGGTCGGCGCACCGTTCGCGCGCTATCACGCGCTGCCGTGGCAGCCGCTGCCGAAACCGCAGGACTGGGTCGCCGCCGCACGCGTGCAGGCCGTGCAGATGGGCGCGGGCACCGAGGCGTGGCGCTACGCCGTCACCGATGGCGCGTGGGAACAGGGACGCCTCGCCGCCGCGATATCGGAAGCGCTGTGCGCGGGCATCGAGCGTCTGTGCAAGACGCGCAAGCTGCAACTGCTCGGCATCGAGCCGGCGTATACCTTCGCGATGCAGAAGCATGCGGCGCGCATCCGCGAAGGCGCGATCGCGATCGTCGCGCTGGAGGAAACGGAGCGTGACGCGGCCATCGCGCATATCGGGCTGCGGCGCGGCGGCGGATGGACGGCCTTCATCGCATTGCCGGTGACGCGCACGCGCGAGGGCGCGCTCGATGGCGTGCTGCGCGACGCGTTCGCGCTCTGCGCCGATACGCCGCCCGAACGCCGCTATGTGATTGGACCGGGCGGACCGGGCGGACCGGACGCGCGCGAGCGCTGGTCGGCCGACGCCGCGCTCGTCGAATGGCTGCCCGCGCCCTGGGATGCCGCGACATGAAAGCGCCCGTCATCGACCTGCATCGTCCGAACCGGCCCGGCGCGGCCGTGGGGCTGCTCGCGCTCGTCGTCGGGATCGTCGCGCTGATCGCGGCGATGCAGTATCGCGACGCGCTCAAGGAACAAGGCGAGGCGCTCGACGAACGCGAGGCGACGATCGCGAAGCAGGAAGCGAAGTTTCATGTGATCAGCAACGCGCATCGCGAGTCCGGCGACGCGCGCATGGCGCAGTTGATGGCGCAGCAGCGCTACGCGACGGAACCGGCGCGCGATCTGATCGAAGGCGGATGGCATCCGAATATCGCGCTGCTGTCGCTGGATTTCGTCACCGCGTCGCGGCAGATCAACATGCAGTTCGAGACGCGCTCGGTCCAGGAAGCGATCTCTTACGCCGACTGGCTTCAGGCGCAGCCCGGCGCGGAAAGCGTCGCGATCAAGCGGCAGATTCAGAAGCCGGGACCGCCGGCGCCATCGGTGGAGACGTCGTTGCAGGTCACGTGGAAGGCGTTCGTCGCGCGCCCGGTGGCGGCTTCGGCGGTTGCGGCCGCTGCTTCGGCATCGGCGGCTTCGGCGGCATCGGCGGCATCGGCGGCATCGGCGGCTTCCGCCGCTCCGGCCGCATCGCAAGCGCGGCCCCAGGCGAGCCACGCCGCCCATCCGAGCGGAGCGCGCCGATGAACCGCCTCGTCTGGGAACTGCGGCGCGCGCAGTGGCGGCTCGGCACCTTCGGGCTGCTCGCGGTACTGCTCATCGCGGGCGCGGCGATCGTCGCGCTGACCGACATCCTGCCCTTGCATCGCGACATCGCGCAGCGTGAGGCCGATCTGAACGCGCGCGCCGTCCATCTGACGCAACCGCCGCCACCCTCGCCCGACGAAGCCGTCGCACCGGTCAGCCCCGAGGAGCGTTATTTCGTGTTCCTGCACAGTCTGCATGCGATCGCGGCGAAGAACGGCATCGCGATTCCGCAGATCACGTATCAGCTCGCCGCGCAGGAGAAGGACGATCCGTCGCTGCGGCGCTATGTCGTCGAGACGACGTTCAGCGCCACTTATCTGCAGTTCCGCGGCTTCATGCACGAACTGCGGACGCTGCCGGGCCTGCGCTGCGAACGGCTCACCCTGTCGCGGCCGAATATCGGCGTGACGCAACTGGAGGTGCGCCTGCAATGCGCGTTTCTCGTGGAAGCAACGAAATGAGCCGGCTCGACCTGCGCACCCTGAAGATCTCGCGTCCGGTGCTGGGGCTGATGGTGGCGGCGCTCGCGCTCGTCGTATTCACGTATTTTCGCGGCGGCGACGATACGGCGCCCGAACCGCAACAGTCAGCGGCGACATCGACGGCGAAGCCCGCCGCGCCCGCTTCCGCGCCGCCGGCGGCGAGCGCAGCCGATATCGTCGCGGCGGCCGGACCCGCGCCCATCGATCTCTTTCCGACGCAGAACTGGCAGCCACCGCCGCCGCCTCCGCCGCCCGAACCGCCCAAGCCGTCGAAGCCGCCGCCGCCGCCCGAGCCGCCGCCGCTGCCGTTCGCGGTTCGCTCGCTCTGGCTCGATCAGCAAGGCGTTTTCTATGTGGTCATTTCCGGCGCGAACCGCGAGTTCCCGCTCTGCATGAACTGCCAGAAGAAGGGCTTCCTGCACAAGGGCGACGTGATGCTGAACGCTTATCGCATCGACGACATCAGCCGCCGCGAAGTCCAGTTCACGTACCTGCCGCTGAAGCGCCGGCAGACGCTGTCGCTTGGAGAACTCAAATGAGCCGGCTCAAAGACGTGACGGTCTGCCTGTTGATTCCGCTCATCGCGGCATGCGCGGGGGATCTGCATCGGCAGGATCTGCAAAACCGGCTCGCGGGCATGCCGCCCGACGCCCAGCTCGAACTGCTCGCGCAGCAAAGCGCGCAGTATCCCGACGATCTGGAAATCAGAAGCTGGTATCTCGCGTTGCGGCGCAGGCTGTCGATGGAATACCTGCAACGCGCGACCGTCGCGTACCGCGCGGGCGACGCGGCGCAGGCGCTCGGCTGGGCGCACAAGGCGCAGCAGGCCGCGCCCGGCGACGACAACCCGCGCGAGATGATCGAGTGGATCGAGCGACAGGCGCCGATCGACGCGGAAGTGCGCTACGCCGAATCGGTGCGTCTGGATCAGCCGCAGGCGGCGCTCTCGGCCGTTATCGACGTGCTCGCGAAGCAGCCCGACAACGCGCGCGCGATCCGGCTGCGCGAAGAACTGCTCGCGCCGAAGGGCCAATCGATCGAGCCGAAGCTCAACAAGGACCTCGATCAACCGATCACGGTGCAGTTCCGCGATCAGCCGATCATCAGCATCTTCGAGCTGGTGTCGAACATCACCGGGCTGAACTTCACGTTCGACCGCGAAGTGCAAGCGACCGCGCCGACCACGATCTTCGCGAGCAACACGCCCGTCAAGCAGGTGCTGTCGATGGTGCTCCAGGCCAATCAGCTTTCGAGCAAGATCGTGAGCGGCAATTCGATCCTCATCTACCCGAAGCGGCCCGACAAGGAAACCGAGTACAAGGATCTCGTCGTGCGGACGTTCTATCTGCAGAACTCGACGGCGGCGCAGGTGCTCGGCGTGCTCAAGCAGATGGTCAAGACGCGCGACGCCGTGCTCGACGAGCGCACCAACGCGATCATCATGCGCGACGCGCCGGACACGATCAAAGTGGCGGAGCGCATCATCCGCGCGCTCGACGTGACGCCCGCCGAAGTGGTCATCGACGCGCAGGTGCTCGAAGTGTCGTCGTCCGATCTGCTGAACATGGGTATCCAGTATCCGGACCGCATCACGTTCGGGCTCAAGTCCGGCACGATCGACGACGGCACCACGCTGCCCGACAACACCGTCACGCTCGAACAACTGCATAACCTCAACAGCAGCGACGTGCTGGTGCGGATCGGGCCGGTCGGCATCAACTTTTTGCAGACGCACGGCAAGACGCGCACGCTCGCCAATCCGAGCATCCGCGTGCGCAATCGCGAGAAGGCGAAGGTGCTGATCGGCGACCGGCTGCCCGTAGTCACGACGACGCTCTCCAGCAACTTCAGCTCCGAGAGCGTCAACTATCAGGACGTCGGCCTCACGCTGGAAGTCGCGCCGGTGATCGCCAGTCCCGACGAAGTGCAGGTGAAGCTGCGCATGGAAGTGTCGAATGTCACCGACACGATCACGACGTCGACCGGGCTCGTCGCGTACCAGATCGGCACCCGCACCGCCGAAACCGTGATGAGCGTGCGCAACAACGAAACGCAGATGCTCGCGGGCCTGCTCCAGCGCAACGATCGCAGCTCGGGATCGGGCCTGCCGGGACTGAGCCGCCTGCCGATTTTCGACCGCATCTTCGGCTCGCGCGCCGACGACTCGAAGGAAACCGAACTCGTCTTGCTGCTCACGCCGCGCATCGTGCGCAATCAGGCCGTGCCGACGGGCAACGCGATGCAGTTCGATTCGGGCACGGAAACGCGCATCAGCACCGAGCGCGATGTCGTGACCGGCAACGAGAGCTTGCGTCTGCCGCCGCCGGTCGCCGCCGCGCCGGCGGTCGCGGCCGGTGCGGTCGCCGCAGCCCCGCTGCCCGCGCCGCCCGCGCCGCCCGCTCCGTCGGCTCCATCGGCTCCATCCGTGCCGAACGAGCCGCCGAGCGCGCCGCCCATCGCGATCCTGCCGCCGCCCGCGCCGACGCTTCAGTCAACCGGCGAAGCGCAGCGGCTGCCGCGCGAGCAGCCCTGAACCGCGCAGCCGGCCGACGACGATGGAAAAGGGCTTCACGATCATCGAACTGCTGGTCACGCTCGCGATCCTCGCCGCGCTCGCGATGGTCGCCGCGCCCCTCGTGCAGATCGCCGCGCAGCGCAACCGGGAGGACGAGTTCAGGCGCGCGCTGTGGAGCATCCGCGACGCGATCGACGCCTACAAGAAAGCCGGCGACGACGGCAAGATCGACCGTCCCGTCGGCGAAACGGGCTATCCGGCGAAGCTTGCAACGCTCGTCGAAGGCGTCGTCGACAAGACGAGTCCGACGCACGCGCGCATCTACTTCCTGCGCCGCGTGCCGCGCGACCCGATGTGCGACTGCCCGAGCCGCTCCGACGACGCGACCTGGGGCAAGCGCAGCTACGCGAGCCCGCCCGATTCGCCGAGCGAAGGCGACGACGTCTACGACGTCTATTCGCTGTCCGAAGGCACCGGTCTCAACGGCGTTCCCTATCGAAAGTGGTGAGAGCCATGTGGAAGAAGGCGCTGCGCGCATTCACGCTGATCGAGTTGCTGGTCGTGCTGGCGATCATCGCGACCTTGCTCACGCTCGTCGTGCCGCGCTACTTCGGCCAGGCGGACAAGGCGAAGGAAACCGTGCTGCATCAGAACCTCGCCGCGATGCGCGATTCCATCGACCGCTTTCGCGCGGATCAGGGGCGCTATCCGCAATCGCTCGATGAGCTCGTGCAGAAGCGCTATCTGCGCGAGATACCGATGGACCCGGTCGCGGGCAATCGCACCGCATGGACGACCGAGCCGCCCGCCGACGGCACACCCGGCGTCTACAACGTGCGCAGCGGCGCGAAAGGCAAGGGCAAGGATGGCAGCGATTACAGCGCGTGGTGAGCGGCGCGGCGGCGCACGTCGAAAGCGCGAGCGCGGCTTCGGCATGTTGTGGGCGCTGATGTGCGTCGCGCTGATCTCCATCTATCTGATGGCGGTCGGCACCGTATGGACCACCCAAATCCAGCGCGTGAAGGAAGACGAGCTGCTGCGCCGCGGCGACGCGATCCGCCGGGCGATCGAGGCTTACGTCAAGGCCGACAAGAGCGGCGCGTTCCCGAAGCGCTTCGACGATCTGCTGCGCGATCCGCGCGCGTCATACGTGCAGCGCTATCTGCGCGAGGCCTATGCCGATCCGATGACCAACGACGGCCCGTGGCAGGAGATTCGCGGGCCGGACGGCGAGTTATACGGCGTGTACAGCGCATCGAACGAAGCGCCGCTCAAGAAGGACGGATTTTCCGACAGCGATGCGAGCTTCGGGCTGCAGACGAGCATTTCGGAATGGAAGTTCACGTACTACCCGGAAAAGAACATGAGCCGACGGTAGCCGACTTCAATCGTCCGGCGCGCATCCGGACCTTCACGCTGGAGAGACTGAGATGACATCGATTCGAAGAAAGCTGGCATTGCTGCCGGCCGCGCTGATGCTTCAGGCGGGTCTGACGTTCGCGCAGCAGGCCTGGACCGAGGGCACGACCTATTCGGCGGGCACGACAGTCACGTACAACGGACGCGTCTATCAGGCTTTGCAGACGCATACGGCTTATCCCGGCGCGGGATGGAATCCGGCTGCGTCGCCGACGTTGTGGAAGGATGTCGGCGCGGCGGGGACGCCTGCGCCGGCTCCGGCTCCGACGCCTGTGCCGGTTCCTGCTCCGGTTCCGGTTCCGACTCCGACGCCTGTTCCGACGCCCACGCCGACGCCGACGCCGGTTCCGACACCAACGCCGACACCAACGCCAACGCCAACGCCGACACCAACACCGTCCGGCTGCTACACGGCGTGGTCCGCGAGTCAGGTTTATGCGCAGGCGAACACGCGCGTGACGTACAACGGGCGGAACTATCGAAACAAGTGGTGGACGCAGGGCGACAATCCCGCGCAATCGGGCGCGTATGGCGTGTGGGAAGACCTCGGCGCGTGCAGCGGCGCAACGCCGAGCCCGACGCCCGTTCCTACGCCTACGCCTGTTCCTGCGCCTGTTCCTGCGCCTGTTCCTGCGCCGACGCCTGTTCCGACTCCAACGCCCACGCCGACTCCGGTGCCGGTGCCCACGCCGACGCCGACGCCGACGCCCGTACCTGTGCCCACTCCGGTTCCGACGCCAACGCCAGCGCCAACCCCAACGCCAACCCCAACCCCAACGCCAACGCCAACGCCCGCGTCCTACAAACCTCAAATCACCTACATCCCCGCGCCCGCCGATTACCCGACGCAGGCCCAGTTCAACGCGTCCGAGAAAGCGCTGATCGACCAATCCGGCGGCCAGATCGCGACGCTGCGCGACGCCCTGCGCGTGCTGCCCGACGACGAAGTCAACGCCGTCGTGCCGAAACGCGCCGCCAATCCGTCGAACGTGAAGCGCGTCGAAGCGATCATCCCCGAAGCGAAGTTCGACGCGCTCTTCCCTGTACGCAACATCGCTTATTCGTACGTGAACTTCCTGCGCGGCATCGCTAAATTCCCGGCCTACTGCGGCGACTACACGGACGGACGCGACGCCGACGCCATCTGTCGCAAGCTGCTCGCCACATCGTTCGCGCACTTCGTGCAGGAAACCGGCGCGAACTGGAATTCGCTGACGCCGGCGCAAGCGCGCTCGAACGACGCCGAGCGCAACAACCCGGTACTCGCGACGATGCCGCAAAACACGCCGATTCCCTTCTGGCAGCAAGGGCTGTGGTTCCTGCGCGAATCGGGATACACGGAAGGCTCGGCGGTCGGCGCGTATCAGCAGTGCATCCCCGGCTCGCACGCGACGAACTGGATCTTCTATCCGTGCGCGAAGAATGCCTCGGGCAAGTATCTCGACTACTTCGGGCGCGGCGCGAAGCAGCTCTCGTGGAACTACAACTTCGGCCCGTTCTCGCAGGCGCTGTATGGCGACGTCAACATCCTGCTCGACAATCCCGGACGCGTCGCGGATACGTGGCTCAACTTCGCATCCGCGATCTGGTTCGCCGTGACGCCGCAAACGCCCAAGCCGCCGATGACCTGGGCCGTCGACGGAACCTGGAAGCCGAACGCCGTCGATATTGGCAACAACATGAAGCCGGGCTTCGGCGCGACGGTGTTCATCATCAACGGCGGGATCGAGTGCGGCGGCGGCGGCGCGGAAAAATCGCAGGTGACGAACCGCATCAACGCGTACAAGGAGTTCACGCGCGAGCTGGGCGTGACCATTCCCGCCGACGAACCGCTCGGCTGCGCCAACATGAAAGGCTTCAACGAAGGCTCGGCCGCCGCGATCAAGGCGTATCTCGACAAGGACTATTCGTGGATCAACGGCAAGCCGGCGACGGGATGCAAGCTGGTCGACTATCAGATGCCCTTCTCGCTCATCAATCCGGGCGATTACAAGGCGTGCACGGACTACTTCTTCCGCGGCAAGGTGACATACAACGGCAAGGTCGAAGTCGACAACACGAAGTAAGCGCCGGCGCGCTCCCTCGCGGCAACATCCGCGCGAGGGAACGCGTGAAGCGTTCAGCGCCCGTCGCGATAACGCTCGGCGAGCGTCTTCACGCGCGACACATACGTGCGCGTCTCGTTGTATGGCGGCACGCCGTTGTAGCGATCGACGGCCGCCTCGCCGCTGTTGTACGCGGCCAGCGCGAGATCGAGATTGTTGTTGAAGCGCCTGAGCAGCCACGACAGATACTGCACGCCGCCGCGAATGTTTTGCGCCGCGTCGAACGGATCGCCGACGTTGAAGCGCGTCGCCGTCGCCGGCATCAGTTGCATGAGGCCCTGCGCGCCCGCGCGGGAGATCGCGTTCGCGCGATACGCCGATTCCGCGTGAATCACCGCGCGCACGAGCGCGCTGTCGACGTTGAACGACGCGGCGGCGGCATCGATTTCGCGTCCGTAGGAACGCGTGTCGAGCGCGAGCCCGGCAACGTTGACGTCATCGCCGGGCGAGCACAGATTGCACGTCTCCATGAAACGCAACTCGATGACCGTTACGTTCGCCGCAACGCCGGCCGGTTTCCTGGACACGAAGTGGCGCACGCCGTCTTCGACATAGCTGTAGATGCGCGCCGTGGTCTGACGTCGCGTGAGCGGCGCGGCGGGCGGCGCGGCCGACGCCATCGATGCGGATGACGGGGCAGGCGGCGTCCACTGCCAGTTCATGTTCACGCGGATGCACTTTGCGTTTTCGATGCGCGTGCT
This sequence comes from Caballeronia zhejiangensis, assembly GCF_000698575.1. Lineage (GTDB taxonomy): Bacteria > Pseudomonadota > Gammaproteobacteria > Burkholderiales > Burkholderiaceae > Caballeronia > Caballeronia zhejiangensis. The sequence goes on from NZ_JFHD01000066.1 coordinate 13,732, forward strand.
GACATACGCGACCGTGTTGTCATCGGACTCGCAGCGCAGCATCGACGCGGCGCGCGCGCGCTCGCCAAGCGCGAGGCATCCGATCGCCAGCAACAAGGCGATCGCACGGCGGCCTTCGATCCTCAACGATGCGCTTCGCATGGCGCGATTCATCCCTCATCCGACACGGCCCGATGCCGCGCCTTGAGAAAGCATAGTTCGCTTTGCGCGAGCCGCGCGGCTGTTTCAATCGCGCCGTTGTTCTTCAGATGCTTTTGTGCTTCCATGAAAGGACCGATCGTTTAGTGATACTCGGAAAGCCGCCATGAGCACGATTCCCCGCTTCGATTCGACATGGAAGAACTGGCTCGACGACAACATCCGCCGCGGCTGCACGCATCAGTCGCTGATCGACGCGATGATCGCCGCCGCGTTCCATCCGAACACCGCGCGCCTGCTGCTCGCGCGCCATCTTGCCGGCGACGCGCCTCAAGCCGACGATGAAACATCGCCCGACTATCTCTACGGCACGCCGATGCTGCCGCAGGCGCGCGTGCTGACCGCGAGCGATCGATCCGCGCCCAAGGTATTCAGCAGCGAACAGCCGGTGATCGCGCTCGTCGCCGACGTGCTCGACGACACCGAATGCGACCGGCTGATCGAGATCGGCCGCGAGCATGTGCAGCGCTCGTCCGTCGTCGATCCCGATTCGGGCAAGGAGATCACCATCGAAGGACGCAGGAGCGAAGGCGCGTTCGTCAATGCATCGACGGATGCGCTCGTCGAAACGATCGACCGAAGGATCGCCGAACTGTTTCGCCAGCCGGTAGAGAACGGCGAGGATCTGCATATCCTTCGATACGGCATGGGCGGCGAATATCGCCCGCATTACGACTACTTCCCCGAAGAGCAGGCCGGCAGCAAACATCACATGCAGCGCGGCGGGCAGCGTATCGCGACGGTCATCCTCTATCTCAACGAAGTCGAGCAAGGCGGCGACACGACGTTTCCGGACATCGGACTCGCGATTCATCCGCGGCGCGGCAGCGCGCTCTATTTCGAATACGTCAACGAACTCGGACAAAGCGATCCAAAAACGCTGCACGCGGGCACGCCCGTCGAAAAAGGCGAGAAGTGGATTGCGACGAAGTGGATCCGGCGCGGGCGTTTTCGCGCTGAAGCATGAGACTTGCGCGACGCCTCGATGCGGGCGCCGCGCTCCCCCTCTCTCATTTGCAGGCTCCGACTTTTTCCCAGGCGCCGTCGGAGTTCGTCGCCGGATCGGCGTTGGCGCTCCACCACTTGTTGCGATAGTTCATGCCGTTGTAGCTGACCGTCGTGCCCGCGGTCGCGTAGGTCTTGCTCGCGCTCCACGGCGCGGCGCACGCGAGCAACGTCTGTCCCGAACACGCGCCCAGGTCCTGCCACGATTTGCCGCTGCCCGAATTGCGCGAGGGATCGTCGGAGTTCTCCCAGCGCGCGCTGTAGTTGCGGCCATTGACCGATACGTTTTCCTTTGCCTTGTAGATCGTGCCCGACTGCCAGGCGATGGCGCATGTCGCGCCTCCTGCGCTGGGTGAGGGGGCGGGGGTTGGTGTCGGCGTTGGCGCCGGTGCGGGCGTAGGTGTTGGCGTTG
>NZ_JFHD01000067.1 GCF_000698575.1 Caballeronia zhejiangensis
CATACGAGATCACCTTCAACTGCGGCAAGCTCCGGCGCAGGAACCGCGCCAGCATCGCGCGCAGCGAATGCTGCACGAGCAGCACCGGCGGCAAGCCCAGGTTCTGCTGACGCATGATCGCGTTTTGCGTCGAGTTCATCAGCGTCTGCGCGAGTCCCGGTTCCAGTCCCGGATTCGGACCCGTCGACAATGCCTGCGACAGCACGCGCTCCAGCGTCGGATCGAGGCCCATCACCTGCAGATCGTCGTTGCCCGGATACCACTGCTGCGTGATCGCGCGGCCCAGCGCGAGACGTACCGCCGCCGTGAGATCGTGTGCATCCGAAACACGCGGCGCGTGTTCCTGCAACGCGTCGAGAATCGTACGCATGTCGCGGATCGGCACGCTTTCGTCCAGCAGGTTCTGCAACACCTTCTGCAGCGTCGTAAGCGAAATGACCTTCGGCACGAGATCTTCCGTCAGCGAAGGCGTGTCCTTGCCGATGCGCTCCAGCAGCGCCTGCACTTCCTGACGGCCGAGCAATTCGGCAGCATGCGTCACGACGAGGTGATTCAAATGCGTCGCGACCACCGTGCTCGCATCGACGACCGTGTAGCCGTAGACCTGAGCCTGTTCGCGCAGATTCGTATCGATCCACACCGCCGGCAGACCGAACGCCGGATCCTGCGTCTGCGCGCCCGGCAGCGCGGCCGAGACCTGTCCCGGATTGATCGCGAGCCACTGACCCGGAAACGCTTCGCCGACGCCCACTTCCACGCCCTTCAGCGCAATGCGATAACCGTTCGGCCGCAGTTCGAGATTGTCGCGAATATGGATGACCGGCGGCAAAAAGCCGATTTCCTGCGCGAATTTCTTGCGGATGCCCTTGATCCGCTTGAGCAATTCGCCGTCGCTGTTGCGATCGACGAGCGGAATCAGGCGATAACCCACCTCGAGCCCGAGCGGATCGATGAGCGACACGTCCTCCCAACTGGCCTCGGCATTTTCGGCGGAAGCCGCAGCCGCGCTCGCCTGGAGCGGCGTGACATCGGTGACGGCGCTTTTCTTCTTCGCTTCGGCGCGCTTGTTCATCGTGCGCGCGGCGTAGATGAGGCCGCCGCCGAGCAGCATGAACGCGAAGTGCGGCATGCCCGGAATCAGGCCCATCACGCCGATGATCACGCCTGTAATCATCAAGACGCGCGGGTTCTGGAACAACTGGCCGGTCAGCTGCGTGCCGATGTCTTCCTCGGTCGCGACGCGCGACACGATCACGCCCGCCGCCGTCGAGATGATGAGCGACGGAATCTGCGCGACGAGGCCGTCGCCGATCGTGAGCAGCGTGTAGTTGGTCGCCGCGTGCCCGAAGTCCATGTCGTGCTGGAGCATGCCGACGATCAGCCCGCCCACCACGTTGATGACCATGATGAGCAAGCCCGCGATCGCGTCGCCGCGCACGAACTTCGACGCACCGTCCATCGAACCGTAGAACTCGGCTTCCTGCGCGACCGCCTGACGGCGCTTCTTCGCCGTTTCCTCGTTGATGAGACCGGCGTTCAGATCGGCGTCGATGGCCATCTGCTTGCCGGGCATCGCATCGAGCGTGAAGCGCGCGCCGACTTCGGCGATACGTCCCGCGCCCTTCGTGATCACCATGAAGTTGATGATCATCAGAATCACGAACACGACGATACCGACCGCGAAATTCCCGCCGACGAGAAAGTGCCCGAACGATTCGATCACCTGACCGGCCGCGTCCGGGCCGGTGTGACCCTCGAGCAGCACGATACGCGTCGACGCGACGTTCAGCGACAGGCGCAGCAGCGTCGAGAACAGCAGCACGCTCGGGAACGCCGCGAAATCGAGCGGCTTTTGCGTGTACATGCTGACGAGCAGCACCATCACCGACAGCGCGATGTTGAAGGTGAACAACAGATCCAGCAGGAACGCCGGCAAGGGCAGAATCATCATGCCCAAGATCATGCAGATCAGGATCGGGCCGGCTAAGGCGCGAAGGTTCTGCGCGCCCAGCGCGTCGGGCCGTTTGGCGAAAAATCCAGCGCGCGCGTTCATGCTGCGGCTCCATTGTCAGTGTTGTCGCCAGCCAGGGCTTCGGCAGCTTCCTGATCGGCGTCGGCGTCGGAAACGCCGCCTTTGTCCAGGTCCTTCGGCACCTCGAGATCGGACGGTTCGTCCGGCTTGATGCCGCCATCTTCCTTGTAGCGCTTGAGCTGGTAGACCCACGCCAGCACTTGCGCGACCGCGCCGTACAACGCGCCCGGAATCTCGCGGTTGATCTCGACGTTGTGATACAGCGCACGCGCGAGCGGCGGCGCTTCGAGCAGCGGCACGTTGTGCTCGCGGCCCAGTTCGCGGATGCGCGCCGCGACCAGATTCACGCCCTTCGCGACCACCTTCGGCGCGCGCATCTCGCCGTCGGCGTACTTCAGCGCGACGGCGAAGTGCGTCGGGTTCGTGACGATGACATCGGCGGTCGGAATCGCCTGCATCATCCGGCGACGCGCGGCCGCGCGCTGCTGCTGGCGGATCTTGCCCTTGATGTGCGGATCGCCTTCGTTTTCCTTGTGCTCGCGCTTCACTTCTTCCTTGCTCATGCGCAGCTTCTTCGCGTGCGAGTAAAGCTGATACGGCACGTCGACGGCCGCGACGAGAAACAGTCCGCCGATCGCCATCGCGCAGCACACGAAGATCATGTGCATCGCGTCGGCGAGCGCGAGATCGAGCGGCTTCGTCAAAAGGCCGAGCACTTCGGCCTTGCGGCTCCACATCGCCCAGCCCGCCATGCCGCCGACCACCGCCGTCTTCAAGAGCGACATGCCGAGCTGCACCGGGCCTTGCATCGAGAAAATCTTGCCGAGACCGCTGATCGGATTCAGACGCCCGAAGTTCGGCGCGAGCGGTTTCGTCGTGATGAGCCAGCCGCCGAGAGCCATCGGCGCGACGAGCGCGGCGAATCCGGTCAGCAGCAGCACGGGCAAAACGGCGAAGAGACCTTCCCGGCCCGCGTTCGCCGCGCCGATCATCATCTGGTGCGTGTCCAGCACCGTCGCGTGATCGAACGTGAACGCGCCGCGAAGAATCGTCTGCAAATGCTGGTTGATCGGCCCCGACAACGCCCACACGCCGAAAAAACCCGCCGCCAGCAGCGCGAACGACGCGAGCTCGCGCGAACGCGCAACCTGACCGTCCTCCCGCGCCTTTTCCAGGCGCTTGGGAGTCGCTGATTCGGTTTTTTCGAGATCGCTTTCTTCTGCCACCGGGCCTTACTCCATCGCTTCCATCGGTTTCACATGCGAGCGGCACGAAGCCGCTTTTTGATGAAAGCGATTATTGCGGAAGGCGTCGAGCAGCCATCGGCGGATAAAGCCGGGGAAAAGGGGGTTATTCGGCCGATGAAAGCGCGGGAAACAAAAGCGGCGCGCGCCTCGCGAGAAGCGCGCGCCGTTCGAGAGGCGAGAAACGGCAATGACAGGCGATCAGGCGCCGGGCACGCGGCCGTCCGGACCGTAGAAGCCGCCCTTCGACGGAGCGACCTGCATCGCGGCGAGCGCCTTGCGGTTGTATTCCATGCGGGTGCGGATCAGCACGCCGTTGTTGTTGTTGCCCTGTTTCGCGCGGCGGGCCGCGGCGGTGAGCAGCGCCCATTGCTCGGCGATCTTGCTGTCGCCCGCAGCGGCCGCTTCCATGCCGACGAAGCCGCCGGGAAAACCGAGCGCGTTCAATTGTTCGTCGCGCGCCTTTTCGAGAGCGGAGATGCGTTCGGTGAGCGCGGTCTTGTTCTCGATGATCGTCGGCAGCGCCGGAAGCGGCTGCGCGGCGATCAGCGCTTTTTCCTCGACCTCGAGGAGGGATTCGAAGGCCAGAACAGCGGCGACTTCTTCGGTGACAGTGGCAAGCAGGGCGTCTCTCATTGCATCGCTCGAAAAGCGGTTTGAAAAGCCGCCCGGTGTCGCCAACGCTCGCCGTCACGCGCAAGGCGCTACGGAAGCGTTCAGCCGCCGGTCGGCGGGGTTCTCGTTTGCAGCAGGTCGCGAGCGGTGCTCAAAATGCCGTCGGCGATCTTGCTGGTGTCCATCTTCAGGCTGCCGTCGCGGATTGCGGCCTTGATCGACTCGACTTTCGCCGTGTCGATGTCCGAGCCGCTCGATGCGCGCAAGTCGCTCGAAACCGACGACAGACTCACCGTCGAATTCTTCGCCGGGCTCGCGCCCGCTTGCGATTGCTGCACGGTGCCCGCGGCACCTTTCGCGTCGTTTTGCGACGCGCGCGGCAGATTGTCTTGAAGGCCAGCCAGATTGGTGTTGCTATTCGATTCGATCTTCACGATTTCCATTCCCGAACGTGTTGAGTCCTTTAACGGCGACGGGTCTTGAAAACTTTACCCTGACGCCGGACTGCCAACTGCCGTTCGCTCTGCCTATCGCGCTCTGAGCCTTATTTGGCGGGCATCGAGCGCATTTGCAACAAAATGAAACAAGTGTGGGGGACCGAACACATCCCGTTTTACAGGGCCACTTCCACCGTCTGACTGTCCTTCACGATGCCGGTGATGATCTGGCCACCGGCGGTTTTGACGCGTACTTGCTGGCCGGGCGCCGCGTTGTTCATCACGGTGCCGTCGGCGGAAATCGAGAATCCGGAGCCGCCGGCGACGACGTGCACGGTCTGGCCGATCGACACCGACGTCGACGCGCGCAGCATGTCGGTGCGCAGCGGCAGGCCGGCCGGCACGCGCGACAGTGCGACTGCGCCGACGGCCTGAGCCGGATCGGTGACGATGGCCTGCGGCATCACGGTGAGATCGCCGTCGCGGGCGACGAGATCGGCGTTGTTCAGCACTTCGCCCGGCGCGATTGCGCGCGCGGCGGTGTAGTAAGTGGCGTTGATCGATACGCGCGCCTGCACGTAAAGCGTCCACGGACGCTCGCCGACGCAGCGCACGCCGACCGTCAGTCGACCCCAGAGGCGCGCGCCCGTCGGCATGAACGGATCGAGCGCCGAGCACGCCGCGAGACCGCGCGGAAAGACCGGCGTCACGGTGATGTCGACCTTGCCCGGCAAGCCGGCGGCCTGCTGCTGAAGAAAGTTGAGCGCGGTGAGGCGGATCGATTCGCCGTCTTGCATGGTGGCGGCTGCCGCTGCGGCCGGCGTTGCTGCTGCCGCCGACGGATTGAAGCTCACGCGCTTCATCGGCGAAGCGGTGGCGGCGACGGGCGTCGCGGGGCTGGCCGCGACGGGCTTGACGCTCGCGCCGCGGACGACGCCATCGTCGCGCGTCACGACGACGGGCATCACCTCGCGCGAAGCGGATGCGGCCGGCGCTTTCTGAAGCGCAGGCGCCGCAACCGCAACCGCGCGCGCAGGCTTCGCTTCGCCCGGTCCGGGAATCACGATCATGCCGCTCGCGTCGTTCATCGCGCTGTTCATCGAATCGTCGGCGGCGTCGGCGCGGGCGTCGAGTTCGAGCGCGGCGTTGCGCATCGCGGCGTCGGCGGCTTTGGTCGCGGCGCGATAGCCGCTCGGGCCCGGACGCGTTGTTTCAGGCGCGGGCGCCGCGGCAACGGGCGTCGCGGCGCGTGCCGTCAGCTTTTGGGCCATGTCGGCGGCGGCGGCCGGATTGGTTTCGGCGTTGCCCGGAATGACGATCGGGCCGTCGGCCTGCTGCGCCTGTGCGAGCGCAGCCACGCCCATCCATAGAGACACGCCGGCCAGACCGCGCAGCGTGCGGCGCGCGAACGTCGCTGCGGCGCGAGCCGTAGGGTTCGATGCACGTTTCGCGGACCTGCTCATCGACTTTCTCCGTACCTGATTCGATCGGGCCGCAAACGATGCGGCGACTGCATTGATCCGTTTGCGGCGGGAAAAAGACCCGCAATCGGCAACGAGACGAATTCTAGATATCGGCCGGATAACGCAAGCGTCGAATAGAGGCCCCGTTTCCCGGTTATTCGTCGGATTAGTTATTGCGCGCCGCTCCTAAGATGCGTGTCATGCAAAAAGGCCCCGGCGCTGCCGACAGGAGAAACCGCAATGCTTGACAGACTCGACAAGGAATTCGCATTTGGCCGCGAGGCGCTCGACGTGCGCGCGTATCGGCAGGAATTGCTGTCGTCGAATATCGCCAACGCCGACACCCCCGGCTACAAGGCGCGCGACGTCGACTTTTCGAGCGCGCTCGCGGGCGCGCTCAAGCAGGGCGGCAGCGCATCGAACGGCTCGACGCTGAAGATGGCGCAACCCGTCCGCGTCAGCACGAGCGGCGGCATGGCGACGACGGCCAAGGGCCACATGAGCGGCACGTCGACGCTGTCCGCGTCGGGCGGCCCGAGCGACGACTACGGCAAGCTCGCCTATCGCGTGCCGAGCCAGCCGTCGCTCGACGGCAACACGGTCGATCTCGACTCGGAACGCGTGCAGTTCGCGGACAACGCGCTGCACTTCGAGGCGGGCATGACGGTGCTGTCGTCGCAAATCAAATCGATGTTGTCGGCGATTACGTCGAACAGTTGAGCGCAGTAGGAGAAACACATGCCTTCCTTGATGAACATCTTCAACGTCGCCGGCTCGGCGATGTCAGCCCAGGCGCAGCGCCTGAACGTCACCGCGTCCAACCTCGCGAACGCGGACAGCACGACCGGCCCCGACGGCAAGCCGTACAAGGCCAAGCAGGTCGTGTTCGCGGTCGATCCGCTCGGCGGCGCGAAGACCGCGTCGGGCCAGCAGGTCGGCGGCGTGCAGGTGACGGGCGTCGTCGACGATCCGAGCCCGATGAAGACCAGCTACGACCCGAGCAACCCGGCGGCGAACGCGGACGGCTATGTGACGCTGCCCAACGTCGATCCGGTGCAGGAGATGGTCAACATGATTTCCGCGTCGCGTTCCTATCAGGCGAACGTCGAGACGCTCAACACCGCCAAGCAACTGATGCTCAAGACCCTGACCATCGGAACCTGATAGAGACACTCAAGGAACACAACGTGACGACCAGCACAACCATCGGCAGCAACGGCACCACGGTGTCGCAGACGCTGCTCGACACCATGAACGGCGCATCGTCGAGCTCGTCGACGTCGTCGACCTCGGCGACCGGCGCGCAATCGGCGTCGGATCTGCAGAACACATTCCTGACGCTGCTCGTGACGCAGCTCAAGAACCAGGATCCGACGAATCCCGCCGACAGCTCGCAGATGACCTCGCAGCTCGCGCAGATCAACACGGTGACGGGCATCGGCCAGCTGAACACGTCGCTGTCCTCGCTCGCGACTCAGCTTTCCGCCGGCCAGCAGACGCAGGCGGCGCTGCTCATCGGCTCGAACGTGCTCGCCGCAGGCAACAACATGACGGTGTCGAGCGGCAAGTCGTCGAGCTTCGGCGTGCAACTGGCCAACGACGTGAGCGACCTGCAGATCGTCGTGAAGAACTCGTCGGGCCAGATCGTCAACACGCTCGACCTCGGCGCGCAAGGCGCGGGCGTCGTGCCGGTGACGGGCTGGACGCCGGTCGATTCGAAGGGCGCCACGCTCGCCGACGGCACGTACACGATCACCGCGCAAGGCACGATCAACGGCCAGCAGGCGACCGCGACGACGCTGTCGGCTTCGCAAGTGCAAAGCGTCGTGCAGATGTCCGGCGGTGCGCCGGGCCTCAAGCTGTCGAACGGCTCCACGGTCGCGCTGTCGGGCGTCGCGTCGATCCTCTAAATCCAATTTCAGGACGGGCGCGGGCTCGTTACGGAGAAACATCAAATGAGTTACCAACAAGCACTGAGCGGTCTGGGCGCTGCATCGAGCGATCTCGACGTCATCGGCAACAACATCGCCAACGCGAACACGGTCGGCTTCAAGCAGGGCTCCGCGCAATTCGCCGACATGTACGCGAATTCGATGGCCACGGCCGTGAACAACCAGATCGGCATCGGCACGAAGCTCGCCGAAGTGCAGCAGCAGTTCTCGCAAGGCACGATCACGACGACCAACCAGGCGCTCGATGTCGCGATCAACGGCAACGGTTTCTATCAGTTGTCGAACAACGGCTCGATCGTGTATTCGCGCAACGGCGTGTTCCATCTCGACAACCAGGGCCGCATCGTCAACTCGGCGGGCCTGCAACTGATGGGTTACGCCGCGAACTCGGACGGCGTCGTCAACAGCGCGAGCACCGTGCCGCTGACCGTGCCGACGTCGAACGTCGCGCCGACCGCGACCAAGAACATCACGGCCGCGTTCAACCTGAACTCGCAGGACACCGCGCCGACCGGCGCCTTCGATCCGACCGATTCGACGACCTTCAACCAGTCGACGTCCGTCGATGTATACGACTCGCTCGGCGGCACGCAGAAAGTGTCCGTGTACTTCCAGAAGAGCGCGACGACGAATACGTGGCAAGCCTACGCGACCTACGGCGACCCGGTCAGCGCGCCGATTTCGCTCGGCACGATGGCGTTCAATTCGTCGGGCACGCTGACCTCGACGACCGATTCGAGCGGCGCGGCGACGGCGGCAACCGGCAAGTTCACGTTCTCGATTCCGAACGGCGGGGACGGCGGCGCGACGCAGCAAGCGCTGACGATCGACCTCAACGGCACCACGCAGTACGGCGCGAAAGACGGCGTGACCAACATCGCGCAGGACGGCAACAGCACGGGCGAGCTGACGGGCTTCACGGTCAGCACCGACGGCACGCTGACGGGCAACTACTCGAACGGCCAAACGAAAGCGCTCGGGCAGATCGCCATCGCCAACTTCAACAACCAGAACGGCCTGCAGGATCTCGGCGGCAACGTCTACGCGCAGACCTCGGCGTCGGGCGCACCGCAAGTCGGCGTGCCGGGCTCGACCAACCACGGCACGCTGCAGGGCGGCGCGGTGGAGAACTCCAACGTCGACCTGACGAGCGAGCTCGTGAATCTGATCACCGCGCAGCGCAACTATCAGGCGAACGCGCAGACGATCAAGACGCAGCAGACCGTCGATCAGACGCTGATCAATCTGTAACCGTCGTCTGCACGCTAATTTGACGCATTAGGAAGAAGGAAAGCGATTCATGGACCGTCTGATCTACACCGCGATGACCGGCGCGAGCCAGGCGCTCGAGCAGCAGGCCGTCGTGGCGAACAACCTCGCGAACACGTCGACCACGGGTTTCAAGGCGCAGCTCGCGGCGTTCCGCCAGGTGCCGATGTCGTTCGAAGACCAGTCCGCCGATGGCACGACGCGCACTTTCGTGCTTTCGTCGACGCCGAACGCGGACTACTCGGCAGGCCCGATCCAGCAGACGGGCAATCCGCTCGATGTCGCCGTTCAGGGACAGGGCTGGTTGTCCGTGCAGGCCGCCGACGGCAGCGAGGCTTACACGCGCGCCGGCAATCTGCATGTGGATCAGAACGGCCAGCTCGTCACGGCGAACAATCTGCCGGTGCTGGGCAACAGCGGTCCGCTGTCGATTCCGCCGGGCGCGGAAGTCACCATCGGCAAGGACGGCACGATCTCCGCGCTGATTCCCGGCGACCCGCCGACGGCGATCGCGGTCGTCGATCAGCTCAAGCTCGTGAATCCCGATCCTGCGACGCTCACGCGCGGCGATGACGGGCTCTTTCGCACCGCCGGCGGCGACCCCGCCGACGCGGATCCGAACGTGGTCGTGGCCGGCGGCGCGCTCGAAGGCAGCAACGTGAATCCGGTCGCCGCGATGGTCTCGATGATCACCAACGCGCGGCAATTCCAGATGCAGACGAAGCTGATGGAATCGGCGGACCAGAACGAACAGTCGGCCAACAAGCTGCTCAACTTCTCTTAAGCGGCAAACAGGCTGCAAACACGCGGCAAACGCCGGCTACACAGGATACGAAACAAGATGAATCGCTCTCTCTACATCGCCGCGACCGGCATGAATGCGCAGCAAGCGCAGATGGACACCATCTCGAACAACCTCGCCAACGTGAGCACGAACGGCTTCAAGGGCTCGCGCGCGGTGTTCGAGGATCTGCTGTATCAGACGACGCGCCAGCCGGGCGCGAATTCGACGCAGCAGACCGAACTCGCATCGGGCGTGCAGCTCGGCACCGGCGTGCAACAGGTCGCGACCGAGCGCCTCTACACGCAGGGCAACCTGCAGCAGACCGGCAATTCGAAGGACGTCGCGATCAACGGCCAGGGCTTCTTCCAGGTGACGATGCCCGACGGCTCGACCGCCTACACCCGCGACGGCTCGTTCCAGACGAACTCACAAGGCCAGCTCGTCACGTCGAGCGGGTATCAGCTGAATCCGGCGATCACGATTCCGCAGAACGCGACGGGGATCACCATCGGTTCGGACGGCACGGTGTCGGTGACGACCGCGAACACGTCGACCAGCACGACGGTCGGCCAGGTCACGCTCGCGACCTTCATCAACCCGGCCGGCCTCGATGCGCGCGGCGAAAACCTGTTCTCGGAAACGAGCAGCTCGGGCGCGCCGAACGTGTCGCAGCCGGGACTGAACGGCGCGGGCTCGCTGCAACAGGGTTATGTGGAAGCGTCGAACGTCAACGTGGTGCAGGAATTGGTCAACATGATCCAGACCCAGCGCGCATACGAAATCAACAGCAAGGCCGTGACCACGTCCGACCAGATGTTGCAGACGCTTTCGCAAATGCAGGTTTAATCCCCTCTATTCGACGGATGGGAATCGCGGCGATGGCGTCACACTGATGCCTGAATCCGCTTCAGAAGAGTTATCACGATGTCGCTCACTCACATTCTTTCGCGCGCGTCGATCGGCGCGCTCATCGCATCGCTGGCCGCGTGCGGCCTCGTGCCGAAAGAGCCGATCATCCAGCAGCCGATGACCGCGCGTCCGCCGCAGCCGCCCGTCGGCACGCGTTCGCCCGGCGCGATCTACAACGCGGGCTACGCGGGCCGGCCGCTGTTCGAAGACCAGCGTCCGCGCAACGTGGGCGACATCCTGACCATCGTGATCTCGGAAAACGTCAACGCGACGAAGTCGTCGGCGGCGAACACCAACCGCGGCGGCAACGCGTCGTTCGCCGTGCCGACCACGCCGGGCCTCTTCGGCGGCCTCTTCAACAACACGAACCTTTCGGCCACCGGCGCGAACAAGTTCACCGCGACGGGCGGCGCGAGCGCGGCCAACACGTTCAGCGGCACGCTGACCGTGACCGTCACGGACGTTTTGCCCAACGGCAACCTGCAGGTGAGCGGCGAAAAGCAGATGCTCATCAACCAGGGCAACGAGTACGTGCGCTTCTCGGGCGTCGTCAACCCGACGACCATCTCGGGTAGCAACACCGTCTATTCCACGCAGGTCGCCGACGCGAAGATCGAATACTCGGCGAAGGGTTACATCGACGAAGCGCAGAACATGGGCTGGCTCCAGCGCTTCTTCCTCAACGTCGCGCCGTTCTGATCATGAATCCGTTTCTCCGTTTCGTTTCGTTCTCGCTCGCAGCCGCGCTCGTCGCCATCGGTTCGGCGCATCAGGCGCACGCCGAGCGTCTCAAGGATCTCGTGCAGTTTCAGGGCGTGCGTGACAATCCGCTGATCGGCTACGGTCTCGTCGTCGGTCTCGACGGCACCGGCGACCAGACGATGCAGACGCCGTTCACGACGCAATCGCTCACCAACATGCTCGGCAACCTCGGCATCACGGTGAACCCGTCGACGTCGTCGAACATGCAATTGAAGAACGTGGCCGCCGTGATGGTGACGGCCACGCTGCCGCCGTTCGCGCGTCCCGGCGAGGCGATCGACGTGACGGTTTCGTCGCTCGGCAACGCGAAGAGCCTGCGCGGCGGCACGCTCCTGATGGCGCCGCTGAAAGGCGCCGATGGCCAGGTGTACGCGATGGCGCAGGGCAATCTCGTCGTCGGCGGCGCGGGCGCGAGCGCGAACGGCAGCAAGGTGCAGGTGAACCAGCTCGCGGTCGGCCGCATCTCGGCGGGCGCGATCGTCGAACGCGCGGTGCCGTCGGCGTTGCAGCAGCAGGGCGGCGTCATGCAGATGGAACTGCGCGAAATGGATTTCGACACGACGCAGCGCATCGTCGCGGCCGTGAACAATCAGTTCGGCATGGGCACCGCGCTCGCGCTCGACGGCCGCACGATCCAGTTGCGCGCGCCGCAGGAGCCGAGCGAGCAGGTGTCGTTCATGGCGCAGCTGCAGAACATCGACGTGCGTCCGGCGCAGGCCGCCGCGAAGGTGATCCTGAACGCGCGCACGGGTTCCATCGTGATGAATCAGATGGTCACGCTGCAGAACTGCGCGGTCGCGCACGGGAATCTGTCGGTCGTCATCAACACGAAGACGGCGGTGAGCCAGCCGAACGCGTTCTCGAACGGCCAGACGGTTGCGGCGAAGGAATCGTCGATTCAGCTGAAGCAGGACAGCGGCGCGCTCAAGATGCTGTCGGCGGGCGCGAATCTCGCGGATGTCGTGAAGGCGCTCAATGCGCTCGGCGCGACGCCGGCCGATCTCATCTCGATCCTTCAGTCGATGAAGGCCGCGGGCGCGCTGCGCGCAGACCTCGAAATCATCTAAAACGAATAAGAACCTATGAACTCGAACACGAACGGCATCGCCGGCACCGCGCTGGCATCGACCGATACGAGCAGCGGATTCTCGAATCTCTCGAACCGTTTCGCGCTCGACACGCAGGGCTTCGACGCATTGCGCGCGCAGGCCGGCGCGAACCCGCAGCAGGGCCTGAAGGAAGCGGCCAAGCAGTTCGACGCCGTCTTCACGCAGATGATGCTGAAGAGCATGCGCGACGCGACGCCTTCGGACAGCCCGTTCGAATCGAACGATTCGAAGACCTTCACGTCGATGCTCGATCAGCAATTGTCGCAGCAGATGTCGTCGAAGGGCATCGGCGTCGCGGACATGATGCTCAAGCAGCTCATGCGCAACTCGGGCGCGCAGACCGGCGCGGACGGCAAGGGCGGCGCCATGAACACGATGAGCACGATGAACGCGATGCAGACGCTCGGCGGCATGTCGGGCGGCGGCGGCGATCTCGACGCGAACGCGGGCAATCTCGCCGCGATGAACGCGATGGCGAAGGCTTACGCGGCGGCGCAGGGCAACAGGAACAACGCGTCGCTCGCCGGCAAGGGCTACACGGCGGCGGATTCGGTGGAAGCGCCGGCGCGCGGCAACGGGTCTGACAAGGTGAACGCGTTCGTCGACCGGCTCGCCGTGCCGGCGCAGGCCGCGAGCGCGGCGACGGGCATTCCGGCGCGCTTCATCATCGGTCAGGCGGCGCTCGAATCGGGCTGGGGCAAGCGCGAGATCAAGCATCCGAACGGCGCGACGAGTCACAACATCTTCGGCGTCAAGGCGACGAAAGACTGGAACGGCAAGACTGTCAGCTCGGTGACGACGGAATACATCAACGGCCGTCCGCAGAAGGTCGTCGAGAAATTCCGCGCTTACGATTCGTACGAGGACGCGCTTACCGATTACGCGAGCGTCATCAAGAACAATCCGCGTTATGCGCCGGTGATTCAGGCTTCGCGCGACGTCGCGGGCTTCGCGCACGGCATGCAGAAGGCGGGCTACGCGACCGATCCGCAGTACGCGAAGAAGCTCATCTCGATCATGCGTCAGATCGTCTGACGCCCGTTCGACCGCGTAGTTCGATATTGAAGCGCGGGCCACGCCGCGCATTCAGCCGATGTATGCGGCCGCTTTATTGCTTCGGGGAAGCAAACGTTTTACGTCCGTAGGGACGGCGCACCACATACATTTTTCGGCGGGCGACCCTAAACTTTTGAAGAGGTATGCCGCTAACCTGAATAATCGAAGTGCCGGACCTATTCGGTTCGGATCGTCGCGCGATGTTCGGGGGTCGGGCAGCGCGCGAGCACAATGAACACGGCTAGCACCATGAACACCAATCAAAAGCATGACGTTGCCGACGAGGATATCGCGCCGATCGTGGATTTCGGCAGGCGTAATCCGCTGGAAATCGGCGTGGCGCTGCGCAATCTCGCCAATCGCGGGGACTTTCTGACGGCGCAATACGGCGACGGTCAGATCGTCACGCGCGTGCTCGACGTCGATGTGACCGCGCATCGCTTCACGTTCGACTGGGGCGGTCTCGACGAGCAGAATCGCGGCGTGCTTGCGTCGCAGAAGCTGATTTTCAGTGCGGCGCCGGATGGCGTGCGCGTCGAGTTCACGACGCCGGGTGCGCGCGAAACGATGTTCGACGGGCGTCCGGCGTTCGAAGTCGATTTTCCGACGGTGCTGTACTACATGCAGCGGCGCGAGTATTTCCGTGTCGATACGCCGGTTCTCGATCCTTACATCTGCACGGGTTCGTTGCCGGATGGCGAGCGATTCCGCTTCGAGGTGCATGATCTGTCGCTGGGCGGCGTGGCGCTGCGCACGACGGATGATCGCATCGCGGATCTGGAGATGGGCATCGTGTTTCAGGATGCCGAGCTGCATTTCAGCGCGAATGGACGTGTGACGGTGGATATGATGCTGGTTTCGCATCGGGAATCGACGACGGCGAAAGGGGATCGGCGATATACCATCGGGTTCAAGTTTGTTTCGATGCCGGGGTCGGCGGAGAATACTCTTCAGCGGCTGATCACTCAGCTTGAGATGAAGCGACGGTCTTTGGCGAAGTAGGGGTTTTGCTTTTGCTTTCGTTTTCGCCGGATCCCGTTTTCGTGTCGGTCTATTAGCACTGCCCCTGTGCGGGGCGGCAGTCACTTTCTTTGCTGCTGCAAAGAAAGCAACTGTATTGAGCGTCAAGGGTTGAGTTGGTAAGGATCATGGTTTTGGGGGATTCCAAGTTGTGCCGTCGCGCATCATGGCGTTGAGCTGGGTGAGCATCTTGCGCATTGCTGCGACGAATGCGACTTTGGTCTTTTTGCCTCTGGCGCGCAGGCGGTCGCAAAACGCCTTGATGTGCGCGTTGGATCGCTGGGCGGCGACGCAGGCCATGTAGAGGGCGCGCCGCACGATGGGGCGGCCGCCCGAGACGTGCCGCTGGCCGCAGTGGGCGCCGCTATCGGAATTGAACGGGGCGAGCCCGGCGAGCGAGGCGATTTCGCGGGCGTTGAGGGTTCCGAGTTCGGGCAGAAAGGCAATGAGCACGGCCGCGGCGCCTTTGCCGATGCCGGGCACCGAGCGCAGCACGGCCTCGGTCTTGCGCCAGAGATCGTTGGCGTGCAGGAAGGCGTCGATGTCGCGATCGGCGTCCTTGATGCGCTGTGAGATGAAGCGAATGAACTCATCGATGCTTGGCAAAGCGGATTTATGGGCGCGTTTGCGGCGATTTTGCTCGGCGGTGAGCATCTCGATGAGCTGTGCG
>NZ_JFHD01000068.1 GCF_000698575.1 Caballeronia zhejiangensis
CACGAGATGCTCCCCATCATTTTCTTCTCGCTGCTGCTCGCAATTTCTCTCGCCAAGCTGGGACCTCGGACCGCACCGTTTGTAGACATGCTCGATATGTTCCTTCAGGGCATGTTTGGTGTGGTGCGGATCGTCATGTACGTCGCGCCTATTGGTGCGTTCGGTGGGATGGCCTTCACCATCGCGAAGTACGGAATCGGCACATTGGCTTCCTTCGGCCAGTTGATGTTGTGCCTCTACCTGACGTCTATCTTTTTCGTGGTTGTGGTCCTTGGTCTTGTAATGAGGATGTGCGGACTGTCGCTCTTCAAGTACCTTCGCTACATCAAGGACGAGATCCTGATCACGCTCGGCACGGCATCCACGGAAGCGGTACTTCCGCAGATGCTGATCAAGATGGAACGGATGGGCTGCTCGCGACCCGTCGTTGGCATGGTGTTGCCTACCGGATACACCTTCAATGCTGACGGAACGGCGATATATCTCACGATGGCTGCGTTGTTCATCGCGCAGGCGATGAATGTGCATCTGACGATTTGGGATCAGTTGCTTGTGTTGGGCGTGCTTCTGCTGACTTCGAAAGGCTCGGCGGGAGTCGCGGGTGCCGGATTCGTTGCGCTGGCCGCGACGCTCGCGTCCATGCACAAAATTCCGGTCGAAGGTTTGGTCTTGCTTCTCGGTGTCGATCGTTTCCTTAATGAAGCTCGGGCCGTGACAAACCTGATTGGCAATGGTGTCGCAACGGTCGTCGTCGCGCGCTGGGAAGGACAGCTCGACATGAACACTGCGCGTGCGGTGCTGAATCGTACGAACGTGGACGAATTCGAAGAGCTGCAGCCTATCGACCATCCGGCCATCGCATCCGCATCTACGGGCGATGGATCCGTCCGATCGAGCGCTCATTGAGCCTCCACAACATCACTTTTGCAAATTGGCAGTGGCCCTTCGGCGACTGCCAACTTCATTTTTAGAGCATTGTCGATATGACCACGCAAACGGACAAAGAAGGTTTTCGCGAAGCCGCGCTCAACTATCATGAGTTCCCGACGCCGGGAAAGCTCGCTGTCATGCCGACCAAGCAAATGATCAATCAGCGCGACCTCGCGCTCGCATACTCGCCGGGCGTTGCGTTTGCGTGTGAGGCGATTGTCGAAAATCCGCTAAACGCCGCACGCTTCACTGCGCGCAGCAATCTGGTGGGCGTCGTGTCGAACGGCACAGCGGTGCTCGGCCTCGGCAATATTGGGCCGCTCGCGTCCAAGCCGGTCATGGAAGGCAAGGCGGTGCTCTTCAAGAACTTTGCCGGAATCGATGTGTTCGATATCGAGCTGAACGAAAGCGATCCGCACAAGCTCGTCGACGTGATCGCCGCGCTCGAGCCGACTTTCGGCGGCATCAATCTGGAAGACATCAAGGCGCCGGACTGTTTCATCGTCGAGCGCGAATGCCGCAAGCGCATGAGGATTCCCGTCTTCCACGATGATCAGCATGGCACCGCGATCGTCGTCGCGGCGGCGATCATCAATGGCCTGAAGGTCGTTGGTAAGAACGTCAACCAAGTGAAGCTTGTCGCGTCGGGCGCGGGTGCGGCGGCCCTGGCATGTCTGAACCTGCTCGTCGATCTCGGCATGAAGCGCGAGAATATTTTCGTGACGGATCTGGCAGGCGTCGTCTACAAAGGCCGTGCGGAACTGATGGACCCGGACAAGGAACTCTTCGCCCGCGAAACCAGCGCGCGCACGCTTGCTGACGTGATCGAAGGTGCGGACGTATTCCTTGGGCTCTCGGCTGGTGGCGTCCTCAAGCAAGAAATGATTAAGGGAATGGCCGCGAAGCCGCTGATTCTCGCGCTCGCGAACCCGACGCCGGAGATCCTGCCGGAATTGGCGCTCGAAGTGCGCCCGGACGCCGTGCTCGCAACGGGCCGTGCAGACTATCCGAACCAAGTGAATAACGTCCTCTGTTTTCCGTTCATCTTTCGTGGTGCTCTCGACGCGGGGGCGACGACCATCACTAAGGAGATGGAAACTGCAGCAGTGAACGCAATAGCCGAACTTGCTCGGCAGGAGCAAAGCGATATTGTCGCAACGGCCTATGGAATTCAAGATCTTTCGTTCGGACCGGACTATCTCATTCCCAAGCCTTTCGATCCGCGTCTGATCGTGAAGATTGCGCCTGCCGTCGCGAAGGCCGCGATGGACAGCGGCGTGGCGACGCGTCCGATCGAGGACATGGAAGCGTACAAGCAGCACTTGCAGCAGTTCGTCTACCACAGCGGCACCACGATGAAGCCCGTGTTTCAGCTCGCGCGCAGCGTCGAGCCGGAGAAAAAGCGCATCGTGTTCGCGGAGGGAGAGGAAGAGCGCGTGTTGCGCGCGGTGCAGATCGCGGTCGATGAAAAGCTCGCCCGGCCGATCCTCATCGGCCGTCCGGCAGTGATTGAGCAGCGCATTCAGAAGTTCGGGCTGCGTCTGACGCCGGGCACCGATTTCACCGTCGTCAACACCGACCAAGACGAACGCTACCGCGACTTCTGGCAAAGCTATTACCAGATGATGGCAAGGAAAGGCATCAGTCAGCAGATGGCGAAGCTCGAAATGCGTCGCCGCACAACGCTGATCGGCGCGATGCTCGTGCAGAAGGGCGAAGCTGACGGCATGATCTGCGGCACGGTGAGCACGACGCATCGTCATCTGCACTTCATCGATCAGGTGATCGGCAAAAAGGAGGGCGCGAACGTATACGCTGCGATGAACGCCCTCGTGCTGCCGGGGCGTCAGATTTTCATCGTCGATACGCACGTGAACGTCGATCCGACGCCCGAGCAGCTCGCCGAAATCACAATGCTCGCGGCAGAAGAAGTGAAGCGCTTCGGCATCGTGCCGAAGATTGCGCTCTTGTCGCATTCGAACTTTGGCACGAGCAACGCTCCGACCGCGCAGAAGATGCGCGACGTGCTGGCGATCCTCAAGGAACGCGCGCCCGATCTCGACGTCGACGGCGAAATGCACGGCGACGTGGCGCTCGATGCGCGTCTGCGCAAGGAAGTGCTGCCCGAATCGACGCTCGAAGGCGACGCGAATCTGCTGATCCTGCCGAACATCGACGCGGCGAACATCTCTTACAACCTGCTGAAGACGGCGGCGGGAAGCGGCATCGCGATCGGGCCGATCCTGCTCGGCGCGGCGAAGCCGGTGCACGTGCTGACAGCGTCGGCGACCGTGCGGCGCATCGTCAACATGACGGCGCTTCTCGTGGCGGACACTGCGGCGTCCGACGTGGCTTAACTTGCGCTGAATTCCAGCCATACTGAGGGTCGAGGCTGGGCCTCGACCCATCAAAAACACCTGCACATACAGGCCTCTGAATAGTGCAGCGCACTGCTGTCGGCGATGATCCGAGTGCACATGCCGTCTATTGCCAAAAACGCCGTAGCGCCTGTAGGTCGCGCGGTACCGGCCCCGATACCGCGCTGTCAAATCAATTAAGCCTCGCTGGCCAGAAGCGACCGGCTTCGAAACCTCCGCTCCAAACTCCTTCGCCACCATGGCACAGGCGCGGCGTCTAACGACGGCCACGCCTCTTTGATTCCTGCGCTGTGTCGTTCGCTTGTACGATTGGCAATCCCATCCGTCGGCTTCGAAGCAGTTGCTGACGTTTGAATGACCGCACTTTGTCGAGGCTAGACGCCTGCCTATGGCCGTCCTCAGTCCGACGGGAACCGGCAAGCCCGCTCGGCCTTGAAACGGCGGCGTCAGGCAGAAGGCGACCCACAACCGCCAGTCGTGCTGTGTAGGACCCAACGGCGGCTAGCTGAGTGGTTCTGTCATCCGCGCCGGTTTTCCGGGCGCAGCGGATCGGCCTTTCCGGACATTGAAGCAGGTTCTGTTCTACGTGAGCAGCCGGTCACATTGCGGAGTTGGGTTGCGTCGCGCACCAGGACCTCAACTGCCTGCATCAGCGAACTCACACTCACAACCGAGAAGAGCCGATCGGCCAACGCAATCATAATGGCCGATTCTAGCGGTAGAGCCGCCATCCCATGAGAGAGACATTCTCGACAGTGGGGCAAGCGGATGTCACGTCATTTAACTTTCAACGATCCAATCGAGTGTCCGCCGCCGTCGAGCGCCCGATTGCGCATCTTGGCGGCAGTGTGATGCTTCGCCCTTCGCCCCCGTTGCCCGGGAACGGGACAAGGTGAGCGTCCGCCGTTGCATCATAAACCACATTTGTGATCGTACAACCCGTTGTCACACTTGCACATGCGCACTTCGCCGGTTACTACCTGATGTCGATTTTTAGGGGAAGCAAGACTTCCTCTACCCCCACTGCATCCAATTTTCCCTGAATAAATGAAGCGCTCTCTCTCGCCCGTTGATCCCCTCGTACGACGAAAATATTCAACGCTGATCTCGCAATTTCACGCAATTCGGACAGGTCTATACTTGCGTTGTACATATTCGTGAACGGGGTCGAAATAGCGAAATTCCAAAGTGCACGTAGGTATTCGAATGAATAACCTTGCGGCGCATCTTTGAATGATCTCGCGCACCGACGCTCTCGGTTATAAGCTATATCGACGTAGTCCATGTAGATCGGAATCAGCAGCTTGAGCTCTGTTTGCAACGTCTCCAGTACGGACCGGTCTAGAGTGCAGCAGCAACTAAGTGGCTGGTACTCGTATCGACCGACTATTGTTGCTACAGTGTAGTGGAACTGCTCAAGCGCGCCGGACGGCGACGAATGAACTTCTGAATGAACGCCCGGTGTGGTCAGTCCGAGCAATACAGCACCCTCCGGAGCCGCATGAGCAGTACCCCCTGCCTTGAAGCGTTCGAAGATACGGGCGAATGCGGTACCAGCCAGATGAACTCGCTCATCTTTGGGCAACGTCTCGGGAAGTCGTTCACTGCGTTTTCGATTTCCACGCCACTCCGACAGAGAAATATGTTCACACAATGTCGCAAGCTGATGCTTTCCGGGGGCTCTGTCGCGCGATCCGACAAGAGGGTTTTCCTTCACCGTGGCCACCCATCCACGCCCGTCGCACTGGACAAAATGATTCTGTGCGTCTTCGTCCCGAACGCAAAACGCGCGCTCAGCGACTATCCACTCTGCTCGTTCCAGCATCTGCTCGCGGAAATAGCGATTGCTGGCGTGAGATAGAATTAACAGCTGGTTCCAGAGAATTCGATCGAGAGTGAGAGGACGTTCCCAGTCTTCGACTGAATGATCAAAGAACAAAACGTCGAACAAGAGCCGTTGAAAGGGATACGAATCAGTATATACGTCGTCGGTAAACGCAGCCTCCAAAAAGCTGCGGTTATCGAAGACGATTTCTCTATCACTATCGGCACTATGACCGAATACCGTCAATCTCGTCTCGTGTTTTCCGTTCTCGCAGGTCGCATGCAGTGCTTGTAATACCCAGAGGCAAACATCGTTGATCGCCTCCAACTGCGCATATCGCTTCTCATCAAGGTAAGGCCGATACTTAGAGGTGACTGAGCGCATCGCACGCCATCGCGTACTGAGCCTCCTCAGTGGAACGGACGTTCCCTTGTGACATTGTCGACGCCGCATAATGAATTTCCCGATGTTTCGAATGTCATCACTAGAAGCAAAGTGAAAGCGACGGCAGTGCTCGAGTGCACGTGGGATCCTTCTGGGGTTTCCGGTCACCGCGACCAGCACTACTTCGATAGCTAGTGCTTCTTCAGCATCAAGGCCTTCGTTGTATTCCGCCTGACACCACTCCGATTCGCGGTACGCGTCACCGATCAAAACAATAATGAATCGGGAACGCTCGAATGCTCTCGCTAATTGGTTCTCGATCGAAACAATTGGAACATAATAATACCGAGCGTCAAGCCAACCCCGCAGGCCTTGCATCTCAAGGCGATGGACGAGAGAAAGCGCCGCGTCTTTCTCCTCCTGGTTATAGCTCACGACGAAGTCGAATGGGATGGTCCCAAAAGAGTCGTACACGATCGTCTCCTCTCCAGTTCCGTTCCATACCGCCCCGACTCGCTGCCCTGAATGCGCAGGCCAAAAAAAACAGCTGGAGGGCATTTGCCATTGTCAGCGATCCTGCGGAACGCAACGACCGCTCTCAAAGAAAATCTGCCCCTTTCGGCGTCTCCGTCGTTGACCCGGACAAACGGGTCTTGTTAGGCCTGCCGCCCGGCGCAGTCGGCCGAACCCAATTCCTTTCCGCCACTAACGACTAGTTGCTTCAATGTCTCTTGCCGGGCCTGAACCAAAATCGCCGAAAAGCTATGCACTCACGTGGAAGCCTGGCGCGCTGAAGTAATTATTTGTGCTACCACTGGGTCATCGAGGTAGCCGGCAATACCGTGATGGTTATCCATATGATTAATTACATCGCCAATATTGAAAACCGCAGCGAAATGATGGTCGGGGCAAGTTCTCAAGAAGTTCCTTCTATCGATCGAATGATGCAGCGCGACTAGATCGTCGGGATCTGAAAAATTGACCCAGGTCCTGACGATTGAAGGCCATCTTCGCGCGCGTTGATTCATTCGAGAGGCAACAGTCTCTGTACTAAGCGGCGACCCGATTGTTATCAGAAGGTCTACTTCTCGCTCCTTGAAGTCCGCGAGTGCTTCAAGCGCGACCACCGTTCCCAGAGAATGAGCAGCAACTATCAGCGGTTCGCTGTGAGCCTCGGCAAGGCTTGCTGCCTCGCATAAAGCGGATGCGCCAAGCGCGAGGATGTCCTTCTTGATTCGCGCGTCGTTCAGGTAGGCAGAAACTTGGATTAAGACGCTATCGACGATCTGATTTTGCATGGGAAGTGATAGTACCGAGGACATCGCGCCTAAAGCATTGCTTTTGAAACCGCGAGTACGTGGTTCGCCAGTCTCTGAGCGCGGCGACGAATCGGTAAATTTGACGCGACCGATCTCCCTGCGCCATTCCTCAATTGTCGCAGCGCAGTCTCCGGAGACGTCTACCTCAGTTTCAGAGGACGATGTCTCCGAATGAATGTTGCGACTCAGATTTCGGTGAGCGGTTGCCGGCAGCCTCGTGAGTAAGTCTCCATAGTAAGGCATCACGATCTGCTCTCGCCGTGGCACTGGATTCTTAGACTGGGCACGGTCAAGCCCAACTCTTATGCTATCCATCCACAGCGAACGGAGATCGTTAGAAGTCTTGCCCTGCTGTTCTATGCCGTGCAAAAAAACGAAGCTCATTTGCTTTCTCCATACGGTTGTCGATGCGTATCGGCTGTGTAGAGTACCCAGGACCACAGATGTCGCGCAGTGTACGGACTGCGGAGCCCAGACTGGCAGTAGACGTCAAGGATCTCAAGAAGTAGGACATGAATACTGGATTGTCCACTGCACTGAAGCTGGCCCACAACGCCTCGCATACACTATCGAATCGGTGCTACGATAGGGAAAAGCGATTCTTAGGAGCTTGTTCCCGCGCTTAAGAGGTCAGCCGCCTGACGCATCTGGGCGGCTCGCGGGAAGCGGGAACAAGCAACCGAGAAAGTTGTATTATCGGGTCCACTAGTACGATACGGAGTCAAGTTATGGCGGATAAAAAAGTGATCTTCGTTGCGTTCGCGATCGAGGACGCTCGGATCCGAGACATGATCAAAGGTCAGTCCTTGCACACAGACAGCCCCTTCGAATACGTCGACATGTCGGTGAAAGAAGCTTACGATGAGGAATGGAAGAAAAAAGTGCGGACCCGAATCCTGCGTTCGGACGGCGTATTAGCGATCATCAGCAAGAACTCCTTGACATCCAGTGGTCAAAAATGGGAGATCCAGTGTGCTAAAGATCAAGGCAAGAGCCTGAAAGGAATCTGGGCTTATAAGGAAGACCGTACGGCTGTCGCAGGCGTGAGCACGATGGTTTGGACGTGGGATAACATTTCTAACTGGATCGATAGCCTCTGATGCGTAAGGCACTTATCGTTGGTATCGATTGGTACGAAAACGTGGCTCCGCTCTACGGATGCGTGAACGACTCTTTTGCAGTTAGGTCGATGTTAGACCGCCACGCCGATGGCTCGATTAACTTTGGAGTCCGGCACATCACGGCAACGGGTCCGAATGCAATGGCTTCGCGCGACGAACTACGCGGAGCGATCCAAGAACTCTTCGCGGGTGACGGTGAAGTTGCGCTTCTGTATTTCGCAGGTCACGGGCATATCGAATCGACGGGCGGATATTTGTGTTCGTCCGACGTAAAAACCGGCAATGATGGGTTAGCACTAGCAGAAATAATGACAATGGCTAACCAATCCCGCATTGCTAACCGCGTCATTATTCTTGATAGCTGTCACAGCGGCGTAGCAGGCGGGAATCCACTCCAACACAAAGTAGCCGAGGTCAGCGATGGGGTGACCATTCTAACTGCATCAACTGACGAGCAGTATGCTTCCGAGGAAAACGGGGCCGGCATATTCACGTCGTTGCTTGTCGATGCGCTCGGCGGCGCGGCCGCCAACCTCGTCGGCGAAGTGACGCCGGGCGGCGTCTACGCGCACGTAGATCAGTCTCTCGGGCCGTGGGCCCAAAGACCCGTTTTTAAAACTAATGTCAAGCGGTTTGTCTCGCTAAGAAAAGTCCAGCCGCCGCTTGAGCTTGCGGAACTTCGACGAATTGCTGAGTTTTTCCCAAGCGCCGGATATCAAATGCAATTAGATCCCACTTATGAACCGGAACGAAACGTTTCGTGCGCGACCGATCTGCAGGGTGTGCCGAGTCCAGACCCGGACCACACAGCGATATTTTCGATCCTTCAGAAATTCAACCGCGTTGGGCTCCTCGTGCCAGAAGGCGCGCCTCACATGTGGCACGCAGCGATGGAGTCCAAGGCAGTGCGCTTGACGGCTCTGGGCGAGCACTATCGGCGCTTGGCCGCCAAGGATTTGATATGAATAATTTGGAACGCCAAAGTATTGCAAACGCGCTGAACGCCATCGTCGAGGATTTAGCACGGATCGAGCACGAACGTTGGTCTCATTGGCAAATGTATATGCACGGCAAGGGAAGTCGCCAACCTGATGGAAGCTTGCTTCTATCTCATGACCTCGTTGAGCATTGGGATCGCCAGATTCGCACCGCGTACGACGACTTAACCGAAAGTGAAAAAGAAGGCGATCGTGAGCAAGTACGAAGGTACCTTCCTCTTATCGTGGACGCACTTTCGAAATCTTAATGCGCAGCGCTTTGAACTATGCAATGCGGGCGGAGTGCGCGGGCTTTTCGTCCAAGTACTCATTTCACTGGTAACACGACATATCCCGATGCGCCTGCACTGCACCGGGCGCTCAGAAACACTACTCGGTCGAGGGCATCTGTCCCGATTCGTTGCGACCTTCAACGGTGAAGCGGCGCTCTCACATGTCAGGTCTTTGCAAAATGCACAGACGACATCCCCACGTCCTTCCATGAGTAAATAGCCTTAGCGTTGCCCACCGGCTTTCGGAGCATGTGTGATTGCCTTCCCTATTGTGGCGCGAGTATGGAATACTGTAACGCGTATGATGCAATGGCGACTGGCAGTGCGAGTAGCGCTGCGGAAAAAAGATACATTAAACATTGAAGACCCAAAAGTACAATCCCCAAGAGCTTTCGTTCGCTATTAATGTTTGAGTAAATCTTCTTCGGCTGCAAAGAAGTAAGGGCGCTGCGAAGTTCTTGCCTAAACTCTTCCAATGATCTCTTGGATGCTCGTGAGTATCTAACAGCTCCGAAGCGGCTGACATATGTGTCTCGAATTGCATTGTTGGTGCTCGCAGAAGAGGCCGTGTCCGAGCTGACTCCTTCGCTCTCTAAAATCAGCACGAAGGGAGTCTGTGTAGTCTCCAACTGAGATAATTCCCAAGATAAAGCGTCGGTGAGTTCTGTTACGTCGACGACGATAACATTACAGTACGACAATAACAGGCCGACGGTCTCCCGCCAGATCGTTGAATCGACCTGTACTATCGTCGACTGCAATCCAAGAAATGTGGGCCGTTGCCACCACATCGTCATGCTCGCGACCGTGGCGGCGAGCGTAGAAATTGAAGCGGCCGAACTGATCGTTATCCGTTTGTTTCGCCTTAGTCGGTGACGATGAAATAAAAAAAGAATGAGTATCACAGATAAAAACCAAGTAAAATACGAAGTGCACAGTGCTGCGGCCTGCCACATTGGACCGAGCGGAGTGTCATCAACTTCAAGCCACCTTGGCCACCCGCTTGATGTCGCCAAGCTCATTATGATTAGTGCGACGACGACCGCTGAAATCGGGATAATATAAGCCAGCCATCTCTCCATTGATGGAAGCTCCGTTTCGCGAAATTCGCCATCATAAAGCGTAAGGATTCGAAAGCGTCGACCGAGACCGCCTTGATACGACGGGTCAATAATTTCAGTGTTTCTTCGGAATTTCCTTAGATACAGAACGATGAACTTTGGCCGCGCAATTACCATTACACCTGCGAGCGCTATGCAGAAAAACAAGGAGAAATAGAACGTTCTCTGCAAAACTCGACCTAACGTCCAAAGGCCACCTAGATCGCCGTCAAAAGCCGCCATCTGAGACGTAACATACAGCCCCCACACCCAGGTGACCGCAAAGGTTGTGCCGGCTAAAATCAACATTGTACCGAGGACGAGGGACACGATTCTGCTCTGTGTCTTTGCCTCTTCTGGTCGTGGAGCGGCTTTTTCTGGATTCATTGCAAGAAGCGCTCGACTTGCGCAGTATCACATCTTGCCGGTCTACCTTCAGCTGAGAACGAAGGCTACAGTTCTTGCCTCGCGGTTCATGGTGAACGAGACGCTAATGAACCAGCTTGCGTTTCCATTGCTCAGTCGGCGAACCAAGGGTCATCACATGGCTTGCGCCCTATAATTTAAGATCAAACTTGCATCAATGGCAAGGTGGTGCGATCGAGCGGAGAGGGAACGCTATGCATCACCGACGTCGGTCCCATCATCGTCTCTAATCGAATTTTCTTACCGCTGCATTCCCTAAGCGCGGTTAGCGTGTGTCAACGTCGTTCTCAGGCAACGCATGAAGCTGAAGACGTGCTTGAACCATGTCCTTTTTTTTCTTTGTTAATTCAAGTGTTGCGCCGCCGCCCGACGGTCGGGCGAATGTACGTTCAGGGCATCAATCCTGTGACTTTTCGGTTAGCCGAGTTCCCTCTCGCCTTTTCATTTGCCTGAGCACGAGATACTCCGTGGCGCAGTCCTCTAAAAACAAAACGGAAAGACGGTCACTCTTGCATATGGCGGACCACCCGCCGACTCTTCAAACTTGTAGACGAAAGGGTGTCGCCGATGATACACGCGCATTGCGCTTCTAGATCAAGTAATCGAAGAGAGCGGCGGACCCAACCGGTGAGTTCGGAGTGAAGTGCGTGATCGATGCAATGAATGCGGCACTTTTCGCAATGTTCCTATCGACGCCTTTAGGCGTGGGCTGGACGCTTCCGAAAGGGAGGCGGGCACGGCGTCAGCAGCGTGAACGCCACAGACACGCTCCGGCGGCCAAGCGCGCTTTCGCGTCTGCCGTCGATACTATCCGGCCAACCGGCGCCGTGGGTCCCACCCGGAAGGAAATCTGGCTGGCGGGACACGATCGGCGCCTATCGCTGGGACGCGGAAGGAATGTTCCAAAGTCGGCACTCCAAGCGCAAGGCAGGACTCGGGCTATAGAGCGGCGTTCGCCCCACGTACCGCCCAGACATTTGGACGGCCGTGCGCGCCTTGCATGCGGCCATGCATATGATTGCGGAATAGCGACCTACTCTCTGTGTTGCGGTCGATTCAGGCGACCTGCCCGCACGCGCCCCGGCCATATTTGGAGATAGCATGCCTGCGGCAGTCAACCGCGCCTTAATGCAGTTAAGAGGAGGGACATCTCCCGTTCGAAACCCACTGCGTCCATAAGCGGATCCGGAACGACAGCGGCGACACGTGACTTCAGCTGATCGAGGTCTAACCGGGCCGGGCGGAATTCATCACTGAACAAATGATCATCAATAGCCAACGGGATGAGGATTTCACTGCCCCCTTCCCTCGCCTCGCGCTCCAGAACACGCTCAATTTCGTTGAGAACACCATTTCGCGACAGCGAGTTCTTCGAGCAGACGACCAGCACGCGATCGTGCGTCTTCACTCCTTCCGACATCATCCGGTGCAGTTTTTGCCCCGGGAGCTTGTTGACTGGGAAATACCAAGTCTTGACCCCGCGTGACACGAGGAATTGGTTTATACGATCGACTACGGGCTGATCGGGACCGCCATACGATATAAAAACCGTTTGATGCTGTTCATCTTCGGACAGTATGTCGACGCTCATTCCTACCTCATCGAATTTTCGAACGATCTCTTCTGACGTGATCACCAGCTGGTCTGTGTAGAGCGTCAGGACGGGCGCCACCGCGAAGTCTTTCGTCTTTCTCCGCTGGCCTTTGAGAGGAAGCGTTTCGATCAGAAGCTCGTTCTTTGCCATATCGATGATCTTGGGGTGGATCATCATCAACCATTCGATCTCGTTCAAGGCGTTCCCGCCAAGTTTCTGGACTGCGATGAAAGGATGGAAAACACTCGTAGCTAGATCCGCTGCAACAATTGTGTGAGCTGTTAGTCCCGGTGGTATCGACATCTGATCCGTTGAAATCTGCACCGCCTTAGGGAACTGTCGGGTGACGTGCGCGACTAGGTTTTCTTTGAGCGAGCCTATGATCTTTCCTTCATTTCGATTGTTTATTCGAAGTTCAAAACTAAGGCTCGGCTCGGAAATTCCAATTCATGCTGGCTGAGTTCATCAGCTCACACGGGGATAGCAACAAAAGCCGCCCTTAGTTCGCCCCGGTATTGGGTATTGTTGTAAGAGCCGTATGGCGCTTGGTGACCGGGCATTTTGTGTCCCCGGCCTCACCACCAAGCAATGGGGTACGAATCGTTGCAAATCGGTCTAGGTACACCCAACCGCGAGTGTAATTCTTCGTCAGCGGATTCTACCGTACCGCCGTCCTAATTTGGCGCAAACGTGCCCGGCCATTGACGATCCCACTGCCGGCAATCACGCTGTTCCGGTTCCACGGCGGGTAATGCGTGGTGCGCCATCCAAGCCAACTCCGCGTGGGAACGGTTCGGCCAATGGAAAGTGTCGCATAAGGCCGAACTTCTGCGTCCTCATGTGAGTCGACGAATATCCGTTGCACCTCTGAAAGCCGCCCTAATGACGGCACGATGAGTCGTGAGTGTAGGTTCGTTGATGCACGTCAGTGCAGTCCCACCGCGCAACGCCGCGAAGGTCAGCAATCCGGCAGGCTGCTGACATTAAACGGAATCAGCATCAATGTCGGCTAAGGCCGAGAGAGCGCGTTGACCATCGGGCGGGTGTCGGAGTGGACCGGCCGTTCGAGTGACCACTGGATGGCTGCGGCGAGCGGCCGAAAGTGGCCGGACTCAGACGTTGCTCTGCAGCTTGCCGCCCAGCCCTGCCGAACTTGCCTTCGCCGGTGACACAATTTGATTCGCTCCGGGAAACCGTTGCCTTGCAAGGCTCAGCGGGCACGGGCCTGCGTTCTACGGCGAGTTGACAAATTTATTGGCGCAAAAGTGACAGATTCATTACGGTCTACGGAACAACAGCGCGAAGATCGCCGAGCCGATCAGATACCCCAGATTCAGCGACATGGACACCCGATCGCCGCCCGTTTTGCCAAGCGTCGTCGCGGCAATCTTGACGATCCAGAAAAACAGCGTGATGTCCAGAACTTTGGATTCACCTTTCATTAGGATACGTTTCGGTTTCAAGTGTTGCAGTATTCTTGGAGCGACTCGGCGTTACGTCGACAAGTTCGCGCGGTCCTCCCGCGCAGCGCACGCGCTCGGCGACGAGCCACGATGCAAGCGCCAGGCCGCCCGACAGCACTTCGCGCATGCGCTTGACGAGCGCGAGCGACAGCGCCGCCTCCGTGCCGATGCCGGCGAGCTGGCTCGTCAGCACGATGGCGGCATCCTGCACGCCGACGCCGAGCGGCACGAAAAAGGCCACATGCCGCGCAATTTGCGCGACGGCTTCGATGGCGACGGCATCGGAGAACGTCACGGGCACGCCCATCACCCAGAGCGCGAAGAAGTTCTCGATGGCGCCCGCGGCCTGCCCCGCGAGTTGCCACGCGAGCGCGGCGAGCCACGCGCGAGGACGTTGCGCCAGCGCGCGCAAGGCGGCGTCGAGCCGTCGCGAG
>NZ_JFHD01000069.1 GCF_000698575.1 Caballeronia zhejiangensis
GTGAGCTAAAGCCACGTTTCGCTTTGCAGCTTGCCACCGCAACGATTCGCAAAAAGTGCGTCTGAAGTGCAGCTCTATCGCTTTCCAGGGATCCGTCCGAATCGAAGACCTCGACCATGCAGTTTCGCGTGACCTGGACCTGGAAGGACCTGCTTTGAATCTCGTGGCGGAAAAAGAGGTCACCGCCAAGCCGTAGGATCGGCCTTGTTGGCGAGCAAGGCGCGGACCGTTCCGGCTGCTGCAAAGAAACGTGGCCACTCCTTCCTTCGTTCACCAGCCTGTTGCGTCGCCTGCAGACAGGACAGACGAAATAGATGCCGAAGGCATCGATCGCCGGCTCAACGCTTTGAGCGGGTAATTCGAGCAGGCAACGGACGCACTTCCACATCGTGACCTCCGGTCGTTGGCAATCCTTTCAAAGCGAGAAGCAACAAAATTCTACCTCTGCTCGTGCACGATCATCTCGCGTAGACGTTTCGCATCCGGTTTCGGACGAGGGAGCCGTGCGAGATGCAATTCGAGCCACGTCGTCACGGCGCACATGATGTCCCGGTGCGCTGGTGCCCCCGGAATGAAGACACGTGCTTCATCGATCCATTGATGAAGTGCGCGGCCTACTTCTTCGATCGGAAGTGCGACCATGAACCTAACCGACCCACATGCGTGTACCCTTTGTCGATACCATCGCCTCAGCGATCGCCCGCAATCGCAGGGCACGAGGCAAGCTAGCCGCGAGCCATGCTGCTGCTTCAGCATCCTCAGGCGTCGCATCCGCGCAGCGGAGTGACGTCACCCGGCCCGATACCAAAGCACAAGCCGAACCAACGTCGAGCCCACTGTTTGGCATGGTCAATGGCCTCGGCGCGCGAGTCGAACCCTGCCAGATCGCCGCTCAGGACGACGTCGGTTGCACTTCCGTCGGCACCGCTGATGCTTATCCTCACATGTGCAATAAACTCGCCGTCGGCCCTGCGTGGAGTGGGATCGACCTCGAACCGTTCAAGATTGCCTTGCATTGAGTTCCCTTATTTCAGCCTACAACGAAAGCGAACAGTTGCAGTTCATTCGCGGCGAGTGCCCATGGGCCAAGCGCAAAAAAAGCAGTCGCGCATGGCACGCCCAAGGCGCAGTCACCGCAAATGTCGTTTGTACGTGAGCGAATGGGAAAGCTGTTCGATTCGACTTACGTGAAGCGGTTTTGACCGCTTTGCACGGTCTTCGATGTGATACCGGTACATTTCTACCGGACGCTGGAAGGCAGTGAGATTTGGCCGCTATAAAGTCAGTAGCTTCATCCTACCCTCGCTGCGAATTTTGTACAGCGGAATCTGCACGTCGTCATGCATGGATTGGCAGCCTAGCGATGTCGATATCTAGCTGCGCTCTGTCCGCTCCGGCTCGCGCGACGGACGCTTAGCTGCCTGGCCATTTTGCCTTGCCTACCGGCCGGTGCGGGCCGAAGTTGGGAGTTCACTCATGTTGATGCCGACATCCCATTGATCCGTATGCCAGCATCGCACTGAACCATCGTTTCCCGCGAACTCCTGCCCGCAGCGACGATTCGACATCGAGCGCGGCGGATCACTCGAAGTTCGGCATGTGGATCAAACGGGCATTGGCGTCAACAATCTAGCCGATCGAGCCTGAAGACGTGGCTCGTGCCGGCCTCCCCCAATGTCTCCGGGCGACAGGTGCGAATCGCGACATCGTAGCCTTCATCGTAGCGCGAATGCCGGTCGAAGCGGCTGAATGCGCGCGAGAACACGGGAGGATGAAGTTCAGCCCTTTTAAAGAAGGGGCGGGAATGCTGTTATGAACGTCTCCTCGAGATTGAAGATCCACTATACCTGCAATGCCGGTGGGGGCGCGCGGTGAACGGGTTGTGCTGTCCCGGACCCGCGGACTCATCGGGGGGAAAGGAACGTGCAGTTAGACGAATCGCCTCCGTGCCCAGCCGGTTCGTCCGGGCACCCGAAAGACCTTGACGGTTGTCGAGGCGAGGCGTAATTTTCCTTGGGAAGTCTTCAAGAAGCGCGATTGCTGCTCATCATTGACCGCAGCCTGCGGTGTTCGTTGTCCTCTCCCTCCTTGATCCTTTATTCCGGGACCTGTCTCGCGGTCCCGTTTGTTCGTCCATCTTCAGGAGAGTTTCATGGATACCGGCACCGTCAAGTGGTTCAACGACAGTAAGGGTTTCGGGTTTATCACACCCGACAAGGGTGGCGATGACCTGTTCGCGCATTTCTCGGAGATTCGCGCCGAAGGCTTCAAGACGCTCGCAGAAAATCAAAAGGTCAGCTATGAGACGAAGAGCGGCCCTAAGGGTCTGCAAGCCGCGAACATCACGCCGATCTAAGTAGCTTTCCTGCCGACTCCGCGTGGGGGAGCCGGCAGTTTCGTGCTGGGGTAATCAGACTTCGTCCACCTGCTCGACCGGGTATTGCCGTCGGGCCTTGAATAGTACTCCTGAGGACTTGGATATCGTAAAAGCTAAGACCCCCGATGGGTTACCTCGGGATCGGCATAGGCCTTTGATAACCGTGCGAAGCCGCGGCGACCAGAGTGCGGGTTGATTCTTCATCGCGGGGTACGATGGCTCACCACTACTGGAGTTCTCGATGTCACGCATGTTGAAAGTTGGAAACCATGAATTCCATATTGTGGTTCAGCCGCTTGCTGACGGTGGCTTCACCTACGCATGTGTCGATGTAGATTTGAGTGGTTCAACTGTCAGCGAGATCCGCTACGACAGTCATCTTCGCTTTGAGACTGAGGACGAGGCCTATGAAGGCGGCGCGGCTCACGCACGACGGCAGGCGGTGAGGGGATACCGTTAGCGGTCCCCAATGGAGTTGATCTAGCGGCTCACGTTGGCATTTCCATCATGCGATCTGTCTGTAACCGTCCTCTCCTTCGGTAGGACGGCGACCTTATCGTCCGGCAAACGATCCCGAACAAGCGCTTCCAGGCCGTGCTGCTCTTAAAATGCTCGACGCATCTCGCCAAAATAGCCGGAATGGCAGAACAAGTACGTCGCGGCGATACATCGTCTGAGGGAAGCTTTGAAGCGATCTAGTCCGTCGATGAGAGAAAACGCCACTTCGCGGCATTGACGTCGATGCGCGCATCGTTCTCAAGTCGCTTTTCGGCACGGTCGGACTCTGCCTGCCGCAAGGCTTCTGCGCGAGCCTTTTGAGTTGCCGTGAGGTCTTGCCTTCTGAACGGCGCGGCGGGGTCGGTCGGGATTCGTTTTTGCATGTTGATGTTCGAAAATAAAAGGGAAGGTTGGTGAAGGCCGCAGCGTGTGCAGTCAGCCAGGCGAGCGTGCGCCGCATGGCGGAACAAAGCAAGAACAATCGTCAGACTTCGACGGGCGATACATCGAGAAAATTTGCGGACACGGCTCTCGGGGCCTGTCGTCGAGCCAATTAAATAAATCGCGACAGCGATTAAAAATACGCTCAGAATGGACCAAATGGCGGTCCGTTCCGTGGCCGAAAGACAGGGGCGCAAAAATGGCAAAAGGTCAAATGCGAAGTAATCGCGAAGCAAAAAAGCCCAAACAAACAAAAAAACTGTCATCTCCGGTGGCCGATCCGTTCAAAATCCCGGTTCCCAAGACTTCGGGTTCGACGAGCGCTACGAAGAAGAAATAGCCGAAGTGCCGCCGCGCATTGCATGGTCTCATGCGTGGGTCAGTCTTACCTCATGTCGGCGCTTCCGAAGGTCTTATCGTGCCGTCCGGTAGAAGCTGCCTCATGCTCCATTTTTCATTCGATGTTCCGGGTATTTGACGCGCTTCCGAGTCTCGGTTGATTCATTCGCGCATTTCCGTGGATTGAACCCTTGGGAGCGAAATGGTGGCCAAGTCTCGTCATGGCGTGACGCAATGAGCAGCCCCCAACGTCGTTCTCGGGTGAGGCGTCCGAATTAGTCTTCAGAAGCGAGGTGACACTCGAACACTACGAAGCGCCACTGCCCGATTATTTGCTGGAAGGGGTATGCGTCGAAGTGGCCCTTCGCGTACACCAGCGAGGAAGCGTCGAATCTCGTGAACGCGCGAAGCCGGCCGATCCTCACCGACGATGTGGACGCATGGGCGCGACGTTTCATCGGACCGAGCGGGTCGACCGAAACGATGACCTTGCTGCGCAGCATGACGCTCGAGATCAAGAACAGCTTCACGTACGTGCGGCGAGTCGAGAAGGGCGTCAACCAACCCGCCGAGACGTTACGGCTGGGCAGCGGTAGTTGCAGGAATTTCGCGGTGCTCATGATGGATGCGGTCCGCTCGCTGGGCCTGGCGGCACGATTTGTCAGCGGCTATATCTTCGTTGCCGAACCACGACACGACCCTGGGCGGCGGTGCGACGCACGCATGGTTGCAGATTTATCTTCCCGGTGCCGGCTGGGTCGATTTCGATCCGACCAACAGCATCGTCGGAAACCGGCATCTGATTTGTGTGGCCGTAGCATGGAATTCGGATCAGGCGCTGCCGCTGTGGGGAACATGGCACGGCGCGATGCATTCGTTCCGGAGTCTCGACGTAGACGTGAGCGTAACTGAAGACAATTGATGGAAACATCTTTGCGCCTCCGCGCCCCATGACTTCTCAATGCAAGGATGATTCGATGAAACTCCGCGTGGGCTATGAACTGATCTACGAGTGTGCGCAGCCGACCCCGATGATGCTGATGTTGAACACGCACTTCTCCCGCGCGCAGGACGTGCTGTCAGGTGATCTGCTGGTGGTCGAGCCACCCGTGCCGATCACGCAGTATCGCGACAGCTTCGGTAATCTGTGCAGCCGAATCGTCGCGCCGTCGGGGCTGATCTCACTGTCCACCAGCGCATTGCTTGAAATCTCCGATCGACCCGAGACGCGCGAGCCGCTCGGGCATCAGCATCCTGTCGAGACGCTGCCGGATGAATGCCTGGTGTTTCTGCTCGGCAGCCGATATTGCGAAACCGACCTGTTGTCCGCCATGGCGTGGAAACTGTTCGCCGCGACTGCTCCAGGGCGTGATCGGGTGCAGGCGATCTGCGACTACGTGCATCGCCACATCAAGTTCGGATACGGGTTCGCACGACCGACCAAGACCGCGTTCGAGGCGTTTGAGGAAGGCGAGGGTGTTTGTCGCGACTTCGCTCATCTGGCCGTGGCGCTGTGCCGCGCGATGAATATTCCGGCGCGCTACTGCACCGGCTACATCAGCGATGTCGGCGTGCCGCCACCGTATAGCGCGATGGATTTCGCGGCCTGGTTCGAAGCCTATGTGGGCGGTTCATGGCAGACCTTCGACCCGCGCAACAACGTGCCGCGTATTGGCCGCGTGCTGATGGCGCGAGGTCGCGATGCCGCCGATGTCGCCATCAGCAATACGGTCGGCCCGACCAAGCTGATCAAGTTCGACGTCCACTGCGCACCCTTGTGAGCCCGAACGACTCGGTTGCGGGGTGAAGCGCACCGGGAATCTCGGAGACCGTTTTGCTGGAGTTACGCAGCCATCGGCACTCCAGCGAGTTGCTCATAGTAACGGGCTTCCGCTTCGGCCGGTGGGATGTTGGCGATAGGTTCAAGCAGACGTCGGTGATTGAATCAGTTCACCCATTCAAGCGTCGCCAGTTCGACCGCCTGCACATTACGCCACGGGCCACGGCGATGAATAACTTCTGCCTTGTATAGGCCGTTGATCGTTTCAGCGAGCGCGTTATCGTATGAATCGCCTACGCTGCCGACTGACGGTTCAATCCCTGCTTCAGCTAGCCGGTCCGTGTATCGAATGGAAACATATTGCGACCCGCGATCCGAATGATGTACCAAACGGTTACCTTCTGCTGGTCGGGGCTCGTGTAGTGCTTGCTCCAGCGCATCCAATACGAAATCGGTACGCGCTGAACTCGACAACCTCCATCCGACGATGCGTCGCGCAAACACGTCAACGATGAAGGCAACATACGCGAGTCCTTGCCAAGTCGCGACTAAGGTGAAGTCGGAAACCCACAGTGCGTCGGGCTTTGACGCCTTGACCTGACGCTGCACATGATCAAGCGGGCAAGGCGCGCTTTCATCGCGCACGGTGGTTCGTATCGACTTACCCCGCCGTACACCCTGCAGGTCCAGTCGCCTCATCAACCGTTCAACGGTGCAACGCGCAATTCTGAATCCTTCGCGCAGCAACTGTCGCCAGATCTTGCGCGCACCGTACACGCGAAAGTTCTCTTCCCAAACGCGGCGGATGTGCTGGCACAACAATACATCACGCCGTTGCCGCGCTGGCAGCCTACGTGGATCAGCGCGCCGCGACGCATACAGGTAGTAAGTCGACGGGGCGATCGGCAATACTCTGCAGATCGGCTCGACCCCGTAAGCCGACCGGTGATCGTCGATGAATGCGATCATCACTTCGGTCGGCGGTCGAGCTCCGCCTGTGCGAAATAGGCCGAGGCCTTACGCAGGATCTCGTTCGCCTGGCGCAGTTCCCGGACCTCTCGTTCAAGCTCGCGGATCCGATCTTCCTCTTGCCTCGCAGGGCCTGCTCGCTCACCACGATCGCTCTCAGCTTGACGGACCCAATTTCTTAGGGTCTCGCGCGAACAGCCCATCTTCCCGGCGATCGACTGAATCGCTTCCCACTGCGTGGCGTATTCCGAACGGTGCTCGAACACCATACGAACCGCTCGCTCGCGCACCTCGGCCGAATACTTCGGCGCTGTCTTCCGTTTTGCTTTGTCGATGTTTTCCATTTCCTCATTCTCTCAGGAGTTGAGGTCTCCGGAAAACCCGGTGCGCTTCAAAGCGTAATCGAGTGCTTGTCTCCGGTAAGCATTCGACGGGACGTCAGTTTTTACTACCACCGGCATCATCGGTGCGCGCATGTTTAAAGTAGCCCGCCTTGCGTGGGAATATCCACGGAAGACGACGGCGAATGAAGAGGGAGTGACGGCTTTCGGGGAAAAGGTGAACAGCAAGAACGGCACAGTCAATGAGGGTGTTGGCAAAGCAACGGACGATCCCGTTCTGGACGCCAAGCGTCACGCTCAACGGGTCGGCGACCAGGCCAGAAAGCAGATGGATGATCTGAGCGAAGATGCGAGTGACACCGATAGCGGCGAGTTG
Source organism: Caballeronia zhejiangensis (assembly GCF_000698575.1). GTDB lineage: Bacteria > Pseudomonadota > Gammaproteobacteria > Burkholderiales > Burkholderiaceae > Caballeronia > Caballeronia zhejiangensis. The sequence continues at coordinate 7,122 of NZ_JFHD01000069.1, forward strand.
GACCGTACCTATTGCTGCCCGGTCCGAGGCGAAGAAGCCTTGACGCAAGAGCAGGCGAGACCCGGCGCCGTCTGCTGTGTGGCGGCCGTCGATCTATCGGGCAGGTTTGCGACGGTCTTATCGTACGGGCGACCGCCAAGGGCAGCATCGCGGTCGCCGCGAAGCAAGGCGTCCTCGGCAGATTGGTCTTCGCTGAGCTTGGGGATCTCGGGTTCGTTGCTCTCGGCTATGCTGATTCGTTTTCGGTCGTTCATTTAGATTGCGGATGTGGCATATTCAATAGCGGTCGGATGCGCACATGGCCCTGAATTGGAACCTGCGGTTAGTCCGCGCTCGAGGGGCCAAGCAGTGCGTCGATCGCAGCTTGCCCGGCGCTTTCCGCAATGAGATAAGACCATCTCCGTGTGAACGGGCCGTTATGAATTTTGATGCCGTGGCCGCGCGCTCCGAGTACGCCGAGATTGCCACCGCCCTTAATTTGGAAAGTCACGTCATACAAGTCTTCGGCGGATACTGCTAACGCGACGTGAATCTCGAAGCCACGATAGGGAATGATGCGATACATGAGACGCTCCTTGAAGTAAATCACGCGCCTCTTTGTGGGGTTGTGCGGTAGCGGTTTTGATTATCGCCAGTTGTGCATGCGCATGCACAGGCGCTATGGCCGGACCGAATCGCGCGAAGCGCATCGGCTTTCGCAAGACATTTCGTTATCCAAACTCTCAAATACGTAGCGCTCTCGCTTTTCAGCCCGGCGGCCAAGGGCAAGCGTCTCGCTCGATCAAATGGCGGTGATAAGGTGTTCATGTAGTTTGGACGTATAGAAAACCTGAGGTTACAGATCGCTGACGTCCGCGCCATCAATCTTTCCATCGATGATGTCTTCTCCTTGCTGCCATGCGGCACGTCGTGCAGCGCCGAAATCTGAGATTGCCGCCGCCAGCTTCAACCGGAATACACGGCTAGGGCCGGCCGCGCCAGCGGCCTCTTGACGGGACACGCGTACCGCGACCTCAAAGCCTTCGTCATAGCGGGAATGCCGGTCAAACCGATCGAATTTGCGTGCGAAGACAAGGGGGTGCAGCTCGAAGCCCTTGTAAATGCGAGGCGGCAAGGTTGACATGATCTTTCTCCAAGGGCGTTCCCACTATACGCGCAAATGCGTGCCCGGATTAAATTTCGCGCGGGTGGCGGTCCGCCTCGGCGGAGTCAGCGTTACGACTACCCGCAGTTGTCAACCCAGTTTTGGGCCCAATCAGAGGAGTGTCGGATTGCCTCATGTTCGCTGGCGAAATAGTCGAGCGAAAAAAAACGGTACTGCGCATCGGCAGCGCCCGACCGCAGGCTTGACAACAGGAGGTTCGACGAAAACGAACCGTCTGGCAGGCGATGCGCAGATGGATGAACGGCGTAGCCGCGATAGTGATGATGGGATTTTTGGGTTTGCATTTTGTAGTTCTATATATGGAGGATTACGCGCGCCGCGCCCCATGATGGGCGCATGGATCTGCATCGGGCGACACGCGTCGTGATAAGCGAGGGCGTCTGTAGAGCGCGTCCTACCAGGGTAGGAAGAGACGCTGACGGCGGGAGAGGAGGGGTTTCGCTCGGCGGCGGGCGATGAGCCCGAGCGTCCACGTCGCGACGCCGGGCGAAACATTGCGTTAAAGCGGCTTGATATTCGCTGCCTGCAGACCTTTGGGGCCGCGCTTTGTTTCGTAGCTCACTTTCTGGTTCTCGGCGAGCGTCTTGAAACCTTCGCCGCTAATTTCGGAGAAGTGTGCGAAAAGATCGTCGCTGCCACTATCCGGGGTGATGAAGCCGAAGCCCTTGCTGTCGTTGAACCACTTTACGATGCCGGTGTCCATGATCGTCCTTGAAAAAATAGAGATATTGCTCCACGAGGAGCAGCGGAAGCATCAAGGAAGGAGAGGGCAACGAATACCGCGGAGGGGAACGGAACTATTGATGAACAGCAATCGAATTCTTGAATTTTCGCGACCCACAATATCACCTCGGCGTTGGTGCGTCAAGGACCCTGTTTCGTTCACATTGTCGACTTACACGATCGCCTGGCCTCAAGATGGCGGCGCGTTGCGATTCGCTGTCGGCGCTCAGGGCGGATATTTCAGATTCGGCTCCAACACGCGAATTGCACATCAGCGGCGCTGAGTCAAACGGACTCGAAAGAGTATTTATTTCGTTGAGCTAAAGTGTCCTGGGGCGAGCGTGTTACGGACGGCGTCATAACCGGAATACCGAGCCCTTTCTTGGAATTCTTTCGGCGACCAGATTCTGGCTCGCTGCCAAATCCGAAGGGCGCGCCGGTCGAACAGTCCTTGCCGACGAATGCAGACGCATTTCCTCGAGCAAGTGCGAGAAGCCTCTAAGTCCGCGATCGTGAACAAAAGTCGCCTGGGTTTTCATTGTATCCGCCTGGGGCATTGTTCCATTTGTACATTGTCAGAAGTATCGACGCTTGTCAGTCTAACAGGTCGAGATTCCCGATTAGGACCGGCGTGCCGACTCTCTCGCGTTTAGAGAGCCGAGTCAGATGATTCTGAGCTACAGAACAGCGCGCAGGCCCACGGGCGCCCACGTTGTCGACGATGACGAGGATTCAGAGAGAAATTTCGCTATACAAAATCTTCGAACGGCGTAGGATGGGTGAATCCAGAGAGCCGAGCGCCTTTTCGCAGCATTCGTCAGCGCTCAACCGCCGGCCCTGAACGGGATCGGCCTCAGATCGGAGACCGTGCAACGCGGTCAGTTTTGCCAGCATTGCCGACACTGCTCTGCTCACCTTTACCTATTTGCCGCATGAGTGCGGCGCGAGATCATTCAATGACACCCGAAGTCCGTCTTTATCGCGGCTTGGAAATTTATCCGCTCGTCTTTTCGCATCGGCCCACCGCCGCCAGACAGGCACACCACTACGACGACGAATTTGATGCTGCCGTGCGCATTCAGGAACCCTCGGCGAAGCCCGGCACATCGCGCGGTCGTGTTTTCAAGATAAGTCCTGACGAGCCGTTCCAGAGCGCCGGCGACGCGCGGCGCGCATCGATTGAATACGCCGAGCAGATGATCGATTCATGTCCGCAGGAAAGGACGTTCCTTGACTCGAACTGCGAGTACCCTTCGCGGCGTCAAGTACTACACGGAATGGCCAGCACGACGTGAGTCGCTTCAATCGAGACCTGCTGGAAAGCCTCGTGTCGTAACCAGTAATAGCCGCGATTCGGAGCTTCTCGCGGCGATCAGGGAGGAAACGATATGCAACCCAACACCTGCAACTTTCGCATCGATCCGACACCACGCCGAGCCGATGGGGAGTATATGGCGCATGCGCGCATTAGCACCAACAATGAGGACGGAGGTGAAACGGAGCTTTTTGTGAGCGGCGACCTCGCCGGCTTCGACCTGCGTGATGAAGCCGTTGCCTTTGCCAAGAACTGGGCGCAGGAATGGCTTCAAGTTCGTTTCGGTTGAGTTGGCGTCCGTGGATTGAAACGCCGTGATCTCGTCTGCGAAGGCCATCACGCCTCTGGTTGACGTTCTCACATTAGCAAAGACGCTCGTCGTGAGAAGAGAATGTCCAGTTCGCATCGAAAGGAAGCAGCGAAAGATCCGCAAGCTACGCGCAAAATGTCAGCATCGCGACGATTAAAAAGGGCAGGTTGGCCGCTGGTCGAAACGCCTATTTCTGCAGACCCCGTGAAGTCGGATCGGCAGCAAGGCACAGACGAACACGAATGGGCGATACGCGCCTTGATCCGTATCGGCAAGGATCAAGGCTTTGTCACACATGCCCAGATCAATGATCATTTGGCCGGCGACCTTGCGCAAATGACCATGGTCGAAGATATTTCACGCGCCTTCCATGAAATGGGTCTCGCCGTCTACGAGCACGCGCCCAGCACCGAAACGCTGCTGCTCGACGACGCGGTTTCGAACGATACCCTTGACGATCAGTCGGGCGAAGACGATGAATTTGCGCTTTCCGCTGTGGATAGCGAATTCGGCCGGACCACCGATCCAGTGCGCATGTACATGCGCGAGATGGGCGCAAAGCAGTTGCTGACGCGTAAGGCCGAGGTTGAGATTGCCCGGCGTATCGAAGATAGTCTGAATGAGATGATTCAGGCGATCGCGTCCTGTCCCCCCACTATCTCGATGATCCTCGCAAGCGCTCAACTAGTTGCGGAGGGCAAGCTTGGCATCGACGAAATGATCGACGGTATCGATGACGAGAGCATGCCAGCAGCGGCGGAGATCGACGAATCTGCGCCCCACAATGGCCAAAGCGACTCTGAAGCCGAGGACAATGCGGACCAGTTGCGGTTGACGCGACTAATGACCGACGGACTTGCGCTCTTTGGGCGGGTACGCGAGTGCGTCGATCAGTTGCGCGAAGCGGGAGAGACCCATGCCCCGAATGCTCAAGAGACCATTCGAAAGGAACTGGGGCGCGTGCGCTTCACAGCTCGCATAGTGGGCCAGGCTTGTGACGACATGCAGCAGCGTCTGGCGCGCGTGCGTCAAATCGAGCAGCGAATATCCAGCATTGCGATCGACCGGTGTAGCATGCCGCGTGAGCAGTTTATTGCATTGTTCCCCGGCCACGAAACCGACCTCGACTGGACGACCAAAACCGCTGCGAAATCGCTCGATTATGGCGCATCGCTGGAACGCAGCGTGGCCGCTGTTCGGGCCGAGCAGTACCAATTGATGGATATCGAACGGCATGCGGCAATGCCGATTCAGCGGTTAAAGCAAACCAGTCGGCATCTGCTCGCTGCTGAATCACGCTTGCGGCGCGCAAAAGACGAGATGATCGAGGCCAATCTGCGCCTCGTGATCTCGATCGCCAAGAAATATGTGAATCGCGGCGCACATTTTTTGGACTTGATTCAGGAAGGCAACATCGGCCTGATGAAGGCCGTCGACAAGTTCGAATACAAGCGCGGCTGGAAATTCTCGACTTATGCAAGTTGGTGGGTTCGCCAGGCGGTCACGCGCGCGGTCGCGGACCAGGCGCGCACCGTCCGCATACCTGTGCATATGGTGGAGATTATCAACAAGCTCAACCGGATTTCGAATGAACTTCGGCAGCACACTGGCAAGCCCGCGCTGCCCGCAGCTTTGGCCGAACGTATGGAATTACCAGAGGCTCAAATCCGGGGCATTCAGAAGATTGCGATGCATCCGATCTCGCTTCAAACGCCGGCGAATGATGACGCTGACGCAACGCTCGGGGACCTGATTGAGGATGCGGACGTGGAATCGCCTCTTGAGGTCGTCGTGCGGACCGGAATGCGTGTCGCCATCGACGATGCGTTGAACACGCTTTTGCCACGCGAGGCAAGAGTGCTTCGCATGCGCTTCGGCATCAATGTGCCCACCGAATTCACACTTGGCGAAGTAAGCTCGCATCTGGGCGTGTCGCGGGAACGCGTTCGTCAGATCGAGAGCCAGGCTATCCGCAAACTGATGCATCCTAGTCGCGCAGATAAGCTACGCTCGTTCATTGATCGCTAGACATTGGAGGGCGTCAATGCAAAGGTTCGCTTTTGACTTATCAACCGTCCTTACAGCGAGGAGAAAATCGTGCAAGAGAGCGGCATCGTAGACCATTTGATGGCTGCTCACGTGATACGATCGTTATCCACTACAGGGGTTCGCAATGTCACGGATGTTAAAAGTTGGAAGCCGTGAATTCCATGTTGTTGTTCAATCAGAGGTGGCTGCGGGAATTCGGACAGCGGGATAAGTGGACCAGCCGAGGCCTGAGCCGGCGATAATGCAGGCAAAGGAACCGAGGATATGACGAAGAGAACCCGACGCACGCACTCAGCGGCGTTCAAAGCGAAAGTGGCGCTGGCTGCAGTCAAGGGCGAGCGCACGCTGGCCGAACTCGCGCAGCAGTTCGATGTGCATCCGAATCAGATCACGGAGTGGAAGCGG
>NZ_JFHD01000070.1 GCF_000698575.1 Caballeronia zhejiangensis
CGGCAACGGCGGTGGCGGCAACGGCGGTGGCGGCAACGGCGGCGGCGGTCACGGCGGTGGCGGCAACGGCGGCGGCGGTCACGGTGGTGGCGGCAACGGCAGTGGCGGCAACGGCGGCGGCGGCAACGGCGGCGGTCACGGCGGCGGTGGCGGTCACGGTGGCGGCGGAGGCCACGGCGGCCGGTAACCTGGCAGCATGGCGCAAGGAAGAACCGATGCTCTTAACCCGGCATCGGTTTTTTCCTTTACTTGCCGTAAGCGCCTCGCGCGTATCCGCGATACCCGATCATCGATCGCATCGCGATCAGCGAAATCATCACGACGCGCGCAAACTGGGCCCTTCTCACCCACGATGAAGGATCGCGCCATGCCCTCTCACACTCTCGATCTGAACGGCCGCGTCGCGCTCGTGACGGGCGGCTCACGCGGCATCGGTCGCGCGATTTCGCTCGCTCTCGGCGCATCCGGTGCATCGGTAGCGGTGAACTATCGGCAGCGCGAAAACGAGGCCACCGGCGTGGTCGCGGAAATCGAGCGCGGCGGCAATCGCGCGATCGCGGTACGCGCCGACGTGTCGACAGGCAACGACGTCACCGCGATGATCGACGACATCGTTCAACGCCTCGGCCACATCGACATCTTGGTGAACAACGCGGGCACAGCGACGATGATCGATATCGACGATCTCACGGAAGCCGAGTTCGACCGCACGCTCGCCGTCAATCTGAAGTCGGCGTTTCTCTGCACGCAAGCCGTGCTCCACGGCATGCGCGCGCGGCGCTGGGGACGCATCGTCAATCTGTCGTCGGCGGCGGCGCGCGGGCCGGGTCTGGTGGGCGTTCACTACAACGCATCGAAGGCGGGCCTCGAAGGTCTGACGCGCGGTTACGCCGCACGGCTCGCGCGCGATGGGATCACCGTCAACGCCGTCGCGCCCGGACCGATCGACACCGAAATGGCCGAACCGCTCAAGGCGTCGAACGTTGCGGAGCGGCTGCCCGTCGGGCGGCTCGGAGAAGCGGACGAAGTCGCGGACGTCGTGATGACGCTAATCGGCAACGCGTTCATCACCGGACAGACGATTCCGGTGAACGGCGGCGCCAGCTTCATCTGAAGAGACGCTGCTACACCCTCGGCGGGCCGACGTGCGTGACGACTTCCTTCACGCCCGGCGCGTTTTCGGCCGCGACGCGAACGGCCTTCGCTTCGTCGTCGTTCGTGACCGTCATCCACAGATGCACGGTCCCGTTTTCGACGATGACGTTCTCGCGAGCGAGCGCCCACGGATGGCCCGACATCGCCGCGATGACCGCCTCGCGGATCGAGTGATCGGTGATATCGGCATCGACGGGCAACTCGGGCGCCATTGTGACGAGCGCGCGAATCAGATTGGCGCGGCTCACGACACCGACCACCTTGCCGTCGCGCAGCACCGGCACGCGCTTGATGCGCTTGCGTTCGAGCAGCTCGGCGATGTCGGCGACGGGGCATGTTTCGCTCACGGTCGCGACGTCGGTGGTCATCACGTCGCTGACCTTGCGCGCGTGCTCCTTGACATACTGGCTCGCCAGTTCGCGCGTGGATGCAACGAGTTCGAGCCACCACGCACGCTGCTTGACGCCGGTCCCGATCTCCGCGCGATGCATCAGGTCGCCCTCGGTGACGATGCCGAGCAGTTTGCCCTCCTCGTCGATCACAGGCATGCCGCTGATGCCGGCGAATACCATCGTGCCCGCGGCCTGGCGCACGGACATATCGGGACTGGCGGAAACGATCGATGTCGTCATGATGTCGGCAGCTCGCACGTTCATCTCCCTCTGAAAAGACAGTGGCGTTATGGATAAGCGTTATGGTGCCTGCGGCGTCGGGTCGTCGTCCGGCCGGCGCGTGCGTCGAGCTTGATACAGGTCAACGGTCAGAATGCGCGCGATGAAGAAACGGAACCGCCCTCTCGCACCGCTGCTCGCGATGCGAACCCATCATCGGGAGCTTGATGAACGATACAACAGAACGCGCTGCGATACCGATCTCAAGTATGCGCTCACGCGGTTCGAGCTGAAGGTCGAACCCGCGCTCTTCGGCCTGCGCACGATCATGGACGAATCCGTCGAGTTTTGCGCGAATCACAGGCGCACTGCAGAAACGGTCATTCTTCCCGCCGTCGAGTGCCATCTATCGGAATTCGACCAGGCACCCATCGACGCAGCACTCGAATATCGGTCCGACGCTTCCGCGATGCAACATCGAAGGAGAGCGCCGGGAAGTCTGTACCGCCTGATAACAAAGGCCGTCAGAGCCGTCGGGAGAATTTACTGACTCCAAACTCGATTCCGAAGAAGTAAGTTTTTCTGCCACCGCAACGCCGCAGCAGATTTTTTTACTGTGACAGACGTTTACATTCATCTCATAAGACGATAACCTTGCAGCCGTTGATCAGGTTTCGGCAACGGTTGCCGAGGTAGCGGAAGAACTCCGAAACGATTCGGCAAGTTTGACTGCAAACGCGCAAACGTTACCTATCCGACGACGATGCCTTCGAACTGAGCAGGTTTGTCATTTCGTAAGGCCCACGAGAGCGAACGCAATCGTTTGCTCGACTCAGCCATCCAGAGCGCCTGCTGCATCGCGCAATGGACCCAGCAGTGAATCCGTGCCGTTCAGTCTGTCCTTTAGCGCCTAACTTCGGCGTCGAGCAAACAGTCTGTCCTGAGCATGTAGTTTGGATGACTAACGAGTGTCATTTCGACGACAAACGGATCAGACGATCGCCACGTTTCCGAGTGGCATCGTGAATCACTGAAGAGGTCCGGGCAGCATTCTGGGTTTTACGAGCCTTACGCAAGTACATTAGTACCACTAAAACACAATGACGAACCTTAACCCGACCTCGCTTCGTAACTTCAACGTTTTCTCGGCTCGCAAGGCCGCAGCGATCGCCACGGCAGCGCTTACGAGCGTGCTGCTCGCCGCGTGCGGCGGCGGCGGTGAAACCGCGTTCGACGACGCGACTGCCAAGAGCGCCGCCGCTCCGGAATCGACGGCGAAAGCGGCGACGAGCACGTCGATCTTCTACGGCGCGAACGGCCGCAACACGAACGGCGGCGCGTACGACTCGACGCCCGTGGCGACGCAGCTCGCGCAACTGAAGGACATCGGCGCGACGATCTATCGTAACGACGTATACAACCTGGCGTCGGCGAAGGTCATCGCGAAGATGGCGCAGACGATGGCGGCGAGCGGCGTGACCGTGTATCCCGTGATCCTGCTCGGCACCGGCTTCAGCAACGAACAGGATGCGTACAACGCGGCCTACACGCTCGGCGCGCAAGTCGCGAGCACGTACAAGTACAAGTACTACGAAGTCGGCAACGAACTCGAAGCGACGGCGCTGAACGGCAACGTCGACGGCACGAGCTGGACGCATTACAAGAATCAGCCCTACGTCGTCGCGCGCGGCGTGATCCGCGGTCTCATCGCCGGCGTGAAGTCGAAGGACAGCACGGCGAAGATTGTCGTCAACGGAACGTGGCTGCACTACGCGTTCTTCCAAATGCTGATGGACGGCTCGCAGCCGGACGGCACCCGCGGCCACCCGACGGTTAGCTGGGACATCACCGCATGGCACTGGTATTCGGATCAGGGCAACATGACGCGCGCATGCGGCGGCACGGGTTGCTACGACATGCTCGGCGTTCTCCATTCGTTCGGCAAGCCGGTGTGGCTCAGCGAATTCGGCGTGCGTCCGAACTACGGCACGGATCAGCAGATCGCGAACTACATGGTCGGCAGCATGATGATGGCGCAGTACCAGAGCGTCGCATCGAAGTACAACATCCAGTCGATCCAGGCGTTCGAGCTCTATGACGACAACGAAGGCAACTTCGGGCTGATGAAGTCCGACGGTCAGACGACGAAGCCCGCTTACTGGTCGTACAAGAACTTCGTTGCGACCCACCCGATGTAATTGCGCGGGGCAAGTCACCCCGTTTAACTGACCCAACGATCAACGAGCGACCCACAGTGGTCGCTCGTTGCGTTTTGAGCCCTTAAAACAGGCGGTTTCCTTATCGGCGCGGCCGTATGACTGGTATTCCGTCATGGCGGCTTGTCGGCGGCTGCGGTCCACCCTACTCTGACTGCGAGCCTGCCCCGACGATCACCGCCGGGTTTGGCCATCCCATTCGATCCATACACTGCCTCATCTTCCGTTCGCGGAGGATGCCGGTCCTATTGGAGAAGATATGCGCGACAACCTGATTCCGGTCATCGAACGCGACGTGCTCAAAGAGCGCGTGCGATCCATTCTTTATTGCGGTGAATCCGGCGCCGCGTCGATCGTCGGAATCGCGAAGCGGCTCGCGTCGGCGGGCAGGCAGTTCGAAGTGCACCACTTCGCGCGAGCGGCCGACCACGCGATGTTCGTCGATGAATTCGACGCACTGCGCGAGCACGGCAAGATCTACCATCATCTGGACCTGACCGATGATCTCTTCGCACAGGAAAGCGCCTTCACCATGAGTCCGACGCGCGCTTGCACGCAAATCTACTGCAGTGGACCGCCCGCGTTCACGGATCTGGTCGAGCGTCAGGCGCGAGAATGGGTGCACGCCTCGAACATCCACAAGATCGTGCTCAACGATCTCGCTGCGCGCAACTGACGCAAGCCGTCAAAGCGCCGCGGGATCGAGACCCAGCGCCTCTGCCAACTCGCGCGGCGAGCGCACGACCTGCGCTTCCCTAGGGAAAAGCGCGGCGCCTTCATCGTCGGAAGGCCATGCCAGAACGCGCATATGCGCCGCGATGGCGGCACGCGCGCCGGTCGGACTGTCCTCGACTGCGATCACTTCCTCGGGCGTGAGCCGCAAGAGCCACGCCGCGCGCTCGTACGGCTCGGGACTCGGCTTGCCGTTGCGAACATCGTTGACGCTGATGCTCACGAGCGAAGGCTCTTCGATACCGAGCGCACGCAGATTCGCTTCGAGCAGCATGCGCGATGCATTCGACACGATCGCCTGCGTGATGCCCGCGGCCTTCGCGGCGCGATACACCTCCAGCGCGCCGGGACGCGGCACGAGCGCGGGTGCATTCTCCAGATACGTCCGCGCGCGAAACATCGACCAATCCGCGAAGTCGACCGTCAAGCCGAAGCGCTCACGACACAGCGCATGCACCTCGCGCCCCGTCTTGCCGAAGACGAGCGGATGCATCTCCTCGCCCGCCTCCACGCCGTGCCGCGCGAGCGCAGCGATCAACGTCTTCAGATGCAGCGACTCGCTTTCCGCGAGCGTGCCGTCCATGTCCCACAAAATCGCCTTGATCAAAGCCTGACTCTTCCTTGTCGTATGCGGACGGTCGCCGCGAAATGGGCGCAGCCTATCACGCCGTCACGAGCATCGTCATTGCCGTTGCATTTATTTATACGGCCATATAATATCGACATCAATCCATACGACTCAATCTTCGGAAGGACGAGATCATGAGCAGAACACTTCGCGTCGGCGTTGTCGGCGGCGGAATCGGCGGGGTCGCATTGACCGGCGCGCTCGCGCGGCACGGCATCGAGGTGCGGCTTTTCGAGCGCGCGGGCGTTTTCGGCGATGTCGGCGCGGGCATCCAGATGACGCCCAATGCGGTGAAGGTGCTGCAGGCGCTCGGCATCGGCGATGCGCTGCGCGATGTCGCGTTCGTGCCGCAAGCGATTGTCGGGCGCAACTGGGAGACCGCGCGCGAGAACTTCCGCATTCCGCTCGCTTCGGAATGCCCGAAGCTGTATGGCGCGCCGTTCTATCACGTGCATCGCGCGGACCTGCATCGCCTGCTGACGACGCTCGTGCCCGCCGATGCCGCGCGTCTGTCGACGAGTTGCATCGACATTCGGCAGGAGAGGGACGCCGCCGTCGCCGTCTTCGACGATGGGAGCGAATTCGAAGCGGACGTGATCGTCGGCGCCGACGGCGTGCGTTCCATCGTGCGCTCGAAGCTCTTCGGCGACGAAGCGCCGCGCTTCACGGGCAACATGTGCTTCCGCGCCGTCGTGCCCTTCGATGAGACGCCCGAATTTGTGAGTCCGGATTCGTCGTTCTGGCTCGGGCCGCACGCGCATGTCGTCACGTATTACGTGCGTGGCGGCGCGGCGGTGAACATCGTCGCGGTCGCGGAGACGCAGAGCTGGGTCGAGGAATCGTGGAACGCGAAGTCGAGCCGTGAGGAATTGCTCGACGCGTTCGAAGGCTGGCATCCGAATTTGCAGCGTCTTTTCGAGCGCGCGGAATCGGTCTTCAAATGGGGCTTGTTCGATCGCGATCCGATGCGGACTTGGTCGCGTGGCAACGTCACATTGCTCGGCGACGCCGCGCATCCGATGTTGCCGTTTCTCTCGCAAGGCGCGGCGATGGCAATCGAAGATGGCTACGTGCTCGCGCAATCGCTCGCGGCGCATGGCACGGACATCGCGCACGCATTGGGCGACTACGAGGCCGAGCGTCTGCCGCGCACGAGCCGCGTGCAACTCGAATCGCGCGAGCGGGGCCGCACGTATCACTTGCCGAGCGCGTTCGCGCAGAGAAAGCGCGATCTCATCTACAAGTTCAAGTCGTATCTGAATCCGCAGGCGTCGGGCATTCAGGCCAACTGGGTCTATGCGTACAACGCAACGGATTTCGCGCCGCGCGCGGCTGTGTCCAACGTTTCAGCGGAGGTTTGAGATGCCGGGAAAGGTTTATCGCATCGGGCAGATCGTCCCGAGTTCGAATACGACGATGGAAACCGAAATTCCGGCGATGCTGACTGCGCGTCAATCCATCGAACCGGAGCGTTTCACCTTTCATTCGAGCCGCATGCGGATGAAGAAGGTCGTGAAGGAAGAGCTCGCCGCGATGGATGCGGAGTCGGACCGCTGCGCCGTCGAGCTTTCCGATGCGCGCGTCGATGTGCTGGGTTATGCGTGTCTCGTCGCGATCATGGCGATGGGGCGCGGTTATCACCGCGTATCGCAGGCGCGTTTGACTCGGCATACGGCTGCGAATGGCGGCGAGGCGCCGGTTGTGACGAGCGCTGGTGCTTTGGTCGATGCGTTGAAGGTGATGAAGGCGAGACGCGTCGTCGTGGTGGCGCCTTATATGAAGGCGCTGACTGAGCTTGTGGTCGACTATATTCGAAGCGAAGGGTTCGATGTCATCGACTATCGCGCGCTCGAGATTCCCGACAATCTCGATGTGGCGCGGCATGATCCGGTTCTTCTGCCCGCTATCGTGCAGTCGATGCGCTATCAGGACGCTGATGTCGTCGTTCTCTCCGCTTGCGTGCAGATGCCGTCTTTGTCCGTTGTGCCGATGGTCGAGGCGTTGACCGGGAAGCCCGTCGTGACTGCTGCAATCGCTACTACTTTTGCGATGTTGTCTCAGCTTGGGCTTAAGCGGGTTGTGCCCGGGGCCGGGGCTTTATTGTCTGGGGCTTTTTGATTTTTTTTCTTCGCCGGATCCCGTTTTCGCGTCGGTCTATTAGCGTTGCCCCTGTGCGGGGCGGCACCTACTTTCTTTGCTGCTGCAAAGAAAGTAGGCAAAGAAAGCAGCTTTTCAGGCCCGCGGTCACACGCAATTTGGGTAGTCCTCTCGTCCCAGGCGGCACTCGCCTAAAGAGTGCCCTCATCACAATAACGGGGCTTGGCTCGCGCACGGTCCGCCGCCCGAAAACGCTGAGGACACTGGTTCAGCACGAAAGAGCTTCGGCACAGCGCTACGCGCTGCCGCCGGGTCTGCAAGGGAAAGCGACGAGCGGCAAGTGCAGTGAGATGGAGACGGCAGCAAAGAAGCACGCGCGGACCCGATTGACCGGTCGGCCGCGAAGCGGGCTGGAGCTATTTGGTGCTGAACCAGCTTGTTGTGTGGTGCGATGTGGCAGACCGTGCGCGATCCAAGCCCGGTTGGGCCTATGAGGGCACTCTTTAGGCAGCCCACGATGGACGAGAGGACTACCCAAATTGCGTGTGACCGCGGGCGTGTCAGTAGCTGCTTTCTTTGCTTACTTTCTTTGCAGCAGCAAAGAAAGTGAGTGCCGCCCCGCACAGGGGCAGTGCCAATAGACCGACCCGAAAACGGGATCCGGCGAAAACGGAAGTAAACGAGAAAGACACACGATGAAATCGACCCTACTCTACGGCGCAAACATCAACGCAAACGGCATCCGCCAACACTATCTGCGCTACGGCGGGCCGCAAGCAACCCACGATGCCATCGTGCTAATCCCCGGCATCACGAGCCCGGCCATCACCTGGGGATTCGTCGCGGAAACGCTAGGCCGCCACTTCGATACCTACGTGCTTGACGTCCGCGGCCGCGGCCTCTCCGAAGCCTCATCGACGCTCGATTACAGTCTCGACGCGCAAACCGCCGATCTCATCGCGTTCATCGAAGCGATCGGCCTGAAGCAAGCCAACGTGCTCGGCCATTCGATGGGCGCACGCATCGCCCTGCGCGCCGCACGGCAAACAAAGTCCATCGCGCGACTCGCGCTCATCGATCCGCCCGTGTCCGGCCCGGGCCGTCGCGCCTACCCCGCGCAACTCGCGTGGTACATCGATTCGATCGCGCTCGCACGCAAAGGCATCGACGTAGAAGGCATGCGCGCGTTCTGCCCGACGTGGACCGACGAGCAACTGCGCCTGCGCGCGCAATGGCTGCACACCTGCGATGAACGCGCGATCCGCGCGAGCTTCGAAGGCTTCCATACGGACGACATCCACGCCGACATGCCGCACGTCACGCAACCCACGCTGCTGATGTCAGCCGGCCGCGGCGACGTGATCCGCGATGAAGACATCGCAGAAATGCGCGATCTGATGCCGCAACTCGAAGTCGTGAAAGTGCCGAACGCAGGCCACATGATCCCGTGGGACGACGAACAAGGCTTCTATCGCGCGCTCGGTTCGTTCTTCGGCGCAACACTCACCTGAAACGTAGGCGACACATCATGCCAATCAGCGACCATCAACTGATTCAAGCGTGGAAAGAGGTGCTCACGCTGTCGCGCCTGAAAGCAGGCCAGACCGTGACGATCCTCACCGGCGCCGCAACGCATCCGCAAACGCTCGCCTGCGCCTTGATTGCGACGCAATCGATGGGCGCCATCGTCAACCGGCTCGATCTTCCGCCCGTCAACGGCGAGAAGGCGCTGAGCCGCGACGCCCTCGCCTATCTCGGCGAAACGCCGCTCACCGGAAACCGCGCGGCCATCGCGGCCCTCAAGGCAAGCGATCTCGTGCTCGATCTGATGACGCTGCTTTTTTCGCCCGAGCAACACGACATTCTCGCGTCGGGCACGAAGATCCTGCTCGCCGTCGAACCGCCCGAAGTGCTCGTTCGCATGACGCCGTCGCTCGACGACAGAAGGCGCGTGCTCGCCGCCGCGAAGCGCATCGAACAGGCGCGCGAGATGCGCGTCACATCGAAAGCGGGCACCGATCTGCGCTGTCCGCTCGGCGAGTTTCCGGCCATCGCCGAATATGGTTTCGTCGATGAACCCGGCCGCTGGGATCATTGGCCGAGCGGTTTCGCGCTCACTTTTCCGAACGAAGGCGGCGCGAACGGGCGCATCGTGATCGATCGCGGCGACATCCTTCTGCCGCAGAAGAGCTATTGCACGGAACCGGTCGTGCTGACCGTCGAAGGCGGCTACGCGCGCCACATCGAAGGCGGCGTCGATGCCGATCTCCTGCGCGAATACATGCTCTCGTTCGACGACCCCGAAGCCTTCGCGATCTCGCACATCGGTTGGGGCCTGCAAAAGCGCGCGCACTGGTCGACGCTCGGTCTCTACGATCGCGAGGCGACGCTCGGCATGGACGCCCGCGCGTTCGACGGCAACTTCCTGTTCTCGCTCGGCCCGAACAACGAAGGCGGCGGCAAGCGCACGACGGCTTGCCATATCGACATCCCCTTGCGCCGCTGCACCGTCTCGCTCGACGGCGTGGACGTCGTGCGCGAAGGCAGAACCATCGAGGAAACGTCATGAACGACGAGGTTTATCAGCGGCAAGGTTTCGGCAACGACCTTCGCATCGAAGGCCGCATTGGACTGTTGATCGTCGACTTCGTGAACGGTTTCGCCAATCCGGACGTGTTCGGCGGCGGCAACATCGCGCAGGCGATCGAGCGCACGGTGCCGCTGCTGCGCGCGGCGCGTGAGTTGCGCTGGCCGATTGCGCATAGCCGCATCGTCTATGCCGATGACGACGCCGATGCCAACATCTTCTCGCTCAAAGTCCCCGGCATGCTGACGCTGAAAGAGCACGCGCACGACAGCGCGATCGTGCCGCAACTCGCGCCGGAAGACGGCGAGCTCGTCGTGCGCAAGAACGTGCCGTCGGCGTTCTTCGGCACGTCGCTCGCCGCGTGGCTCACCATGCGCGGCGTCACCACGCTCGCCGTCGCGGGCGCGGTGACGAGCGGCTGCGTGCGCGCGAGCGTCGTCGATGCGATGCAGTTCGGCTTTCGTCCCGTGGTGCTATCCGATTGCGTCGGCGATCGCGCGCTCGCGCCGCATGACGCCAATCTTTTCGATATGGCGCAGAAGTACGCGGCCGTGATGTCGTCGGATGAATTGCTCAGCCGCGCGCGTCGTTCTCCGGCACGCAGCTGAACGATACGGTCGATGTCTGCTCTTGAAGCGAGCGCACGCCGCTCGTCGCTTCCGACCGGATCGCGACGCGTTGCGCGCGCTGCTTGCAGTATTCGGAGGCGGCGTCCATCGCCGCGTTGCGCGCCGTCACCCACGACATGCGCGTGCCCGTCGCCTTGCCGGTGACGGTGTAGGTGTTGGGCTGCGCGCCGGCCGTGACGCCGTTCGTCGTGCCGCAGGCCGCGAGCAGACACGCGAGCGCGAGCGCGCCGAACGCGCCGAACCTGCGCGGCGTCGAAATCATCGATCTGATGTAAGAGAACATGCTGGCGAACCGTGAATTTGAGACACGGCCGAATGGTACAAGCGGACGCGAATTTCTTCACGGATCAGAGGAATGACGCTGCACGACGGGGCCGGACAAGCGGCGGCGCGGGCCTTGCCTGCGCGCGTTTTCACGGTCGACCGCGTGCGCGCTTTGTTGCTCCGCTCAGGCCTGAGCGATGCGATCCAGCAGGCGTTGCAGGCGCGAATGCTGCGACGGCGCGAGTCCCGGTGTGGAAAGCGCCTGCACGACGCGTCCGCGCCAGTATGTCTTGGAAAAGAGCGAGTTCGCGCCTTCGAGGCTCAGCACTTGCTCGAGATGTTCGATCGCCGAATCGAGATGACCGACGCTATAAAGGAGTGCGCGCGCGCTGACGTTGTGCATGGCACGGGTGTTTCAGATGAAGATCGATTCGATGCGAACACGAAGCGGCGCGCGCTGACACACGCGCCGCTCGCGGACATCAGCTCATGTGCTGGCCGCCGTTGATCGCGATGTTGGAGCCGGTGACGAAGCCCGCGTCATCGGAGCACAGGAACGCGACGAGCGCCGCGACTTCCTCGGGCTTGCCGAGACGGCCCGCCGGAATCTGCGGAAGAATCTTCGTGTCGAGGATCTCCTGCGGAATCGCCGTCACCATCTTGGTCGCGAGATAGCCCGGCGAAATCGTGTTCACCGTCACGCCCTTCTTCGCGACTTCGAGCGCGAGCGACTTCGTGAAGCCGTGCATGCCCGCCTTCGCCGCCGAATAGTTCGTCTGGCCGATCTGACCTTTCGAGCCGTTCACCGACGAAATGTTGATGATGCGGCCAAAGCCGCGCGACACCATCTCTTCGCAGACCGGCTTCGTCATGTTGAAAACCGAGTCGAGGTTGGTGCGCAGCACGGAATCCCAGTTCACCTTCGTCATCTTCTTGAAGGTCGTGTCCTGGGTGATACCGGCGTTGTTCACGAGGATATCGATCGGGCCGACTTCAGCCTGGATCTTCGCCACGCAGTGCTGGGCAGAATCGTAATCGGCGACGTCCACGCCATACGCGCGGAAGTTGTAGCCCTGGCGGTCCATGCTCGCAAGCCATTCGCCGACTTTCGCGTTGCCCGGCGAATGCGTCACGACGACCGCGTAACCCGCGTCGTGCAGCTTCATGCTGATTGCTTCGCCCAGACCGCCCATGCCGCCCGTCACCACTGCGATTCGCTTAGTCATGCTGATACTCCTCGTCATTTCTCTCAGGTTAATGAATCTCGGAATGGCGCCGACGCGGCCATCTTGCCCAACGCTAATATTGTTTTGATGACGCGTCGGGACGCGCGCGCGGCGCCGTCGTACTGCATTCGTTACGGACGTTCCACCGCCAGCGCGACACCCATGCCGCCGCCGATGCACAGCGACGCCAGACCCTTCTTCGCGTCGCGCTTCTGCATTTCGTGCAGCAGCGTGACGAGAATCCGGCAGCCCGACGCGCCGATCGGATGACCGATCGCGATCGCCCCGCCGTTCACGTTGATCTTCGACTGATCCCAGCCCATCTGCTTGTGCACCGCCAGCGCTTGCGCCGCGAACGCCTCGTTGATTTCCATCAGATCGAGATCGTTCACGCTCCAGCCCGCACGCTCCAGACAGCGCTTCGACGCCGGCACCGGGCCCATGCCCATGATCTTCGGATCGACGCCCGCGTTCGCGTACGCCTTGATGCGCGCGAGCGGCGTCAAGCCGAGCGCTTCGGCCTTCTTCGCCGACATCACGACGACCGCCGCCGCGCCGTCGTTGATGCCCGATGCGTTCGCAGCCGTCACCGTGCCTTCCTTCGAGAACGCCGCCTTCAGGCCGGCGAGCGCCTCGGCCGTCACGCCGTGACGCACGAATTCGTCGGTGTTGAATTGCAGCGGCTCGCCTTTACGTTGCGGAATCGCGACCGGCACGATTTCATCGTTGAAGCGGCCCGCTTTCTGCGCGGCTTCCGCCTTGTTCTGCGACAGCGCCGCGAAC
>NZ_JFHD01000071.1 GCF_000698575.1 Caballeronia zhejiangensis
CAGAGGCGGCGCTGCTCAATCTCGTGGTGAACGCGATTGATGCCACGCCCGACGGTGGCACCGTGACTGTCGCGACCGAAGTTATCGAATCGCGCAAGGCGCCGACGTCTGTGTTACCAGCCGGCCGCTACGTGAAAGTGTCAGTGGCGGATACGGGAACGGGTATGCCGCAAAATGTGTTGGCTCAGGCGTTCGAGCCGTTCTTTACCACCAAGCCGGCGGGCAAGGGCACGGGTCTCGGGCTGAGCCAGGTGTACGGGTTCATTACTCAATCCGGCGGTGATGTCGTGATCTCCAGCCAGGAAGGTGTCGGCACCACCGTCGACCTATTCTTGCCGATGGCCGAGCCCGTGGACGCGGTGGGCGCCGTCTCAACACCGAAGGTCGAGACGGTGCTCCTCGTCGAAGACGAGCCGGAGGTGCTTGGTCTTGCGGCGGAGCTTTTTCGAAGCATTGGGTACGAGGTCGTAGCTGCGAGCAGCGCCTCCGAGGCGGCTGAGATACTCGAAGAGCGGCATGACATCGACGTCGTCTTCACCGATATCACCATGCCCCACGGGATCAGCGGCTTGGAGCTGGCTCGTGTGGTCCGCTCACGGTTTCCCAATATAAAGGTCGTTTTGACTTCAGGCTATCCGCTTCCGGCGCTGCGAAGCGAGCACGGCTCGATCAGTGACTTCACCTTCGTGCACAAGCCGTACCGCTTGGATGATCTCGCGAAGGCACTAAGAGCCTGAAAGGCAAATACCGACCCGGTCGCATTGCCGCAAGACACCGCAGCAGTCTCGGAATATCGGAGCCCCGGGTACGTCGACATTGCCAAAATCGCTAACTGGCAGCCTGTTCCTGCCGTCCGGCGCCGGTGTCCCTCGCCAACTGGTCTTGCGGCAGGACCCAAAATTCGTCCGATCGGTGGCCTTCAGGGCTGCCCGCTTGTTTCGACAACTGGTCGTTGAGGCGACTCTAGGCGCGTTGAAGCGGGCTGCAGGTGACAGAAACGCGGCTCTTTGACCTGACCTCTACCGTGACATCCGGATTAATTGCCGTGAAATGCTCGATCAATCGAATTAACGGTAATAGAGCCAGCCTATCAAATCCGGGGCGCGAGCGGACCGATGAGCGTGCGCGCATGTTCAACAAGCGTCTCAAATGCCACCGGCTTTGTCAGGCAGCGCTCGAAAAGCAAGCCTAACGCACCCTTTTCTTTGAGTGGACGCGTAGCGGCGGTCCAAAGAATGATCGGTATCTTCGCCAGATCTGGGTCCGCGCGCAATGCCCTGCAGAGGGCCAGGCCGTCCATTATCGGCATCATCAAGTCGGTAATAATCAAATGGGGACATGTCGCTTTCGCAAGCTGGAGGGCTCGGTTACCGTCCGAAGCGGTGTGAACGCTGAATTCATGCAGGGAAAGGAGCAAGGCCCACGCTTCGAGCGCGCTTGCCTCATCGTCGACGAGCAGAAGAGTAGGGGAATCAGGCGAAGTAGAAGGATAGTGGTTCACAGCACGCTCGGCGTACCCTGGCGAGCGTCATTGCTCATGGCCCGAAAGCTTGCCGGATACCTATAGGGTAGCAATCTGCGCGCCGCGCGAGAAAATATCCACGGCAGGTTCGCCCCGTGCATCGTCTGCGCTTTCTGCATCGCGTTCTTGTTTGCTGTTGCGACGACTAGACGTTTGACGGCCGGCGCCTCTCAATTTCTTCAAGCCATGAGTTAGGCTGCTTGAACCGATCCAGTACAATTCGGGCCACGTGAATCGATGAGGTGATTCAATCAGCGTTGGGTTAATCGCACTCGACCTAAAGGAATTTACCGCAGAAATACGCACATAGAAAAGTTCCACTCAGCGAATCCTGGAAGAATTGCGAGAGCTTGGTGTGCGAGTAGACGAAGCCCGCGACTGCCGGGCCGAAGGTGTAGTTCACACCGGCGCCGAAGGTCTTCTGGGTGCTTGCCGTAGGGCTAAAGGCACACCCGTCCGGCGCAAGCGCACCGTGCGGGGACGCGCCGGTTGGCAGGAAGGCGTGTCTGAAAGTATGGGCGAGTCACGTACAGGAGCGCGACGTCCGCATCGTCGATCGCAGCAGTGTCGATGTTCATGACGTTCAGCGAACTCCGCAGAGCCGTATAAAGAACGAGTGAGCTTGCCCCCGAAAAACGAATCCCTTGCTGAGCGTTTAAACTCAAGCAAGGAGAGTCAAGAAGATGAGCAAGACGAAGCGGGCGCGCTACACGCTCGAATTCAAACTGGAAGCGGTTCGGCTGGTCAGGGCCGGCCAGAGCGTTGCGGCGGTGGCTGCGACGCTGGACGTGCCAACGCAGTCGATATCCAACTGGGTCAAGGCTGAGCAGGCAGGCAAGCTCGGCGGAGCCGGTACAAAGCCGGTCAGTGCGGAGCAGATGGAATTGTCGAGACTTCGTGCCGAAGTGGCGCGCCTGAAGATGGAGCGTGACATCCTAAAAAAGGCGTGCGCGTACTTCGCGAAGGACTCGACGTGAAGTACGCCTTTATCGAACGCAATCGTCGCCACTGGCCGATTTCGGTGTTGTGCGAGGTGCTGGAAGTCAGCCCCAGCGGTTTTCATCAGCGGCGGCAACGCGCCGCTCAGGACAAGCCGCAGCGCAGTCGCGTGAGCAACGACGCGTTGCTGGCACACATCAAGGCGATTCACGCGGAGGTCAAGGGCGAATACGGTTGGCCGCGCATGTGGAAAGAGCTGGTTGCGCGCGGCGTACGCGTGGGCAAGGAGCGGGTTCGCAAGCTGATGGCGCAGCACGGCATCCGTGCCCGGCACAAGCGCAAGTACATCGCGACGACGAACTCGAATCATGGCTGCGTATTTCGGACGAAGGTGACCGGCCGTTTCGGGATCGTGACCGGCGATTTCGGCAACGTGACCGGCCGTTTCGGGAACGTGACCGGACGGACCGGAGGACAGGACTGGCGTTGCGCATGACATCAACCACGCGAGCTATGCTCGCCGGCTTTTGCCGGAGAGAGCATGCCCGCGCACCGGATGAACATGCGCATGATCAAGGACGTTTTACGACTTAAGTTCGACGGCGGTTTCTCGCATGATCGAATCGCCGCATCGCTGGGCATTTCCAAGGGCGTGGTCACGAAGTACGTCGGACTGGCGGGTGCCGCCGGGCTGGATTGGGCCAGCGCCTGTGATATGGACGAAGGCGAGCTCGAGCGACGGCTTCTTGGCAAGCCCACCGGACCCGCGGCCTATGCACAGCCCGACTACGGTCGCATACATCAAGAGCTGCGCCGCAAGGGCGTGACGCTGACGTTGTTGTGGGAATGAAATGAGCGCCTCCCGCCCTGCGCCGACGCTATAACTACAACAGCGGCAGATTCTCGATTTCGTTTGGGAGGATCATGGGTCTTCCCAAACCGGTTCGGAGAACACCCATGAAGCTCACGCCCGTCGGAATCGACATTGCAAAGAACATGATGCAAGTGCATTACGTTGATGCGAATACAGGTGAGATCGTAAATCGGTCCGTGAAGCGCGCGAAGTTCTTAGAACACTTCGCAAACCGTGCGCCGTGTTTAATCGGAATGGAAGCTTGCGGTGGCGCGCATCATTGGGCCCGCCAACTCACCAAGATGGGACACCAGGTCAAACTGATGCCCGCGGAGTTCGTGAAGGCTTTCAACATCAGGAACAAAAACGACAGTGCGGATGCGCGCGCAATTTGGCTTGCGGTACAGCAGCCGAGCAAACCAGTTGCAGTCAAGACTGAAAGTCAACAGGCGATGCTTGCGCTTCATCGTGCGCGAGAACAACTGGTAGCTTTCCGCACGATGCAGATAAACGGTCTTCGTGGGATGTTGACCGAATACGGCGAAGTGATGAACAAAGGCCGTGCTGCTCTGATTGAAGCTATACCGCAAGTTCTCGCCCGCGTTGCAGCGCGATTGCCAGCAGTTCTGATCGATACCATACGCGAACAATGGAGCCGGATTGCCGAACTCGATGAGCAAATCGCCCGAATCGAACGACGCATGCGGGACTGGCGGAAGGATGATCCTGCGGTCAAAGCGATATGCGAGATTCCGGGCGTTGGCCTGCTCACAGGAACGGCGGCGGTCGCGATGATGGGTGATGTCAAGGCATTTAAGTCCGGCCGCGAGTTTGCTGCTTGGATCGGGCTTGTCCCGAAACAAACGGGTTCAGGCGGGAGGGTGCAACTTCACGGTATCAGTAAACGCGGAAACGGATATCTCCGAATGCTGCTCGTGCATGGTGCACGTAGTGTACTGAACAACGCAAAAGACCCCGGTCTTTGGGTCGAACAACTGAAAAAGCGGCGGCCAACGAATGTCGTTGTCGTTGCACTGGCAAACAAGTTGGCCAGAACTATCTGGGCGGTTCTCGCACACGGCCATCCGTATGAGAAGGGATATGTTAGCGAGAAGCCGATCGTGAAGGTCGTATAGCACAGGAACGAAGAAGGAATGGTTTAGAACAAAGGTTGCGCGGGCGGCGTATGTGATGACATGACAGGTCGGACCGGGATTCGCTAAACCTGAAAATTCCATGGAGCTTCGAGCTCGATGTGGGAGTGAGGTGCGAGTCAGCGGATTTCATAGGGGGCCGCAGCAGGTTGAATCGCTGCCACAAGCCCGGATATAGAGCAGCAACCCATCCTGTCACGGAGTGAGCATATCGATGCTTGTGCAAAGGGAGGCGCTCATATAGAGGAATATCAGGCAGAGTTCGCGAATCGGAAGACTTACCGTTACACGCAGTTCTGCGAGCACTATAAGGCGTTCGCAAAACGGCTGAAGCGCTCGATGCGGCAGATCCACCGTGCTGGTGAGAAGCTATTCGTCGACTTCGCCGGCCCCACATTGCCGTTGACCACGGGGCGTCGCGCGCACATCTTCGTGGCCGCCATGGGCGCATCGAGCTATACATTCGCATGTGCCACGCCGGCCGAGACGATGGAGGACTGGCTGAGTGGTATCGCCCGCGCGCTAACCTTCTACGGCGGCGTTCCACAACTGATCGTGCCGGATTTTGTTCCCGGCAACAAAATCCGGCTTCTGTGCCCGCTGGCGTTATGTGGCGGCAAGCGCGGTGTTCCCGTGCTGAGGCGGCGGGGAGCGAATATTTGAGCACATAATTTGTTACAGCGAATTGAGCCATTCGAGGAGGGTTTTGTCGTCCTTCCAGGCGGTACGAGCTCGGGATCCCGCCGAAACACCAGAATTCACCGCACAGGCTGCCAATGCTCGAGCTTTAGCATTTAACGTCAGCTCTGCGTATCGATTTGTTGTATCCACGCTGACGTGTCCGAGCCAGCCACGGATCACATTGATCTCGACACCGGATTCCAGAAGGTGGACCGCGGCGGTGTGGCGAAACAGGTGCGGGCTGACTCGCCGAGGCTGTGGGCTGTCCGTGTCCCATAATGCAGCATGTCGCCGAACGATCTTGTAGATACCGAAGCGCGTCAGGGGACGGTTTGGTATTGCACAGAAGACATAGCCGTCAGGCAACGTATGCTGCTCTGTCAGCAATTGCTGAAGACCTTTAACCGTCTCCTCCCAGAGTGGACAGATGCGCCACTTATCGCCTTTGCCGTGCAGATGAACCTTGGCTGGAGGGACGAAATCGAGATGTTCCATGCGAAGATCGGCGACCTCTTGTACGCGGGCACCGGTGTTGTACAGAAAGAGCAATAGGATTCGATCTCGGAGTGCAAAGCGCCCCTGCTTTGGGAGAGAGCGAAACAGTGCTGTCACCTCATCATCCGCGAGATAGTGGGTGTCAGGTAATGCTGTCCGCTTGACAGGGATCGCGGCGATGCGCTGGCAGGCTGCAAGCATCTCCGGCACTCGCAGGGCGAGGTATGAGTAGAAGGTATTCAACGCCGCGCGTCTCTGGTTGCGGGTACGCACAGAATTGCCACGCTCCTGCTCCAGGTACTTCAGAAATGCAAGGACTTGGTCGAAGCCGAGGTCCTCGATGGTCAGAGATGCGATAGAACCGCCGCGTTGTTCGGATACAAAGCACAGGAACAGGCGGACGGTGTCGCGATAGCTTCGGATCGAACCTTGGCGCAACCCCTTCTGCACTGGAAGATGATCCGTAAAGAACGACTGTACCAATGGGCCGAGAGATGGTGTCATGATGAGATGACCTCCTGGAGGGTTGCTGCGGCGAATGCCTCGTAACGACGGTTGGCCTGCTCGAGCAGTGCAGGTGTCGTTGACAGATACACCGAGGTGGAGCTCACATCGGCATGACCCATGAAGGTTGAAAGCGCAAGAAGATTCGCCTGTGGATCAAGGCCGTCGCGGTACCAGCGGGTCAGCACGCCAACAGCGAACGCGTGGCGTAGATCATGGAGATGCGGATTCGGAACACCCGGTGCGATGTCCAGATGCAGCTTTGGAACCAGAGCATGAAAGGTCTGACTTACGGTGCCCGGACTGACGGGCCGTCCTCCACGCAGGCTAAACAGCGGCGCCTCATCCGAGACTGCGCGCGCGTCGTCCATCTGACGTCGCCGCACATGCTCGTTGAGCAACGCTTCGAGCTTGGGACCGAAGGGAACGAGCCGGCTCTTATAAAACTTCGTTTCCCGAATGATTAGCAGCTGCCGATCACGGTCAACATCCTTGATACGCAGTCGGCAGGCTTCTCCAACGCGCAATCCGAGCCCATATAGAACAGCAAAAAGAACGAAGTAGGTACTGCCCCGTTCAATGGTGCTTCCGTTGTCGGGAAGCGCCTTGGCCAGAGCGAACAGTCTCCTGGCGTCTGCCGTATCAAAGATATACGGCGCCCGGTCATATCTCGATCGACGCGGTGGTGACTGCAAGGGTGTCGCGGCGAGACTGCCGCGATCGACGAGATACGAGAAGAACCGGCCTATCGTGCAACGTAGGTGGTTGTAGCTCCTCGGTCGCGATCGTGGACGCGAGAGCAGGAACTCATCCACCAGGGGCGGAGTCACTTCGGAGAGGCGACCAATGCGCTTCTGTAGAAGGTAGGCGTCGAGCAGAACGAGCGTCTTCTGTTCAACATCATAACGCCTTCCCAACGAACGTTTGTGAAGGATGAACTGCTCAATATCCGGCCCAAGAAAACTCTGGAAAGACGTGTGGGGACTCATAGCACATCCTCCCCGTCGCCCTGTGCGACACTGCGAAGTTCCTCGATCGCGATCTTGCCGTAAATCTGGGTCGACGAGATGTTTCGGTGCCCGATATAGTCTCCAATATGCTTAAGTGAAAAATGGGCGTTGAGCAAGTGCTGGACGCAACTGTGGCGCAGTACGTGGGAGCCAGTCCGTGGAACGCTGACACCGGCCTTGCGGATGAAGTAAGCAGCCCGCGATACCACAGCCGCGGACTGGATCGGAGCGAGCGGTGCCGTCATGCGCATGAACACTTCACGATGCGTTGTCGCTGGCCGCCCATTTTTGAGGTAGTCGACGATTGCCGCTCCGGCTACCGCCGACAGCGGGTAAGTGGTCGTATTACCGGCCTTGCGGTCGCGGATTCTGAAACGCTCGTTGCGCCAGTCAACATCGTCCAGGGAGAGTGCAGAAACTTCGCAGGCCCGCAGCCCGTATGTCGCAAGCAGCAACAGCATCGCGTAGTCGCGCTTACCACAGGGCGAACGTCGATCAACGCTCGCCAGGATGCGCTCAACCTGATCCCAGGCGATCGATCGGGGAATGCCTGCGTATCGATACGATTGGGGAAACTCGACCAGCGAACTCAGGTCTCTGGAGACGACTCCTTCACGATACAGGTATCGCAGAAAGACTCGCAGTGTTCCACAGGCATTGCGAAGCGTGGTCCAGGCAACCCGTGGACCATACTCGGTGATGAAGCCGCTGATCACGGTCGGCGACACAGCGCGTAGACCGATGCCGTTGCGATCGAGGTAGGTTGCGAACTGTCGAAGGTGGAAGCGGTACTGGTAAATCGTACGCGGCCGGAGGCCCTTCTCCTCGACAAGGTAAGCCAGGAACTCCGGCGCCTGCCGCTCGAACGGATTCTCTGGCTTATGCGGGCGACCCGGACCAACGTAACCGTCAATTGCCAGTTGCAGCATCTGGCAAACGGGATTGCGTATCTCATGGGCCAACCTGCTTCTTCTGGACGCGCACCGTCCGCGCCCTCGTCGGCGAATCCAGGCTTGCACAAACGGTTCGACGTGGTCGCTTAGTTGCGCCAATTCGTTCGCGCCGTGCGTCTTAGCGAACTCGCCGAATTCGACCAGAACCGGAACGCGATGCAGCACGCTGCGGGGTGTGTAGCCGTGCTCTGCCATCCAGTTGACGTACTGCTCGATCGCTGGAGCGATCCACGAAGCCCGGATGCGATCAACGCTCGCGGGACGAACATAGTAGTTCTCGAGCATGACAATCTCCCAAGGAAAGTGGGAAGATCAACATGCCACGACGACTCGTTATGTTGCCAGTGAAGCAACAAAATGGCCCACGGTCGCTACTTCGAAAAGAAAGGGCCATATAACGCCAGCGGGCACAGAAGCCGGACAACCCGCGCGCGATGATCGCCGACCCCGATCGCTATGAGCCTCGCGCCGGCGACACCGTGCTGGACTTCGCGCGTCACTACGGCACCTCATTTCTGCCTGCACGCGTTTATCGCCCGCAGGATAAGCCGAAGGTTGAAGTGGCGGTTCAGGTGGTCGAACGTTGGATCATGGCGCGTCTGCGTCATCGCCAGTTCGAGTCGGTCCAGTCGGTGGACGACGCGATCCGCCCGCTACTGAAGAACTTGAACGAGCGCCCGTTTCAGAAGCTGCCTGGATGCCGCGCCAGCGCGTTCACCGAATTAGACGCGCCGGCCCTACAGCCACTGCCGGTGCAGCCGTATGAGCTCGCGCGGTTCAAGGCAGTAACGGTCGGCATCGACTACCACATCGAGATCGATAAACATCGCTACAGCGTTCCGCACGCGCTTGTGGGACTCAAGCTCGATGCGCGCATCACAGCGGGTGCTGTCGAGCTGTTGCATCGCGGTCGCCGTGTGGCCAGCCATGCTCGCAATGATCGCGTAGGAGGCTACACCACCGTCGTCGAGCACATGCCGGCGGCACACCGCGCCCATCTCGAATGGACTCCGCAGCGGCTTATCCACTGGGGTCAGCAGATTGGCGGCGCCACCGGCGCGCTCGTCGCGCGGCTTCTGCAGGAACAGCGCCATCCCGAGCACGGCTATCGGGCGTGCCTTGGCTTGCTCTCGCTCTCACGTCGCTATGGTCGCGACCGTCTCGAAGCGGCGTGCGCGTTGGCGCTCGAATTGGGTGTACATCGTTACCGCCACGTGCGCGACATCCTCATCAACAACCGCGACCGCGCGGCAGCGACCACGCCTGTCGAATGGGTCAGTCCAAGTCACGCGCATGTGCGCGGCCCCAGCTACTACCAATAAGGAGAACCCGCCATGATGATGCAACAAACCTT
The DNA here is from genome assembly GCF_000698575.1 of Caballeronia zhejiangensis. GTDB lineage: Bacteria > Pseudomonadota > Gammaproteobacteria > Burkholderiales > Burkholderiaceae > Caballeronia > Caballeronia zhejiangensis. Next base: position 9,466 of record NZ_JFHD01000071.1, read on the forward strand.
GACGCAACTACGCACCCTGAAGCTGGATGGGTTCGCTGACGGATTGGAAGAGCAACTGACGCAGCCCGGCACGGCGGCTCTGAGCTTCGAGGAACGCCTGTCGTTGCTGGTCGACCGGGAAGCAAGTTGGCGCGATGATCGTCGCCGCACCCGACTGCTCAAGCAAGCGCGCCTGAAGTATCCCCAGGCCGCCATCGAAGATCTCGACACGCGCGCTGGTCGAGGCGTGGACCCGCGTTCGCTCACGAGCCTCGCTCTCGGCGACTGGGTCGAATCGGGATACAGCCTGCTCATTAGCGGCCCCACCGGCGCAGGTAAATCATGGCTTGCTTGCGCCCTCGCGCAGTATGCCTGCCGACGCGGGCACTCCGCGTTGTACCTACGTGTGCCGCGCCTCGGCGAGGAACTGCGCGTCCTCCACGGCAACGGCGGCTTTACCAAATGGCTGCTGCAGGTTGCTCGCGTTGATGTTCTTCTGCTGGACGATTGGGGAATGGCTCCGCTCGATGCGATGGTCCGAAACGATTTGCTTGAGATGATTGACGACCGATCTGCCGGCAAAGCCACGATCGTGACCAGCCAGCTACCAATCGAACACTGGCATGGCTGGATAGGCGACGAGACGATCGCCGACGCAATGCTCGATCGCCTTATGCAGCGTCATCACCGCATCAAACTGACGGGCGAATCTCTCAGAAAACCATCTCCGCAACCCAGCGGGCTCGAACCAGAACTCGACCAAAACTAGCGAGGAAATCTACAATCGAAACCGCGCAACGCCCGACCTTGCCGAATCGGTCACGTTCCCGAAAGCGGCGGTCACGTTCGCCGAAATACGCAATGGCCTGCCGGTCGCGCCGAACCTGCTGGAGCGCAACTTCACCGCGACGGCGCCGAATCAAGTCTGGACGAGCGACATCACGTATGTGGCGACGGCTGAAGGCTGGCTGTACCTGGCCGTCATCATCGACCTGTTCAGCCGGCAGGTAGTGGGCTGGTCGATGCAGGCACATATGAAGGCCGAGTTGGTCACGGATGCACTGCGCATGGCATGGTTTCGGCGCCGCCCCGAAGCCGGCGTGATTGTCCATAGCGACCGCGGCAGCCAGTATTGCAGCGGGCTCTTCCAGGACACGCTCAAGGCGTACGGCATGCGTTCGTCGATGAGCCGGCGTGGCGATTGTTGGGATAATGCGCCGACCGAAAGCCTGTGGGGCTCGCTGAAAGTCGCACGACTGCACGGTCGGCACTTCGCCACGCGACGTGCGGCGATGGACGAAATCGTCGACTGGCTCGGCTTCTACAATGCTCGCCGACTGCATTCGACATTGAACTACGTCAGTCCCATGACGTTCGAAAAGAATTGGGCCATCGCTCAACAGGGGCAAGCGGCCTGATGGCCTCGGCTATGGGATTCGTGAAACAGGGGCAAGGTCACGAGCCCTGAACGCGCGGCTGCAAATTTTGGCGCACAGCGGCCGTTATTGCTGGCGGGTGAGCGTCAAAAGAATGTCCGAATACCAGGCACTGTTTAGACCGAGTGTCTCATCGATTTGCACGTCCCGCGTGCCCATATCAATGGTCGACGAATGAACTCCAAGAAGCACCCAAGGCAGACTCGAGCTTTTTACCGCATGTCCGTTGGAGAGATCGCTCGTCACAACCGGCGCGCCGCTCGTGCCCCGATGGGTTCGCGCGTCGGTGATGAAGCATCCTCTTCCTTGGAAGCGGAGGCCGAATGCCGACGCTATGACGCCTTGTCTAACGACAGGGAGATGGTGCAGCGAATCGTGAAACCCTAAGGGAAAGCCGGCTATAAGTACGCAAGTGCCAATCGGCATCACACCGTCTGCCTTGGGAAGATGATCGGGACCAAACGCGTCGAATACCGCGGTCTTCGGTAGCCGATCCCTTCGAAGCTCCAAAACGGCAACGTCGATCTCGCCGCCGTCATCTGAGCCTTCTCGCCAAAGGCCAACGCCTTTCGCGTACAGAGGTATAGAAAACCATGTCGAAGCGCCCAGATTGTCACCATCAACATGCAGTTCTATCTCGACCCACTCAGGAAAATGTTTGCTAGCCTCGTCTTTGACAACGTGACGGCTCGTCACGAGAAAAAGCCGCTCATCGCGAGCGAAAAAAAATCCGCTCGCGTTAGTTAGGTGTCGATTTTGTGCGAAGGTCCTGATGCGCGCCACTGTGAGCAGAAGCGCTTCGGCAGCGTGTTTCGAGACCCCCGCGCTTTCATTGGACAAGCAACGATTCGAACTCGGGCCACTGAGAACGAGTTGCTGAATCAATTGAAGCATAGCGTAGCGTTGCGGCGTTGCTTGATCCGATGACAGAAAATCCGCCACGGACATCTCCGACGCATTGCCGCCCGAAGCGGCGTTCGGAACATGGCGCACAACAGGCCGTTCGTCGGCGCCGATATGCAGCAGCCATCTTTCGCCACCGGGGCTTGCATATAGTTCGACAGAGTTCGTTTTCATGAGTGCGTGTCCTGTTGAGGGGTCTCGCGCGATGGCCGTGGAAAAGACTGGTGGCTCGGCTCAGAGGCGACAGCATATTGCGTGCAATGTAGAGACGATAGAGACGCTTGCCGCTATTCGTCGTCTGCAGGACCGAGGAGCACGTCAATTGCCGCTTGGCCGGCGCGCTCAGTGATGAGATAGCACCGCGATGGGTGACGGGCAACCTCACTCGCGATGTGCAGGCCCGGTCCAGAGCCACCCTTGTCCGCGTTCTTTTCAACGGCTAAGGACTTCGGCCAAAAACTCGCGGTTTAACAAACGCTCCCGCTGTCGGGAAGAAGGAAGGCGCCGGAGCGCGACGAACTTCACGAGGGCTCAAACCGATCAGCACGCCAATAACGCGGGAGGCCGTTTGCCATATGTCAGAACCCTCATCTTGCACGACTCAGAAAAAGTCGGTGTTCAGTATCTTGATGGGTGAGC
>NZ_JFHD01000072.1 GCF_000698575.1 Caballeronia zhejiangensis
AGACCGACGCGAAACCGGGATCCGGCGACTACAGCAAAGAAAGTGAGTGCCGCCCCGCACAGGGGCAACGCTAATAGACCACAAAGAAAACGGGATCCGGCGAAAACAACCACGGCGAAAAGCACCCCCGCCCGGGAACATCAATTGCGGTAGAGGACCGCAAGTCCTCACCCAAACCCGGAGTCCGCAAAAAATGGCAATGGAGAAGCAACCGCCCGAAGGCGGCGTAGCCCGCACCCCCTCGCAGAGCAACACCAACAAAAAAGTCGAATCCCTCGAAACGTTCCGCTCCGACGCGACCAACCAGGCCCTGACGACAAACCAGGGCGTCAAGATCGCCGATAACCAGAACACCCTGCGCGCCGGCGAACGCGGCCCTTCGTTGCTCGAAGACTTCATCATGCGTGAAAAAATCACGCACTTCGACCACGAGCGCATTCCGGAACGCATCGTCCACGCCCGAGGCTCGGCCGCTCATGGCGTCTTCAAGGTGTACGAATCGCAGGCCGAACTGACGAAGGCCGCCTTCCTGCAAGACCCGTCGAAGGAAACGCCCGTCTACGTGCGCTTCTCGACCGTGCAAGGCTCGCGCGGCTCAGCCGATACCGTTCGCGACGTGCGCGGCTTCGCCGTCAAGTTCTACACCGAAGAAGGCAATTTCGATCTCGTCGGCAACAACATGCCGGTATTCTTCATTCAGGACGCGATCAAGTTCCCCGACTTCGTCCACGCGGTCAAACCCGAGCCGCACAACGAAATGCCGCAAGGCGCATCCGCGCACGACACCTTCTGGGACTTCGTCTCGCTCGTGCCCGAATCGGCGCACATGGTGCTCTGGACCATGTCCGATCGCGCGATTCCCCGCAGCCTGCGCACGATGGAAGGGTTCGGCATCCACACCTTCCGCTTCATCAACGCGCAAGGCAAAGGACGCTTCGTCAAGTTCCACTGGCGGCCGACGATCGGCTCCGCATCGTTGCTCTGGGACGAAGCGCAGAAACTCGCGGGCAAGGATTCGGACTTCCATCGGCGGGATCTCTGGGAAGCGATCGACAACGGCGACTATCCCGAATGGGAACTCGGCGTGCAGATCGTCGAAGAAGAGGATGAACACAAGTTCGACTTCGATCTGCTCGATCCGACCAAGATCATTCCCGAAGAGCTCGTGCCGCTCAAGATGATCGGCAAGCTCACGCTGAATCGCAATCCCGATAACTTCTTCGCCGAAACCGAGCAGGTCGCGTTCTGCCCCGGGCACATCGTGCCGGGCATCGATTTCACCAACGATCCGCTGCTGCAAGGGCGTCTGTTCTCCTACACCGACACGCAGATCAGCCGTCTCGGCGGCCCGAACTTCCACGAAATTCCGATCAACCGGCCACTCGCGCCACTCGCCAACGGCCAGCGCGACGCGATGCATCGCCAGACGATCGACAAGGGACAGGCGTCCTACGAGCCGAATTCCATCGACGGCGGATGGCCGAAGGAAACCCCGCCCGCCGCATCGGGCGGCGGCTTCGAAAGCTACACGGAGCGCGTCGAAGGCTCGAAGATCCGCGTGCGCAGCCCGTCGTTCAAGGACCATTATTCGCAAGCCACGCTCTTCTGGAACAGCATGACCGATCCGGAAAAGGATCACATCGTCGGCGCGTATTCGTTCGAGTTGTCGAAGGTCGAGCGCAAGCACATCCGCGAGCGCCAGCTCGGCATTCTCGCGAACATCGATGAGACGCTCGCCGCGCGCGTCGCCGAGAATCTCGGCTTGCCCGCGCCGAAGAAGAACGCGGATGCCGACGAGCTCGGCAAGTCTTCGGTGACGGAATCGCCGGCGCTGTCGATCGTCGCGAAAACGAAGCCGTCGATCAAGACGCGCAAAGTCGCCATTCTCGCCGCGCCCGGCGCCGATGCCGCGAGCATCAAGGCCGTGCAGGACGCGCTGAAAGCCGAGGGCGCGCACGCAAAGGTCATCTCGCCGACGCTCGGCTCGCCCGCGCAAGGCATCGAGGCCGATGCGACCATCCTCGGCATGCCGTCGATCATGTTCGACGGCGTGATCGTCGCGGGCGGCAAGGACAGCGCGAAGACGCTGTCGGAATCCGGCGACGCGCGTCACTTCGTGCTCGAAGCGTTCAAGCATCTGAAGGCCATCGGCGCGATCGGCGACGGCGAGGACCTGCTCGCGGCCGCGCATCTGCCGGGCGGCGAGGAAGGCGTCGCCGTGGGCAGCGACGCGAATGCCGTGCTGAAGAGCTTCATCGAAGCGATGAGCAAGCATCGCGTGTGGTCGCGCGCGCAAAAGGCGGAGTCGGTGCCCGCCTGACGCGCGTTTCGCGCCGCGCAACGAAGCGCGGCTTCATGCGTCACGCCGTCGATATACGCGCCCGGGTGTTTTTGAGACACTAGCCGCACTCGGGTCCATCGGGGCGTGACGTGTTCAATCTAGCGCAGCATCGCGCCGGCGCCGGGCGGGGCGCGTGCGCTGTTCTCGCGTGTGTGCTCTGCATCGCGTGCGGGTTTGCGCATGCGAAGGAGTCCATCGTGATCGGCGCGGTGCCGGGCATGGCGCCGCCGCTCGACATGGCCGATTCGGTGAATCATTGTTCGGCGCGGCCGGGCTTGCCGCGCGGCATCTCGGCCGATTTTGCGAACGCCGTCGCGAGTGCGCTCGGAATCGATCCGGACTGGCGCTTCTTTCCCGACAGGCCGGCGATGATCGCGGCGCTCAGGCTCGGCGACATCGACATGGCGACGGGCGCGACAGGCGAAGACGCCGGCGAACCGCTCGCGTTCAGCCGCCCGTATCTGCCGACGAAGCTGATCTACGTCGAGCCGCTCCATTCCCATCCGCCGACGCATCGGCTCGCTTACGTGGCCGCGCAGACATCGCCGGCGCGTCTGCGCGCGGCGTATCCATCGCTCGAACCCGTCGTTTATCCCGATCTGACCGGCGCGCTGCTCGCGGTGTCGCTCGGCGACGCGGACGCCTTCGTCGGCGACATGACCGTGGCCTCGTACACGATCGATCATTTCGATTTGCCGAACCTGACGATCACCGGTTTCGCGACCTTCGACGAAGGCGGCTACAGTTTCGCGTTCGCGCCCGGACGCGCCGACGCCGATGCGCTGCGCAAGCGCGTCGACGATGCGCTCGCCGCATTGCCGCCGAGCTTCGCGCTCGTGACGCACGAGCGCTGGCAGCCGGCGGCGTCCGCGATCACGCGCAACACGCCGATCCCGCTCACGCGCGAGGAAGCAGCGTGGATCGCGGCGCATCCCGTCGTGCATTATTCGATGCTCGCGCAGGCCGCGCCGCTGATGTTCCGCGATCAGCGCGGCAACGCGGCGGGCATCGCCGTCGATATCCTCGACGCGATCGCGCGCGTGACCGGCTTGCGCTTCGAGCCGCGCATACGCACGTCGATGGCGCAGTTGCGCGCCGATCTGAAGAGCGGCGCGTCCGCGATCGTGCCGTTCAGTCTCGGCGCGTTGTCGCCGTTGCCCGGCGGCGAGGCGACCACGCCGACGGGCGAAAGCATTTTTGCGATCGTGACCGCCGTGGGCCGTCCGCCCTTGCGCGACGCCGCCGCGCTCGCCGGCAAGCGCATCGCGATTCCGCACGATTGGCCGATCCTGAACTTCGTGCGCGAGGATGCGCCGCAAGCGCGCATCGTCGATTCGAAACCGTTCGACGGTCCGTTTCGCGCCGTGGCCAACGGCGACGCCGATGCGGCCGTCGCCGATCTGCCTTTCGCCAATTACGCCGTGGGCAATCCGTTTCGCGGCACGCTCACGATCAGCGGCGTGCTGTCGACGAAGCCGATTCCGCACGGACTCATCGTCAGTGCGGGCGAGCCGGTGCTGCTCGGCATCGTGAATCGCGCGATCGCGAGCCTGCCGCCGCCGGAACTCGAATCGATCCGCACGCGCTGGAAGCTCGCCGAGCATCCCGAAATGATGTGGGAGCGCCGCCGTCCGCAAGTCGAGCTGGGCGCGCTGCTCGGCATTGCGCTTTTGCTCGCGCTCGCGGGCTGGGCGTTGACGCTGCGCGTGCAGATCGCGCGACGGATCGCCGCCGAACGCGCCATGCGCGCCGCGAAGGAAGAGGCGGAAACGGCGAATCGCGCGAAATCGACGTTCCTCGCGACGATGAGCCACGAAATCCGCACGCCGATGAACGCCGTGCTCGGCCTGCTGGAAATGGAGCTGCGTGCGCCCGGCGAGCGCGCCGCGACCAAGCGCGCGCTGTCGACCGCGCATCACGCCGCGCGCGATCTGCTCGGCATGATCGACGATCTGCTCGACGTCGCGAAGATCGAGGCGGAGCGCCTCGTGCTCGCGCCCGCGCCGCTCGAGGTCGAATCGTGGATCGCGGGCGTCGCGGCGATCTACGAGCCGGCCGCCCGCGCTAAGGGCATCGCGCTCGTCGTGAAGCGGCTTTCCGGCGACGGTCCCGTCTGGATTCGTGCCGATGGTCAGCGTTTGCGGCAAATCGTCGGCAATCTGCTCTCGAATGCGATCAAGTTCACCGATACCGGCGCGGTCACGCTCGCACACGACATCGCGCCGGCGCTGGACGGCAGGCGCGCGGTGACGCTCGCGGTGTCCGATACGGGCATCGGCATCGCGCCCGGGAAGCAGGCGCTGCTGTTCACGCCGTTCGTGCAGACGCACGATGGCCGTGCGCGCAGCGTCGGTGGCACCGGCCTCGGCCTCACGATCAGCAAGCGGCTCGTCGAGATGATGGGCGGCGCGATCGAGCTGGCGAGCGAGCCGGGGCGCGGCACGCGCTTCACCGTGCGGCTCGATTTGCCCGAGGCGGATGCCGTCGCGTGCGCCGCCGATGCGCCGGCCGTGGAGACGGGCGTATCGGCGGAATCGCTTGCGGGCTTGCGCGTGCTCGTCGTCGACGATCATCCGGCGAACCGCATCGTGCTCGACGGACAAATCCGGCTGCTCGGCGGCGTCGCGCAACTGGCCGTAGACGGCAAGAGCGCGCTCGCACGCTGGCGCGCCGCGCCGCACGCCGTCGACGTGATTCTGACCGACTGCTCGATGCCCGAAATGAGCGGCGAGGAACTGGCCCGCACGATTCGCGAGGACGAAGCGAAGCATCCGGCGACGCGCGCCGTGCCGATCATCGGCCTGACAGCGAACGCGCAGCCCGAGGCGGCATTGCGCGCGGTCGCATCGGGCATGAACGCGTGCCTCGTGAAGCCGCTCGGCCTCGACGCGCTGCGCGAGGCCTTGCTCGCCGCGACGCGCGACGGCCGCGTGCCGGTTGCAGCGCCGGTCGCATCGGCGACGCGCGAATCCGGCGAGCCGGTTCTGGATGCCGCGTTGCTCGCCGGTTTCGGCGAGCAGGCCGGGACGCTCGTCGATACGCTGAAGTCCGCGAACGCGAGCGATCTCGCCGACGCGCACGCCGCGTTCGCCGACAACGACCACGCCTTGCTGCGCGACATCGCCCATCGCATGAAGGGCGCGGCGGCGGTGATCGGCGCGGCGTCGTTCATGCGCGCGTGCGTCACGTTGCAGCGCGACTGCGAACTGGCGGTCGACGACGATCGCAACGGCGAGGACGATGCGCGCATCGCGGCATCGTTCGCGGCGTTCGTCGCGGCGGCCGAGGCGCTCGATGCGGCGCTCGACGCGGCGTCGGCATCGGTTTGTCCGGCGTCCGGCGCGTCGACGTGACGCGGCTTCGCGGATCGCGAGCAACTCTTCGCGTGCGGCGCGCGTTTCGTGTGCTTTAATTGAACCTCCGATCATCTTGAAAACAAGCGGCGGACCGAGGCCGCGATCGATGGCGCACGAAACGCATGAGTCGAAGGGATACCGGGTTCACCGAGGAACCGAAACCGGGCGCGCGCCGCGCCCGCCGGGCCGCGCGCGCGGCGCTCGCGTGCTGCTGCGCGATGCTCGCATGCGTGCCCGGCACGCCGCGCGCCCAGCGCGCCGAATGGCTCGATGCGCGCGTCACGCAGGCGACCATCGTCGATACGATCTGCATTCCGGGTTACGTCGACCGCGTGCTGCCGTCGTTTGAAATCCAGATGCGTCAGAAGGAGCGGCTGCTCAAGCAGCGCAGCATCGATCCGTCGTTCGCGTCGGAATACGCGCTCGATCATCGTATGCCGGTGCTGCTCGGCGGCTCGCCCAACTCGCCCGCGAATCTCGATCTGCGCCGCTGGGAAGGGCGCGAGGGCCAGCGCCGAAAGGAACGGCTCGCGGTGTACCTGAAGCGCTGCGTCTGCACCGGCGACATGACGCTGAAAGAAGCGCAAACCGCAATGGCGGGCGACTGGCCGAATCGGTATCCGAATCTTTCCAGCATGACCTGTACGGGCCTGTAACGATGCGTTCGGCTTATCCGTCCGATTTAGAACATCTATTGAAATAGGCGGAATGTCGCATCACACGCGCCATTAACGGGATTAGTATGGAGCTATCTCGAAATTAGTCCTGGAGTCGCCATGATGCTCGCGTATGTGTCCCTCTTCGTTGTCGGTACGCTCGCGGCGCGGATGATCGCGAGGCAGAGCCGGCGGCCTGTTTTCGCACGCGCAAGAAGGTGACGGCGATGAACCTGCTCGTCTGGAATCTTCCTCAACGCTGCGCCGCGCGCGACGTGCGGCGATTTCTCGAGCACGAACTCGGGCAGTATGCGAGCGACATCGAAGTTCACGGCGCGGGCACCGCTCACGCCTACGCGACCGCCAGGCTCGCGACCGATGTGCCTTACATCGGCGAGGCGATCGCCCAGAAGCTGTGCCATCAGCGCTTTCACGACGAACCTTTGCGTGCCCGGGCTTCCGCGTCCGGCGACGCCTCCATCCGTCTGCATTGATGTTTCCGCTGCGCCGCGCATCGTCGCGCGTGCGGTCGGAACGAACTTTGCTGCGCTTCCGTTGACGAACCTCAAGTAGCGGCGAAGCCGGCGCGTCGTGCGCGCCGGCTTTTTTGTCGATGCGCGCAGTCTCGCGCATGGGCCGCTCGAACCGGGCGATCCGGTGGATCGTCCGTTGGCGAATGGCAAAGCGGATCAATCAAATCAATGCATCAGGCAGGAAAGAGCAGGACGAACAAGACGCCGATCGGCGCAAGGTTTCTCGTGTGCGCGGCGGCGGGCGCGCTTCTTTCGATCTCGACGGCGGCTCGCGCGCAGCCTCAGGCGGCCTCGGGCGCATCGGGAGCGGTCGCGCAGGGACGCGTGACGGCGTTGCCCGTCGCGCCCGTGGCCCGCTCTATCCCGGTGCCGCCGATGCCGCAGGGCGCAAGCATTCCGCAAGCCGCGAGCGCGCCCGAGCGCGCGCTTCCCGCCATGCCCGTGCCGATGCCCGCGCAACCGGCTCCGGAAGCGTCGGCTGCATCGGCTGCATCGGCTGCATCGGCGGCGAGCGCAGCCAGCGCGGCATCGGCGGCGAGCGCGGCATCGGAAGCGGCCGCGCCCGAAGTGCCCTTGCCGCCGGAAACACCCGAGCCGAATCTCGCGCAGCGCAGCGGCATGCAGCCGGCCGGCGCGTATGCGATGCGGCAGACCTTCGCGAAGGAAGTCGATCGGCGGCTCAATGTGCCCGTCGCGGATCAGCAGGGCTACGGCCGTCTGCTGCAACGTACGCTGGAAGAAGACGGTCACGGCGGCCTCGTCAACGAATTCGTCGTGATGGTCGATCGCAGCGCGAACGTGCAGGCGATCTTCGTCTATTTCCGCGCGAAGGCCGACGATGCGTGGTCGATGATCGGCGCATCGCCGGTATCGACGGGGCGTCCCGGCAGTTACGATCACTTCCTCACGCCGCTCGGCGTCTTCCAGCATGTGCCGGGCAACATGGACTTTCGCGCCGAGGGCACGCTCAACGAGTTCAAGATTCGCGGCTACGGCGCGCGCGATATGCGTATCTACGATTTCGGCTGGGCCGAAGGCGAGCGCGGCTGGGGCCATGGCGGCAAGTCGCCGATGCGCTTTCAGATGCACGCCACCGATCCCGAGAAACTGGAGCCGCTGCTCGGCATGCGGCACTCGAAGGGCTGCGTGCGGATTCCGTCGACGCTCAACACGTTCTTCGATCATCACGGCATTCTCGATGCGCAATACGAGGCGCGCGTATCCGAAGGCCAGTCGATGTGGGTGCTGAAGGCCACGCGCAAGACGACGCCCTGGGCGGGGCATTATCTCGTCGTCGTCGATACCGGAAGGAAGACGCGGCCCGCGTGGGCGCCGGGTCCGGGCAAGGCGGTGCGCGAGCACATCCCGGCGGGCGCGGACACGGTCGATTGAGGCGTGCCGGGCGTGCTATTCCGAGCGCGCGAGCAGCACGCCCGCGAGCGCGAGGCCGAAGCCCGCGAGCTGCATCGCGTCGAGCGTCTCGCCGAATGCGAGATAGCTTTCGAGCGCGGCGAGCGGCGGCGCGAGAAAGAGCAGGGCGGTCGCGCGCGATGCGTCGCCGCGACGGACCATCCATACGAGCAGCGTCGTCGCGACGCCCGAGAGCATCACGATGCCCCACGCGAGCGCGAGCCACGTCGTCGTGGAGACGATGAAGCGATGCTCGCCTAGCGCGATCACGAGCACGAGCGCGACGATCGTCGCGCCCGCGTTCTGCAACGCGCTGGCGCTGCGGATATCGGCGCGCGCGAGCGAAGTCTTCTGATACAGCGTGCCCGCGGTGATCGCGACGACGGCGAGCACGGCGATCGTCGCGACGAGCCATTGCGGCGCGTGTCCGGACGATGCGTGCGTGACGGGCGCGCCGCTCGCCGCGATCTTCGGCGCGAGCACGAGCGCGACGCCGAAGAGGCCGAGCACGAGCCCGCTCCATGCGCGCGGCGAGAGCCGTTCACCGAAGAGCCGCGCGGCGACGGCGGCGGTCAAAAGCGGTTGCAGCGCGCCGAGCAGCGCCATGATGCCCGCGCCCATGCCTTGCGCGACGGCCCAGTAGCCCGCGCCGAGATAGACGCCTTGCAGCAGCGCGCCGGCGAACAGATGCCGGCCGATGTCCCCGCCTTTCGGCCATGGCGCGCGCGTGACGACGGCGATTGCGAGAAACAGCAGCGTCGTGCCGCCGAAGCGCGCGAGCAAATAGAGATTCGGATCGACGTAGGGCGTGATCGCCCTTGCGACGATGAAACCCGTCGACCAGAGAAACACGAAGACGGGTGCGGCGAGAATCGAGACCATGTGAGGCAAGCGGCGAAACGAAATGCCGCAGTATCGGCCGGAACGCTTGCGCGCGTCTTGTCTAACCGTGCACTTCGGCGCGGCGCGTCATTCGATGGTGAACGTATCGAGCGGCTGATTGGCGCGCGCTTCGCCCTCGAAACGCCGCGATAGTTGCGCATGCAAGCGCTTTGCCTCGTCGAGTGTGAGGTCGATCCAGTAGGGATCGCCAGCCGCGTCGTTCAGACGTTCGGGAGGGAACTGGATTTCGATCACCACGCCTTTCTTGTACATCGTGTTGCCTCGTTCAAAGCTCGTGCATAAGGCACGAAGTCTAGCGGAGGCGTGCTTGTCGATTGCGTACCCGGGGGAAAGAATTCATTGCGCGTCGTGGCTTGACGAATCGCGCTTGCCAGAGAAATGCCACATAGGGCCGCTAAACTCCACACGCCGCCTTGCCTTTCTTCATCGAACGATGCTCGCCGAACAACGTCACCAGTACATCCTCTCCGAATTGGACAAGCATGGCGCGCTCGCGGTGGCGGATCTCGTGCGTGCGTTGTCGGTGTCGCGCGAGACGGTGCGGCGCGATCTCAACGCGCTCGCCGGACGCGGGCTCGTGACGACGACGCATGGCGGCGCGTTATCGGTCGACCGGCGCGAGCCCCACGTCGATGTGCGCGAAGCCAAGAACGCGGCGGCGAAACATGCGATCGGCGTGCGCGCGGCGGCGTTCGTGCCGGACGGGGCGTCGCTCGTCATCGATTCGGGAAGCACGACGCAGGCGTTGGCGCGTGCGTTGGGGCAGCGGCATCGGCTGACGGTGTATACGAACGACTGGCGTATCGCGATGTTGCTGGCGCGGCGCAATGGCAATCGCGTGACTTTGCTGGGTGGCGAGATCGCCGATCTCGAAGATGCGACGTTCGGGCTCGATACCATTCAGCAGCTTGCGCAGTATCACGCGGATTTTGCTTTCGTCGGGGCGGGGGGGATTACGAATGACGCGCATCTGACGGATTATTCGCGGCTCGCCGCTGAGGTGCGCGGGAGCATGATCGCGTCTGCTGCGTGCCCGGTCGTGGTTGCTGATTGCTCGAAGTTCGGCCTGGTTTTGCCAGTTAGGATCGCCGGGTTCGAGGCGGTTCGGTTTCTGGTTTGTGAAGCTCTGCCTGAGCGGGGGGTCCGAAGGGCGCTGGCCGCGCGGGGGCTTGAGGTCGTTGTTGCTTGATTTTTGTTGTTCGCTTTCGATGGGTCTCGTTTTCGTGTCGGCTCCGGGGTTTTCGCCGGATCCCGTTTTCTTAGTGGTCTATTAGCGTTGCCCCTGTGCGGGGCGGCACTTACTTTCTTTGCTGCTGCAAAGAAAGTAAGCAAAGAAAGCAGCTTCTGATACGCCCGCGGTCACACGCAATTTGGGTAGTCCTCTCGTCGATCGTGGGCTGCCTAAAGAGTGCCCTCAAACACCTAATCGGGCTTGGCTCGCGCACGGTCTGTGTCATCGCACCACACAACAAACGGGTTCAGCACCAAATAGCTCCGGCCCGCTTCGCGGCCGACCGGTCCATCGGGGATGCATGTGCTTCTCTACTAACGTCTCCATCTCACGGCACTCGCCGCTCGCCGGTTTCCCTTGCGGACCCGGCGGCAGCGCGTAGCGCTGTGCCGAAGCTATTTCGTGCTGAACCAGCGCGCTTAACGTTTTCGGGCGGCAGACCGTGCGCG
>NZ_JFHD01000073.1 GCF_000698575.1 Caballeronia zhejiangensis
CTCGGCGCCGCCGCGCTGCTGCTGGCCGCCTTCATCGCGATCGAGGCCCGGGTCGCGCACCCGCTGATGCCGTTGAAGCTGTTCAAGCTGCGCAACGTCGCCACCGCCAATGTGGCCGGCGTGCTGTGGGCCGCCGCGATGTTCGCGTGGTTCTTCATCTCCGCGCTGTACCTGCAGCTGGTGTTGGGCTATGACGCGATGCAGGTCGGTCTGGCCTTCCTGCCGTCCAACCTGATCATGGCCGTGTTGTCGCTCGGCGTGTCCGCCAAGATCGTCATGCGCTGGGGCATTCGCGGCCCGCTGGCCGCCGGCCTGGCGGTCGCCGCCATCGGGCTGGCGCTGTTCGCCCGGGCGCCGGTAGACGGCAACTTCTGGATCGATGTGCTGCCCGGCATGCTGCTGCTGGGGGTGGGTGCCGGCATCGCCTTCAACCCGCTGCTGCTGGCCGCGATGAGCGACGTGGGGCCGAGCGAATCGGGCCTCGCCTCGGGCGTGGTCAACACCGCCTTCATGATGGGCGGCGCGCTCGGCCTGGCGGTGCTGGCCAGCGCCGCTGCCGCCCGCACCACCGCGCTGCTGGAGGCCGGCGCCACCCAGGCCGCCGCGCTCAATGGCGGTTACCAGCTGGCCTTCGGGCTGGGCGCCGCGTGTGCCGCGCTGGCGGCGGTACTGGGCGTGGTGTTCATGCGCATCCAACCGCAGCAAGCCGATGGCGCGAACGGCGGGCAACCCGACTCCGCCGTCCACTGACTCATTTTTCCCAACCATTCACGAGGAGCGCAACATGTTGAAAACCATCCTGGGCGTCGCGGTGTTGGCCATTGCCGGCGTGCTCATCTACGCCGCCACCAAGCCCGACACCTTTCGCGTCGAACGCTCCACGCTGATCAAGGCGCCGCCCGAGAAGATCTTTCCGCTGATCAACGACATCCACGAGATGCAGCAATGGTCGGCCTGGGAGAAGGTCGACCCCGCGATGCAGCGCACCCACTCCGGCGCGTCCAGTGGCGTGGGCGCCATCTATGAATGGAAGGGGAACAAAGAGATCGGTTCCGGCCGCATGGAAATCACCGAATCGGTGCCACCGTCGCGCGTCGTCATCAAGATGGATTTCATCGAACCCTTCCCCGCGCACAACACGGCGGCGTTCACGCTGAAGCCCGAAGCCGACGGCAACACCCGCGTGACCCACGCGATCTTCGGGCCCATGCCCTACATCTCCAAGGTCATGAGCACCTTCTTCAGCATGGACCGCATGATCGGCGACAAATTCGAGCAAAGCCTGGCGGCGCTCAAGGCTCTGGCCGAACGCCGACCCCACGCCCCGGTGCTCTGATGTAATCGATGCATGAGCCGCACCGACCTCCATCGCCAACTCGACGGGCTCTGGCGCATCGAGTCGGCCAAGGTCGTGGCCAAGGTGGCCCACATGACGCGCGACGTGGGGGTGGCCGAAGAGATCGCGCAAGACGCGCTGCTCGCCGCGCTGGAAACCTGGCCGGGGCAGGGCCTGCCCGACAACCCAGGCGCCTGGCTCATGACCACCGCCAAGCACCGCGCCATCGACTGGCTGCGCCGCCAGCAGCTGCATGCCGCGAACGAGACCGACCTGAGCCGCACGCTCGACGACCAGATGGCCGCCGGCATGCCCGACGTGGAGGCGTGGATGGACGACGCCATCGGTGACGACCTGCTGCGCCTGGTCTTCACGGCCTGCCACCCGGTGTTGTCGCCGGAGGCGCGGGTGGCGCTCACGCTGCGCCTGCTGGGCGGCCTGACCACCGACGAGATCGCGCGCGCGTTCCTGGTGCCCGAGGCCACGCTGGCCCAGCGCATCGTTCGCGCCAAGCGCACGCTGGGCGAGGCCCGGGTGCCGTTCGAGGCGCCGCGCGCCGACGAACTCGCCGAGCGCCTCGACGCGGTGCTGGAGGTGGTCTACCTGATCTTCAACGAGGGCTACGCCGCCACGGCGGGCGACGACTGGATGCGCCCCGCGCTGTGCAACGAAGCCCTGCGCCTGGGGCGCATGGTGGCCGAGCTGATGCCGGCCGAGCCCGAGGTGCACGGCCTGGTCGCGTTGATGGAAATCCAGGCCTCGCGGCTGCACGCCCGCACCGGTCCCGGCGGCGAGCCCGTGCTGTTGATGGATCAGGACCGCACCCGCTGGGACCGCCTGCTGATCCGCCGGGGGCTGGCGGCCCTGGCGCGGGCCGAGGGGCTGCTGGCCGTGCAGGACCGCGGGCATGGCCCCTATGCGCTGCAGGCCGCGATCGCTGCCTGCCATGCGCGCGCCGTCACGCCCGGCGCGACCGACTGGTCGCGCATCGTGGCCCTGTACGACGGGCTGCTGCAGGTCATGCCTTCACCGGTGGTGGCGCTGAACCGCGCGGTGGCCGTGGGGCAGGCCCGTGGTCCGGCCGAGGCGCTGGCCCTGGTGGACGGGCTCGCGCTGGAGCCCCGGTTCCAGCAGTACCACCTGCTGCCCAGCGTGCGGGCCGACCTGCTGCAGCGCCTGGGTCGCCGCGCCGAGGCGCGTGCGGCCTACCTCGTTGCCGCCGACCTTGCGCGCAACCGCCGCGAGGAGGCGCTGCTGCGCGAGCGCGCGGCCGCCTGCCACCCCTAACGGTGCGGGCAAGGCGGCCACTGCCCAGTCACTTGGGGTTGACGACCGAGTAGTTCACCGGCACGAAACGGTAGCCCTTGCCTTCGGCGCGGATGTGGCCGATGCCGGGGAACGACAGGTGGGTCGCCGCGATCAGGTAGCCGCCCTTGGCGGCATCCGCGAAGGCCTTCTTGCGCTCCACCGCGGCGGACTTGCTGTCGCTGTCGAGCTGGATCGTGACGCTGGGGTCGTCGAACTGCACCGCGGCGACGAGTATCAGGTCGCCGAGCAGGGCGAGCTTTTGCCCCTGGCTTTCGACCACGTAGGTGGTGTGGCCCGGGGTGTGGCCGTGGCTGGCCAGCGCTTTGATGCCGGGCACCAGGTCGGTGTTCCCCGAGAAAGGCTTGAACTTGCCGGCCTTCACATAGGGGTTCAGCGAGGCCATGGCGCCTTTGAAGAAGCCTTTGCTCTCGTCGTCCGGGGCCTTGTCGAGGTTGGTCTGGCTGAGCCAGAAATCGGCTTCTTTCTGGTCCGCACGCACCACCGCGTTCGGGAACGCCAGTTGCTCACCCACCATCAAGCCGCCCACGTGGTCGGGGTGCATGTGGGTGATGTAGATCTCGTCGACCTGCTCGGGCTGATAGCCTGCGGCCTTGAGGTTGGCCGCCAGCCGGCCCAGGGTGGGGCCGAACAGGCCGGCCGCGCCGGTGTCCACCAGCACCAGCTTGGAGCCGGTGTTGACGAGGTAACCGGTGACCGAGGTTTCGAGCGGCGCTTTCTGGAAGGACTTGGCCAGCGCGCTCTGCGTCTTCGGGGCCGGCTGGTTCAGCCGCTTGTCGACCGGCAGCGCCACCGTGCCGTCCGACAGCGCGGTGATTTCGAAGTCGCCCAGCAGCATCCGGTAGTAGCCGGGGGCCGAGGTGCGCACCTGCGGTGCGGCGGCGTGGGCGGTGGACACCAGCGTCAACGGTGCAACGGCGGCCGTGGCGGCCACCACGGCCGCAACACAGGACAGGCGGGCCAGCAAGCGGTTCTTCAGGGGCATGGTGATTTCCTTGTGGGTGGGCATGGACTCGCGCCGGAGTATACCGAGATTGCAACGGCTTTGCAACATCGGGGTTGCCCGGTGCACCGGCGCGGGCCGGCGCCCTGTATGCTTCCGGTTTTCGCCGCCACCCTGCCCAGCCGACGACGCCATGTCCTACATCCTTGACGCCCTCAAACGCGCGGAGTCCGACCGCGGGCGCGGCTCGGTGCCGGGGCTGCACACCCAGCAGGTGATGCCCGGCAGCGACGTGGCGGGCACCGAGCGGCCGGTGTGGCTGTGGCCGGTGGTCACCGCCGGTGTGGCTGTGGCCGGCCTGGTGGTGCTGTATCTGGTCAACCCGGTCACGGTGCGCATCCACGCGGGCAGCCCGGTGGCCGCCAGCCTGCCGCCGCCCACGGTGTCGCCCCCGCCCGCTGCCGCCCTGCCGGTGCCGCAGATCACCGCCGTGACCGCCGTCGAAAGCACACCCGACGCCTCGGCGCCCGAAGGCGGTGCGCGCAGCCGCCGCCGGGCCGCCGCCACCGACGCGCTCACGGCCAACGAGCCGCGCGTCTATGCCGTGGCCGACCTGCCACCCGATGTGCGCAACGCCCTGCCGAAAGTGGCCGTCGGCGGTTCCAGCTACTCCACCAACCCGGCGCTGCGCATGCTCATGGTCAATGGCCAGATGTACCAGGAGCGCGACCCGCTGGGCCCGGAGCTGACGCTGGAGCAGATCCGCCAGGGCTCGGCGGTGCTGCGTTTCCGCGGCTACCGCTACCGCATCAGCTTCTGAGCTTGCCGGGCGGCCGGTGTCCTACGCCGGGGGCTGCGTTGTCCTACAGCCAAAACGCAGCGACCGCCTTAGCATGGCCTTTGGCACGCCTTGTGCCTGCCCGGCCCTGCCATGGACGACCCGCAACCCCGCCTCGACCTTCTCGCCGATCCTGACCCGGCCGACCCTTCTGCAGGCCGCCGGGTCGTGCTGCGTGGCGCCTGGACCGTGTCGCAGCTCGCGCGGCCAGGCGTGTGGCGGGCCACCGGGCGCGCGTTGCAACAGGCGGCCCCCGACCGCGACGGCCTGACCTGGGACCTGCGCGGGCTCGACGCGTTCGACCACCTCGGCGCGCAGCGGCTCTGGGACCACTGGGGCGGTGCATGGCCGGCGCACTGGCTGGCCGAGGCGCCGCAACACGCGCTGCTGGCGCGGGTGGCCGAGTTTGGCCACCTGCCCGAGACCGCCCGCACGCCCGGCCCCTTCCGCCGCCTGACCGCGCTGGGCGAGGGCGGCATCGCCGCGTGGCGCCACGCACGTGACTTCATCGCCCTGCTGGGCGCCACCTTCCTCGACGCGCTGCGCTGGCTGCGCCGTCCCGCCGCTGGCCCCTGGCGCGACTTTTCGGGGCAGCTGTACCACGCGGGCGCGACGGCCCTGCCCATCACGGCCATGGTGGGTTTTCTCATTGGTGTGGTGCTGGCCTACCTGCTCGCGCAGCAGCTGCAGGCATTCGGCGCGGACCTGTTCATCGTGAACATCCTGGGCGTGTCGCTGGTGCGCGAACTGGGCCCGGTGCTGGCGGCGATCCTGATCGCCGGCCGCTCGGGCTCGGCCATCACCGCACAGATCGGCGTCATGCGGGTGACCGAAGAGATCGACGCCATGCGGGTGCTGGGCATCGCGCCGGGTTTCCGGCTGGTGCTGCCGCGCGCGGCGGCGCTGGCACTGGTCATGCCGCTGCTCACGGTCTGGACCACGCTGGCCGCGCTGCTGGGCGGGCTGGTGGTGTCGGACCTCACGCTGGGGCTGGGCGCCTCGTACTTCGTGCACGAGCTGCCCAAGGCCGTGCCGGTGGTGCATCTTGCGCTGGCGCTGGGCAAGTCGGCCGTGTTCGGCGCGTTGATCGCGCTCATCGGCTGCCATTTCGGGCTGCGGGTGCGGCCCGACACCCAAAGCCTGGGCCAGGGCACGACGGCCTCGGTGGTCGCGGCGATCGCCATGGTGATTCTGGTCGATGCACTGTTCGCCATCGTGTTCCAGGGGGTGGGCACATGACCACCGCCATCACCGTGCGCGGCCTGCGCACGGTGTTCCCCGGCCCGGTGCAGGACACCGTGATCCACGACGGGCTGGACCTCACCGTGGCGCGCGGCGAGATCGTGAGCCTGGTCGGTGGTTCGGGCACCGGCAAGTCGGTGCTGCTGCGGCAGATGCTGGGGCTGGAGCGGCCGGCGGCCGGCACGGTCACGGTGCTGGGTGAACCGGCCGAGCGGCTCGGGCGCACCGGCGCCGCGCAGCGCGTGGGCATGCTGTTCCAGCAGGGCGCGTTGTTCTCGGCGTTTTCGGTGCTCGACAACATCGCGCTGCCGCTGCGCGAACTGCGCACGCTGCCGGAGCGTCTGGTGCGCGAGGCGGCCATGGTCAAGCTGCAGATGGTGGGGCTCGGGCCCGAGCACGCGCACAAGCTGCCCAGTGACTTGTCGGGCGGCATGGTCAAGCGCGTGGCGCTGGCCCGCGCGCTGGCGCTCGATCCGCCGCTGCTGTTCCTCGACGAGCCCACCGCCGGGCTGGACCCCGACAGCTCCGACGGCTTCTGCCAGTTGCTGGCGGCGCTGCACCGCGAGCTGGGCCTGACCGTGGTCATGGTCACGCACGACCTCGACACCCTGTTCGCGCTCAGCACCCAGGTCGCGGTGCTCGCCGAAAAACGCGTGATCGTGCACGACACGCCCGAGGCGGTGGTGCGCGTCGATCACCCCTTCATCGAAACCTTCTTCCGCGGCGAGCGGGGGCGGCGCGCGCAGGCGCCGCTGCCGCCGCCCACCCCCTCTCCCCCGAGCGAAAGGACCCGCCATGGAGAATAAGGCGCATGCCCTCGTGGCCGGCGTGTTCGTGCTGGTGATGACCGCCCTGCTGGCCGGCCTGGCCTGGGGCCTCACCCGCGACCGCAAGACCTACGACCTTTACGAAATCACCACCCGCGACGCCGTCAGCGGTCTGGCCGAGCAGGCCCCGGTGCGCTTCCGTGGCGTGCCGGTGGGGCAGGTGGCGTCCATCGGCTTTGACCCGCAGGCGCGCGGCCAGGTGCGCATCCTGCTGTCGGTGGAACGCGGCGCGCCCGTCAGCACCGCGACCTTTGCCACCATCGCGACGCAGGGCGTCACCGGCCTGGGCTTCATCCAGCTCGACGAAGAAGCCGCACAGGCGGCCACGGCCCAGCCGCTGGCCCCCAACGACGACCAACCGCCCCGCATCCCGCTGCGGCCGGGCTTTCTCGACAAGCTCAAGACCCAGGGCGAGGTCATCCTCGACCAGTTCGAGCAGGCCAGCACCCGCTTCAACCAGCTGCTCGGCGATGGCAACCAGAAGGCCTTCACCCAGACGCTCGACAGCCTCAACCGCCTCGCGCTCAAGCTGGACCGCCAGGTCGATCCGGCGCTGGTTTCGCTGCGGCGCGGCACCGACGCCATCGGCAGTGCCGCGGGCGAATTCGGCAAGGTCGCGCAGCGCCTCAACGAGAAAAACGGCGCGGTGGACCGGCTCACCGCGGGCACCGAGGCGCTGGCGCAGAGCGCCGAAGGCTTCAACGCCGTCACGCTGCCCCGCCTGAACCGCGCCGCCGATGAACTCACCCGCGGTGCGCGGCAGGTCTACCGCACGGCCAACCTGCTGGGTGACAACCCGCGCTCGCTGATCTTCGGTGCCGGCCCTGCCGCGGCCGGGCCGGGCGAGCCCGGCTTTGCGCCTCCTGACGCCGCCGAACGCCCTGTGAGCACCGGAGATTGATTGCTATGTTTTTCATACCTAACAATTCAGCAAATATGCTGACTACCGGCACTTTTGATGCTCAAAATGCCTCTCGAAAGGCGGTTCGGGGGCTGGCAGTGGTACTGGCCGTCGCCGGGCTCGTGGCGCTGGCCGGCTGCGGGGCGCTGGGCAGCCTGAACACCGCACCCTTGCGGCCCGTGCTGTACGACTTCGGCAGCCCGCCGGGCGCTGCCGCATCCATCGGCGTGCCCGGTGGATCGCAGCGCCCCGTGGCCCTGGCCGACGTGGACGCGCCCGCCGCGCTCGACACGCCCGCCGTGCTGTACCGGCTGGCCTACGCCGACGCGCAGCAGCCCCGCCCCTATGCACAGGCCCGCTGGAGCATGGCGCCCGCCCAGTTGCTGCGCCAGCGGCTGCGCGAAGGCCTGGGCCAGCACCGTCCGGTGCTGCAGCCCGGCGAAGGCGGCCGGGTGCGGCTGATGCGGGTGGAGCTGGAGGCCTTTCACCAGGTGTTCGAGTCGCCGCAGCGCAGCGCGGGGCTGGTGCGCCTGCGTGTCACGCTGACCGAGCCCGGTGCGGCCGGCGACGACCGCGTTGAGCAGCACAGCTTTGCCGCCCAGCGGCCCGCGCCAACCCCCGATGCCCCGGGGGGCGTTCGCGCCCTCACCGCCGCCACCGACGCGGTCATTGCCGACATCGACGTCTGGCTGGCCGAGCGGCGCTGAAGCCGGGCGCCGGCTCAGCGCCCGCCGGCCACGTCGAGCAGCGTGCCGGTGGTGTAGCTTGATGCGTCCGACATGAGCCAGACGATCGCCTCGGCCACCTCCAGCGCAGTGCCCACGCGGCCCATGGGCAGTTGCGGTGCCATGAGCCGCACGCGGTCGGGTTGCCCGCCGGAGGCATGGATCTCGGTGTCGATGATGCCGGGTCGCACCGCGTTCACGCGGATGCCCTCGGCCACCACCTCCTTGGCCAGCCCCAGCGTGAAGGTGTCGATCGCCGCCTTTGCGGCCGCGTAGTCCACGTACTGCCCTGGCGAGCCCAGCCGCGAAGCCGCGCTGCCCACGTTGACGATCACGCCCCCCGCACCACCGTGGCGGGTGCTCATGCGGCGCACGGCCTCGCCCGCACACAGGAAGGAGCCGGTGACGTTGACCGCGAACATGCGGGTGAGCCGGGCGGCGTCCATCTGGTCGACCCGCGTCGCGACGTCGACCACGCCGGCGTTGTTCACGAGCGCGTCGAGCCGGCCGAACTTGGCATCGACCTGCCCGAACAGCGCCTGCACCTGCGCCGGATCGGCCACGTCGGCCTGCACGGCCATGGCCCGGCCGCCCGCCGTGCGGATCTCGCGCACCACCGCGTCGGCCGCCAGCGAGTTCGCCGCGTAGTTGATCGCCACCGCCCAGCCACGCCGGGCTGCGAGGCGCGCCGTGGCCGCGCCAATGCCCCGGCCGCCCCCGGTGACCATCACCACCCGGCCTGTCGTGTCCGTCGTCGTCATCAAGTCCCGCCTCCTGCGGGTGAATGGGTTCTGGGCTAAAACCCGGAAAGGGCACCCGCCGTTCCAGCGGGGCAGCGTACACCAAGCCGGCCGGCACGACCCGTGCCGCCGGCCTCCCCCCACACCCACCAGGAGATTCACATGGGCAACATGGCCGAACTGCAAACCGCCGATGGCTTTCACCGCTTCCCCGCCTACGTGGCCCCACCGGCGGGCACACCGCGCGGCGGCATCGTGGTGCTGCAGGAGATTTTTGGCGTGAACGCGCACATCCGCGCGGTTGCCGACGGCTACGCCGCCGAGGGCTACCTCGCAGTGGCGCCGTCCACCTTCTCGCGGACCGGCAAGGCCGACCTGGAATTGGCCTACGACGAGGCCGGCATGAAAACCGGCTTCGCGCTCAAGGCCGAGGTCGACGGCCTGCCCGCCCCCGGCGTGCTCGACGACATCGCCGCCGCCATCACCTACGCGGCACAAGCCGGCAAGGTCGGCATCGTCGGCTATTGCTGGGGCGGCCTGCTGACCTGGCGCGCGGCCTGCAGCTTCGGGGCCCTGAGCGCTGCCGTGCCGTACTACGGCGGCGGCATGACGTCGGAGGCCGACCGTGCCCGTACACCTCGCTGCCCGGTGCTGGCCCATTTCGGCCGCCAGGACAGTTACATCCCCATGGACACGGTCGAGGCCTTCCGCCACGCGCAACCGGGCGTTCAGGTGCAGGTCTACGACACCGGCCACGGCTTCAACTGCGACCAGCGCGGCTCGTACCACGCCGAGTCCGCCCGGCTCGCACGCGAACGCACGCTGGCGTTCTTTGCCGAGCACCTCGGCGGCTGAGGCGTCAGCGGTTCGACGGCTCCAGCAGGCGCTTGCGCCAGAAGAAACCGAGCAGCCCGACCGCGATCAGCCCCATCACCGCGGTGGCCCACCACAGGCCATCGGGGTGCTTGATGAACGGGAACGCCTCGAAGTTCATGCCGAAGTAGCCGGTGATCAGGTTCAGCGGCAGGAAGATGGCGGTCAGCACGGTGAGCGTGCGCATGACGTCGTTGGTGCGGTTGGCGGTGGCCGAGAAGTGCATCTGGATCGCCGACTCGAGCGACTCTTCGAGCCGGTGCACGTGCGAGATCACCCGCTCGACGTGTTCGATGGTGTCGCGGGTGCGCACCTGCAGCATCTCGCGCTCCACGAAGGGCGTGCCGGGCTCGTTGAGGGTCTGCAGCCACTCGGCCAGGGCGCCGCGCTGGTCTTCGGCGATGTCCTGCAACTGGTGCAGGGTGTTGCGGGCTTCCAGCAGCGCCTGCCAGTTGCGGAAGCGCGAGTGCTCGTCGAGCAGCTCCGACTGCCAGTGGTCGAGCTGCAGGGTCAGGCGGCGCCGCAGTTCGAGGTAGCCGTCGACCATGTGGTCGATCACCCGCAGCATCAGCTCGGCCGGGCTGTCCGGCATGTGGATCAGCGCCTTGCGGCCCGGTGCCGTGCCGGGTGCGCGCCCCTGCGGGCCCGGCGTGACCTGGCTCAGCATGCGGTCGATGAAGTGGTCGCGCACCGTGCAGTCGACCGGGTGCACGGTCACCAGCACCCGGCCGAACACTGCGAAGCCCACGGGGCTGGTGTCGATGCGGCGCAGCGCCGACGGCCCGCCGCGCCGCTTGGGTGGGCGCGCCACCTCGTTGCTGGCCACGCCACCGTTCAGGGTGTCGGTCTCGCGCTCGGTGGCGGCCAACCGGCGGAACACCAGCACGTCGTAGACCGAGGTGAAGTCGTAGTGCGAGGGCAGCTGGTTGTTCAGCAGGTCCGAGACATGGAACTCCAGCAGCGGCGTGCCCGTGAGGCGCTGCAGCGCGGCCTGGATGGCCGCCTGG
>NZ_JFHD01000074.1 GCF_000698575.1 Caballeronia zhejiangensis
ATACACTGGTGTGCCGCAACCGGGCACGCACTATCTGACGGAAACGCACGCTTCTCTCGCAGTCTCGCCCTCAAATGGAAGTAGTCAGTCAATGAACGCCAGTGCTCCTAGCTCCATTGCTGCTACGCTGCCCGCACCAGCGGTTGCGTCTGTTACCCGATTCTTAATAAACGGGAAAATTGTCGTTGGATCGAACAGCCTGAAGCGCGTAGGCTATCTTGGTGACGCGATTGAAGTGGACACGCTTTCAGAAGACGGAAACACGACCGTTGAGAAGCGCATGCGTCACGGCATCGTAAAGGTCCCACTTTCCGGCGCGGTCGCTTCTGCTCCGACTGAACTAGCGCAAAATCTGAACTCCTTGTATTTCAATCCTGCGCTCTTGAGTGCAACCGCAACTTGGAAGAGTGGCGCGGCCTACCTTCGTTATCAGCAGCTAGAGATGGGAGACTGCTATACGGTCATCGACTATGCCGCAGCCACGACCGGAAGCCTCCCCACCCCTGTTGCGTCAAACACAACGATCGCGGTACTCATGCTGAAAGGCGGCATTTATTCTAGCGCTGACGCCAAAACCTACAAGTCCACCGACGGCGTGGTTGGAGTTGTGAATGGAGTCAACATGTTTGTTGCTAGCGCAGCCCGTCCGAACTTGACGACCACTGAGTATCGGATCTATTTCGAGCTGAATGGCAATGTTTACGATGGCTCGTTGATCAAAGCAAATACGGATGTCGGTGGCAACTCCTATCCGGTGGCGTCGTCTACCGCAACGAGTGGATATGTGCTTAATTACTCGCAAAATTACCGCATCCTGTTCAATCAAGCGGCAGTAGATAGCATTCATGCTGCCTTGACGTTCTAGCCTGACATCAAAGAGTCGGAGCAACAACTCCCGATTGGCAGCTCCGATCGAACACGCGTTACGGAGGGTTTCCTGTTCGATTTGTGTTGTATCGTCCCGCAACTTAAAACAAGACTGAGCGAAGCTAGAGCGGCTGTTCGTTGATTGAAGGAATCTACGAACAGTCGCTGAGACTTTTTAGCTCGCGTCCATCGGAGACATCCTCTGAGTCTTTATTTCCCTTTAAGCATGAGCATCGAACAGCACATCCGCTCCCGCCAAATCGAACTCGGTCGAAAGATCTGCCCTCGCAGGAAGATATATCTGGATGCCCGCTTCTGGATCTTCATGCGTGACGCCGCGCTCGGCGTTCGATGCGACACGGCATCACAGGCTTTGCTTGCCCATCTCCGCCGCGGCGTCACCGAGGGAAGCCTCCTGTGTCCAATCAGTTCCGCCATGTTCCTGGAGCTAATGAAGCAACCTTACAGCCCTGGACGTCGGGTTGGCACTGCGCGCGTTATCGATGAACTCAGTATGGGTATCGGCTTGATTGAGCCACATACGGTCTTGGGGACGGAAATCTACACGTTCTTGCTCAAAGGCAAGGGAGGCATTGAGCTTTTCCCAATCGAAGAGCTGATGTGGACGAAAGTCGCAAACATCCTCGGCCCATCCATCCCGACACTAGCGGGACGTCCACTTGACGAGGAACTTGCTATCCAAAAAGCGTTTCACGACTACCTGTGGAATCTCTCTCTCAACGAGATGGTCGAAATTTTTGGCGATAAACCTTTCGGACCGAACGATTTCGTGGAGTTGGCGGCTCAGACCAACGATATGAACGCACTGCATAAAGGCGAGCTTGGATCCTTCGCTCAAACGTACGATATTGAACTTAGGGGGAGCATCGAGCTCGCGGGAGAGGTGACCGCCGACATCATGCATGAGCTTGCTGAGAAGCAGGCCGCCCGTTCGCTGTCGCGCACACCAGAAGAGCGTGCGACATCGGTCAATGTGTGCCGTAACGCTTTGTACCTCGCGTTTGAAAAACCCGAGACCAGGCGTATCCTTCGGTCTATCCATATCGGTGCGTCCCTCCACGCAGCGATACGCTGGGACAAGAGCCGGAAGTTCAAACCAAACGACTACTACGATTTTCAGCATGCAGTCGCCGCACTAAGTTACTGCGATGCCTTCCTGACCGAGGGTCCCTTGCACACGCTGGTTAGGCAACCCCACACGAATCTAGAGAGTATCAACGGCTGCCGCGTATTCTCAGACATTGGAGTGGCGGCAGATTTCGTCGAAACACTTTTGAAATAGCCCTCGGACATTGCACGCCAACAGACTGCGGCAGGATCGTTAAAATGCGGGTGCCAGTCACTGCGGCTACACTGTGATTTCCTTTTTAATTTGGTCCACAGTCACGCCATGGCTACGATCACACACTGGTACGACCTGACTTGTCCGTTCTGTTACATCGCTCAGTCGCGCAATGCCGTCCTACTAGCTCGCGGCGTATCGCTTGACGAACTTCCATTTCAGGCGCATCCCGAGATTCCTGTCGAGGGCATGTTTGTAGGCGCGCGCTCCGGTGCAATGTACGACATGCTGGCAGCTGAGGCCGAGCAAGCACAATTGCCGCTCAGTTGGCCCGATCGGCTGCCGAACTCGCGGCGAGCCTTGGCTGCAGCTGAATGGGTGCGCACCAATCACAAGGAACGCTTTGTTGAATATCAAAAAGCGTTGTTTGCTGCGCATTTTGCACGTCATGAGAATCTTGGCGATGACGCAGTTCTCCTTAGCCACGCGCGCGCCTGCCACATTGACGACGCTGCTCTTAAGCTCGCGATGGAGACGCAGACGCCGCTTGATGCCGTATCTCGAGCTGAGGCCGACGCTCAGTATCATGGCGTACGCGGTACACCCGCTTGGCTGGTCGAAGGACGGCTTTTGCAAGGTTTGCGGCCAGTGGAGGAATTTGAACGCATTGCTGCTTCCGCGTAAGCCACGCATGCGACATCGGAACCACGATGCTATGCAAACCTGACGTTCTGAGATGTAAGGCCCTACCCCGCTTATGCTGTCGCTCTAGTGCTCCGCACATAGGCCGGCTTAATTTGTCATCGCCGCATATGGCAACGCCCCATGGTTCAAAAAATCACCTGTGCGGCGTATTGCTCTCAGGCTGTCCTTGCCGCCAGCAGTCTACGAGCGAGGCTAGGAGACACGCGGTCCAGCAGAACCGATTCGCAAAAGATGAACGGTGCCGCTGGACATGCTCCCGAGGTACAGAGTTTCTCCGCGTCGACCGGGCCGATAGCACGGGCGTGGACACTGAAGTCTATATCTTCGATGTCGTATTTGCAGCGGTTGATTAGCAGACGGTGTTCGGCCTCTACTGGCAGCCGGGCGCCCACGGTGTTCCACCCCCTTGGCACATCCCTGCGCACGGATGCGGGGTAGCGCGCTGAGATATACATTGGGCGGCTGGCCAAAATGCTCCAATTGCGACAGGTGCGCAGGTGCATTCGGCAAGCTGTGCATTCGACGGTAGTCCGGCAAGCTGAGTTCCGACTTGCTGATTCGGACTGAGATTTGGAATTGGTTGTGGACCAACGCCTGGGACGGGCATAGGCTGGTTGACGGCCGCCCACAATTGTTCGGCTTCCGCTTGTCTCGCGTATGCGGGAGCTTCGACTGGGCCGCCCTCTGATGAATTGTCGACCCACTGCTGCGCAAATCGGAACACCCCCCAGCTCTGGTATTGCGTCACATGAAAGACTTCGTGGGCCCAAAGCGCATAGTCTTGAGCATCGGCCGGCGTCCTGAACACGATCGCATTGATCAGCGTGATCGCGCGCGTGTCTCCGTTCATATTCATCTGTGCCGCCTGTAATGAATTCTGCACCGAGTTCCAACTCGTCGTCCATCTAACGCCGGCAAGTAAATCGTCTGCATACCAGTGCCGTAAAAAGACACGAATATTTGGTGGAATCGGGTGGGCGCCGCTGTTTAGAGCAGCGTTATGTCCCGCAATGATTGCCTGGGCTACCGGCACGTATGGCCACTGTCCCGGATTAGAAATCAACTGAATGACCTTATCAGGATTTTTAAGTGCGAACTCAACAAAGTCGCCGGGTGTTGGGATACCTGTTCGATTGATGTAGCTTGCGGGATTTACGAGAAGCCTAACCGGATCATTTTGCACTCCATTTATTACGGTGCCTGCAACTGTCGCGGGTATTTGAACTGGTGCCTTCGCAACCGTGCCGCTATTCGGAAAGCACACGCCGAGTGATGTGTTGTAATAGCCTTCGGGGCAGCCAAATGAAAGTGTAGGTACTGTTGCAAGAAGTGCCGCAAGTGCGCAAGTACCATAACCGAGACCACGCCTCATGTTGATCTCCAATTCATCGTTTCCCCGAGAAGAGACAGCGTGTAATGAACACAAATCAGACGATGTTCCGCAAAACCTGAATGTGCGGCAGACCACGAAACCGTTTGCCAAACCAGACTGGCAACATGGTTTTTTCGGCATTCCCGAGCGGAGAGAGGGCCGAGAACGATCGTGCTCATTTTTACGCTGCGCGTGGGTTGTGATGAAAGCCCATCAGTCCGCCCGATGAGCCCCTCACTCGCGGGATTCGATGTTTGTTGGTCGACGAAAGCCCGTCACTGTCAGGATGACGAAAAACATGTGGTGTGCGAGCTATTCAACGGGAATTGCGCATTAAAGAATGCATGCTCCGGTGACCGTCCTTCGGTACGCCCGAGCATGCAAGCACGAGCGAGGCCGGTTTTGCCTACCAAATTCGCGTGAGATAGACCCTGCTCGCAGCCCTCACACTTGAACGGCGAAAGAAATAGAGCTGAGAGGATTGACGCTTCAACGAATTGTGGGGAAAACCACTATTCGATCTGTGCTAGCTTCGACCGCTCAGATAAACTTCATGTTTGCGGAGGCGCGTACTGGCCAAACATAGAAAGCGTCGCTGCGTGATGTTTACGATCAGAAAATACAACAACGTCGGGGCGTCTATGCGGGTCATCGAATCGTGGAAAAAGCAGGTTTTCAGCGTTTCAATTTGCAGTATGCTTACTTTCGTTTGCTACGCCTGCCATGATAGCTCGAGCGACGCGGCAAACACGGACACAGCTAGCAGCGAACAATCAGCACAACAGGCTCAGCCAGTGCCACAGCCAACAACTGCAGTGCAAGAGCCGCGCTACGTCACAGGTCTTCGGTCTTTGGTAAGAAGCGGCTTGGCCTACGAGCCAGGCTCCTATGCAAAAGGACAAATACGTTCGGGCGATTACGTCTTCGTGAGCAAAAACGGCGGCTACTTTTCTGAAGAGCTTAATGGTCAAATTCTTGACAATCAAAATTTTGCATCGTTCGGCTACGTCTATGTTCATGGACTCGGAGATATCAAAACGGACGGGTATCTCATCGCAACAAGTGCAGTCAAAGAACTAGGTGTAACGAGCGCTTTAGATCTTTATCGTGCAATGACGCAGCAGAGTCAGTACAACTTTTCCGGTGTTTATAAAGGTGGTATTGACCTTCCTGCCGGCCGCTACGTCCTTCAAAGCGCAGGTAGCGCTTATGTGTCTGTGAATACCGGTCCTCTTGGGAAAGCTGACATTGTCTGGAACGATAACTTCAACGGGAGCAAGTCTGTCGATTTGCAAAACGGGCAGTATCTCGAGGTAGACCGGGCCTCCATCGTGCGTGAACCGTCGGCCGAAAGTCAGTCTACAACGACCGATTCATCGACAACCATAGCCGCCAGTGACGAAACAACGAATTCTCAGGCGTCGCCTGCGCCCGATTCACAAGTAAATGTGAACGCCAACACCTTTGAAACCAGTTTCGACTGCAATGCTGCAAAATCCATCCCAGAGTATCTAATCTGTCACGATGCGGACTTGGCAAGTTCCGACCGACAACTGGCGACATCGGTTCAGCAGGCAAGGGATGCCGCAACTGATAAAGCGCTGTTTGTGGCGCGAATCAAGAAACAGTGGAACTACCGCGAACGACATTGTCGCGATAAGGCGTGCCTACAAGAGTGGTTTAGCTATCAAGAAGGTGTGATGCAAAGAATTGCTCAAAGCGGAGATCCGAACGTTCAGTGATAAAGCGCCGGTGTGGCCCGACGTCTAATAGGTTTCATCCCGTACGGGGTCTCGGACTCTCATAGTTGAGATCAAAATCCCGTACGCCTCGGTGTCTACGTGACGAAATCGCTGCATTAGGGAACGCCGGCCACTGGAGCCAAACCTGAAGAAAGCAGGAAGCAGCTATCGCGACCGGCTAAGTCAACCGCACAGACCAAGCGGTACTTCATGCTCCGCGTCGGTAGCCTGTATCTGGGTGGTTGCATCTACGTTTGAGGGCGGATGTCCGCATGGCACGCCTAGTAGTGCTCGCAGATCGTTGCGTACAACCTATGACGCGAGGACGCTTGGTCGCAAGAGCACTACTTGGCGGGGTTCTTGACTAGGATTGTTGGTTCATTGTCCTCAGGAACTCCAGCATTCTTTCTTCGTCGCTGTGACGTAGCAATCACCAACTTGATCGCTCTTGTTGTAAGCCCAAACTGGCAATGCCTCGAGCCGGAGTCCAAAAGCGCACAAGCGTTGAAGTCAAACAGTCTTCCGACTCGTACGTCCCGAAAGACCGTCCGCTAGCCCCAGATTTCGACCAGTTCGGCAATCTTCGTGGCAACCATCGCCATCGAATCTTCAGTGGTGTCTAGACCAGTTCTGGAAGCAAGCATCGGGCTAACATTGCGGAGATCCGAATACGTTGTCTGATGGACGATAGGCACGAGCCGGTTGCCCGCCAGCAGCGCGGAAAGCTCCTTGTCGGCAACACCCTCTTGGGGGAGGCGGCGCAACAGGTTCGGAGTAACGAGAACGAGCCCAATCCGCGAATTTGCCAACCCCTTGTCAATCGCACGCATCATCGGCACGCCCAGTCCAAGATCCCTCTCGCTGAACCAGACCTTCACACCAGCAGCTACAAGAGATTCGTATAGTTCTTTAGCTGCCCCCTGACGGTCGTCCCACGCGTGACACAAAAAGCAATCGCGAAGATCAGGCTGCGCCGCCGCCGATCTCTCGACGGATTCGCGAATCGGCGTGAGCGACTGCACTTGAGATGGAGTGTACGACACGGAAGAACTTGGTCGCGACCAGCGTGGCCTTGCTCCGCCACTGGACCGACTGCTGCCCCCGCTGTAGCCGCTTCCGCTGCTGCTTGATGCGGAATAAGGCGAACTATAACCACCGCCGTAGCGGTAGCTACGGCTGCTGCATGCAGGACATGCCGCTGCAGCCGCTGCCGAGTTGTGTCCACGTACCGGAGCCGTGCATCTTGTCATAGCCATGCTACCTATTTCAGCGCGACCGGTTTGACATTGATGCAGTTGTCTAGCGGTCGCAGGTTTTTATGACATCAATCCGAAGACTGTCTTCGAGTAAGAGACTGAGTTGTCAATTAGCGTCTTCCTCGCTTCCCTTTACTTGGTTCAGTTCAGGACGTACTTTTTCGCTCGTCGCTGACAAAGAAAAAAACCCAGCGCTGCTGCACTGGGCAAACCATCGGCCTAGCCGGTGGCGGAGGAGCCGAAAAGCAAACTGGCCGCCTATCGATTTCGACAGCGGCCAGACATCGCGTTTGAGGTCCGAGCCTCTCGTCAGTCGACAGAGCTACGCGGACCCGTGTGACGCTATCTCAATGAAACACATCGACACAGGTGGGAGCTTAGTTAGCGACTCCGCCATAGCCCTGGTCGTTCTGCGCTGCTACCTTTGCATTGGCGGCTTGGATGTCAGCGGGATAAAGTGCATGGTCAGCGGCGGGTTTGTAGCCAGCTTTTTCAGCTTGAATCAGTTGCGCCTTCACTTCTGCTCGGGTCAGCGGTTGGCTGGTTTCTGCGAAAGAAACAGCGGGAATTGCGAGTGCAGCGGCGACGAGAATGGTTGCGAGTTTCATGACCTACCTCCGGGCATTGTTTTCCGCAAACACCTCTGTTTGCGTTCGAGTGAGCCCAGTGTAAGCAAAACTGTCTTCAGGGTTAACCAGCAAATGGACAAAGGACTGTTGTCTGCCGAGGGATAAAAGTTTCTCCAGTACGTTGTCCGACGATGAGGTACCGCTTACACCGCTGCGCGTCCTATGGGAGCCTTTCTCTAACAAAGGAAAGGCTCCTACCGGCCTCACTGACCCTTGGCAGCGTTGGCGTCGATTTTCTTCTGCGCGTTCTGAAGATTTTGCGGATAAGTAGCATTGTCTCGCGAGGCAGGATTGTAGCCAGCGTCCTCCAGCTTCTTGAGCTCTGCGTTTTTCTTGGCCCGCGCCTGTTTTCGCGCAGCTTTTTTCTGCTCCTTCGTCATCGGCGCAGACTGCTCAGGGTTCGTCGCAGTCGAGCCTGTATCCTGTGCATACGTCAGGGGCCCGGCAAATGTGCCTAGCACCGCGATGGACAGCGAAAGACTGATAATCGTTGATTTAATTCTCATGTCGACCCTCATCTATCAGTTGATACAGAAGCAAACGCCTGTGTGCTGACGACACTCCAGTGCAATCGCATCGTCTGACCTACAGGATCCATGTGTCCAATCGCGAGCATCCTCAAGCTACTACTAAGTCGTGGTTCGCACATAGGCCGCGCGCGTCACGATTTCCGGCCAAACAACAAAAAAGACCCTCCTAGAATGCCTGTCAAAGGCGCCTGCCAACGCATCCGTGACTAATCGGTCACAACGTTTGCGCCTTCGGCGGGAACCGCTTAGAACGCAAAAGCCGTCGAGGCACATCTTACTTGCACGCATCAATGCCAATCCGACGTCATGAATTTTGTGCAACTTTCCGTTGCACGAAAAGCAACTAGAGCTGGGTGCTCTCCCTGATACGTCGCCCAAATCATCTAAGTCTCCACCGATTCTCTGCGTCGCCGCTGTGAGCTCCGTGCAAGGCCGATGACTGGCGACTATTCATTCTCGTCGAAATAGTGCCCGAACCGCACTTGCTTGGTCTTGACATAACGCTCATTTTCTTCGCGCGTCGGGATCGCAAGCGCGACGCGTTCACAAACGGGGATACCATGCTTGCGTAGGCTCTCGAACTTTGTGGGGTTGTTGCTCATCAACCGCACCGATCTTACGTTCAAGGCTCGCAGGATGGCCGCCGCGGAACTGTATTCACGAGAGTCTTCAGGCAAGCCCAGGTGAAGATTTGCGTCCACCGTATCGAGACCTTGTTCTTGGAGCGCATACGCGCGAATCTTGTTCGCTAATCCGATACCCCGCCCCTCGTGCCCTCTTAGGTAAAGGAGGACACCACAATTCTCGGCTGCAATATATCGCAACGCCAGATCCAACTGCTCCCCACAGTCACACCGATACGAACCGAATACGTCACCAGTTACACACTCCGAGTGCAGCCGCGTCAGCACGGAGTGCCCGCTGTCAACTACACCCCTCACAAACGCGATATGCTCAACTTCCGTATGTTTCACCCGATAGACGTAGGATTGGAACGTTCCATATCGGGTGGGGATGTTTGCTGTTGCAGCCAGTTCAGCGCCCGCTCCCTCATCGCACTCCCCATAGTCCGACTGCATATACTGTGTTTTTTGCGGAAGCGATCCGACCTTCATAGTCATTCTATTGTCGATATTGATGTGAGCGCCGTGCCTACGGACCCGTACGGTCGGTCATGCTGACGATTACGAAAGTTCAACGATTCTCGCACGTGACTGCAATTTTTCCCATGTTGGGCAGGACCTCAAGGTAGCGCGTCACGAACATGGCATTGTCTAGCAATGGAAAGCGCAGAAAATTTGTGTCGTACGCTTCCGTAATACTGATCGAAAAATGAGGCTGTATGACGTGCGGATGCGGCTAAAACCCCAAGCTAGCGCGCTGGCTCTCCTCTCAAAGAATACACATGGACGCCAGCGCGTCTCTATCAGCATACGGTGGCGCGCAAGCCTGAGTTCACAAGTATTGAGGCGGGGAGCGCCAACGTGTGGGGAGTTACACAGCCGCGATTAGTTTGCTGATACCAATCAGGCTTTCGTGCCTTTGAACAGACATCAGCGCTGCTATCTGATAACTGGCGCTCGAAAGAAAACAAAAAAGCCCTGTCTACGACTACAGAACAGGGCAAGGCCTTAACGGCCGGAGTCAATCAAGCCTACTATCTCGACGCAGCGAGACAATCTGAAAATCTTTTGTGAGACTCAAGGCGATTACGTCACGGTCATGTCACAGTGTGTTGTCAAGGTCCAGCGCGTACGATTACTAGATACAGCACGAACGACGGTGAACTACAAGAAGCCGCGCCAAATAGTTGGACCCTCAATGATGCCGCCTAAGCTACCAGCGTGCGATTGCTTTACACATACCTGAGTTGCTAGTGGAGAAGCGAAAAGATGAAAACAAAGTTTAGCGACTATCTGGCAAGCTTCGCTTTTGTTCTTTTGGGCGCGGTCGCATTTGGCGCGGTCGCTTATGCACTTCTTAAGGGTGTTCTTGTCGTGATGCTCGCGCTTAGAA
>NZ_JFHD01000075.1 GCF_000698575.1 Caballeronia zhejiangensis
TTCTTTGTTCCTCTGATTCGACTAAATGCACCGTCGCTCCAAAAGCAAAGAAAGGTGCTCAGTCAAGCGATCAGCATTTATTCGTACGTCGTGTAAATTTTTTAAGAAATTGCACGTTGTTGGCTTGTCGGTCAGGGAAGTCGAAGATTGGTTGCAGGCAAAACAAAGGCTGCGAACAGGTGCGCGAACGGCGAAACCTGGTGCCGTCGTCAAAAAAGCTAGTTCGTTCGGGTCGGGTTTTGCTGGGTATGGGCGGCGCGCTTGGACACCACCGAGAGGAACTGTTCTAGGCTGCAGTTTGGCCTACGTTGGAGGCGTGACACCGAGCCGATCCAGATAGGCCGGTTACGATCGGAGTGACAGGCAGTTAGTTTGCTGGCGGGGTGCTGAAACTTAGCGAATCTCTTCGGTTCTTCTTTACCAATAGTTAGGTGGGGACACCTTTTCGAAGCGGCTGTATTCCCGTTTCTGGCGGGTGCAGACTTCCGCCTGACTTGAAACCAACCGCTTTTCTGCATACTCGACAGGAGCAAACGACGGAAGCGGCCGGTGTAAAGGTGTGGAATTCGATAATCTAGTCGCGTCTGCACATGCATGTGTGGCATAGTGCGTTCACAACCACTATGGGGAAAGATTATGGTTACTCTCAAGAGTTTGAAGAACAAGATTGCGCATCTGCAAGCACAGGCAAAAGTCATTGCGCAGAAAGAATCCGCGAGCATCATCGCGAAGATTCACGCTCTAATGGATGATCACGAAATTACGGTGGAGGATCTTGCCTCCTACAAACGTGAAACTACGGACCAGGCGCACTCGTCGGTCTCACCAAGCGACGCGACTCGCAAGGGCTCGGTCGCGCGCTACCGAGACCCTAAAAGTGGTGCGACGTGGAGCGGACATGGTCGCGCTCCTGGGTGGATTGCAAACGCCAAGAATCGCGATAAATTTCTCTTTGATGGCGATTCATCGGCGGTGGCTCCAGCCAAAAAGGCAGTCAGAGCGGGTAATTACCCGCGCGGACCGCAACCGTCAAAATATCGCGATCCGGCCTCAGGTGCCGAATGGAGCGGTCGCGGAAAAGCTCCAAGCTGGCTTGCCTCCGCAAAGGATCGTACTGCGTTTTTGATTGACGCTCCTGGTCAACCCGCCTCACAACGGAAGTCGGATAAGCACCCAGCGTCGACAACAAGGAGTGTCTCGGCGAAGAAAATTGCAACGAAGAAGGTCGCTGCAAAGAAAGCACCGTCAGCGGTGAAGAGCACATCTGCGAGTAAAACAGCTGCGAAAACGGCCGCAAAGAAAACAGCGGCTGGAAAGACGGCGACAAAGAAATCTGCCGCGAAAACAGTGACGGCTAAAGCTCCGGCCAAGAAGTCAGCCTCTAAGAAAGCCGCTTCGAAGAACGCGGTGGCAAAAAAGACGTCGGCTAGTACACCTCCGACGGTAGACGTAGCTCCTCAGGCCAGCGGCTCGACTGTTGAGAACATCACCTCCTAACCCTATTGGACAGCAACAGCACCTGTAGATCAACTCGATTAGAAAGTTGACTAGCTGACTCAGTGAATTCGTATTTGGGGAAAGTTGGTTCTACACCAGCAGGTCTGACCGAAAAGAATAGCTCCTGATCGCGCATGGTCAGGAACTATTCTCTTTCTCGTCTAATAGCTGCATCCAAACACGGCTAAGCTCCCGATACTCGGGCGCTAACCGTTGCTGGAGTACATCCAGTTCACCGGCAATTTGCTCGATCAGAGCGTCGGATGTACAGCCCACAGCTCTCTTTCGGCGTCAGTGCCGTATTTTCTGACGTCCTCGATGAGATCATTCAGATCGAAATGCTCCCAGCTAGTCAAGTGCGCGAGGAGATTTGCCAAGACATTCGATCTGACGTGTCCTTTTAATTTGAGACGCCCTCTCGTCAAACCGTCAAAGAAAACATCAAGGGGTCTGCGTTCGCGCTCTGACAGGGGAGATATACTTGTGTGCAGCGAAAAGTACTTGACCAGAAACGGTCTGTCGAATTCTGTCCGAAGAATTGAAAGGAGGTGATCCGAGACGGACATCGATATCTGAATATCGCATTATGCAGCCGAGCGTGCATGCGAGGGAAGAGACTAGTCAAATCACGGCAATGCACCCGGCCGTGGTGCCTAAGGTGATGGGTCGGCTCCGCTGTCCAGTTTTTATCCCCGGGCAATACTCTTTCTAGCTATCTTCGGGTCGCTTAGGGGGGAGTCTTGCCCTTCAGCTCAAGGTCCCATCTCTATCCAGTTTTTAACGTACGTTCCTTCGTTTTACGTAGGTGAGCCTATTTCCACCTAAAAGATGAGTTGGTTGCTGAAGGAAAGCTAGGCTTACCAAAAACCGTAACTTGCGCAAATGAAAATTTTTGGTCTAACTCCGAGTGCTATCGTGACGGGCAAGTAGTCTCTGGAGAGTTGGACAGTAAGGTCCGCTGCGCTAGTCTGGATTGCTCGTCAATGTCGGAAGTCGAGGGAACGTTTTGCGTTCGGTGACACGCATGTACCTCCGGCAATCAGAGCCAGTTGCCACGCCTTCGAGCTAGCAGCGAGGAGCAGTCGAGCTTCACGCACAGCCCTCAAGACGCCGCGGTAGCACGGCGTGTTGAGATGCAATGCGTGAGCGTTTCAACGCGACACATGTGCAGGCATCTATCTATCCGTATGGGTCGATCGTCGTGAACTGGCATCGGCGTAATCACAGGCAGTTTGCGGTCCTGGTCGGACACATCGTGGTCATGGCCGCCCTTTGTACCTAGGAGATATGGTAAGGCTGTCGAGCTCAATGTCCGCGAAAACTGCTAGGAGGTAAGCGGCTAGCCAACTTTTGCGACCTCGCCGGCAGCGGAGCGGAAGAGCGTGCTCAATCATTCTAGAGGGTGAGAACGGCAAGCTGATGCGTGGTCTTTACCACGGCTATGAGGTGTTATTCCTTCAGAGCGTCACCGAACTCAGCTATGCGGCTCGCGTGGGGCGCAAGTTTCTTCAAACTGCACGCAATCACAGCAGCGAGCTCGCTGAGCAAGCGCTACCGTTCTTCACCGAGCTCTATGACATCGAGCGCTAGGCCGCAATTCTGGATTCCGATGTCTGTCACCTGCTTCGACATAGCCGAGCCAAGCGATAAGTACGGCCTGTCGTCGCCAAAAAGCGTCAGCATTTGCCAGCGCTTCAGGCTGTAGTCTAAGTATAACAACTAGGTCAAATCAGTTACGGTCATGCGCAATAGGCAGGGTCGGCTGGTATTCGTGAGGTCATTGATGGCGAGGAAGCGTGGTGCTGCGATCATGAGCCCGATCCGCATGGCGCATGCTTAACGCGCGTGATCCGAACAGGAAGCTAAGAGATGGGTTAGCGCGATTGCTCACCCGTCGCGCCAACGACAGCTCGCAATTACTTCCGCATAATTGTGCGCCGACCCTTGGCTAAAGGTTGGTACCGAAAAGCGCGCAGAGAAGGAGTTAACGGCATACATCTACGACCTTAAGCCCGAGGGAGGAAGCCAGCGCTGTCGCCTCCCCAGGTGTCGCGCAGCAATCAACCCAGAAAGCGGTACCCGCAACCGCTATTGCATAGGGCAGGACATCGCTGCCGCATTCGTCCTGCTTGTAAATCACGACTTCCGCACCTGTCTCAAGGAACTCAATCATCTCAGCACGGCACTCCGGGAAAACCTTCGCAACGTGGTTAGCTTGGGCAACGGTAAGAGGCATGGGTAACTCACAGGAATCAGACGATTCGAAAGGCGAAGTCCGGTAGTCGACACGCAATCACAACGCGTCAGTTTGGCAAGGCGAAGGGTGCAATGACCACAGGCTGTCTAGATGCATTGCATAGGCGCTCACGCTAGGTAGCAACTAAACCTGGAAGATTGATTACGCGAGGCCGCGTGGGAGTCTCGCGCGTCAAAGTAGTCATCCCCAATAGCGTTGTTGCCCGAATTCACGCAGACGGTGTAATGTCTCAATGCCACCGATTTGGGCATATTCGAACGGCTGCCCGTGCAAGTTCGTTAGATTAGCGGTTATGCGTGCGCCGTTTTCAAAGCGGTCGACGAGATACGGGCGCCGACGACCGTCGCCCCGAATCTCCCAGCGTGGTTCCGAAATGTCGTGCGCAAAAGCGTTTCTAATTTGGTAGACGAGTTCTGCGAAGTGCTCATCTTCGGTTGTTGGTGGGTTTCCATTCCGCGCGAGCAACTGGACATTACGTGCTGCTTCGAATTCCTCCCTGCATCGGTTAAGCGTAATCGCAGCAGCACCAAAGGCGACCGACAGTTGGT
The DNA here is from genome assembly GCF_000698575.1 of Caballeronia zhejiangensis. Taxonomy (GTDB): domain Bacteria; phylum Pseudomonadota; class Gammaproteobacteria; order Burkholderiales; family Burkholderiaceae; genus Caballeronia; species Caballeronia zhejiangensis. The sequence continues at coordinate 4,303 of NZ_JFHD01000075.1, forward strand.
TGGCGCAGGCAATGTGTAGGTCATTGTCCGAATGGAAGAGCCGGTCAGGCAGAACCCAGATGCTTGATCCATCTACGATCGTCAGAGGCTGGTCAAGGTCGTCAAGAAGAAGCTTTCCCTGCTCGACATATTCGAGAAGCTTGGCGGCAAAGGCGAGTTGGGAGAACGCCGAATCTAGGAAGTTCATGACAGAGAAGGCAAGATAGGTGTGTAACCGACACCCCTTCAGGTTTTGTACAGTCCGCTACCTTGGACGCAGAAAATAAAAAGGCGGAGATTGCAATCTCCGCCTCATGAATAAGCCCAAACGCCTTTTGGGGTCAAGCGACAAGCGCTTCTAGCTCTTGGGTGACCTGCGGTTCGATTTCACGAGCTTCCTTCGCCAAGTTCACTTGCTTAGCGGACTTCGCAACCTCCAACAAGTCGCCGTCGATGCGGTAATCGCCTCGGTTATTCAGCCATCCGAGGATGTCAGACAGATGCCATACGGACGGGTTTCCTTCGTGCACCGGTGCTGGAAAATTTGTTGGGTTTGCGAGCATCAGCTTTCGCATATTTTGACGCGACATTCCTGCCACGTCTGCAACATCTGTGAGGCCTACAAAGTCTGGCGCAGCTTCGACCAGTCGGGCAGAGGGAATCGCCTGCTTGACGTTCTGAAGCGCCGAGAGAATCGCGCCCCATGCATTAGTCTCTTCTCTCGAAAACGCGAGCGCAATACGTCCGGGCTGTCCAATGCCAATGGTCGCATCGTCGCAACCGGCCTCGGCCAGACGCTCCACGAGCTGCTCGTGGTCGCAATCGTCTGGCGCCAGCTGGTATTTGAGTGTGAACACGTATTCCATGGTTACTCCGGCTTCTCTGAGTCGTCGCCACTACTGGCGTCATTTTTTCGATGAGATGTACAGTTGTCGACTACTCGTTTGAGTAGGTTCGCATGATTTCCAGCGCTGCGAGGCGTGCACCATACGCTTGTGATGCAGAACTCTCCACACCGACACTCTTTGTCATTAAAAGGGCAGTAGATGCGACCCCAAGCATGGCCATTTCCCTTTGCCGGTTCGACGCGCCAACCATTTTCCCTAACGTAGTCTAGGGCTTCCTCAATCTCTTTTTTGGGATGCTGTTGTTTCATCAACGTTTGCAGTTTCGTATAGCCAGACTCAGTTGTCAAGTGACAACCCAAGGTGTGCATCTGCAAGGCGCCACTTCAGAGTTCGTGTAGCACCGGTTTATCATCTAAATATTACGGGATTTTGCTGAAATCTTCGGTTGATATGCTATATATGGGTAATAATTACCTAATTGCGATGTTGACCTTTGCCGTTGGCAGTCGCCCGGGGTCGCATCACCGTTTCGTGGATCGCGTGCTCGTAAGAAGATGCGCAATAACGCTGATGCTGCTGAACTTGAACAGCAGTCGATCAAGCTCGGCGAGCGTGACGGACTCTTGCTTGCAGAACCGTTCTAACGCTTCTTCGACGGAGCGATAGGCTTGCGGATTTGACTGCAACTGCGAAGCCTTAAGGTTGTAGCCAAAGTGCTTGCTGAAAACACTCACGAGCCGAGTATCTAGCGCAACGACATCATCCGCTAAGCCGCATTCAATCATGAAATCAGACGCACTCTTCATCCCGAACAAGGTACAGCGACGCATGAGTTCATTCCTGATGTCCTGCGCTCCGTAGAATGCGTCGATACCATCCAACAAGACGACGCGCCGTCCGCGTACTACTTGCTTATTGCTTCGCAGCGCGAGTAGTGTGCTTGCAGCCTTAGCGGGAAAGCGCGTTGCACCATAACCGCGTAGAACGTACTCAAGGGAGTTGACCTCGTACTTATGTCTCTCGACCGCTCTAAGTGACGTGTCAGCCTGAAAGGCGGCGAGGCTTTTAGGGTTTTCCTGAAGCGATTCCATCCCGCGTGCAGAACCCATCACGCATACCTGTGACACAAGGCGTGCCCAAAGCGCATCACTGGTCATGTCCTGCCAAGCCCCAATCTTTGGCACCTTCGCGTGACGACTGAGTGAGCGGATGATGGTGGCGAGGCCGTCTCGTGCGATTGGGGATAGAGTCGTATGTACAACACCGTTTTTTATGACTGTTCGCATAGCGCTGTTGTCAGCAAGTCTTGGTCGAGCTATCGGCAGCGTCGAGAAAAGCTTTAGTCGCTGATCAAGCCTGCTATTTGCGGCGTCGCAGCTTGAGCCCCACGATCCTTGGCGCTTGTGGCGCAATGAATACAGCCGTAGTTTCGAAGAGCCTTTTAGCTTCTGCGATACGCTAGAGTCCTTATAATCAAACTGTTAAAGCTTGTAGGACACACTCCATGTGGCAAGGCCAGTTGCAAAACGTAGCGGTTCTACTGAAAGATGCAAATTGGCCCAATTGGCTTGCGATAGTCGGAACATCAAGTGCAATCAGTTCGGTGGTCGTATTGCTGATGCAGGGATTGAAGAACCGAGTTGACGCGAAGCGCAAGCGTCGAGATGCGGCCCTGGATGTTGCCGTTGCACTCGAGGGCTACGGACGCCTGTGTCGCGCCACTATGCATCGCGCTAACTGGGCGAAAGCTGAAGCGGAGCGTGCTGGAACGCTGCAGCCGACGCACACGGTTATGTTGCCAGAGTTCGTGTTCCCGGAGCGCGTGCAATGGTCTAGCCTGAGCCACAAAGTGGTTTCTCATCTTCGAGATTGTCCTGCGCGAATCCATGCCGCCCGCGAAGACCTGAGCCTGTTCTCTACCTACGCGTCACCAATATCGCTATGCGAAGAGGTCGAATTCGAAAGCGCTACGGCTGCACGGGACGCCTTGGAGTTGGCCAGAGAGACGCGACGGAAGCACGCGTGCGTCGCTTGGCGCCCCGGCGCGAAGGATGCAGATCTGAGCCGGGATTTGCAGGCAATCATCGCCGAATTACAAGAACGAGATAGTCGAACTCGGACGCATTCGCATCGCAGTAAGTCTTCATCGACTTTTCCAGTGACAACAAGTGGCGCTTCTGTTATCAGCCAGTAGCCCGCAATCGCAAGAAAAGGCTCCAATACCATGCCATATCAAAGTCCTGAAATCGCTGAACTTCTTACCCGACAACAACAAGTCGAACAACAGCTGATTGAGGCCAAAGAGCTCGGAACTCGACATGCATTGCGCGAAATTGTTCAAAAAATGCGTGAGTACGGCATCAGCTTAAATGAGCTGATGGGGCGAAAAGCGGATAGTCAGCCTGTGGGGGCCGTGGCTCAATATCGAGACCCACTCAGCGGCGCAACGTGGAGCGGTAGGGGACGCGCGCCTCATTGGATTGCAGGCAAAGACCGAGACATATTCCGGGTGGAGAAGCGCTAGAAGCCGTCTACTCGCTGCCGGCAACAGTTCGCTTGGAACGCAACAAAGCCAAGAGCACGACCGAAGTGCTCAGTCGTTGATTGTGATTCCCGAACAGGTCGTTCGGAAATTACGAACAAGAACGTGCGCCCACGCCGAAATTCTTGGCGAGACTCTGACGCAACAGGCCGGCTCAATGATGTCTGGATTGCGGAGCAGACGCCCGTAACCCTTTGTGGGCGGGGGGTGCATTAGTCGATCCTTGCCTTAATCTTCGCGCCAGACATCCAAACGATGCGACAACTTTTAGATAATTCCCTAAAGGTGAAAAGGGTTTAAAGGCTGATTTCTCCAACGCTTTCTCGATCAAGTCACAAGATGATGTTTGCTATTCTTGCCGCTCCTATCGACCTAAGGAGCTGTCGTGCTACGTCACATCGTCATGTGGAAGCTGAAAGAGTTTGCCGAGGGCGCGACGCGCGCTGAGAATGCTGAGCGATTCAAAGCGAAGCTCGAAACCTGCCGCAGCATCGTCGACGGGCAGGGGCTCTTCGAAGTCGGAACCGCAAAGCCTGGTTTTAATTGCACCTACGACGTGGTGTTGGTCTCTGACTTCGATGACGTAGCTGCCTTGGAATCCTATCTTGCGCACCCCAAGCATCAAGCGCTTGCGGACTTTGCTGCTCCGATTCGTGAAGATCGACAAGTTCTCGACTACGAAGCTTAAAAAGCCTCGCCTTATCGGAGAATCGCGCCGTGTTATCGGGAAGCTGACGACTTGAATTCGATTGTCACTCCACGAGTATTTTCGATACAATACGGCGCCCGTTCGGTTGTTTTTCTGTGATGCATTCGTCACGGTTCTTGAACTTTATCCCAAGACTGCTCCGATTGAGCTCCAAAAGTGAGCCGAGAGACCGAGCAGCCGGATCGCCGAGTAGCGGGATTGTCGGCAATGATCGGTAGGTTGAACCGGATGGGCACCACAAATCAAACGACGCTCTTCGGCTCGTTCCTCGAAGTTGGCTCCAAGCAGGACCTCTGCGCGTTCCTTGGTCTTTCTGAGAGCAAGCTGAACTTCCTTCTCTACAAGCTCACGTCTGCGGAGCGTTATAAGACCGAAGTCATCAAGAAGCGGAATGGCTCACCGCGGACGCTACGCATCCCAATCGCGCCACTTAAGAAGATTCAGAAAGTGATTGCGGGGGAGTTGTCGAAGCTGTATCGGCCGCGACAGCACGTCTATGGATATGTGAAAGGCAAAAGCATCATCCAGAATGCTCAAGTGCATTTAGCGCAGAGATGGGTGGCCCGCATCGATCTCAAAGATTTTTTCCCGTCGATCAACTTCGGACGAACGCATGGAGTGTTCAAGGGCCACCCATTCCACTTCAATGACGAAGTCGCGACTCTGCTTGCCCAGATTGCTACGGACCAGAACGAACTGCCGCAAGGTGCGCCTACGTCGCCCATCATCTCGAACTTCATTTGCCGAAGTTTAGATTTGGAGCTCAAACAGATGGCAAAGGAGCATCGCTGTTTCTACACGCGATACGCCGACGACCTTATTTTCTCGACCAATCTAAAGCGGCTCAGCCCTCAGATTTGTGTGCCTGCGGCGCCGGAAGGCGTATCCGTCCAAGCTCACGTGGGTGACGGTCTCCGAGCAATCATTGAAAAGCAAGGCTTTTCAGTCAACGACATCAAGACGCGGATCTTCGATCGAAGTGGCCGGCAGCAAGTCACAGGTATCACAGTTAACGAGAAGCTCAATGTGAGTCGGGAATACATCCGCGGTCTCCGCAGTGTCTTGCACGTGTGGAGCAAGCATGGCGAGCCGCATGCTGCGGCTTGGTTCTTCTCGAACGAGTACCATCGCAATCGTCCGGGCTGGAGGCCTGACCCTCCAGACTTTCGTGAGGTCATACGTGGAAAGCTCGGCTTTGTTCGTTCTGTAAAGGGCGCCGAAGACACTACGTATTTGACGCTGGCAAGGAAACTGTCTTTGCTTGATGACAATTTCAAACTGAGTCAAGCCGAGCAGCAACAGGCGGAGTCACCTCGTCTGATGGTCTACACGGAAGGCGTGACTGACGCCATGCATCTGCGCCATGCCCTGCATCAGTTCAAAGCGGACGGCCTGTTCACCGATTTAAACATCGATTGGGCTGATCATACTGACCGTGCGACCGGAGAAGGAAAGCTATGGCAGACCTGTCTGAGCGATGCTAAACGGGAAGAATTCCGACACCAGACCCAGATTTTCCTGTTCGACCGCGACAGCGACTTCGCGAAGAAGGCGGAAAGTAAGCCAGGAAAGCTGAAGCATCATGG
>NZ_JFHD01000076.1 GCF_000698575.1 Caballeronia zhejiangensis
GCACTCCAAAGAGACTGCACAACGCGCCCCACATGAAGGATACAGTGAACAGTAGCTTCGTGACGAGGTCGGGAAAGTAACCGAGCGCCAAACAACATGCAAACACGATGAGAATCAAGAGCGAACATCCGGCCATTGTGAGCGTGATATCCCAGAATGAAGGCTTGTTCAGTTGAAGACCAAATATTTGCATTCGACGTCTCCGGAGGAGTGGGCCGTTGAAAAGGGATGTCGCCTCGCGCGTAGCCGGACAAGTCTCAGATGCTCGTCGGCAATTCGGCGGTCAGGTTCTAGCATCGGTCTGCATCGGTTGCGCCGCCTCTCCTTGGCAGACGGACTTGCGTACGATGCGCCCAATAGTCAGTCCCTGTCCGAAGATTGAGGCCATGACCACGAGGTACGTCATGGCCAAAATGACTTCACGTGCGTCGCCGCTCGGAAGTGAGAGGGCGAGCGCGACGGAAATGCCTCCACGCAAGCCACCCCACGTCAAAACCAGCCATGAGCCGCGCGGCAGTCCTGCGGCGCGCCGGAGAAAGGCAATTGGAGCACCTACCGTCAGAAGCCGAGCAGCTAGCGCAATGACATAAGCGGCAACGCCGGCAAGTATCATCCTCGAGGTGAATGGGACGATCAGGGCCTGCATGCCAATTAGTACGAAGAGCAAGGCGTTAAGAATCTCGTCGATGAGTTCCCAGAACATGTCGACATAGTGGCGCGTTGTCTCAGACATTGCATGCTCGCGACTACGGTTGCCGGTCATCACACCGGCAATAACCATCGCAAGCGGACCAGAGACCTCAAGGTGACTGGCCAGCGAATAACCCCCAAGGACGGCTGCCAGGGTGAGCAAGACCTCAATCTGGTAATGGTCGACTGATGCGAGGAGTCGATACAAGGCATATCCTAATACCCACCCAAAAGCAATTCCGCCGCCAGCTTCACGCAGCAGAACGAGCGAAGCGCTCGAAACGCTCGGTGCGTCACCGCTTGTTGCGAGGGCGAGCATCAAGGAAAAAAGCACGACCCCCACGCCATCGTTGAAAAGAGACTCCCCAGTAATGACAATTTCCAGATTACGTGGCGCGCCGGCGGATCTTAGAATGCCCATGACTGCAATTGGATCGGTCGGGGAGATCAGCGCGCCAAACACCAAACAATAGGGCAGAGACAGTCGCATGTCGAGAAGCGGCAGCAACAGCCATATCGCGACCCCGACCACGGCGGTTGAGACGCTCGTGCTCACGATGGCGAGCGCCAGGACTTGCCAGCGATAGTTCGCAAGTCTGGCAAAGTCAACATGCATGGCGCCCGCAAAAAGCAGAAGCGACAACATGCCCTGCAAGAGCAACTGACTGAAGTCAACAGAGTGAAGGAAGCCCGCTTCGGCAAGTTTCAGACGATGGACGAACCCAAGCAGGTTCCATCCGAGCCCATCGAGCACCACGAGCAAGAACGTCACCCCCAGCGATGTCGCCATGACGCCAATGGTTGTCGGGAGTCTGATGAATCGATGATTCAAGTAGGCCAATACCGCGGTCATCGAGATGCTGATTGCGACGATGTCGAGCACTGTCAATCCTCTTTACGCAGGTTCTGTGCGAGGTTAAAAGCGGGCAGGCACACAACGTGCGATGCAGCGCTCGCCAGAGCCGCGCGGCCTAACCTTTAAGCGGCGCTGAGGCGGTGCCAACAGCGCGCACGCGTGGCCGAGTAGATTTGCTTGGTTCGTCTTCTTGCGCCTGATCCGCAGCGTCGCCGACAACGTAAAGCGTGCGTGTGGGGAACGCGAAATCCATGCCGCGCTCCGCTAACCCGGTCATAAGATCCAGATTGATTGTCTGCTGAATATCCATGTACAGGTTGAAGCTGGGATCGGTGACGTAATAGACCACTTCGAAGTCCAAGGAACTCTCACCGAATTGCTTAAAATGCGCTCGGTCAAAACGTGTGTTCCCCGCGGATTCGACGGCGGCCTTCACGATCTGCGGGACCTCTTTCAGTTGCTCGGGTTTAGCGTCGTAGGTCACTCCGAAGGCAAACACGATGCGACGTTCCGACATTCTCTTATAGTTGTGTATCGTGTTTTTGAGCAGTTCCGTGTTGCTGCAGACGATCTGCTCGCCGCTCAGGCTGCGAATGCGGGTGGTTTTGAGGCCGATGTGCTCGATGCTTCCAGCGACGTCATTGAACACGATGAAATCGCCTATCTCGAACGGCTTGTCCAGGCCGATTGCCAAGGATGCGAACAGATCGCTGAGAATGCTCTGGACGGCCAGTGCGACGGCAACACCGCCGACGCCCAAACTGGCGACGAACGCGGTGATATTCACGCCCATGTTGGCGAGAACGGCGAGCAGAAGAACAGACCACAGCAGCGCCCGGAGCATCCATGACATCATTGTGGTGATGACCGGATTGTGAGCCGTTGCCGCAGCGCTGGTGAGGCGCCGGTGGGTCCAGACCGAGACGCCGTGATTAACCCAGAGCGCCATCTGGAAACCAACGACGAGAAACCACAAATGGCTGATTCGACTATCCAACTTCGCCGACAGATCAATGAATTCGGTGCCGATCAGCAGTGAGGCCATCACAATCGTCAATCGGTGTGTTCGGTCAAGCACATCAACAACGATGTCATCAAAGTGAGTTGATGTCTTCGCCGCGATCCTGCCAAGACGTGCGACGCAAATGCGAAGTAGCCCTGACAAGATCAGGTAGCTCGCCACAACGGCGACTGCTGCGTAGAGCCATTCGACAGGCGGTATGCCGAACACCGCTCCGAGATCGAACCATTTTGCCGAACTGAACCATTGCATCGGTAAATTCTCCTGTTATCGTTACTGTCACTTACAGTCTGTCTGTACAACGATGCAAGAGTTCCGCAAATTAACATTCGTAAAAGTTCGATGTCCCAATATGGCATGCTGAAATGTTCGCGTACCCAAAACCATGCTGAGCTTATGTTCGAACCGCTTTCGGCATACACCAATTAGCCGTTCATCGGCTTGCTGTTCGAAGTGAATCGACGTCCAAAGGTCCACGGACGCTTAAACGCCTAAGCGACTTAAGATAGGTTTAAGAGTCGAGGAAGAAAGTGGCAGGCTCCCGAGAGCAACGGATCACAACCGAGCAACGGAGCATCGGGGCAACCAGGAATGCGCGCAGGAGTTTTGAGGGAAGGGCTCGGTTCGCGCTCGGTCTGTCGGCCTCGCTTGCATTCCGATTAGAGGAGAGCCACATTGGCGAAGACCATTGTGCACGGAGACTTTGAAGTTTTGCTCGACATTGTGCAGCCGCTTCGAGAGACGAATAGCGTCTGGATCGACGTGACGGTTCGGCATGTTGTTACTGGAGTCGTGGTTTATGCATGCGTGGAGCCGTATCCCGTTATTGCGGGAGACTTGTCCGAGGAAGAGGCGCTTAAATCGGCGATCACGAACGCGTGTGGCCGCATTGAGTTCCGTGGTCGGATCGACCAGTTGTAAAGTATTTCTCTATGCAAGTCAGTCCCCGCCGTTGGCCGTCGCTCGATGAGTTGTGTTTGTGATGCCCTCTGAGAAACGAATCATTCCGTGCGAGCATACGTCGGGCCTGCAGGCGTCGGCCGTGTACGACCTATAATGGACTTGAACTTTTTGAGAATGCAGCGGCAAACACTATGGCCTGAATCACCGACGTTGGTGGTTTGCTAAACGCTTTGCAGATCGTCTGTTGGTGCATCCTCATTGGAGTCAAGGCACGTGCTGACATCAGAAGGCGCCGACGACGCCGAAATCATTATTCGCCCGTGTTCAGGCGGGGGATGGCAGGTCGAGGTTCCGACTGAGCATGGCACGCGCGTCGCCTTCGCTTACAGCGAACAAGAGGCACTTGTCTTGGCGCGTGATATCCGGCCCAAGGCGAACGTTCGAATACTACCGGCAACCGACTAGGGGGTACCTCAATCGGCGCTAAACTCCAGCGAACAAGGCGACAGGTTGTTTAAGCTTAGATCTCGACCCGGCCATATTCGATGGGCTACTGCACCGGCGCTCACCGCGTGATGCAGTCAGGAGCAAAGCGACCAGCGACGTTCTCTCGGTCACATAGCAACAGGATCGGCCAACTTGCGGATTAATCAGCAGGCTATTGCAGCATTGCGCCACGCCAATGCTATCCTGCGGAAGGCATGGTCATCGTTGTCGACTGATGTTGGAGGTATGCATTGGCGGCCTTTCGAGCGCGTTTAGTCGATATAGGATCCCGGCGGGAGCGGGATCAGGCGACCGGATCGGCGGCGCTGTAACTGCGAGAATGCCGATTCCGTCTGATCGATTCAGGAATTCGGTGGCAGTGCCGAGCGTAGGGGCGGGACCGGAAGGTCGTGGCCTTCGATGAAGGCCGCAGCGTACCAAACCGCGAACCTGAGAGCGCTCTCTCCCGTGGCAAAAACACCGAGCTCGCCGAGCGACGTCGACTGTCCATCCTCTTCAAGGATCGAAACGCTAGCGACGAATGCAGCGCCCTTACGGGTAACAGAGGGCTCGAACGCCGCTCCTAAATGATAGATCACCATGAGATCCTCCGTTTTCGCCGCTCTGTTGCGCGCGCAGGGTTCGCTGCCGCACTAGGCTTCGACAGTGCAATGTTGGCTTTTCCTGAGACGGTGGCTGACTGTTTTAGGCTGGGCAACGGGTGAAACGCGCGTTCCTATCGGTAAGTTTTCGGACGCGCGCGTGTCGCGCGAGTCGCCAGTCGTAGTCGATAATCAGACGCTGGCAGCGAATCCGGACGGGCCCCGGCTCAGTCGAACGACAATTGCCAGTTGTGAAATCAAGCTTTGGTGAGCCTTCTCTAAGGTGCGTACGACTCGCCAAAAGCGGATTCCACGGTTCTAAAGGCGTTTGGAGGGGTATTTGGGCGAAAATTCGTTGACAGCGAGTGTTTAGAATACATCTCCCAGCTTGTATCTCAGCCTCACATAGGGCCGCATAGACACTCGCAGAGAAAGCAGGCGAGGGTCCGGAACTTGACCGACGACGATGGCATTGGCATCTGGTTGGCAGCGCGGCGGCTAAATCGGGGGGCAGTTCGTCTGGTCCAACGCTGGCAGCGAGGCAGCGAGTGCTCACGCACGAACAATCGGCTGGCCTGGTGCTGGGCTCTCGCATGGCAGCACATCGGCCAAGATAGCGTGATACGGACGTCGGACACGTCGAACGTGACGCACCGGGCAGGATCAGCGATCAGCATCGCGGTCAACATTCCTATTTTTTTCGACGTTCTTCCGACCGCCCGACAGTTTTGATCGCTGCCACGGTCGTCACGCGAGGTTGGTTCTTTTCTGCCCGGCGATGGGCACTGACTCGACCCGATCGTAAGACGGGTGCGTGCGGGAGAGCCGACAAGCATCGGCGGCGTGTTGAAAACCGCGCTCGCAGGGTAAGTGTTCGCGGGCCAGGAGGTCACCACGGCTTGGACTTGATACAACCTCGGATCGGATATACAATTATATTAAAGTGTATCCATGCCATGGGAGTGATCATGCAGGTCGCGAAATGGGGTAATAGCCTTGCCGTGCGGTTGCCCGCAAGTGTCGTCGATGCGCTGGGCTTGAAGGAGGGCGACGATATTGAGATTTACGCTGCCGATTCTGGCGCGTTCTCGGTCAGCAAAAAGCCGACCGTTGCCGAGCGGATTGAGCGACTGCGCAAGTATCGGGGACGTCTGCCCGCGGACTTTAAGTTTGATCGGGAATCGCTCAGCGACCGGGATAACGTCGAATGACAGTGGCCGCACCGACTCGGTTCGCCGTTGATAGCAACATACTCGTCTATCTGTTTTCGGACGATGCCGCGAAGGCTGACAGGGCTGAGGCATTGGTGGCTAGCGGAAATTTCAGGCCAGTCATCAGTACTCAGGTGATGAACGAGGTCACGCTTGTGATGAGCCGGAAGATGGGCTTATCGTGGCCTGAGATTGAGCACATCTTGGACGATGTCGAAGTGTTTTGCGAAGTCGTGCCGCTGACGCTTGAAGTTCATAAAGAAGCACGTCGGATTGCAGCGCACTACGGATTCAGGTTTTACGATTCCTGCATTATTGCTTTCGCATTGCTCGCGGATTGCGAAGTCCTCTACAGCGAAGACATGCACCACGGTCAAGTCATCTTCGGCCAGCTGACCGTGATAAACCCGTTTTCTTGAGCAGATGGGTCTATCGACTGAACAACTGCGCGTCTTACTGCTTGATCGTAGGCTCGCGGCGGAGCCGTACGCAGTCTTCTCTAAGCGCCATTATTTTACATAACCCAAGTTATCAAACATTATTTCGGGTACCTAATTATGTCAATTTCCCGAAACTTCGGTTCACTTCGACACATGTCATTGCCGCTGGCCGCGCGGTCACCGATCGCGACGCTTTCCGTGCAAATCAGGTCCGCGTCGTGAAGCGTTTTAGCAGGGCCCGCGCGTCCGCTAGGAAGGCTTCCGGAAACTTGCGGCACAGCGCCTCGAACATCGGTCGCGCGTCCTGCAGGCGCGAGACGATCCGCCGATCCTTGCTGTCTTCGCTGCCTGCGCCCCCCATCCCCCCCATGTCCGCGAACACCACCTGCTGCAACAGGACCACGGCGCCACACTCCGCGATCTGTTCGAGCACCAGAGCGAAGTCGCTGCCAAACAACACGGGCCCGTAGGTCAGCACTAATGCCGTAAGCACCAGCAATTCAACGCGGCTCGGTTTGACCGGCTGCGACACTGGCTGGCCCTGCACGATCTGGCGCAGGGCCGCCGCGCGGCGGTTGCGCATGATGGAGCGGTCAAGTTCGAGTACGATGCGCGCAACCTCAGGGTCCGGCAGGGCGCCGAAATCCTCGTCATCGTCGTCAAAGTCGCCAAAATCTTGTGGCACGAAGCCCTGTCCTCCGTTGTAAATTGGACTTCATTCACTCTATTCCTGAAGCGTCAATTCTATAGTTCATACTAATAGTAGCTTTCACTATAATAGCATTCAGCTATGATGCATCGTCGCCTTTCGGCCCTAGAAGATCGGATGAGACGCTTTGGGTTTCGTGACTCCCTGACGGGTCAAGGTAAGCGCGCTATCATGACGTTACGAACAAACCGAGAATCGCCATGGGAACCCGACTCGATCCTTACATCCACGAGCACGACACGGTCGAAGAAGCTGAAGCCTTCGACCGCGCGTTGTGTGAGCGCGTCGAGCGTGCGAGAAACAGCGTCAAGCAAAGCGTGCCACACGAGCAGGTCATGAATGAAGCGCGGGCGCTTCTCGATGCGCAGCGCGCGAAGAATGCGGGGAAGCGTGATTGACGCGGCTTCCGATTGTCTGGGCCGATGAGGCCCGCGAGCTCTTCCTCGAATACCTCTTCTTCATTTCCGAAAAGGACGAAGGCGCAGCAGAAAGGCTTTTCGAACAGGTCGAAAGATCGCTCGAGCCAGTAGCCTTCTTCCCGAACTCCGGTCGCCCCGGTCGGGTTCCGGGCACACGTGAGATCGTATCGCATCCAAATTACCTCACGATCTACGAAGTCCACAATGACTTCATCAAAGTCGTGGACTTCACCCACGCCAGGAAGCTCTACCCACCGTCGCCCGGTTAGACTTTAGTTTGGGGGCAGTCCGGAACTTGAACCTGGGCACCCAGGGCGGCCCTTCTCTGGGGCGGAGAACCTCCACGTTCGCCCGCGCCCTGCCAGTTCCCAATTGGCTCGACGAACCTCGATCCCCAACGGGCTCAAGTTGGGCGACATGCTTTCCTCCGAACCATCTGGCGAGCTTGCTAGACGCGTTCCCTGCACGTATGGTATGGCACCAATTAAGATACTATTTATGTCAAATATTGGACGCTATCACTTCTCGAAGTACTTGCGAAATCATTGAGACCGGTGTCTGCCAATTTCTGTTATCGACGCGAACGGACACCTTCCTGCAGCGCTTTTCGCGGCGGTGAGTAATTTCAATCCGACGACAGAAAGGAGCGGCGCATTGCAAGTTTGGGGGCAATGGCGTTAAAGAAGTGATACGACGTTCATCGCCCCATCTTCGCCACCTGGCGTCGCGCGTGAGCTGAGCCGCCTTCGTAGGCCTCGTCCTCCGTCTCAAAGCGAAGGTGGCTGTCGCAACGAAGCTCGCTGACGTTTGGCCCGCTCAAATTAACGTCGACCCATGCATAAGTGAAGCCACCGGCAACTAGCGATAGAGGTGGCCTCGGTAGTTCGGACAGCCTTCTGAGATTTTTAAGTGGAGCGTCCGAGGCAATCATGCTGCCGATTTGATCGCTGGCAGCGTCGCGAAGTATGCCTCATCCGGCGTCTGATCCGCCAGGCTCGAATGGGGCCGTTTACGGTTGTATAGCTCGATGTAATCGCCGATAGAGCGCCGGGCGTGGCTGACCGACTCGTAGGCCCTCAGG
>NZ_JFHD01000077.1 GCF_000698575.1 Caballeronia zhejiangensis
CGCCTCGAAGCGTGGCGCATCGACGGAGGCGAAGGCTGGCTGATCCGATGGTTTCACTTCGCAAGAGGCGGTGCGCGTCCCAACACGCGCCAGCATGGGTTCGAAATCACGAATCAGGGCCGCCAGATCATGCACTTCAGCCTGTAGCGGCTGTTGCCGCGCGAAGGATAAAAGCTGCTGCGTGAGTGCGGCGCCGCGCTCGATCGCGCGCCCGAGCGCGCGGCTTTATCGAAAAGGTATTGTCGTCGCACGTGATCACGGCATCGGCCCGTTCGACGTAGTCGGGCGCATACACAATCGGAATGACATTGTGACGCCGCGCGAGCCCCGCAATCGCGCGTAACACACGTTGGGCACGAGCCGCGACAGCCACGTGAACAACCGTGCATCGTGGCGAAACTGGCTCATCAAGATCTACGCATGCAGATCTACGCAACGTATCAGCGTTGTTGACGAGCCGAAAACCGGAATTGACACCCGCGGAACATAGAAGCGCGAGAAACTCCAGTCACTCTCTTCTGGATGAGCTGTCTGATCCGAACTCCATTGCACTGAAGCAATGCGAGAATTCCTGCAGACGACTGGCCGAAGTTGGCATCAATCGAGTCATTGGGGTGACTGCGCTTTCGAGCAACCGGATGACCGCTTTGGCCGCACGCGATCCTCCATTAGCAGGAGCAAGCAGTAAAGACAGCAATGTTGATGCGGCTCAACCGATTCGTGTCAGACGGGCGCAAGGTCTTTCGACGCGTGTCTGTCCGTCCCCAATCGGCAAGACATTCGTCATGTCAAAGCACCAGGAGCGTATGCATCTTCGCGTTATGCGTACATTGCAAGCTATGCCGGTCGGGCCTGTGGCCCGGCTAGGTCTACGGCAACGCCAGGACGGCCGCCTTACGGCGGCATCTTCGAAGCGGAGTCGACTCGTATCGACTTCCGCGGGCGAGGACAATCAGCATTGATCGAACCGTGTCATTACAGGATTTGTAGGCGACGGGAGTATCAAGACGAAACTATAGAGATAACTATCAATCTCACAATAGCTGCATTTCAGCGCTAAACTGGCCGGCATATCAACGCGTCTGCGCGCGCGGAATTTCGCCTTGCATGATGGCCTTAATCGGCACGCCTGAGATTTTTGAAGCGCCAACCTCCTCGCTTCGGCAGATGTTCAGGCGAACGGAATGCGTAAGCACGATGGAGCGAGACGGCGCACGATCGACCCCTGTTACCTTCCGCCTCGTGCAATAAACTCTGAGTCCCTCCAGATGAGCCGTCACCGTCAGCGAGCGCGTAGTACGGGTGAATAGCCTGAGACCAAAATACTGCCGCAGCCGCTGGATGCTCTACTGCATCGAGCGCGCGACGAGTCCCTTCGCTTCGTTGCTGCTCGAATCGATCGAAAGCGCAGTGTTGGCATTTTGCCAGGCACACATGGCACGCTCCTGCACGACGCAGCTACGTGCCGCTTGCAAGGCCGCATTGCGAGCCCTCTCCCGCGACAGCAAATCTTGCTTGAGCCGAAGGGCCTCGGGATTGTCCAGCTGCAACGAAAGCGCCCAAGAAATGCCAGACCGCGCCAGTTGTAGGTTGTTTTTTTGGAGACCGTCGTGCGCTCGTGCGAGGGCAAGCGGCATCAACTTCAGATTTTTGTCAGCGGATACCTTGTCAATCGGCGGCGGCGCTTCCGAGCTTGGGGCGATCGCCGGAACCTTCGGCATGGTCCTGGCCTGCGCGGGCTGATTCAAGTCGTTCGACGTCACCATGCCTCTTGCGGCGATCGATCTCGTCGGCTCCTCCTGCGCGTCATGGCTCTGAATCGAGAACAAGAGCCCCGATCCGCCGATCAGCACGAGGGCCGCCGCAAGCGTCAGCACTGCCCTCTTTTTCATGCTCCGACGACCGGCATCGCGGCGCGGTGGCGGATGGACCTCATCGTCGGGATAGACGGCGTCGTTCGATGCGAACGAAAATGCATTTTGCAGCGGCCATGGCGGCGGGTTAGCTGGACCATCAACACGCGTGTTCGGTGCGCCGTGCGCTGCCGCTCTGGGCTTCCTGGCGGCGGGCGCACTGTCGCCAACCACAAACCGCTCAGGCGCGCCGCAACGAGGACATGCCGAACTCGGCCGCAGCACCTTGCCACCGCAGCGTACGCATGTACCCGTGACACTTGAGGCACGAACGTCCTGTTCGTCCATCTAAACACTTCTCCTTGTGAAGTCGAACGAAACATCAGACCGGAGAAGTGCTTGATGCGACTGGCACGACGGGCACAGGTGGCCGTTCATTCGATATGGAAGGGCTGTCGTCGTCACGATGACTAGGTCGACTAGCGCTATTAGTTTAACATCGGCCGCCCGGGCGCGTCTTTACACCATCGCCATGGGTCGTTAGCGATAAAGCGACGGGACGCCTTAATACCGGAGGGCCGAAAAGGTCCTTGATCACAGTCAAACCGACCGCGTCGAAGCAGCAGTCGAATAGTCGAGTGAAACGCACGACCGATTCGGGCCGCGCGTTCTTCATTGCGCATAACAGTCAGGCCGTCGCCTTCGCATCCGACTCCAATCCAATCTAAGCCTTTGCTGCAGCGATACGAGGGGCTGGAGCCGAAAGCGGGCGTGTCGCCGCCCGTGGTGCCTCGCCAGCGTCGATCGCTTTCAGCATGCGTTGTAAGGATGAGCAAATGCTACCGAACTCATATCGGCGGCGTAGCGTGGCTGTTGGATGCGAACTGGCTTTAAACTAAAACTTCAAATCCGCTAGATTTGGAAATGACGGACGGCCGAAAGCCTGCCGCGTCGGCTATGCGGACACTCTGCGTCTCGCCGGAGCTTGGGCGTAGCGTGTTCTGCGTCAGCGTGATGGCGCGTTCGGGTGTGTTGGACTGTGCGCGTGGTCAAGCGATTCCGGGATCAGCGAACGCCGCAGCGAACGTCCACTGTCGATTAGTCTTCCATGCCGTCAACAGCGAGTTTCAGACGGCGTCGCACGGCGCTTTCCGCGACATCCCTGCCGCTCCTCTTAAGGTTTGTTCGTAAGCGGTAATTCCTCCGCATCTGGCGAACCCAACTGAGGAGGGTCAAGCTTGTGTCCGCAACCACAACTTGCGGACGCAAACATGACCCCAGACGATCTTGATTTCCTTCCTCTCAAAGTCACGCATATCGATGAAGGCGGCCGGCGCTGCTTTGATCCAGAGGACAAGCGCCGGTTGATCGAGGCGTGCCGAAGACCAGGCGCGTCTGTGTCCGGGCTGGCCCTCAAGGCTGGCGTGAACGCCAACCAGTTGCGCAAATGGGTCCAGCGCGAGCGCGGACCAGAGTGCCGCCGCACGGAGAAGCCTCTTGACGTCCACGTGCCGGCGTTCGTGCCGATCGTAGAGCTCGCGCCTTCCGGGGCGGCGACGTCCGAAGCCTTGCCAGCCTCAACGCGACGCGAAGCAATGCGGCCCTCGCACCGCCCGCCGTTGCCCTCACGCCTGGTGGCGCAGTTGCCCAACGGGGTGAGTCTTGAACTTGAATGTGGCCAACAGGATACGGCGCTGCTCACGGCAATGATCGACGCGTTGAGGAGTCGCTGATGCTGCGCTTCGCCGATGACCTGAGGGTCTACCTCTACCGCGAGCCGATCGACTTCCGTTGTGGCATCAATACCCTTGCCGCCCTGGTTGAGGACTCGATGCAGATGGACCCGCTCGCCCACGCCGTGTATGCGTTCCACAACCGCAAATGCGATCGCATCAAGCTCCTGCTGTACGATCGCACCGGATTCTGGCTGCTGCTGCGTCGGCTTGAGGAAGACCGTTTCGTGTGGCCGCGACGACATCAGGAGGTGATCGAACTGACGACCCAGCAGCTTCACTGGCTGCTCGATGGTATCGACATCGACGCGCTTTGCCGTCATCCTGTGCGCCATTACCAGCACGCCAGCTAGCCCGGTGCGTTGCACGTAAACAACGGGAGGTGCGCCTTTTACGAATTTAGGTAAACCTACGACGCGCCGCGCTTCGCTACCCTGGAGCGCATGAAGAATGCACCCGACCTCAAGCACGTACCTACGGGCGTTCAGGGCTATATCCACGCCCTCGAGGCGCGTGTAGCCGACGACGCGAAACACATCGACGAACTGAACCAGCGCGTAGAGCAACTTGAGGAACAGGTCCGCCTGCTGCAGGCCGAGCGTTACGCACCGAAAAGCGAAAAACGCAAGGATCGCGTGTTTGATGAAGCCGAGCAGATGGCACGGACCGAACCCTGCGACGAGGACGATGAGGGTGCCCAGCCCGCGCTGCCCGTCACCGGATTGCCCCCGGCCAGCCAGCCTGAACGACGCAAGGCCGGACGCAAGCCATTGCCCGCCTACCTGACGCGTGAACCAATCGAATACGATCTGCCGGAAGACCAGCGCGGCTGTCCCTGTTGCGGCAATCTGATGCATCGCATCGGCGAGGACGTCAGCGAACAGCTGCACGTCGAGGTCAAATGGACGGTCCGTAAAAACATACGTTCCAAATGGGCCTGCCGACATTGCGAGCGGCACGCCGAACATACTCCGGTCGTGCTTGCGCCGATGCCGGTTCAGCCAATCCCGGGCAGCCATGCGGACGCATCGGTGATCGCGACGGTCGCGACCGCGAAGTACGTCGACGGCATGCCGTTGTACCGGATGCAGGAGGCGCTCGCACGCTGGCAGATTCCGGTGAGTCGTGGCACGCTCGCCCATTGGGTCATTCGCCCCAGCGAACTGCACTACGGCCGCCTGTACGACGCGCTGCATAAAACTTTGCTGTCGCAACCGCTGATCCACGGTGATGAAACAACCGTGCAGGTACTCAAAGAGCCCGGCAAGTCCGCGTCGAGCAAGAGTTACATGTGGTGCTACCGCAGCGCGCAGGACTGCGCTGAGCCCGTGGTGTTGTTCGAGTATCAGCCGGGACGCGGTCAGGAGCATCCGAAGAAGTTTCTGGGCGACTACAGCGGCATGCTGATGAGCGACGGCTACAGTGCCTGGCGCACGCTCAAAAAGGCAACGCACTTCGGATGCATGGCGCACGCGCGCAGGCTGTTCGTCAAGGCGGACAAAGCGGCTACGAAAAAGACGGACTCTGGCAAGCAGAAGATGCCGAACGCTCGCGTGGCGAAGGCGCTTGAGTACTTCCAGGCCCTATACCGCGTTGAGGCACTGGCCAAAGGCGATCTGCCCGCCGGCCAGACACGTGCGGACTATACCTACGACTTGCGGCAAAAACACAGTGTGCCGCTGCTCGAGGCCTTCAAGGCGTGGCTCGATGAACTGGCACCGAAGGTGACGCCGCAGAGCTTGCTCGGCAAGGCGATTGCCTATACGCGCAACCAATGGGAATATCTCAGTCGCTACGTCACTGATGGTCGCGCCGCCATCGATAACAATGTCATCGAGCGCGACGTAAGGCCGTTTGCCACTTCGAGAAAATCGTGGCTGTTCAGTGACACGGTTGATGGCGCAAAGGCCAGCGCCACGATCTACAGCCTGGTGCTGACGTGCCGGGCTTGCGGCGTCGAGCCGTACGACTACCTGCTGCATGTACTCACGGAGCTGCCGCAGCGTGCGCCGGATGCGGATTTGACTGATCTGCTGCCGTTCAATTATGCGCGGCAACAGCAGGACAAGGCGGGGACCGGCTGACTCACAGGCCGCGCGCCGGTCATCGTGACTGCGCGCTTCCATCACCCTGATGCAGATTCACGAGTGGATATCAACCGCCGCGGTGCGGCTATGCTACGCTCGATCGTCACTTGCAAACAATTCTCGATACGGTGTGCTAAAGCTCGCGCTTACGTTTGTTCGACGCCTGCCTATGCCGCCTGCCCGCAAGCGCGAGAAAGCGTATGCGGGCAGGCGTTGGACAAACCTGAAGGGAGGAAACCGCGGAGTGCTCCGATGCAATAGGAGTTTTCGGGTCTATGGCGATTGATAGACCAGGAGAACCTGCGGAACTACGGGATGCGCGGTCCGGCGGTGTGCCGAGTGAACGCTAATGATGTGCCGACGGGGTGCAGTCGTGCAATCGTGATGTCGGATCGAAGGTGTGAGGGAATGCGGGGAGCGACAGGCGCGAACGTCCGCTCGTGGGCCCCGTTGCCGCAGAGCCGACGATGGGGTTGCTCGTCCTGGAACAGTTGCGTTCATGTCTCGGCCCGACGCGTGGGTGGTGCGCGGATCGGTGCGGTGCGCGCAAGGATATCGATGACGATCATCGGTGCGCCGCAGTGACGGCAGATGAAGGCAGGTCGCGTTTCGATGACGGTTTCGTGGGGTGACGGGTCGACTCCGGGCGTGACGTCCAGCAGTTCACGCACCTTCGCGAGACTGGCGCGGCGCACCGGGTTGGCAAGCAATCCGTAGTGACGGATACGATGGAAGCCGCTGGGCAACACATGGAGCAGGAAGCGGCGCATGAACTCGCCGGTTTCGAGAGTCATGGTCTTGTAGCGAGTGCGTCCCGTTGCACGGTAGTCCTTCCAGCGGAAGGTGACGCCGCGTTCATCGAATGCGAGCAGGCGCTGGTTGGAGATCGCCACGCGGTGCGTATAACGGGATAGATACGCCAGCACCGCTTCGGGTCCTGCAAAGGGGCGCTTTGCGTAGACGACCCATTCGCAGGCACGTAGCGGTGCAAGCCAGGCGTCAAAGACAGCTGGGTCGGCCAGTTTAGCGTACTGGCTGAAGAACTGCAGGTGGCCATGCCGGTGTGCGTCCGTAAGCGCTTCGAGGAAGCGCCTGCGGAACAGGCGCGAGAGCACACGCACCGGCAGGAAGAAGCCGGGCCGGCAGGCGATCCACCGCTGACCATCGGGCGACAGCCCACCGCCGGGGACGATACCGTGCACGTGCGGATGATGCGTGAGCGCCGAGCCCCAGGTATGCAGCACGAGCGTGGCGCCGATGTTGGCACCCAGATGCTTCGGATCAGCGGCGATGGTGCGTAGCGTCTCGGCGGCGATATCGAACAGCAGCCCGTAGATGATGGCCTTGTTGTACCAGGCGATGGCGCTGATGGGCGCAGGCAGCGTGAAAACGACGTGGTAGTACTCCACCGGCAGCAGGTCGGCCTGACGCGCGTCGAGCCAGCGGCGCGCGGCGCTCGCCTGGCACTTTGTGCAATGGCGGTTACGACATGAGTTGAAGGCGACTTCGATCTTTGCGCAATCTGAACAGCGCAGCACATGCCCGCCCAGCGCCGCGGTGCGGCACTGTTCGATGGCCGACATGACCTTCAGCTGCCCCAGGCTGAGCGACACCGTGCGTCGCCATACCGGACCTTGGGCGCGGAAGATGTCCGCGACTTCGAGCATGAGGTACTAAACTGCGCCGCGTTACTTGGAAGGCAGACGCTCCAGCGGACTGATGACTTGGCGCAGCAGGTCGGTGGCGACCTGCACGTAAAGCGCGGTGGTCTCGAGCTGCTTGTGGCCAAGAAGTACCTGGATTACGCGAATATCCACCTTCTCTTCGAGCAGGTGCGTCGCGAAACTGTGTCTCAGGGTGTGCGGAGTTACGCGCTTGTCGATCTGCGCGGCCTCGGCGGCGGCGTGAACGGCACGGTTCAGTTGCCGCGTGTTGAGCGGATCGACGGGATCCATCCCGGGAAATAGCCAGCCGCCATCGAGCATGCTGCCTTGGGCACGGGCAACGCGCCACCAGACTCGCAGGCGTTCGAGCAAGACCGGCGAGAGCATCGCATAGCGGTCGCGACGACCCTTGCCCTGCTCGATGCGCAGCGTCATGCGCTGGCTGTCGATGTCGCTGACCTTGAGTGCCACCACTTCGCTCGCGCGCAATCCGGCGCCGTAGGCGACTGACAGCGCGGTCTGGTGCTTCAGGTTGCCGGCTGCTGCGATCAGCCGCCGCACCTCTTCGGGGCTAAGCACCACCGGGAGCTTGCGAGGCACGCGTACCGGCTGCATCCGGGCCATCAGTTCAGGCTGGCCGAGCGTCACGTCGAAGAAGAACTTCAGCCCGCTGATCGCCGAATTGAGCGATACCGGCGAGGTGCCGTGATCGACCAGATGCAGTTGGTAATTCCGGAGGTCCTCGACAGTAGCAGTATCGGGTGAACGCCCGAGATACTTGGCAAACTGGCGTACGGCACGCAGATACCCGGACTGGGTCTTGGGTGCGAACTTGCGCATGCGCATGTCATCAACCATGCGCCGGCGCAACGGGCTGACGCCCGGATCGGAGGAGGTCATGATGGGGCTCCTGCTGGAGAACGAGGCGGATTGCCTCAGTCACCAACATAACCACCGGCGCCACTGACCTGTCATTCCCTGCCAGAGACGGGACGGAGCCCCATACCGCGCGAGC
>NZ_JFHD01000078.1 GCF_000698575.1 Caballeronia zhejiangensis
CCTCGACACTCGCGGGGTCATCACGATCGAAATTCACCGTGATAACGAGTTCCTCAAGCGCTTCAAGCGCAAGCAACGCCGTGTCGGCTTGGATGATCGAATCGGCGGGTGGTTTGGTGGGCATACGGTGATCTACCAAGGTCTGTGATCAAAAGTTAGGTTGTTGGCTGCCGCCTTTTCGCACGCCCAATTGACGCTGCGCTTGTTCAAGCAGCTGGTCGAGATCGGCAAGCGTGCACATTTCTTTGCTCGTGTCGCCCACCTAAGCCACACACGACGCCCCGCCTGTCGCTGGCGCCAGGCGAGCGCCGCATATATCTGATAAAGGACATTATCAAATATATAGAAGGACGATACGTATTGGCGCGACCGTTGTGCACGCAATTCGGACGCGCCGAGCGCCTTATAAAACGGCACGAAGTGCGCTAGCGTCGGCGGGTTGCGTGAATCACGTTTCGGCTACTCATTATGTCGGACTCTGACCTGCATGCGCTTGCCCTTGCTGTGGCCGACTGCGCCCAATTCTCATCCTTGATTCGACGCGCGTTGGGCAAGCAGCAATACGAAAAAACAGAAAGTACGCTTTGCCGTGACATGTCCGACCTCGTGGGACTCGTCGAGTGGAGCCTGCCCCTCGACATGGCGCAGCAGAGCGAATTAAACAAGGCGCGCACCTACCTGGCACTGCGACGGCTGGACTGGGCACTGACTTGCGTGGATGGCGTCCTTCAAAGCGTCCGGACGGCGATTCAGGACGATTGCTTACCGGACTCCTCGTAGGCGGGCATGGTCGGTGCGCTATCTATCGATAGGGCGCACTGGAGAGTTCATGCCGTTTTCGAAATTGTTTCAGCGGGCGCCCCGACCGTGGACCGCGCGACGAGTGCCACTCAATCAAGCCAGACTGCGCGTCCTCGTGGTCGATGACAACCACGATGCAGCCTTGGCCATGACGGTCTATCTGTCGCTGGAGGACATCGAGTCACGTGCTGTTTTCGGCGGTCGCGACGCCATCGATCTGGCGCCCGAATGGGCGCCCCATATCATCCTAATGGACATCCAGATGCCAGCATGCAATGGCATCGAGGCGGCTCGCATGCTGCGGCGTGATCCGCGGACCAACCACATCGCGATCATCGCCTATACCGCGCTGGACGAAACCGAACTGCGCCGCCAGTTGGTCGATGACGAGTTCGACGGCTACCTGCAAAAAGGTCGAGATCTCAGTCAGTTGATCCAGCTGCTCAAGACTTTCACTCAGGCCGATGGCACGGGATCAGGTACCCGTGCGGGAGGCGTTGCCTAGCTTCGAAAGACCAGCTGATCGGCATCGTAAGAAACCACGTGCGACCACCTGACTGGTCAGACGAAAACTGCTGTGCTAACGTAGCGGCGTTCCTGCGTCCCTGACGCATCGACCTACGATCGGCTTCGAGCCTGATCCTACTTCTTAAGCCGGGCACTTTGCCCGCAAACCGCTTACGGCAAGTACATCGGATTCGTCCGCCCTGCACAGCCCCCTGAGCGATTTTTTCGTGGCGCTTCGGCGGGGCTGTCGTAGTCCGTCCATCGCAAGCGCAAGCACTTTTCCATCTCGGGCTTTGCCCGCGCATCACGTTCCTACGAGCCACCAAGCTCGAACTTACCTCGTCTTTCGGCTGCCAACGAGCAGCCCAGCTAGCGCATCGCGTCCGCGCTTCCCGTTTGCTGTGCCGACAGCAAACGCAGCAAGCAAGATGCGGTGACTTCCCCGCCTTCCGCGGCCCGATCATTGGGAGCATCCGCCGAGGCAACCACATGGTTTTGCGCGTCACTGCTTCGCATCGAGGAGCAGTGACGCGCTCTCGCGCACCCCTCCCGCCCGCACCACGCAAGGCGCCCGTCTCATGACGTGATAGTTAAGCGCACGTCAGCGCGTCGAACCGGCCAACCGGCGAACGACAAACGACCTCATCGGCAGCAGCACCCCGGCCACGACAACCCACCTCCAGGTGGCGGCCCACAGTTCCCTAAACAAAGGCAGGACCCGGCTCGCTGGAGCGTTCCGGTGCAACACAACGACAAACAAGACCAACAAAGAAGAGATGAACAAGTCCACGTCATTACCGAACCGATCGCGATCGCAGCCGCGCTCGATCGAAGCGAAGTTCATGGCTGCATCGCTTCACAAGGGGGCTGCGACCCTGACCCAGCAGAAGATGCTGACGACTTTCAAGGCGTTCGCTGCACATGCCAGGCAGCGGCGTTATGGCGATGTCGAACCTGCCACCGTCACGGAAAAGCAGCTTCGCAATTATGTCGGTGCGCGCATCGAGGCCGGCATCACGCCGCGCACGATCCAGAACGAAGTGAGCCATCTGCGCCGCGCCTTGCGCGGCGCCGGCCGAGGCGACTGGGCGGATGCCGTCACCAATGCACAGCTTGGCGTGCCGGTTGGCACGCGCGTCGGCACCGGTCTCGTGGTCGACGCGCACGTGCTCGAACACGCCCTCGAGCATGCACCGGCCGACACCCGAGCCTGGATCCAACTCGAGCGCTGCCTGGGCCTGCGGCGCGAGGAGATGATTGAAAGTCACAAGAGCCTGAAGCAATGGGAGGCGGCGCTCGCGCGTGGGCAAAGCTTCATCACGATCCGCCACGGCACCAAGGGCGGACGCGTGAGGGATACGGTCATCCCAACGCCCTACCGGGATCGCGCCTTAGCCGCAGTCAAAGCGGCGTTGGAAGTTACGATGACGCGGCCATACCTAGTCGACGCGACGACAGCGCGCGCAGCCCAAAAGCAGGTCCATGACCGCTTTGCGGCCTTGGGGTTGATGGGTAAGGACTCCGGTCATGCGTTACGCCGAGCTTTCTGCCGTGACAACTATGAGCACTACTTGAGCGAGGGCCATAGCGGCAATGAAGCGCTCGCGTTGTGTTCGCGTGATCTGGGCCACGGTGAGGGCCGCGGCCGCTGGGTTTGGAACAACTATCTGAGAGCGACCTATGAGCAGCAAACCTGAATTCACGACCGCTCATCGATTGCCGAAGGGCAGCGTGTGGAAGGTCAAGACCGAACTAGTCGGCGGCACACGCTTGGAAGGGCTTTCGGATCCGGCTGACGCACTTCCGAGATTGAAGATCTCGCCCGAGGCGTTCGAAGCCCTAAAAGGACTTCGAAGTCGCGGTGAGACGATCCGGGAGGTGGTGGAGCGGTTGATCTTCCTTGCTGCTGAGCAGGCCAACAACCAACCACGCTGACGATAGAACAGATCATCACCAAAGGATGATCTGGCCCGCAAAGCTCTATACCGTGGTATTGTTTCAAAATTATGCCAATATGTCTTCAATATTGAAACAATATAGAATAAGTATGATTATAACGATCGGGAACACTAAAGGCGGCGTAGGCAAATCGACCCTCGCCGTCCAGCTCGCGCTTGGGCTTGCACTCGACGGACAGCGCGTCTGGTTGGTCGACGGTGATCGACAGGGGACAAGCCTGGGCGCGATTACAGTGCGCGCGGAAAGTGGCCGGGCGCCGATCGCCGCCGCCGCATACCCAGACGGCGCGACACTGCGCGCACAGGTCACGCAGCAGGCCAGCGCATACGATCACGTCATCATCGACGCAGGCGGACGCGATTCGACTGCATTACGCGCGGCGCTAACAGTCTCCGATCTCATGCTGGTGCCGTTTCAGCCGCGTTCATTCGATGTTTGGGCGCTGTCGGACGTGGCGAGCCTGTTGCGCGAGGCGCGCAGTGTGCGCGACGTAAGAGCTCTGGCGCTGCTGAATGCCGCCGATCCGCAAGGCAGCGACAACGAAGAGGCGAGTGAGGCGCTTGCCGACATTGAAGGCATCGAGCTGCTGCCGCTGCGCATCGGGCGGCGAAAAGCGTTCGCCAGTGCGAGCGGGGCGGGGCTCCACATCGACGAATACCGGCCGCGCGACGTGAACGCATCCACCGAACTATCCGCATTAAAAAATCACCTCGTTTCAATATTGAAATAATATTGAAAATATATTATGTCCATCACAAAAAAGCCTAAACCTGTTGCTAGTGAGCCCGCGGCAAATGCGTTTATCGGCCGCGCGCCCGATGCTGCCGCGACGCGAAGCGCGAGCCCGCCAGCACGGAAAAACAAGGTTCAAATCGCCATTACGATCTCCCCCGACTTGCTCGCTACAGTCGACTCACTCGCGGCACGAAAGGGCCTTAGCCGAGCTGCGACGATTTCGCTCGCATGCGCCGAGCTGGTCGAGCGCGACGCAAAAAATTGACGAGACAGACTATTCCCTGCCTGTCGGACTTTTGCGGGTGGTTTTGAATCGGTTGTTTCTCTCAATGGGGGCAAGCCCGAAGGGCGCGTCAGACTCAAGTGTGGGGAAGTCCCGAACCGCACCGCGGCTGTCCACGGGCCTTTGGCCGGTGGACAGGGGACTTATCCACACGGGGAAGTTCTGAATGCCTGTCCCCACCGGTTTTTAGATAGTTTTTTCTTGTTTATAGAGGGCTGGGAGCCTTGTGCCGTAAGGGTTTGCAGCCTGCTATTGCGTCTTTTTCCGGGTCAATTGCGTCTTTTTCCGGGTTAGTGCGTCTTTTTCCGGGCGCTATCCACAGCCCATGCAAAAGATTTTCGCGCTCCCTTATTTCTTCCGGCGTGCCCTGGTAGCCACTAAATTGCGTCAATTTCCGGGCTATTGCGTCTTGATATTTTGTTGACGCAATTAGAGATATGCGTCAGAGTCGCCGGATGACGCTTTAGGGGTGAAAATGGCAGGGAAAGCGGAGAGCTATTCGGCGATCACGGACAGGCCAGCGGGCGATCGGTGGATCTCGATGAGCAACGCGCTGACGCGAGCGGGGCAGGGGCTCACGCTGGCCGAGAAGCGCATTGTGGCAGCCGCCGTCAGCAAGCTTGACAGTCGGCGCTTGCCACAAGTCGGCGAGTTGCCTGTGACCCGGATAACAGCTGCAGAGTATGCCGACACCTTCCATGTTGACGCGAACACCGCATACGAACAGCTCCAATCAGCGGCCAAGACGCTCTACAACCGCACCATCACCTTCTATGAGGCCGCGCATCGTCGCAATGGCGCCCCGTTGCCACCAACGAAGGTTCAAATGCGATGGGTCGGGGTCATCAAATATCAAGTGGGCGAGGGGTGGGTTGAGTTGCACTGGTGGCCGGCACTGCTCCCCCATCTGACGGCATTGAAGGGGCAGTTCACTACGTACCAATTGCAGCAAGCGTCTGCATTGCGCTCGATTTATTCTTGGCGGCTGCTCGAACTGCTTACGCGCTTCAAATCCACTGGCTGGGCTGAATACGACATAGAGGACTTCGCGGCCGCGATGGACGCGACTGAGAAGCAGCGCCAGAATTTCAACAACATCAAACGGCGAATTATCGAGCCGGCCGTTGCTGAACTCAACGAGAAAGACGGATGGATTATCCAGTGGGAGCAGATCAAGGCCGGGCGGAAGGTCAAGGCTGTGCGATTTACCTTTGCACGCGACCCGCAAGGCCGGCTTGAAATCTGAGGCAATTACCGATCGCCTCATACGACGCGGCTAGCGGCAGCCGGAGGAATGACAAAAGGTGCCGAGCGGCCTTGATCGTCGAAG
Organism: Caballeronia zhejiangensis; assembly: GCF_000698575.1. Lineage (GTDB taxonomy): Bacteria > Pseudomonadota > Gammaproteobacteria > Burkholderiales > Burkholderiaceae > Caballeronia > Caballeronia zhejiangensis. The sequence goes on from NZ_JFHD01000078.1 coordinate 5,616, forward strand.
CCAAGCTCACGCGTGCGCGCGCTCGACCTTGGGCGTTCCCTTGGAGCGTGCCTGCCAAAGGTCATAGGCGGTCTGCTGGGCCAGCCACACGTCTGCGCGGCCGCCATTCTCGACACCGAGCCAACCTTCGATCCGAAGGGCCATTTCTGGCGAGATACCTGCGTGCTCGTTCAGCACGCGTGACAACGCCACGCGCGTGACACCGAGCTGCTCGGCCGCTTGAGTCACTGTCAAACCAAGCTCCGGGAGGATATCCTCCCGGAGCGTTTCACCCGGGTGAGGCGGGTTAAACATTTGGGTCATGTACTGAACCTTAGTGGTAGTCCTGGTAGTCCACCAAGACAGCGTCAGTACCTTCGAATGTGAAGGTCATCCGCCAGTTCCCATTCACGCTGATAGCGTAATGACCGGCTAACGGCCCTTCCAATCCGTGAAACTTCCAGCCCGGCACATTCATATCATGCGGCGACTGAGCCACATCGAGCCGAGCTAACTGACGCTTTAATCTGGCTGCATGGTCGGGTCTGATGCCCGCCTTACTTTCGGTCTTGAAGAACTCTTCGAGTCCTTTGTGTCGCCATGACTTGATCATGGTGCTCCCAATCAAAGTGGTTAGATCCCATCTCTTACCTCTCTAAAAGTCACGTCAATTAGTCAGTTGGTCTTGCCTGATGAACATCATGTATAGCGTATAGTTACACTGTACATTGCGGCGTTTACAGAGTCAATGTGGGTCTTCGGCTGTTAGAGCAGGATTCGCTCGACCTCATCGAGGCTGATGTCGTCGCAGCGCCGGTCATAGAACTGGGTGGTGCGCGTCGATGCGTGATTGGCCATCACCGCGGCGTTCTCGAGCGTGCCGCCGTTTTTGAGATAGGTGGTGATGCCGGTCGCGCGGAACGTGTGATTGCCGATCGGGGTATCGATCCCAGCCGCTACTGCCCGGCGCCGCACCATCGCATAGGCGTTCGCCTGCGGCAGTGGCGTCTTGCTCAGCTGGCCAGTGCCACGCGTAATCGTGCGAAACAGCGGTCCCTTCGGCTCATCGCGTAGCCCCGTCTGGTCGAGATAGTCATGCAGATACGCCTCCAGTGTGTGATGACAGGGCATCGCGTGCGCTTTGCCGCCTTTTTCACGCAAGCGCACCCACAGGCGCCGCTGCTGTACATAGACGTCGTCCACCCGCATCGCCAGCGCGGCGCCCACCCGCGCAAACGAAAACACCATCAGCGCAATCAGCGCCCGGTCGCGCAAGCCAATTGGCGTCGACACATCGATGCTGTCGAGCAGCTGTCGCGCCTCGCTCGCATCGAGCACCGGCGTCTTTCCTTTCTTGGCTGTATGACTCGGGCCGCGCACTGACGCGGCCGGGTTGTGCGGCACAATCTGGCCGGTCACGAGCCAGTCGAACAGGTGGCGGATCGCCGCCAGCCGCAGCTTGACGGTTGGCGCCGATAAGGTCTGCGTCTGCAGCTCGATCCACGCGGCGACGTGCAGCGGCTGCACAGCCGTGATGGAGGCCACGCCCGCGCTGGCGCACCAAGCCAGAAAATCCCCTGCCGCCCGCGCATACGCCCGCCGCGTATGCGGATTGCGGATGGCTGAAGCAAAAAACTCGAGGAAGCGAATACTGGCCCGCTCTCCGGCCGCGAGAACAAGCGATGGGGCAGAGGTAGCGACGATTAGGTCCATTGAGCCCGTCAGTGCAATGTCGGTTTTTTGGGACTAGCCGACATACCGGGTATGAAGGCGTCCACGCGCTCAGCTTGCTCATAGAGACCCGCCCGACACTCGGCTTTTAACTCAGCCACGGCTGATTCAACCATGGGGTGGCCACGATAGGCGGCTACGGCGGTATCGATCGATGCCTCGACGGTTTGAATGGCTG
>NZ_JFHD01000079.1 GCF_000698575.1 Caballeronia zhejiangensis
CCTGCCGACGTTCGGAGAATGTACGGCGACACGAATATCAAGCTTGCGCAAGTCCTCACTGTCGCCAATGCCTGACAGCATGAGCAGTTTTGGAGTTGCGACTGAACCCGCCGAAAGCACCAGCTCGGTACTTGCTTCGATCCGCTTTTCCGCTCCAGCATGCAGCAGTCGAACGGCGGTCGCACGGTCGCCCGTCAGTTCGATGCCGATGACTGTGGAATCTGTCAGGACGGTGACATTGGGGCGACTCAGTGCTGGATACAGATAGGCGTTCGCAATGGAGTATCTTCGCCCGTCCTTGATCAGCGTTTGCGCGACCCCACAACCTCCGTCCTCCTCCATGGTTTGTCCATTCAGATCATCAGTAGAAGGAATTCCGACGCTGGCCGCAGCCCGCATCATTGCGGGGACGATGGGATTGTTATGTCGATCCTTATCAACGAAAATCTCTCCACGCTCCCCGCGCCACCGGCTAGGGTCGCCCTGCCAATTCTCAATCTTCCGGTAGATGGCGAGCACCGAGTCGTATCCCCAAGACGAGTCACCCGTCAGCTCCGCCCATTTTTCAAAGTTCTCTCTGTGGCCGCGGGCCCAGACCATCGCGTTAATTGCGCTTCCGCCGCCAATCCCGCGCCCCATCGCCAAAGGTATCGTGCGGCCGTTGCAGTGAGCGGCCTTAACGTACGGATATACATAGCTCGCGGCGGTACCGATGTTCGTCGGCCAGAGTGCGGGATCCTCGACTGATTTGACCTCGTTCCAACCACCAGCTTCGATGAGAAGCACCTTTGCCGCAGGGTTTTCAGAGAGTCTCGACGCGACAACTATTCCTGCAGTTCCTGCCCCGACGATAACGTAGTCGTACCGCCGCGACAATGCTTTGACGTTGCGAGACTGATTCGCCACTGCATTTGCGGCGTTCGCAGCAAAGCTACTTGCACTTGCAAATGAAAGTCCGCCGGCAATAGCGACACGAATGAATTCGCGGCGCGTGATTTTTCCTCGCATCACATTTTCTTCCGCGAGAGCCAACATATCCAATGAGAATTGATCAATCGCCATGTTCTTGTTCAGGGAAAATTCCCGCCTAATTGACGTGTCTCCTCCAGTCTGGAGGCGCTAGACTCGAGTTGCTCAGACCGAAATCAGAAGGGATATTCGGACGGCGTTTCAACTGAACTGATCCACTGAGACGTCGTGAATTCTTCGATGTTTGCCGGTCCGCCAAAGCGGCTACTGTTGCCAGAAGCGCCCATCCCACCGAAGGGCACCTGCGATTCTGTGTTCACGGGCTGATCGTTGACGTGAACCATTCCGCAACGTAAGCGCTTAGCCAGTGCGATCGCAGCTGACACTGACTTCGAATGAATTGCCGCCGCCAGACCATAGTCACTCGCATGCACAAGCTCAATGGCTTCGTCTATCGAGTCATAGACCGTCACAGGCGCAACCGGTCCAAACAGCTCATCCGTGAAGGCCGGCATGTCCGCAGTAACCTCCGTCAGAACCGTAGGTTCGAAGAAGTTTCCCGTTCGCTTTCCGCCTGTGACAAGCACTGCTCCAATATCGACAGACTCTCTGACGATAGTTTCAACTCGTGCGGCCTGCCGCTCGTTGATGAGCGGTCCCAGATGTACCTGACCTTTTGCTGGGTTCCCCACTGACAGGCGTCCGGCACGCGCGGCGAGCTTCGAGATGTACTCATCAGCGACGCTTCGGTGGACAAGGTGTCGCCCGGCTTGCATGCAGATTTGGCCTTGGTGAAGGAAAGCTCCCCATGCACCGCATGAGGCGGCCTTATTGACATCGGCGTCTGGCAGGACGATAAATGGATTATTCCCGCCGAGTTCCAGTGACGTCTTCTTCAGCATTCGGCCGCAAATCTCACCAATCTGGCGACCCACAACTGTCGATCCAGTGAACGAGATCATCTTAACCAGTGGATGTTGAACCAACGCTTCCCCGGCCTCAACGCCACCTGGCAAGACATGCAACAGTCCTCTTGGAAGACCTGCGTCCTCGAACAGTTGGGCGACCAGCGCGCCCCCTGTCACTGCGCTGTGGGGATCCGGCTTGAGAATTACCGCATTGCCCAATGCAAGCGCTGGCGCAATCGTACGAATCGCAAGTACCAACGGAAAGTTCCAAGGCGTAATGACGCCAACGATCCCGACTGGGATACGATGCCACGCATTCACACGACCCGGCACGGAACTAGGAAACAGCATTCCGTTTGACTGTAGCGGGAGACTCGCCGCTGTAATCAAATGCTCCCTGCTCGCATTGAGTTCCCAGGAGGCCTTAGGCTCGATCGAACCACACTCGCGAACGTTCCAATAGTTGAATAATTTCGATCGTTCTCCGATGAGGCGCGCTGCCTCATAAAACACTGCCGCGCGTTTATCGAAAGGAGTGTCGGCCCATCGACGCTGCGCAAGCCGCGCACTTTGAACTGCTGCATCAACGTCAGACGGCCCGGATACGCCAATACGAGCAAGCTCGTCGCCCGTTGCCGGCTCAACTACTGTCGCGATACCTCGCTGACCATCTACCCATTCGCCAAGGTAGATCTTCTCGGCCCAAGGTTCTCTCGATTGTTGGTCCATCATCGCTCCTCCAGTTAATTTGAAGATTCGCCTCGCCGTCCTTCCGCTGACGTCTGGCTTGGAAGATGATCGACCCGCTAAAAATATTTACCTTGTCCGGCTTTCTTCAACTTCTTGACTGGAACGATTCTGTCTGTGACCGTGGAGCACTTTGGTCCCGACCGTCTCAGGATGAGGCCGAGACGAAACTTCCTGCGCGCTCGCGCCACTCCGTTGGACTATGGCCAAAATGTTGGCGAAACCTTCGGCTGAAGTGCGCGGCACTCGCAAATCCACAACGCCACGCTACCTCCTCGATCCGAATCCCATCCTTGCAAATCCCCTCGATCAGTTGCCTCGCACGCTCCAGGCGCTGACCCCAAAGGTAGCGCATCAATGAGGTGCCCTCGTCGTGGAAAAGTCGGTTTAGGTAGCTCACTGACACTCCCGCCGCACTTGCGATAGCGTGTGCATCAAGGCTCTCCTCTCCCAAATGGTTGGCGATGTGGCGCTTAGCTCTGTGATAGGCCGCTGTCGTAGAACGAGAGCCAGCAGCGCCACTCGACTCGAGAAGCACGCCGAGCCAGTCAATGAGATGCGACCCGAGCAAAGCCTGGGTCGTGTATCTCATTTCAGCAAAATTTGAAGCGACTGCTCGGATCATGTCAAAAACCACGCTTACGTCAGCAGAACTCATATCCGGTTCAATACAGTGGCTCAGCTGGCAACGAAAGCCTCGCTCCTGCAGAGAGGACTTTTTGCATCTCAGAACGATCAAGCTTGTTTCGTCTTGAAATGTCTCCGTGAACGGCATCGACGGATCAACGATGAGCAATTCGCCTGCCGCAACAATTTTCCGGTCGCCATCCTGCTCAAAGAGCAACTTCCCTTGGGACACGAGCTTGACGTAGATGTGTTGACTGTGCTCCTGCGTAGAGATGTCGGGAAACAGAGTCAGCGCCGTCATCCTGACGGTGGAAAACGCTGTTTCACCCAATTCAATGGCTCGGACTTCAGCGTTATAGGGTCGACATTTATCGGGTTTGCAGCCTAAGCCGTGGCTCAACGTTAGATATGTCCTTAGCTCCGACAGCGCGAGTTGTCCTTTGATCTCAATCCGCGCACCACCGGACCTATCTGGATAGAACATAGTCAAGTCCTCAAGCCGATTAATCGCTAGGGAAAGTACTGATTTTTCTTGGCACGGCTCGATGCGGCGAGCAAATACTTCGGATTTCAAGCGTACTCTTCACTGCGTCAGATGGACCATCAGTTGCCCATGAATGTTATTCATCGGCAAGTTGAAAAGACATCCCTTCTGATTAGTTTCTGCGTATGTCAATGTGTTCGGTACGGTTTTCTCGCCCTAATCACGTCGGCAACGGGCCGAGACGTTGAAAGCTCAGCTATATCAGGAGATTTACATCATGGAAGCAACAGTAGCGGTCTCGCACAAAGACCAACTGGTAGCGCACATTATTCCGTTTCTGGAAGAAGTCAAGGATCTGACTACCGGTACCGACGTCGAGCGCTGGTTAAACGAGAAATATAGCGTTGACAGCGACTTCTATCGTGAGACCGCGCGGCTGATTAAGCTGGGGGTGCTTGAGGAGGGTTGGGCCGCCAACGTCGAGATTGCAGGTCGGCGCTACCGCCGCGCCCGACTAGTGGACCCGTCTGAAGAAACGTTTGGCTTTAGCATCACCACGGTGTACATGGATAGCACCGAAAATACTCAAAGCAACCCTGAACAATCCTTCCGCGGAGACTACCACTCTCATCCCTACGGCGAGTTCAATATGGTCTTCTCGCTCAATGACGGCGCAGCGCTTGCCGGACCGAACGGATGGTGTTATGGGGGATGGACGGCACCTGCACCGGGAAGCCACCACTATCCGGAGGCAAAAGGCGGAGCCGTAATCGCGCTGTTCTTCCTGCCTGCAGGACGGATTGCATACAACGTGAAAGCGCCGGACGCACAATAACCGCAGGGCGCCGGTCACCGGCGCCCTCCTTTTTACGAATCACTCGGCATCGAACCCGAAGAAGGTCGTAAATCCCTCGACCGGCTCCCGAGCCATCGCAAGGCTGTTAATGTGCGAGTCCTGCTCAGCGAACCCTAGACTCATACCGCACACCAATCGATAGCTTTGAGGGAATCCGAGTTGTCTCGAGACGATGTCTTCGTATCGCGCGAAGGATACCTGCGGACATGTCGCCAATCCGACCGCTCGCGCTGCGAGCATAAGCGACTGCAAGAACAGCCCATAGTCGAGCCAACTGAACTCGGTCAGCGACGGGTTAATTGCAAAAATCAATCCTACGGGTGCACCGAAGAAATCAAAATTCTTTGCTGTAACCGCTGCACGCTGTTTCACGTCGCTCTTCGAAACACCCAGTGCACCATAATAAACGCTTCCAAATGCCTCTTGCCGAAGTCGCATGAGTTCAGGAAGCGGATCTGGCATATGACGCAACGGCGGGTGAAGATTGGCAGCGTGAGCCCGACCCAACTCTTCGCTCAACGCCGCTTTTTTTTCTCCGCTTAGCACATACACATGCCAAGGTTGGATATTGGAGTTGCTCGGAGCGTATCTCGCCACATCTAAAATCTCTTCGATGACCTTCCGTGGCACTTGATCAGATTTGAACCTTCTCACAGCGCGACGGGAGCGAATGATGGCGTCAATGACGCTGGCAGTTGGATGCGTGTCTCGATTAATCTTCATGGATGAAATCACTGGAAGGATTTCTACATCATGACATGGACCAAAAAAGCATCGCAGTGAAACATGTTCACCTGCGAAGTGAATCGAGTTCATGTTCTCTTTTCGCACTTCCACCCGCTCTCTCATCCGCCTGCAGCATTAATCGCAGACACTTTTTGATACTGCTGCTGCGACGTAAGTCAATCGGTAGATTGAATCACGTGCAACAGGATATTGCACGTGATTCCCTTTGTCTGAGTTAGTACGACAACCATAATCGAAGGGCACCTCCCACTGTCACCGTCGTCGTCCTTCCCCGACGCAACGTTTGGTCCTTCTTTCGCCTAACCTGGTGATGATTGCAACCCTCAACGGAATCCCAAGTCCGTTGAGTTCCCACCTCAACGCTAAGGGTAGACAGCCAAAATGAGCACGACAATTCTTGCGATTGCCGGCAGCACTCGGCGCGATTCGTTTAATCAGAAAGTGCTTGATGTAGCTGCGAGCGGAGCTTCTGCACTCGGAGCTCGAGTTCTCGATGTTCGTCTTGCAGATTACCCAATGCCGATCTACGATGCCGAGTCCGAGGGCACAAGCGGCGTACCTGAGAACGCTTTGCGCATTCAGGATATGCTCGCGGAGAGCGACGCCATCCTCATCGCTTCACCTGAGTATAACGGTGGTTACACCCCAATTCTCAAGAACACGCTTGATTGGTGCAGCAGAGCGACGCGAGCCGGCACGCCCGGGCTTACCCTCTTCGCTAACAAACCAGTTGCAGTCGTCAGCGCTTCGCCAGGCCCACTTGGTGGCGCTAAAGCGCAAATTGGTATCAAAATTGTTCTTGAGAGACTGGGACTTATCTTGATACCACAATCGTTCTCGTTGGGTCTCGCTGCATCTGCGTTCAATGAACAAGGAACACTAAAGGACAAAGACGTGGAGAAACTCTTGCGCGCGGTCGGCGAGTCGCTTGTTGGTCTCACAAGCAAACTTCATACAGCTACGGTCTAGTGTCGAACTTCCGAGCGATGCACAGTAGTACTCCACAACGGCCCGAGCAGCCATGCTAGGGCCGCTTTCGTAGCTACGAAGATGGAATGTCTCGATGATTTTTTCCGCCCGAGTCTATCAAGAGACCATCCCAGTCAGACGCTCGCTTGCGGTCCAAAGACGTGCTGCAATGTCGGGATCAATCGCCCAGCTTTTCACACCCGGTCCAATTCCATCTTCAGCTGCCAACGGCGCGACGTCACAATCTTCGCAGTAAAGGCCTCCTAATCCGTCAAGCTGTGAGCTGACTGCGCACCACAAGGTCGTAGCGGCGCCCTGCTGAACCGTCTTGAAGCCTGGGTCCTCGGCAGTTTTTAAAGTCCCGTCTTCTTTGACCGCCCCCATCAGACGGTAGTCATCGATGGTCATATGCCGCGCCAATGGCGTAAATATTGAACCTGGGTGCAAAGAGAAAGCCCTTACCCCCTCTTGTTTTGCAATCTGATCAAGGTGAAGAGCAAACAAAACGTTTGCAGTCTTCGACTGCGCATACGCTGTCCACTTGTCGTAACTACGTCGGCTGTAGTGCAGATCCTCAAGATCTACGCCACAGAGTTGATGGGCTCGTGACGAGACACTGATTACTCTTGCGCCCTCTGCTTTCCGCAAAGCCGGCATGAGAAGCTGAGAAAGCTGAAAATGCCCAAGATGATTCGCACTAAATTGCTGCTCAAC
>NZ_JFHD01000080.1 GCF_000698575.1 Caballeronia zhejiangensis
TCTTTTTCTCTTTGTCAACACTATTTTTCGCTTTCGCTTCCAAATCCGGTGACTTCGGAGACCGCCCGTTTCGCTCGGCGGCTCTCGTCTTGCGACGAGGGGCTGAATAGTAGGTCAAGCACACACGAATGACAAGGTGACGAACGCAATTTTTTTCGCGTCTGCTTCAGTGTGCCGCCTTCGCCGCTCCGATGACAAACTCCATCGGCACTGCCGCGGCCATCGCCGCGTATCCCGCGTCGCTCGGATGGATATGATCGCCACTGTCATACCGGCGCTGGAGCACGCTCGGGCGCGCCGGATCGCGCAGCGCCTGATCGAAGTCGATGACACCGTCGAACGCCCGGCTCGCGCGAATCGATTCGTTGACCGCCGTTCGGATCGACTCCCTTTCCGGCGGCAGCGAAGCGGGCGTGAGCGTCGCACCGTAGATCTTCACGCCGCGCTGATGCGCCTGCGCAATCAGTCGCTGATATCCGCGCACCAGCGCATCGGCGTTGACTTCCGTGTGCGGCGCGTCGCAATCGAGCCCGGCGTGCGCCGGCATCGCCATGAAGTTGATATCGTTGATGCCGATCAGCACGATCACCGCCCGCACGCCCGGTTGACGCAGCGCGTCGCGCTCGAAGCGGCTCACGACGGCCTCACCGTAACAGGGCGAGTTGCTGAGCAGACGATTCCCGCTGATGCCCGCATTCAAGACCGCGGTTTGCCCGCCACTTTTCCGGGCGACTTCTTTCGCGAGCGCATCCGGCCAGCGCCGGTTCGCATTGAGCGAGGAACGCATGCCGTCGGTGATCGAATCGCCGATCGCCACGATTGCGTGCGCCGACGCGCTTTCCACCGCGACGTTGCTGAGCCACGCATATTGCGTGAAGCGCGTGCGGTACGCGGCTGCCGATCCATCTCCGGTGCGGTCGCCCGGCGTCGAAATGTAATTCACCTGGCTCGACACGCGGTGCCACGCGACGAGCTTTTGATCCTTCCCCATGAACATGCTGACGGCGACCGGCTGAAACGCGGCGACGTCGAAATCGACCGCGTCGCTTGTTGCTTGCGCGCCCGGCGCGACCGTCACGCTCTTGTGTCCGCCGAAAGACACGGACCGTGCGCTGCCGGCCTGGATCGCTGCACTGCTACCGCCGACCGCCCGTGCGACGCTCATGGACTCGACGACGAGCGGTTCGGTCCCGTAAAGATTGCTGATCCGCAGACGCATCCGCTTGCCGTCGAGTTGCGGATAAATCAGCTGACGGACGGTGCGCCCCGCGACGTCCGGCGCGCGATAGAGCGGCGGCAGGTTCGCCAGTTGCGGAATCGACTGCAGCGCAGTGCCCCACGCGCTGCCCCATCGCTCGTTGGCGGGCGTTTCCGCAGCGTCGGCGGCGAACGCCATTGGCGCGAAATTGAGCTGGACGGCGCACGCGGCCGCGCAAATCGCGGCGAGAACTCGGAGTTTCATTCGGCGATGGCGTTCGGAAAAGGCTCGATTGTGCCTGAAGTGTCATCAAGCTCGCGCCGCACATCGCCGGCGACGCGCACAAGCAGCAGCGACGCCCGTGAAATGGCCTCACAATGCTGCCAGTTCTTTTTTCGCCGGCGCGATGACTTACGCAGCGGGCATCAATATAGATATGCAATCGAAAAATTCAGCACCGCAGCAACTCGTCTGGAATGAAGACGGCGAAAACCGCTCAGCCCGCTGGCGATCGGAGAGCGGCAATCCGCCCGCGAAGCGCGTCGTCATCGGACACGATCAGATGACGGCCGATCACGCGTACCGGCTCGCCTGCGAAGGCACCGCGATTCTCTGGCGCGGCGATTTCCAGAACGCTCGCCAGTTGCTGCAGGCGATGGCCCGCCGTATCGACAACAAACCGCGCAAGGCGAAGAAGCCCGCGACGGAAACATCGCCGATCGATGCGTTCAATCTCCATCGGCTCGCGCAATCGCAGCGCGCCCGCACCCTCGCAATGCTCGTGCTGCCGCTCGACGAGCACTACGCCATCCCGTTGCGACGCGCGCCGGACGTGCGCCAGGCATGCGAGGAAGCATACGGGCCGCCGTCGGATGAAGCATCGGTGGTGTCCTTGCGCGAGGTGCTTGGTCTGATCGGCGCGCACGAGTGGCGCAAGAAAGGCGTCGACATCGACGCGGCCGGCGGGCGGATCCATCCCTATTACGGCGTGTTCTCGCCCGTTCGCGGCGAGTACGTCGATCTGGTCGCGAATCAGCCGCTGCCGTCAAAGGAACTCGCGTTCGATATCGGCACGGGAACCGGCGTGCTCGCGGCCGTGCTCGCGCGGCGCGGCGTCGAGCGGATCGTCGCAACCGACGTCGACGCCCGCGCGCTCGCCTGTGCGCGGGAAAACGTCGATGGACTCGGCCTCGCTCGTCAGGTGAAGGTCGTGGAAGCCGACATGTTTCCCGAGGGCCGCGCGCCGCTCGTCGTCTGCAATCCGCCGTGGCTTCCGGCGCGTCCGAGCGCCACGATCGAGCACGCGATCTACGACCCGGAGAGCCGCATGCTGCGCGGCTTTCTCGACGGCCTCGCCGCGCACCTGACACCGGGCGGCGAAGGCTGGCTTATCCTGTCGGACTTCGCGGAGCATCTCGGCCTGCGCACGCGCGCGCAGTTGCAGGAATGGATCGACAAGGCCGGACTGAAGGTCGATGGACGTATCGACATCAGGCCGCGTCATTCGAAGGCGATCGACAAGTCCGATCCGCTGCACGCCGCGCGCTCGGCGGAAGTCACGTCGCTGTGGCGGCTGGTCGTCGCGTAAATTGGATCAGGCGCGCTCGGCAAGCCACGCGAGCGCGCCCTCGCCCGCGACGAGCCCGCTCGCGAAACACGCCGTCAGCAGATAGCCGCCGGTCGGCGCTTCCCAGTCGAGCATTTCGCCCGCGCAGAACACGCCGGGAAGCGCGGCGAGCATCGAACGCGCATCGAGGGCTTCGAACTCGACGCCGCCCGCGCTGCTGATGACTTCCGCAATCGGCCGCGGGCGCAGCACACGCAGCGGCAACGCCTTGATGCGCGCGGCGAGCGTGATGGGATCGGCAAATTCGTCCTTGCTCACGCATTCGCGCAACAAACCCGCTTTCACGCCCGTGAGATGCAGCCGGCTTTGCAGATGACTCGACATCGAGCGCGCGCCACGCGGATGCAGCACTTCCTCGCGCACGCGTTCGGCGGAGAGCTGCGGCGTCAGATCGAGCAGAATCGTCGCGCCGGCGCCGTGACTTTCGTCGATCCGGTCGCGAATCGGCGCCGATAACGCGTAAATCAGACTGCCCTCGATACCCTGATCGGTGATGAGGCACTCGCCAACGCGCCAGTCGGGCGCGCCGTCCGCGCGCGGCACGCCGATCGCCACCGACTTGAGCGGCTCGCCCGCGAACCGGCGGCTGAAATGCTCGCTCCAGCCCACATCGAAGCCGCAATTCGACGGCACGAAAGGACGCGTGGCCACGCCGCGCGCGGCGAGAACCGGCAGCGCGGCGCCATCGGAGCCGAGTTGCGGCCAGCTTGCGCCGCCGAGCGCCAGCACGAGCGCATCGTGCCGAACGTGTTTCTCGCCCGATGGCGTCGCGAACCGCGATATCGACGCGCGTTCGTCGGCCCAGCCGAGCCAGCGATGCCGCATATGAAACGTGACGCCCGACGCGCGCAGCCGATGCAGCCATGCGCGCAGCATCGGCGCGGCTTTCATGTCGGTGGGAAACACGCGCCCCGAGCTGCCGACGAAAGTCTCGACGCCCAGGCCGTGAACCCAATCCCGCAACACGCTTGCATCGAAGCGCGCGAGCAGCGGCGCGATCTCCCCGCTGCGCGCGCCGTATCGCGCGAGGAACGCGTCGGCGGGCTCCGAATGCGTGAGATTCATGCCCCCTTTGCCGGCCATCAGGAATTTGCGTCCGACGGACGGCATCGCGTCGAACACATCGACGCGCGCGCCGCCCGCCGCGAGCGCCTCCGCGGCCATGAGCCCGGCCGGCCCGCCGCCGACGACCGCGACGTTCACCGATTCGATGTTTTCAACTGACGACATGCCTGAATAGAAAGAACAAAACGGAGCGACATTGTCGCATCGCCGGTCTACGCGGCGGGAACGCATCGACGGCGCCGCGTAAGTCATTAAATAACAAAAAAGAATTTGGCCGCCTGCGCGCGGGCCAGTACGATCCGGCGATTCGTTGCATCGACAACTTTTTACTGAAATAGCCTGATCATGTCCGTTTCCCTCGCGCCCGAACGCGCTGCCGCCCAGTCCGCCACTCAGGATTCACGGCCGGTCATCAAAAGCGCCGCCGATGTTTCCAGTCTCGTCAACCACGGCGCCGCCATCGGCAGCGACGCGCGCGTTGTCGTCGCCATCGCGCTCGGCGGCATTTTTCTCGATGCCTACGATCTGGGCGCGCTCGCGTTCGGCATGAAGGACATCGCCCGCGAATTCTCGCTGACGCCGACCGGCTCCGGCTTCGTCGCCGCCGCGATCACGTTCGGGGCGATCATCGGCGCGTTCCTCGGCGGATATCTCACCGACAAGGTCGGCCGCTATCGCGTCTTCATGGCGGACATGTTCTTCTTCGTCGTCGCGGCGATCGCCTGCGCGCTCGCGCCGAACGCCTGGGTGCTCGGCGGTGCGCGTTTCGTGATGGGACTGGGCGTCGGCATCGATTTGCCCGTCGCGATGGCCTTTCTCGCGGAATTTTCCCGCTTGCAGGGCCGCGGCAACAAGGCGGCACGCGTCGCGATGTGGTGCCCGGTCTGGTACGCGGCGATCAGCGTCTCGTATCTGCTGGTGCTCGGTTTGTACGCGGTCTTGCCCGAACACAACGCGGGCTGGCTCTGGCGTCTGATCCTCGGCTTTGGCGCGGTTCCGGCGATTGCGATCATCGCGATTCGCAGCCGATACATGAGCGAATCGCCGGTCTGGGCCGCGAATCAGGGCGATCTGAAAGGCGCGGCCGCGATCCTCAAGCGCTCGTACGGCATCGATGCCCGCGTCGACGAAACCGCCACCGTTGCGCCGAAGGCGCGTCGCGCGACGTGGAGCAACTACGGCGCCCTGCTGCGCGGCGTCTACCTGCGCCGGACCGTGCTGGCGACGGTCATCGCCATCGCGTCGTCGTTCGCCTATAACGCCGTGGCGTTCGGCTTGCCGGTCATCATTTCGAGTTTCCTCGCGCAATCGATGCTCACTACGATTCTCGCGTCGCTCGCGCTCAATCTGTGTTTCGCGTTCGCGGGCGGGCTGTTTTCCGTGCGCACGGTGCCGAAATTCGGCGCGTGGAAGCTGTCGGTCGTCGGTTACGCGTTTCAGCTTGCGGCGCTCGTCGGGCTCGCTATCGTCGGGAAGCCGTCGACGGGCGTCGAAGTCGTCGTCGCGATCGCGTTTCTCGCGGCGTTCCTGCTCGGACAGGGCGTCGGGCCTGGCTCGCACAGCATGACGTTTGCGTCGCTGAGCTATCCGACTTCGCTGCGTGGTGTCGGCGTCGGCTTCAATCAGACGCTGATGCGCGCCAGCTCGACGGTTTCGCTGTTCCTGTTCCCGGTCTTGTCGGCGGCGCTCGGCACGAAGGTGTTCTGGATCATCGCCGTCGCGCCGCTCGCGGGGCTCGTCGCGCTGTTCGCCGTGCGCTGGGAACCGTCGGGCTACGACGTCGACGCTGAGGATTTCGCCGCGCAGCAGCCGCGTTAAAACAGTTTCCGATCCCGCCTTATAAAGAGCGGCAGGCGATGTTTCGCCTGCCGCTCTTTTCGTTTCTCCTCCTGCCTGCACTAGATTAAAGGTCGCGCGCTTTGCGCGACGGGGTCCGCTTCTCGCATGCGGAGTTACCCGAATACGTCTCAAAAATGCATTTACCGACCGTCCGGTCGGTTTATAATCGCCGGACAGCGACTTCTTTTTGAGCGAGTGCCGACATGTACACGCAATCCCTCGACCTCCCCAGCGCGACGTCCGCAGCCGAAAGCCACGAAGCCGCAGCCTCCGCCGCCCAAACCCGCTTCGACGCGGTGATGCAGGCCGACGGCAAGATCGAGCCGCAGGACTGGATGCCCGAGGCGTATCGCAAGACGCTGGTGCGTCAGATCTCGCAGCACGCGCATTCGGAGATCATCGGGATGCAGCCCGAGGGCAACTGGATCAGCCGCGCGCCGAGCCTCAAACGCAAGGCGATTCTGCTCGCGAAGGTGCAGGACGAAGGCGGCCACGGTCTGTACCTCTACAGCGCGGCCGAAACACTGGGCGTCTCGCGCGATCAACTGGTCGCCGCGTTGCACGCAGGCAAGGCGAAATATTCGAGCATCTTCAACTATCCGACACCCACGTGGGCCGAC
>NZ_JFHD01000081.1 GCF_000698575.1 Caballeronia zhejiangensis
AGCATGAGGAGCCTGACGATTACCTACTTTCACACGGGTATCCGCACTATCATCGGCGTGGAGTCGTTTCACGGTCCTGTTCGGGATGGGAAGGGGTGGGACCGACTCGCTATGGTCATCAGGCATGACTTGTTGTTGTCTCGCCTGGGTGGGCGCGACAACCAATCTGGGAAGAAGTAGAAGTGTTTGGGGAGTGAGTGTCGCACAACGCTACTCAACCAGGGGTGGTATTGACCAAGCGCTGTGGCGCCAAGTCAGTACGTGAAACACACTGGTTATAGGATCAAGCCTTACGGGCAATTAGTATCAGTTAGCTCAATGCATTACTGCACTTACACACCTGACCTATCAACGTCCTGGTCTGGAACGACCCTTCAAGGGGCTCGAAGCCCCGGGGATATCTCATCTTAAGGCGAGTTTCCCGCTTAGATGCTTTCAGCGGTTATCTCTTCCGAACATAGCTACCCGGCGATGCGACTGGCGTCACAACCGGTACACCAGAGGTTCGTCCACTCCGGTCCTCTCGTACTAGGAGCAGCCCCCTTCAAATATCCAACGCCCACGGCAGATAGGGACCAAACTGTCTCACGACGTTTTAAACCCAGCTCACGTACCTCTTTAAATGGCGAACAGCCATACCCTTGGGACCGGCTACAGCCCCAGGATGAGATGAGCCGACATCGAGGTGCCAAACACCGCCGTCGATATGAACTCTTGGGCGGTATCAGCCTGTTATCCCCAGAGTACCTTTTATCCGTTGAGCGATGGCCCTTCCATACAGAACCACCGGATCACTATGACCTGCTTTCGCACCTGCTCGACTTGTCGGTCTCGCAGTTAAGCACGCTTATGCCATTGCACTATCAGCACGATTTCCGACCGTACCTAGCGTACCTTCGTACTCCTCCGTTACGCTTTGGGAGGAGACCGCCCCAGTCAAACTGCCTACCATGCACTGTCCCCGACCCGGATCACGGGCCAAGGTTAGAACCTCAAACAAACCAGGGTGGTATTTCAAGGACGGCTCCACCGAAACTGGCGTTCCGGTTTCATAGCCTCCCACCTATCCTACACAGATCGGTTCAAAGTCCAATGCAAAGCTACAGTAAAGGTTCATGGGGTCTTTCCGTCTAGCCGCGGGGAGATTGCATCATCACAAACACTTCAACTTCGCTGAGTCTCGGGAGGAGACAGTGTGGCCATCGTTACGCCATTCGTGCAGGTCGGAACTTACCCGACAAGGAATTTCGCTACCTTAGGACCGTTATAGTTACGGCCGCCGTTTACCGGGACTTCAATCAAGAGCTTGCACCCCATCATTTAATCTTCCGGCACCGGGCAGGCGTCACACCCTATACGTCCACTTTCGTGTTTGCAGAGTGCTGTGTTTTTATTAAACAGTCGCAGCCACCAGTTTATTGCAACCCTTTCACCCTCCTGGCGCAGGCCAGTCAAGCTACAAGGGCGTACCTTATCCCGAAGTTACGGTACCAATTTGCCGAGTTCCTTCTCCCGAGTTCTCTCAAGCGCCTTAGAATACTCATCTCGCCCACCTGTGTCGGTTTGCGGTACGGTCATCGTTAGACTGAAGCTTAGAGGCTTTTCTTGGAACCACTTCCAATTGCTTCGCTTCCGAAGAAGCTCGCGCCACGCCCTTGAATTACGCACCCGGATTTGCCTAAGTGCCTTCTCCAACGCAGCGACCGGGACGTCCAACACCCGGACAACCTTCCGCGATCCGTCCCCCCATCGCATCTAACAATGGTGCAGGAATATTGACCTGCTTCCCATCAGCTACGCATTTCTGCCTCGCCTTAGGGGCCGACTCACCCTACGCCGATGAACGTTGCGTAGGAAACCTTGGGCTTACGGCGAGGGGGCTTTTCACCCCCTTTATCGCTACTCATGTCAGCATTCGCACTTCCGATACCTCCAGCACGCTTTTCAACGCACCTTCGCAGGCTTACGGAACGCTCTCCTACCACACGTACTTGCGTACGCATCCGCAGCTTCGGTGACTGGCTTGAGCCCCGTTACATCTTCCGCGCAGGACGACTCGATCAGTGAGCTATTACGCTTTCTTTAAAGGGTGGCTGCTTCTAAGCCAACCTCCTGACTGTTTTAGCCTTCCCACTTCGTTTCCCACTTAGCCAATCTTTGGGACCTTAGCTGGCGGTCTGGGTTGTTTCCCTCTTGACACCGGACGTTAGCACCCGATGTCTGTCTCCCGTGATTGCACTCTTCGGTATTCGGAGTTTGCTATGGCGTAGTAATCCGCAATGGACCCCACAACCATGACAGTGCTCTACCCCCGAAGGTGATACACGAGGCACTACCTAAATAGTTTTCGGAGAGAACCAGCTATTTCCAAGTTTGTTTAGCCTTTCACCCCTATCCACAGCTCATCCCCTAACTTTTCAACGTTAGTGGGTTCGGTCCTCCAGTACGTGTTACCGCACCTTCAACCTGGCCATGGATAGATCACTTGGTTTCGGGTCTACGCCCAGCAACTGATCGCCCTGTTCGGACTCGCTTTCGCTACGCCTGCCTTAATCAGTTAAGCTCGCTACTGAACGTAAGTCGCTGACCCATTATACAAAAGGTACGCCGTCACCCGTTTCCAGGCTCCGACTGTTTGTATGCATGCGGTTTCAGGATCTATTTCACTCCCCTCCCGGGGTTCTTTTCGCCTTTCCCTCACGGTACTGGTTCACTATCGGTCGATCACGAGTATTTAGCCTTGGAGGATGGTCCCCCCATCTTCAGACAGGATTTCACGTGTCCCGCCCTACTTGTCGTACCCCTAGTTCTTCCTCGCTGTTTTCGTCTACAGGGCTATCACCTGCTATGGCCGCACTTTCCAGAGCGTTCGACTAACAACAAAGATAAAGAGTACAGGCTGATCCCATTTCGCTCGCCACTACTTTGGGAATCTCGGTTGATTTCTTTTCCTGCGGTTACTTAGATGTTTCAGTTCACCGCGTTCGCTCCACACAACCTATGTATTCAGTTGTGGGTACTCCATTAGGAGTGGGTTTCCCCATTCGGACATTTGTGGATCAAAGCTCGTTTGCCAGCTCCCCACAACTTTTCGCAGGCTACCGCGTCCTTCATCGCCTGTGATCGCCAAGGCATCCACCACATGCACTTGTTCGCTTGACCCTATAACAAGTGTGTCTCTCTCGAGCCACCCTCGCCATAGGCTGAGTATTCGCGTTGTGCCGTATTCCAAGTCATCATCAAGATCACTTTTCATACTTGATACAATCACTACCCTGACTACCCGACTCACACCCATCTCTAAGTGCTTTTAGATAGTCTCTTTACTACTTCTTCCAGATTGTTAAAGAACGTTTAGCCGACAAGCTCACTTCACTCGCCTGCGACATCAACTGGCTTTCAATCGCCAATGCAAAGTGCTTCACGAAACACTGCGCATTGAGGACTTGGTGGAGGATGACGGGATCGAACCGACGACCCCCTGCTTGCAAAGCAGGTGCTCTCCCAGCTGAGCTAATCCCCCGCGTCTCGCGTCTGCAGCCTCACTGACTGCCTGACTCATCTTGACCGTGGTGGGTCTGGTTGGATTCGAACCAACGACCCCCGCCTTATCAAGACGGTGCTCTAACCGACTGAGCTACAGACCCAAAGCCTGTCTTCAAACAACAGCCGATAAGCGTGAGCGCTTAACTTCGTGTGCGAAGCTCGAGAAAGGAGGTGATCCAGCCGCACCTTCCGATACGGCTACCTTGTTACGACTTCACCCCAGTCATGAATCCCACCGTGGTAAGCGCCCTCCTTGCGGTTAGGCTACCTACTTCTGGTGAAACCCACTCCCATGGTGTGACGGGCGGTGTGTACAAGACCCGGGAACGTATTCACCGCGGCATGCTGATCCGCGATTACTAGCGATTCCAGCTTCACGCAGTCGAGTTGCAGACTGCGATCCGGACTACGATCGGTTTTCTGGGATTGGCTCCACCTCGCGGCTTGGCAACCCTCTGTTCCGACCATTGTATGACGTGTGAAGCCCTACCCATAAGGGCCATGAGGACTTGACGTCATCCCCACCTTCCTCCGGTTTGTCACCGGCAGTCTCCTTAGAGTGCTCTTGCGTAGCAACTAAGGACAAGGGTTGCGCTCGTTGCGGGACTTAACCCAACATCTCACGACACGAGCTGACGACAGCCATGCAGCACCTGTGCGCCGGTTCTCTTTCGAGCACCCCCACCTTTCAGCAGGGTTCCGACCATGTCAAGGGTAGGTAAGGTTTTTCGCGTTGCATCGAATTAATCCACATCATCCACCGCTTGTGCGGGTCCCCGTCAATTCCTTTGAGTTTTAATCTTGCGACCGTACTCCCCAGGCGGTCAACTTCACGCGTTAGCTACGTTACTAAGGAAATGAATCCCCAACAACTAGTTGACATCGTTTAGGGCGTGGACTACCAGGGTATCTAATCCTGTTTGCTCCCCACGCTTTCGTGCATGAGCGTCAGTGTTGGCCCAGGAGGCTGCCTTCGCCATCGGTATTCCTCCACATCTCTACGCATTTCACTGCTACACGTGGAATTCTACCTCCCTCTGCCACACTCAAAGCCTGCCAGTCACCAATGCAGTTCCCAGGTTAAGCCCGGGGATTTCACATCGGTCTTAACAGACCGCCTGCGCACGCTTTACGCCCAGTAATTCCGATTAACGCTCGCACCCTACGTATTACCGCGGCTGCTGGCACGTAGTTAGCCGGTGCTTATTCTTCCGGTACCGTCATCCTCCATCCATATTAGGGACGAAGTTTTCTTTCCGGACAAAAGTGCTTTACAACCCGAAGGCCTTCTTCACACACGCGGCATTGCTGGATCAGGGTTGCCCCCATTGTCCAAAATTCCCCACTGCTGCCTCCCGTAGGAGTCTGGGCCGTGTCTCAGTCCCAGTGTGGCTGGTCGTCCTCTCAGACCAGCTACAGATCGTCGCCTTGGTAGGCCTTTACCCCACCAACTAGCTAATCTGCCATCGGCCGCCCCTATAGCGCGAGGTCCGAAGATCCCCCGCTTTCTCCCTTAGGTCGTATGCGGTATTAATCCGGCTTTCGCCGGGCTATCCCCCACTACAGGACACGTTCCGATGTATTACTCACCCGTTCGCCACTCGCCACCAGGGTTGCCCCCGTGCTGCCGTTCGACTTGCATGTGTAAGGCATGCCGCCAGCGTTCAATCTGAGCCAGGATCAAACTCTTCAGTTCAATACCTGTTACTGTTTTCTATTCTTCCGAATAGGTCGCTCACTCAACGTACTGACGATGATTTATTCCATCCAAAGATGAACAAACCTTCCTCTGATACTTCGTGTGAGACTCTTGATACTTTTGCTATTGCCGATTCCGAAGAACCAGCCGCACTCGCCATCAAGCGCCCACACTTATCGGCTGTTAGTTTTTAAAGAGCA
>NZ_JFHD01000082.1 GCF_000698575.1 Caballeronia zhejiangensis
ACTGCCGCTGCGCCTGCTCCGACGTTGCCGCCAAACCCCGACGCCGCGTTGCGGTTTTTGGTGCGATTCCTCCCGATCGCACGCCGAACAATCCAGGCCGACGGGCTAACGCTGTTTTACGTTCGCTACTGGCACCCCATCTTCTCGGCGTGGCGCGAAGACCGTCGCTCGGTAACGGTTCGCTACCATCCCGAGGATCTCTCAAGGATATTCGTCAGTTCGACCAGCAAGGAGTTCATCGAAGTCCGATACGCAGACCTGCGCCGCCCGCCGATTTCACTGCGGGAACAACGTGCAGCGGTCAAGTCTCTGCGCGACGAGGGTCAGCGCGGCATCTCCGAGGTCATGATGTTCCGTACGATCGAGCAGCAACGCCGTCTGGTCTCCGACGCACAAAGCATGGCGCGAAAAGCCAAGCGCCACGGCACGCCGACACGCGAACGTTCGATCGTATGCGGTCCTTCAGGGACGCCCTAGCAATGGACGAGTGATTCTCTGATGCTACCTGTCCACGTGGACAGCTGGGATGAGAGTACATGACAGAAGATCGAGATTTGCGTAGCCGTCTGGTAGTCGGCGCGAAGCGGGATGGTCGCCGGGAATACGATCCGCAAGCCCGCGAGGAACTGGTCCAGTTGTGCATGACGTCCGGCGTTTCGATAGCGCGTACGGCGATGGAATACGGCTTGAACCCGAATCTGTTGCGCGAGTGGATCACGCGCTATCAGAAGACACATGCGGCGCGGAATTCGGCGGAGAAGGAACTGAGGCCAGCAGACAGGGCATCGCTTGATGTCACGCCGCCGGCCTTGCGGACTCACGCGCCCGACGTGCCATCACCATTTTTACCGGTCGTTCAGGGGGCTGTGACGGTTGAAGGAGCGGTGTCCGCGCGCACACCATCGATCACGGTTGCCTTGCACATACGTTTGCCCAACGGTGTTGAGTTCGACATCGCAGAGGCGACCATCGACGAGCTGACCACCGTGGTCCAGATGCTCGGGAGGATGCCGTGTTCCGGTTCGACGATAATCTGAAGGTCTACCTGCACCGCGATCCTGTCGACTTCCGCTACGGCATGAACAGTCTGTCGATTCTCGTCGAGCAGTCGATGCGCCTAAATCCGATGGACACGTCGCTTTACATCTTCGGAAACCGACGTCGTGACCGGATAAAGATTCTTGGCTGGGACGGCAGTGGTTTCTGGCTTTTGATAAAACGATTGGAGAGCAGCCACTTCATCTGGCCAGACAACAAGGCTGAGATCGTGACGATGACGACCAACGTGTTGCACGCGTTGCTCGATGGCGATGACATCACCGCGATACGACGGCATCCGAAGCAGGAATATCGCCGCGTGAGCTGAACAGTGAGGCCGTGCGCTGGTCTAACCCGCCATGCCGATCAATGTCACGATCACCGCCGAGGAATTGAAGGCGTTGCTCGCCGAGCGCGATGCTGCTCGTGCATTGCGAGAAGAACAGGAGGCCTTACGCGGCGCCTTGCGGCTTATGACGGCAGAGCGCGATCTTGCTGAGGAGCGACTCCGAGCCCACCGTCGCGAACTGTTCGGCGCCAAGAGCGAGGCACGAGATTCTGATCAACTTGGCTTGTTCAACGAAGCCGAGGTGCTCGGCGCGAACAGCGCGCCTGCCCAAGAAGACACGCCAGAGACGACGGTTGGCGCGCACAAGCGCAAGAAGCGCGGTCACCGCAAGCCGCTTGATCCCAATCTGCCGCGCGAGGTCGTGCGGCACGAATTGCCCGAAGCCGAACGCTTTTGCACGAACGATGGGCAAGCGCTCGTTGAGATCGGCGCGGAGATCAGCGAGCAGCTCGATGTGATCCCCGAGCAGCTTCGAGTGATCCAACACCAGCGCGTTAAATATGCGTGCCCGTGCTGCGATCTCGGCATCAAGGTCACTCCAGCGCCGCCGCGCATCATCGCGCGCGGACTGTTGAGCGAAGCAGCGCTCGCATGGATCGCCACCGGCAAATATCAGTTCGGCATGCCGCTCTATCGCCAGGCCGGTTTGCTGTGTCGCTTCGGCGGAGACATCTCATCGAACACGATCGCCGCCAGCATGGTTCGCGTTGGCCTCGCGACCCAGCCCGTGATCAACCTCATGCGCGATGCGTTGCTCGATGCCGAACTGATCTACTGCGACGAGACGACGTTCCAGGTACTGAAAGAGAAAGGGCGAAAGCCGCAAACGAAGAGCTACCTCTGGGCGCAGATGACCAATTCAGGCATCCCCATCCGCTGCTTCAGCTATACGCCCGGACGCGGTACCAAGCTGGCCGACAAGCTGTTCACGGGGATCCGCAAGGGCGCGGTTCTGATGACTGATGGCTACGAGCCCTACAACGACATCGCTCAACGCTACGACCTCGTGCACCTCGGATGTTGGGCACACCTAAGACGGTACTTCATCAAAGCGGAGGAGAACGTGCCGAAAGCCGCGCGTTCGCCCGATCTGCTCGCGACACGATTCATCACGCTGATCGGCAAGCTGTTCGCTGCGGAGGCCCGCTCTAAGAAATGGGCAGCTGAGCGACGACAGCGATTGCGACGTCGATACAGCACGCGCATACTCGACGCCATCTACGCTTTAGCCCTCGCGGAGTCGCCGGGTGTCGTACCAAAAAGTTTGCTCGGAAAGGCACTGACCTATCTGCGCGAGCAGTGGCCGAAGCTGATCCGCTACGTCGAGAACGGCACTTGGGCCATCTCGAATAACCCTTGCGAGAATGCGATTCGCCCATTCGTCGTCGGGCGCCGCTCATGGCTTTTTAGCGACACCGTAGCGGGGGCGAACGCAAGTGCAAACCTCTACAGCCTGATCGAAACCTGCAAAGCCGGGGGCATCGATCCCTATCGCTACCTTCACTGGTTGTTCCAACGTCTTCCTCTGGCGAGGACCGTTGACGACTACGACGCGCTGCTTCCTTGGAAGATGCCCGCAGATCTCCGCTGACCCGCATTGCTGACATACATCACGCGCTCTCCGCCTTACTCCGAGGGGCGTCGTTCGTGGATCGCGTACGTTCGATCCACGGAATTTTCGAGCAGGGTTCCAGCTCAAGTCCAGCGAGTACCTCGACGCAGCAACCGGATCCCGTCGATTACAGTAAGCCGGCGACGGCCTACGATGTTGAGCAATGGTGATGCGTAGATGAAATCGACTCCCCTTTCCCATCTACTGCCGGCGACACGGTCACAAGCCCAGCTCGACGATGACGCACGGATTCAATGCCTGTTACGGGATCGCTGGATTGATTACCCACGCGCCACTCAAGCACTCGAGCAGCTTGAACGGTTGTTTGTCACGCCGCGACGCGAACGCATGCCGTGCCTATTGCTACATGGCGATTCAAACATCGGCAAGACGCAAATCACCGCCAAGTTCCGCCGCCGGCATCCCGATGTTTTCGACGAACGCCGCGGCATGGAAATGCGCCCCATCATCTCGATGCAAATGCCGCCGACCCCTGATCAGCATCGCTTCTACTCCTCGCTTCTGTTCGAACTCGGCGCGCCGCACAACGCCGCTGCGGGGTTGGCCGTACTTGAACGTCTCGCGAGGAATCTGCTGCGCCGAATGGCGCCCAACATGTTGATCGTCGATGAAGTTCATCACCTTCTGGCAGGCACATATCGCGAGCAACGCGCGTCGCTCAATCTGCTGAAATTCTTGGCCAACGATCTGCGGGCGACCATGGTACTCGTCGGCACCCGAGATGCGGTTATCGCGCTTCAGACAGATTCCCAGATGGTCAGTCGTTTTACGCCATTCGAAGTACCGCGCTGGAGGGAGAGCGAGGGATTCCGGCGATTACTCGCAGCCTTCGAGCGCATTCTGCCTTTGCGGCGACCTTCTGACCTCGCTCAAAGGGAAATCGCACAATACGTTCTCGCTGCCAGCGGCGGGCTCACAGGCGAGGTTTCCAGAATCCTGAATGCGGCAGCAGAAGCGGGTATTCGCAGCGGCGATGAGTGCATCAAGCTCGAACATCTCGAACATGTGGCCCCCACACACATCCAGTGACGTGCGTCCGTGGCCATTCGCACCGCGGCCCTTCGACGATGAAGCCTTCGGAAGCTGGTTCGGCCGCGTCGCCAGCCGTTACAGGCTGAGCATTGATCGAATGTGGGTGGCCAATCAACTGGGACCCTTGCCATCCCTGACCAACGCCGGATGGATTCTGTTCGCTCCCGTCGACAACCGTGTGCTTGACACACTCGCCGAACTCGCACGGCTCGACATCGCTCGGCTAGCGCACATCCAAACGCGTACCGACTGGATGATTCCGCGAAGGCATCTACCCTATTGCTTCCGTTGCCTGGTTTTGAACCCGGCGGACGTTACTGCGCCTCGCTGGAAGCGGACGTGGCTCGATCCCGCCGCAGGCTACTGTGACGAACACCGTGAGCCGTTAGAAACAGTACGTGCATCGACGATACGTCAAGCAAGCAATATGGAACATCTATTGAAGCTGGTCAGCCGCTACCGCAAAAAACGCGAGGTTCGCCGAATGCGCCTATATTAGCGGAAATGTTGCACCCATTAGCGGAAATAGTGAACCTCAACAACTGCGAACGGGAAGCGAACCGCGAGCGCACCGAGAAGGTCTAGCTGAAGCAACTTAAATTGCTTCCGTCATGGTTTGCGCGAGGGGAACGAGCCCCGGCTGAGCGAGGTCATGGCGCAAAGCCGCAGGTCTCTTGTGATCGCTTTACTGCGGATTGACATAACACCCGGTCACATCCGACACACACACAACCAGTACGGCCACCCATTTCCACACGCCACCTACCACCGGCGCCGCCGGGC
>NZ_JFHD01000083.1 GCF_000698575.1 Caballeronia zhejiangensis
CGACGCCGCCGTCCCCACCAACACTGACGCCGGCTCCGACGCCCACGCCCACGCCAAGTCCAACACCGACGCCAACGCCAGCCCCAACGCCCGAACCCATACCAACCGCCGCCGCGGGTACACCACCGCTGCCGCCGCCACCGCCGCCCGGCGCGGCGCCGATCCCGCTCTATCGGATGGAAGTGCCCGTCTACGCAGAGCTGTCGCCGATCGTCCGCGAACTCGCGATCCAGCAGATCGGCACATTCCACGAACGTCAGGGCGAGCAGTCGCTGCTGACGGAAACCGGCGCGCTGCCCGCCGCGTGGTCGCGCGTTTGGGGCGGCCACGCGACCCAGCACAACAGCGGCGCGGCCGATCCCGAATTCAGCGGCGGCATCGGCGGCCTGCAGGTCGGCCACGATATCCATGCCGATGCGACGCCGGCCGGTCATCGAAATCACTACGGCTTCTTCCTCGGCTTCGCGCGCGCGAGCGGCGACGTCGACGGTTTTGCACTCGGCTTTCCGAACTCGAGCGTCGGCCACCTGTCGATCAACGCGTACAGCGCGGGGCTGTACTGGACGCACATCGGCCCGGGCGGCTGGTACACCGACGCCGTGCTGCTCGGCAGTTCGCTCACCGCCGATCCGCAATCGAACCGCGGCGTCGGCGCGACGACGCACGGCAGCGCGTTCGCCGCATCGGTCGAAGCGGGTCTGCCGATTCCGCTATCGGCCCGCCTCGCGATCGAACCGCAAGCGCAACTCATCTGGCAACACGCGAATCTCCACGACATCGACGACGGCATTTCGTCCGTGTCCTTCGACCAAGCGAGCGGCTTCGTCGGCCGGCTCGGTGTGCGCCTCTACGGTCATTTCGATGCGGCCCGCACGACCTTCGAGCCGTATGTGACCGCGAACCTGTGGCGCTACTTCGGCGCGACGGACACCACGACGTTCGCGGGCACGACCGTCATTCCGACGAACGTCTCCGCGACGACCGCGCAATTCGGCGCGGGCATCGTCGCGAAAGTGAGCGCGCGCGGCAGTCTCTTCGCGAACCTCGTCTATTCGACGAACATCGGCGGTTCGCATCGCGATTCCATCGGCGGAGGATTGGGCGTGCGCTGGAAGTGGTGACGCGTTGCATACTGTGGTCACGCGAAAAAAACTGGAGACGAGCATGACCGCTGCGCCGCATTGCCCATTCCACGTCAAAGCACCGAACGGCTGCCCGATCAGCGCGGGCGCGGCCGAGTTCGATCCGTTCGGCGACGGCTATCAGCAAGACCCGCCCGAATACGTGCGATGGGCGCGCGAACAGGAACCGGTGTTCTACAGCCCGAAGCTCGGCTATTGGGTCGTCACGCGCTACGACGACATCAAGGCGATTTTCCGCGACAACATCACGTTCAGTCCGTCGATCGCGCTCGAGAAAATCACGCCGACCGGCCCGGAAGCGAACGCGGTGCTCGCGTCCTACGGATTCGCGCTGAACCGCACGCTCGTCAACGAGGACGAGCCCGCGCACATGCCGCGCCGCCGCGCGCTGATGGATCCGTTCACGCCCGAAGCGCTCGCGCATCACGAGCCGATGGTGCGTGCGCTCGCGCGCGAGTACGTCGATCGCTTCATCGACGATGGCCGCGCCGATCTCGTCGATCAGATGTTGTGGGAAGTGCCGCTCACCGTCGCCCTGCATTTTCTTGGCGTGCCCGAAGAAGACATGGACACGCTGCGCCGCTATTCGATTGCGCACACGGTCAACACATGGGGACGGCCGAAGCCCGAGGAACAGGTCGAAGTCGCGCACGCGGTCGGCAAGTTCTGGCAATACGCGGGCAAGGTGCTCGACAAGATGCGCGAAGATCCGTCCGGCCCCGGCTGGATGCAATACGGCATCCGCAAGCAGAAGGAGCTGCCCGAAGTCGTCACCGACTCTTATCTGCATTCGATGATGATGGCGGGCATCGTCGCCGCGCACGAGACGACGGCCAACGCGACCGCGAACGCGATGAAACTGCTGCTGCAACACCCCGACGCCTGGCGCGACATCTGCGACGACCCGAGCCTGATTCCCAACGCAGTCGAAGAGTGCTTGCGGCATAACGGCTCGGTCGCTGCATGGCGACGGCTCGCGACGAAGGACGTGACGATCGGCGGCATCGAGATCGCGGCGGGATCGAAGCTGTTGATCGTGACGTCGTCGGCGAATCACGATCAACATCAGTTCGCCGATGCCGATCTTTTCGACATCCGCCGCGAAAACGCCAGCGATCAGCTGACGTTCGGCTATGGCGCGCATCAGTGCATGGGCAAGAATCTCGCGCGCATGGAGATGCAGGTTTTTCTCGACGAGCTCACGCGCCGTCTGCCGCACATGCGCCTCGCCGAACAACGCTTCACGTATGTGCCGAACACGTCGTTTCGCGGGCCGGAGCATCTATATGTGGAATGGGATCCGGCGATGAATCCCGAGCGCGCCGATTCATCGGTGCGCGAGCCGCGCGCGGTCGTGCGGATCGGCGAGCCGTCGTCGCATGCGGTGAGCCGCGCGGTGATCGTCGATTCGGTCGAGACATGCGCGGATCGCATCGTGCGCGTGCGGCTCGTGTCGGCGAACGGACGCGATCTGCCGCGCTGGACGGCGGGCTCGCATATCGATGTCGTGTGCGGCGAGACCGGCATCTCGCGCCAGTATTCGCTGTGCGGCGATCCCGCCGACGCCCGCGCGTTCGAAATCGCCGTGCTGCGCGAGAGCGAGAGCCGTGGCGGTTCGGCGTGGGTGCACGAGAACGTGAAGCCGGGCGCGCACTGGCGCATACGCGGCCCGCGCAATCACTTTCGTCTCGACGAGACCGCCAAGAAGCTCGTGCTGATCGCGGGCGGCATCGGCATTACGCCGATCAGCTCCATGGCGCGTCGCGCGCGTTCGCTCGGCATCGACTACGAAGTGCACTACAGCGGACGCTCGCGCGCGTCCATGGCCCTTCTCGTTGAAATGCGCGCGCTGCACGGCGAGCGTCTGCGCGCGTACGTCTCGGAAGAGGGTGTGCGCAACGACTTCGCCGCGCTCGCCGTGGAGGAGGGCACGCGCGTTTATGCGTGCGGCCCGGCGCGGATGCTCGACGCGCTCGCCGACGCGAGCGCGTCGTGGCCCGAAGACGCGCTTCGAATCGAGCATTTCGAATCGAAGATCGGCACGCTCGATCCCGAAAAGGAACGCGCGTTCGAAGTCGAACTGAAGGATTCCGGCCTCGTCCTGACCGTCCCGGCCGATCAGACACTGCTCACGACGCTCAGACGCGCGAACGTCGATGTTCAGAGCGACTGCGAAGAAGGGCTGTGCGGATCGTGCGAGGTGCGCGTGCTGGAAGGCGAGATCGATCACCGCGACGTGGTGCTGACCCGGGGCGAACGCCAGTCGAACAATCGCATGATGACGTGCTGTTCGCGCGCGAAGGGCAAAAGGCTCGTTCTGGCGCTGTGAAGGTTTGGCCGAACGTCGGGCGGCTTTTGCTGCCGCCCGGCACAATTACTTTTTGTTGACGGATGTCAAAATGCCGCAGCAATTGGCAATCGATTAATGGCTCGCACTTTCATCATGGCGTCATATGTGTCCGAATAACCACGTCGATTAAAGATCGAATGGTTATACCCAGTAGTTAATTCGAATATAACGTTAAAGACGGCGCAAACCTTTTCAATGTAGCGCATGCTTCAAATGCCGGGCTTAGGTATTACCTAATTACCTGAATTCGCGCAAAGTGATCATACAACCGCGCAATTTTCACCGTAATATAGGATGATTATTGAACGTGCGTTCGAGTAATTCGCGAATTTCTTACATGAAAGATAAGCGGTTTTTCCGCGATCTAGGGTTTTTACCTACTAATATGAAATTTTTTACGCATGTTTTGCGTTTAGAATTGTTACTAATTTGGTGCGTCGCACAAGCACGCACGACCGAATAACTTCCGATAAACCTTGCTGCACGACTGCGCGAAATTCGCGCGGTGGAATTGCGTCTGCGCGATTTGCGCGGCAAGGCGAAAGAGAAGGGCGGTGCTGAACCTGAGAGATTTTATTAAAGGCCCATATAAATGGACCACGCAATTGGCTGCACGTTTGCCGCATCCCGTTCGGGATTTTCTATGCGGAAGAGACCGCGTCCTTCAGGCGAGGTCATCCCGCAGTCGGCGCGACGCCCTTTGAAAGTCGCTCGCTCAAGCATCGGACGGTCGGACATCGCTCCGCAATCGACGCTGCGCATCAATCGCCCGGGTTCGAATCGAACTCACCGAATCCATTCGTAATGGATGCGTTTCCGTATGGCGTGCATCGCTTCGCAAACGGAAGTCCGTTGACGCTTTCGCAGTTTCACGAGGATAGAAAATGACTGACGTAGTGATCGTATCGGCCGCGCGTACGGCGGTAGGCAAATTCGGCGGCTCGCTCGCGAAAATCGCGGCGCCGGAACTGGG
>NZ_JFHD01000084.1 GCF_000698575.1 Caballeronia zhejiangensis
GGTCATCACGTCGTAGCCAGGATAGCGGGGTAAGTCCTTCATTTCTTCTCGGTCTCCCGAAGACGCAGCGCCGCGAGTCCCGCGAGTGCGAGCGCCGAAAAACTCGGCGGTGCGGGCAGCGGCGGTCCATTGAAGAGATTTTGGCTCCAGTTGCGCCAGCCGCCACGCGCGCGCGCGACGCCGCGGGCATGAAAGCCGACACCGATGAACCCGAGTGCCGTCGTCACGCGCAGCCATAACCGCGTGAACCAGCGCTCGCGCGGACGAGCGAGGGCGGCATTGACGAGCAGCGCCGATGCGACCGGCGGAACGATGATCGGCGCATACATGACCGGGTTCTGGAACGCACCACGAAAATGCAGCAGCGCGACTTCGCCGAGCGTCCCGACCAGTCCAGCGCTCGTGACGAGCGCGAGCGCCTGTCCCGCAGGCTTGCCGAAAAGACCCGGCTCGTGCGCGGGTTCGTCGCGCAACCGCTCGGATACCGCGCCGAGTGCGCCAGAGAGCAGCAACGCCATCGGTGCGCCAATCGGCGCCGCATAGAACAGGTTATGCCAGCTCCAACCGCCGGGGCGCTTAGTGATGTTGTAAAGATGGAACCCGGTCCCAGCGACGCCGGCGAGTGCCGCGCTGACATAGACTGCATTGCGCACCGGATGGTGCGTCGGTTCGTGATCGGAGCCGCCATGCAAGCCGGCGAAGAGCGACAGCGTCGACACGACGAGCGGAGTGTACATCGCGGGATTGTCGAACGAGCCGCGATAGTGCTCCATCGCGCTGTCGGCGAGCACGGACAGCGCGAGCAGCGCGGAACTGTGATTGAAAGTGCGCGCCGTATTGATGTGCATCTGCATCGCCGGGCGATGCGGCTTGCGCCCGCCCAGGCGCACGAGCGCGAGTCCAGCCGCAGCGATTGCGCAGCCAATGGCGATGTCGATTGTTCTGGTTTGCGTCATGTTCTTCGCTTCGTTCTGTTCCATTCGCTCGCCGCGCGTCAGACCGCATACCGATGCGCATCAGCATGCCTGAAATCGAGTCCGCAACCCGGCCGCGACCAGTCCGGCGCGATCGCGCCGTCGCGCGCACGCGGTGCCCCGTCGAAGAGCATCGACTCGATGCGCACGTGATCGTGGAACCATTCCTGATGCCGCAAACGCACAGCTGCGCACGCAACATGCAGATGGAGGGCGGGTGCGCAGTGGGCCGAAAGCGGAATATGAAACGCGTCGCACAGCGTTGCTATGCGCAGGAAGCCCGTGATGCCGCCGCAGCGAGTGACATCGGCCTGGAGCACATCGATGGCTTCGTTGGCGAGCAGCGCGCGGAAGTCGTCGATCGTGTAGCCGTATTCGCCCGCAGCGAGTTCCATATGCGCGGGCAGTGCGTCGCGCAACGAAGCCAGGCCGGCGAGATCGTCCGACGACACCGGCTCTTCGAACCACTCGACGTCATGCTGCGCGAACCGTTCGGCGTAGAAGAGGGCCTGCTTGCGATCAAGCGCCCCGTTGGCGTCGACGAAGAGGCCCGCGTCATCGCCGATCGCTTCTCGCGCGACCTCCACGCGATGCGGATCGCGCGAAGGCTCAGTGCCGACCTTGATCTTTACCCATCGGCATCCGTCTTCGTGCACCCAGTTCGAGAGCTGGTCGCGAATTTCGTCGTCGTTGTACGTAGTGAAGCCGCCGCTGCGATATAGTGGCACACGGTTGCGCACCGCGCCGAGCAGACGCGCAAGCGGCAAGTCAAGCAGGCGCGCCTTCACATCCCACAACGCGCAGTCGAGCGCCGATATCGCGCAGGCGGCGATCCCCGAGCGGCCAGTGTTTCGCACGCGCCGCTGCATGCGTATCCAAAGGGCGTCGATGTTCCAAGCGTCTTCGCCGACCAGTGTCGAGGCGAGCGTCGATTCGATGAAGCTCGCGGTCGTCGCGTCGTTGTAGGTATAGCCGATGCCCGTCTTGCCTGCTGCGGTAAGTTCGACAACCACGAGCGTCGTCGATTTCCAGGCGAAAGTACCGTCGGCTTCGGGCCGGTCGGTCGGGATGGTGTAGGCGCGCGCCCGAATCGCTTCGACAGGTGCCTCGCGTTTTGTGAGGTGCATGGTGCTGGCCTCCGTTAATTGTCCTTATGTCCCGGCAACACTGCACCCAGCACCTGTTTCGCAGTGTCGACGATGATGTTGCCTTCGTCCGGATCCCCTTCGAAAAGCGTCGTAGCGAACGCTTTTGCCTGTTGCAAGGTGATATGCGGCGGCAGTGGGGGAACATTTGGATCGGCTTTCACCTCGATCACGACGGGCCGGTCTGAGCCCAGCGCTTCATCCCATACTGCGCTCATGCGCTCGGCGTCATCGACGTAAATTCCTCGAAGTCCGATTAATTCAGCGAAGCGGTGGTATGGCACCGACGGAATGTCTTGCGACGCTTCGAACTTCGGGTCACCGTTCATGACGCGCTGTTCCCAGGTAACCTGATTCAGGTCATCGTTGTGAAGCACCATGCAGATCCAGCGCGGATCGGACCATTGCTTCCAGTACTTCGCGACCGTGATAAGCTCGGCCATGTTGTTCATCTGCATTGCGCCGTCACCCACCAGCGCGATCACCGGCCGCTCAGGGTGCGCGAATTTTGCCGAAATCGCATAGGGCACGGCTGCGCCCATCGACGCGAGTCCCCCGGAAAGCGAGCACATCATGCCGCGCTTGACTTTCAGATCACGCGCGTACCAATTTGCGCACGATCCAGAATCACTGGTCACGATGGCGTTGGACGGTACGCGCGGCGACAACTCCCATACCGTGCGCTGGGGGTTCACGCCCGCGGTTCCCGACACTAGCGCACGCTTTTCGAGCTTTTGCCACCAGTCGGTCATCCAACCTTCGATGTCCTTGCGCCATGCGCTATCCGCGTTCTGTTCGAGCAGCGGTAAAAGCGCGCGCAGCGTCTCCGCGCTGTCGCCAACAAGATTGACTTCCATCGGATAGCGGAGGGACAGCATGTCGGGCTTGATGTCGATCTGTACTCCACGCGCCGCGCCTTCTTTCGGGAGGAACTCCGAGTAAGGAAAGCCCGAGCCGATCATCAGCAAGGTGTCGCATCCGGTCATCAGCTTGTAGCTCGGCTCCGTGCCGAGCAGACCGATCGAGCCGGTCACGTAGGGCAGATCATCTGGAAGCGCGGCTTTGCCTAAGAGTGCTTTCGCGACGCCTGCGCCGAGTTTTTCCGCCACCGCGATCACTTCGTCGGTCGCCTGCAACGCGCCCGCGCCGACGAGGATCGCGACCTTCTTGCCCGAGTTGAGGATCTCTGCGGCTCGTTGCAGATCGTCGGCATACGGCACGGTCTTGGGCGCGCGATAGCCCACCCCTGAGTGCAACGTCCCGTGTTTGCGCGGCGGCGGCTCGAATTTGAGTTCCTGCAAATCGTTCGGGAACACAAGCGCGGCGACTTTCCGCTCGCCCAGCGCAGTTCGGACGGCTCGGTCGACAAGATGACGAACCTGGGCGGGAACACTTGCTTGTTGCACGAAGGCGCCCGCGACGTCCTTAAACATCGATCGGAGGTCGACTTCCTGTTGATAGTGGCCACCGAGCGATGCGCGCGCTTGCTGTCCGGCGATGGCGAGCACGGGCATGTGGTCTAGTCGTGCGTCGTAGAGACCAGTGAGGAGGTGCGCTGCACCGGGTCCTGATGTCGCCAGACAAACGCCAAGCTCGCCAGTGAACTTTGCGTGCGCCGATGCCATAAAGGCGGCCATTTCCTCATGCCGCGTCTGAACGAATTCGATCTTGCCTTGCGCACGATTCAACGCCCCAAGGATGCCGTTGATACCATCGCCGGGATAGCCAAAGATGCGACGCACGCCCCATGCGTGCAGGCGGTCGACCAAAAAATCGCCGACGGTGATAGACATGGTTTGCTCCTTGGTTGCGGCCCAAAAAAGATTGTGACTTTGGCGAGCATCAATATGTCACAACGTGATGCAATGAATGTGCCGCGTACGGACGGACAAGGCGCGTAAGCGCATCGAAGGCACTCCTTAGTCTTCTGCAAGCAAGCTTCGCAACGCCCCGATTGGTCCAGATGTAAGTCAGCGACACGATGGACGCATTGTTCGCCTTGCGAGTGAGATGCGCGTATACAC
>NZ_JFHD01000085.1 GCF_000698575.1 Caballeronia zhejiangensis
CAGGAATAATGCGCAGCCAGAAATTATGCGGAGTTTGCATGGTTCGGCTCGTCACGGGCGTCAGTGCGACGCGCCTTGCCTGGATCGTTGGGTAGCAGCAAACTACACATAAAAAGTGCTTTCCTGTTTGGGTTGTAACCCATTCAGGAGAAACATCATGATCGGCTTGGTTCCTCTACGACCGCAGCCTCAGGCGTGGTTATGGCGCAGCGTCCTTTCTCCTTTCGCGGAGCGCTACTGCGAATATCTCGTTGAGGCCGGCTACGCGGCTTGCACCGTCAACCGTTACGTGAGGTGCGTCGCGCACTTTGCGTACTGGCTCACAACACACCGCATAGCCTTAGCTCGCGTCGACAATCGACTCGCCTGCGGCTTCGTGAATGACCATTTGCCTCGATGCACCTGCCCCGATCCGATTCCGAGATGTCGGACAGACGTCAACGCGGCACTTCAGCATTTGCTGGTCGTCCTGGGCGCGTGCGCTGTCCCCCGGTATCTTTGGGCAGAACCGGATTCGGTACAACAGGAGGTGTGTCGATTCACTGAGTACCTCAAGGACGTTTGCGGCCTTGCCGAGTGCACGCGATATCAGCGTGGCCGAATCATTCGCGATTTCTTGCATCAACGCTTTGGTCGCGGACCCATCGATATGAAGCGGCTAACGATTCGGGATGTCCGTCGATTCGTGACACGTTACCCTGACGGGTGCAAAGCCGGAACAGCTCACGTAGCAGGCATAACGTTGCGCAGTTATCTGCGATTCAGGAGCATGCAATATAACGAGCAGGTCGCAGAGTTGATCGCGGCGGTGCCGAACGTAGCAGGATGGAGGTTGGCGGCATTACCTCAAACGCTTTCGGACGCAGCGATCGGACAGCTCCTGAATTCCTTCCATCACGAAACGGCGGCCGACCTGCGTGATTACGCAATGGTACGTTGTCTGGCAGATATTGGATTGCGTGCTGCGGAAGTCGTGCAAATACAGCTCGACGATTTAAACTGGCGCGACGGCACGCTGCAAATCCGTCGCACCAAATCGCGACGGGGCTACGTCATTCCGTTGCCGGAGCCAACAGGTCATGCGATCGCCGACTATATCTGGTTAGCTCGAAGAACAACGACGACCTCCCGCGCCGTCTTTGTACGGCACTACGCGCCTGCCGACCTTCCGTTGGGAACCGGGCGTGTCCATCAGGCGGTGCATGCCGCATATGTTCGCTGCGGCTGGACTGAACAAACTGGAACTCATCTTCTGAGGCACAGCGTGGCTCGACGGCTGCTTCGTTCCGGCTCGTCGTTGAAGGAAGTGGCCGACGTACTGCGCCATCAAAGCATCGACACCACCGCGATTTACACGAAGATCGACCTGCAAAGTATGGAGGCTGTCGCGCTCCCCTGGCCGGGGAGCAAATCATGAAACGCTTCGTCAACTCGGCAGACACTATGGTATCGCTGGCGCAGGCATATCTCGCCGAACGACGCTGTCTTGGCTTCGACCTCAAGATCTCTGGGCACGTATTGATGAACTTTGCCCGCTTCGCGGACGCGCTGGGGCATCGTGGTCCGATCACGGAAGATCTGACTCTCAGCTGGGCGCACTCGACACCGAGCGAAAGGGCCATTACATGGGCGCGTCGGATCGAGGTAATCCGCCCCTTCGCGAAGTATCTCAAGCAGTTCTATCCCGATACAGTTGTTCCGCGACGCGACTTGTGCGGGCGGGCCCATCGTCGTCTGGCGCCGCACATCTACACGGAGCAGGAACTCGGCGAACTCCTCACGGCGTCGGTGGCAATGTTACCCGTCGGTTCGATCAGACCGCTTACATATGAAGCGCTGTTTGGATTGATTGCCGCAACCGGCTTGCGTATCTCGGAAGCCATCAATCTCTCTCGAGACGACGTGAATCTTGCCGAGGGCACGCTTACGGTGCGTGAGACGAAGTTTCACAAATCGCGCGTTATTCCGATGCATCCTACCGTAACTCTGGCCATGAACCGTTACGCTACTCGCCGTGCGCTGGTCGTCGCCGCAGAGCCGTGCGTTTCGTTCTTTGTGAATCTTGATGGCAGGAAGTTGCAGGCCCGAACGGTGCATTGGGTGTTCGGTCGGCTTCGCGAGCAACTCGGGTGGACTTCTCGGGGTGACCACGCGTTGCCCCGAATCCATGATCTTCGCCATACGTTTGTGTGCCGGTGCATTCTCAAGTGGTATCGGGACGGCGTGAACGTCGACAACCGGATGATTGCGCTGTCGACATATCTGGGGCACGTGAAGCCGAGCGATACCTACTGGTATCTGACTGCGGTTCCCGATCTCATGGAAATCGTGAGCCAGAAATTTGCGCGCTTTGCTGAGGGGGTACGTCATGACTAAAACCTGCGTGGCTCCTTCCTTTGCGACTCTCCTGCAGGACTTCTTCGTCGAACGGTTGATGCATCAACGCGCGGTGAGCCCGGAGACGATATCGAGCTATCGCGATTCGTTTCGTCTGTTTCTTCAGTTCGCATCGGATCGCCTCGGGAGGTGTCCAACTGATCTGACGCTGTCGGACATGGATGCACCTCTGATCCTCGCGTTTCTGCGACACCTCGAAGTTGAGCGGCGCAACAGCACGCGGACCCGCAACGTTCGACTCGCAGCGTTGCGCTCGTTCCTGAAGTACGCAGCACACCGTGACGTCGCGTCGTTGGCCGTTATACAGCGTGCACTCTCCGTGCCGATGAAGCGTTGCGACAAACCTATGGTCGGATTCCTGTCACGCGAAGAGATTCAGCAACTGTTGACGGCGCCTGACCCGGACACTTGGGCGGGTCAACGCGACACGGTTCTGCTGGCAACGATGTATAACACGGGGGCGCGCGTCTCGGAGATCCTGGCACTACGCGTCAGTGATGTCGTTCTGGGTACATCACCCTTCGTTCATATTCTTGGCAAAGGACGCAAGGAACGAACGGTGCCTTTATGGCGATCCACAGCAAAGCTCCTCAAGGGGTGGTTGCCGCAGATCCAGGATGCATCAAGTCAGAGGCTCTTTCCAAATCGATCGGGAAACGCGATGACACGCTCCAATGTCGCCGATCGGATGAGAATTGCCGTAACGCGCGCGAAGGACCAATGTCCGCAACTCGCCAAGCGACGTGTTTCTCCGCACCTGGTTAGACACGCGACAGCCATGCATCTACTTCAATCAGGGGTCGACCTGTCGGTCATCGCCTTATGGCTGGGACACGAAAGCCCATCGACAACACATGGCTATATGGAAGCTGATCTGACAATGAAGGAGCGAGCGTTGAACAGGATTCAACCGCCGCAAGTAAAGAATCGTCGATATCGACCACCGGACCGCATCCTTCAGTTCCTGGAGTCGTTGTAATTATGCGTAGCTCGCCGAACCGCGAATCCTTGCGGATCGCTTCGGCGACTCGCATGGCACTATTCGACAGTGACGGACTCAACATAATTTCT
>NZ_JFHD01000086.1 GCF_000698575.1 Caballeronia zhejiangensis
TGTTACGTCGCAGGCTGAACGAGACTCGGCATCGCGAGATATTCGAGGCGAGACGACGCTGTTTGTCGCGGGCTGATCGGGCGGAATGCGTGTCCGATCGAACGCGAGACGCAGCGAATGTAAATTTGCGCGTCGTCGCGCATTTGATCGGCAGCACAACGAACGCGGCCCCGGTTGTCGAGACCGGGGCCGTGTCATTAGAAAGGGGCGTCGATGCGATGAGCAGGAGGCGGTTCGCGTGGCGGCACAGCCCACGGTTCATTGCAACGACGGATCTGTTCGCCATACGCAGCGCTGAACCACAGGAGCCAGTCACATAGGAGTTGCTGGATCTGCGCGGCGGCCTCGTCGCTCATTTCGGGCAATGGCGGCGGACGGGACATGATCTTTGGCGCCGCGCGCGACACCTTGGCGTGTTTGTGGCGCCGGGTCATCGGAACTCCTCAATGGCTTGTTGTAGCAGCTCGTCGGGTAGATGATTCAGACCCCGGGGCACGGCCAGCTGCATCGCGGTGCGCAGGATTCGCCCGGCGTGTCGCGGCAGACCACGTGAAGCCTGCCGTAGCAGCTCAAGCCCGGAGTCGGCCAGCAACGTATGCGTGCAGCCGGCGCTCTTTAGGGCGTGCGTGATCAACTGCGCGAAACGCTCGCGCTCGATGACGGGCTTCAATTGCACGCGCGCCTGGATACGTCCGTACAGCGCGGCATAGGGCGCACGTTCGAGCGTGGTGGCCAGATTTGGATGCGCGGCCAGCCACACAGTGAGAAGGTTGCGCGAATCGAAGGCGAAGTTCAGGAACGACGGGAAGTCGCGGAAGAACTCAATGGGCAGGTTCTGCGCCTCGTCGATGATCCATACCACCAGCAACTGCTTGCCCTCGACGAGCTCCGTGATGCGCTGCTTCAGCTCGCGCCACAGGTCGGCACGCCGGTAGCTGGGTTCCAATCCGAGCGCTCGTGCAAGCGATCGGTACAGGTCGATGCGGCCGAACTCCGTTTCGGCGAGGTAAATAACGAGATAGCGATGCGGATTGAGGCTACGAGCGAGATGGCGTAGTGCTGCGGTCTTGCCCACGCCCGGTTCGCCCGTCAGCAGGCCGATACCGGGACTGGTGAGCAGCCACTGGAAGCGCTCGGTGAGCTGGGCAAGCGCGCCATCGTCCCACAGGTCCGTCGAATCCTTGTCCAGCGGCGCGCAGCGCAGGCCGAAGTGTTGTCGGTACATGGTCAGCCCTCCGTGCGGTAATGACGCTGATGCACGAGCTCGAGCAGGTTCGGCCCTGATGCCGCGGCATGGGTGGCAGGCTGCGCCAGTGGGCGCTGCCGCCGGCGCGTGCAGTTGGCCACGGTATCCAGTTCCGTGGCGGCGCCCAGCGCCTTCCCGGCCTGGCTCTCGACGCGCAGAACGGTGCCGGCGTGCGGATCGACCACAACCACGACCGTCTGTCCGGTAAGCTCGTACGGGACCTCAAAGCGTTTGCCGTCGAACGACACGGTGCCATCACGACGCACATGGCGCGAGATGCGATGCAGGAACAGTTCATCCAGCCGCGCAGCCAGTGTGCCGAGCTGCCGGATGCGTGGCAGGTCCTGCTGGTAGCGTGAGAGTGGCGTGTGCTCGCCAAGTGCACCGTGTTTGCGGCGATGGTAGACCTGCTCGATCCACGCCCATAGCCGGGCGTTCAGGTCCGCCATGTCACGGATATGCGTCGCGTCGAGTTCGGCAAGGAACTGTTCGCGTAACGTGCGGTGCCAGCGCTCGAGCTTGCCCTTGCTGGTCGGCTGGTACGGCCGGCAATGCACGAGCCGGATTGACAGTTGCGCGCAGATGCCCTGCAGCGTTGAGGCACGATAGGCTGCGCCGTTGTCGACGACGAGCGTCTTCGGCACGCCGCGTCTGAGCAGCGCCTGCTTGAGCACGCCTTCAATGTCGAGCGCCGTCTCCGAGGTGCAGAACGCGCTATGGGCGATCAGCCGCGAGGCGTCGTCCATCAGCGACACGAGGTACGTCTTTGTACGCTTGCCGCCGAAGGACAGCGTCGGGCCGTGCAGCACATCGCCGTACCAGATCGAACCGGCATACTCGGCCTCGAAGCTGCGTTTCTCCTCAGGCACGACATCGGGACCGGCAATGCGTGAGATGCCGTGCGCCTTGAGCAGACGATGCACCGCGCAGCGCGAGAGCGTGTCGTGCGGAACCACGCCGGCGGCCTCCAGCAGCAGCCGGATCTGGCGGATCGAACGGCGCGGGTTCTCGCGTTTGGCCGCGAGCACGGCGCCCTGTATGACTTCAGGCAGCTTCGAGCGGCCCACATCAGTACGGGCGTGATCGGCGAGTCCCGTCAGACCATCACGTCGCCATGCGTAGTACCACTTGAGCAGCGTCTTCTCGCTGATATGACGCCGGCGCGAGCCGGGAATGGCGTATTCCTGCTGCGCGAGCTGTTGGACGATCTGCTGCAGCTCGCCGTGGCCCAGCCGTTCGCGGCTGACGAGCGGACCGAGCACCGACAGGCGAAACAGGGCCTTCGGATCGACTTCGTTCATAGGTGTTCCCCGTAAAAATGAAGGAACCCGTATGAAACCGCCAATGCGCGAGCTCGGGCAGTGAGCAAAGTGTGTGGGGTACCCGTTGAAGCGCAGATTTCGTCGTCGCGCAGCGAACGGGGTTCCCCCGATCACGGGACAGCGACACTGTCGTGATCGAGCCAGGCCATCGCTTCACACAGTGGCATCAATTGGAGACAGGCGAGCCAGAAAGTGGCGAAGCCGACGCTGCGTCCGAGCGATGCAAACCGGCTGCGCAGATGGAAAGAGAAGTCTTCGTGGACCGTTGACAACCATCGCCACCAGCGCCGCACGGTGTGATAGCCGAGCGCGAAGATCGCGGCGGTACGGCGCAACGAGGCACCCGCGATCAACAACTGCAGTACCTGCTGCTGCAGCGCCCACGCATACCAGCGGCGCGGGCAGATGCACAGCGGCAGGCGCGAGCACGTGCGTCGGCACGACGCGCACTGGAAGCGCGGCACCGCAACGGGATTCAGGTCGCCGTCGGCGCTACGATCAGCCTTGCGCTCGTAACAGCCGTGCCCCCAGAGGCAACCGAAGCCGCAATGCGGGCAATGATCGGGGCGGTATGACTGAGGTGTGGTCACGACGGCGCGAAGATGCTGTTCGAGCGTGAGAAACGCAAATACAATTCGGTGCATGGCCAGTCTGTTCTTGATGTTCGTACGGCGTCCGGAAAACATCGCACGATATCAGAGCAACACTGGCCATCCTCACATCCGCTGTGTCTCGCGCTACGCGCGGTCGTGTTCTGAAATTCCACCTCGTCGATCACGCGACAAACTCATCTCCTGCACCTCGAATTGTTCGCGACGTAACA
>NZ_JFHD01000087.1 GCF_000698575.1 Caballeronia zhejiangensis
CGGGACGTCGCTTACCGCTCGTCGAAGCTCACAACCACGCGCTCGCTCACCGGATGGCACTGGCAGGTCAGCACGAAACCCTCATCGATCTCGTGTTGTTCGAGCGTGTAGTTCTTGTCCATCTTCACTTCGCCTTCGAGCACTTTCGCGCGGCACGTGCAGCACACCCCGCCCTTGCACGCGTACGGCAACGCGAGCCCTGCCTTCAGACCGACATCGAGCACGCTCACGCCTTCATACGGCAGACGCAGCTTGCGCTTCTTGCCATCGATGACCAGTTCCAGATCCGCCGCCGGCGTGCTCTCCGTAATCTCGATCGTCGGCGCACCCGCCTGCGGCAACGGCGTGCCGAAGCGCTCCACATGAATCTGCTTCGGCGGCACGCC
Organism: Caballeronia zhejiangensis; assembly: GCF_000698575.1. Lineage (GTDB taxonomy): Bacteria > Pseudomonadota > Gammaproteobacteria > Burkholderiales > Burkholderiaceae > Caballeronia > Caballeronia zhejiangensis. The sequence continues at coordinate 387 of NZ_JFHD01000087.1, forward strand.
CGCTTCTTTCAGTGCGGCTTCAGCGGCGTCCATCATCGGGCCGGGGCCGCAGATGAACGCTTCATCGATCTCTTCAGGCGAGAGCAGCGTCGAAAGAAACGCCTTGCACTTCTCTTGATCCAGCACGCCGTTGAACAACTCGACATCCTGCAAATCATCGGACAGCACGTGATACAGCGAGAACCGGTCCATATACCGGTTCTTCAGATCCTCGAGTTCCTCGGCGAACATGATCGCGTCGACACTGCGATTGCCGTACACCAGCGTGAAGCGGCTCGTCGGCTCCATGTCCAGCGTCGTCTTGATGATCGCCAGCACCGGCGTGATGCCCGAGCCGCCCGAGAACGCCACGTAATGCTTTGCGTGATCCGCGTTCAGATGCGTGAAGAAGCGTCCGTCGGGCGTCATCACCTCGATCTCATGGCCGGGCTTCAAGGTCTCGAACGCGAAGTTCGAGAAGCGCCCGCCGCGCACGCGCTTGATGCCGATGCGCAATTCGCCATCGCGATCGTAGTCGGTCACGCCCACGCAGATCGAATACGAGCGGCGCGTCTCCTCGCCATCGATATGCGTCTTGAGCGTCACGAACTGGCCCTGCGTGAAGCGAAACGCATCGCGCAATGCGGGCGGCACATCGAATGAAACGGTGAGCGCATCGGCGGTTTCGGGGCGCACGTCGCGAATGCGCAGCGGATGAAATTGCGGAGTCGCCATGTTTTCTCGGCTCGCTTGTCAGTGAGGTTCAGTACGGCTTGAAGTAATCGAACGGCTCGCGGCAATCGATGCATCGATACAACGCCTTGCACGCCGTCGAGCCGAATTGCGCCAGCTTCTCCGTGTGCGTCGAGCCGCAGCGCGGGCACGCGATCGTCGCGGGCTTGCGCGCCACGAAGCGGATCGGCTTCTCTGCGCTGCCGCATGCGCCCGTCGGCGGCGCGATGCCATAGCGGCGCAGCTTCTCGCGCGCGTCATCGGTGATCCAGTCGGTCGTCCACGCAGGCGCCAGCACCGTCTCGATGCGATGCGCGCCGAGTTGCGCATCATCGATCGCTTTCGCGATGTCCTCAGCAATCTGCGACATCGCAGGACAGCCCGAGTACGTCGGCGTGATCACCACTTCGAGCACGCCATCGTCGCCGTGACGCACATCGCGCAAGATGCCCAGCTCGCGAATCGATACCACCGGAATCTCCGGATCGGGCACCGACTCGAGCACGTGCCACGCGCGTTCGATCGTGGTTTGCATGGCCAGCATTACCAGCTCGCGCCCGGATGCTGACGCGCCAGGCTCTGCATCTCCGCCAGCAGATAACCCATGTGCTCCGAGTGCTCGCCTTGCTTGCCCGTCGTGACGTGCTGCACTTCTACGGGCACTTTGAGCGTCGCTTCATCGAGCGCCGATGCAACCTGCTCGCGCCACGCCGCTTCGAACTCGCTCGCCAGCGGCGCGATGCCCGCATCGGCGACGGCCTGTTCGATTGCATCGGTCGCGAAGAACTCGCGCGTGTACGGCATCAGATAATCGAGCGCAGCCTGCGCACGCCGATGCGACTCCGCAGTGCCATCGCCGAAACGCACCAGCCAGTCGCGCGCGTGATGCAGGTGATAGCTCGTCTCCTTGATCGACTTCGCCGCGATCGCCGCGAGTTGCGCATCGTTCGATGATTGCAATGCGCTCCACACTTCCATCATCAACGCCGAGTACAGGAAGTTGCGCACGATCGTCACCGCGTAATCGCGCTCCGTGCGCGTCGTGCCCGCGAGCGGGCCGAAGTGCGGCAACTCCGCGATCGTGTAGTTGGCGAACTCGCGCTCGGTGCGGAAGTACGCGTAATCGTCTTCGGTCTTTTTGTTGCCGTTGAGCGATGCTTCGAGCGAAGCAGCATGCGTGTAGAGCAAACGCGCCTGACCGATCAGATCCAGACTGATGTTCGCCAGCGCAATATCCTCTTCCAGTGCCGGGCCGTGACTGCACCACTCCGCGTTGCGCTGTCCGAGAATCAGCGCGTTGTCGGCAAGACGCAGCACGTAGGCGAGATGTTCTTTCTGGCTCATGTCGCGCGCCCTTACATGTGATTGATTTCGTCGGGCAGCACGAAGAACGTCGGATGCCGATAGATCTTGTCGCCCGCGGGCTCGAACAACTCGGCCTTGTCTGCCGGGTCCGATGCCGTGATCGCCGCCGAGGGCACCACCCAGATGCTCACGCCTTCCTGACGACGCGTGTACACGTCGCGCGCCATGCGCAACGCCGCGCCCGCGTCCGGTGCGTGCAGGCTGCCGCAATGCTTGTGATCCAGTCCCTGCTTGCTGCGCACGAACACTTCCCAGATCGGCCATTCCTTGTTCATCTTCATCGTCTCCATGCTCATGCAGCTTGTTGGTGGGCGCGGGCTTTTTGCTTCTCGGCATACGCCAGTGCGGCTTCGCGAACCCACGCGCCGTCATCGTGCGCCTTCACGCGCGTGGCGAGGCGCTCCTTGTTGCACGGACCGTCGCCGTTGACCACGCGCCAGAACTCGTCCCAGTCGATCGCGCCGTAGTCGTGCGCTTGCCGCGCTTCGTTCCACTTCAAATCGGGATCGGGCAACGTGACGCCGAGGATCTTCGCCTGCTCGACGGTCGCATCGACGAACTTCTGACGCAGGTCATCGTTCGAGATGCGCTTGATGCCCCACGCGAACGACTGGCCGCTGTGGATCGAATCCTTGTCGCTCGGGCCGAACATCATCAGCACCGGCCACCACCAGCGGTTCACCGCCTGCTGCACGAGATCCTTCTGCGCTTGCGTGCCTTTCATCATCGCGAGCAGCGCGTCGAAGCCCTGGCGTTGGTGGAACGACTCCTCCTTGCAGATGCGGATCATCGCGCGGGCATACGGCCCGTAGGTGCAGCGGCACAGCGGAATCTGGTTCATGATCGCGGCGCCATCGACGAGCCAGCCGATCACGCCGAC
>NZ_JFHD01000088.1 GCF_000698575.1 Caballeronia zhejiangensis
GGGGTCTCCTCGTTTTCAGTGCAATAAGTGACGGTACGCAAAGCTAGCACTGGCGCGGGGGTGGTCTGGGTAGACCGTTGATTTCATTGACTTTCCTGTTCGCTTTGTAAACGGGTATGGTGGCCTCCCACTTTTGAGGTTCACGATGCAGGGTTGGCACACAACGTTTTTGGGGATGCGTGGGCTCCCCCGCGATATCAGCGACTTCGAGATGAAGGCATTTTTCACCTTCGATGGTGCCGAGCGCGACGCAATCAATGCACGCCGAGGTGATTCCCACAAGCTTGGTCTGGCGCTCCATATTGGTTTCCTGCGCATGAGTGGGCGTTTGCTCGGTGCCTTTCGGGTAATTCCAGTAGCCTTGTGGCGCCACCTTGGCAACGAGCTTGGCATTGCAGCACCAGAAGTCGCCTCGCTGAGAGCCATGTATGAACGCGGGCGCACGCTATTCGATCACCAACAAGTAGCCTGCACGGTCCTTGGATTCCAGTGGATGAGCGAGCACCAGCGCCGCTCACTGGTACGTGAACTGCGCGACGAAGTGGCGCGCTGCGCCGACCGCGATCAGCTACTCGTGCGGGCGCGTCAATGGCTGTACAAGAACAAGCTGGTGATCGTGCACGAGCGGGCAATTCGGACACTGATTGCGGCGGCACTTGCCCAGCTTGAAGTTGAAACAGGCACCGCCATCGCCGCCAGCGTTGATCCAGCAACACTTGATCGCTGGCGAGCCTCAGTTTCAGAGCTGCGCCCAGATGGACAAACCCAGCAGAGTTGGCTATGGGCTGCACCGGCGAAACACTCAACCCGCCAAATCAGCGAGGTACTGGAGCGCATCGACCTGCTTTACACGCTGGACGTTATAAGCACCTGGCAGACATCCCCGATCTCATCTTGCGCCGCTACGCGCGCCGACTTGTCTCCAGGCCGCCCTCAGCCGGAGCCAAGATCAAAGAGCCAGCGCGCACCGTGGAGGTCGCATGCTTTCTTCGGTATTGCCTGTTCACCACCACAGACCAGTTGATCCTTATGGTGCAGCGCCGGATCGCCGATCTGTGGCGTCAGGCTGCCGCCGATGTCCCCGCTACCGTCAATTGGGCCGCAATGTACAAAACGCTGCTCGGCGAACTTGTTGCCTTGAGCGCGCAAGGTGCGGTGCCAGATGCTGAGTTGCGTGCCCGTCTTGAAGCCTTGATCACCGAAACCCAGAAACGCAAACCACCGAGCAGGGCCTCCCTGGTCCGCGAGGGATTGATTGATGGAATTCGCCCCGTGCGGTCGTTGCTCGTCGCCATTGCAAAGCTGCCCTGGCAGGCCACCGGCGAGCATCCTGCCATCGAGTACCTTGCCAAGCTGCAAGCTTTATATCTCAAAGGATCCAGAAAGCTGCCAGTTGAAGTGGTGGCACCAAGTCTGGGAATGATCTGGCAGGTTTCGATCTCCAGCCCAGACCGGGAACGGGCGTTTCAGGCGTTGGAGGTGGCCACCCTGTTTGCCCTGCGCCGCGCGGTGCGCAATGGCTCGGTCTGGGTTGAGCACAGCCTGAGCTTTCGGGGTCGTGCGCGCTTGTTCTTCACGGACGAGCGTTGGCAGGCAGAGTCCAAGAAACACTATGCCCGTCTATCGTTACCCAGCAAGGCTGCCACTTTCTTGAAGCCTTTGCTGGCCAGAGTAACTGCCGGTGTCGATGCGGTGGCCGCTGCAGCCCGCAGTGGCGTACTGCGCGTGGATGATGAACTCCATTTGTCGCCATTGCCCGCAGAGGACGAAGACCCAGAAGTGACCAAGCTGCGCGCGGCTTTGGATCACCGCATCGGTGAGGTTCAATTGCCGGAAGTGATTCTGGCCGTTGACGCCCAGGTGCGCTTTAGCTGGATCATGCTCGGACGTGAGCCGCGCTCTACCGACGAGCTGCTGATGGTCTATGCCGGCATCATGGCCCACGGCACCAGTCTGACTGCGGTCGAATGCGCGCGCATGATTCCGCAATTGTCTGCCACCAGCATTCGCCAGGCCATGCGCTGGGCGCGGGACGAACGGCGTCTGAGCCAGGCCTGCCAGGCTGTGCTGGAATTCATGCAGCGACACCCGATTGCCGCCACCTGGGGGCGGTCCGATTTGGCATCTTCTGACATGATGACCATGGAGACCACCAAACGGGTGTGGCAAGCCCGGCTTGATCCTCGGCGCAACACACCTTCCATTGGAATCTACTCCCATGTAAAAGACCGGTGGGGCATCTTCCATGCGCAGCCCTTTGTGCTCAATGAGCGCCAGGCGGGCGTGGCCATTGAAGGTGTCATCCGCCAAGAAAAGCTGGAGACCAGCCAGCTTGCTGTGGATACCCATGGCTACACCGACTTTGCCATGTCACATGCCCGTTTGCTTGGTTTTGATCTTTGCCCGCGGTTGAAGGAACTCAAACAGCGCCACCTCTTTGTGCCACGCGGCACCAAAGTGCCCGCAGAAATCGCTGCGGTGTGCGAAGCCAATGTCGACGTCGCTTTGATCGAAAAGCATTGGGATAGTCTGGTGCACCTGGCAGCCTCGGTCATGAGCGGACATGCCAGTGCGGTGGCAGCTCTTGCGCGGTTCGGTTCTGCCGCCCAGGGCGATCCAATCTATGAGGCTGGCGTGCAATTGGGGCGGTTGCTGCGTACGGCGTTTTTGGCTGACTACTTTGTCAAGGACGCTTTCAGGAACGAGTTGCGCCGGGTGCTCAATCGGGGCGAGGCTGTTAACGCCCTCAAGCGCGCCATTTATACCGGCCGGATCAGCCCGGCGCAGGCCAAACGTGTCGATGAAATGCAGGCTGTGGCCGATGCGTTGAGCCTGATGGCCAACATCGTGATGGCGTGGAATACCTCACAGATGCAGGCGGTCCTGGATCGCTGGTCGAACCGCCGCCAGGTCATTCCACCGGAACTGATCGGGAAGATTGCGCCCACCAGGCTGGAGAGCATCAACTTGCGGGGTGTGTTTCGCTTCCCGGTTGACCGCTATGCTGACCAAATCCTGCCTTCGCGGCCAAATGCATCGATAACTGGCACCAATGGATGAAACCGACCACGGTTTGACGCCACGAATCGCAGATTTGAAAGTGAACAGGAAAGTCAATGAAATCAACGATCTACCAACACCACCTCCGCGCCAGTGCTAGCTTTTCGTACCGTCACTTATTGCACTGAAAACGAGGAGACCCC
>NZ_JFHD01000089.1 GCF_000698575.1 Caballeronia zhejiangensis
TGACCCGCGCGCAGCAGCGGACTGTGGCCGAGCACGCGTCGCGCGAGCGCCATCAGCACATCGAACGGCGCGCCGCGACGCAGCCACCAGGCGCATGCGGCGAGCACTGCGAGCGTCGCCGCGCTCGCCGCTCCAAGCGGCCACAACGCGCGATGCAACGCGACCGAATGCGCAAGCGCGGCGATCCCGAATAGCGCGAAGATCGCCTGCATGCCGAGCGTGACGAGCACCTCAACGATCACCGACGCGATGACCGCCGATGAATCGCGCAGCTTCCAGCACGCGAGCCGCACGCCGACCACTTCGCCGCCCACGCTCGCGACGGGCAGCAGGCGGCTCACGCCATCGCGTACGGTCGCGGTCCACCATACGAAGCGATACGGCACGGTGCGCGCGAGCAGAATCCACCAGCCGAGCGCATCGAGCGCGAGCGGCAACGCGCGATACGGCACGAGCAGAAGCAACGGCAGCCATGCATGCATGATGCGCTCGCTGGCGTGGCCGATGCTCTCGCGCAGCGAGTAGACGATCACGGTTGCCAGGACGAGCGCGAGCACGCCCGGCCACGCCGTGGCGGCGGCGTTGCGTAGCGACTTCACGCGCGCCCCGCGCCGAATACGTCGGAGAAGCCGCCAAGCGCGACGCCGCGCGCACGCGCCGCCGCGAGCGCCTGGCTCACGCGCGGCGACAGGAGCGCGTCAAGTTCGTCGGCGTGCCGGTAGTCGCGCATCGAAGCCGTAATGGGCGTGTCGCCCGCCACCGCAGGATGACAGTAGATCTCGCCGACTCGCCTATCGTTCAGGTCGATGCCGGCGAGCGCCGCGAGCCACGCGGCTTCGTCCAGGCGCCCCGTCTGCGTCATGCCGACCACGTAGTCGTTATGCGCGATGCCCGCGCGCGCCAGACGCCGGCGCGTCAGCGCCATCCACGGCTTGAGCCACAACGGGGCGCTCGCTTCCGATGGCAGGCGCATCGCGCGCATGCTGTATTCGCGACCGATCGAGAGTATCAGCGAAAGCACCACCGGATGCACATGCAGATGCTTGTGCGTGTTCACGTGGTCGAGCGCTAGCCCGGTCGCGCGAAACGCGTCGAACTGCGCTCGAATTTCCTCGGCGAGCTGACGGCGCACATGCGGAAGCAATGCATAACGCAGGCCGTCTTTCAGCGGCGCATCGCGCATCCATCCGTTTTCGTCGGTCAACGCGGGAATCCGCGACGCGCCGAGCGTCGACAGTCCATCGGCCAGCACCACATGCAGCCCCACGCGAAGCGACGGACACTGCCGCGCGCGCCCGACAGCATCCCGCGCGGCAGGTGCCGCGACCATCAGGCTGGCGCACGCGAGGACGCCTTCGCGATGCGCGCGGATCACCGCCTCGTTGACGCGCTCGTGCAGGCCGAAGTCGTCGGCGGTGACGATCAACGCTCGCATGCGCTCACGCCTCGTGCGCCCGCAGAAAGCGGAAGAATTCCACGCCTTCGCGCAAGCGGCGCTTCATCATGTCCCAGCTTGTCAGCATTTCGCGCACGATCTCCCAGATCTTCGACGGGCGGAAATAGAACCGCTTATAGAAGCGTTCGAGCTCGTGGTAGATGTCTTCGCGCGACAGATGCGGATAGCCGATCGCCGCGAGTTGCACGCCTTCCTTGCTGACGAGATTGATGACCTTGTTTTCGGCGAGCCAGCCGTTATCGACTGCCTGCTGATAGAGCGTCGTGCCCGGATAAGGCGCGGCGAGCGAGACCTGAATCGTATGCGGATTGATTTCCTTCGCATACTGAATCGTTTTCTCGATTGTCTCTTTCGTTTCGCCCGGCAAGCCGAGAATGAATGTGCCGTGCACCTTGATGCCGAGCTTGCGGCAATCTTCCGCGAAGCACCGCGCAATGTCGGTCCGCAAGCCCTTCTTGATGTTGAGCAGAATCTGGTCGTCGCCGGACTCATAGCCCACGAGCAGCAGGCGCAGGCCGTTTTCCTTCATGATCTTCAGCGTCGAATACGGGACGTTGGCCTTCGCGTTGCACGACCACGTCACACCGAGCTTGCCGAGACCGCGGGCAATCTCTTCCACGCGCGGCTTGAAATCGGTGAACGTGTCGTCGTCGAACATGATCTCCTTCACTTCCGACATGTTGTCGCGAATCCACTTCACTTCTTCCAGTACGTTTTCGACCGAACGCACGCGATAGCGATGCCCGCCCACCGTCTGCGGCCACAGGCAGAACGTGCAGCGCGAACGGCAGCCGCGCCCCGTATAAATGGACACATACGGATAGTTCAGATAGCCGATGAAGTAGTTCTTGATGTTCAGATCGCGTTTGTAGACGGGCGCGACGAACGGCAGCTCGTCCATGTTCTCAAGGATTGGGCGCGCTTCGTTGTGCTCGATCGAGCCGTCCTCGTTGCGCCACGAAAGCCCCTTGATCGACGCGAACGGCAGGCCCTCGGCGACTTCCTTGCAGGTGTAGTCAAATTCCTCGCGGCACACGAAGTCGATCGCTTCGCTCGCGGTCAGCGAATTATGCGGATCGACCGCCACCTTCGCGCCGACCATGCCGATCAGCACCGACGGCTTGCGCACTTTCAGATGCTCGGCAAAGAGCGCATCGGTCGGAAAGGACGGCGTGCTCGTATGGATGATGACGAGGTCGTATTGCGCGGCAATCGCGAGCGTTTCCTCGACGGACAGGCCATCGGCGGGCGCGTCGAGCACGCGGCTTTGCGGCACGAGCGCGGCGGGTTGGGCAAGCCACGTCGGATACCAGAACGAGCGTATCTCGCGCTTGGCCTGATAGCGCGATCCCGCCCCGCCGTCGAAGCCGTCGAAGGACGGGGCCTGAAGAAAAAGCGTCTGCTTCATGATGCGAAGTCCTGTGAATTCATGACGGGTCGTATGGGCTGTCGGACGAGCTGGCTTCGTACGCATCGCGCTTCGCGGCCGACGCATCGAGCGGCACGCGCACGCCGCGCCACATCACGCTCGAACCGAACAGCGCTGCGAACCAGACAAGGCACATCAGCGCGTCGCGCAATGGGATGAGCGGCACGTCGCGCCAGAACGCGCGCCACGATCGCGCGCTGCGCGAGTGCAGCAAGAGACGCGCGCTGATACCGAGCGACGTGCTGATATCGACGATAGCATCAGCAGT
>NZ_JFHD01000090.1 GCF_000698575.1 Caballeronia zhejiangensis
CCCGGCGTCAGCTGCAACAGCGGGAAAGTAAAGACGGACGGTGGTACCGTGACCGCGTTCGGAATAGATGTCGACTGCTCCCCCCGACTGCCTGACAAACCCATAGACCATTGACAGACCGAGACCTGTACCCTTTCCTTCCTCTTTCGTCGTGAAGAAGGGATCCATGACATGGGCCAACACGTGAGGCGGAATCCCGACCCCGTTGTCGCTTACCGATACCCAGACATATTCGCCGGGCGTGAGTTGGGCGAAGCCGATTGGCCTGCGGTCGGTCAAAGAAAGATTGCCGGTGCGCACGGTCACTTGAGGGTTATCTCTTCCCTGCAACGCATCGCGAGCGTTGAGTAAGAGGTTGAGCACCGCGACCTCGAACTGCGATACGTCCAGTTGGCAGTTACGCAAGGACGGATCGGGGACAAACGAAAGGGCCTTCGTCTCGCCAAACGTGTTGTCGGCCAGTTCGCGAATGTCGTCAAGCCGCGAATTGAGGTTAATGACGCGACCGCGCAGCTCCTGCTTGCGTGCAAAGGCAAGCAGTTGCTGTGTCAGTGTGGAGGCCCGTGTGACGGCATCGCGCATCCGCTCGACGGGTATGACAAATCGACCGAGATCGAATTTGTGCTCGATCCCAAGCTTCATGATGTCCACGTACCCGCTCATAACCTGCAGCAGATTGTTGAAGTCATGTGCGATGCCGCCGGTGAGTTGACCGAGGGCTTCCATCTTCTGAGACTGCCGTAGTGCCTCTTCTGCGTCCCGTCGACGACTAATATCGAGTTGCGAAGCGAAGTAATACACGATGTCACCCGCCTCATTCCTGACGGGCGAAATAAACAGAGCATTCCAGAAGCTTGAACCGTCTTTTCGGTAATTCAAAATCTCGGTGTTGATCTCGCGCCCTTCGGCGATCGCGTCGCGGATCTCGGAGATCGTTGCCCGGCTCGTCTCCGGTCCCTGCAGGAGACGGCAGTTATTTCCCATTAACTCTTCGACGTCATAGCCGGTCAGGTTAAGGAAGGCCGAGTTGACGAAGACGATTGGGTTGTCTACCTGATTTGGGTCGGTGACAAGCATTGGCATGCGAGTCGTCGAGACCGCAGCAAAGAAAATGTCGTTCGAGTGATCGCTAAAGGGCGGTCGAACGTTGCTAATGGTAGGGCGCTGAATGTTCATGTTTTGTCCTCCTGCGCTTACGGTACCTTTATGGCGGCGCACGGAGACCGCCCAAAGCGACTGATTGCGGGGTTGAGATTCTAGCGTTCTCGTTGGACCTTGCCTTTGGTCTGGAAGGTGGCTAAGAGGAAATTTTGGACGGCCCTAATGATTTCAAGAGTCGTCTTCCGATTTCCGAAAAGCATAAAGGCGCCTTGGCGTTAGACAAAAACGAGACGAAGCGTGCGGCGCTCATCTAGGTTCTTCATGATTGCCCGTTATTGCTATCGTTGAATGTCGCTTGTGGGTCCGTCGATACTCGTTCGCCGTTCCGGGAAGCCGACGATTGACTGCGCCGCATCGCGAACGACAGCGAAATGGCGAGCTACAGCCGCACGGAGGATTAGCGGCGAGCGCCGGCCATGGCCGACCTGCCGGCGAGCGGCGTCGTACGGAGTCAGCCAGAGCCGGACTTTCGCGTGCATGTATCCATCGTGTACCTCTTCGCGAGCGGAGCGGCGGTCTGGCCAAGTTCGAGCCGCAATCGGCAATAGGCCAAAAAGACGGTGCAGCCGCGCCACCCGGCTATGTGGGACCGCACACGTGGTGCCGACTCGGATGTGGGGCTGCTCACAATCAAGCTTCGGCGTGTTCTGTATTCCGTTGGACAACGAGAAAGGGACCAAAATGAGTGACCGGGACGATTTGATCAGCGAGAACAGGAAGCTCCGCGAAGACCTCAAGTGGGCCGAGACAGGGGCTTTCATGATTCTGGCGGTCTGCTTGATCTTTATGAACACAGGGCGGGACCACACAGCAGTCTTGCTTCGTGGATCGGGTTTCTGGAAGCGGCAGCAATCTGGGGCGTAGGAAAACTCTTGATCAAGATCTGCAATCGCAAAGCATGATAAACACGACGCGCGATCACGTGTTTGGCGCGGTCTGCTCGGACCGTTGGCCGTTGTAGCTTGGAAAGCCGCCGTGACTGTGGCGCGGGGTCGACGGGCTGCAATGGGCGTAGAGACCAGTTAGCCGTGCCCGGAAGCCGCCGTTCGAGCGAGCCGTATCGCGAACGACAGCTAACAGGCAAGCTGCAGCCGCACAGCGGGTGAACGACGAGCGTCCGCAAAGGCCGAGGGG
>NZ_JFHD01000091.1 GCF_000698575.1 Caballeronia zhejiangensis
GGCTGCGCATTATTGCGGCAATGCACATAATTGCATTGCAGGAAAAACTATTTGTTCGTTGGCTCCGACAGCGGCGGTGAGCGCGCGGCGGCAATGTACAGTCTCATCGGCACGTGCAAACTCAACGAAATCAACCCACGTGCCTATCTCGAATACGTGCTCACACATATTGCTGACCACAAGGTCAACCGCATCAACGAACTGCTTCCCTGGAACGTGGCCGACAAACTGAAGCCGGCAGCTGCGCCCACGCCCACCGTTTGACTGGGTAGATCCAGATAGATCGTGTCCACGATCTCACGCGATCTACCAGGACCTCCCCACGCTCTCACATCATGCCCCACGCGCGCGCGGATCGGGGACCGGCCCTGACGAGCCGCTTACGTTTAAGCAGCGTTCATTGTGTTGCATCGACCGGTTGAATCCGCCTTGGGATACTGGCTGGCGCGCGTGAGGAACGGTGACTCGAGGTTTCTCGCGGCGTATCGACGGGCGCAGATGCGGCTGGGATTGCCGCCGATCATTACGCAGAAAGGCCAAGCGATGTGAAGTCGTCACTCGGTCCCGGGCGGTGCATCTGTGCCAACTCAAAGCTTACTTTTAGTGGACCGGTCATTGGACGAATCGTGCGGCGTTAGATGTGTAGGCCAATGAGGATCGAAAGCTTCTTTGTGAAGCGCCGGTTCGAAAGCAGCGTGAGTTCGTCGATGGCCGCGAGTTGCAGTGCGGCCATTTCCTGTTCGGCCATGCGGCCGAGGTCGCGCAAGAGCCGGCGGTCTTCCTCTCCGAATGCGCGGCTGCTGGTCGATGAGACACAGTGTGCCGAGCTTCGCGCCAGTGCGCAGGCTCAGCGGGTACCCCGCATAACAGCGGATGAACGGCGGCCCGACCACGAGCGGGTTGTCGTCGAAGCGCGCGTCGGCGCGGGCATCGGGCACAATCAACACCTCGCTGCCGCCGATGGCATGTGCGCAGAACGAAACATCGCGCGACGTTTGACGCGTCTTGAGGCCAGTGCATGACTTGAACCACTGGCGATTCTCGTCGACCAGACTTACCAGTGCACGTGCTGCGCTCAGGCAAGCGGACCGCTGACTGAGTATTGCTTGTTATCGGTCACACGCAGCCGCTCTTACTTAAGCATTGCATAAGGTTGAGCCACGCAATATATCCGGGCGATCCGCCGATTTCGCTCAGACGAGAGGCATCCCAGTGAAGCCGCTCAGGCGGTGCCGCGTTCAACCACGCCTACCGGTCATTCAATGGTCACAGCCGCCATGCGACGATCCGTACTTCACTCAATGCGGCCGAGACAGGCATGACAGTGCATCTCATTCCCGTATGGATGTGGCTGATCATTGGGCTGTGTTGCGCGGCGACGTGTCATGCGGCGTTCGCTGCGCTTCTGCACGGCGGCCGGCGCACCGCAGTGCCCTTGCGAAGCGACGATTGCACGAGCGCCGATCACGTCGCGCCGGTCAGCATCCTGAAGCCGCTATGCGGCGCAGAACCGCGTCTCTACGCGAACCTCCAGACGTTCTGCGCGCAAACGCATCCCTCATATCAACTTCTTTTTGGCGTCGCGCACGCGTCGGATGCCGCGGCGAGTGTCGTGCGGCGGCTCGCGCGGGCGTATCCCGAGCGCGATATCGAACTCGTCATCGACGCAACGGCGCATGGCAGCAACCGCAAGGTCGCGAATCTCATCAATCTGTCGCGACACGCGAAGCATGATGTGATCGTAATCGCGGACAGCGATATCTCCGTAGAACCGGACTACCTGATGCGCGTGACCGCGCCGCTCGCCGATCCGGGCGTGGGCGTGGTCACCTGCCTTTACCGGGCGCGCTGCGTTGGCGGCATCTGGGCGAGACTCGGTGGCCTGTTCATCGACGAATGGTTCGCGCCGTCCGTGTATGTCGCGAACGCGCTCGGTTACGGGCGCTTCGGCTTCGGCGCGACGCTCGCGCTGACACGCGAGACGCTTCAGAAGATAGGCGGCCTCGAAGCCTTGCGCGACTGCCTCGCCGACGATTCTGGCTCGCCGAGCGCGCTCGCGTCATCGACTTGCGCACGGTGCTGTCCGATGTCGTCGTCACGACCGATGTCATCGAAGACGATTTCTCTTCGTTGTGGCGGCGCGAGACGCGCTGGCTGCGCACCATCCGTTCGATTAATCCCTTGGGTTTCGCTTTCCTGTGCATTACGTTTGCATCGCCGTGGCTTCTGACGAGCGCGATTCTCGGGATTTCTTTCGACACGAGCGGCACGGACCTCGCACAATTC
>NZ_JFHD01000092.1 GCF_000698575.1 Caballeronia zhejiangensis
GTAAGCGGCTCGCGAGGGCCGTTCTCGACGGCTGATTGAGATGGTCGGTAGTTTAGTTCCCACTAAACGATTTGATGGGAACTAAAGTGGACGAGACATTGAGTCGTAGCCCGAAGATCAAACGACCGAACTTTCCCGTCGCTACCAAGCGGCACTTGGCCGAGCAGACCTTCGAGCCCGGGGCTTCTGTATCGCTGGTTGCGCGGCGTAACGACATCAACACCAATCTGCTGTTCAGGTGGCGACGGCAGTATCTTCAGGGCATATTCGGTACACCACATCCCGAGCATGCGGCTGCAGTCGCAAATCCTGAGACCGGTGCGCCGGTACTACTGCCGGTGAGCATTGTGACGGAGACGTCGGAGGTCGCGCCCAATAGCCACGAGACTAACTCGCCACCCGAGAACGTCTGCGAGATCGAATTTGATCGTGCACGCGTTCGCATCGCCGGTGACGTTTCACCGGCGATACTGCGGCTACTCATTCGCGAGCTTACCCGATGATCGGCCTGCCTTCAGGCGCGCGCGTCTGGCTTGTAGCGGGTATCACTGATATGCGTTGCGGCTTCCAGGGTCTGGCCGCCAAGGTGCAAACGGCGCTTGAAGAGAACCCCCTGGGCGGGAACGTCTTCATTTTTCGCGGGCGCCGCGGTGATCTCGTAAAGGTGCTTTGGGCTACTGAGGACGGGATCTGGCTTCTCGCGAAACGATTGGAGCGAGGGCGTTTCGTCTGGCCACAGGCCGATGGCGGCAAGGTCTGCCTGACCTCTGCTCAGCTCTCGATGTTGCTTGAGGGCATTGACTGGAGGCAACCACGCCGCACCGCTGCACTGTCGATGTTGTAAACCGCGCGGAAGGCTCGTAAACTGCGCCTCATGTCGAACGGCGCCGATCTCCCTGAGGATGTCCACGCGCTGCAAGCCTTGGTGCTTGCGCAACGCGCGTCGCTTGCCGAACAAAGTGGCGAGATCGAGCGGCTGCGGCGGGACATGGCCGAGCAGGATCTCGAGATCGAGCGGCTAAAGGCGCAGATCGACAAGCTCAAGCGGATGCACTTTGGTCGCAAGTCCGAGCAGCTTGACCGTCAGATCGCCCGGCTCGAGACCGAGCTGGAGGAACTGGCTGCCGGGCGCGGCGTTGCGGATGTGCGCCGTGCCCGCGCGTCGCCCGCAAGCACGTCCGGCGGTAACCTGTCGCCGAAGGAGGCGCTGCCGCCCCATCTGCCGCGCGAAGAGCATGTGCTCGAACTCGATCCGGGCTGCCCACTGTGCGGAAACGCCATGCGGTTGATCGGCGAAGACATTTCCGAGCAGCTCGCTCGCGTCTCGGCCGCCTTCAAGGTGATCCGCACGATCCGACGCAAGGGCGTCTGCACCTGCTGCAATCACTTCTCGCAGCCGCCAATGCCTGGTCTGCCGATCGAGCGCAGCATTGCCCACCCGAGCCTGTTGGCTGACATCCTCGTTGCCAAGTACGCGGACCATACCCCGTTGTACCGTCAGTCGGAGATCGCCGCACGCGACGGCGTCACGCTCGACCGCGCGAGCATGGGGCGCTGGGTTGGTCAGTGCGAGGAGCTCTGCCGCCCGCTGACCGAGGCACTGCGCCGCTATACGATGGCCGGCACGAAGCTGCATGCGGACGACACACCGATTCCCGTGCTCGCGCCGGGCAACAAGAAGACCAGGACAGGTCGCCTGTGGGTCTACGTCCGTGACGATCGTCGCTCGGGTTCGAACGAACCGGCCGCAGTGTGGTTCGACTACTCGTCCGACCGCAAAGGCATCCATCCCCAGACCCGTCTCGCCGGATTCAAAGGCATCCTGCAAGCGGACGGCTACGATGGCTTCAACGAGCTGTACGCCAGCGGCAAAGTTCGTCAGGCAGCGTGCTGGGACCATGCCAGGAGACGGTACTACGAAATTCACGCCAGCACGCCGACCGACGACACGCAGGAACTGCTCGATATGCTCGGCGAGCTCTACAGCATCGAGGCCGATATCCGCGGCAAACCAGCCACCGAACGGCTGCGAGTGCGGCAAGAGAAGAGCAAGCCTCTGCTCATCGCATTCGAGACGAAGATCAGGGCCAAGGTTGCGACGCTGTCGCGCAAGTCGGAGCTGGCCGGCGCAATCAACTACTCGTTGAATCGCTGGGCCGAATTGATGCTGTTCTGCGAAGACGGTCAGGCCGAGATCAGCAATATCCTGGCCGAAAATGCCCTGCGCTGCGTAAGCCTCGG
>NZ_JFHD01000093.1 GCF_000698575.1 Caballeronia zhejiangensis
GTAAGCGGCTCGGGCCGACCGTTTCCCCATGCTGACTTTTTCAAAGCATGATGAGCGCGTTTAGATAACGGAGCCAGTCAGCCATGTCGAACGCAGGGGGCGGAGCTTATCCCCGTCGCACGTACGCGCGAGAATTCAAGCAGCAGGTGATCAGAGAGACGTTGGAGCCCGGCATGTCGGTGTCGATAGTTGCGCGCCGGCACGACATCAACGCCAATGTGGTGTTCGGATGGCGCAAACAATATCGTGAAGGCAAGCTGATCGTCCCTGCACTCGACGTTGCGCCGAGCATGCCATGCACGGAACTGCTGAGCGTCGACGTGATCGACTCGGCATTGGTGCTTCGGGCGCCGGAGCCGACAGTGACGTCAGAAGCGATGAGCAGCGTACCCATGCCGACGCCCGTGTGCGAGATCGAGGTGGAGATCGGCAAGCGGCGCGTGAAGATTCGCGGCCTGTCTGCCGAGCGCACCGAAGCATTCCTGCAGGAATGTCTGAAGTGATCGCGCTGCCGGCAGGTACGCGTATCTGGCTAGCGGCCGGTGTGACCGACATGCGCTGCGGGTTCCAGGGGCTGGCCGCGAAGGTGCAGACAGCACTCGAAGAGAATCCGCTGGGCGGCCATTTATTCATCTTCCGCGGGCGTCGCGGCGATCTCGTAAAGCTGCTTTGGGCGACTGACGACGGACTCTGGTTGCTCGCAAAACGATTGGAGCGAGGCCGTTTTATCTGGCCCCAGGCCGATGGAGGAAAGCTCCATCTGACGAGCGCCCAGCTGTCGATGCTGCTCGAGGGCATCGACTGGCGGCAGCCGCGACGCACCGCCGCGCTGTCGATGTTGTAAACCGCGAAGAAGACTCGTAAACTGCGACGCATGTCCCAACATGCGCCGCTTCCTGCCACCGTCGCTGAGCTCCGGGCTCTGGTGCTCGAGCAGCAAGCATCGCTCGCGAACATGGTGCGGGAGATCGCCGCCCGCGACGACGAGATCGAACGATTGAAGGCGCAGATCGACAAGCTCAGGCGGATGTACTTCGGGAGCAAATCCGAGAAACTGGCCCGGCAGATCGATAAGCTCGAAGCGCAGTTGGAAGACCTGACGGCCGGCCAAGGGGCGGCAGAGGCGCGAGGACAACGAGACAAGGCATCGAAGGGACCATCCAATCGAGGGCCCACGCGAGAACCATTGCCGCCGCACTTGCCGCGCGACGAGATCGAACTCACGCCTGATTCGGCTTGCCCCATATGCGCGACTGCAATGCAGTGGCTCGGCGAGGATGTCTCCGAACAACTCGCCCGCGTGGCGGCCGCGTTCAAAGTGACCCGCACGATCCGCCACAAGCTATGTTGCCCTGATTGCGGCCACATCGAACAACCCGCGATGCCTAGCCTGCCGATCGAGCACAGCATTGCGCATCCGAGCTTGCTGGCCGATATTGCGGTGTCGAAATTCGCTGATCATCAGCCGCTGTATCGCCAGTCGGAGATTGCGGCACGCGACGGAGTGACGCTGGATCGCGGCAGCATGGGCCGCTGGCTCGGGCAGATCGCCGAGCTCTGTGTGCCGCTCGTTGAAGCGATCCAGCGCTATGCACTGGTTCCCGGAAAGGTACACGTTGACGACACGCCGGTCGCGGTGCTCGCGCCAGGCAACGGTAAGACGGTGACCGGCCGCTTCTGGGTCTACGTGCGCGACGATCGTCGCTCGGGTTCGGCTGAGGCTGCTGCGGTATGGTTCGACTTCTCCTCGGATCGCAAAGGCGTCCACCCTCAAACCCGGCTCGCCGCATTCCACGGCATCGTGCAGGCCGATGCTTACTCGGGGTTCGATCAACTGTACTCGAGCGGCGAGATCCACGAAGCGGCATGCTGGGATCACGCGAGGAGGTACATCTATGATGTTCACGCGCGCACGCCGAATGTGGATACCCAGCAGCTGCTCGAGATGATCGGCGAGCTCTACAGCATAGAAGCCGACATTCGCGGCAAGGAACCAGACGAGCGTCTGCGCGTGAGGCGGGAGAAGAGCAAGCCATTGCTCGTGAAGTTTGAAACGACGATCAGGGCAAAACTCACGACGCTGTCGACGAAGTCCGCGCTCGCCAAGGCGATCAACTACTCGCTGAACCACTGGGCAGCCCTCACGTTCTACTGCGAGGACGGTCTGGCCGAGATAAGCAACGTGCTTGCCGAAAATGCCTTGCGCTGTGTCGCGCTCGGACGCAATAATGCGCAGCC
>NZ_JFHD01000094.1 GCF_000698575.1 Caballeronia zhejiangensis
AGTAAATCGGCATGCTCGCGCAGACGGTAAGAAGAGCCCTCAATCTGCACCACGATCGCGTGATGCAGCAACCTGTCGAGCAGGGCTGCTGCAACGACACTGTCGCCGAATACCTCGCCCCACTCACCGAAGCTGCGATTGGAAGTCAAGATAATCGCGCACCGCTCATAGCAGGCGTTGATCAGTTGGAAGAACAGGTTGCCGCCGTTTGAGCCGATGGGGAGATATCCGATCTCGTCGACAATAAGCAGGCTGTTGCGCGCGAGGAAGCGCACGCGTTGCGGCAGATTGCCTTCGCGCTCGGCCTTCGCCATCGAGCTGACGATTTCGGCGAGCGAGCCGAAGTACACGCTCTTGCCGGCGCGGACCGCTTCGACACCCAACGCGATGGAAAGGTGTGATTTACCGGTTCCAGGCGGCCCGAGGAAATGAACCGCCTGTCGCCGCTCGATGAAATCCAGTTGCGCCAGCGTCATGATCCGATCACGATCGAGGCTCGGCTGGAAACTGAAGTCATATCCGGCGAGCGTCTTGATTGTGCCCAATCTTGCTGTCTGTAGTGCCATCCGAATACGCCGTGTCTCGCGCGTAGTGAATTCCTCGCCCAGCAGCGTCTCGAGCACTTCCAGCATTGAGCTGTCGCCCTGCTCAAAGCGCTTCAGAGTGGCATCTAGAGCTTCGAGAGCGCGTGGCATGCGCAAGCCAACGAGGTAACGCTGTATCCGCTCGACAGTCGAGCTTGGAACGCTGTTCATGCATGCCTCCCAACGTCAGCTAGGCGTTTCGCGACCTGATCATAGAACGTTAGGGGCCGGCGTGCGACGCCTGCATTTGAAGGCGGCAGCGCGCGTCCGGTTTGCGGCTTGCGCTTACCGGAGCGCCTGTGGCCAGGCAGCAGTGACGTTCGTCGTCGGCCTTCCAGCACGGGGTGCACTGCCAGCAGTTCGCCCTGCTCGTAAATCCGGATTTCGTGAGCCAGACTGTGAACTTCGAGGGTGCGTTTGCGCGTTCGGTCGGGCACGCTATAGTAGTTTCCGCCGACTGAGACGAGTCCTTCGTGACTCACACGCCGCTCGAGTCGGATCACGCCATTGAACAAACCGGCGGGAAGCGCTTGCAACGTCGGGCGCTCCTCAAGAAAATGCTCCGCGACAACTCGGTGCGTCGTGCCATGCACACGAACATTGGCTACTGAGTCAAGCCACTCACGCAACTGGCGATTCATGTCGGCAAGATTCTGAAATCGTCGAGCGAGGAAGAAGTCCTGACGGATGTATCGAAATGGGCGTTCGACCTTCCCCTTAGTCTTTGCGCGATATGCCTTGCATGCGCGCGGCGCAAAGCCATAGTGCTGCGCGAATGCGACGAGCTTTGCGTTGTAGACGATGTGCTTCTCGACTTCGCCCAGCACGGCCGCCTTCATGCGGTCGTAAAGCACCTCTCGAGGAACACCGCCGATGTGCTCAAACGCTTCCATGTGACAGCGCAAAACCGTTTGAAGGTCTTGGTGCTCAACGAAGCGGCCCCACAAATAACGGCTGTGTCCAAGCACGAGCGAGAACAACCAGATCGAGCGCCGCTGTCCAGGGACGTCATCAAATTCGACATTGAAGTGAGCAAAGTCCACTTGAGCTTGAGCTCCAGCCGGCGTCTCGAAGCGCACCTCGAAGCCACGCTGCTTGGGCGGACGAACTTCTCGGACCAAGTCACCCAAAGCTGTGCGACCGCCGACGTAGCCCATCGCCTGAACCTCCCGAAGAAGTCGTTCAATGCTCAGCTCGGGGTACTCACGCACACGCTCGGTCACGTAATGGACAAACGAATCGACGACGCAAGGACGCGGCGCACGCGGACCATAACG
>NZ_JFHD01000095.1 GCF_000698575.1 Caballeronia zhejiangensis
TTGGGTATGGTCAACCTGCACGACGTCGAGCGGGTTGCGGACGACAAAGTTTCCGGGAGGCGCATCGGCGTTCACGCGCTCGAGCGCCTGCGCTTCGCGATGAGTCGCCCACCACCGTGCAACCGTGCTGCGGCTCGGCGGGTGCGCACCGCTCTCCGCACATCTTCGACGTATTTCAAGCGTGAGATCGGAGAGGGGATGGGCAAGCTGGCGTTGCTTCGGCAGCCATACGTTGAGGACGTCATCGACGATCGCCTCCGTGCGGCCGCTCAGCTGGCGCTTTCCGCGCTTTGGGCCGCGCTCGCGCCGCTTCACCGCGCTGGTTACCGGATCGGAAAGAAAGCGCCGTCGCAGACGATAGACAGTCGCCCAATGCATGTTAAGCAGTTTCGCGGCCTGCTTCGCCTGCTCAAGTGGCAGCGGCCCGGTCCCCAGCGGGCGAAGCACGCGGGCGATGGCTGCCTCCCGCTCAGCATCGTTCTCTGGTTTGGCCATTGACGTTGTCCGCGAGGAAGGTTGCCACCTACATTAGTACAATTGTTGGGCAACGGGGATACATTAGCGGAATTGATGGGCAGTAGTCGCTTTGGTCGTCGCATTTGCACAACACCGCCCGACGCTTCAGAAAGCGGAAATTTATCCATAAATCAATGGCTTAGGCGGCAGCGTCATTAGCGCGATAAGTGGGCGTCATTAGCGGAATTAACGAACCTCAACAGTAATCATGTTGTTTGGGCGCGCTAGAAGGTTCAGTCTCGGTCTGGCCTGCTTGTCAACGCCGCCGCTGGATGCCCGGCGATCGACAACCACTCGAGATCTGAGCGCTAACGCAAAGCACGTACCCGACTAGCTTGCCTATCCCAGTGCACCTAAGCGGCGCCGGGCGGTTCGTTTGAACCGATGTCGTCGAGTGCCGGACGAATGCGGTGGCGCGCGCTTTCCAAGCGATGGCGACACGGCGAAACAAACCGGTCGGATTTCGCTCATTGCGCGCGGTCCGCGCGGATGGGAGTATGTCCTTTGTGGGTCCCGCCAGGCCAGGCGTGGCCCAAGCCGTGCACAAGCCATTGCTCGCCAACCGAAAGTCCGTTTTCACGGGGGACGGCGAGATTGACCGCCATGGCACCGCCCGCCGACATGCCCGCAACGAACACGCGACTAGGATCTGCGTTGTAGTCCGAAACGACCTCTCGAGTTAGGGCCGCGATCATCGAGGTTTCGCCGGTCTCACGCGACTGGTCGCCGGCACGGAACCAGTGCCAACATTTAAGCAGATTCGTGTTCTCTGACTGCTCTGGATAGGCGACGATATAGCCGTGCGCCTCTGCGGCTTCGTTCATTTCCGTACCGGCCGCGATGTCCTCCGGGTCTTGTTGCGCGCCGTGCAGCATGACTATCATCGGCAGCGGCTGGCCTTGATAGACACTCGGGACATAGAGCCTGTACCGGTGGCTCTGGTCGCCGCGTGAGAAGGGATGGTCCAACCATTGAGGACCGTTCGCGGCGGGCTGTATGCGTCGCTCAAGAGGAGGCGCAGTCACGGGCCTGGCCGCTCTGACTGCGCTACCTCCTCGATCGCGTCGATTTGTGCGGGAGAAAGATCGGAAAAGGACCAATCTGCCAACGATGACGACGCAGCCGTCGCAGAGGCGCTTGCTGCGGCCTTGATAGCCTATGGCTGTCGCGCACGCGTTGCCCTCGGTGGTTCGGCAGCTCTTGCCATTCCAGAATCATGGGAACCGCACGTAGTCGTCCTAGACTGCGTATTCCACGCCAAACCGAACGCT
>NZ_JFHD01000096.1 GCF_000698575.1 Caballeronia zhejiangensis
GCCGAGCAGCGAGAGCGTGAGCGGCGAGGTCCAGCCGGCCTCGTTGCCGCCGACCACCGCGTACACGGCCAGCATGAGCGAGGTGGTGACGGTGATGGCGCCGGCCACGTCGAGCTTGCCGCCGGCCGCGGGCTGGTCCTTGTCGATCAGCGCGACGCACAACGCGTACACCGCCACGCCGATCGGCAGGTTGACCAGGAAGATCCAGTGCCAGCTCAGCGACGAGGTCAGCAGCCCGCCGAGCAGCACGCCGATGCTGCCGCCCCCGGCGCAGACGAAGCCGAACACCCCCATCGCCTTGGCCCGGCCGGCGGCGTCGGTGAACAGGTTCATGATGAGCGACAGCGCCACGGCCGACACCACGGCACCGCCCAGCCCCTGCACCGCCCGCGCCACCACCAGCAGGCCCTGCGAGTTCGCCAGGCCACAGGCCAGCGAGGCGAGCGTGAAGAACGCGAGGCCGGCGAGGAACATGCGGCGCTGGCCATAGAGATCGCCGAGCCGGCCGCCCAGCAGCAGAAAGCCGCCGTAGGTCAGCATGTAGGCGTTGACCACCCAGACCAGCGAGGTCTCGGTGAAGGCCAGGTCCTGCCGGATGGATGGCAGCGCGACGTTCACGATGGTGGTGTCGAGCACGATCATCAGTTCGCCCAGGCACAGCACCATCAGGGCCAGCCAGCGCTTGCGGGCGTCGAGCGCGGAATCGGTCATCGGAAAAGGGTCTTTCAGCCTTGGGGCGGTTGGAAGTCGGGGTTCATGGCCATCAGCTCCCAGACGTGGCCGTCGAGGTCCTGGAAGCCGTGGCCATACATGAAACCGTGGTCCTGCGGCGCGCTGTAGGTGCTGCCGCCGGCGGCCACAGCCTTGCGGACGAGGTCGTCGACACCGGCACGGTCGGGGCACGAGAGGCAGATCAGCACCTCGTTGCCGGTGGCCGTGTCGGCGATGGCCCTGGGCGAGAACGCGCGGAATTTCTCATGTGTGAGCAGCATCACGAAGATGTGGTCGCTGACGATCATGCAGGTCGCGGTCTCGTCGGTGTATTGCGGGTTGAAACGGTAACCAAGTGCGGTGAAGAAGGCGATGGCGGCGGGCAGGTCGCGCACCGGCAGGTTCACGAAGATTTGCGGGATGTGGGGCGTGGTCATGGAAGTCTCCGGGTCAACAAGGTCAGGCGCCGAGGCCCATCTCGCGCATCTGCTCGCGCGGTGCGTTGTCGGGGAAGTCGTCGAGCTCGTAGAGTTCGCGGACCTCGATGTGGCAGGGCGTGCCGTGCAGCGAGGGGTTGGGGAAGCGGCGGGTCCATTCCAGGGCTTCCTCGCGGGTGGCGGTCTGGATCAGCGTGTAGCCGGCGATGAGCTCCTTCGCCTCGGTGAACGGCCCGTCGGTCACGGTGCGGCGCGCGCCGTCGTAGCCCATCCGCCAGCCGTGGCGGCTCGGTTTGAGGCCGGCGCCGTCGAGCAGCACCCCGGCGCGCAGCAACTCGCCGTGGTAGGCGGCCATCTCAGCCATGAGGGTGTCGTCGGTCGGCATGGCGCCGGCTTCGGTGTCGGCGTCGGCCTTGACGAGGATCATGAATCGCATGGGGTGACCTCCTTCACTGCGGCGGCTGGGCCGGCGGGGCGTCGACCAGCAGCATCCAGCTCACGCCGAAGC
>NZ_JFHD01000097.1 GCF_000698575.1 Caballeronia zhejiangensis
CCAAGCTACGGCACCAAGCTGAACGACAGTCCTGAGGCTGTTGCCAAGGAATGGGCCTACACCGCCGGTATCCTGCAACTGACCCCACCGCCTGCGATTCCGCAACTGACTGCTCCAAAAGCCACCGAGGCTGCCAAGCCTGCGGCCGCGCCGAGCAAGCCAGCGTCTGACCTGGCGCTGTAAGCAACGCCTGATATCAGGTAACGCTTAAAAAATCTATGGTCCCCCCCATTTTTGCAATACTGATTAACGGGCGATGTGGTTGGCTTGCTTAAATCTATCCGGCGTCTGTTTGGGGCTTGCCCCAGCGCCACGATGAGAGTCGCGCCTGACGATCCTTAAAAACCCGTCGGCTTCTGAAGCCGATTTTTATGTCAGGATCTTCGCCAGGCCGGTAGGCCGTTCACGTCATCCGTTGTTCAGCTATCGCAAAACCTGAAGGGTGAATTGTGGTACTGCAACAACCGCAGGGTCAGGCGTTCAAGGCGTCTGGCCCTGCTTCATATTGCGCATGGTGAGCCGCTATCGCCCAAGCGATACGCGCCAGTTTGTTGGCCAGGGCACAGGCCACCACATTCGAGTGTCGTCGGCGCAGCAGCGCTCGCACCCAGTCGGCCAAAGCCCCCTTCTGATGATCCAGCCTCTGCATGTAAACCCTGGAGCATTGCACCAGCAGTTGCCGCAGGTGCTTGTCACCCCGCTTGCTGATCCCCAACAAATTGGCTTTGCCGCCCGTGCTGTACTGTCGCGGCACCAAGCCCACTGAAGCCGCAAAATCGCGACTGCATCGGTATTGCTTGCCATCGCCCATTTCTACAGCCAGAAGGCTGGCGGTGATCGGACCGACACACGGCATGCTAAGCAAACGGCTCCCCAGATCATCGTCGGCCAGCTGGCAAGCCAGTTGTTTGTCCAGTTCCTTGATCTGTTCATCCAGGTAAACGAAGTGATCGTGCAGGCGTTGCAACAGCACTGTCAGCCGCACAGGCAGCTCATGCTCGGCCAAAACAGCTGCCAAACGCTTCATGATGGCTGAGCCTTTGGGCAGGCTGATGCCAAATTCCAGCAGGAAACCGTGCATCTGATTGGCTGTCTTGGTGCGGTCATGCACCAACGACTCGCGCATGCGATGCAGGACAGACAGGGTTTGCTGAGACTCGGTTTTAGGCGTAACGAAGCGCATGGACGGACGGGAAGCCGCCTCGCAAATGGCCTCTGCGTCGATAAAGTCATTTTTGTTGCCCTTGACGAAAGGGCGGACAAACTGCGGTGAAATCAACTTGGTCGTATGCCCCATCGCCGCAAGCTGACGGGCGATGAAGTGAGAGCCGGCACAGGCTTCCGTTACCACGACGCAGCTCGGCAAGTTGCCGAAGAACCGCATCATCTGCGCTCGCGAGAGCTTTTTGCGAAACACCTCGCGGCCCGATTTGTCTTGGCCCAGAAGGTGGAAATTATGTTTGCCGAGATCGATCCCGATCAGTGCTGACTCGCTCATGATGATGGCCTCCAAAAACAAAACACCCTGCGAAAGCGTAGCCCTCGCAGGGTGTGGGGGTGACCATCTCATTAGCCCGCCGAAGCGGGTTT
>NZ_JFHD01000098.1 GCF_000698575.1 Caballeronia zhejiangensis
AATAAACTTCAACTAACTCGTCTTCTGTAAAATTACTAAGCAAAGAAAAGTATTCAGCTCTGGACTCAACCGTCAACGGTTGGATAGAACCTAAATTAATAAGAGTTGAAACAGCCTCGTCAGGAGTCATTTCGCTAGTAAGTGGGGCTCTCTGCCCAGAGTAATAAACCTTGTCAGACGCAATAGCTACATCCAGCAGTTCACGTACTTCACCATAACGAGCGGAACGCGCAGCGGTTAGAAACACTCCCTGAATTCATAGAATAAGCGCAACGCTTGAAACGAGAGGCAGAGAGCCAGCCACCGGTAGAATCCAGGCTCTCACACCGAAGGATTCAAGCGCAGATGACTACGCATTACCGGCAGCTGACTCAGGGACAACGTTACCAGATTGAGGCTGGCTTGAGCGCCGCAGAGAGCCAGGCGAGCATTGCAAAGCGGGTCGGCGTGCATCCCTCGACGATCAGTCGCGAGGTTCGCCGCAACAGCACCCAGAATATCTACAAGGCTGTTTCTGCGGCCCATGAAAGTGATGCTCGTCGAGCGGGTGCGCGCAAGTTTTGCAAGCCGGCGACATGGCTCAGCCATCATCTCCCGGTGTGGCTCAAGCATGGCATGAGTCCGGAGCAGATCGCCCAGCGGTTGAAGCAGGAGCAGCCAAGCCGGGCGGTCAGCCATGAGTGGATTTATCGGTTCATTGCCGCCGAACAGCGCGCCGGTGGTGAGCTTTATACCTATCTGCGACATCGCCGAAAGCGCTACCGGAAACGCTATGGAAGCCACGATCGGCGCGGGCAGCTGCGTAATCGCGTGTCAATCAGTGAACGCCCAGCCGAGGTCGAAAGCCGCGAGCGCCTGGGGGACTGGGAGGGCGATACGGTACATGGACTGGGCGGTAACCTGGTGACCCTGGTTGATCGCAAAAGCGGCTATCTGAGCGCCTATCCGGTCAAGCGCAGAACGCGCCGGCAGGTAACGCGGGCGATCAATCTGATGCTTCAGGGCCATGCCGCTCACACGCTGACGCTGGATAACGGAAGGGAGTTTGCCGGGCATGAACGCATCGCGCTACGGAGCCAGTGCCAGGTCTTTTTTGCAGACCCCTATTCATCCTGGCAACGTGGCACCAATGAAAACACCAACGGTCTGCTCCGCCAGTATTTCCCCAAGGGCAGCGACTTCAGCAAGCTGACCGTCGAAGCCGTCAATCGGACAGTAGCGAGGATCAATCTACGCCCGCGCAAGCGCTTGGGCTGGAAGACGCCGTACGAAGTGCATACAGGGGTGAGCGTTGCACTTATGTGTTGAATTCAGGCCGTTAGCTTCCGGTTCCAGTGGCTAATTCGAGGCGCTGCACCTAGCTACGAAGAGTGTGTCGGATACAGAATACCATTATTTCTCGGCGGTAAAGATGTTATGGATAATTTGGAAACTTCAAATCTTGATGTCTACTGGACATTAATGGCTCAACTGATTAGGAAAGCTAGGGGGCTTCCTATAGGTACAGTTTTTGGAAAAATTACTTCTGTTGATGGAACCTTGCCAGAATA
>NZ_JFHD01000099.1 GCF_000698575.1 Caballeronia zhejiangensis
GATTCCACGGCACCCATTAGCGGGCCGGTGTCAAGTAACAAAACCCTTCCGCGGCTCGCACGAGCGGGCCGGTCTTTCAATCCCTTGTCCGGCTGCAGTCGCTGAGCGCACCCGTTTCTTCAATTTTTGGCTACGACGCGAATCGCGCCAGACACCCGTGAGGATCAAGCGAGCGGCGATGCAAGCGAAGCCTTTCGCCCTGGTGGCTTTTGCCACCCCAGAAGAACTTTGGTGCCGTAATGTGTCCATGGGTTTGCACAAATCTCGAGGGCTGCCGATAATCCGGCGCCAATCCGTGGCTGGTTCACATTGCAGGCGATCCGCGTTGACTGCAAAAACGGGCGACGGCGGGTCCGGCATCCCATTCAAAGCGGTGGCTGTCGCTCCTCCATCCGTGGAACGAGGCTTACCGGTCGCCGTCGTTACTTTCATGCGAAGCAGCGTGTCATATCAAATGGTTTGCGCTCCTTGAGCATATGGAAACACGCGCGTGCAAGCTTGTGTGCCAGGGCCTTGCGCGCGACGATCGGATTCGTTCGCGCCTTCTTGCGATCGTAGAAACGTTTTGCTTCGGCGCAAAAGCGTATGGCAAAGTTGGCCGCCTCGACGAACGCCCAGGCCAGATATTTGTTGCCGTTCCTAGTGTTGCCTTCGCCTTTCTTTTTGCCGTTACTGAGGTGTTGGCTCTGTACACAGCGGGCGTACGATGCAAAGTTGCCCGCGTTGGCAAAGCGCTCGATGGATCCTATCTCCAGGACGATGACTGTCGCCAGAGTCTGACCGATTCCCGGTACAGTGGTCAGCAACGCATAATCAGCATTCAGAAGAACTCTTTCATGGAGACGCTTTTCGAGAGTATCGATTTGAGCGGAGAGCGTGGCAATGACCGCAGCGTTGGCCCGAATCGCGAGTGATACGTCATCCGGGAGATGCATTTGATCAACGGCGTGCTCGTCCAGTTGTTTTGCCTGATTACTCGTGATTCGCTTGCCAAACTGGCGCGCCGTAATGTTTTCAATCGCCAGAATGTGCTGGGTGCGACTGCGTACAAGTTGCTGTCGCTTCCTCGCCAGATCCCGCACTGTGCGAATTTCGGGCGGCAGGATAGTTCCAGTTGGCAGGATACCGAGCCTTAGCAGGTGAGCCAGGTAACGTGCATCGGTCTCGTCTCCACTATGCTTGAGTCCGTCGTATTTCTTGATCGCAGTGGTGTTGGCCAGAAGGACATTAAAGCCCGCTGCTTGCAGACCGTCGACAAGCCAATACCAGTTGAACGTCGATTCCACGACAACGCCTGCAAGGTCATCTTTCCACGGAGCGAGAAAGGTCAGAATTCTTCCTAGATCGTTGGGCAAGCGCTTTTCTGCGACGACGCGATCGGTGTCATCCATCACACTTACTACGCTGTTGTCGGAATGCAAGTCAATGCCGCTATAGTTCATGTTGGCCTCCTGACGGGTCAAGTGTTCGGCAAACTCACTTTACCCCCGTCGTCCGCCCGGGCGACGGCGGGAGGCCCGCCAGATGATTTTCAAACCGAGCA
>NZ_JFHD01000100.1 GCF_000698575.1 Caballeronia zhejiangensis
ACTGATATGACTTTCCCTGTCAATCGCGATCGGTCCTCGGTTTTGGGTTCATCTGAATTTCCTGAGGGCGACGTAGCAGTACGTCTCGACGGTTGGTCACACTGATATCCGCGGGTTGGTTACCGCATTACTGTGGTCCGCCCTTTGAGCCTGCCGCTACCTAAAGTCGCAAGTCGCAAGAGATGTGTTGCATAGTCCCATCGCGGGTTACTCGGGTGCCGGGCTACGCCGCCTTCAGGAAACTCTCCGTGTTCTCGATAAGGTATCGTGGTGTCAAGGTCTAGCATCCATCGGTATGGCGAGGGACATCGCCAGTCTGCTGATGTCCCAAATGAACCCCGCGAGTTCTCGCGCCACGGCAACCACGCCGATGTTTACATTCTTGCCGCGCGCTGCGAACTTGCGATATCGCCGACACAGTCGCAGTTGAGCATCCCATGCGCGGTCAATGATCGGCCTCGGGATTCCTTCATGGCGGCGTTGGATGTCCGGGCTCACCCGAGCGGGGTATCTGTAACTCCACGCAGCCTCGACGAGCAGCTTTCTTGCGTAGCTGTTTCCGTTTTTTGTAATGCTGCCTTGACGACGGCGATCTCCTGAAGAGTGTTCGGAGGGCGTCACTCCGAGCCAAGCCATCAGCTGGCGAGGATGCTCGAATCGCGACAGGTCGCCGAGTTCGGCGAGCATGCCTACGGCCGAGGTGAACTGGATCCCCCGCATTGCCTGCAGTCCCAGTACGGCCGGATAGAAGCGCCAGTTGACCACAGCCTCGCGTAGCGCCGCCTCAAGACGGTCGCATTGCCCGAGCCTGTCTTCGATCGTACGGCGGCACTCGTCAAAGGCAAGTTGTTGCCAGTGGTTGGGGAACGCAAAGGTGCTGATCCACCTTCGATGTGCCGGCCCCCAGTTCGCACTGCCGGTGTAACGGATACCATGAGAGAGCAGAAAGGATTTGAGTCGCTGCCGCGCGTGCTTGAGATCCGCTTTGGCGGCGGCCCATGCGCGGGCCAAGTCCCGGAATGCCTCGTCTTCGACACCAGGTACATAGACTGGCGAGAGATCACCTGCGCGCAGCGAGCGCACGAGTTTGATCGCGTCTCGGCGGTCGGTTTTGACCCGCTCGCCCGGTTTCTTGGGAATCAGCGACGGGGCACATACCATGCAGTCGAACCCCTTCTGCAGGAGCTGACGGTAAAGGCCGTAGCCGCACGGCCCTGCTTCGTAGACGATACGGACGTGCGTCGCCTTGGACTGCATGCGCTGGCAAAGGCGATCGATGTCTGTCTTCGAGGTGCCGATCTTGCCCAGCAATTCGACCTCGCCTATGTCGACCGCGTAGGCTGCCGTGATCGATTCCTTGTGGACATCCAGACCGACGTACACCGTGCTATCGTGTCCCATGCTGGCCTCCGTGTGGGAAATCGCCGGGTGTCGCCCTCGCGCACACCATGCGGCTCTGGCAGTAATGCTAACCCGCGTCTGATTCAGCACGGCAGGCCAGCCACTACCTCACGGAAAGTCATACTGCCTAAACCC
>NZ_JFHD01000101.1 GCF_000698575.1 Caballeronia zhejiangensis
TATCGAGGCCGCCCGCACCGTCGTCGGGCTTGACGACCCAGCGCCGGCCGATTGCGGCGGCCGCGTTTTCCGGTTCGAGCGCGCGCGTCGCGGCGATGCTGCGCGCGGCGAGACACGCGGCCGTCGCGCTCTTGCTCGATGCCGCGCGGATCGCTTCCTTCGCGCAGCCGAGCCAGCGCGCCTGGCCGACGGCGTCGTAGAGCTTGAGCAGCAGTCCGTCGCACTCGGGCGCGACGATGCAGGCATAGTCATGCTCGCGCGCCACGCGGGCCACGAAGCGGATGAGCGATTCGCCCGGATGCGCGCGCACGTAGCCGCTGGCGCCGTCGAGTTGCTCGAAGCGCGAGCTTGCGACGGTCACGTCGATGCCGGGCAGCGCGCGCAGATCGGCGGCGATGGCGTCGCGCATCACGCGGCCTTCGACGATGAGCGCGGAGAGATCGGCGAGGCTGCCTGCGCCTGCCGCGTCCGGATCGATGCCGCCGCCGGTGAGATACTCGAATACAAAGATCTTGGTCAAAGGAAAGCCATCCATGCAGGTGATACCCGTTCTCGATCTGCTCGACGGCCACGCGGTGCGCGCGGTGCGCGGCGAGCGTTCGCGCTATCGGCCGATCCAGTCCTCGTTGTGCGCGACGAGCGATCCTGTTGCGATCGCCCGCGCGCTCGTCGCCGCGACCGGCGCGCGCACGTTGTACGTCGCCGATCTGGGCGCGATCCTTTCGCGCGGCGCGCACGATGCCGCGCTCGCCGCGATTTGCGATGCCCTCGGCGACGGCCTGCGCATCTGGCTCGACGCGGGCTTTACCGCGTTTCTGCCGATGCGCGCTTTCGTCGAACGCGTCTTGCGGCTGACGCGTTCAGCGGCGCCTGCCGCGATCCTGCCTGTGTTCGGCACCGAAACGCTCGTCGATGTCGGCGCGATCGCCGAGGCATCGGCTTGCGGCTTCGAGCCGATACTTTCGCTCGACTATCGCGGCGGGCGCGCGCTCGGGGCGACGCATGGCGAGAGCGGATGGTGGCCGTCGCGCGTGATCGTGATGACGCTCGATCATGTGGGCGCGTGTGGCGGGCCCGATCTCGACACGTTCGCTGACGTGCGGGCGCTCGCCGGGGCGCGGGAGGTGATCGGCGCGGGTGGAATCCGCCATGCCGATGATCTCGCGCTCGCCGAGCGCAGCGGCGCTTCTGCCTGGCTCGTCGCTTCCGCTATTCACGATGGCTCCTTATCTCAGGGCGATGTGCATCGCGGGGCTTCTTTCTGACTTCCTTGGCATCGAACTCAATTTTTATGCCAACGGCTTTCGGGGCGCGTTTCAGGTGTAATCGTTTGGGAAGCAGGTGTTGCATATGGTGATTCATGGGTGACAGTGTGTTGCAATGCGGAGCAGTTTTTTTCGCCTTTCCCGGCGGGGGTTTCGCTGGATCCCGGTTTCGCGTCGGTCTATTAGCATTGCCCCTGTGCGGGCGGTAGTCACTTTCCTTCCAGTAGTCGCCGGATCCCGGTCTCGCGTCGGTCT
>NZ_JFHD01000102.1 GCF_000698575.1 Caballeronia zhejiangensis
CATGCAAAAAGCCCAGTCGAATGACTGGGCTTTTTGCTTTGCGGCTTCTGATTCGGACGCCCCTCGGGCACGCGCCGTGCACATCGAAAGTCTCCCCTTGGCGGAGACTCATCATGTCCCGACATCACCTCGCAACAGCCGCCCTTCTCCTCGCCACGACCTTCGCGACCCAAGCCCAGACCGCGCGCCCCGACGAGAGTGCCTCAATGGTCAAGCCGCCGGGCGCACCCGGCGCGCCGTCCGCGAGCGCCACCCGCCCCGACAATCCCGACAACATGCCGGTGAAGCGCCCGAATCCACCGCAGAACAGCGATCGCATGCTGCATCACAGCCCCGCGAGCGACGCGATCGCGAAATAACCCGCAACGGCCCCGAACCCGCGCTGGAAGCACGCGCGACGCCACTATAATGGCGCTCGTCACGATAATCGGAGCCTACCGCGTGCTCATGCTCCAAGCGGTCTAGCCAATGCAAAAAGTCATTCTGCCGTTCGTTTCCGGTTTTCTCGCCGCACTCTTTTTTCGCGAATCGACCCTGGCGCTGTTGCACGCAGCGGGTCTCGTCGATCCGGCCGGCTTTTCCACCGCACCGTTTGTTCCGCTCGGCATCCCGGAATTCATCGCGAATGCGCTGTGGAGTTCGATCTTCGGCGTGCTGATGGCGTGGCTGCTGCGCGTCGCGCCCGAGCGCAGCGCGCCCTGGATCGGCGCACTCGTGTTCGGCGGCATCGTGCTGACGGCCGTCGGCGTATTCGTCATCGATCCGGCCCGCGGCATCTGGCCGAGCGGCAACATGCTGCCGCGTCTCGCGCCGAACTTCATCGCCAATGCGATCTGGGGCTGGGGCGCGCTCGTCTTCATGCGCGCGTTCATGGCGGGTCACGAGCCGCACTGACCCGCCGCCGGAAACGAAAGCGGCCCGCGCGGGCTAATGCCGTTCAGTTAAGGTCTTTTCTTAGATAGCGAACGGTGTACCGTTTAGGGCGGGATTTGACGACCCGGTCGCATGTGCGTCCGGGTCGTTTTTCGTTGCGCATAGACTTGAGCCTTTCGCGCAGACGCTGAAGGCAGGCGGGTAATTTTGCAAACGCCGGCGTGAGGGCCGCCCACATCATCTCGTGCTGGATCGTGTGAAGCGCTCGCACGAAGCTGATATCAGTCGGAGCAAGTTTCGCTTCTCGCGCGGCGCTCGCGATCTCACG
The DNA here is from genome assembly GCF_000698575.1 of Caballeronia zhejiangensis. Lineage (GTDB taxonomy): Bacteria > Pseudomonadota > Gammaproteobacteria > Burkholderiales > Burkholderiaceae > Caballeronia > Caballeronia zhejiangensis. The sequence continues at coordinate 1,202 of NZ_JFHD01000102.1, forward strand.
TCGAATCAGGTTGTAGGCGATCAACGCGCCCCATATCTCCTGATAGACCCCTGCGACGGTGCGGCTGCGCAAGGTCAATTCCGAACCCAGCATCGATTGTTTGAGCTCGGCGTAACTGGTTTCGATTTGCCAGCGGCGCTCATAACAGGCGACGATATCAGCGGGTTTGAAGCGTCGGCGATCGATCAGCGAAGTCAGCAGCACGCGTTCGCGTCCGCGCGCGTCGATGGCACGGATCGCCCGCGCGCTCCAGAATTCGGGCAAAGCCGGAAA
>NZ_JFHD01000103.1 GCF_000698575.1 Caballeronia zhejiangensis
TGGCAACGGAACAGACGATACGGATCTTCCAGGTTATCGAGGCGTTCGCCCGTCGCCTGATCGCGGCTATCCGCGATGAAGCGATACGCCTGCAGCAAGCCCGCCGGTCCCACGAACTTGTCCGGGTTCCACCAGAAGCTCGGGCACGACGTCGAGCAGCTCGCGCACAGAATGCACTCGTACAAGCCATCGAGTTCATCGCGCTCGACGGGCGACTGCAGACGCTCCTTCTCGGGCGGCGGCGTATCGTTGATCAGATACGGCTTGATCGAATGATACTGATTGAAGAACTGCGTGAAATCGCAGATCAGATCGCGCACCACCGGCAGACCCGGCAGCGGACGCAGCACGATCTTCTGCGGCAGTTCGTTCAGATTCGTCAGGCACGCGAGGCCGTTCTTGCCGTTGATGTTCATCGCGTCCGAACCGCACACGCCTTCGCGGCACGAGCGACGGAACGACAGCGTCTCATCGACTTCTTTCAGCTTCACCAGCGCGTCGAGCAGCATGCGTTCATGCGTCAGATCGAGCTCGTAGCTCTGCATGCGCGGCGCTGCATCCTTGTCCGGATCGTAGCGATAGACTTCAAAAATTCTCTTTGCCATTTTCGATTTCCTTGCGCTTTCCTTAGAAGGTACGCGCCTTGGGCGGCACCGATTCGACCGTCAGCGGCTTCATCTGCACCGGCTTGTATTCGAGGCGATCGCCTTCGCTGAACCACAGCGTGTGACGCATCCAGTTCTCGTCGTCGCGATGCTCGTAGTCGCTGTGCGCGTGCGCGCCACGGCTTTCCTTGCGCGCTTCGGCGGAGACCATCGTCGCGCGCGCGACTTCGATCAGATTCGCCAGTTCGAGCGCCTCGACCTTCGCGGTGTTGAACACCTTCGACTTGTCCTTCAGATGCACGTGCTTCACGCGCTCGGCGAGTTCGGCGATCTTGCCGACGCCTTCTTCGAGCAGCTTCGACGTGCGGAACACGCCCGCATGCGCCTGCATCGATGCGCGGATGTCGTTGGCGATGTTCTGCGTGTATTCGCCCGACGTCGACTTCTCCAGCACCGCGAGACGTTCCATCGCGAAGTCGGCGGCATCGGCCGGTAGCGGCTTGTGCTCCTTCAATTCCTTCGCGTGCTTGATGATGTGATTGCCCGCCGCGCGGCCGAACACGACGAGATCGAGCAGCGAGTTCGTGCCCAGACGATTCGCGCCGTGCACCGACACGCACGAGCATTCGCCAACAGCATAGAAGCCGTTGACCGGATCGTTGTAGCCCTTCGCGGTGCCCACGACCTGACCATGCATGTTCGTCGGAATGCCACCCATCTGATAGTGGATGGTCGGCACGACCGGAATCGGCTCCTTGATGCAATCGACGTTCGCGAACTTCAGCGCAATCTCGCGAATCGACGGCAGACGCTTCATGATCGTCTC
>NZ_JFHD01000104.1 GCF_000698575.1 Caballeronia zhejiangensis
GTCTATAATTCGCCCCACTTCCGGCGCAGTCGAAACGGAAAACTCCTTGGTAAACAAAGAGTTACGCAAGATTCGACAGCAACCTGCTTCAGTTCATCGAAGCCCAGAAAGAGTTGGTAGAGCAGTGTCGTTTGGCTCTATTAACGTTTCGATCCTCTCGGTCGAAAGCGGAGAAAAAGAGGTGTTGACAGCAGCGTGTAACGCTGTAGAATTCGCCTCCCGCTAACGAGAGATCGGAAGCGCAAGTGGTTGAAGTTACAAAGGAAACTTTGAAAACTTCTGAAAATAATCACTTGACAGCAAATGAGGCTGCTGTAGAATGCGCGCCTCGGTTGAGACGAAAGATCTTAACCAACCGCTCTTTAACAACTGAATCAAGCAATTCGTGTGGGTGCTTGTGGAGTCAGACTGATAGTCAACAAGATTATCAGCATCACAAGTTACTCCGCGAGAAATCAAAGATGTAACCAACGATTGCTGAGCCAAGTTTAGGGTTTCTTAAAAACCCAAAGATGTTTGAACTGAAGAGTTTGATCATGGCTCAGATTGAACGCTGGCGGCAGGCCTAACACATGCAAGTCGAGCGGTAGAGAGAAGCTTGCTTCTCTTGAGAGCGGCGGACGGGTGAGTAATGCCTAGGAATCTGCCTGGTAGTGGGGGATAACGTTCGGAAACGGACGCTAATACCGCATACGTCCTACGGGAGAAAGCAGGGGACCTTCGGGCCTTGCGCTATCAGATGAGCCTAGGTCGGATTAGCTAGTTGGTGAGGTAATGGCTCACCAAGGCGACGATCCGTAACTGGTCTGAGAGGATGATCAGTCACACTGGAACTGAGACACGGTCCAGACTCCTACGGGAGGCAGCAGTGGGGAATATTGGACAATGGGCGAAAGCCTGATCCAGCCATGCCGCGTGTGTGAAGAAGGTCTTCGGATTGTAAAGCACTTTAAGTTGGGAGGAAGGGCAGTAAGTTAATACCTTGCTGTTTTGACGTTACCGACAGAATAAGCACCGGCTAACTCTGTGCCAGCAGCCGCGGTAATACAGAGGGTGCAAGCGTTAATCGGAATTACTGGGCGTAAAGCGCGCGTAGGTGGTTTGTTAAGTTGGATGTGAAAGCCCCGGGCTCAACCTGGGAACTGCATCCAAAACTGGCAAGCTAGAGTACGGTAGAGGGTGGTGGAATTTCCTGTGTAGCGGTGAAATGCGTAGATATAGGAAGGAACACCAGTGGCGAAGGCGACCACCTGGACTGATACTGACACTGAGGTGCGAAAGCGTGGGGAGCAAACAGGATTAGAAACCCGAGTAGTCCAG
>NZ_JFHD01000105.1 GCF_000698575.1 Caballeronia zhejiangensis
GCGGAAGATGTAACGGGGCTCAAACCATACACCGAAGCTACGGGTATCACGTAAGTGATGCGGTAGAGGAGCGTTCTGTAAGCCTGTGAAGGTGAGTTGAGAAGCTTGCTGGAGGTATCAGAAGTGCGAATGCTGACATGAGTAACGACAATGGGTGTGAAAAACACCCACGCCGAAAGACCAAGGTTTCCTGCGCAACGTTAATCGACGCAGGGTTAGTCGGTCCCTAAGGCGAGGCTGAAAAGCGTAGTCGATGGAAAACAGGTTAATATTCCTGTACTTCTGGTTATTGCGATGGAGGGACGGAGAAGGCTAGGCCAGCTTGGCGTTGGTTGTCCAAGTTTAAGGTGGTAGGCTGAGATCTTAGGTAAATCCGGGATCTTAAGGCCGAGAGCTGATGACGAGTTGTCTTTTAGATGACGAAGTGGTTGATGCCATGCTTCCAAGAAAAGCTTCTAAGCTTCAGGTAACCAGGAACCGTACCCCAAACCGACACAGGTGGTTGGGTAGAGAATACCAAGGCGCTTGAGAGAACTCGGGTGAAGGAACTAGGCAAAATGGCACCGTAACTTCGGGAGAAGGTGCGCCGGTGAGGGTGAAGGACTTGCTCCGTAAGCCCATGCCGGTCGAAGATACCAGGCCGCTGCGACTGTTTATTAAAAACACAGCACTCTGCAAACACGAAAGTGGACGTATAGGGTGTGACGCCTGCCCGGTGCCGGAAGGTTAATTGATGGGGTTAGCTAACGCGAAGCTCTTGATCGAAGCCCCGGTAAACGGCGGCCGTAACTATAACGGTCCTAAGGTAGCGAAATTCCTTGTCGGGTAAGTTCCGACCTGCACGAATGGCGTAATGATGGCCAGGCTGTCTCCACCCGAGACTCAGTGAAATTGAACTCGCTGTGAAGATGCAGTGTACCCGCGGCAAGACGGAAAGACCCCGTGAACCTTTACTATAGCTTTGACACTGAACATTGAGCCTTGATGTGTAGGATAGGTGGGAGGCTTTGAAGCGTGGACGCCAGTCTGCGTGGAGCCATCCTTGAAATACCACCCTTTAATGTTTGATGTTCTAACTCGGCCCCGTAATCCGGGGTGAGGACAGTGTCTGGTGGGTAGTTTGACTGGGGCGGTCTCCTCCCAAAGAGTAACGGAGGAGCACGAAGGTTAGCTAATCACGGTCGGACATCGTGAGGTTAGTGCAAAGGCATAAGCTAGCTTGACTGCGAGAGTGACGGCTCGAGCAGGTACGAAAGTAGGTCTTAGTGATCCGGTGGTTCTGTATGGAAGGGCCATCGCTCAACGG
>NZ_JFHD01000106.1 GCF_000698575.1 Caballeronia zhejiangensis
ATGCTCGGCACTTGTAGGTATTCGGAGTTTGCATCGGTTTGGTAAGTCGGGATGACCCCCTAGCCGAAACAGTGCTCTACCCCCTACAGTGATACATGAGGCGCTACCTAAATAGCTTTCGAGGAGAACCAGCTATCTCCGAGCTTGATTAGCCTTTCACTCCGATCCACAGGTCATCCGCTAACTTTTCAACGGTAGTCGGTTCGGTCCTCCAGTTAGTGTTACCCAACCTTCAACCTGCCCATGGATAGATCGCCCGGTTTCGGGTCTATTCCCAGCGACTAGACGCCCTATTAAGACTCGCTTTCGCTACGCCTCCCCTATTCGGTTAAGCTCGCCACTGAAAATAAGTCGCTGACCCATTATACAAAAGGTACGCAGTCACCCAACAAAGTGGGCTCCCACTGCTTGTACGCATACGGTTTCAGGATCTATTTCACTCCCCTCTCCGGGGTTCTTTTCGCCTTTCCCTCACGGTACTAGTTCACTATCGGTCAGTCAGTAGTATTTAGCCTTGGAGGATGGTCCCCCCATATTCAGACAAAGTTTCTCGTGCTCCGTCCTACTCGATTTCATGACTAAGAGATTTTCGCGTACAGGGCTATCACCCACTATGGCCGCACTTTCCAGAGCGTTCCGCTAATCTCAAAGCCACTTAAGGGCTAGTCCCCGTTCGCTCGCCACTACTAAGGGAATCTCGGTTGATTTCTTTTCCTCAGGGTACTTAGATGTTTCAGTTCCCCTGGTTCGCCCCTTACACCTATGTATTCAGTGTAAGGTAACCATCTTATGATGGCTGGGTTCCCCCATTCAGACATCTCCGGATCAAAGTCTGTTTGCCGACTCCCCGAAGCTTTTCGCAGGCTACCACGTCTTTCATCGCCTCTGACTGCCAAGGCATCCACCGTATGCGCTTCTTCACTTGACCATATAACCCCAAGCAATCTGGTTATACTGTGAAGACGACATTCGCCGAAAATTCGAATTTCTCAATTAAGAGAACTCACAAATTTTACCTTAGCCTGATCCGTTACCAGTGAAAGTAACGTTCAGTCTATCTTTCTATCACATACCCAAATTTTTAAAGAACGATCTAATCAAAGACTAGAAATCAACATTCACCATCGCAGTGATGGAATGCTCATTTCTAAGCTTTCAACGTCTAGAAGCAGTAGTGGTGGAGCCAAACGGGATCGAACCGTTGACCTCCTGCGTGCAAGGCAGGCGCTCTCCCAGCTGAGCTATGGCCCCGTATTTCTACAGGCGTTTCCCACACAAAATTGGTGGGTCTGG
>NZ_JFHD01000107.1 GCF_000698575.1 Caballeronia zhejiangensis
TGACCCTGCCTCGATTTCACGTACAGCAGAAATTTGCTAATTTCTGTTTGTACGGAGGTTTGAATGTCAGAGAAGCTAGTGCCAAAGCGGCAGTACACGGACGAGTTCAAGGTGGAGGCCATTAGGCTTTCCGAATCAGTCGGGCAGCACGAAGCCGCGCGTAGGCTCGGAGTGCCCGTGGCAACCTTGGGCAATTGGAGTCGACGCAGTCGCGCTGCTAAAAGTATCGGTGAAGTCGACAATCACGAAGTGAAGAGCACGCGATCGACGCGCCCGGTCAACGAACTGGAGGCGGAGAACAGCCGCCTTCGGAAAGAGCTCGCCAGTGCGCGACTTGATATCGAGATCCTTCGAAAAGCGACGGCGTACTTCGTGAAGGGGTCGCGGTGAAGTACGCATGGATCGACGAGCACCGCGACCAGTACAGTGTTACTCGGCTGTGTCACATCCTGACAGTGTCGCGCAGCGGATATTGTCAGTGGCGTAAGCGCGGGCCAAGTCAGCGAGCGCAGGCCAACGCCGCGCTTGATCGGGAGGTGGCAGCGATTCATCGCGCCAGTCGCGGCAGCTACGGCCGTCCTCGGATCGTAAGGCAATTAAGGATGCAAGGCCAGCCGGCGAGCGCCGAGCGTGTACGCCGTAGTCTGCAACGCCTGGGACTGCGGCCGGTCTATAAACGCCCGCATCGGGTGACGACGGATTCGACACACCGCTTGCCGGTGGCGCCCAACCTACTTGATCGTCGTTTTGACGGCTGGCACCCCGATCAGGCTTGGGTCAGCGACATCACGTTCATCAGGACCGGCGAGGGTTGGTTATACCTAGCTGCCATTCTGGATCTGGCAAGCCGACGCATCGTAGGCTGGTCAATGTCAGAGCGCATCAACGCGGAACTGGTCTGCCAGGCACTGCGCAGCGCGTGCTGGCATCGTAAGCCCCCGCCAGGGTTGTTGTTACATTCCGATCGCGGAAGTCAATATGCAAGTCGGGCGTACCGAAAACTGGCCGCCGACTTCAAGATGAACGTTTCGATGAGCCGTCGCGCTAATGCATGGGACAACGCGCCAATGGAAAGCTTCTTCAAAACCCTGAAAGTCGAGCGAATCTATCAGGTTCGCTACGAAACGCGCGCTGATGCTCGTCTGGATATCGTCGACTGGATCGAGGGCTACTACAATCGACAACGCCTGCACACCTCTATCAATTTCTCCACTCCCGTCGATTACGAGGCTAGGATGATCGCTGCATAGTTTGCTGTACGTGGAAACGAGGCAGGATCA
>NZ_JFHD01000108.1 GCF_000698575.1 Caballeronia zhejiangensis
GATCTGCTCTAGAAATCCTGGACACAAATGAGTGTTAGTGTTTCGGAGGCAATTTTCCCAATAGGAACGGGAGGTTGGCGATGAAGCGCAAGCAATATTCGGTGGAGCAGATCGTGGCCGCGCTCAAGCAGGCTGAGCTGGGCATGCCGGTGGCGGATCTGGTTCGGCAGCTCGGGATATCGGAGCAGACGTATTACCGATGGAAGAAGCAGTACGCGGGTCTGGAGTCGAACCAGGTCCGCGAACTGAAGCAACTCCAGGATGAGAACGAGCGGCTCAAGAAGCTAGTTGCGGAACTGAGTCTGGACAAGGCCATCCTGCAGGATATCGCCACAAAAAAGTGGCCGCGCCCGCGCTGAAGAGACAGGCAGTGAGCTACATCGTGGATCACTACGGTCTTCCGACGCAGCGGGCGTGCCGGCTGGTCAAGCAAGCTCGCAGTACCCACTACTATCGCAGCGTCAAGGACCCGCAAACGGCACTGCGTCAACGCATGCGCGAGATTGCGCAGACGCGCGTTCGATATGGCTACCGGCGCGTGCACGTGCTGCTCAAGCGTGAAGGTTGGCGTGTGAGCCGTAATCGGGTCTATCGGCTCTACGCCGAAGAGCAGCTTCAACTGCGTTCGAAGCTACCCAAGCGCCGCAAGATGGTGGTATCGCGCCGCGAGCGTTGCGTGCCGGTTCGTCCCAATGAAGTCTGGAGTCTGGACTTTGTGGCGGACCAGTTAGCCGACGGCACCCGCTTGCGCGCCCTGACGGTCGTGGACATCTTTAGCCGTGAAGCGCTGGCCATTGAAGTAGGCAAGCGCTTGCGTGCCGAGGACGTCGTGTCAGTGCTGAATCGTTTGGTGGCTCAGCGCCGCGCACCGAGGTTCCTGTTCGCCGATAACGGCAGCGAATTCTCGGGTCGCCTGCTGGACATGTGGGCCTACCACTACAAGGTGCAGATCGACTTCAGCCGGCCAGGCAAGCCCACCGACAACAGCTTCATCGAGACATTCAACGGCTCGTTCAGGGACGAATGTCTGAACCTGCACTGGTTCGAATCGTTGGCGGAAGCCAAACGAGAGATCGAGGCTTGGCGCCGCGACTACAATGAGACTCGA
>NZ_JFHD01000109.1 GCF_000698575.1 Caballeronia zhejiangensis
CTCTGACTTCAGCGTGCCGAAGAAACTCTCCATTGTGGCGTTGTCATGGCAGTTTCCTTTGCGTGACATGCTTTGCTCCAGCCCTGCTTTTTCTAGCCTCTCCCGGTACTTTGGATATCGATAGTGCCAGCCTTGATCTGAATGCAGCATTGGCTTGCCGCCCTCAGGTAAGCCTTCAATAGCTTTTTCCAGCATCTCGCCCACCAAGGCATATTGGGGACGTATTGCCGTCTGATAGGCCACGATTTCTCCGTTGTACAAGTCCAAAACTGGGGACAAGTACAGCTTTTTGCCGGCCACTTTGAACTCGGTGACATCCGTCACCCATTTCTGATTCGGTTGCTCAGCCTCGAACTGACGAGCCAAGGTGTTGGGCGACACTTCGCCCATCGGCCCTTTATACGACCTGTATTTCTTAGGCCGCACCGTGCATTTCAGACCCAGCTCCCCCATCAGTCGTCGTACCGTTTTACCGTTGATCAGCGATCTTTCTTTACGTAGTTCTAGCGTCATCCGACGGTAACCAAAGCGGCCCTTATGCTCGTTTTGGATGGTCTGGATAGAAGCTTTGATCGAGGAAAATCGGTCCGCAACGCCCATTGCCTTGAGTTGGTAGTAGTACGTACTTCGCGCAAGGCTCACTAGCTTGAGCAAGTCACGCAAGGGAAAGTGTTGCTTAAGCTCACTGACTAATCGGGCTTTTTCTTCTGTTCTTTCTCCCGCCTCATCACCGCCTCGCCTAACTCCCCAAGCTTTTTTAGATAAGCGTTCTCCATCCGTAGGTATTGGAGCTCATCAAGTAACGTCTTGTGCTCAGGCTCAGGGCTGGTGAGTGGGGCAGCGGTTTTGCGTGGTTTAGCAGGTGGTTTAGGCATAGCGGTGCTCAGTCCTCTTTTCCCTGACTCCAGGGCTTCAATACCGCCACTGTAATACTGCTGTTGCCATCTGCCCACCTGAGTGGAATCCCCCAAGTTGAAAAGCGCCGCTGCGCGGCGCAAGGAAAGG
>NZ_JFHD01000110.1 GCF_000698575.1 Caballeronia zhejiangensis
TTTCTGGCGCGCCTGCGGCGACACACGCATGCGCACCATCGCATCGTCAGCGCTACCCGAGACGACTTCCCAGCAGGTGTTGGCTTTGGCTGGAATCAGGAAGTGGCGATTGCGCGCGTTCATCGTCAGGCCACACAGGATTTCCGCGGCCAGAAAGCCTTTGTCGAACACCGTCAGTGAGTCTTCCGGGATCTGCGCCAGCAGGCTTTTGGCGTACACCATTTCGTTGGTGTCGTAGCGACCGAAATTGATATCGGCGATCAGGTGCGTCGGAATGGCGGTGAGCGTCACGGCGCGCACCTGCGGATAACTCGCCACCTTGCCGCTGGCATAGCCCTGCGCGCCAAAGTGCTCGCGGTTGGCCGCGCTGTCCGGGGTGCGCAGTGTGGTGCCATCCAGTGCCCACAGACTTAAGCCCTTGAACGCATGGTGGGCCGCGTCCTGAGTCGTCCACGCTCGCGCGGTCTGTTCAAACAGCCACGCCATCGGCGCTTCGCCAACGCGTTGGCGCGCCTGCGCCGCAGCGCTCTTGCTGACAAACGGGGCGGCCTCGTTGGGCAAGGCCAGATCGAGGCTGTCAAGGACCTCGCTGATCGACCAGTGACGGTACATCGCCAGCGCAATGACCAGCCACACCACCTGCTCGGCCGGAAGGCGACGGCGCCGGATGCTCGCCGTGCCGGTCGCCTGGACTGCGCGTTCGATCCACTCGAAGGGCAGATGCTCGGCCAACCGTCGCAGATCGGCCGGCTCCTGTGCTTCGATCAGGTACGTGAGGTGGTTGGCAAGCATCGCACCGAGAAGTTAACAGCCCGGCGCTCCGTTTACAACCACTTCTCGCTCCACAAACAAAAATGCCGTTCAGCGCTAACTGAACGGCATTA
>NZ_JFHD01000111.1 GCF_000698575.1 Caballeronia zhejiangensis
CTTGAATTTATCGCTATTTTTTTGGTACTGGCGAAATGCGCCATAGGCAAACACTGGGGGACGCAAAAACGATGTCTGCGGTTTCCAACCCGCTTTATTGATCTCCAACACAGTATCGGGACCCTCGTCAAAGCCGAGGCGAATCTGAGCTGAAAGCATCCCATCCTGGTTTTTCGCACCTAGCTGAGTCGAATCTAGCACTAGGTCGCTAGCTTTCAGCCCTAGGGAAACTCTGAAAAAGACTTTCTGATTTGGCAAAATACCGCGACCCCACCCACCGAGTTTCCCGATGAAGCAGATGACCTTCGCCGACGCCGAGTACGCTGGCAAGCGCAAGCAAACCCGCAAGGAGTTGTTCCTGATCGAGATGGATCGGGTGGTGCCGTGGAAGGGCTTGATTGCTTTGATCGAGCCACATTATCCGAAAGGTGAAGGTGGCCGTCCGGCCTACCCGTTGATGGCGATGCTGCGTGTGCATCTGCTGCAGAACTGGTTCGGCTACAGCGATCCAGCGATGGAGGAAGCGCTGTACGAAACCACGATCCTGCGCCAGTTTGCCGGGCTGAACCTGGAGCGCATCCCCGACGAAACCACCATTCTCAACTTCCGCCGCTTGCTGGAGAAACACGAGCTGGCGGCCGGCATCCTCGCTGTCATCAATGGCTATCTGGGCGACCGCGGCCTGTCGCTGCGCCAGGGCACCATCGTCGATGCAACGCTGATCAATGCGCCCAGTTCGACCAAGAACAAGGACGGCAAGCGCGACCCGGAAATGCACCAGACCAAGAAGGGAAACCAGTATT
>NZ_JFHD01000112.1 GCF_000698575.1 Caballeronia zhejiangensis
ATGCGCCGGGATGGAACACGTCGGGCGCGCGTCCGTTCTTCCCGCGCGGCATGTGCTGCGCGTCTTGGGACGAATCAGCGGACACGGCGATTCTCCTCCTGCGCGGCCTCTTCGTGGCCGGCATTTGCTTCGGCGGCTTCCCATGGGTCGCGCCGGTCGGCGACCATGCGCACATAGCCGCGCGGATTGGCCGGGCCGCCGAAGCCGATTTCGCTCCACACATGCGGATGCGCGTAGTACATCCCGCAGATGTCGTGCAGCACACGCTCGGCGAAGAAGAGGGCGGGCGGCATACCGTTCCATTCGGCGCTATCGAGCTTGCCTTGCTGCATGTCGACGAGAAGCGCATGTTGGCGGTCATGCTCGATGCTCGCAAACGGCAGTTCGTGACGCGCCCGGCTTTCGGCATTCAGCGCGCGAAGGCCGATGCGCCACGCGTCGCGCATAGGCGGCAGACGCGCATCGCGATATCCGTCGCCAGTGTTCTTCATGAGGCGCGCATCGACGAGAGCGGCGACCGGCACGTTGGGGCGCTGACTGTCCTGCGGCACGATGCATGCGCACAGCGCGCAAAGCCCGCGCCATTCGACAGCATCGAAGAAGTGCGGGCCATCGGGCGTCGCGAGCCGCTCGTCGATGACATGGCGCGTGACGTCGTCCCATGAAGGCGTGTCGCGCTT
>NZ_JFHD01000113.1 GCF_000698575.1 Caballeronia zhejiangensis
CGGCGCAGGATGAGGGCCTGCAACTGCTGGGTTTGCTCGTCGTTCAGGGGTCTGACTTCGGGTTTGATGGTCGCGCCATAGCGGGCGATGAGGCGCGCATCGATGCGATCGGTCTTGGCCCGTACGCCGGCGGACCTGGCGAAGTCGCGCACCCGCTTGGGATTGACCGCGACGGCGGGCAAGCCGGCCTGGCAGAGGGCTTCGAGGACGGCGCGTTCGAGCTTGCCGGTGGCTTCGAGCACGATGAGTTGTGGGTTGAGCGGCAGCAGTCGGTGGATCAGCTGCGCGAAGCCATCGGGAGAATTGGCCAGGCGAAAGAGTTCGGAGGATTCGTGGAAGGCGATGTCGAGAAAGGAGCCGCTGACATCGATGCCAACGAACAAAGGCGAGACGGAAGAGGATTGGATTTGGTTCACCACAGCACCCATACTTGCAAAGATACGAGCTCGAGGCTCAGTCAACTGTCCGGGTTCAAAGCGGTAAGGAGAAGCGGCGCCACCAGCTTTCTTTCGGGCTGTGAGCCCATGTAACACAAACGGGCTACCGCTTCGAGCGAACGGGAGAGATCAGCTTCCGGACGCCAGATTCAATATACAAGTAACCAAAGAAAGCAGCTT
>NZ_JFHD01000114.1 GCF_000698575.1 Caballeronia zhejiangensis
CAGTTGCAGGAGCGTGCAGCCGACGTGTTTGGGACGGCGGGCGTGGTATCGAACGAGCCACCGGTTGATGTGAAGACTTTGCACGCCAAGATCGGCCAGCTTTCTCTGGAAAACGATTTTTTAAGCGGCGCGCTCAACAAGGCGGGATTGCTGAGCGCAAAGCGATGATTGACCGTGGCCATGCGTTGCCGGTTTCGCAGCAAGTCCGGTTGGTGGGCATTGCAAGGTCGAGCGCGTATTACCAGCGGCAGCCGGTGAGCGAATCCGGCCATCGGTTGATGCGCCGCATAGACGAACTGCATCTGGAGTTTCCGTTCGCCGGAGCGCGGATGCTGGCGCGCCTGCTGCGGCGAGATGGCTTTGAGGTTGGCCGCCGCCGTGTGCGCACGCTCATGAAGCGTATGGGTGTGGAAGCGCTTTACTGCAAGCCGAACACAAGTCGACGCAACTCACAGCACAAGGTTTGGCCGTATCTGCTGCGCGGCATGAAGATCGAGCGCGCCAATCAGGTGTTCGCGCTCGACACGACATACATTCCCATGGCGCGTGGCTTCGTCTATTTGACGGCGGTAGTCGATTGGGCGAGTCGCAAGGTTCTTGCGCACCGCGTGGCCATT
>NZ_JFHD01000115.1 GCF_000698575.1 Caballeronia zhejiangensis
CAGGCTCGTCCACGTGCTTGCGGGCGTGGCGCCCAGCAGCCCGCGGTGGGCGCTGTGATGATAGCGCTGGGCTATTTCAAGCGCGAGCCATTGCTCGAATTCGTGCAAAGTCAAGGCAGCCTGTTTTTCTGGTGCGCGCGCTTTTCGGCCTTTCGGCGAGGATCCTGTGCTGCCTGGTAGACCGTGGACACGTTCCATCAAAGTGCGGTTAAGTCTCTCGATATGACCACCGAAGTGCGGGCGTCCAACTGGCCGGTACATGAGCTCGATGCCATACTCGGCGCATCCCGCAAGTAACGCTCGACTTTTGAACTCCGCGGCATTGTCCAGGTGCAGCACGCGGGGCACGCCATGCATTGGCCATTCAGCCTGAACGCCGAGCTTCTCGAGCCATTCCGCTTTGGGCAGCACAACTCGTGTGAGCAACAAGGCAACGGTCGCTGCGCCTGGGCGATCCATGCCGACGTAGAAGCCCACCACGCAGCGCGTCGCAACGTCGACGGCAAGCGAAAGCCATGGCCGACCGAGCGGACGGCGCAAAAGATCATCGACTACGAGAAGGTCGGC